>NZ_CP047146.1:2532500-4017500 GCF_009834125.1 Streptomyces sp. GS7
GGCCTTCGGGTTGTAAACCTCTTTCAGCAGGGAAGAAGCGAGAGTGACGGTACCTGCAGAAGAAGCGCCGGCTAACTACGTGCCAGCAGCCGCGGTAATACGTAGGGCGCAAGCGTTGTCCGGAATTATTGGGCGTAAAGAGCTCGTAGGCGGCTTGTCGCGTCGGATGTGAAAGCCCGGGGCTTAACCCCGGGTCTGCATTCGATACGGGCAGGCTAGAGTTCGGTAGGGGAGATCGGAATTCCTGGTGTAGCGGTGAAATGCGCAGATATCAGGAGGAACACCGGTGGCGAAGGCGGATCTCTGGGCCGATACTGACGCTGAGGAGCGAAAGCGTGGGGAGCGAACAGGATTAGATACCCTGGTAGTCCACGCCGTAAACGTTGGGAACTAGGTGTGGGCGACATTCCACGTCGTCCGTGCCGCAGCTAACGCATTAAGTTCCCCGCCTGGGGAGTACGGCCGCAAGGCTAAAACTCAAAGGAATTGACGGGGGCCCGCACAAGCAGCGGAGCATGTGGCTTAATTCGACGCAACGCGAAGAACCTTACCAAGGCTTGACATACGCCGGAAAACCGTGGAGACACGGTCCCCCTTGTGGTCGGTGTACAGGTGGTGCATGGCTGTCGTCAGCTCGTGTCGTGAGATGTTGGGTTAAGTCCCGCAACGAGCGCAACCCTTGTTCTGTGTTGCCAGCATGCCTTTCGGGGTGATGGGGACTCACAGGAGACTGCCGGGGTCAACTCGGAGGAAGGTGGGGACGACGTCAAGTCATCATGCCCCTTATGTCTTGGGCTGCACACGTGCTACAATGGCCGGTACAATGAGCTGCGATACCGCGAGGTGGAGCGAATCTCAAAAAGCCGGTCTCAGTTCGGATTGGGGTCTGCAACTCGACCCCATGAAGTCGGAGTTGCTAGTAATCGCAGATCAGCATTGCTGCGGTGAATACGTTCCCGGGCCTTGTACACACCGCCCGTCACGTCACGAAAGTCGGTAACACCCGAAGCCGGTGGCCCAACCCCTTGTGGGAGGGAATCGTCGAAGGTGGGACTGGCGATTGGGACGAAGTCGTAACAAGGTAGCCGTACCGGAAGGTGCGGCTGGATCACCTCCTTTCTAAGGAGCACTTCTTACCGGGCTTCGGCTTGGTCAGAGGCCAGTACATCAGCGAGTGTCTGATGCTGGTTGCTCATGGGTG
Organism: Streptomyces sp. GS7; assembly: GCF_009834125.1. NCBI lineage: Bacteria > Bacillati > Actinomycetota > Actinomycetes > Kitasatosporales > Streptomycetaceae > Streptomyces > Streptomyces sp. GS7. Next base: position 2,533,702 of record NZ_CP047146.1, read on the forward strand.
GAACGTTGACTATTCGGCACGGTCGGTTGGGATCATTAGTACTGCTTCGGCGTGGAACGTGGGTCTTAACTGGTCGGGTCGGGCGCGCTGTTGGGTGTCTGAGGGTGCGAGCGTTGCTCGCCCTTCGCGATGCCGGCCCCAGTGAACTCAGCCTTCGGGTTGGGGTGGTGGGTGGCTGGTCGTTGCTTGAGAACTGCACAGTGGACGCGAGCATCTGTGGCCAAGTTTTTAAGGGCGCACGGTGGATGCCTTGGCACCAGGAACCGATGAAGGACGTGGGAGGCCGCGATAGGCCCCGGGGAGCTGTCAACCGAGCTTTGATCCGGGGGTGTCCGAATGGGGAAACCCGGCAGTCGTCATGGGCTGTCACCCGCTGCTGAACACATAGGCAGTGTGGAGGGAACGCGGGGAAGTGAAACATCTCAGTACCCGCAGGAAGAGAAAACAACCGTGATTCCGGGAGTAGTGGCGAGCGAAACTGGATGAGGCCAAACCAGTCACGTGTGATACCCGGCAGGGGTTGCGTGGTTGGGGTTGTGGGAGTTCTCTTGATCGGTCTGCCGGCCGGTCGGCGAGTCAGAAACCGTTGATGTAGGCGAAGGGCATGCGAAAGGCCCGGCGTAGAGGGTAAGACCCCCGTAGCTGAAACATTGACGGCTTGCTTGAGAATCACCCAAGTAGCACGGGGCCCGAGAAATCCCGTGTGAATCTGGCGGGACCACCCGTTAAGCCTAAATATTCCCTGGTGACCGATAGCGGATAGTACCGTGAGGGAATGGTGAAAAGTACCGCGGGAGCGGAGTGAAATAGTACCTGAAACCGTGTGCCTACAAGCCGTGGGAGCGTCGCGCAGAGATTTTGTCTTTGCGTCGTGACTGCGTGCCTTTTGAAGAATGAGCCTGCGAGTTTGCGGTATGTTGCGAGGTTAACCCGTGTGGGGAAGCCGTAGCGAAAGCGAGTCCGAATAGGGCGGTTGAGTAGCATGCTCAAGACCCGAAGCGGAGTGATCTAGCCATGGGCAGGTTGAAGCGGAGGTAAGACTTCGTGGAGGACCGAACCCACCAGGGTTGAAAACCTGGGGGATGACCTGTGGTTAGGGGTGAAAGGCCAATCAAACTCCGTGATAGCTGGTTCTCCCCGAAATGCATTTAGGTGCAGCGTCGTGTGTTTCTTGCCGGAGGTAGAGCACTGGATAGGCGATGGGCCCTACCGGGTTACTGACCTTAGCCAAACTCCGAATGCCGGTAAGTGAGAGCGCGGCAGTGAGACTGTGGGGGATAAGCTCCATGGTCGAGAGGGAAACAGCCCAGAGCATCGACTAAGGCCCCTAAGCGTGTGCTAAGTGGGAAAGGATGTGGAGTCGCAGAGACAACCAGGAGGTTGGCTTAGAAGCAGCCATCCTTGAAAGAGTGCGTAATAGCTCACTGGTCAAGTGATTCCGCGCCGACAATGTAGCGGGGCTCAAGCACACCGCCGAAGTCATGTCATTGCAGCATGAGGGCTAACGCCTGCTGTGATGGGTAGGGGAGCGTCGTGTGCCGGGTGAAGCAGCCGCGGAAGCGAGTTGTGGACGGTTCACGAGTGAGAATGCAGGCATGAGTAGCGATACAAGAGTGGGAAACTCTTGCGCCGATTGACTAAGGGTTCCTGGGTCAAGCTGATCTGCCCAGGGTAAGTCGGGACCTAAGGCGAGGCCGACAGGCGTAGTCGATGGACAACCGGTTGATATTCCGGTACCCGCTTTGAAGCGCCCAATACTGAATCAGGCGATGCTAAGTCCGTGAAGCCGCCCTGGATCCTTCGGGTGAAGGGGAGTGGTGGAGCCGACGGACCAGACTTGTAGTAGGTAAGCGATGGGGTGACGCAGGAAGGTAGTCCAGCCCGGGCGGTGGTTGTCCCGGGGTAAGGGTGTAGCCCGAGAGATAGGCAAATCCGTCTCTCGCATAAGGGTGAGACCTGATGCCGAGCCGATTGTGGTGAAGTGGATGATCCTATGCTGTCGAGAAAAGCCTCTAGCGAGCTTCATGGCGGCCCGTACCCTAAACCGACTCAGGTGGTCAGGTAGAGAATACCGAGGCGTTCGGGTGAACTATGGTTAAGGAACTCGGCAAAATGCCCCCGTAACTTCGGGAGAAGGGGGGCCATTTCCGGTGAGGGAACTTGCTTCCTGAGCTGGGGGTGGCCGCAGAGACCAGCGAGAAGCGACTGTTTACTAAAAACACAGGTCCGTGCGAAGCCGTAAGGCGATGTATACGGACTGACGCCTGCCCGGTGCTGGAACGTTAAGGGGACCGGTTAGTCAATCTTCGGGTTGGCGAAGCTGAGAACTTAAGCGCCAGTAAACGGCGGTGGTAACTATAACCATCCTAAGGTAGCGAAATTCCTTGTCGGGTAAGTTCCGACCTGCACGAATGGCGTAACGACTTCTCGACTGTCTCAACCATAGGCCCGGTGAAATTGCATTACGAGTAAAGATGCTCGTTTCGCGCAGCAGGACGGAAAGACCCCGGGACCTTTACTATAGCTTGATATTGGTGTTCGGTTCGGCTTGTGTAGGATAGGTGGGAGACTTTGAAGCGCCAACGCCAGTTGGTGTGGAGTCGTTGTTGAAATACCACTCTGGTCGTGCTGGATGTCTAACCTGGGTCCGTGATCCGGATCAGGGACAGTGTCTGGTGGGTAGTTTAACTGGGGCGGTTGCCTCCTAAAGGGTAACGGAGGCGCCCAAAGGTTCCCTCAGCCTGGTTGGCAATCAGGTGTTGAGTGTAAGTGCACAAGGGAGCTTGACTGTGAGACTGACGGGTCGAGCAGGTACGAAAGTAGGGACTAGTGATCCGGCGGTGGCTTGTGGAAGCGCCGTCGCTCAACGGATAAAAGGTACCCCGGGGATAACAGGCTGATCTTCCCCAAGAGTCCATATCGACGGGATGGTTTGGCACCTCGATGTCGGCTCGTCGCATCCTGGGGCTGGAGTCGGTCCCAAGGGTTGGGCTGTTCGCCCATTAAAGCGGTACGCGAGCTGGGTTTAGAACGTCGTGAGACAGTTCGGTCCCTATCCGCTGTGCGCGTAGGAGTCTTGAGAAGGGCTGTCCCTAGTACGAGAGGACCGGGACGGACGAACCTCTGGTGTGCCAGTTGTCCTGCCAAGGGCATGGCTGGTTGGCTACGTTCGGAAAGGATAACCGCTGAAAGCATCTAAGCGGGAAGCCTGCTTCGAGATGAGGGCTCCCTCCCACTTGATGGGGTAAGGCTCCCAGTAGACGACTGGGTTGATAGGCCAGATATGGAAGCATCGTAAGGTGTGGAGTTGACTGGTACTAATAGGCCGAGGGCTTGTCCTCAGTTGCTCGCGTCCACTGTGTGGTTCCCGGGTTGCGAACAGTCGCAATGTCGGTTGAACCAGTTTCACTTCTTCAATTAAAAAGTGTGCTTGTTCGCTAGAACCCGAATGGGTTTCGGTGGTTATTGCGTTAGGGAAACGCCCGGTTACATTTCGAACCCGGAAGCTAAGCCTTTCAGCGCCGATGGTACTGCAGGGGGGACCCTGTGGGAGAGTAGGACGCCGCCGAACAATCTTTCAAGGACCCTTGGTCCCAGCGTTCACGCTGGGACCAAGGGTCCTTTTGCTTTGCCGAAGCGCGCCGAAGTGGTCGGTGCGTGAGAATGAATGTAGTGCCGAAGACAGGAGTCACGTCGATGTCCACCAACTCTTCCGACGATCGTTCGGAGCGCCGGCCGAGGCGTGACGACGGTGACCGTGGTGGTTTCCGGCGTGATGACCGCGGTCCGCGGCGCGACAGCCGGGACAACCGCGGTGGGGAGCCCGGAGGTTACCGCGGCGGGGACCGCGAGCGCGGTGGGTTCCGCCGCGATGACCGGGGTCCGCGGAGGGATGACGTGCGGGGCGGTGAGCGTGGTGGTTTCCGGCGGGACGACCGCGGCGACCGCGGCGAGTTCCGTAGGGACGACCGTGGACCGCGTCGCGACGATGAGCGCGGTGGGTTCCGGCGTGATGACCGGGCGCCGCGGCGTGATGACGAGCGCGGTGGATATCGGGGTGGATTCCGGCGCGACGAGCGGTCGTTCGGCGGTGAGCGAGGTGGTGAGCGCGGCGGATTCCGGCGTGATGACCGTGGGCCGCGGCGTGATGACGAGCGGGGTGGGTTCCGCAGGGACGATCGTGGGCCGCGTCGGGACGATGAGCGGGGCGGGTTCCGTAGGGACGATCGGGCGCCGCGGCGTGATGATGACCGTGGTGGGTTCCGTAGGGACGACCGTGGGCCGCGTCGCGACGATGACCGTGGTGGGTACCGTCGGGATGACCGGGGTCCGCGTCGGGATGACGTGCGGGGCGGTGAGCGCGGCGGATTCCGGCGTGATGACCGTGGGCCGCGGCGTGATGACGAGCGGGGTGGGTTCCGCAGGGACGATCGTGGGCCGCGTCGGGACGATGAGCGGGGCGGGTTCCGTAGGGACGATCGGGCGCCGAGGCGTGATGATGACCGTGGTGGGTTCCGTAGGGACGACCGTGGGCCGCGTCGCGACGATGACCGTGGTGGGTACCGTCGGGATGACCGGGGTCCGCGACGGGATGACGAGCGCGGTGGGTACCGGGGCGGGTTCCGGCGGGATGAGGAGCGTTCCGGGCGTCGGCCTTATGGGGGCGGCGGGCGCGGGCGTGATGACCGCCGGGACGGGCGCCGGGACGACCGCAGGGACGAGCGGCGGGACCGGGAGCCGATCAAGCGGCTGCCGATTCCGGACGACGTCACCGGTGAGGAGATCGACAAGGATGTGCGGCAGGAGCTGCTGAGCCTGCCGAAGACGCTGGCCGGGGATGTCGCCAGGAACCTGGTGATGGTCGCGAAGCTGCTGGACGAGGACCCGGAGAAGGCGTACGGGTACTCGCGGGTGGCGCTGCGGCTGGCGTCCCGGGTTGCCGCGGTGCGTGAGGCCGCCGGCTTCGCGGCGTACGCGGTCGGGAAGTACAGCGAGGCGCTGGCGGAGTTCCGGGCGGCGCGGCGGATGACCGGCAGCGTGGAGCTGTGGCCCGTCATGGCGGACTGCGAGCGCGGGCTCGGGCGGCCGGAGAAGGCGCTGGCGATGGCCGGTGAGCCGGAGGTGCAGAAGCTGGACCGGGCCGGGCAGGTGGAGATGCGGCTGGTCGCGGCCGGAGCGCGCCGGGACATGGGGCAGGCGGACGCCGCGGTGGTGACGCTGCAGAGCCCCGAGCTGGCGTCGAGCGCCGTGCACCCGTGGACGGCCCGGCTGCGGTACGCGTATGCGGACGCGCTGCTGGAGGTAGGGCGCGCGGACGAGGCGCGGGACTGGTTCGCCAGGGCGCTGGAGGCCGATCAGGCCGGCACGACGGATGCCTCGGACCGGCTCGCGGAGCTGGACGGGGTGCAGTTCACGGACGTGCTGGAGGAGTCCGAGGAGGAGGGGGAGCCCGGCTCTCCTGAGGAGCCCGGGAAGGGCTGACGGACGGCTGGATCCTGGTGAAGGATGAGGAGAAGGGCGGGACCCGTAGGGGTCCCGCCCTTCTGCGTTGGGGTGGGGGTGGTGTCAGGGGGCGTAGGGGGCGATGGGGTTGCGGAGGGTGCCGATGAGCTGGAGGGCGCCGGCGGGGTCCTGGAGGTCGACCATCTGCTGGTTGTCGCGCAGCTGGAGGCGGTTGAGGCAGGACAGGGCGAACTCGGGGGTGAAGATGTCGTACTGGGCGAACCTGTCGGCGAGGTGGGGGTGTGCCGAGCGGTAGTCGGTGATGCACTCGGCGACGGTGCGCCAGAAGGTGTCCTCGTCGAGGACGCCGTGGTCGGCGAGGGTGCCGGACAGGAAGCGGAAGAAGCAGTCGAAGACGTCGGTGAAGACGGAGAGGAGCTTCTTGTCCTCGGGGACGTCGGCGCGGATGCGGGCGACGGCGGGCGGCAGGACCGCGTCGGCGGACATCACGGCGATCTCCTCGGCGATGTCCTTGAAGATCACGCGGGCCACCGCGCCGTCCTCGATGACGAGGATGGCGTTCTCGCCGTGCGGCATGAAGACCAGGTCGTAGGCGTAGAAGGCGTGCAGGACGGGGGTGAGGTAGCCGTCGAGGTAGCGGCGGAGCCAGGTGGCGGGGGCGAGGCCGGACTCCTCGATGAGGGCGGCGGCGAAGGAGTTGCCGTCGCGGTCCAGGTGGAGGAGGGACGCCATGGTGGCCAGCCGCTGGTGCGGTTCGAGGGTGGGGACGGGGCTCTCGCGCCAGAGGGCGGCGAGCATCTTGCGGTAGGGGGAGCCCTTGTCGGTGGCGGCCTCGTACTGGCGGTGGTGGTAGCCGATGGCGGCGCGCTCGCGGATGATCGAGAAGCGGGCGGCCTTGAAGGTGTCGTCGGCGTCGATCAGGCGGGCCAGCCAGTCGTTGATGGCGGGGGTGGCCTCCATGTAGGAGGCGGACAGGCCGCGCATGAAGCCCATGTTGAGGACCGAGAGGGCGGTCTTGACGTAGTGCTTCTCGGGGCTGGTGGTGTTGAAGAAGGTGCGGATGGACTGCTGGGCCAGGTACTGGTCGTCGCCGGGGCCCAGGCAGACGAGGCGCTGGGTGGCGACCTCGGCGGCGAAGGTGACGGAGAGCTTGTTCCACCACTGCCAGGGGTGGGTGGGGAAGAGGTAGTAGTCGTCGGGGTCGAGGCCGAGGCCGGTGAGGGTGGCCGTGAAGCGGTTGCGGGTGGGCTCGGGCAGTTCGTCGCGGAGCAGGGTCTCGTAGTCGAGGCCGGCGCCGGCGGTGAAGGTGGCGTGGTCGCGGTGGGCGGCGAGCCAGACGAGCTGGAGGGGGGCGGCGGCTTCGGGGGCGTAGGAGTGGTACTCGTGGATGCCGAAGCCGAGGCGGCCGTTGTTGGCGACGAAGCAGGGGTGGCCCTCGGTCATCCCGGTCTCGACGGCCTGGAAGCCGGATGCGGCGAGTTCGGCGGCGGTGGGGGCGTCGCCGGCGAGCTTGTAGGCGGTGCCGGAGAGGGTGGAGCTGATCTCTTCCAGGTAGACCGGGAGGACGGTGGGGGACAGGCCCAGGGAGCCGTGCAGTTCGGTGATGAAGTCCAGGGCGTCCAGGGGGAGTTCGGCGTCCGTGCCGGAGCGGTGGCGGGTGATGCTGCCGGGGTCGATCTGCCAGTGGTCGAGGGCCTGTCTGCGGGCCGTGAAGCGGTATTCGGTGTGTCCGTCGTCGCTGCGTACGGCGTAGTGGCCGTCCTGCGGCAGGCGCTGGGGGGTGAGCAGCCGTTCGTGGGCGAACTCGGCGAGGGCCTTGCGGATCAGGGCGCGGTTGGCGCGGGCCCAGAGGGCGGGGGTGAGGTGGGCGACGGCGTCCTGGGCGGGGGGCTGCGGGGTGCCGTGGGCGGTGGCGGTGGTCTGCGGGGTGGTGGGCATTAGCAGGCTCCTCGGGTGGCCAGGAACTGGTCGCGGGTGCAGATGCTGAGGTAGGCGTCTTTGGAGGGGAGGGAGAGGGTGCGGACGACCTCGAAGCCGACGGCCTTGTTGAGGGCGTGTACGGCGGTGTTGCGGGTGTCGGGCTCGACGACGACGCGCCGGGTGTCCGGGTCGGCGAAGAGCATCTCCATGACGGTGGTGAGGACGGCGAGGGTGAAGCCGTGGACGGGGGTGTCGGTGGGGGCGGTGAGGAAGTGCATCCCGACGTCGCCGGGTTGGGCGGCGTGGATGCCGACCAGTTCCCGGTGGGCGGGGTCGTAGCGCTCCATGAGGAATGCGGGGGTGCCGTTGTGCAGGCCGAGGAAGGCGTCGTGGTGGGGGTCTGCCGCTATCCGCCGGAACTCCTTCTCGACGGCGGCCGGATCGCAGTCCTGCATCATCCAGAAGACGGCCTTGGGGTCGGTGACCCAGCGGTGCAGCAGCGGGGTGTCGGCGGCCGGGACGACGGGGCGGACGGAGAACTCCCCGAGCGCGGGGTCGGTGCGGGTGAAGACGGGCTCGCTGCGCTCGTTCATGCGGGAATCTCCGTGGGGTGGTGCGGGGTGGCGGGGGCGGCGAACTCCTGGAAGGCGATGGCCTTTTCGACCGGGTAGTACTCGCGGCCGAGCAGTTCGCGGATGATGCAGGAGTTGCGGTACGCGGCCATGCCGAGGTCCGGGGTGACGAAGCCGTGGGTGTGCAGTTCGGCGTTCTGCACGTAGATGCCGTGGCCGGTGGTGTCGATGCTGTAGTTGCGGGCGACGTCGTAGCGGCCCTGGGCGTCCCAGGAGATGCGGTCGCGGACGGGGGTGAGGAAGTCCGGTACGCGGTAGCGGTAGCCGGTGGCGAGGATCAGGCCCTGGGTGTCGAGGGTGAAGTCCCGGCCCTGCTCCTCCTGGCGCAGGCCGAGGGTGTAGGTGCCGGTGGCGGCGTCGTAACGCGCGGTGTCCAGCGCGGTGTTGGTGAGCAGGCGGGTGGGGACCGGTCCGGCCAGGTTCTTCTGGTAGAGGAGGTCGAAGATGTCGTTGACGAGCGCGGAGTCGATGCCCTTGTAGAGGTGCTTCTGGGTGGCGTTGAGGTGGTCGCGGGTGGCCGGGGGGAGGGCGTGGAAGTAGTCCACGTACTCCGGTGAGGTCATCTCCAGGGTGAGCTTGGTGTATTCGAGGGGGAAGAAGCGGGGGGAGCGGGTGGCCCAGGTCAGGTGGTAGCCGTGGCTGTCGATGTCCTGGAGGAGGTCGAGGTAGATCTCGGCGGCGCTCTGGCCGCTGCCGATGAGGGTGATGCTCTTCTTGGCCTGGAGGGCGGGCTTGGCGTCCAGGTAGTCGGTGTTGTGCAGCAGGTCGCCGCCCAGGTCGCGGCAGGCGTCGGGGAGGTGCGGCGGGGTGCCGGTGCCCAGGACGAGCCTGCGGGCGCGGAAGGTGCGGCGTTCGCCCTGGTGGTCGGCGTGGACGACGTAGAGCTCGGCGGTCTCGTCGTACTCGACGGTGGTGACCTCGTGGGCGAAGCGGATGGTGTCGAGCTTGCCGGCGGCCCAGCGGCAGTAGTCGTTGAACTCGGCGCGCAGCGGATAGAAGTTCTCGCGGATGTAGAAGGAGTACATCCGGCCCGATTCCTTCAGGTAGTTGAGGAAGGAGAAGGGCGAGGTGGGGTCGGCGAGGGTGACCAGGTCGGCCATGAAGGGCACCTGGAGGTGGCTGCTGTCGAGCATCATGCCGGGGTGCCAGTCGAAGGCCGGCTTGTTGTCCAGGAACAGGCCGTCGAGTCCGTCGATCGGCTCGGTCAGGCAGGCGAGGCCGAGGTTGAAGGGGCCGAGGCCGATGCCGACGAAGTCGTAAGGGGCATCGTGAGGGGCGGTCACGAGGGTCTCCGTGAGGGGTGGTCGGTCGGGGGGGAAGAGGGTCAGCGGGCGCTGAGGGCGGGTCGGGGCCGGGCGGCGAGGTAGCGGCCGGCGTGCTCGGCGATCAGGTCGAGGACGGTGGCGATGTCGTCGAGCGTGGTCTCGGGGTTGAGCAGGGTGAACTTGAGGTGGTGCCGGCCGTCGACCTTGGTGCCGGCGACGATCGCGTCACCGGAGGCGAAGAGGGCCTCCCGGGCGTGCAGATTGACCCGGTCGCTCAGTTCGGGGTCCTGGTCGTCGGCGGGGACGTAGCGGAAGACGAGCGTGCTCAGCTGCGGTTCGACGACGACGTCGAAGCGCGGGTCGTCGTACAGCAGTTTCCAGGCGTCCGCGGCGCGGTCGATGACCTCGTCGAAGAGTTCGCCGACGGCGTCGGCGCCCATGATGCGCAGGGTGAGCCAGAGCTTGAGGGCGTCGAACCGGCGGGTGGTCTGGAGCGACTTGTCGACCTGGTTGGGGATGCGCTGCTCGGCCATCCGGCGCGGGTTGAGGTAGTCCGCGTGGTAGGTGACGTGCCGGAGGGTGGCGCGGTCGCGGACCAGGACGGCGCTCGAACTGACGGGCTGGAAGAAGGACTTGTGGTAGTCGACGGTGACCGAGTCGGCGCGCTCGATGCCGGTGAGCAGCTCGCGGCGGCGGGAGACCAGCAGTCCGCAGCCGTACGCGGCGTCGACGTGCATCCAGGCGCCGTGGCGGGCGGCAAGTTCGGCGATCTCGGGGAGCGGGTCGATGGAACCGAAGTCGGTGGTGCCGGCGGTGGCGACGACCGCCATGGGTATCAGGCCGTCGCGGCGGCAGCGCTCCAGTTCGGCGGCGAGGGCGGTGGTGCGCATCCGCCGGTGCTCGTCGGTCGGTACGGTGATGACGGCTTCCGCGCCGAGGCCCAGCAGGGTGGCGGATTTGCTGATGCTGAAGTGGCCGGCGGCGGAGGCGAGGATGCGCAGCCGGGGGAGGAGGTCGGTGAGGCGGGTGCCGTCCGGGGTGGTGGCGCGGGCCAGTTCGCGGCGGCAGGTCTCGTCCCGGGCCAGCAGCATCGCCTGGAGGTTGGACTGGCTGCCGCCGCTGGTGAAGATGCCGTCGGCGGCTTCGCCGAGGCCGATGCGGCGGGCCGTCCAGTCGATCAGCCGGCGTTCGATGAGGGTGCCGCCGGCGCTCTGGTCCCAGGTGTCCAGGGAGGAGTTGACGGCGGAGAGCACCGCCTCGCCGACGAGGGCGGGGATCACCACGGGGCAGTTGAGGTGCGCGAGGTAGCGCGGGTGGTGGAAGTAGACGGCGTCGCGGAGGTAGACCTCTTCGAGCTCGTCGAGGGCGGCGGCCGGGTCGTGCAGGGGTGTGTCGAGGTCGACGGCGTCGACCGCGGGGGTGAGGCCGTCGACGGAGATGCCGGTGAACGGGCGGTCGGTGGCGGCGATCCGGCCGCTGATCCGTGCGACGCCGTCGGTGACCGCGGTGCGGTAGCGGTCGGCGGTGCCGTTGTTGAGCAGATACGTCCGGCTGTCGGCCGGGTCCTCGGCGGGGTGCGCGAGGAGGCTCATGAAGTGCCCTCCCTGGTGCGGAGTTGGCCACGTCCCGTGCAGGGCGGAGGTGTGCACGGGGGCAGGGAGACCCACCCGATGACGTAGTCAGGTAAGCCTAACCTAACCAGGTCATCGGGTGGGTGTCGGGTGTCCGGGCGGCCCGACCAGGGGTGTTCAGCTCGTGGCGTCGTCCAGGGTGCGCAGCACGAGGCCGGTGGCCGGCTTGGGGCCGAAGGACGTCGACTTCCGCGGCATCGTCACGCCGCACTGGGCGAGTTGACGGACCGTCTCCTCGGACGTGGCGCGCATCAGGACGGCCGTGCCGCCATGCCGGGCGGCCTGCTCGACGGCGTCCGCGGTGCGGTGCAGATAGCTGATGTCCGAGGGGTGGTCGGGAATCCGCCAGATCTCGTCGAGCAGGACGGAGTGCAGCACGGTCGCGTCCAGCCGCCGCCACGCCTCGGGCCGGTCGGTGCGGATCGCCCGGTCGAGCAGCCCGGGGTCGGGCCGGTCGAGGAGATGGAAGTCGTCCGGGCCGCCCGAGAGGACGAAGGCGCTGCCGGCCGTCTCCTCCAGCGCTTTGAGGGCGGCGGGCAGTTCGCCGGGCAGCCGGCGGACCCGGAACGCGCCGGCCACCTCCGCGAGCGCCTTGGCGAGCGGCAGATGCGGCAGCACGCGGTGGATCGCGCGGACCTGGAGCGGATGGCGGGCGGTGTCGACGAGCAGCACCAGGCCGGACGCCCAGGGGGACGCGGCGGTGGCGCCGGGCTGCTGCTCGTGGAGCCGCTGGTAGGTCGCCCAGCGGTGGTGGCCGTCGGCGATCAGCGCCTCCTGGTGGGACAGGTCCTCGTCGACGGCGGACAGGTCGGCGGGGTCGGTGACCGCCCAGAGGCGGTGGGCGAAGCCGTCCTCGGTGGTGGTGGCCAGCAGCGGGGCGCCCCGGACCGTGCGCTCGATGACCGCGGTGGCGCCGGTCGCGGTGCCCCGGCCGCGGTACGAGAGCAGCAGCGGCTCGAAGTTGGCGGCCGCGGCGCGCATCAGCGCGGCCCGGTCCTCGACCACTTCGGGGATCACGTCCTCGTGCGGCAGCACCGGGCCGTCCAGGCGCAGCGCGCCGATCAGCCCGCGCTGGAGGACGTCGCCGCAGCGCTGCTCGTAGACGTAGAGGGCGGGCTCGGGGTCGCGGGTCAGGACGCCCTCGGCGCGCCAGCGGCGGAGGGTGTCGGCGGCCTGGCGGTGGCGGGTGGTGGGGTCCGCGGCCTGCGGGAGGATCAGCCGGACGATGTTGTACGGATCGGAGGTTTCCAGCTCACGGACGCCGTCCGGCCGGACCACGACGTCGTAGGGCGGGGAGGTGACAGCGGTGAGGCTGCTGACCCGGTCCGGGGCATAGCGCAGTCCGCGGAACGGGAGGAGGCGGAGGCCGTCGGTACTGGTCATTGAAGAATGCTATGCCGCTCGGCGGGTGCGGGATGATCGGGGGAGCGGCCCCGAGTGGCCGGAAGACATCGGTAGCCGCGCGGCGGCGGACGGCGGGCCCCAGGAGCCGGGCCGGCTCTCCACACGGCGCGCCGGAGTCCTTCGTACGGCACGGAGGAGCGAGGAGCAGCAGGGCATGGAGGAGCAGACTCGCGGGAGGGCGGGCGGGGACGAGCGCCGCTGGGCGGGCGGGGGCGAGCGGTGCCGGCCCGAGGGGAGCCGGCGCGCGCTGAGCGAGGCGTACGACACGGCGCTGCTGGACCTGGACGGGGTGGTCTACGCCGGCGGGCAGGCCGTCGCGCATGCCGTGGAGTCGCTGACCGCGGCGCGGGAGGGCGGGATGCACCTCGCGTATGTGACGAACAACGCGGCCCGGACGCCGCAGGCGGTCGCCGACCAGCTGACCGGATTCGGCCTGCCGACGGACGCGGACGACGTGATCACCTCGGCGCAGGCGGTGGCTCGGCTGATCGCCGAGCAGGTGCCGCCCGGCGCCAAGGTGCTGGCCATCGGGGGCGAGGGGCTGCGGGTGGCGCTGCGTGAGCGCGGGCTGGAGCCGGTGGCGTCCGCGGACGACGATCCGGCGGCGGTGGTCCAGGGCTACGACCCGGGGCTGGACTGGGGGCAGCTGGCGGAGGCCGCGTACGCGGTGCAGCGCGGGGTGCCGTGGTTCGCGTCCAACACCGATCTGACGATTCCCAAGGAGCGCGGTATCGCGCCGGGCAACGGCGCGCTGGTCGAGGTGGTGCGGATCGCCGCGGGCGGTGCGCCGCAGGTGGCGGGCAAGCCGCAGCCGCCGATGCACCGGGAGACGGTGCTGCGGACCGGTGCCGAGCGGCCGTTGGTGATCGGGGACCGGCTCGACACCGACATCGAGGGTGCCTGGAACGGCGGGGTCGACTCGCTGCTGGTGCTGACCGGGGTGACGATCCCGGCGGAGCTGCTGGCGGCGCCGCCGCGGCACCGGCCGACGTATGTGGACGCGGATCTGCGCGGTGTGCTGGTGCCGCAGCCGGAGGTGGCGGCGGACGGCGACGGCTTCCGGTGCGGGGGCTGGCGGGCCACCGCGTCCGGCGCCGGGGCCGGGGACACCCTGGTCCTGGACGGCGCGGGGGCGCCGCTGGACGGGCTGCGGGCGCTGTGCGCGGCGGCGTGGACGGCCGCCGGCGAGGGCGGCTGCGCGGCGGACGCCGAGAAGGCGCTGCGGCAGATCGGGATGTGACGGGGGGTGCCGGGCGCCGGGCCCCACCGGATGCGGCGGGGCCCGGACCGGTCAGGCAGCTTGCCCGGTGCGCTGCGCCGCCGCGGCGGTCAGCTCCGCGATCAGGTCCTCCTCAGTGGCGCCGCGCCGCCAGTAGCCGGTGAACTTGACGGCCCGGCGGTCGAATCCGCGCTCCCCGACGAGGTGCCTGCGCACCGCCTTCACGGTGCCGGCCTCGCCGGCGATCCAGGCGTAGGGCGTGCCCGCGGGCAGTTCGGCGGTGCGCAGCGCGTCCCGTACGGGCTCGGTGTGGGCGGCCGTGGCCGGGTCCCGGACGAGCCAGGTGACGTCGGCGTCGGCGAAGGTCGGCAGCTGCTGCCGGTCGTCCTCGTGCCCGATCTCGATCCAGACCTTGGCCCGGGTGCCGGGGGAGAGCCAGGACAGGATCCCGGCGATGGCGGGCAGCGCCGTCTCGTCGCCGGTGAGCAGGATCCAGTCGGTGCCGGGCGGCGGCCGGAAGTCGACCCCGCCGTTGTCCTCGACGGCCGGGGCGAGGACGGTCAGCCGGTCGCCGGGCCGGGCGCGTGCGGCCCACCGGCTGGCCGGGCCGCCGGCCACCGCCGCGGCCGGGCCGTCGGCGCCGTGCAGCGCGAAGTCCACGTCGAACTCGCCGGTCGCGGGGCGCTGTTCGCGGATGGTGTACGAGCGCATCACGGGCCGTTCGGCCGGGTCCTGGGCCCGCCAGGCGGTGTACCAGCCGTCGCCCGTGTCGTCGAAGACCGGCACCGCCTGGTGGGGCTGCGGGAGGAACAGCTTGAAGCGCTGGTCCCGGCCGCCGGAGATCAGCTCGTCGAGCCGTTCGCCGCCGAAGGTGATCCGGACCATGGACGTACTCAGCCGCCGGGCGCGGACGACATGGACGTCGAAGAAGCGGTACGGCGCGGTGGCGGGGGCGGCGGTCGTGGTCATACGGGAACCTCCCGGGACGGTACGGGGCGTGGTGTGCGTACGGGGGTCGAAGGAGTGGGTGCGCGGGTGTGACGGTGCGTCAGTTGACCTTCCTGGCGCCCTCGATGGCCTTGGTGAGCGATTCGAGGAGCGGTGCGGCGCCCGCGTAGGAGAAGCGCGGCTCGCTGGACCAGGGGGTGATCTGGCCGGCCTTGACGGCGGGGAGCTTGTTCCAGGCGGGCTTGGCGGCCAGGTCCTTGGGCTGGAGGGTGGCGGTGCGGTTGTCCAGCAGGAGCACGTCGGCCGGGTACTTGTCGGCGTTCTCCCAGCTGAGGCTCTCGAAGTAGCCGCCCTTGTCCAGGTGGTCCGGGACGATCAGGTCGACGCCGAGGGACGTGAAGTACATGAGGTCGGCGTTGATGCCCGGGTTGGAGGCGTAGAAGAGGTCGGCGCTGCCGGAGCAGGCGAGCACCTTGACCGGGTGGGCCTTGGCGGCCTTGCGCAGCGCCTCGGCGGCCTTCTCGAAGCGGGCCTTGGCGTCGGCGACCTTCTTGGCCTTCAGGTCCGCGCCGAGTGCCGTGGCGAGCTGCGCGTAGCGCGCGACGATCCGGTCGAGCGGGACCCGGGAGGAGGTGACGGCCACGCTCGGGGCGAGCTTGGCGATCTTGTCCTTGCTGTCGTCCGGGACGAACCAGAGGGCGCCCGGCTCGTACATGTTGGTGACGAGCAGATCGGGGCTCAGGCCGGCGTACTTCTCGACGTTGAACTGGTTGTAGGCGTTGCCGAGGATGGTGACCTTGTCGACGTCGAGGTCGCCGGCCTGTGGATCGGGCTTGCCGTCCGGGAGCTTGGTGGGGCCGAAGACGCCGACGATCCGGTCGGCGGCGCCGAAGTCGTGCAGCGCGGCGGCGGTGCCGGTGAACGCGACGATGCGCTGCGGGGTGTGGGGGAGGGAGACCTTCTGCCCGCGGTCGTCGGTGAAGGACCACGGGCCGCCCTCGGCACCGCCGTTGCCGCCCCCCGAACCCTTGCCCCCACCGCAGGCGGCGAGCAGCGCGCCGATGCCGACGGCGCCGCCCGCGGCCAGGATGCCGCGGCGGGACGGGGATACGCTTCGGGGGGTTCTCATGGCGTGTGCACTTCTCTCTCGAAGGGGGCGACCGGATCGGCAGGGCGTACGGCCGTACCGGAAGGGCCGGTTGATCACGTGCTTGTGAGGGTAGGCTAACCTAACTAGCGTGTTGGTTGACAGTCCCCCCGCAGCAACAGCGGCACCGGCCCCCGCGGCCCCCCGCCGACGCCCCGTCATACGGTCGGCCGGGCTGCTCGCCTCCGTGGCCGGGCTCGCCGTGATCACCGTCCTCGGCATCGCCGTCGGCGCCAAACAGATACCCCTCGACCAGGTGTGGCACGGGGTGTTCCACTACTCCGGCTCCGACACCGACGTCATCGTCCGCGACGTGCGGGTACCCCGCACCCTCCTCGGCCTGCTCGCCGGCGCCGCCCTCGGCCTCGCCGGCACGGTCATGCAGGCGCTGACCCGCAACCCCCTCGCCGACCCCGGGGTCCTCGGCATCAACGCCGGCGCCTCGGCCGCCGTCGTCTCCGGCATCAGCTTCCTCGGCGTCACCTCGCTGACCGGCTATGTGTGGTTCGCGTTCGCCGGCGCCGCGGTGGTCTCGGTGGCGGTCTACGCCCTCGGCGGCACCCGCAACGCCACCCCCGTGCGGCTCGCCCTCGCCGGCACCGCGCTCACCGCCGTCCTCACCGGCTACCTCAACGCCGTCAACCTGCTGGACAACGCGGCGCTGGACAAGATGCGCTTCTGGACGGTCGGTTCGCTGGCCGCCGCGACCATGCCCACGGTCACCGAGGTCGCGCCGTTCCTCGCGGCCGGCGCGCTCCTGGCGCTGCTGCTCGCCCGGCCGCTGAACGCCGTCGCGCTCGGCGACGACCAGGCGCGGGCACTGGGCGCGCGGCTGACCCGCACCCGGGTGCTGGCGATGCTCGCGGTCACCCTGCTGTGCGGCGGGGCGACCGCCGCCTGCGGCCCGATCGTCTACGTCGGCCTGATGGTGCCGCATGCCGTACGGGCCGTCACCGGACCGGACATGCGCTGGATCCTGCCGTACTCGGCGGTGCTCTCGCCGGTGCTGCTGCTGGGCGCGGACGTGCTCGGCCGGGTCGTGGCCCGGCCCGGCGAACTCCAGGTGGGCATCGTCACGGCCGTCATCGGCGGCCCGGTCTTCATCTATCTCGTACGGCGTCGGAGGATGGCCCAGCTGTGAGTGAGCGTAGCGAGCGAACCAAGGTGACGGCCGGGGCGCGGCCCACCCGACGCATCCGGGCGGTCCGCACCGGGAGCGGGCTCTCGGTCCGGCTCGACGTGCGCGCCGTCCTCGCCGGACTGACGCTGCTGGCCGTCGCGCTGGCCGCCGCGGTCGCGCTGGTCGGCTCCGGCGACTACCCGATGACGCCCTCCGAGGTGCTGAGCACCCTCACCGGCGGCGGCACCCCCGGCCAGCAGTTCATCGTGCAGGAACTCCGGTTGCCCCGGGTGCTGGTGGGGCTGCTGGTCGGCGCCGCCTTCGGCATCGCCGGGGCGGTCTTCCAGACCGTCTCCCGCAACCCGCTCGGCAGCCCGGACATGCTCGGCTTCGCCCAGGGCTCCTCGGCCGGCGCGCTGGTCGCCATCGTCTACTTCCACAGCGGCCCCTACGGCGTCGCCGCCGGCTCCGTCGTCGGCGGTGTGGCCACCGGCCTCGCCATCTTCCTGCTCGCCTGGAAGCGCGGCATCCACGGCTACCGCTTCGTCCTCGTCGGCATCGGCGCCGCCGCGATGCTCTACGCCGTCGTGCTCTACCTGCTGACCAAGGCGACCATCCACGAGGCGACCCGGGCCACCACCTGGATGACCGGATCACTCAACGGCCGGGACTGGGACCAGGTCTGGCCGCTGGCCGCGGTCTGCGCCGTCCTCGTCCCCCTGGTGCTCCGCTTCGGACGTCCGCTGCGGATGCTGGAGATGGGCGACGACGCGGCGTCCGCGCTGGGCGTACGGGTCGAGCGGGTCCGGATCACCGCGCTGCTGGCGGCCGTCGTGCTGGTCGCGGCCGGCACCGCGGCGGCCGGACCGATCTCCTTCGTGGCGCTCACCGCGCCCCAACTCGCCCGGCGGCTCACCCGGTCACCCGGCCCCAACCTGCTGCCCGCCGCCCTGATGGGCGCCGCCCTGCTGGTCGCCGCGGACGTCGCCTCGCAGGGGCTGTTCGGCGCCGACCAGCTGCCGGTGGGCGTGCTGACCGGAATCCTCGGCGGCGGCTACCTCGTGTGGCTGCTGTTCACCGAGCGGAAGGCCGGACGGGTGTGAACCGGCCCGCGCCGGAGCGCACCGGCCGCCGCGCCCGGCAGCCGTGACCGCGACCACCGACACCTGCAGCGACACCCCCCACCACCCCCAGGAGCCCCGAAGTGACCCGTCTCACGGCCGAGAACGTCACCCTCGCCTACGACCAGCGGGTGATCGCCGAGAACCTCTCGGTCGCCATCCCCGACCACTCCTTCACCGTCATCGTCGGCCCGAACGCCTGCGGCAAGTCCACCCTGTTGCGCGCGCTCTCCCGGATGCTCAGGCCGGCCGCCGGCTCGGTGCTGCTCGACGGCGCCGCGATCTCCTCGCTCCCGGCCAAGAAGGTCGCCAGGACGCTCGGGCTGCTGCCGCAGTCCTCGATCGCCCCCGACGGGATCACCGTCGCCGACCTCGTGGCCCGCGGGCGCTACCCGCACCAGGGCCTGCTCCGCCAGTGGTCGGCCGAGGACGAGCGGATCGTCCGGGAGTCGATGGCGGCGACCGGCGTCGGCGAACTCGCCGACCGCTACGTCGACGAACTCTCCGG
Source organism: Streptomyces sp. GS7 (assembly GCF_009834125.1). Taxonomy (NCBI): domain Bacteria; kingdom Bacillati; phylum Actinomycetota; class Actinomycetes; order Kitasatosporales; family Streptomycetaceae; genus Streptomyces; species Streptomyces sp. GS7. The sequence continues at coordinate 2,552,080 of NZ_CP047146.1, forward strand.
CGGCCAGCGGCAGCGCGTCTGGATCGCCATGGCACTGGCCCAGCAGACCCCGCTGTTCCTCCTCGACGAGCCGACGACGTACCTGGACATCCAGCACCAGATCGAGGTCCTGGACCTCTGCGCCGAACTGCACGAGGAGCAGGGGCGCACCCTCGTCGCGGTGCTGCACGACCTCAACCACGCGGCCCGCTACGCCACCCACCTCATCGCCATGAAGAACGGCGAGGTGATCGCCGAGGGCGCGCCGGCCGACATCGTCACCGCCGACCTGGTCGAGCGGGTCTTCGGCATCGGCTGCCAGATCATCGACGACCCGGAGACCGGCACCCCGCTGGTCGTCCCGGCCGCCCGCCGGCCGCGCCGGGCCGCCTCCCCGGCGGCCGTCACAGCAGCGTCCTGAGCCGCAGCAGATCGCGCAGCCCGGCCTCCAGCTTGACCCGGCCGGTGCCCCACGCCACGGCGAAGTTGAGCCGGCCGTCCACCAGCGCGACGAGGTCGTCCCCGGCCATCGTGAGCCGGATCTCGGCCTTGTGCGGGGGTGGGCCGGGAACGCTGGTGACGTCCCGGATCGTGCCGTCGGCCAGCCGCCCGAGGAAGGTCGTGTCGAGATCCGTGATGCGGCAGCTGAGCGAACGGTCGAGCGCGGCGGCGCTGCGCACGTCGCCCTGCGCCGAGGACAGGTTCTGGGCCAGCCGGTCGAGCGCGGCGCGGCACTGGTCGTGGGTTGCCATCGCGCCCGACGATACGCCAGGCCGGGGGCGGTCGAGGTAGCGTCGGAGGCATGGAAGAGCCGACGTCCGGCCCGGAGCCGGAGGCACCCGGGACCCTGTCCGTGCCCGAGCCAGCGGAGGGGGCCGGCGAGCCGTCCGGCCCCGCGGGGCAGCAGCCGCTCGGGGTGCCGGTGACACCCACCGGCCAGCCCGCGGTCGACGCCGCGCTGCGGCGCCTCGCCGATGCCGACCACCTCCCGACCGGCGGCCACCTGGACATGTACGAGGATGTGCACCGTGGGCTGCGCGATGTGCTGGCCTCCCTGGACCAGCAGCCCGGGCCGCCCGCGCCTTTCCCGACCACGCACGACAACAGGAGCTGAACCACAGGTGGCAGGAGTGGCACGACGCCGACTCGACGCGGAGCTGGTGCGCCGCAAGCTGGCCCGCTCCCGGGAGCACGCGAGCCAGCTGATCGCCGCGGGCCGGGTGACCGTCGCCGGGGCGAGGGCGACCAAACCGGCCACCCAGGTGGAGACCAGCGCGGCCCTGGTCGTCCGCGCCGACGAGAACGACCCCGACTACGTCTCGCGCGGCGGCCACAAGCTCGCCGGCGCGTTCGCCGCCTTCGTCCCGCGCGGACTGCGGATCGAGGGCAGGCGGGCCCTGGACGCCGGCGCCTCGACCGGCGGCTTCACCGACGTCCTGCTGCGGGCCGGCGCCGGCCATGTCGTGGCCGTCGACGTCGGCTACGGGCAGCTCGCCTGGTCGCTCCAGAGCGACGACCGGGTCACCGTGAAGGACCGTACCAACGTACGCGAGTTGACGCTGGAGCAGATCGACGCGCAGCCCGTCGACCTCGTCGTCGGCGACCTCTCGTTCATCCCGCTGGGCCTCGTCCTGCCCGCGCTGGTCGGCTGCGCCGCGCCGGACGCGGACCTGGTGCTGATGGTCAAGCCGCAGTTCGAGGTCGGCAAGGAGCGGCTGGGCAGCGGCGGCGTGGTGCGCAGCGCCCGGCTGCGGGCCGAGGCGGTGTGCGCGGTCGCGGACCGGGCGGCCGAACTGGGGCTGGGCGTCCTCGGCGTGACCGCGAGCCCGTTGCCCGGACCGTCGGGCAATGTCGAGTACTTTCTGTGGCTGCGCGCCGGGGCGCCTGCACTCGACCCGGCGGATGTCGACCGTGCAGTGGCGGAGGGGCCCCGTTGACCACAACCCAGGCAGTTGAAGGCAGCGCAGCACAGGAGAACAGCCGCGCCGGGCGGACGGTGTTCCTGCTCGCGCACACCGGCCGCCCGGCGGCCATCCGCAGCGCCGAACTCGTCGTCCAGGGACTGCTGCGCAGCGGGATCGGGGTGCGGGTACTGGCGGAGGAGGCCGCGGATCTGCCGCTCCCGCCGTCGGTCGTGCGCGTCGAGTCCGAGCAGTGCGCGGCCGAGGGCTGCGAACTGCTGGTCGTCCTCGGCGGGGACGGCACGCTGCTGCGCGGCGCGGACTTCGCCCGGACGTCCGGGGTGCCGATGCTGGGCGTCAACCTCGGCCGGGTCGGCTTCCTCGCCGAGGCCGAGCGCGACGACCTCGACAAGGTCGTCGACCGGGTCGTCACCCGCGCCTACGAGGTCGAGGAGCGGATGACGCTGGACGTCCTGGTCCGCAACAACGGCACCGTCGTCCACACCGACTGGGCGCTCAACGAGGCGTCCGTCGAGAAGGCCGCCCGCGAGCGGATGCTGGAGGTGGTCACCGAGGTCGACGGCCGGCCGGTGTCCCGCTTCGGCGGCGACGGAGTGGTCTGCGCGACGCCGACCGGCTCAACCGCGTACGCCTTCTCCGCCGGCGGGCCGGTGGTCTGGCCCGAGGTCGAGGCGCTGCTGATGGTGCCGATCAGCGCCCATGCCCTGTTCGCCAAGCCGCTGGTCACCTCGCCGCGCTCGGTGCTCGCGGTCGAGGTGCAGCCCAAGACCCCGCACGGGGTGCTGTGGTGCGACGGCCGGCGGACCGTCGAACTCCCCGCCGGCGCCCGCGTCGAGGTCCGCCGCGGCGCCGTCCCGGTACGTCTGGCGCGGCTGCACCACGCGTCGTTCACGGACCGCCTGGTCGCCAAGTTCGCCCTCCCGGTGGCGGGGTGGCGGGGGGCGCCGCACTAGGCACCCGCCCCACCAGCCGCTCAGGCCCCGCGCTACCGGCCGCCGACCCGGGCCCCGCGTGCCAGGAGTTCCCGGGCGCGGGTGAGGGCGCTGTCCCGCCGGGCGGCGAGTTCCGCCTCGGTGAAGACGGGGGCGGCGAGTGCAGGGGGGATGCCCGGACCGTCGAAGGTGCGCCCGTCGGCGGTCAGGAACTCCTCGTTGGGCAGACCGAAGGTCCAGCCGTTGGGGAGGCTGCGCTCCAGGACGTCGGAGAAGACGCCCTGGGTGTTCTCGCCGATCCGGGTGGGGGCGGGGGAGCGGCCCATCAGGGACTGGGTGAAGGTCTCCCCGGCGCTGATCGTCAGCCGGCCGGTGAGGACGGCCACCGGGCCCGTGTAGACCGGGCCCCGGTGCGGGCGGACCCGGATCGGCTCGGGAGTGGTGAACGCGCCCGGGTCGCGGGGGTCGTTGCGGGCCCGCTTGCGGTACGCGAGGTACGGGTGGCCGGTGAGCCGCGAGGCGATCCGCAGGCCGAGGGGGTCCGCGCCGCCGCCGTTGAGCCGCAGGTCGATGACGAGGCCGCGCAGCGCGGTGGGCCCCTGCGTACGGGCCCTGGTGAACACCGCGTCCAGCGCGCGGTCCAGCTCGGCGACATCGCCGGCGTAGTCGCCCTTCTCGGTGTAGTCGGCGAACTGGGTGACCCGGAAGTAGCCGATCCGGCCCGGGAGATCGGCGTAGGAGAGCTTGCCCTGGGCCCAGTGCTGCTGCACGGTGCCGGCCCCGAGGTTCGTGGCGATCGCCCCGTCGATACGGGCGGCGGTTTCCGGGGTGGGCAGCTCGGTGCCGGGGCGTCTGCCGGCGAACCGCCGGTCGGGACCGGCCACGACGCGGGTGTGCGCGTCGTGCAGCGGCTCGATCATCTCGCGCAGCACCGCGAAGAGTTGGGCGTCGGTGGTGTGTGCGGTGATCCGCGGCCGGTAGCGGTCGCGGACCGCGGTCCAGTCGATCCCCTTCGCGCGGAAGAAGGGGTAGTTCTCCGCGTAGGTCCGCCAGAAGACGTCGAAGACCGCCCGGGGGTCCCGGGACGGGCGCCGGCCGCACCGCTCGGGCAGCGCGCCGACGCGGTGCAGGGTGCGGCCGCCCACGTTGTCGTCGAAGGCCAGCCGGGCGCGGCCGGCGCCCGCCGGGGAGACGGTCAGCGGCGCCTGGTCCGGGACCGTGAAGCGGCTCGCGCCGTGCGCGTCGGGGGCGCCGGACCGGGTGCCGGTGACGGAACCGGGCAGGCAGCTGACGGCGGTGGTCTCGTACGTCCGCAGGGTGCGGCCCTTGATGGCGACGAGGGTGCCGTAGCCCTCCGTCCGCCAGACGCCGTCCAGGGACGGAGCACGGGCGGCGGCGCGGGCGGCGGCGGCCGGGGGCGCGCAGCCGGTGGCGGTGAGCGCGGCGAGGGCGGCCACGGCGGCCAGTGCGGAGTGCAACAGGGCCGTGGTGCGGGGACGTTGGGGGCGGTGGGGGCCGGGTTCCGGGCGGTGCGGTGCCGGGGCGCTCATGGCGGGTACCTCGTGGGGGTCGTGGGATGTGTGTGGGGGCATGAGATGTGCCTCGTGGGAGGGCGGAGGAATACGGGGGCGGGGCGGAGGCCGTCAGGCCGCGGCCAGGGTCTCCGTGGCGCGGCGGCGCAGGCCGAGGTGGACGGGCAGGCCGGTGGCGAGCAGCGCGAGCAGCAGGGTGCCGCCGGCGATCGCGGCGGCCGTCGGCCCCGGGACGTAGGGCAGCGGGTCGCCGAACGCCTGCCGCAGCATCGGGGCGAGGGTGCACAGCGCGATCGCGGTACCGAGGACCAGCGCGGTGCCGGCGACCACGGCCGCTTCCCAGGCGGCCATCGCCCGTACCTGGCGGGGCCGTGAGCCGACCAGCCGCAGCAGCGCCAGATCGCGGCGCCGCTCGGCGGTGATCATGGCCAGGGTGTTGCCGGCGGCGATGGCGGCGAAGCCCGCGTACAGGCCGGTGCCGACGTAGTCCAGCCAGACCGCGCCGGCCGGGCCCGCGGACCCGGTCCGGTGGGCGGCGGTGGTGTGCAGCGCGATCTTGGTGGTGCCGAACGCGACCACCAGCACCAGCGGTACGACGGCGGCGGAGAACCGGCGCGACTGGGACGTGACGTTCCGCATCGCCAGCTCGGCCGCGCTGCCGAACCGGCCGATCAGCCGGGACACCAGCCAGGCGGCCGGGCCGACCAGCCGCGGTCCCAGCAGCCCGGTCCCGACGCAGAAGAGCAGCAGGACCAGGAACGCGCCCTGGCTCGCCCGGTCGGCGCCCTGCCCGGCGAGCAGCCGGGAGACGAGCACCCCGCCGGCCAGCGCGGCCAGCCCCAGCGGCAGCCGCAGCAGCCCCAGTTCCCGGCGGCCGGCCGCCGCCTCGTCCAGTGCCCGCGCCGGGCGCAGCGCCGCGAACCGGCTCGCCGCCAGCAGCCCCGCCACCGCCGAGGTGACCACCGCCACCCCCAGGCACACCGGCAGCGCGACCCAGCTGAAGCGGAACGGCACTCCGGGCGGTACGAGGCCGTGGCCGACCATGCCCCCGAACCACGCGCGGGCCAGCACCGCCCCCAGTACGCACCCGGCCAGCGCCGAGGGGACCGAGGCCGCCACGGCCTGCGCGGCGGTCGCCCGCCGGATCTGCCAGGGGCGGGCGCCGATCGCGCGCAGCATCGCGAACTCGCGGTGCTGCTGGGTGACGGCGGTGCCCATCGTCGAGGCGACCACGAACACCGACAGATAGACCGAGCCGAGGAGCAGGACGACCGCCATGTCCCCTACGTGGTGGGCCGCCATGGCGCGCCGTGCGGACGCGGGGACGCGGTCGGCGCCGGTGGCGGCGAGCATCGTCGTCGACGCCCCGACCACGGTCGCGGCGAACAGCGTCGCCACCGCCGTCCCCGCGAACGCGGGCCGGTGGCCGCGCAGCGCGGCCCGCGCCAATCCGCTGGACATGTGTCCCCCTCTTCCACCGTTCGCACGGTTCTGACCGTGCGCACCGCCCGGTTCCGTCTCCAGACCAGCGTGACGGCCGGGAGCGGTCCGCCACCATGCGGCCCTCACCCCTTCCCTGGTGGGGTTTTCCGCAGGTCCGCGGGGCGGAGAACCGCAGGGAGGGGGTCGCGGCCGGGCGGTGCCGGGGCGGGAGTGAGGGGGAGGCCGTCGCGGGGCGGCCCCCGGACCTCGTAAGGTCGTATCCGTGTTGGAGGAGATGCGGATCCGGTCCCTGGGCGTCATTGACGACGCCGTTGTCGAGCTGTCCCCGGGCTTCACGGCGGTGACCGGCGAGACCGGCGCCGGCAAGACCATGGTCGTCACCAGCCTCGGCCTGCTGCTGGGCGGGCGCGCGGACCCCGCCCTCGTGCGGATCGGCGCCAAGTCGGCGGTGGTGGAAGGCAGGATCACCCTCGCCGCCACGGCCCCCGCGGCCGTACGGGCCGAGGAGGCCGGTGCGGAGCTGGACGACGGCGCGCTGCTGATCAGCCGCACGGTCTCCGCCGAGGGCCGTTCGCGCGCGCATGTGGGCGGCCGGTCCGTACCGGTCGGCCTGCTCGGCGAACTGGCCGACGACCTGGTCGCCGTCCACGGCCAGACCGACCAGCAGGGTCTGCTGCGGCCGGCCCGCCAGCGCGAGTCCCTGGACCGCTACGCCGGGGACGCGGTCGCCGTCCCGCTCGCCAAGTACACCGCCGCCCACCGCCGGCTGCGCGCCGTCGCCGCCGAGCTGGCCGAGCTGACCACCCGGGCCAGGGAACGCTCCCAGGAAGCCGACCTGCTGCGCTTCGGCCTCGACGAGATCGCCGCCGCCGAGCCGCAGCCCGGCGAGGACACCGAACTCGCCGCCGAGGCCGAGCGGCTCGGGCACGCCGAGGCGCTGGCCTCCGCCGCGTCCGCCGCGCACGCCGCGCTGGCCGGCAACCCCGAGGACCCCGAGGGCGTCGACGCCACCACCCTGGTCGCCGGCGCGCACCGCGCGCTGGAGGCCGTCCGCAGCCACGACCCGGCGCTCGCCGCGCTCGCCGAGCGGCTCGGCGAGATCGGCATCCTGATGGCGGACGTCGCGGGCGAACTGGCGGGTTACGCGGACGGCCTGGACGCCGACCCGCTGCGGCTGGCGGCCGTCGAGGAGCGCCGCGCCGCCCTGAACCACCTGGTCCGCAAGTACGGCGAGTACGGCGAGTACGGCAAGGACATCGCGGCGGTGCTGGCCTGGTCCGAGCAGAGCGCCGCCCGGCTCGCCGAACTGGACGGCGACGACGACCGGATCGGCGAGCTGACCGCGGAACGCGACGCCCTCCGCACCGAACTGGGCGAGCTGGCACAGGAGTTGACCGACGCCCGGACCGCGTCGGCGAAGCGCTTCGCGGACGCGGTCACCACCGAGCTCGGCGAACTCGCCATGCCGCACGCCCGGGTGAGCGTCGCGGTCCGCCAGACCGAGGTGAGCGGGGATGGCGAGGACGCCGACGGCATCGAGGTGAACGGCCGCACCGTGGTCTACGGGCCGGCCGGCGCCGACGAGGTCGAACTCCTCCTCGCCCCGCACCCGGGCGCCCCGCCCCGGCCGATCGCCAAGGGCGCGTCCGGCGGTGAGCTGTCCCGGGTGATGCTCGCCGTGGAGGTCGTCTTCGCCGGCACCGACCCGGTGCCCACCTACCTCTTCGACGAGGTCGACGCGGGCGTCGGCGGCAAGGCGGCCGTCGAGGTCGGCCGGCGGCTGGCCAGGCTCGCCCGGTCGGCGCAGGTCGTGGTGGTCACCCACCTCCCGCAGGTCGCGGCCTTCGCGGACCGCCAGCTCCTGGTGGAGAAGACCAACGACGGCTCGGTCACCCGCAGCGGCGTCACGGTCCTGGAGGGTGAGGAGCGGGTCCGCGAACTGTCCCGCATGCTCGCCGGCCAGGAGGACTCCGAGACGGCCCGCGCCCACGCGGAGGAACTGCTGGAGACGGCGCGCACGGGGACATAGCCGAGCCGGACACGTACGGAGAGGGCCCCGGGGCCGGGGAGTCGAGCCCGGCGGGGGCCGGTTGAGGGGAGTGGCATGGTGGCGAGGGCAGTCGGACCGACCCCGGCGCGGATGGCGGCGCTGATCGCGGCGGCCGGTGCGACCCGGGCCGGGTACGCGGCGCTGCGCCGGCGGCCGCCGGGCGGCGCGGCCCGGTGGGAGCGGAAGAACCACGCGGGCCGGACCGTCACCCTGCACGCGGGACCGGCGACCGCCCTGGGCACCGCGCTCGCCGCCGCCGGCGCCCCCGGCCTGTCCGCGCGGACCCGCGGCGCGACCGCGCTCGCCGTCCTGGCCGCCGGGGCCTGCGGCGGGTACGACGACGTGGCCGGCGCCGGCGACCCCCGGCGCGGGTTCCGCGCGCACCTCTCCGCGCTGCGGCACGGCGAGGTCACCAGCGGGGCGGTGAAGCTCTTCGGGATCGGCGCCGCCGGGCTCGCCGCGGGCGCCCTCCTCAAGGAGCGCCCGGCCGACAAGTTGCTGGCGGGCGTGGTGATCGCGGGCTCGGCCCATCTGGTCAACCTCCTCGACGTCAAGCCGGGCCGGGCGGCCTGCGCCGTCCTGGCTGTCGGCGCGCCGGGCCTGCTGCGCCGGGGGCCCGCGGGCCCGCTGTCCGCCGCGCCCATGGGGGCCGCGGCGGCGGTGCTCGCGGACGACCTCGGGGAGCGCACCATGCTGGGCGACGCCGGGGCACACGCCCTGGGCGCGGCCCTCGGACTGGCCATCGCCGCCGGCAACCGGCGCACCGGGCTGGCCGCGCACGCCGCCGGGCTGGTCGCCGCCGCGGTAGCCGGCGACCGCGTCAGCCGGGCTGCCGGCGCCCTCTGATCCGGGCCGCGGGCGCCTCGTCCGGGCGGACCGCCCCGGTCCGCGGTCGCGCCCGAACCGATGGCGAGCGGATCCGGACAGTGAAGGACGGGTTCCGGACAGCGGCGGACGGGGACCGGACGGAGCGGTTCACCTCGCCCGGAAGGCAATCCGCGTGGTCGGCTTGTCGCCCATGTGGGTGAATCCCGGGATCCGGGGGTGAGACTTCCCACCGGAACGGCGTCCGCACGGTGCCGAATTGACGTCTCCGGGCTGGCATCCTGGGCGCGGTGCGCAGTGCCGCGGCCGGCCCGCCCCGTCCTTCCCGAGGACGGGCACCGCCCGCGGGCCTCGGCGCATCGCAGCACTTCGCAGCAGGAAACCGCCCCGCCGGTACGGTACGTGCCGGCGCCGAACCAGGAGCCCGACCACGTGACCAGCACCCCGTCCCCGGCGCACGGCCTGTCGCCGCTGCGCACGGTCCAGGTGCTCGGCCACGGCAGCGGCGGCAGCGCGGCGCACGTCCGTTCGCTGGCCGAAGGGCTGGTCGCGCGCGGGGTGCGGGTCACCGTCTGCGCCACCCCCGAGGCCGAGGAGGCGTACGGCTTCAGCGCGGCCGGCGCCCGGTTCGTGCAGGTCACCCCGCGGATGGACCCGGCCGGCATGGCCGCCCTGCGCAGCGCCTGCTGGGACGCCGACCTGGTGCACGCCCACGGCCTGCGGGCCGGGCTGCGCGCCTCCGTCGCGCTGCGTGGACTGCGCGGCCCCCGGGGCGGACGGGTGCCCCTGGTCATCACCTGGCACACCAAGGCGCACACCGAGGGCGCGCGGGCCCGGGTCGTGCATCTGATGGAGCGGCGGGTGGCCCGCGCCGCCGCCGTCGTCCTGGGCGTCTGCTCCGACCTCGTCGACCGGGCACGCGAGCGGGGCGCCCGCGACGCCCGGCTGGCCCCGGTCGCCATCCCGTGCCCGCGGCCCGGCGGCGCCCCCGGCGGACCCGCGGACGACGACCCGGCCCGCGACAAGGAGCGGGCCGAACTGGGCGCGGTGGACCGGCCGCTGCTGCTCGCCGTCGGCCGCCTCGACCCCTACCAGGGCCACGACCTGCTGCTGGACGCGGCGCACGCCTGGTGCGCGCTGGACCCCCAGCCGCTGCTCGCCATCGCGGGCGAGGGCGAGCAGCGGGCCGCGCTCCAGCGGCGCATCGACAGCGAGCGGCTGCCCGTCCAGCTGCTCGGCCGCCGCGACGACGTGCCCGAACTCCTCGCCGCCGCCGACCTGGTGGTGCTGCCCAGCCGGTGGGAGGCCCGCTCGCTGATCGCCCAGGAGGCGCTGCGCGCCGGGGTGCCGCTGGTGGCGACCGACACCGGCGGCACCCGCGAACTGGTCGGCCGGGCCGCGGAACTGGTCCGCTACGGGGACGCCACCGCCCTCGCCCGTACGGTGCTCGACCTGCTCGCCGACCCGGTGCGCCGCGACGCCCTCGCCGAGGCGGGTCGCGCCCAGGCCGCCGGCTGGCCCAGCGAGAACGACACGGTGGCCCAAGTGCTCAGCGTCTACGACGAGTTGACCCAGCCGGTCGGGACGGTCCAGCCGGTCTGACCCGTCGGACGGACCCTACGGCCGGTCCGTGTGCCGCCGTGCCCGCAGCGCCAGCCGCAGCCCGAGCACCGTCTGCGGATCGTCCAGGTCCGTGCCCAGCAGCTGGGCGATGCGCGCCAGCCGGTCGTAGAGCGTCTGCCGGTTCACGTTCAGATCGCGGGCGGTCTCCGCCTTGCGGCCCGCGCTGGCCAGATACGCCTCCAGGGTCGGCAGCAGCGGCTGGCGGGCACCGCGGTCATGGGCGAGCAGCGGCCCGATGGCGCGCTCCACGAAGTCGGTGAGCACCCCCTGCTCGCCGTGCTCCCGCATCCGCCACAGCAGCAGCTCGATGTCCAGGCGGCGGGCGTCGTACCAGGGTTGCTCCGGCAGCCCCTGGGCGGCTGCCGCGGCCTCCCCGGCGTGCCGCAGCCCGGGGCCGGCGGCCGCCCAGTCGCCCGCCGTCCCGACGACGACCACCGGGCGCTGCGCGGACGGCCGGTCCAGGCCCGCGCGGACGACCCCGGCGCGCAGCGCCTCGGCGATCCGGCCGGCGAGCGCGGCCCGGTCCTGGCCCGCCCGCAGCGCCACCAGCAGCGGGACCCGGCCCTCCACGGGGCGGACGCCGAGCAGTACGGGCACGCCGGGCGCCGCCAGCTCCTCGCGCAGCGCCTGGGCGAGCAGCGCCCAGCTGCCGGGGGAGGGCAGCGCGGCGGGCAGCCGCATCACCACCGGGAGCACCGGGTCGGCACCTGGGCGGAACCCAAGGAGCCGGGCCTGGGCGGGGGCCTCGGCCGCGGAGATGCGGCCCTCCGCCAGCTCGGCGAGGAAGTCCCCGCGCCCGCGCGCGGCGAGCACCTCCTCCTGGCGGGACTGGAGCATGACGACGGCGAGCAGGTCGGCGGCCCGCTCCGCGGCGATCCGGTGGACCGGCGCGAGCGGGGTGTTGACCGGCAGCAGCACCAGTCGGGCGCGGACCGATTCGGGCCCGTGCCCGCCGCCGGGCACGTCGATCCGCACCCCGGTCTCCCGCAGGCCCTCCCAGGCCAGCAGCGGATCGGCGTCCGCGGGCCCGTCGTCGCCCTCCGGGCCCGCCGCGTACAGCGGGCTGCCGTCGGGGGCCTCCAGGCACAGCGGATTGCCGGTGAAGACGGCGAGCAGCCGCAGCACCTCCGGGGCCCCGCCGCCGCGCAGCAGTACGTCCGTACAGCGCCGCAGCAGCTCGTCGGCCCGCCGCAGCAGGGAGTAGTGGCTGTTGATGATCTCGGTGTGGATCTCCTCGGTGACCGTGACGTACGGGACCTCGCGGTGCAGCTGGACCAGCGGCAGCCCGCAGTCCCGCGCGGCGTCGACCAGCGCCGCGGGCAGCGCGTCGAACCGCGAGCCCAGCTCCACCACCAGCGCGGCGATGTCGCGCTCGGCGAGCCGGCGGATGAAGGCGCGCTGCTCGGACGGCCGGGCGCCCACTCCGAGGCCGGTGGTCAGCAGCAGCTCGCCGCCCTTGAGCAGCGAGGCGATGTGCGGGACCTCGCCGGCGTGCACCCAGCGCACCGCCCGGTCCAGCCGGTCCTCGCCGGCCAGCACCTCCGGCAGACCGCGCCGCAGCGCGGGCAGCTCCAGCGCCCTGCGTACCGTGATCTCGGCTTCGATCTTCCCTTGCGGCCCCATGGCGACGAACGCTACCCGCAGTACGGCCGTCCGGAAGGCCGCGGTCCGGATGGCCGCCGCCGGGCACCCGGGCCCCGGGGCACCCGTCCCGCCCGTACGGGCACCGCACTGCCCGCTCCAACTCCTTTTCGGCTCCGCCCCGTTGACGGTGCCCCACCGGCTCGGCAGGGTTCCCGGTACCTCCGTGGCGAGAGCACTCCCGCCACACACCCCCCACTAGGAGCAGCCCGTGATCACCCGTCGCAGCCTCCTCGGCGGCCTGGCCGCCGGCGCCGCCGCCACCGCCGGCCTGGCCACCGCCGCCCGCGCCCTCGGTGCCCCCGCCCCGGCCGGCCCGTCCGCCGCCGGCCTGCCGCTGCACATCGTCAACGCCTCCGGCGCCTACGCCAACTCCTCGATCCGGATCTACATCCTCGGCAACGACGGCACCCAGCAGGTCCGCGTCACCGCCGACGGGCAGCTCAAGCCCGTCGCCCTCGCCGACAACGGCCCGGACGGCTTCACCGACTACGCCATACCCCTCGCCGCCAACGGCACCACCACCCTCCAACTCCCCCTGATGTCCGGCCGGATCTACACCGCCCTCGGCGGCAGGCTCAGGATCAAGGCGGTCGCCGACGGCAACGGGAAGCCCGCGCTGGCCTACCCCGCGGGCTGGGTCGCCGGCGACCCCAACTACGACGTCCTGCACGACTGCGCGGAGTTCACCCACACCGCCGGCGGGATGTACTGCAACACCACCATGGTCGACATGTTCAGCGTGCCGCTGGCCCTGCGGCTCACCGGCGCCAGGGACCAGACCACCGGCACGCTCAAGGACGGCGCCCGCGCCCGGATCTTCTCCGACGTCAAGGGCGCCGAGGGCTTCGACCGCCTGGTCATCGGCGACAAACGCGTCATCGCACCCGGTCACGGCCTGGACAGCGGCCTGTTCGGCAAGGACTACCTCGCCCCCGCCATCGACGAGGCGTGGACCGCCTACGCCTCCAAGGACCTGACCGTCACCACCGACGCCGGCACCTTCACCGGCCGGGTCAGCGGCGACCGGCTCGGCTTCACGGGCCCCAAGGCGGTCTCCTTCGCCAAGCCCTCCACCCGCGACGTGCTCTTCTGCGACGGCACCCTCGCCGCCCCCAACGACGGCACCCTCGGCCCGGTCGCCGCCGTCCTCGGCGCCGCCCTCAACCGCTCCACCCTCACGACCCACCCCGCCCAGCCCACCACCGACCCGGCCGCCTTCTACCGGGAGCGGCTCACCAACCACTACGCCGCCGCCATGCACGCCGCGACCCGGGACGGCAAGGCGTACGGCTTCGCCTTCGACGACGTCGCCGGCTTCGCCTCGTACATCGAGGACCCCGCCCCGAAGGAGCTGACCCTCACCCTGACCGCGTTCTGAGCCCGGCCGCCCGCGGCCCCCGGTATGCGAAAGGTGCCGCCCGGACCACCGGGCGGCACCCCGGAACACGGGAACGCCGGACGAGCACCGGGGTACGCGCTACCCCCCGTACGCCCCGCTCGCCGTCAGCCGCAGCGCGGTGTCGATCAGCGGAACGTGGCTGAACGCCTGCGGGAAGTTCCCCACCTGCCGCTTGAGCCGGGGGTCCCACTCCTCCGCCAGCAGCCCCAGGTCGTTGCGGAGCGAGAGCAGCTTCTCGAAGAGCTTGCGGGCCTCCTCCACCCGGCCGATCATCGCCAGATCGTCCGCCAGCCAGAACGAGCAGGCCAGGAAGGCCCCTTCGTCCCCTTCGAGGCCGTCCACGCCCAGCCCCTCACCGGCCGTCGGATAGCGCAGGACGAAGCCGTCCTCGGTGCCCAGCTCCCGCTGGATGGCCTCGATGGTGCCGATGACGCGCTTGTCGTCCGGCGGCAGGAAGCCCATCTGCGGGATCAGCAGCAGCGACGCGTCCAGCTCCTGGGAGCCGTAGGACTGGGTGAAGGTGTTGCGCTCCTTGTCGTAGCCCTTCTCGCAGACGTCCCGGTGGATGGTCTCGCGCAGGTCCTTCCACCGCTCCAGCGGCCCGTCCACGTCCCCGGACTCGATCAGCTTGACCGTGCGGTCGACCGCGACCCAGGTCATCACCTTGGAGTGCACGAAGTGCCGGCGCGGACCGCGGACCTCCCAGATGCCCTCGTCCGGCTCGTCCCAGTGCTTCTCCACCCACTGGATCAGCTTGATCTGGAGCAGCGAGGCGTAGTCGTTGCGGGACAGGCCGGTCATGTGCGCCAGGTGCAGTGCCTCGGTGACCTCGCCGTAGACGTCCAGCTGGAGCTGCCCCGCGGCGCCGTTGCCGACCCGTACGGGACGCGAATTCTCGTATCCGGGAAGCCAGTTGAGCTCGTTCTCGCCCAGCTCCCGCTCACCGGCGATGCCGTACATGATCTGGAGGTTCTCCGGGTCGCCGGCCACCGCGCGCAGCAGCCACTCCCGCCAGGCCCGCGCCTCCTCGCGGTAGCCGGTGCGCAGCAGCGACGACAGGGTGATCGCCGCGTCCCGCAGCCAGGTGAAGCGGTAGTCCCAGTTGCGGATCCCGCCGATGCACTCCGGCAGCGACGTGGTCGGCGCCGCCACGATCCCGCCGGTCGGCGCGTACGTGAGCGCCTTCAGCGTGATCAGCGAGCGCACCACCGCGTCCCGGTACGGCCCGTGATAGGTGCAGTGCTCGACCCATTCGCGCCAGAAATCCTCGGTCGCCTCCAGCGACCCCTCCGGATCCGCCACGGCCGGCGGCTGCTTGTGCGAGGGCTCCCAGCTGAGCGTGAACGCGATCCGCTCCCCGGGCGACACGGTGAAGTCGGAGTACGTCGTCAGATCCTTGCCGTACGTGTCCACGGACGTGTCCAGCCACACCGAGTCGGGTCCGGCGACCGCCACCGTCCGGCCTTCGACCTTGTGCACCCACGGCACCACCCAGCCGTACGCGAACCGCATCCGCAGCTCCGAGCGCATCGGGACCCGGCCGCTGACGCCCTCCACGATGCGGATCACCTGCGGCGCACCGTCCCGCGGCGGCATGAAGTCGATCACCCGGACGGTACCGCGGGGGGTGTCCCACTCGGATTCCAGAACGAGTGAATCCCCTCGGTAGCGGCGACGGTCGGCCTGCTTCGGGCCCTTGCCGTTGACCGGGCCCATCCGCCAGAAGCCGTGCTCCTCGGTGCCCAGCAGCCCCGCGAAGACCGCCGGCGAGTCGAAGCGGGGCAGGCACAGCCAGTCGACCGTGCCGTCCCGGCACACGAGAGCGGCGGTCTGCATATCGCCGATAAGTGCGTAGTCCTCGATGCGCCCGGCCACGTGCATCTCCCGTCGAACTGGAGTCACGCCCCCATGGGACGTTATGTGCTGTCCGTCCTGCCCATGAAACAACGTCGCCGAGCAGCTGGACCGGAAATTTCGGGGCGGGGGTGGTGCCTGTTCCGGTCGGCTCGTAGCGAGTGTCCGAGCAGGATACGACGCGGTCGGGTGCGGCGCGCGGTGCTCACGGCACGAAGGGCTCCGAACGAGTGGCCCGGGTGATGTGGCCGCTCGCCGGAGTCGCCGGGAGCGACCATGCCCGGTCGCTGATAGCCTGGTACCCCGTGGACCGGTGGGACGCCCTGAGATGTCACGGCAGAAGTACGGCACCCCCGAACCGCAGCGACGGCACCCCTGAATCCCAGGACCGGCGCCACCTCGCACCTCTCCACCTCGCGACCACGGGAGTTCCCTCTTGGCCATGCCGCCCAAATCCACGACGACCAAGCACCTCTTCGTCACGGGGGGCGTCGCCTCCTCGCTCGGCAAGGGGCTCACGGCCTCCAGCCTGGGTGCACTCCTGAAGGCGCGCGGCCTGCGGGTCACGATGCAGAAGCTCGACCCGTACCTGAACGTCGACCCCGGGACGATGAACCCGTTCCAGCACGGCGAGGTCTTCGTCACCAACGACGGTGCCGAGACCGACCTGGACATCGGCCACTACGAGCGCTTCCTGGACGTCGACCTCGACGGCTCCGCGAACGTCACCACCGGCCAGGTCTACAACACCGTGATCGCCAAGGAGCGGCGCGGCGAGTACCTCGGCGACACCGTGCAGGTCATCCCGCACATCACCAACGAGATCAAGCACCGCATCCGGCGGATGGCGACCGACGACGTCGACGTCGTGATCACCGAGGTCGGTGGCACGGTCGGCGACATCGAGTCGCTGCCGTTCCTGGAGACCGTCCGCCAGGTCCGCCACGAGGTCGGCCGGGACAACGTCTTCGTCGTGCACATCTCGCTGCTCCCGTACATCGGCCCGTCCGGCGAGCTGAAGACCAAGCCGACCCAGCACTCGGTCGCCGCGCTGCGCAACATCGGCATCCAGCCCGACGCGATCGTGCTGCGCGCCGACCGCGAGGTCCCCACCGCCATCAAGCGCAAGATCTCGCTGATGTGCGACGTCGACGAGGCCGCGGTCATCGCCTGCCCGGACGCCCCGTCGATCTACGACATCCCCAAGGTCGTGCACGCCGAGGGCCTGGACGCGTACGTGGTCCGCAAGCTGGACCTGCCGTTCCGCGACGTGGACTGGACCCAGTGGGCGGACCTGCTCGACCGCGTCCACAACCCCGACCACGAGGTCAGGGTCGCGCTGGTCGGCAAGTACATCGACCTGCCGGACGCCTACCTCTCGGTCACCGAGGCGCTGCGCGCCGGCGGCTTCGCCAACCGTGCCCGCGTGAAGGTGAAGTGGGTCACCTCCGACGACTGCAAGACCCCGGCCGGCGCCGCCGAGCAGCTCGCCGACTGCGACGCGGTCTGCATCCCCGGCGGCTTCGGCGACCGCGGTGTGGACGGCAAGGTCGGCGCGATCACCTACGCCCGGGAGAACAAGCTCCCGCTGCTCGGCCTCTGCCTGGGCCTGCAGTGCGTGGTCATCGAGGCGGCCCGCAACCTGGCCGGCATCGAGGGCGCCAACTCCACCGAGTTCGACCCGGCCGCGGCCCACCCGGTGATCTCCACGATGGCCGAGCAGATGGACATCGTCGCGGGCGAGGGCGACATGGGCGGCACCATGCGGCTGGGCATGTACCCGGCCAAGCTCGCCGAGGGTTCGATCGTGCGCGAGACCTACGACGACCAGCCCTACGTCGAGGAGCGGCACCGCCACCGCTACGAGGTCAACAACGCCTACCGCGGCGAGCTGGAGAAGAAGGCCGGCCTGGTCTTCTCCGGCACCTCCCCGGACAACAAGCTGGTCGAGTACGTCGAGTACCCGCGCGAGGTCCACCCCTACCTGGTCGCCACCCAGGCGCACCCGGAGCTGCGGTCCCGCCCGACCCGCCCGCACCCGCTCTTCGCCGGCCTGGTGAAGGCGGCCGTGCAGCGGCAGCAGTCCGCGCGGAAGCCGGGCGCCGCGAAGTAGCCCGCGGCACGACGGATACCGTTGCCGGGGTACGGCCGCCTTCACCGGGGCCGTACCCCGGTTTCCGCGTTGGCACCGTCGCACGAGAGGACGCGCATGGCGATCAAGGACACCCCGGAGGAGTGGACGGTCACCGCGACCACCACGCCGTTCACCGGCAACAAGACCAGCGTGCGCACCGACGAGGTCGTCATGCCGGACGGCGCCACCGCCCGGCGCGACTACCAGGTCCACCCCGGCTCGGTGGCGGTGCTCGCCCTCGACGACGCGGACCGGGTGCTCGTGCTGCGCCAGTACCGCCATCCCGTGCGCCAGCGGCTGTGGGAGATCCCCGCCGGACTGCTCGACGTCCCCGGCGAGAATCCGCTGCACGCCGCGCAGCGCGAGCTGTACGAGGAGGCGCACGTCAAGGCCGGGGACTGGCGGGTGCTGACCGACGTCTACACCACACCCGGCGGCTGCGACGAGGCCGTACGGATCTTCCTCGCCCGCGATCTGTCCGAGGCCGAGGGGGAGCGGTTCGAGGTCTCCGAGGAGGAGGCCGACATGGAGCTGGCGCGGGTGCCGCTGGCCGACCTGGTCCGCGGGGTGCTCGCCGGTGAGCTGCACAACAACTGCCTGGTCGTCGGTGCGCTGGCGCTCAGCGCGGCCCGCGCGGGCGCGGGCGTGGACGCGCTGCGGCCGGCCGACGCGCCCTGGCCGGCCCGCCCCTTCGAGGTCTGACCAGGGGCCGCACGGGGCCTCCTCCCCGCACCGGTCGGATGATCGTCCGATCCGATCGAGTGACCCAACCGCCCTGCTCCGCACGGGACGTGACGGTTCGTGAACTACGCTCGGCAGCGTGCCCGTACGCGCTCGCGGCGGGCACGTACGCGCAGGTGGACGGGAGCGTGACCGGTGACGGACCAGGCGGTGGGCGGTGGGCACCTCGCGCCGGAGGCGGTGCGCGGGCCCGGCACGGCGGCACGGCAGCGGCGGACGCCGGGGCCCCGCCAGGACAGTGCCGCACCCCGCCCCGTCACCGCCGGGTTCGCCGGCCGCCGCCGTGAGATCAAGGCCCTGCGCGCCGACATCCGGCGGGCCGGCCTGGACACCCTCTCCGGCCGCCGGGGTGCCCGCAGCCGGGTGCTGCTGATCGCCGGCCGTCCCGGGTCCGGCCGTACGGCCCTGGCCGAGGAGCTGCTGCGCGAGCTGGCGCAGGACTATCCCGACGGGGTGCTGCGCGCCGTACTGACCGGACGCGGCGGCGAACCCGTGGCCACCGACCGCACGGCCCGCGACCTGCTCGGCGCGCTGGGCGCCGGCGCCCCGCCCGGCGCCCCCGACGACGAGCTGACCGAGGCGCTGCGCGGCGCGCTCGCCGGGCGCCGGGCGCTGCTCCTGCTGGACGACGCACCGGGCGCCGAAGAGGTCGAGCCGCTGATCCCGGACGCCCCGGACTGCCTGGTCGTGGTGGTCTCCCAGGGGCCGCTGACCGGCATCCCGGACGTCCGGCCGTGCGCCCTCGGCGGGCTGGACGCCGCCGCGGCCGTGGAGGTGCTGTGCCGCTACGCGGGACCGACCAGGATCACCGTCGACCCGCGGACCGCGGACGCCGTCGCGGAGGAGTGCGGCGGCCAGCCCGCCGCGCTGATACTGGCGGGCGCCTGGCTCGCCGCCCGTCCCAAGTCCTCCGTCGCAGACCTGCGCCAGGCACTGCAGGCCGTCCCGGTGCCGTCGGCCCTGCCCACCGGCGACCTCCCCCTCTACCGCGCCTTCCACCTCACCTACGCGGCGCTGCCGCAGCCCGCGGCCCGGATACTGCGGCTGGCCACCCTCGCTCCGGACGGCCTGGTCGACGCCCATGTCGCCGCCGCGCTGGGCGGCTGCGCGGTGGACGCGGCGGCCACCGTGCTGCAGGACTTCGCCGCGCTCGGCCTGCTGCGGCCGGTGCCCGCCGAGGACGCCCCCGGGACCCCGCCCGCCGACGACGGGCCCTACCCCCGCTACCGGCTTCCCGGCTGCCTCGCCCCGCTCGCCCGCGAGCTGCTCGGGCAGCACGAGCGGCCGGCCGATGTGCAGCTGGCCCGCGCCCGGATGCTGGAGCGGACCGTACGGCTGCTCCAGTCCTGCCGGGCGGCGGCCGAACCGGCCGACTCGCCCGCGCGCCGGAAGGCCGCGGGGCTGCCGCGCGCGCTGCGCTTCCCCTCCCGGGCAGCCGCCGCGCACTGGCTGCGCACCCGCCGCGGCGCGCTCCTGGACGCCGCGCGGATCGCCGTCGCGGACGGCCAACTCGACACCCTGGACCGGCGGTTGCTGGCCGCTCTGACCCGGGCGCTGCTCGCCCACCACGGCCCCGAGGCCGCCGCGCCCGACCTCTACATCCTGCACCGGCTCGTCCTGGAGGCCGCCACGCGGCGCGGGCTGCCGCGCGAGCAGGCCGCCGCGCTGCTGAACCTCGGCGACCTCGACGCCCAGGCGGGCCGCGGCGAGCAGGCGCTGGCCCGCTACCGGGGCGCGCTGGAGGCGGCGCGCGCGGTGCGGGACCCGGCGGCCACCGGCCGGGCGCTGGAGTCACTGGGGGACAGCTACGCCGAGCTGGGCGACTGGACCCGGGCCGCCGACTGGTACGGGCGGGCGCTGGAGCTGCGGCTCGCCCGTGGCGAGCGGCCCGACGCGGCGCGGCTGCACGGCCGGATCGGCACCGCACTCGGCTTCACCGGCCGGTACGAGCAGGCGCTGAAGGAGTGCCGGGCCGCCGCCCGGGCCTACCGCAGGCTCGGTGATCTCGCGGGCCAGGCACGGGTGACGGCGGAGACGGCCCGGGTCCACGAGCACGCCGGGCGGCCGGAGGAGGCGCTGCGGAGCCTTCTGGAAGCCCTCGGCACCGCCCGTGAGGCGTCCGATGTGCGGGCCGAAACGGCGTTCCAGCTGCGGATTGCGGACACCCTCGACGGCCTCGGTGACCCGGCGGCGGCACGGCTCCACCGGGCCGCCGCGGAACGCCTTCGGGAAGAGCACCCCGACTGACCTACGAAATCGGTAGTGGCATTCCAAAAAATTAATGCTTTGCAAGGCTAGACAACATGAGGTCCTTCAATAGACTGGGCGAGCCGCGTACGGCGCGGTCAGTTCCGTCATGCAACGCATGAGGGGATAATTCCTCTGCAAGCTCTCATTCAAGGACCGTGATCGACGTGAAGGTCGGCATCCCCCGCGAAGTCAAGAACAACGAGTTCCGGGTGGCTATCACGCCCGCCGGAGTCAACGAGCTCGTCCGCAACGGCCACCAGGTCTTCATCGAGAAGGACGCCGGCCTCGGCTCGTCCATCACGAACGAGGAGTACGTCTCCGCGGGCGCGACCATCCTCGACACCGCCGACGAGGTCTGGGGCACCGCCGACCTGCTGCTGAAGGTCAAGGAGCCGATCGCCGAGGAGTACCACCGCCTCCGCAAGGACCAGACGCTCTTCACCTACCTGCACCTGGCCGCCTCCAAGGAGTGCACCGACGCCCTCCTGGCGTCCGGCACCACCGCCATCGCCTACGAGACCGTCGAGACCGCCGGCCGCCAGCTGCCGCTGCTCGCCCCGATGTCCGAGGTCGCGGGCCGGATCGCCCCGCAGGTCGGCGCGTACCACCTGATGCGTCAGGCCGGTGGCCGCGGCGTGCTGCCGGGCGGCGTCCCCGGCGTCCAGGCGGGCAAGGCCGTCGTCATCGGCGGTGGCGTCTCCGGCTGGAACGCCGTGCAGATCGCCGTGGGCCTCGGCTTCCACGTCACCCTGCTCGACCGGGACATCAACAAGCTCCGCGAGGCCGACAAGATCTTCGGCACCAAGGTGCAGACGATCGTCTCCAACGCCTACGAGCTGGAGAAGGCCGTCGTCGAGGCCGACCTGGTCGTCGGTGCGGTCCTGATCCCCGGCGCCAAGGCCCCGAAGCTGGTCACCAACGAGCTCGTCGCCAAGATGAAGCCCGGAAGTGTTCTTGTCGACATCGCCATCGACCAGGGCGGTTGCTTCGAGGACTCCAAGCCGACCACGCACGCCGAGCCGACCTTCCAGGTCCACAACTCGGTCTTCTACTGCGTCGCCAACATGCCCGGCGCGGTGCCCAACACCTCCACCTACGCCCTCACCAACGCCACGCTGCCCTACATCGTGGAGCTGGCGAACCGCGGCTGGGTCGAGGCGCTGCGCCGTGACCCGGCGCTGGCCAAGGGCCTGAACACGCACGACGGCAAGGTGGTCTACCCCGAGGTCGCCGAGGCGCACGGCCTCGAGTGCACCGAGCTGCGCACGCTCCTGGGCTGAGGCGTCAACCGCACGCGTCAATGCCGCACAACCGGCCGGGCCTTGTCGACAGGGTCCGGCCGGTCGCATGTGCGACACGCCCCGGAGGCGGTTTTCGGCGGCCGGCTCTCAACTCGCCGCGAACGTAACCCTTTAACCGATTCGCGTACCCCCGAAACATCGCGGTTGTGCGCTGTGCACCCTTGACATCGAGGGGTTCCGTTACCGACACATCGGGCCGGGTCACGCGGATTGTGTTGCTGCGGACGCCCGACACGCCATAGAGTCGCCAACCGTCGGCATGGTGCCACGCTGACCTATCGATAAGTTTCCTGGTCACATCCAAGGAGGTAAGACGACTTGTGAATGAGTCGACATTTACTCCCGGAGGTGGTCGGCCAGGAGCGGTTGCATGGGGCCAGGGTCCCTCGGGGCGCGAGGCTGTCGGCTCCGTAGCGGTCCACACCTTCGCAGCCCACCAGAGCATTTCCACGACAGCCCACCAGAGCATGGACGGCCATCACGTGAACGCCATGGCCGGCGACCGGGGCAGTGGAGAACCCGCCCGTCTCGCCGACTACGACGACCTGCCCGAGGGGCACTTCTACGATCCGGACGCGGAGTACGAACCGGACCCCGAATACGCGGCGACGCTCGCGCCAGACGCCGCGCGCCAGCGCCGCGAGCGCGTCGGCCCGACCGGGCGACCGCTCCCGTACTTCCCCATTCCGGGGCCGCTGTCGGATCACGGCCCCGCCAAAATCATCGCGATGTGCAACCAGAAGGGCGGGGTCGGCAAGACCACCTCGACCATCAACCTGGGCGCCGCACTCGCCGAATACGGACGACGGGTGCTGCTCGTCGACTTCGACCCGCAGGGAGCCCTGTCGGTCGGACTCGGCGTCAACCCGATGGAGCTCGACCTGACGGTCTACAACCTGCTCATGGAGCGGGGCATGTCGGCCGACGAGGTCCTGCTCAAGACCGCGGTCCCCAACATGGACCTGCTGCCCAGCAATATCGATTTGTCAGCGGCGGAGGTGCAGTTGGTCAGCGAGGTCGCCCGCGAGTCGACCCTCCAGCGGGCGCTCAAGCCGCTGCTGGCCGACTACGACTACATCGTCATCGACTGTCAGCCCTCGCTCGGCCTGCTGACCGTCAACGCACTGACGGCCGCTCACAAGGTCATCGTGCCGCTGGAGTGCGAGTTCTTCGCGCTGCGCGGTGTCGCGCTGCTGACCGAGACGATCGAGAAGGTCCAGGAGCGGCTCAACCCCGAACTGGAGCTGGACGGCATCCTGGCGACCATGTACGACTCCCGTACGGTGCACAGCCGCGAGGTCCTGGCGCGCGTCGTCGAGGCGTTCGACGACCACGTCTACCACACCGTCATCGGCCGTACGGTCCGCTTCCCCGAGACCACCGTCGCGGGCGAGCCGATCACCACGTACGCGTCCAACTCCGTGGGTGCCGCCGCCTATCGCCAGCTCGCCAGGGAGGTGCTCGCCCGGTGTCACGCCGAGTGAGTCTGCCCGGAGCCGACGAACTGTTCCGTACCACCGGGGGCGTGGGCCTGCAGCCGTCCGCTCCCCGTCGCACGACGAACGGCGCCCCGGCCGGCGAGGCACCCCGCGTGCCTGCGCCGGCGGGCGAGTCGGACTCCGCCGCGGACGCGCCCGAGGCGGCCACCGCCGCCCGGCAGCGGCGGCCGGAGAGCGGCACGGACGCCGAGGGAGCACCGGCCGCTGACGGCGCTTCAGCGGGGCGTACGGCGCCCGCCGGGGCGCCGGCCGAGCACAGCGGCCGGGAGCCGGAGCCGGAGAGTCCCAAGGGGCACCGGACGCCGGCGGGCCGGGCGGGCCGGGGCGAGGCGGAGAGCGCGCAGGGCGCCGGGCCGGGCCGCCGCCGGGGCGGGCGCGGCGCCAACCGCCGCCCCAGTGGCCGGGAACGGCACGACGAGAAGATCACCGTCTATGTCTCCGCCGAGGAGCTCATGGACCTGGAACACGCCCGCCTGGTCCTGCGCGGCGAGCACGGCCTCGCCGTCGACCGCGGCCGGATCGTCCGCGAGGCGGTGGCCGTGGTCCTCGCCGACCTGGAGTCGCGCGGCGACGCCAGCATTCTGGTGCGGCGGCTGCGCGGTCGCTAGCCGTCCGCCGGATAGCCTCCTTCTTCGGCGGGACACCCCGCCGTGACCAGCCCGCCGCCCAGAGGCGCGGGACCGCAGCACCCTGGACCGCGATGCCCACGACCGACGACGACGCCCCCGCCCCCCGCGCCCGACGAGCCCTGGGCCGGGGGCCGGGGGCGGTCCCGCAGGCCGCACCGGAAGCCGCCCGGGAAACGCCGGCTCCCGGGGAGCGGCACGAGGCCGCGCCGGCGGACACCGTGCCACCCGAGGCCGTACCGGGCGAGGCCGCGCCGCGGGAGGCGGCGGGCGGGGAGCCCGTGGCTGGTGAGGCCGCCGCTCCGGCCGGCGAGGCTCCTCGGGAGGGCGGCGACGGCCGCTTCACCCTCCGGCTGGACAACTTCGAGGGCCCCTTCGATCTGCTGCTCCAGCTGATCTCCAAGCACAAGCTGGATGTCACCGAGGTCGCGCTGTCCAAGGTGACCGACGAGTTCATGGCGCACATCCGGGCGATGGGGCCGGACTGGGACCTCGACCAGACCACGGAGTTCCTGGTCGTCGCGGCCACGCTGCTGGACCTCAAGGCGGCCCGGCTGCTGCCCGCCGCCGAGGTGGAGGACGAGGCGGACCTGGCCCTCCTGGAGGCCCGGGACCTGCTCTTCGCCAGGCTGCTCCAGTACCGCGCGTACAAGCGGATCGCGGACATCTTCAGCGACCGGCTGGCCGACGAGGCCCGCCGCTACCCCCGTACGGTCGGGCTGGAGCCGCAGTACGCCGAGCTGCTGCCCGAGGTCGTCATCGGTATCGGGGCGGAGGGGTTCGCCAAGCTGGCCGTGAAGGCGATGCAGCCCAAGGCCAGGCCGCAGGTCTACGTCGATCACATCCACGCGCCCCTGGTGAGCGTGCGGGAGCAGGCCGGGGTGGTGATGGCGCGGCTGCGGGAGGTGGGCGAGGCCGGCTTCCAGGAGCTGGTCGCGGACGCACCGGACACCCTCACCGTCGTGGCCCGCTTCCTGGCCCTGCTGGAGCTCTACCGGGAGCGGGTGGTGGCCCTGGACCAGGAGGAGGCCCTGGGGGCGCTGACGGTGCGCTGGACGGGCGCGGAGGGGGCCGCGCCCGTGGTCACCGACGAGTTCGACCGGGAGCCGGGCGAGCGGGAGCCGGACGAGCCGGCGGGCACACCCGACGCGGCGGAAGCAGCGGACACAGCCGACACAGCGGGGCCGGCGGGAACGACGGACACGGCGGACACGGCGGACGAGGAAGAGGAGGCGCGGGCGTGAGCGAGCGTTGCGAGCGAGCCATTGGGAGGTGCGCGCCCCGCGAATGCGGGGCCGAGCGGAGCGAGGTTCCGGCATGAGCGGCGCGGCGTACGACATCACGGAGCGGGGCCCCGGGGAGCTCCCGGAGACCGCGGACGCGCCCACCGGGGCGCTGGGCCTCGAAGGACTGGAGCTGAAGCCCGCGCTGGAGGCCGTCCTCATGGTCGTCGACGAGCCCGCGACCGAGGAGCACCTGGCCAGGGTGCTGGAGCGGCCCCGCCGGGCGGTCGCGCTGGCGCTGCGCGAGCTGTCCGACGACTACACCCGTGAGGGGCGCGGCTTCGACCTGCGGGTGGTGGCCGGGGGCTGGCGGTTCTACTCCCGGGCCGCGTACGCGGACGCGGTGGAGAGCTTCGTTCTGGACGGCCAGCAGGCCCGGCTCACGCAGGCCGCATTGGAGACTCTGGCCGTGGTCGCGTACCGTCAGCCGGTCAGCCGTTCCCGCGTCTCGGCCGTACGCGGAGTCAACTGTGACGGCGTGATGCGCACGCTCCTCCAGCGCGGCCTGGTGGAGGAGGCGGGGACGGAACCTGAAACAGGTGCGATCCTGTACAGGACGACGAACTACTTTCTGGAGCGGACGGGCCTGCGCGGCCTGGACGAGCTTCCTGAGCTGGCACCGTTCCTCCCGGAGGCGGACGCGGTCGAGGGCGACTCCGCGGAAGGTATGCCGTCGTTCGACGTAGACGACAGCGGCGACTCTCAGACGGATCATGATGCGAAGCAGCGGCAGGAACAGCAGCGGCAGCGGTAGGGGCAACCACCGCGGAGCGGATGGCGGCACCTCCCGGCCGAAGGCTGGGGGAAAGCGGGACGACAAGCAGCAGCGCTCGGGCCGCCCCCGTCCCGAGGAGCGCCGCTACGACGTGGGCGGATCCTCCGGGAGCGACGAGCGCCGGGGCGGCGGCAAGGGCGGCGCCCGCGGCGCGGCGGCCCGCGGCGGCGCCAAGGGCGGTCCCCGTACGGGCGCGTCCCAGGGCGGCCGGCCGGGCGGCAAGGACGGTCAGCAGCGCGGCCGCGGCCCGGCGCCCGCGCGGTCCCGTGAGTACGACGCCAAGATCGAGGAGCGCAACCGCGCCCGCTACGACAAGCCGCAGGTCAAGACCCCCAAGACCTTCGGCGAGCAGGAGGGCGAGCGGCTCCAGAAGGTGCTGGCCCGGGCCGGTATGGGCTCCCGGCGGGCCTGCGAGGAGCTGATCGAGCAGGCGCGCGTCGAGGTCAACGGCCAGGTCGTCATGGAACAGGGCCTCCGGGTAGACCCGGAGAAGGACGAGATCAAGGTCGACGGCCTGACGGTCGCCACCCAGTCGTACCTCTTCTTCGCGCTGAACAAGCCGGCAGGTGTGGTCTCCACGATGGAGGACCCGGACGGGCGCCAGTGCCTGGGCGACTACGTCACCAACCGGGAGACCCGGCTCTTCCACGTCGGCCGTCTGGACACCGAGACCGAGGGCATCATCCTGCTCACCAACCACGGTGAGCTGGCCCACCGGCTGACCCACCCGCGCTACGGCGTCCGCAAGACCTACCTCGCCGCCATCCAGGGGCCCCTCCCGCGCGACCTGGGCAAGCAGCTCAAGGACGGCATCCAGCTGGAGGACGGCTACGCGCGTGCCGACCACTTCCGGGTCGTGGAGAACACCGGCAAGAACTACCTCGTCGAGGTGAGCCTCCACGAAGGCCGCAAGCACATCGTGCGCCGGATGCTGGCCGAGGCCGGCTTCCCCGTGGACAAGCTCGTCCGGACGCACTTCGGCCCGATCGCCCTGGGCGACCAGAAGTCGGGCTGGCTGCGCCGGATGACCAACACCGAGGTCGGCATGCTGATGCGCGAGGTCGACCTGTAGGCGGAGCCGCTTGCGGCAGTGCCGGACCACCCCTTAATGTCATCATGACGATTAAGGGGTGGTTTTCCATGGGGCAGCTCCACGGGGGGCGTGCGGCCACGGGGTCGCTGATCGGGCTGGCGCTCGGCGACGCACTGGGCTTTCCGACCGAGTTCAGCGATGTGCCGGGGATCCTGGCGAAGTGCGGGCCGTGGCGCGGGATGGACCTGCCGACGCCCGCGTTCGTCACCGACGACACGCAGATGACGCTCGCGCTGGGGCGCGGCCTGCGGACGGCCATGGCACGCGGCGAACTGACCGCGGCCGGGCTGGAGAAGCCCGTACGGGACGAGTACGTGGCCTGGTGGCGCTCGCCCGACAACAACCGGGCCCCGGGCGGCACCTGCCTGCGCGCCTGCGAACTGCTCAGCACCCCGGCGCGGGCCTGGGCCGACGCCAGCCAGATCGGGTCGAAGGGCTGCGGCGCCAACATGCGGGTGGCGCCCATCGGGCTGGTGCCGGGCCTGACCGCGGCGCAGCGCTCCGGCGCGGCGCAGCTGCAGTCCGCGCTGACCCACGGGCACCCCACCGGGCTCGCCGCCAGCGACCTGACCGCGTATGCCGTACGGGCGCTCGCCGACGGCGCCCGCCCGGCCGAACTGCCCGGCCTGCTGCGGGCGTACGCGCACGCCCAGCGCACCGTCTACCGGGAGGACTGGCTCGGCGACCTCTGGCGCCGGTCCCAGGACCCGTCGGCGGTGTCCTTCATCGCGCGCGGCTGGGACGAGTGCCTGGGCGTGCTGGACCGGCTGGACGCGGCGCTCGCCGCGCCGGACCGGGAGGCCGATCCGTGCCTGGCCACCGGGGCCGGCTGGATCGCCGAGGAGGCGCTGGCCACCGGGCTGCTGTGCTTCCTGCTCTTCCCGGAGGAGCCGCTCACCGCGCTGCGCCGGGCGGCCTGCACGTCCGGCGACTCCGACTCCATCGCCTGCCTCGCGGGCGCCTTCGCGGGCGCCTGGCTGGGGCCCGGGGCGTGGCCCGAGGAGTGGGCCGGGCGGATCGAGTACCGCGAGGAGCTGCTGGCGCTGGGGGCGGCCTGGGATGCCTGAGCACCCGACCGCCGCCGGCGGCACCGCGGCGCCCGCCGGGCGGGACACGGTACTGCGGGCGGCCGGGCTGCCCGCCGTCGACCTGGAAGCGATCGTCGGGGAGCAGCGCGACCCGCTGGTCTTCGCCACGGTCTCCGGCGCGCACCTCTACGGCTTCCCGTCCCGCGACTCCGACGTGGACCTGCGCGGCGCCCATCTGCTGCCGGTGGCCGACCTCGTGGGGCTGCGCGAGCCCGAGGAGACCCGGACGCGGATGGGGGACCGGGACGGCGTCGAGACGGACCTGGTCTCGCACGACCTGCGGAAGTTCGCCCGCCTCCTGTTGCGCCCCAACGGCTACGTCCTGGAGCAGCTGCTGTCCCCGCTGGTCGTGCACACCACGCCGGTCCACGAGGAGCTGGCGGCCCTCGCGCCGGAGCTGCTCACCGCCCGTCACGCGCACCACTACCGCGGCTTCGCGGGCACCCAGTGGCGGCTGTTCGAGAAGACCGGCGAGCTGAAGCCGCTGCTGTACACCCTGCGGGTGCTGCTGACCGGCATCCACCTGATGGCCGGCGGCCGCCTGGAGCCCCATCTGCCCACCCTGGTGGGCGAGTTGGCGGCGCCCGCCTACGTACCCGAGCTGATCGCGGCCAAGGAGGCGGCGGAACACGGCCCGGCCGGCGCGGTGGTGGACCCGGCCCGGCTGCGCGCCGACATCGAGGCGCTGCACGCCCGGCTGGACGCCGCGCAGGCCGCCACCGCGCTGCCGGACGTGCCGGGTGCCCGGGACGCGCTGCACGATCTGGTCGTCCGGGCCCGGCTCGGCGGCGCGGGGTGGGGCTGACCGGTCAGACCCGGCCCAGCGCCGAGTCGCGGCGGGTCCGGTAGAGGAAGTCCGCCACCCGGGCCCGGTCCGGCTCGGCGGGCAGCGGCGAGCCGGACACCGCCGCGTCGGCCTCCTCGGACAGCGCCGCCATCCGGCGCTGCACCGCCTCCCAGGCCACCTCGCCGCGCCGGACCGCCAGCAGCTCCTCGCGGGCCGGGCCGACGTCCAGCGTCAGGACGCCCGTACGCAGCAGGTCGCGGGAGGAGGCCAGCAGCCGCAGCAGGTGCACGGCGTGCTTCCAGCGGGGCGCGCCGTAGCGCCGCACGTCGGCGCGCAGCTGCCTGAGCTGGCCCGTGGCGTAGCCGGCGAAGGTGCGGTGCGCCTGCCGGGAGAGGAACGCCCCGCGCAGCGCGAGCAGTTCCCGGCCGGTGGCGTCGGCGTGCTCCACGAAGGGCGAGTGCAGGCACTCCAGGATGTTGGGGTTGGCGCGCAGCGCGAGCTGGCAGAACCGTTCCAGCTCCCAGGAGAACTCCTCCTCGCGCGGCCCTTCCACATGCGTCGGCGGCTTCTCGAACCTCCAGAAGAGCGAGGTGGGTGCGAGGTAGACCCCGCGGCGGTCGGTGTCGCTGGTCTCGATGGCGAGCCCGAAGGCGCGCGAGCCCATCACACACGCGTACACGGTGTGCTCGGTGACCAGGGAATGAGCGGTGGCGGCTTCCGGCATGGCGGCGATTGTCGCTGGTGGGGAGGGCCGCTGTCACCGGGTTGACGGCGGTGGGGGTGGCCGGTCGGCCATCTCGCCGACCGGCCGCCGCGGACGGATGTCGGTGCGGCCGTCTACGCTGATCGTGCGTGCATTTCGCACGGCACGGGGCGCGCCGAGGGTGCGCGACACGGCACACGACGCAGGGGAGCAGTGACGTGGCGGTACGAGCCGTCCGCGGGGCGGTCCAGCTGGAGCGGGACGACGCGGAGCACATGAAGGAGCAGGTCGGCGAGCTGCTCACCGCCATCCTGGAGCGTAACGACCTGCTGCCCGACGACCTGATCAGCGTGTGGTTCACCGCCACCCCCGATCTGCGCAGCGACTTCCCGGCCGCCGCCGCGCGCGGCCTGGGCATCACGGACGTCCCGCTGATCTGCGCCCAGGAGCTGGACGTCACCGGTGCCATGGAGCGTGTGGTGCGGGTGCTGGCCCATGTGGAGACCGGGCTGTCCAAGGCCGGGATCGCCCATGTCTACCTGGGGGCAGCCGGAGCGCTGCGGAAGGACATCGCCCAGTGAGGACCGCACTCGTCATCGGAACGGGCCTGATCGGCACCTCCGCCGCGCTGGCGCTGAACGCCCGGGGCGTCCAGGTGTTCCTGGAGGACCACGACCAGGCGCAGGCACTGACGGCCGCCGCGCTCGGCGCCGGTACGGCCGAGCCGCCGCCCGGCCCGGTCGACCTGGCCGTCGTCGCCGTGCCGCCGGCCCGCGTCGCGACGGCGCTGGCCGGCGCGATACGGCGCGGCGCGGCGCGGGCGTACATCGACGTCGCCAGCGTCAAGGGCGGCCCGCGCCGTGAGCTGGAGGCCCTGGGCTGCGACCTGTCCGGCTATCTGGGCACGCACCCGATGGCCGGCCGGGAGCGCTCCGGGCCGCTGGCCGCCACCGCCGATCTCTTCGAGGGCCGCCCCTGGGTGCTCACCCCGGTCCCCGGCGGCGACACCGAGGTGCTCAATCTCGCGCTGGAGCTGGTCGCGCTGTGCCGGGCTGTCCCGGTGGTGATGGACGCGGACGCGCACGACCGCGCCGTCGCCCTGGTGTCGCACACCCCGCAGCTGCTCTCCAGTCTCGTCGCGGCCCGCCTCAAGGGCGCCGACGAGACCGCGGTGCGGCTCTGCGGCCAGGGCATCCGCGACGTGACCCGGATCGCGGCCTCGGATCCGGCGATGTGGATCGACATCCTGTCCGCCAACCCGGGCCCGGTCGCCGACGTGCTGGCCGAGGTCGCCGCCGATCTGGACGAGACCGTACGGTCGCTGCGCGCCCTGGAGTCCACCGACGAGGAGAAGCGCGGAGGCGGGGCCACCGGTATCGCCGACGTGCTCCGCCGCGGCAACGCCGGCCGCGAGCGGGTGCCCGGCAAGCACGGCGCCGCCCCGGCCGTGTACGAGACCGTCGCGGTCTACATCGGCGACCAGCCGGGCGAGCTGGCCCGGATCTTCGCCGACGCCGGCCGCGCCGGGGTCAACATCGAGGACGTCCGCATCGAGCACGCCACGGGCCAGCAGGCCGGCTTCATCCAGCTGACGGTCGAGCCGTCGGCGGTGCCGGTGCTGACCGCGGAGCTGCGGGAGCGGGGGTGGTCGATCCGGCAGTGACTCCGTGGACGGCGCTCTCCGGCTCAGCCAGTAACCTTGTCCGAGGCCCTCAGTGCCTTGGACCGCCGCCCCGTGCAACAAGAAAGGTGTTCGTCACCGTGGAAACCGCCGCTCGGACCGCCCCGGCTGCAGTGATTGTCGCCATCGACGGCCCCGCAGGCACGGGCAAGTCCAGCACGTCCAAGGCCGTCGCCGCCAAGCTGGGACTCGGCTACCTCGACACCGGCGCGCAGTACCGCGCGATCACGTGGTGGATGCTGACCAACGGCATCGACGTCGACGACGCGGTCGCGGTGGCCGACGCCAGCGCCAAGCCGGTGATCGTCTCCGGTACGGACCCGGCCGCCCCGACCATCACCGTCGACGGCCTCGACGCCGCGGGCCCGATCCGCAGCCAAGAGGTCACCGCCGCGGTCAGCGCGGTCAGCGCCGTCCCCGAGGTACGGGCCCTGATCACCGACCTCCAGCGCAGCATCGCCGCCGGGGCGCCGCACGGCATCGTCGTCGAGGGCCGGGACATCGGCATAACCGTCCTGCCGGACGCCGACCTCAAGGTCTTCCTCACCGCCTCCCCGGAGGCGCGGGCGGCCCGGCGCAACGGTGAGCTCAGGGGCAAGAACCCCGAGCTGGCCGCCGATCTGGCCGCCACCCGCGAGGCGCTGGTCAAGCGGGACGCCGCCGACTCCTCCCGGAAGACCTCCCCGCTGGCCAAGGCGGACGACGCGGTCGAGGTCGACACCACCGACCTGACGCTGGATCAGGTCATCGAGTGCGTAGTCACCCTCGTCGAGGGCGTCAGCGCCGAAAAAGCGGGGCGGGTCGCCCGGTGACCGACTCCGGCAAGCCGCCGAGCCCGCGAGGCGCCGCGGTCGGCAGGCGGATCGGCATCGGGCTGATGTACGGCCTGTGGCAGCCGCGGGTGCTGGGCGCCTGGCGGGTGCCGGCCGGCGGGCCGGTGATCCTCGCCGTCAACCACTCCCACGGCATCGACGGCCCGATGCTGATGGGCACCGCCCCGCGACCGGTGCACTTCCTGATCAAGAAGGAAGCCTTCGTCGGCCCGCTGGACCCGTTCCTGCGGGGCATCGGGCAGCTGAAGGTGGACCGCCAGTCCGCCGACCGCAAGGCGATCACCGACGCGCTCGGGGTGCTGGCCGCCGGCGGGGTGCTGGGGATCTTCCCGGAAGGCACCCGCGGCGAGGGGGACTTCGCCTCCCTGCGGGCCGGGCTCGCGTACTTCGCGGTGCGCTCCGGCGCCCCGGTCGTCCCGGTGGCGGTGCTCGGCAGCACCGACCGCCCCAGCCGGCTCAACCCGGCCCTGCCGCGGCTGCGCGGTCGCATCGACGTCGTCTTCGGGGACGCCTTCGACGCGGGCGACGGCAGCGGGCGGCGCACCCGTAAGGCGCTGGACGAGGCGACCGTACGGATCCAGGAGCGGCTGACCGCCCACCTGGCACAGGCCCGGCGCCTTACCGGGCGCTGACCGACACTTGAGTAGTGGGCCGGCCACGAGCGCGGCCCACCGACCACATGGATGAACGAGGAACGGACTTCATGAACGAGCAGATCCACACCGGCGACGAGCACGGTGCGCTTGGCGACGCCGAGTACGCGGAGTTCATGGAGCTCGCCGCGGAAGAGGGCTTCGACCTGGCAGACGTCGAGGGCGACATCGCCGCGGCCGGGCACGGCCCGCTGCCCGTCCTCGCCGTCATCGGCCGCCCGAACGTCGGCAAGTCGACACTGGTGAACCGGATCATCGGCCGCCGCGAGGCGGTCGTCGAGGACCGGCCGGGCGTCACCCGCGACCGCGTCACCTACGAGGCCGACTGGAACGGCCGCCGCTTCAAGGTCGTCGACACCGGCGGCTGGGAGCAGGACGTGCTCGGCATCGACGCGTCCGTGGCGATGCAGGCCGAGTTCGCCATCGAGGCCGCCGACGCGGTGGTCTTCGTCGTGGATGCCAAGGTCGGCGCGACCGACACCGACGAGGCCGTCGTCAAGCTGCTGCGCCGCGCCGGCAAGCCGGTGGTCCTGGTCGCCAACAAGGTCGACGGCCCGTCCGGCGAAGCGGACGCCGCCATGCTGTGGTCGCTGGGCCTGGGCGAGCCGCACCCGGTCTCCGCGCTGCACGGCCGCGGCACCGGCGACATGCTCGACGCCGCGCTGGAGGCGCTGCCCGAGGCGCCCGCGCAGACCTTCGGCGCCACCGTCGGCGGCCCCCGCCGGATCGCGCTGATCGGCCGCCCGAACGTCGGCAAGTCGTCACTGCTCAACAAGGTCGCCGGCGAGGAGCGGGTGGTGGTCAACGAGATGGCCGGCACCACCCGCGACCCGGTCGACGAGATGATCGAACTGGGCGGCAAGACCTGGAAGTTCGTGGACACCGCCGGTATCCGCCGCCGGGTGCACCTCCAGGAGGGCGCCGACTACTACGCCTCGCTGCGCACCGCGGCGGCCGTGGAGAAGGCCGAGGTCGCGGTCGTCCTGATCGACGCCGGCGATTCCATCAGCGTCCAGGACCAGCGGATCATCACCATGGCCGTGGAGGCCGGCCGCGCCCTGGTCATCGCCTACAACAAGTGGGACACCCTCGACGAGGAGCGCCGCTTCTACCTGGAGCGCGAGATCGAGCGGGACCTCGTGCAGATCCCGTGGGCGATGCGGGTCAACGTCTCCGCGCGCACCGGCCGCCACATGGAGAAGCTGGTCCCGGCGATCGAGACCGCGCTGGCCGGCTGGGAGACCCGGATCCCCACCGGCCGGCTGAACGCCTTCCTCGGTGAGATCGTGGCCTCCCACCCGCACCCGATCCGTGGCGGCAAGCAGCCCCGCATCCTCTTCGGCACCCAGGCCGGCACCAAGCCGCCGCGCTTCGTGCTCTTCGCTTCGGGCTTCCTGGAGGCCGGCTACCGCCGGTTCATCGAGCGGCGGCTCCGCGAGGAGTTCGGCTTCGAGGGGACGCCGATCCACATCTCCGTGCGGGTGCGCGAGAAGCGCAACAGCAAGAAGAAGTAGAAGGAGAAGAAGCGGCGGAGGCGAAGGAGCGGAAGCGGCTCTCCCCCCCGCGGCGGTTCGGCAGGTGTCAGTGACCGCCGGGGGGCCGGGAGGAGTCCCGCTGCCCCGGCGGCAGCGCCTGCATCTGGCCCCCGGGCTGGAACGGCTGCCGGCCGACGGCCTCCCAGTGGCCCGTCGACGCCGTGGTACGGCGCCAACTCGCACTGCCGCGCAGCGATTCCGGAACCTCCACCTCGTCCGTACGGTCCCCGGGCAGCGCCCGGAAGGAGCGGCGGTACTCGGCGTACAACGCGTCGTAGATCGGCGTGGCGGAGCCGCG
Organism: Streptomyces sp. GS7; assembly: GCF_009834125.1. Classification (NCBI taxonomy): domain Bacteria; kingdom Bacillati; phylum Actinomycetota; class Actinomycetes; order Kitasatosporales; family Streptomycetaceae; genus Streptomyces; species Streptomyces sp. GS7. The sequence continues at coordinate 2,586,563 of NZ_CP047146.1, forward strand.
GTCGGTGGGGTGCGGCGTCCGGTGTTCGCGGGACGGCCGCATCGCGGGGATCGAGTGGGGGTACGGGGCGCGGGGGGAGGGGTCGTATGCGTGCACGTAGGTGCCAACGACCCCGATGGCCCCGGGATGCGGCTTTCGGTCGGAAATGGCTGATCGCAGGAGCAATCCCGCCACATCGGGCGGTCACACTCCCGCGATCGGGGGAACGTGCGGTCAGGTCCCGGCCAGCGGCATCGACGCGGCGACCAGCTTGCCTTCCCGGGCGGCCTTCTCCAGCGCCTGGCGCATGAGGTCCTCGCGCGGCTGGTGGCCGATGGTGCCGGAGGGTGCGGCGTACATCAGCACGGTCTGCGCCTTGTTGGCCGCGGTGCGCCAGCCGTCCGAGACCGCCAGTGGCTGATGGGCCTGCCACCAGGCGGACTGGCTGCCGGCGGTGCCGGGCTGGAGGACGGCGTGCAGCTTGCCCATCGCCAGCAGCGCGGACCAGCCGGCGATCGGGTCGGGCAGCGCGTTCACGTCCGTCACGGGGGCGAAGCCGTGCTCGATGAGCAGCGGCAGGAAGTCGTCCTCCAGGCCGGCCGATCCGGGGCGGGCGATCGGGCCGTTGGGCTCCACCACCAGGGCGGGGTGCAGCTCCTCCTTGACCAGGACCAGGCCGCAGGTGATGCCGAGGGTCGCCTGGCGGTCGTTGGTGGGGATCGGGGCGGGCGGCGCGGGCTCCGAGCCGGGGGTGCGGGGCGCGGCGTCCTCACCGGTGATCGAGCGCACGGCCCCCCGGAGCTGCTCCTCGGACACCGGGACGACCTGCGAGGGGATGCAGGTGGCGTGGGCGAACGCGAGGACCGCGGTCTCCTCGCCGACGAAGAGTACGGTGCTGGTCCGCTCCTGCTCGCTGTCGCCGGGGGTCCGGCAGGAGGTGCAGTCGTAGCTGCCGGGGGCATCGTCACCGGCCAGCAGGCGGTCGGCTTCTTCGTCGCCGATCTCGGCGCGAACGTCGTCGCTGACGTCGAGCATGCGCGGCACGGGTGGCTCCTCGATCTCTGAGCGGCTGCCGGGCGGTCTCCCGGCTCGTACAAGGACAACGGGCGACCATCGGGAGAGTCACGCGCGGACGGGAACAGAATCGAACCAATCGACGCACAGCGGGAATCGGCGGAAAGGGGTTCGGGAACCGGTCACACACCGCCAATTCCCGTGCAGAACGTGGCCCAGGTGGCGGCGATCCGTACACCGGACCGGGTGGGTTCGCGGTGCGGAGGGCGCGGCGCGGTGGCGCCCGGCGGCCCGCTGCTTACCGTCACCGGCTATGTCGGACAATTCTTCGGCGCCGCGGCGCATCGCGGAATCCGTCGGGCTGCTCACCGCGGCAGCCGCTGCCCTGGTCCTGTGCTTCCCCAGCGGCGCCGTCGCCGACGGCGAGCCGGGCGGCCGGGGAGGGGGCGGGGGCGGCGGCCGGCCCCCGTACGCCTGCGCCGACGACGAGTGGCCGTGGGGCTGCCTCGCCGAGTGCGAGAGCAGCGGCGACTGGCACGTCAACACCGGCAACGACTTCTACGGCGGCCTCCAGTTCTGGCAGCCCACCTGGGAGGATTTCGGCGGTCTCCGGTACGCCGAGCGCGCCGATCTCGCGACCCGGGACCAGCAGATCGAAGTGGCCAAGAGAGTGCAGGCCGTCCAGGGTTGGGGCGCCTGGCCGGTGTGCGCCCGGCGCTACGGGCTGATCAAGGACCGCATCCATGTCGTACGGCACGGCGACACCCTCTCCCGGATCGCGCACCGGTACCACGTCAAGGGCGGCTGGCGGGAGCTGTACAAGGCCAACCGCGAGGCCGTCGGGGAGCGTCCGGAGCGGTTGACGGTCGGGACCCGGCTGGAGCTTCCGGTGGCGCGCGTCCCAAGCTCCGCCCACGCGGCCGTTGGGAAGCGTCCGGAGCGGTTGACGGTCGGGGCCCGGCCGAAGGTTCCGGTGACACATGTGCCGAGCTCCGCCCGCGAGGCCGTTGGGAAGCGTCCGGAGCGGTTGACGGTCGGGGCCCGGCCGAAGGTTCCGGTGACACATGTCCCAAGCTCCGCCCGCGAGGCCGTTGGGAAGCGTCCGGAGCGGTTGACGGTCGGGACCCGGCCGAAGGTTCCGGTGACACATGTCCCAAGCTCCGCCCACGCGGCCGTCGGGGAGCGTCCGGAGCAGTCGACGGTCGGGGCCCGGCCGGGGCTTCCGGTGACGCGCGTCGGAAGCTCCGGCTGAGCGCACCGTTTTCGCCAGAGTTCCCGGATCCCGGTACCGATGCCCTAACCTTTGCGGCACGAGTTGGCGAACACCCCCAACCGTGAAGGCCGTTCGGCCGTCTTACTCTCCAACAGCCGGACACAGCAGGCCGTCGGGGGCGGGCGACGTGGTCCGCGGGGGGACCGGGACGAGCGGAGACCAGGGGACGCGGGGACGGATGCACATCTCATTCCTCATTCACCATGCCTATGGCACCGGGGAGGCGGTTCGTACGACGTTCGGCCTGGCCGGCGCCCTCGCCGAGCGGCATGACGTCGAGATCGTCTCCGCGCTGCGGTACCGCGACGCCCCGGCCGTGGCGCTCGCCCCCGGCGTCGCGCTGCGGCATCTCGTGGACCTCCGGGCGCACGGCCCCGCCCGCGACCGTGCCGACCCGGCGCACACCCGCCCCGCCCGGGTCTTCCCGGCCGCCGACAGCAGCTCCGGCCAGTACAGCGAACTCACCGACCGCCGGATCGCGCAGTACCTGCGCCGGACCGCGGCGGACGTGGTGGTCGGCACCCGGCCCGGACTGAACGTGCACGTCGCCCGGCAGACCCGCCGCGGCCCGCTCCGGGTGGGCCAGGAGTGGATCGGCCTGGACGGCCACGGCCGGGCGCTCAAGTCGGCGCTGCGCGGGGCCTATCCGCGACTGGACGCCGTCCTCACCGCCGGCGAGGCCGACGCCCGCGCCTGGCGCCGCGGGCTGCGGCTGCCCGGCGTCCGCGTCGAGGCGCTGCCCAGCGGGGTGCCCGCGCCGCGCCTGGCGCCCGCCGACGGCAGCGGCAAGTGGGTGGTGGCGGCCGGCCGGCTCACCCGGGCCACCCGCTTCGACATCCTGGTCCGGGCCTTCGCCGGGGTCGTCGCCGCGCGCCCCGACTGGCGGCTGCGGATCTACGGCGGCGGCGCCGAGAAGGCCGCGCTGCGCGCCCTGATCGACGAACTCGGTCTGTACAACCACGTGTTCCTGATGGGCCCGGCCGGTCCGCTGGAGTCCGAGTGGGCCAAGGGCTCCATCGCCGCGGTCACCGCCGGCCGGGAGCCGTCCGCGACGACCGCCGCCGAGGCGATGCGCTGCGGGCTGCCCGTCGTCGCCACCGACTGCCCCGGCGGGCCGGGCGAGATCGTCGCGGACGGGGTGGACGGGAGGCTGGTGCCGGCCGGGAACCCGGCGGCGCTGACCGGTGCGCTGCTCGCACTGATCGGCGACGACGCCGCCCGCAGGCGGATGGGCGCCGCCGCGCTCGCCTCGTCCGCCCGCTTCGACCCGGCAGCGGTCGCCGCGCGCCATGCCGCGCTCTTCGACGAACTGCTCGCGGTGCGGCGCGGCAGCAGCCTGCGCGGCTCCCTGCACCGTGCCAGGGGGGCCCTGGTGGGCGGTGCCTACGCCGCCAAGTACGCCGCCGAGCACACGGCCCGCGCCGCGGTGAGAGGGGTACGCACGGCATGAACGCCTCGACGCGGCCGACCGTCACCGGATCCGGCGCGGCCGGGCGCCCGGCCCACAGACCCGACAGCGGCCGGCCGGGGGAGCGGCGGACCACGGCAACGGGAGGGGAACCGCCGGTGCCGGTGGACCTGAGGGCCGACTGCATCGCGGACTCCGCGGGCGGCCTCACCTTCGATCTGAACGTCCCACAGGGCACCGGCACTTCCTGGAGCGCGGCCCTGGTGCTGCGGCTGCGCGGCGGTGCGCGGACCGACGGCACCGACGACGAGGTGCGGCTCCCGCTCGGGCCGAACGGCGCCGGGCGGCTGCGCGCCGTACTGCCCAGCACCGTCGCGCTCGCCGAGGGCCGCTGGAACGCCTATGCCGACCTCGGCGACGGGCGCGACCCGCGCCGGCTGCTGCCCGGCGTCAACGACCTGCGCTCGCTGGTGGACCGCCGGCCGCTGGCGGGCATCGGCCGGCTCGGCGTACGGATCCCGTACGCGACCAAGCTCGGCAACCTCGCGCTGCGCAGCTGGCTGCGCGGACCGCACGCCGAGGCCGGCGACATCCTCGTGGCGCCCGAGGGCATGACGGTCACCGGCCGCCTCTACGGGGCGAGTCCGGCGGACGGCGCCCGCGCCGAGGCCCGGGTGCGCGGCGCGGACGACGCGGAACCGGCCGCCGTCACCGTCCCGTTGGCCGTCGACGGCCCGGACTTCACCTTCACCGTCCCCTACGCCGAGCTGGCCGCCGGATGGCGGCGCGGCAGCGGGCCGTGGGACCTGTGGCTGCGCCCCGCCGAGGGCGCCCGGCCGGTCCGCATCGCCCGCCTCCTGGACGATGTCGCGGACAAGAAGCAGGTGTTCAGCTACCCGGCGCTCACGGTGCGGGCCGCGGCCGGGGAGCTGCGGATCGGCCCGTACTACACGCTCGACAACGACCTGGCCGTCCGCGTCACCGGCCCTGCCGAGGGGACGTAGCGCCCGTGGTGGCGGAGGAGCCCGGCGGGTCGCCGCTGAGCATCGGGGAGTTGGCCCACCGTGCGGGGGTGACGGTCAAGACCGTGCGCCACTACTCGGACCAGGGGCTGCTCCCGGACGCCGGCCGCAGCGCGGGCGGGCACCGGCGCTACGACCCGGAGGCCCTGGACCGGCTGCGGCGGATCCGGGATCTGCGCGCCTTCGGGATGCCGCTGCCCGACGTCGCCGAGGCGCTGGCGGGCGGCTCGCTGGAGCGGGCGCTGGCCGGGCGGCTCGCCGCGGTCGGCGGGCAGCTCACCGCGCTGCGCTGGCAGGAGGCCGCGCTACGCGCCCTCACCGAGGCGTCCGCGGATCAACGCCCCGCGCTGCTGCGGCTGTTGGGCGGCCTCCCGCTGCCGCCGACCGGCGACGGGGCGGTGCGTTTCTGGCGCCGGCAGCTGCCCCGCGCGCTGCCGTCCGCGCTGCGCGATGCGGTCGTCGACGCGGCGGTGCCGGTCCCGCCCGCGGACCCCGAACCGGCCCAGGTCGTCGGCTACGCCCGGCTGCACGCGCTCACCACGGCCGGCACCGGGGGCCTGGCCGAGCGCTGCCGCCGGGTGCGCCGGGCGCCCGCCGCCCTGGCGGGGGACAGCGACCCGGTGGCGCTCTACCGGGGGCTGGCCGAGGCGTACGCACTGGCCGCCGCGGCACTCGCCGCGGGCCGCCCGCCGGGGCCCGGTGACGCGTTGGACTCCTTCGTGGCCGCGCATGCCCGCGCGTACCGCAGGAGGGACAGCCCCGCGTTCCGCGCCGGGCTGCGGGCGGTCTCGGCGGCCGGCGAGGATCCGCGGATGCGGGCGTACTGGCGGTATGTCGACGAGGTGACCGCAGGCGGCGGTCCGACGATGGGGGCCGCGCACGACTGGCTGGTCGGTGCGCTCGGCCGCGACGGGTGAGCGGGACGCGGCGCGGGGTGGCCCCGAAGGCTGGGAGACTCGGGGGATGTTGGACACCTCGGCGCGTCTGCTGCGTCTGCTCTCGTTGCTGCAGTCCCACCGCGAGTGGTCGGGGGCGGATCTCGCCGACCGCCTCGGCGTCACCCCGCGCACCGTCCGGCGGGACGTCGACCGGCTGCGCGAACTGGGGTATCCCGTCCACTCCGCGCCCGGCACGGCCGGCGGCTACCGGCTCGGCGCCGGCGCCGAACTCCCGCCGCTGCTGCTGGACGACGAGGAGGCGGTGGCGGTCGCGGTCGGACTGAGCAGCGCCGCGGCCGGCGGCGTCGAGGGCATCGAGGAGACCTCCGTACGGGCGCTGGCGAAGCTGGAGCAGGTGCTGCCGCACCGGCTGCGCCACCGGGTCGGGGCGCTCACCGCCGCCACCGTCCCGATGCTCGGCCGGCCCGGCGGCCCCCGGGTGGACCCCCGGATCCTCACCGAACTCGCGCACACCTGCCGGGACTTCCAGCGGCTGCGGTTCCACTACACCGACCACGACGGGGCGGTCACCCGCCGCACCGTCGAGCCGCACCGCCTGGTCTCCGCACAGTGTCGCTGGTACCTGGTCGGCTGGGACGTGGACCGCGCGGACTGGCGCACCTACCGGGTGGACCGGATCACCCCCGCCCCACCGCACGGTCCGCGCTTCACCCCCCGTACCCCGCCCGCCGAGGACCTCGCCACGTATGTCTCCCGGGGCGTCTCCGGGCGGGCGTTCCGGACGCAGGCCACGGTGCTGCTGCGGGTGCCGCTGGAGCGTGCCGCGGAGCGCGTCGGCCCGTACGACGGGGTGCTGGAGGCGGTCGACGCGCACAGCTGCCTGCTGCGCACCGGGGCGCACAGCCTCGACGTGCTGGTGTTCCACATCGCGCTGCTGGGCTTCGACTTCGAGATCCGCGAGCCGGCCGAACTCGCCGGCCGGGTACGGGAGATCAGGGACCGGCTCTCCCGGGCACTGGCCTGACGGCGGTCTCCGCGGACATCTCGGGGTGGTGCAGGTCGAAGGCCGGCGACTCGGAGCGGATCCGGGGCAGCGTGGTGAAGTTGTGCCGCGGCGGCGGACAGGAGGTGGCCCACTCCAGGGAGCGGCCGAAGCCCCAGGGGTCGTCGACCGCCACCCGGGTGCCCTGCTGCGTGGTCCGCCACACGTTGTAGAGGAACGGCAGGGTGGAGGTGCCGAGCAGGAACGCGCCGGCGGTGGAGACGGTGTTGAGCGCGGTGAAGCCGTCGGCGGGGAGGTAGTCGGCGTAGCGGCGGGGCATACCGGCCACGCCCAGCCAGTGGTGGACGAGGAAGGTGGTGTGGAAGCCGACGAACAGCAGCCAGAAGTGGACCTTGCCGAGCCGCTCGTCAAGCATCTTGCCGGTGAACTTGGGCCACCAGAAGTAGAAGCCGGCGAAGGTCGCGAAGGTCACCGTCCCGAAGACGACGTAGTGGAAGTGGCCGACGACGAAGTACGAGTCGGTGACCTGGAAGTCCAGTGGCGGTGAGGCCAGGATGACGCCGGTCAGCCCGCCGAACAGAAAGCTCACCAGGAAGCCGACCGACCACAGCATGGGGGTCTCGAAGGAGACCGAGCCGTGCCACATGGTGCCGATCCAGTTGAAGAACTTCACCCCGGTCGGCGCCGCGATCAGGAACGACATCAGCGAGAAGAACGGCAGCAGCACCGCGCCGGTCGCGAACATGTGGTGCGCCCAGACCATCACCGACAGCGCCGTGATGGCCATCGTCGCGCCGATCAGCATCACGTAACCGAAGATCGGCTTGCGGGAGAAGACCGGGATGATCTCGGTGATGATGCCGAAGAACGGCAGCGCGATGATGTAGACCTCGGGGTGGCCGAAGAACCAGAAGAGGTGCTGCCACAGCAGCGCGCCGCCCCAGCGGGCGTCGAAGACCACCGCGCCGAACCGCCGGTCCGCCTCCAGCACCAGCAGGGTCGCGGCCAGCACCGGGAACGCCATCAGCACCAGGATCGAGGTGAAGAGGATGTTCCAGGTGAACACCGGCATCCGGAACATCGTCATGCCCGGCGCCCGCAGCGCGATGATCGTCGCGATGAAGTTGACCGCTCCGAGGATGGTGCCGAATCCGGCCAGCGCCAGCCCCATGATCCACATGTCGGGGCCGATGCCGTCGGAGCGGACCGCGGAGTTGAGCGGGGCGTAGGCCGTCCATCCGTACGCCGGGCCGCCCTCGGGCGTCAGGAAGCTGCTCAGCACGATCAGGCCGCCGAAGAGGTAGAGCCAGTACGAGAGCATGTTCAGCCGCGGGAAGGCGACATCGGGGGAGCCGATCTGGAGCGGCATGATCTCGTTGGCGAAGCCGGCGAAGGCCGGGGTTGCGAACAGCAGAAGCATGATCGTGCCGTGCATCGTCAGCGCCTGGTTGAACTGGTCGTTGCTGATGATCTGGAGCCCGGGCCTGGCCAGTTCGGCGCGCATCAGCAGCGCCAGCAGCCCGCCGACGAGGAAGAAGCCGAACGACGTGATCAGGTAGAGGTGCCCGATCTTCTTGTGGTCGGTGGTGCTCAGCCAGTCGGCCAGTACCGTCCCGCGGCGCCGCCCCCCGGCCGGCCGGGCGCTCTCCCGGGAGATCTCGCTGACCATCGGCTGCACCTCGTTCGGCCGGGGTTGTACGGGGGCGCCGGTCATGATGCTCGCGCGCGGGGCGCAGAGCGAGGGGACGCTCCGGTCCGTTCCGGTGGCGTCCCGACAGCCGCGGCGGGGAGCCGGGCGGGCCGGGGCATCCCGGGCGATGTGCGGGAAATGTGTGTGGAATGTGTCTCGTTGGCCAATTTCCGGGCGGCTGAAAAAGAGGGTCGGGTAAGGGGAATGCGGGACGCGTGGGCGATTAATTTCCGCCTGCTGCCCGGCTTTGCCCGAAGTGGCGGCACAGCGTTCCGCATATGATCAAGAGGGAATTCCGGCCGCTTTGTTTTCCACCCGGTTGCGGCAGCGCACGGCGCGTAAGGGTGAGGGCCGTTCCGGCAATCGCCAGAGCGTTCACCGTGACACAAGTGTGACCAATGACGGACCGGCAGGTCACCGCGGTGTGCGGCGGACGGCCCTTCCGCGCGCCGCCCCGGCCGCCTACGGTGGCCGGTATGGCACCCGTACCGAACCTTCCCGGTGACCGCGACGACATCCAGGACGAGGCCGAGGCGTATGTCGGCCTCGGCCGGCAGGAGGCGGAGGAGCGGGCCCGGGCCCGCGGCTGGACCACCGTCCGCGCGCTGCCGCCGGGCGCGCTGATCACGATGGAACACCTCACCGGCCGGATCAACTTCGAGGTCCGGGACGGCGTGGTGCACCGCAGCTGGCAGGGCTGACCGGGCCGGCGGACCCTGGATACGGCGAAGGCCCCGGCTGCTCCGGAGGGAGCGGCCGGGGCCTTCGGTGCGGGGCAGCTGGTGTGCGTACCGGGCCCCGCGGCGCGGGGGCGGTCAGCCGGTGCCGTTGCGCCCGCGGCCGGTGGCGGGGGTGAACGGCGCGGCACCGCGCGGGACGCGGTCCGCGTGCGGCGGCCGGCGGCTGCCCGTCGGGGTGACCGGGGTGCGCTCCGCGCGGCTGGTGTGCGGGCGCGACGGGTGGTGCGGCCAGCCGTCCGGGGCGCGGGTGGCGTGGGCGACGCCCACCGCCTCGCGCACCAGGACCTCGCCGTCCGGGGCGACCCGCTGCGGGGAGAGTCCGGGGACCAGCACGCCGGCCGGCAGCGGACCGCGCAGCGAATCGGGGCGCAGCCGCAGCCAGAGCCGCAGCAGGATGCCCATGAGGCGGTCCTCGACCCAGGTGATGCCGGGCTCGACCCACGGCATCGCCAGCAGCACCAGCAGGCCCGCGGCCCAGCCGAGCAGCACGTCGCTGACCCAGTGCGTACCGAGGTAGACGGTCGTCATGCCGACGCCCAGCGCGCCCAGCGCGGCGATCACCGACAGGGTCCGGCGGCGCAGCGGGGTGGTCGCGATGTAGGCCAGCACACCCCAGGTGACCACGGCGTTCGCGGTGTGACCGGAGGGGAATATATCGCCGCCGAGCCACATCTCGTTGGAGCCGACGGTCGTCGCGTAGTGCGGGCCGAGCCGGCCCATGCCGAGCTTGGCGGCACCCACGGTGATGTTCAGCAGCAGGAGCGAGGCGCCGAGCACCAGCAGCGGGTGGAGGTTGCGCTGCTTCCAGCAGCGCCAGCCCAGCCAGGCGGCCACCGCCACGGCGGTCGGGCCGCGCTGTCCCAGCACGACGAAGTAGTCGAGGAAGGCATGGACAGACGGCCACTGCTTATAGGGCCGGAAGAACATGACCTGCCAGTCGAGGGTGACCAGATAGGTGTTGGCCAGCACTCCGGCGACGATCGCGATGTACACCGCCAGCGTGCCCCAGAGCAGCCACAGGCGGGTCCGGGTCATGCGGGGCGGTTTGACGCGATCGGTCGGGAGCTGCTCCTCCATCTGGTCGAGCTTGTCATCGGTACGCACTCAAACGACGTTACCGCGTGTGATGTATGCACTTGGTCAAACCGTGCGCTTTGTAATGACGATGTGATGTGGAATGGGTCTCAATCACCGTTCGGTGACCTGGATTTCGAAGAGAATTCCCGGGCCACTGGATTCCCTTCCGGCCATCCGCGTGTCGGCGCCGTGCGTGCTTATCTGTTTTTCGCCGGCGGAGTTTATCCGTGATTCGCACGGGTGTCGCGCCGCGTTTTCCCGGGGTAGTGATCGCGGAGCGGGATCTTCCGGTCACGGCGGGCCGGAGCCGTTGAGCCAGAACGCGCCGTAGACCGCCGAGCCCGCCGCCATCAGCCCGATGACCAGCCACGACCGCGCCGGACGCCACCGCGCCAGCCCCGCGGCGAGCGGCAGCAGCAGCGGAAAGGCCGGCATCATCAGCCGCGGTTTGGAGCCGAAGTAGCCCCTGGCGGTGAGCGCCAGCAGCAGCACCGTCCCGCCGTACACCGCCAGCGGCAGCGGCTGGCCCCGCCGTACGCCGTGCAGATACAGCCAGACCACCAGCGCGACGCCGATCAGCAGCCCGAGGCCGGCGGCGAACGCGGGCCCGGTCAGCTGGTGGCCGATGAAGTGGCCGAAGGCGATTCCGCCGTCGAAGCCGTTGCCCCAGCCGGCCTGGACGTCGAGATAGCCGGTGAGCGAGCCCCGCCGGGCGGCGACCCACAGGAAGTAGCCGCACCAGCCGAGGGGCGCCAGCAGGACGCCGAGCAGCATCCGGCGGTGCCGGCCGCGGAGGAGGGCGCGGAAGCGGACGCCGCCGGCCCGCTCGTTCACCACCGTCACCGCCGCGGTGACACCCACCGCGGCGACCACCGCGGCGCCCACCGGCCGGGTCAGCCCGGCCAGCGACGCCAGCACGCCCGCCCACACCCAGCGGCCGGTCAGCACGCAGTACACGCCCCAGGCCGCGAGCGCGGTGAACAGCGACTCCGAGTACGCCATCGACTGCACGATCCCGACCGGCAGCGCGGCCCACAGCGCGGCCAGTGCCACCCCGGCCCGCGGTCCGTGCAGCCGCTCCCCGGTCGCGTACAGCGCCCAGGCCGCCGCCAGCGAGGTCAGCCACGCCACCGCCATCCCGGCGTCCGCCGCGGACAGCGGGGTGATCGCCGACAGGCCCCGCTCCAGCCAGGGCAGCAGCGGGAAGAAGGCGAGGTCGGAGTGCACGGCGCCGTTGGCCAGGTGGACGGTGTGGCCGTAGCCCTGCTCGGCGATCCCGGTGTACCAGAGGGAGTCCCAGCGGGCGGTCAGCAGGGTGTGCCAGTCCTTGCCGTTGGCGGCCGACCAGACCATGAGCACGGCCAGGCCCAGCAGCCGGACCGCCGCGTACGCCGCCAGCCCGGGGGCGGCACGGCGCAGCGCGGCCCGGACGGCGGGCGGGCACAGCGTGCGGCCGGGGGCGGCGGTCGAGGCAAGATCGTTCATCGGGACGATTATCCAGGTGGCGAAAGTGGGCCCGACCCGGGCGGGTCGCGCAACGTCAGGGGCTGCGAGGAGCGTCTCACCGTGAGGTGGGCCACGCGGGCCCCAGGTGGACTCGCGTAGTCTGACGTCTCCACTCGCCCGTGCCACCGGTTTCCCCGGGGCGCCTTCGTGCCCCGGTCCGTGGCCGCGAGCGCATGACGGCGAGCGCATGACAGGAGGTACTGGATGTCAGGGACGACCGCGTCCGGCAGGGGGCGGACGGGGGGAGTTCCCCGGCACACAGGCGGCGGCGTGAACCGCTGGACCGTGCTGACCGTGCTCTGCGTCAGCCTGGTCTTCGTCGCGCTGGACACCACGATCCTGTACGTGGCGGTGCCCTCCGTCACCGAGGACCTGCGGCCCGGACCGGTGGAGCTGCTCTGGATCGTCGACATCTACCCGCTGATCGCGGCGTCGCTGCTGATCCTCTTCGGCACGCTCGGCGACCGCGTCGGCCGGCGCCGCATCCTGCTCCTCGGTTACGGCCTCTTCGGACTGGCCTCGGCAGCCGCCGCGCTCGCGCCCAATCCGCAGATCCTGATGACGGCCCGCGCGCTGCTCGGCATCGGCGGCGCGATGATCATGCCCGCGACGCTGTCGATTCTGCGCCAGGTCTTCCCCGACCGGCGGGAGCGCGCGGTCGCCATCGGCGTCTGGAGCGCGGTGGCCGCGGTCGGCGCCGCGGTCGGCCCGGTGCTCGGCGGCTTCCTCGTCGAGAACTTCTGGTGGGGCTCGGTCTTCCTCATCAACATCCCGATGATGGCCGCGATGTTCCTGATAGGACGCTGGCTGCTGCCGGAGTCGCGGGGCGAGCGCAACGGCCCCTGGGACGTGGTCGGCGCGGTCGTCGCGGCCCTCGGCGTGCTGGGCATCGTGCTGGGCGTCAAGCGGCTGGGCAGCGGTGCGCCCGTGGTGGGCCCGACCACCCTGCTCCCGATCGCCCTCGGCACCCTGCTGCTGATCCTCTTCGTGCGCCGCCAGCGCCGCCGGGAGCATCCGCTGATCGACATGCGGCTGTTCGCCCGGCCCGCGTTCGGCACCTCCATCGGCTGCATCGTGCTGGCCATGCTCGCCCTTGTCGGGCTCCAGCTGATCGCCGTCCAGTACCTCCAACTCGTCCTGGGGCTGAGCCCGCTGGAGACCGGCCTGCGGATGCTGCCGCTGGTCTTCTCCGCGATGGCCGCCGGGCTCACCGGCTCGAAGCTGCTCCAGGCGCTCGGCCCGCGGGCGATGGTCGCCGGCGGCTTCACGCTGACCGCGACCGCGGTGCTGACGCTGACCGCGCTGGGCAGCCAGGACCGCTTCTGGCAGCTGGCGCTCGGCTTCGTCCTGCTCGGCTTCGGCTTCCAGTCGACGCTGTTCGGCGCGTACGAGTCGATGCTGAGCGAGGCCCCCGCCGAGCAGTCGGGCGGTGCCGCGGCGCTCGGCGAGACCGCCTACCAGCTCGGTGCCGGGATCGGCGTCGCACTGCTCGGCAGTGTCATGAACGCCGCGTACGCACCGGGCCTGGACCGGGTCGACGGCGTCAGCGCCAAGGCGTCCCACTCGGCGTCGCATTCGCTCGGCGAGGCGTACAAGGTCGCGGCCGGACTGGGCGAGCACGCCCGGCACGCGCTGCGGCTGGCCGCCCGGGACTCCTTCATCCAGGGGCTGCGGGTCACCCTCGTCGCCAGCGCCCTGCTGCTGCTCGTCGGCGCGGGGATCGCGCTGCGGCTGCCGCGCCGGGCCGCGGAGTCCACCGAACGGGCAGAGGGCGAGACCGCCGCCGGCGAGGGTGCGCCGGCCGCCGGGCGCGAGGGTGCGCCGGCCCCGGCGAGCACCGGCCGCTGAGGTCCGGCCGCCGCCGCGGCACGTCCCGCCGCGCGGCGGTGACCCTTGCCCGCGCGGCGCCCGGGGCCGTACCGTCGGACGCGCGTAACTACCACTGCTAGTTTTTCGCGCGAACCCGCCGGAGGCCCCGCCATGTCCGCAACGCCGACCTCGCTTCCGCCGTTCGACCCGGGCGACCCCCTGGGCATCGACGATCTGCTCACCGACGAGGACCGCGCGGTCCGCGCCACCGTCCGCCGGTGGGCCGCCGACCGCGTACTGCCGCAGATCGCCGACTGGTACGAGCGCGGCGAACTCCCCGGCATCCGCGAACTCGCCCGCGAACTCGGCTCGATCGGCGCCCTCGGCATGTCGCTGACCGGATACGGCTGCGCCGGCGCCTCCCACGTCCAGTACGGGCTCGCCTGCCTGGAACTGGAGGCCGCCGACTCCGGTATCCGCTCGCTGGTCTCCGTCCAGGGCTCGCTGGCCATGTACGCCATCTGGCGCTTCGGCTCCGAGGAGCAGAAGCAGCGCTGGCTGCCGGGGATGGCCTCCGGCGAGATCATCGGCTGCTTCGGGCTGACCGAGCCGGACCACGGCTCCGACCCGGCGAGCATGCGGACCTACGCCAGGCGCGAGGGGTCCGACTGGGTGCTGACCGGGCGCAAGATGTGGATCACCAACGGGTCGGTGGCCGGTGTCGCGGTGGTCTGGGCGAGGACCGACGACGGCATCCGCGGCTTCGCGGTACCGACCGACAGCCCGGGGTTCTCCGCCCCCGAGATCAAGCACAAGTGGTCGCTGCGCGCCTCGGTCACCAGCGAACTGGTCCTGGACGAGGTACGGCTGCCCGCCGACGCGATGCTGCCCGACGCCGCCGGGCTGGGCGCCCCGCTGCGGTGCCTGAGCCACGCCCGCTACGGGATCGTCTGGGGTGCGATGGGGGCGGCGCGCAGCTGCTTCGAGACGGCCCTCGACTACGCGCGCACCCGCGAGCAGTTCGGCCGGCCCATCGGCGGCTTCCAGCTCACCCAGGCCAAGTTGGCGGACATGGCGCTGGAACTCCACAAAGGGGTGCTGCTCGCCCACCACTTGGGGCGGCGCTTCGACGCCGGGAAGCTGCGCCCCGAGCAGATCAGCTTCGGCAAGCTCAACAACGTCCGGGAGGCGATCGAGATCTGCCGTACGTCCCGGACCATCCTCGGCGCCAACGGGATCTCGCTCGAATACCCCGTCATGCGGCATGCCACGAACCTGGAGTCGGTGCTCACCTACGAGGGCACCGCGGAGATGCACCAGCTGGTGCTGGGCAAGGCGCTCACCGGGCTCGACGCCTTCCGGTGAGCGGCCCTGCCGCTGCTCGCGGGTACCGCCCTTGCCGGGGACGGTGCCGCGGGCGCCCGGCGCCCGGGCCCCCGGCCGAAACCCCCACGCCGGTCAACTCTGGTTGAAGAAGCCGCCGTTGCGGTGCGCGCGGGACTCGCCGGAGACCACCTTGTAGTCGGCGGGGGTCAGCAGGAACACCCGGGTCGCGACCCGCTCGATGGAGCCGCGCAGGCCGAACGTCAGGCCGGCGGCGAAGTCGACCACGCGCTTGGCGTCGGCGGGCTCCATGGCCGTCAGGTTGACGATCACCGGGACGCCGTCCCGGAAGAGCTCGCCGATGTTGCGGGCGTCCCGGAAGGAGGCCGGGGTGACCGTGGCGATGCGGGTGCCCTGGTCCTGGGCGGCCTCGTCGGCCACCCGGACCCGGGGGTCGGTCACCCAGGGGCTGCCACCCGAGTCCGCGGACTCGGGTCCCTCGGCGTAGTCGTCGTCGTAGTAGCGCTCGTCATCGTTGTCGTCCACGAGGCCAAGCCAGGCACTCGCCTTGCGCACCGATCCCATTGACGCCTCCTCTCACCCGCGGTGTCTGTGTTCTGTCCGCCCCTATCGTCGTTCATGAGGCCGAGTGTGTGCCAAGTGGATAGCCGCCGCACGGGGGGTTCGTGACATATCTGGTGCAAAGAGGGTGGTGCACCGTCAGGTTGCGTGCCCCGGTGGTGAACTGACAGTACGACGGGGGTCACGGTCGGTACCAGTCCGCAGATGTCGGCAGGTGGCCGGTGTCGACAGGTTCGGATCCGCGGGGAGCGCGCGGGCGGGCCCAGGGCATATGTCGTCGGTCTTGGCCGCAGGTCTGGGTAAGCCCGATGATCGGGTGACTGACCCAGAGGAGTGTCGTTGACGCCGCGGCGGAAACCGCTCCGCTCGTCGACGCGGACCGGGTGGGAGTGCCGGGGCGCCGGGCGTACCGGCCCACGGGGGCGGGCGGTCCGGCGGCCGCCCGCCCCCGTCGTCAGCGGAGCTCCGGCGGGCTGATCCGCGAGGTGGCGATGGCCGAGGGGGCGGTGCCCCACTTCTCCAGGATCCGGTCGTAGGTCCCGTCCTCCTTGAGGCGGTTGACCGCGGCCTGGAAGGCGGGTGCCAGCGGTGTCCCCTTCTTGAAGGCGAAGCCGACGTCCAGGCGCCGGAACTCGTTGAGGAACCTCAGTCCCGGCTGTTGCTTCACGGCGTAGCGCAGCCCGTTGACGGTGCTCATCACCACGTCGCTGCGGCCCTGCCGGAGCGAGATCCACAGCGCGCCCTGCTCCGCGAAGGTCGTGACGACGTACGGCTTCTTCCCGGCGTCCTTGCAGCGGTGTGCGTTCTCCGCCAGCGTGGCCTCGAAGGTGGTGCCGGCGCCGGTGGCGACGGTCAGGCCGCACAGCCGGGTCAGTGCGGTGATCTTCTTCAGCGGGCTGTCGGCGCGGACCGCGAAGCCCTGGCCGTCGTCGACGTAGGTGACGAAGTCGATGGTCCTGCGGCGTTCGTCGGTGACGCCGAAGTTGCCGGTGCCCACGTCGTACTTGCCGCTGCCCAGGGCCGGGAGGATCGCCTCGAAGCTCGCCACCTCGCGGTGGAGCCGGATGCCGAGGACCCTGCCGACCGCGTCCGCGAAGTCGATGTCCTGGCCGGCCAGGGTCGTGCCGTCGGGCAGGTAGGTGGCGCCGGGTGGGCTGCCGACGGCGGCGGCGAGGGAGAGGGCGCCGCGGGCGCGGACGCCGGCGGGCAGCAGCCGTGCCGCGGCCGGGTCCTTGTGGACCGCGGAGACCACGTCCGCGGTGGGGATGCGGGCGTCGGCGGCGGCCGGTCCGGCGTCCCTGGCACCGGACGCCGCACCGCCCGTACCGCAGGCGGTGAGCGACAGCACCGCGGCCGCCAGCAGGGCTGCGGTACGGGACGGGAGGATGGGGGTCCCCCTGTTCGAGCGAAGCCGGGAGTGGAGGAGGGGCCGGCGGGCCCGGCGGCTGCGGGTGGTCATGGTCGGGGGATCTCCAGATGCTTCTCGAACGGCAGCGGGCCGATCGACTCCGGTGCCGCGGTGAGGTCGAACAGCGGGCGGTAACCGGCGGCGGGATAGAGGCCCTTGGCCTCGGGCTGGCGGGGGCCGGTGGTCAGGTGGACGCGGGTGCAGCCGCGGTCGGCGGCGTGCCGCTCCAGGGCGTCCAGGACGCGCCGGGCCAGTCCGCGCCGGCGGTGCGCGGAGTGGGTCCAGATCCTCCCCCGGACTTCGTCCGGGGGTACCCCCATGCGTTCGGCGGTGTCGGGGTCGTAGCGGCGGCGCCCCCGGGCGGGGCGAACTCCTCGGCCGGGTACTCCAGGCTCAGGTCGACGGGCTTGTCGTAGCGGGTGCTGTACTCGTGGGTGAGCCCGTCCAGCAGGGGGCGGGCTGGGGGGTCCCCCCGGCCGCAGGCCGGGGGAGGGTCGGTGACGGTGGTGTGACGGATCGTCAGGCAGGCCGCGTGCGGCGGCCGTGGCGCGGCGGTCATCGAGTCGCCTCCGTGTCCAGTGGCGCCGCTCGACGGCGTACGAGCGCGCCGGGGAAGGGAAGTTACGGGACGGGCGAAACCGAGAACAGAGTGCGGGGGCGGGACGGGGCAACGGGGCGGAGCGAGGGGAGGGGTGCGCCCTACGAGGGCGCGGGGTGTGAAGGCGCGCGGCGGGAAGGGGGGTCCGGACCGGCCGGGAGGGCCGCGGGGACCGGGAGAACCGCGAAACGGCCCGGCCTGGGGCGGCGGGCTTCAGGGCAGGGGATCAGCTCAACAGGACGCGGACCACACACGACCGAAGTCGATGTGGTCGCGGGTGACCAGCCGCTGCCATGGATGCATGGAACCAAGTGGAACAGGCATCCGTTTCCGCGTCAACCGCCGAGTGATCCATCGCTCACCGTACGGACGGCGGGCCAACCACCCTTGACAGCGGGCCGTGTTCACCCCATAGCCTCAAGGACCGGTCGTGCTGAGGGGCGCGGCCCGTTCCGCCCGTGTGAAGGCGCGCGACTCCCGTGATCGACAGCGTCCACGGAGCCTTCGCATGTCTTCCGACACCCTCGACGCCCCCGCCGTGGCCCCGCCCGGCGCACCGGACGGTGCCGTACCGCGCATCGTGCCGCGGCGCCGCACCGGCCAGTGGGCGGCGGCCGTCCTCGTCCTCGCCCTGGCGGCCCTGGCCGTCACGTCCGTGGTCCGCAATCCCGCCTTCCAATGGGACGTGGTCGCCGACTACTTCCTGACCGGCGCGGTGCTGCGCGGTCTGTGGCTCACCCTCTGGCTGACCGCCGTGGTGATGGTGCTCGGCTTCGCGCTGGGCACCCTGCTCGCGGTGCTGCGGCTGTCCGGCAACCCCGTGCTGCGCGGCGTCGCCCGCGGCTACGTCTGGCTGTTCCGGTCGATGCCGATCCTGGTGCAGCTGCTGTTCTGGTTCAACATCGGTGCGCTGTACCCGGTCGTCCTCGGCGTCCGCACGGTCGACCTGCTCGGCCCGGTCGCCGTCGCCGTCATCGGGCTCACCCTGCACGAGGCCGCGTACGCCGCCGAGGTCGTCCGCGGCGGCGTGCTGTCCGTCGACAAGGGGCAGGTGGAGGCCGCGCAGTCGCTGGGGCTCGGGCGCTGGCGGCGGCTGCGCCGGATCGTGCTGCCGCAGGCGATGCGGTCGATCGTGCCGCCGGCCGGGAACATGCTGATCGGCACGCTCAAGGGCACCTCGATCGTCAGCGTCATCGCGGTCCAGGACCTGCTCTACTCCGTCCAGTTGGTCTACCACCGCACCTACGAGGTCGTCCCGCTGCTGCTGGTGGCGACCCTCTGGTACGTCCTCGTCACCTCCCTCCTCGGCGTCGGTCAGCACTACATCGAGCGGCACTACGCCCGCGGTGCGGCCGGTGTCCGGTGAGGCCGGCCGCGCGCGGCGCCGTACGGCCGTCGGTGGTGATCGTGGGCGCCGGCCCGCGGGGCACCGGGATCCTGGAACGGATCGCCGCCAACGCCCCCGAGCTCTACGGCGATACGCCGCTCGACCTGCACCTGGTCGATCCGCACCCGCCCGGCGGCGGCCGGATCTGGCGCCGCGACCAGTCCCCGCTGCTGTGGATGAACTCCCTGTCCGAGGACGTCACCATGTTCACCGACGAGAGCGTCGAGTTGGCGGGGCCGGTGCGGCCCGGCCCCTCGCTCGCCGAGTGGGCGCGGGCGGTGCGGGCCGGCGAGATCCCGGTCGCGCCGGACCTCGCCGACGGCGTCGCGGCGCTGGGGCCGCAGGACTTCGCCGGGCGGCACCTGCAGAGCGCCTATCTGCGCTGGGTGTACGAGGAGGCGGTGGCCGCGCTGCCGCCGCGGGTCGCCGTGCACGAGCACCGGCGCACCGCGCTGCGGATCTCCGGGCCGCGCGACGGGCGCCAGCAGGTGTGGCTGGCGGGCCGCCCCACCCCGCTGCGGGCCGATCTGGTCGTCCTGGCGCTCGGCCATCTGGAGTCGGAACTCTCCGAGGAACAGCGGGAATTGAGCGGCTTCGCGGCCCGGCACGGGCTGACGCACCTGCCGCCGGCGTTCACCGCCGACAGCGATCTGAGCGCGCTGCGGCCGGGCGAGCCGGTGCTGGTGCGCGGTTTCGGACTGGCCTTCGTCGACCTGATGGTGCTGCTGACCGAGGGGCGCGGCGGCACGTACACCACGGGAGCCGACGGGAAGTTGACGTACCGGCCCTCGGGCCGCGAACCGGTCCTGCACGTCGGATCGCGGCGCGGGGTGCCCTACCACTCCAAGATCGGCTACCGGCTGTCCGGTGAACGGCCGCCGCTGCCCCGGTTCTTCGGGCCGCGGCAGGTCGACGAGCTGCTGGCCCGGCCCGGCGGCCCGGACTTCCGGCGCGACGTGTGGCCGCTGATCGACAAGGAGCTGGGCTTCGCCCACTACCACCGGCTGTTCACCGCGCACCCCGAACGCACCCGGATGCACCGGCCGGACTTCGAGGAGAAGTACGCCGCCGCCGACCCGGGCAGTGCCGCACTCCAGGCCCTGGTCGCCGCCGCGGTCCCGGACCCGGCCGACCGGCTCGACCTGGACGCGCTGGACCATCCGCTGGACGGGGTGCGCTACGCGGACGGCGCGGCCCTCCAGGAAGGGCTGCGCGGCTACATCGAGGCCGACCTCGCCCGCCGCCACGACCCCGCGCACAGCCCGGACCTGGCGGTCTTCCTCGCGCTGCTGTCGGTCTACGGGCAGCTGGTCCGGATCGGCGACCGCGGCCCCTGGTGGCACGGCTTCTTCAGCTATCTCGCCTCCGGTCCCCCGGGACCGCGGCTGCGGCAGCTGCTCGCGCTCTCCCGGGCCGGGGTGGTGCGCTTCCTGGGCGCCGGCCTCACCGTCACCGCCGACGAGGCCCACGGGGTGTTCCGCGCCACCGGCGCGAGCGTGCCCGGGGAGTCGGTCGCGGCGCGCGCACTGGTGGAGGCGCGGCTGCCGGAGCCGACCGTCGCGCACACCCGGGACCGGCTGCTGCGCGCCCTGTACGCCGAGGGCGCGGCGGCGACGCCCGCCGGCCTGCTGGCCGTCGACCCCGCCGACGGCCGGATCCTGGACCGGGCCGGCCGCCCGCATCCGCGCCGCTTCGCCCTCGGCCCGCACACCGACGCGCGGGCCGGCGGCGCCTTCACCCGCCCCCGTACCAACGCGCCCGCCTTCCGGCAGAACGACGCGAGCGCGCGCGCCCTGCTCACCTTCCTCCGGGACCGCACCGCCCCGCCGGTACCCGTCCCCGCACTCACCCCCGAGGACCCCGATGCCGCTGACCAGTGATCCGCCCGCCGGCTCCGCCCTCGCCGGGACGCCCGCCCCGCAGCGGACCGGGCCCCCGAAGGCGGACGATCCGGCGGCCCTGAAGGTCGTCCCCGTACGCCACCCCTGGCGCTGGGCGGCGATCGCGGTGACCGCCGTGCTGCTCGCCCAGTTCGTGCACGGACTGGTCACCAACCCGGCCTGGGAATGGGGGGTGTTCGCCCAGTTCTTCGCCACCGGGACGGTGCTGAAGGCGGTCTGGGTCACCTTCCGGCTGACCGCCTACGGCACCGCCCTGGGCTTCGCGCTCGGCATGGTGCTGGCCCTGATGCGGCTGTCCGCGAGCCCGTTCCTGCGCTGGGTCGCCTTCGGCTACATCTGGGCTTTCCGGTCCGTTCCGCTGATCGTCCAGCTGCTGTTCTGGTTCAACCTCTCCTACCTCTACAAGCGGCTGGACTTCGGGATCCCCTTCGGCCCCGGCGTCTTCCACCTCGACACCATGGGGCTGGTCGGCGCGATGGGCGCGGCGGTGCTCGGGCTGGCGCTGCACCAGGCCGCGTACGCCGCCGAGATCGTCCGCGCCGGGGTGCTGGCGGTGGACGGCGGGCAGGTGGAGGCGGCGGCCGCCCTCGGCATCCCCCGGCTGCGCCGGCTGCGGTGGATCGTGCTGCCGCAGGCGATGCGCTCCATCCTGCCGAACGCCGGCAACGAGGTGATCTCGCTCTTCAAGGGCACCTCGATCGTCTCCGTGATGGCGATCGGCGAACTCTTCTACCAGGTCCAGGTCGTCTACGGACGGAACCGCCGGGTGGTGCCCCTGCTGATGGTGGCCACCGCCTGGTACATCCTGCTCACCACCGTGCTCTCCGTCCTCCAGCACTACGTCGAACGCCACTACGCCAAGGGAGCCGCGCGGTGAACGCCATGGTCGAGGTCCGCTCCGTCCACAAGAGCTTCGGCTCGCTCGACGTGCTGAAGGGGGTGGACCTCCAGGTCCGTACCGGCGAAGTCGCCGTCGTCCTGGGCCCGTCGGGCTCCGGCAAGTCCACCCTGCTGCGCACCATCAACCACCTGGAGAAGGTCGACAGCGGCTGGATCAGCGTCAACGGCGCGCTGATCGGCTACCGGCGCGGTGACGACACCGCGGCCCGAAGGGCCTTCGGCAAGGGCGGTGGCGGGCGACGGGCGGGCCGGCTGTACGAGCTGCGGGAGCGCGACATCCTCAAGCAGCGCACCCGGATCGGTTTCGTCTTCCAGAACTTCCACCTCTTCCCGCATCTGACGGTGCTGGAGAACATCACCGAGGCACCGGTCTCCGCGCTGCGCCGGCCGAAGGCGGCGGCGGTGCACACCGCCGAGCGGCTGCTCGACCGGGTCGGGCTCGCCGACAAGGCAGGCGCCTACCCCGGGCAGCTCTCCGGCGGCCAGCAGCAGCGGGTCGCCATCGCCCGGGCGCTCGCCCTGGAGCCGGAGCTGCTGCTCTTCGACGAGCCGACCTCGGCGCTCGACCCGGAGCTGGTCGGTGAAGTCCTCGATGTCATCAAGGACTTGGCGGGCCGGGGCACCACGATGATCGTCGTCACCCACGAGATCGGCTTCGCCCGCGAGGTCGCCGACACCGTCGTCTTCATGGACGGCGGGCGGATCGTCGAACAGGGCCCGCCCGGTGAGGTCCTGGACCACCCGCGCCACGAGCGCACCAGAGCCTTCCTCTCCAAGGTCCTGTGACCCCGACGCTCCCTGCCCCCGGCACCCGCCCACCTCGCCCCGCCCCGCCCACGAGGAGACATCCGTTGATCCGCCGCACGGTCGCCGCCGCCCTCGCGCTCGCCGCCGGCTCCGTCCTGCTCACCGCCTGCGGCGCCGGCGACGCGGCGGGCGACACCGTGGACGCCGCCGCGGGGAAGAACGCGCCGAAGCTCGACCTCGGCCCGGACCAGCACCGGATCCGCGGCACCAAGGACCCGCAGGCCGCCGCGCTGGTGCCGCGGCGGGTCCGGGACACCGGCGAACTCCGCATCGGGGTGGGCGCCGAGAGCAGCCCGCCGCTGACCTTCTACGCCACCGACGACAAGACCCTGATCGGCGTGGAGGAGGACCTGGCCACCCTCGTCGCCGACACCCTCGGCCTCACCCCGCACTTCGCACCGCTCTCCTGGGAGAACCTCTTCGTCGGCCTGGACAGCGGCCGACTCGACGCGGTCTTCGGCAACGTCACCGTCACCGAGGAGCGCAAGGAGAAGTACGACTTCGCCACCTACCGGCTCGACAAGCTGGCGATGGAGGCCAGGAAGGGCAGCGGCTGGAAGGTCCGCGGCGCCCGGGACGTCGCGGGGCGGACCATCGCCGTCGGCTCCGGCACCAACCAGGAGAAGATCCTGGTCGAGTGGAGCAGGCAGGACGAGAAGGCCGGCCGCAAGCCGGTCGACATCAAGTACTTCCAGAAGCCCTCGGACGTCTACCTGGCACTCCGATCGGGCCGCGTCGACGGCTACTTCGGCCCCAACCCGTCCGTCGCCTACCACGTGGCCACCGCCGGGCAGACGGAGATCACCGGAACCTTCTCGGGCGGCGGCGCCACCGTCCAGGGGGAGATCGCCGCCACGACGAAGAAGGACAGCGGCCTGGTGCAGGCGTACGCCGCCGCGCTCCGCAAGGTCATCCACGACGGCCGCCACGCCAGGGTGCTGGCCCGCTGGGGGCTGTCCGGCGAGGCCGTCGCGACCTCGCGCGTCAATCCGCCCGGCCTGCCCAGGACCGCCGACTGACCCCGTGCCGCGCGCCCGCGGAGCCCGGTGCGCGCGGTGTGGCCGCTTCCTGACCGGCCGACGCGCGGACCGGGCCCCCGCAGGCCGGCGGGCGGGGCCCGGCCCCGGGCTCGCCACGAGCCTCGACCGCCTCCCGGGCCGGGCCTACCATGGGAGACAAAAGCGACTCGGGCGACGCAACGGCACACTTCAGGGAGCCGTGATGGTCGAAGAGCTGGTCGCGGCCGGGGTGGCGCTGGCCTCCGCGGGCGCGGTGTATCTGATGGCGGCGGCGCGGGTGGTCAAGCAGTACGAGCGCGGCGTGGTGCTCCGGCTGGGACGGCTGACCGACGAGGTGCGCGAGCCGGGCTTCAACATGATCATCCCCGGCATCGACCGGATGCGTAAGGTCAACATGCAGATCGTCACGATGCCGGTGCCCGCGCAGGAAGGCATCACCCGCGACAACGTCACGGTCCGGGTCGACGCGGTGGTCTACTTCAAGGTCGTGGACGCCGCCGACGCGGTCGTCCGGGTCGAGGACTACCGCTTCGCGGTCTCGCAGATGGCGCAGACCTCGCTGCGGTCGATCATCGGCAAGAGTGAACTGGACGACCTGCTGTCGAACAGGGAGAAGCTCAACCAGGGCCTGGAGCTGATGATGGACAGCCCGGCCATCGGCTGGGGCGTGAGCGTCGACCGGGTCGAGATCAAGGACGTCTCGCTGCCGGAGACGATGAAGCGCTCGATGGCCCGCCAGGCGGAGGCGACCCGGGACCGGCGGGCCCGCGTGATCAACGCGGACGCCGAACTCCAGGCGTCCAAGAAGCTGGCCGAGGCCGCCGCGGCGATGTCCGACCAGCCCGCGGCGCTGCAACTGCGGCTGCTGCAGACCGTGGTGGCGGTCGCCGCCGAGAAGAACTCCACCCTGGTCCTGCCGTTCCCCGTGGAGCTGCTGCGGTTCCTGGAGCGCTCCGGGCTCCAGGCCCAGGCGCAGACCGCCCAGGCGGAGGCGGAGACCGAACGGGCGCGCGCGACGGGTCCGGCCGCGCCCGCGGCCCCGGCTACGGCCCCGGCTCCGGCTCCGGCTCCGGTGGAGAACGGCGCCGCCGACGGTGAACTGCCCTTGCTGGAGGACCTCCCGGAGGCCGAGAACCTGTCGTAGGCCCCGCCGCCCCCGCTGATCGCCGTACGTACCCGTCCCCGTAGGGGGCGCGCGTACGGCGATTTCGCGCGCTGCGCGCCGTCGCTTTCCGGACATTGGCAACCCTCACACTTCGCGCGCCGCCGGCGGCCCGGCACGCCCTCTGATGTCCGCACTCGGGATCGGCGCGTGCGGATATCGGTGTGAGTGTCGTGTGACGAAAAGGTGAACTCCCGTACCCAAGACCGGAACTCGGTCTTGTGCACGAGTGTGGCGGGTGGGAATACTCGGCTCCGCACGTTGGCATGGACGCGACTCCCCGAGGTGCCGTTGTGGGGCCGAGCCGTCTGTGCTCCGATTCCCCACTCTCGGGCCCGTGCGCTCCCCTCAGTCCGGGCCCATCCCCCCACGGGAGGCTCTGAGTTGAAGCACCGACGCATACCCAACCGCCGCGCGATGCTGGCCGGCGCGGGCGCGCTCGCCCTCGCCACCACCGCGACCGTCACCCTCGCCAACGCCAACGCGGCCCCGGCCCCCACCCCCACGGTGGCCAAGCTCACCCCGGCCGCGGCGACCACCCTGGCGTCCCAGCTCAAGACCGGTACGGCCGGCGCCTATTACGACGCCCAGGCCCGGAAGCTGGTCGTCAACGTCGTCGACCAGGCCGCGGCCAAGACCGTACGGGCCAAGGGCGCGGAGGCCAGACTCGTCAAGTACTCGCTCGCCCAGCTCGACTCGGCCCGGCAGACACTGAAGGCCAGGGCCACGATCCCCGGCACCGCCTGGGGCGTGGACCCGAAGAGCGACAAGGTCGTGGTGACCGCCGACCGCACGGTCAAGGGCGCCAGGCTGGCCCAGCTCACCAAGGTCGCCAAGGGCCTCGGCGACAAGGTCGAACTCCGGCAGACCAAGGGGGAGTTCAAGCCCCTGATCGCCGGCGGTGACGCGATCTGGGGCAGCAGCGCCCGCTGCTCGCTCGGCTTCAACGTGACCAAGGGCGGCCATCCGTACATCCTGACCGCCGGCCACTGCGGCAACGCCGTCCAGGACTGGTCCGACCAGCAGGGCGGCCAGACGATCGCGACCACCGAGGACTCCAAGTTCCCGGGCACCGACTACTCGATCGCCAAGTACGCCAGCGACGCCGCCCAACCCAGTGAGGTCGACCTCTACAACGGCAGCACCCAGAAGATCACCAAGGCGGCGGACGCCACCGTCGGCGAGAAGGTGAAGCGCAGCGGCAGCACGACCCAGGTGCACGACGGCACCGTCAAGGCGCTGAACGCCACCGTCAACTACCAGGAGGGCTCGGTCAGCGGCTTGATAGACACCGACGTCTGCGCCGAGCCCGGTGACAGCGGCGGTGCCCTCTTCGACGGCGAGAGCGCGCTCGGCCTCACCTCCGGCGGCAGCGGCGACTGCACCAACGGCGGCGAGACCTTCTTCCAGCCGGTTCCGGCGGCCCTCCAGGCCGAGGGTGCGCAGATCGGCTGACCTCCGCGCGTATGATGCGGCACCGGCCCCCGGACGGTTGCGTCGTCCGGGGGCCGGTGGCATGAGTGGCGCGGGGAGGTCGGTCAGAACTCGAAGACCGAGCCGTGGTCCGCCATCTCACAGGCGTTGGGGAAGACGTGCGTGTACGAGAGGCGGCGGCCCTGCCAGACGCCGTCCGCGGTGACCACGACGGGGTCCCAGATCTGGGGGCATATCCGGCCGCTCTCGGTCGCCGTCACCTCGGTGAAGTCGCCGGACGCCGCGCGCAGTTGGGTGCAGGCGGTCCGTGCGTACGGGTGGCTGCCGGACGCGCCCGGCATACAGGTGAGGGTCGCCGCGCGCAGCGCCGTGGCGGTCTCGCGGCTGTCGCCCTGACCGACCGTCAGCACCAGCTCGCTCTGGGCGTACAGCCCGCCGGTCCGCGCGGGCTGCACCGGTGCGGTGGCGGCCTGTGCGGTGGTGGCGAGCGACCCCAGGACCAGCGCCGCGCCGAGCGCAATCGCACCAG
The DNA here is from genome assembly GCF_009834125.1 of Streptomyces sp. GS7. Lineage (NCBI taxonomy): Bacteria > Bacillati > Actinomycetota > Actinomycetes > Kitasatosporales > Streptomycetaceae > Streptomyces > Streptomyces sp. GS7. Next base: position 2,613,033 of record NZ_CP047146.1, read on the forward strand.
TGATGTACCGCATAACGAGCTCCTTTGCTCGTAGGTTTCAGATACCGGACGGGAGTCTGGCCCAACCGCATCTCAAACGCACGCGGGGCGTTCACTTTCAGTCGTTGGGTGAAAGCTGAGGGTAATGGCGCGATCGCGCCGGGTCGCAGGGGAGTGGGCTGCGGGGGCTGTGGGGCGCTGCCAGCACGGATGCGGCCGGGCCGGTGTCCCCGCCGGGTGTGCGGGCGGGCCCGGGAGGGAGGAATCCGGCCGCCGACCGGTCGTTCGGGAGGTATTCGATCTCCGGCGATTGGCCGAAGGTCCGGGCCAGTTGTGAAGCGCCCGGCTACTTGTGACACTTGTTCAGCTCCGGCAGTCCCGCGGTCAGCGCGCGCATCCCGCGGACGACCAGTTCGCCGGGCCCGTGCGGGCCGTCCGGCCGCTCCTCGCCCGCGGCCCACTCCTCGACCGCGACCCGCATCGCGGTGTTGGCGGCGGCGGCGGCCAGCCGTACCGCCAGGGGGTCCGCGCCGGTCAGCCGTGCGAGGACCGGCCGCAGCGCCTCCTCGGAGTCGTGGTGGACGCGGTGCCAGACCGCGCGCAGCCCGGGGTCGCCGGGCATCGCCCGCAGCAGCCCGCGGGTCCAGCGCAGCGCCTCGGCGGCCGGTTCGCCGGCCGGGGTGAGGGCCCGGCGGGCGGCCGCCTCCAGCGCCTCGCGGGCGGGCGGCGCGTCCGGTCCGGCGGTCACCGCGGCCAGGTCGTCGATCCACTGCCGCACGCCGACGGCGAGCAGCGGCGCCACCGCGTCCTCCTTGGTGCGGAAGTAGCGGTAGAAGGTGCGCAGCGCGACGCCCGAGGCGCGGGCGATCTCGTCGGCGGTGACCCCGGGGCCGCGCTCCGCGAACAGGGCCGCCGCGGTGCGGGCGATCTCCAGCTGGGTCTCGGCCTTGCGCCGCTCCGTGAGGGAGGGGCGGGGCCGCGGCTCGGGGTGGGGTGCGGTGGGCATGGGGTCAGCTTACGGAGCGCGGTGACAGAACGGCATGACATGTGAATCTGGCACATCGTGCCAAGTGGGCGTACGGTGCGGACGTACCCCAGTGAAGGGGCCTTCGAGAACGGAGCAGCACCATGAACCGCTTTGACGGACGCCGCGTACTGGTCACCGGAGCCGGCTCGGGCATCGGGCAGGCCACCGCCCACCGGATCCTCGCCGAGGGCGGCCGGGTCGTGGCGGTGGACGTCGACACCGCGGGCCTTGCGGCCACCGCCGACCGCGCCGCCGCGGACGGCGCCGCCGGGCGCCTGGAGGCCGCCGCGCTCGACATATCCGACGAGGCCGCGGTCCGCTCCGGCGTCGCCGCCGCGGTGGAGCGCCTCGGCGGGCTCGACGTCCTGGTCAACGCGGCCGGCATCCTGCGCTCCTCGCACACCCACGAGACCAGCCTGGACTTCTTCAACAAGATCATCTCGGTCAATCTGACCGGCACCTTCCTGATGATCCGCGAGTCGCTGCCCGCCCTCCTGGCGGGCGTGGCGCCGGTGATCGTCAACTTCAGCTCCACCTCCGCCTCGTTCGCGCACCCGTACATGTCGGCGTACGCGGCGAGCAAGGGCGGCATCCAGTCCATGACGCACGCCATCGCGAGCGAGTACGGCAAGCAGGGGCTGCGCGCCGTGTGCGTGGCGCCGGGCTCCATCGCCAGCAACATGACCACCGGGCGCGGCCCGGGGCTGCCCGAGGACGCCGACATGAGCCTGTTCGCGAAGCTCGCCCCGGCCATCGGGCAGGGCTTCGCGGGCCCGGAGACCGTCGCCGGCGTCGTCGCGATGCTCGCCTCGGAGGACGGCGCGTTCATCACCGGCACGGAGATCCGGATCGACGGCGGTACGCACATGTGACACCCAACGCCCCTGTGGCCAGGGGGTGTTGCGGGAGACGGCGCCCCGTGTGTGCCGCGTCGGGAGGGGCGCGGCAGGCGCGGGGCGCCGGGTCCGTCCGCGGACCGTTCGCTCCCGGTTACGCCGGCAGTCGCTCCCCGCCGCCGGCCGGCTCCCCGCTCCCCGGCTCGCCGTCCGCCCGCTCGCCGTTCGTTCCGCGGAGCGTCGCGAGGGCGAGGGTGGCCAGGGTCCCGCCCACCGCCCAGGCGGCGAGCACCAGCAGCGGTCCGGTCAGCGCCCGGCCGTTGAAGTACGCGAGGGAGCGCGCCGCCCAGGTGCCGGCGCCCGGCGGCAGCGCGGGCCCGATCGCGTGCCAGAACGGCGGCAGCAGCGGATACGGATAGGCGCCGCCCGCGCTCGGGTTGCCGAACACCACGATCACCAGGATCGCCAGGCCGATGCCGATGACGCCCAGCAGCCCCTGGAACGCCAGCGTCGTGGCTCCCACCGCGAAGACGACCAGCGCGCCCAGTCCCCACAGTCCGAAGAGGCTGCCGGGCAGCGCGCCGAGGACCGGGCCGACCACGATCGCCCCGGCCAGCCCGGCGGCGATCGCGTACAGCGCCAGCGCGGCCAGCCGGATGACGGCCCGCTGCCCGTTGGCCGGGCGGGCCCCGGCGCTGACCGCCAGGATCGCGGCGCACAGATAGCCGCCCACGCACCAGCCCACGGCCAGGTAGAACGACGACAGGCTGCGGCTGTCGCCCGCGGCGGCCGGCGCCACGTCCTCCGTGCGGACGGCCCGCTGCCGGGCCTGCTCCGCCTTGACCACGACCGCCTCGACGGCCTGGGAGAGCGAGGCCCCGCCGCCGCCGGCGACCAGCAGCCGGTCGGTGCGGCCGTGTGGATCGACGATCAGCGCGGCGTCGATCGCCCGGTCGTCGATCCGGCGCCGCGCGGCCTGTTCGGAGGCGGCCGGGCGCGGGTCCAGCGGTGCGCCGGGCAGCCGGTCCAGCTGGCGCACCAGCTGCCCGCCGGCCGGGCCGGGCGCGACCACCGCGAGCGGCACCCGGTCCGGCTTCGGGTGGTGGAAGGCGCCGGTGTACGACGTGATGAACGCGACCATCAGGCCCAGCACACCGATCACCAGCAGCGCCGCCCGGGGCGTCACCGCGTTCTTCACCTCCTCCAGGAAGGTGATCCGGGTGCCGCCGTCGGTCGTGGCCATGCGCCGCTCCGTTCCGGGATTGCGGCCCTGTTTTCCGGGCTTTATGGCCATATCTTCCGGTCGATGGTGGGGCCGTGCAGATTGGGTGGGCTGATCGACGGATGGGTACGGGCGGCTTCCCGAGCCGCGCGTTCGTACGAGTGTTCGAGTTGGCGTTATGGTGGAGGGAGTGAAACGAGGGACACGGAGTCGGCCAGGGGGCGGATGAGGCGCAGGAGGTGCGGATGCCCGGGTTCACGCATCTGCACACCGCTTCGGGGTTCTCCCTGCGCTACGGCGCCTCCCATCCGGAGCGGCTGGCCGAGCGCGCCGCCGAGCGCGGAATGGACGCCCTCGCGCTGACCGACCGGGACGGGCTCTCCGGCGCCGTACGGTTCGCCAAGGCCGCCGCCGAGGCCGGTGTCCGCCCGCTGTTCGGCGCCGAACTGGCCGTGGCGGAGCGGGAACCGGCGCCCCGGCCCACCGCCCGCCGCCGCACCCCGGTGCGCGGCGGCGCCTTCCTCGACGAGTCCGCCGCCCGCGCCGTCTTCCTGGCCCGGGACGGCGCCACCGGCTGGGCCGCCCTGTGCCGGCTGGTCTCGGCCGCCCACGTGGGCCGGGGCGAGCGGCCCGTCCTTTCCCAAGACGCCCTGGAATCCGCCACGGACGGGCTGACCGTGCTGCTCGGACCGGACTCCGACGTCGGCCGGGCGCTGGCCGCCGGCCGCCCGGACCGCGCCGCCCGGCTCCTCGCCCCCTGGCGCGAGCTGTACGGCGACGCGCTGCGCCTGGAGGCCGTCGACCACGGGCGCCCCGGCAGCGGCCCCGGCTCGCTGCGGCTGGCCGCCCGCACCCTCGGCTTCGCCGTCGACCAGGGCGTGTGCGCGGTGCTGACCAACGCGGTCCGCTACGCCGATCCCGGCCAGGGCCCGGTCGCCGACGTCCTGGACTCCGCCCGCCGGCTGGTGCCGGTGGACCGGCACCGCCCCGAGACCTGGGACAGCGGCGAGCGCTGGCTCAAAGGCACCGCCGCGATGAGCCGCACCGCCGACCGGATCGCCGAGGCGGCCGGCTTCCGGCGCGGCGTCGCCCACCGGCTGCTCGCCATGACCGAGGAGACCGCCGGGGAGTGCCTGGTGGACCCGCAGGACGACATCGGGCTGGGCCGCATCCACTTCCCCGAGCCCCGGCTGGTCGGCGCGGAACACCGCACCGCCGCCCGGGTGCTGCGCTCCCGCTGCGCCGCCGCGATGGTGCTGCGCGGCTACGACCGCGACCGCACGCGCTGGGCCCGGCTGCACGACGAACTGCGCACCATCGAACGGCTCGGCTACCCCTCGTACTTCCTGACGGTCGCCCGGGTCGTCGACGACGTGCGGGAGCGGGGCATCCGGGTCGCGGCCCGCGGGTCCGGCGCCGGATCCCTGGTCAACCACCTCCTGGGCATCGCGCACGCCGACCCGGTCGAGCACGGGCTGCTGATGGAGCGCTTCCTGTCCGAGCGGCGGGCCGCGCTGCCGGACATCGACATCGACGTCGAGTCGGCCCGCCGGCTGGAGGTCTACCACGCGATCTTCGACCGCTTCGGCGCGGAGCGGGTGGCGACCGTCTCGATGCCGGAGACCTACCGCGTACGGCACGCCGTACGGGACGTGGGCGTCGCCCTCGGCATGGATCCGGCCCGGGTGGACCGGCTCGCCAAGGCGTTCCCGCACATCCGGGCCCGGGACGCGCGGGCCGCGCTGGCCGAACTCCCCGAGCTGCGCGGCGTCCGGGAGAGCGCCGACGAGCGGCTGTGGCCGCTGGTCGAGGCGCTGGACGCGCTGCCGCGCGGGATCGCCATGCACCCGTGCGGGGTGCTGCTCTCCGACGCCACGCTGCTGGACCGCACGCCCGTCGTGCCGACCAGCGGCGAGGGGTTCGCGATGTCCCAGTTCGACAAGGAGGACGTGGAGGACCTCGGGCTGCTCAAGCTCGATGTGCTGGGCGTGCGGATGCAGTCCGCGATGGCGCACGCGGTCGCCGAGATCGGCCGGGCCACCGGGGTCCGGCTCGACCTGGACGACCCGGCGCAGGTGCCGCCCGGCGACCCGGCCACCTACGACCTGATCCGCTCGACCGAGACGCTGGGCTGCTTCCAGATCGAGTCGCCCGGCCAGCGCGACCTGGTCGGCCGGCTCCAGCCCGCCACCTTCCACGACCTGGTCGTCGACATCTCGCTGTTCCGGCCGGGGCCGGTCGCCGCCGACATGGTGCGGCCCTTCATCGAGGCCCGGCACGGCCGCGCGGCGGTCCGCTACCCGCATCCCGACCTGGCGGAACCGCTGCGCGAGACCTACGGCGTGGTGGTGTTCCACGAGCAGATCATCGAGATCCTGCGGATCATGACGGGGTGCCGGCGGGACGAGGCGGACGAGCAGCGGCGCGCGCTGTCGGACCCGGAGAAGCAGGGCCGGGTGCGCGCCTGGTTCGCCGGGCGGGCCGAGCGGCGCGGATACGCACCCGAAGTCGTCGCGCACACCTGGGAGATCGTCGAGGCGTTCGGCGCGTACGGCTTCTGCAAGGCGCACGCGGTGGCGTTCGCGGTGCCCACCTACCAGTCCGCCTGGCTCAAGGCGCACCACCCCGCGGCCTTCTACGCCGGGCTGCTCACCCACGACCCCGGGATGTACCCGAAGCGGCTGCTGCTCGCGGACGCCCGGCGGCGCGGGGTGCCGGTGCTGCCGCTCGATGTGAACCGGTCGGCGGTCCGCCATAGAATCGAACTGGTGTCCGGCGGAGAGGGTTCCCGCGGTGTCTGGGGGCTGCGGCTCGCGTTCTGCGACGTGCACGGCATGAGCGAGGCCGAGGCGCGGCGGATCGTGGACGGGCAGCCCTACCGCTCGCTCCAGGACCTGTGGCAGCGGGCCCGGCCGGGCCGCCCGGTGGCCGAACGCCTCGCCCGGGTGGGTGCGTTGGACGCCTTCGGCGCCAACCGGCGGGACCTGCTGTTGCACATCGCCGAGCTGCACCACCGGCAACGCGGCGCCTCCGGCGGCCAGTTGGCGCTGCACACGGACCAGGACGCGCCCGACCGGATCGAGCCGGCGGGCCTGCCCGACCTCGGCGACGCCGAACGGCTCAGCGCCGAGCTGGGTGTCCTCGGCATGGACGCCTCCCGCCATCTGATGGCCGACCACCGGGAGTTCCTCACCGAGCTGGGCGCGGTGCCGGCCCGGCTGCTGCGCACCGCCCGGCACGGCGAGACGGTGCTGGTCGCCGGGGCCAAGGCGGCCACCCAGACCCCGCCGATCCGCTCCGGCCGCCGGGTCATCTTCACCACCCTCGACGACAGCACCGGCCTGGTCGACTGCGCCTTCTTCGAGGACAGTCACGAGAGGTGCGCCCACACCGTCTTCCACTCCTGGCTGCTGCTGGTGCGCGGTACGGTCCAGCGGCGCGGGCCGCGCAGCCTCAGTGTGGTCGGCGCGGCGGCCTGGAACCTCGCCGAACTGGCCGAACTGCGCCGCGAGGGCGGCCTGGAGGCGGTCACCGCCCGGCTCGCCGCCACACCGGACCGGCCGGCCGGGGACGCGACCGCGGCGGGCGCCGGGGGCGGCGCCGCGCCGGAGCCCGAGCCGGTCGCCGCCGGGCGCACCATCCGCCTGGAGACCGGCTACGAGATGCACCCCTGGGCCGACCTCCAGCCGCCCGGCGAGCGCGCCGCCACCGGCCGCAAGTTGTGGCACTCCAGCCCCGGGAGCGCGGGATGAGCGCGGCACCGGGGCCGCCCGCCGCCGTACCGCCGGAGCCCTCCGGCGCCCCGCGGCCGGCCGGCATGCTCCACGTACGCTTCCGGACCGCCGACGGCGAGCCGGTCGGCGCCGAGCAGTACGAGCAACTGCTGCGCCTGCTGGGCCGGTTCACCCCGGCGATCGAGGCGCTGCCGCCGGACGCCGCGCTGGCCGACGTCCGCGGGGCGCTGCGCTACTTCGACCGGGACGCGGTGGGCATCGCCGAGCTGATCCGGCTGCGCGCGCTGGCCTGGCACGGGGTGCGGTGCACGATCGGGATCGGAGGCAACCCGCTGCTGGCCCGTATGGCGGCCCGGGAAGCGCCGCCCGGAGAGATCCGGGCCGTTCCCGCGGACCCCCGGGAGGTCGCCGCCTTCCTCGACCGCCGCCCGGCCGCGGCACTGGACGGCGTCGGGCCGGCGACCGCGCGCGCCCTGTGCGGGTACGGGCTCGACAGCGTCGGCCGGATCGCCGCCGCACCGCCCGCCACCCTCCAGCGGATCCTCGGCGCGAAGGCCGGCCGGGCGGTCTCCGAGCGGGCCCGCGGTATCGACCCGACGCCGGTCACCCCCAACGCCTCCGCCCGCTCGATGGGCGCCGAACACCGCTTCGCCCACGACGAGTTGGACCCCGTCCGGCGCCGCCGGGCGCTGCTCTCGCTCGCCGACGGACTCGGCGCCCGGATGCGCGCGAGCGGGCAGGTGGCCCGGGCGCTCACCCTCACCGTCCGCTACGCCGACCGCTCCACGACGACCCGTACCCGGCGGCTGGAGGAGCCGACCGCACACGGCCCCGCGCTGACCGAGGCGGCCTACGCCCTGCACGCCGCGCTCGGCCTCCAGCGTGCGCGGGTGCGGTCCCTGGCGCTGCGCGCGGAGGACCTCTGCCGCGCCGAACTCGCCGCGCACCAGCTGACCTTCGACCCGGCCGACGACAAGGCGCACCGCATCGAGGCGGCCGTGGACCGCGCCAGGGCCCGCTTCGGTACCGGCTCCGTACGCCCCGCGGCCACGCTCGGCCCGGCCCCCGGAACCGGCACCGCCCCGGCGCCCGGGCCTCCCGGCCCGGCCCGCACCACCGGCCGCCGGCCCCCGTGGCCGGCGGGCAACCCCCTGGGCCCGTCGGGCAGTTAGCCCCTGCCCCCACCCCCGCCCCACTCCGCCCCACTCCGCCCGGGAGGGAAGCACCCTCTCGGGCGCGGCGTATCGGCATACGGCGCGTGAAGTCTGCCCAAATACACGCAACCGGCGTTTCGCACCCGGGCGTTCGGTGAGGGTTGTGTGCGGTTTCCTTCACCGTCATACCGCTGGTAAGTCCTGCTTACCCGGCCGTAACTTACTTGTCAGTTACCACGTTGGCCCTTGCGATCCGGATCGCAGGTGAACGGCTCACCGAGCACTTCGGAGTCCCCTCATCTCGCAAGGAGCATCGTATGAAGTTGCGCCGGTCACGCATGCGCCGGCCGAGAAGGCTCGCCCTCCTCCCGGTCGCCGCCCTGGCCATGGGCATCACCACCGCCACCCCTGCCGCCGCCGCCCCCACTATCAGCAGCGGTTGGAACAACTTCTCCTGCAAGCCCTCCGCCGCCCACCCCCGCCCGGTGGTCCTGGTACACGGCACCCTCGGCAACGGCACCGACAACTGGCTCGGCCTCGCGCCCTACTTGGTCGACCGCGGCTACTGCGTCTTCTCCCTGGACTACGGCCAGCTGCCCGGCGTCCCGGTCTTCTACGGGCTCGGCCCGGTCGACGGCTCCGCGCAGCAACTCGCCACCTATGTGGACCGGGTGCTGGCCGCCACCGGCGCGCCCAAGGTCGATCTCGTCGGGCACTCCCAGGGCGGCATGATGGCGCGCGTCTACATGAAGTTCCACGGCGGTGCGGACAAGGTGAACACGCTGGTCGGGCTGGCTCCCGACAACCACGGCACCACCCTGGACGGGCTGACCAAGCTGCTGAACCTCTTCCCCGGCGCCAAGCAGTACATCGACAAGTTCACCCCGGGGCTGACCGACCAGGCCGTCGGCTCCGACATCCTCAACCGCCTCAACGCCGGCGGCGACACCCTCCCCGGCGTCCACTACACCGTCATCGCGACCAAGTACGACGAGGTCGTCACGCCCTACACGTCGGGGTACCTCAACGGCCCCGACGTCCACAACGTGCTGCTCCAGGACCTGTGCCCGGTGGACCTCTCCGAGCACGTCGCCATCGGGACGGTCGACCGGGCCGCCTTCCACGAGACGGCCAACGCGCTGGACCCGGCGCACGCCACCCCGACCACCTGCGTCTCCTGACCGGCGGCCGGCCCGGCCGGCGGACAGCGGCGGCCCGGCCCGCACCCCCGGTGCCGGCCGGGCCGTCCGCCGCGGTACGTCAGCCGTTGCCGCGCCCCGGCCGACGCAGTGTCAGGAAGCAGCCGGACGCCGCCGCCAGCGCCGCCGGGATCAGCAGCAGCCACCCCGAGAAGGCGAGCACCCCCGCCGTCAGCACGGAACTGGCCAGCACGCCGTACCACAGGAGGGTGCGGCGCGGCAGCAGCACCAGCGCGGCGGCCAGCCCGGCCAGCGTCACCGCGGCCAGGCAGGTGGCGGTGGCCCGCATCAGCAGATCGAGATCGGTGCCGCCGGACCCGGCGGCCACGGCCAGGACGACCGACGCCGCGCCCAGCACCGCCAGCGAGCGGCGCGGCACCTCGCCCGGCGCCCCGCCCTTGGCCAGCCAGCGGGGCGCCGCCCCGTCCCGGCCGAGCGCCGCGCCGAGCCGGGAGGCCCCGGCCAGGTACGCGTTGGCCGTCCCGAAGGTGAGGAGCAGCGCCGCCGCGGCGGCCACCGGGCGGGCGGCGCCGCCCACGCTCCGGGTGAGCAGCGCGGTCAGCGGGGTGTCGGTGTCCGCGGCGGCCGGCCCCAGCACGCCGACGGTGGCCACCGCGAGCCCCAGGTAGAGCACCGTGATGACAGCCAGGGTGCGGCGGGTCACCCGCGGCAGGTCCCGCGCCGGATCGGCGAATTCACCGGACAGGTGGCTGGCCGCCTCCCACCCGGCGAACGCGAAGAACAGCACCGAGGCCGCCGAGCCGACCGACGCCCAGCCGCCCGGCATGAACGGGGTGAAGTGCGCGGCGGACACCTGCGGGGCGGCGGCCAGGACGGTGCACAGCAGCACCGCGGCCAGCAGCCCGCCGAGCAGCAGCTGCACCCGCCCGGACATCCGCAGCCCGACCGCGTTGGACACCAGCGACCCCACCAGCACCGCCCCGCCGACCGCGGCCGCGCCGGCGTCGCCCCAGCCCACCGCGTCGGCCACGTACTTGCCGCCGATCCACGCGGCCGAGACCACCCCGATCGGCACCGCCCCGTAGAACCACCACCCGACCACCGCCGCGGCCCGCGGGCCGATGGCCCGGTGCACGTACGTGGCGACGCCCCCGCCGTCGGGGAACCGCGCGCCGAGCGCCGCGAACGAGGCGGCCACCGGGACGCACATGGCCAGCAGGACGACCCAGGCCAGGATCGAGGCGGGGCCGGCCGCGGCCGCGGCCAGCGACGGCAGCGTCAGGACACCCGGGCCCAGGACGGCGCCCGCGCAGAGCGCGGTGCCGCTGCCGATGCCCAGCCGCCGTACATCCGGCGGCGCGGAAGCGGAAAGGGATGATTCTTGTACGGACACGGGCCCTGACGGTAGCCGTTCGATTGGTCACATTGAGCTGCCACCGAACGAAATTCGGTTCGTGCGGCACCATGGGACCCATGGACGACATTGATTCGGCGATTGTCCGCGAACTCCAGCGCGATGCACGGCAGACCAACCGTGAACTCGCCCGCCTGCTGAACATCGCCCCCTCCACCTGCCTGGAGCGGGTCCGCGCGCTGCGCGCCCGCGGCGTGATCACCGGCTACCGCGCCACGGTGGACCTGCGCGCCCTCAACCGCCCCGTACAGGCGCTGCTCACGGTCCGCATCCGGCCCATGAACCGCGAGGTCATCGAGCGCTTCAAGGCGTTCTTGACCTCGCTGCCCGAGGTGCTCAACGTCTATGTCGTCGCGGGCGGCGACGACTTCCTGGTCCATGTCGCGGTCCCGGACGTCGACCGGCTGCACGCCCTGCTCATGGACCAGGTCTTCAAGCGCCGCGAGGTCGTCGACTGCCGCAGCTCGGTCGTCTACCAGCACGTCGCCAACGACATCATCGAGCCGCTGCCGCCCGAACGGGCCTGACGGCCTGACGGGGGCAGCGGCCCGGGGCGATCGGCCGCGGAGCCGGAGCGGCTCAGCCGTGGTTGCGGACGGCCCTGCGGCGGGCGGTGGTGAACAGCACCGCGGCGCCGATGGCGAGCACCGCGGCGCCGCCGATGGCGAGCGGGGCGGTGGCGGCGTTGCCACCGGTCTCGGCCAGCCGGCGGCCGTCGACGGGCCGCGCCGCGCCGTCGGGGTGCGCGCCGCCGGCCACCGAGGCGGCGTCCGCACCCGCGGCCGCCGCCGGCCGGCCCGCGCCGCCGGCCATGTGGCCGTGCCCGCTCATGTCCATCGACGACCTGCCGGCGCCCGCCGCTATCTGGCGGTCGGTCGGCGCGGAGGCGGTGGGCGCCGGCGTCGCCGACCCGGTGCCGCCGCTGTCCTTGCCGAAGACCACGTCGGAGCAGGTGTAGAACGCCTCGGGGCTGTCCGAGCGCTGCCAGATGCTGTAGACGAGGTGGCGGCCCGAGCGGGCGGGCACCTTGCCGTCGAAGACGTACTCCCCGTTGGTCAGCGTCGGGTCGGTCACCTTCGCGAACGGTTGGGACTCCAGGTCCGACCACTTCAGCGGCTTGGTCGGGTCGTAGCCGTCCTTGGTGAGGTACAGCTCGAAGGAGCCCTTGTGCGGGGCGGTGGCCTTGTAGTGGAAGGTGTGGTTGCCCGCCTGCATCTTCGTGGACGGCCAGTCGGCGCGCGGCAGGTCCAGGCCCTTGTACTCGGGGTTGCCGGCGCTGCACAGCCGGCCGTCCGGGATCTTCTCCTTGGACCTGCCGCCCGCGTTGCCGTCCCGGACCGCGTTCCAGTCGTAGAGCGCCTGGGTGCCGCCGACCTGCACGGCCGCCTTGCACGCCGCCGACTTGGGGTGCTCCGGACCCTCCGCGTAGCAGGCCGCGACCCGGCTGACCGGGTCCGACATCGTCCCGTGCGCGGCGGCCGGGGCCGCGGCGAGCACGGTGAGCGCCAGGGGGGCGACGCCGACCAGGGCGATCACGGTGGCCTTGCGACGAACGGTCATCGTGGGGGGCTCCTTCATCAGGTGCGTCGGGTTCGGGGGTGGGGGAGCGAAGGCGGAGGTGGGGGGTCGGGACGCGGGTGCCGCGGTGCCGCCCCCCGGTGAACGGCACCGGCGGGTACCCGAACCCGCCTTGCGAGCAGCACGCTAGCCGCGCTGAGCAGCGGATTCGGGGCCCGGAGGCCGATCCCGGCGATCCTTATGGTCGTCTTAAGCCGGGACTAAGCAGGGGCACAGGAAGCCAGGGGGAAAACGGGCATCAGGGGCCCGGAGAACGGGGGTTGGGGTGGTGGCGGGTGCCGCCCGGGTCACCGGCGGTCGGGGTCGGGGAGCGGGGTCACCGGTCGTCGGGGTCGGCGAACGCGTCGATGAGGGCGCTCGCCGGTACGGCCTCGACCACTGTCTCCAGAGGGAGTTCGGCCCAGATGAACTTGCCGTCGGCGGTGTAGCGGGCGCCCCACCGCTCGGCGTACTGGGCGATGAGGAACAGGCCCCGGCCGCCCTCGTCGGTGGTCCTGGCGTGGCGCAGATGCGGCGCGGTGCTGCTGCCGTCCGAGACCTCGCAGATCAGCGTCCCGTCCCGGATCATCCGCAGCCGGATCGGCCCGGAGGCGTGCCGGATGGCGTTGGTGACCAGTTCGCTGACGATCAGCTCGGTGGAGAACTCCAGCTTCTCCAGCCCCCATCGGGCCAGCTGCCCGGCGGCGGACCGGCGGGCCTCGCCGACCGCGGACGGGGCGGCGGCGATGTCCCAGACGGCCAGCTGCTCCTTCGGCAACGCCCGGGTGCGGGCCAGCAGCAGGGCCACGTCGTCGACCGGCCGGGCGCCGGGCAGGCTGCTGATGACGGACTCGCAGATGTCCTCCAGCGGGGCCTGCGGATCGGCCAGCGCGGTCCGCAGCCGGGTGATCCCGCCGTCGAGGTCGAGGGCCTTGCCCAGCAGCAGACCGTTCGTGTAAAGCGCCAGCAAACTCCCTTCGGGCAGCGGGAGTTCCGCGGATTCGAAGGGCATCCCGCCCAGCCCCAGCGGCGGACCGGTCGGCAGTTCCACGAGCTGGCAGGCGCCCGCCGGGCTGACCAGCAGCGGCGGCGGATGCCCGGCCCGGGCCAGCGTGCAGCAGCAACTCACCGGGTCGTAGACCGCGTACAGGCAGGTCGCGCCGATCACCCCGTCGTCGCTGTTGGCGTCATGGGCGACCCGGTTGACCATCTCGTCCAGGTGGGCCAGCACCTCGTCCGGCGCCAGGTCCAGATCGGCCAGCGCCTGCACCGCGGACCGCAGCCGCCCCATCGTGGCCGCGGCGTGCACCCCGTGCCCGACCACGTCGCCGACCACCAGCGCGACCCGGGCCCCGGACAGCGGGATCACATCGAACCAGTCGCCGCCCACCCCCGTGGACGAATCGGCGGGCAGATAGCGGTACGCCGCGTCCACCGCGCTCTGTTCGGGCAGATCGCGCGGCAGCAGACTGCGCTGGAGGGTGAGCGCCGCGGTGTGCTCGCGGGTGAACCGGCGGGCGTTGTCGAGGGAGATCGCCGCACGGTTCACGAACTCCTCGGCCAGCACCAGGTCGTCGGGCTGGAACGGCCCGGTGGGCTGCCAGCGGGCGAACGTGGCCGCGCCCAGGGAGACGCCCCGGGCCCGCAGCGGCACCACCATCAGCGAGTGGAAGCCCAGCTCCCTCAGGCGCGCGGCGCGGACCGGGTCGTCGGCCGGCCAGTCGCTGCCGCTGTCCAGGTCCAGGGCCGGCAGCAGCAGGGAGTCGCCCCCGGTCAGGCTCAGGACGACGGGCGCCGACGAGGGATAGGCGGCCGGCTCCCCGACGGCGATCACCGCCTCGGGGCAGCCCTCCCGTACGGACCGCTGGCCCGCCCGGCGCATGGTGAACAGGGTCCCGGCGTCGATCGGCCCGGACGAGGGCTCCTCACCGGAGACCATCGCGTCGAGCAGGTCGACGGTGACGAAGTCGGCGAGGTCCGGAACCGCCGCGTCCGCCAGCTCCTGCGCCGTCTGCCAGACGTCCAGCGAACTGCCGATCCGCTCCCCGGCGCGGCTGAGCAGCGCCATCCGCTGCCGGGCGCGATAGCTCTCCGTGACGTCCAGGACCATGTAGCAGACGCCCAGCACATGGCCGGCCTCGTCCTCCAGGCGGAAGAACGACGTCGAGTAGGCGTGCTCGCGCTGCGGATCGGACCGCGGGCGGCCCAGGTACTCGACGCCCACCGACGGCACGCCGGTCCGCAGCACCCGGCGCATCTCCGCCTCGATGGACTCGGCGGGCAGCCCCGGCTGCGCCTCGCCGATCCGCTTCCCGACCCGCTCCGCGCGCGGCGAGCCGCCCATCCGCTCCAGCGCGTCGTTCAGCCAGACGTACCGGAGATCGGGGTCCAGCATGGCCACCCCGACCGGCGACATCCCGAGAATCCCGTCCAGCATCGAACGGCCCAGCCCCGACCAGGGGGTCCGCATCATCTCGGCGGCCAGGACCAGCCGGAAGGACCGCTTTTCGGCGTCCAGCACCGGCAGCACGCGCAGTTCCAGGTCCAGCCGGCGCCCGTCGCCGCGGCGTACCGCGGCCAGCCCGCTCCAGCCGTCCGCCGCCGCCAGCCGGTCCCGCCAGGTGTCGTCCTGCGACGGCTGGCGGGGGTCGGCCCCGGCGAAGACCTCCGCGAGCGGCCGGCCGACGGCCCGGGACACCGGATACCCCAGGAGCCGTTCGGCGCCCTCGGTCCAGCCCTGCACCACGCCCGTGCGATCGGCCAGCACCACGGCGGTCCGGGTGAAGTCGAGGACTCCGTCTCCGGTGAGGCGGCTGCTCGGGAATGCGCTCATCTACGACCGGTCCCATGCCGGTGCGACGCCCGGCGTCCGCGGCCCTCCGCCGCGGACCGCCACCGGCTACCACCAGCGCTTTCAACGGTACTCCCCCGCCCCGCCCGGCCGCAGTCCACGGCCGCGTGCCCGGCGGTCCCCGGCCGTTGTCAGTGGTGGCGGGCACCATGGACGCATGACTGCCAACACCCCCGCCGACCAGGCGGAATCGCCCCTGCCCGACGCGGACGCGGCCTATTGGGAAGCCGCCGCCGCGACCTTCGACGACGAGCCCGACCACGGCCTGCGCGACCCCGCCCTCCGCGCCGCCTGGGCCGCCCGGCTGCGCTCCTGGCTGCCCGCCGCGCCCGCCGAGATCCTCGATCTGGGCTGCGGCACGGGCAGCCTGGCGCTGCTCGCCGCCGAGCAGGGCCACCGGGTCACCGGCGTCGACCGTTCACCGGCCATGGTCGCGCTGGCCCGTGACAAGTTCGCGGGACGCGACGCGGTGTTCCTCGTGGGCGATGCCGCCGAACCGCCCGTAGGAGAGCGCCGGTTCGCCGCCGTCCTGGTGCGCCACGTCCTGTGGGCGCTGCCCGATCCGGCGTCCGTGCTGCGCCGGTGGGCGGGGCTGCTGGCCCCCGGCGGCCGGCTGGTCCTGGTGGAGGGCCGCTGGGGCGAGGCCGCCCCGATCGGCCTGCGCGCCACCGAACTCGCGGCGCTCGCCGCCCCGTTGGCGTCGCGTACGGAGCTGTTCGAGCTGTCGGCCGAGCCGGCGCTGTGGGGGAGGGAGGTCCGCGACGAGCGGTACGCCCTGATCGTCCATCCGGACCGCCCCTGATCCCCTGCCCCCTGCCCCCTGACCACCCCTGACTCCCTGGCCCCGTGACCGCTTCACCCCCGCACCAGGTCCCGTACGCACCGCCGTTGGGCGGCGTACGGCTGGTAGCCGAAGGCACGGTTGACGGCCAGCATCGGGGCGTTGCCGTCGTCGTTGCCGGTGAAGGCTTCGGTGCACCCGGCGTCCCGGGCGCGCCGCAGCGAGTCGGTCTTGGCGAGCCGGGCCAGGCCCCGGCCGCGGAAGGCGCGCCGGCTGCCGGTCATCGCCGAGACATAACGGCCGAGGCCGTCGGTGGCGACGAGGGTGAAGGCGGCGACCTCGCCGTCGACGGTCACCACCGAGGTGAGGTCGAGGTCGATGTCGGGGTGCTCCCAGGTGGTGCGCAGCCAGGTCTCGTAGTCCATGGCGTCGATGGCGACATCGCCCGGCTCGTCCGCGGCGGCCTCCGCCTCCGCGGCGAACAGCGGATACGGGTCGGCCCCGAAGTCCGCGCCGGTGCACAGCCGGACGCCGGGCGGCAAGGGGGGCGGGGAGCGGGGGCAGCGCGGTGCCCGCGAGATCGAGCCGGAGAAAGCCGGCCGGGCGGGAGAGGCGGTAGCCGCGGCGCGCGGCGAAGGCCAGCGAGCCGGGTTCGTCGACGGCCCAGGCGAAGAGGTGCTCGGCGCCGACCGCGGCCAGATGGTCCTCGGCCGCGGTCAGCAGGGCCCCGCCGGCGCCCTGCCGCCGGTGGCCGGGGTGGACGACGGGGGTGGCCGCCGCCTGCCCCGGCACGCTGCTCTGGTGCACGAGCTGCGCGCTGATCTGGCCGATCACCCGGCCGGCCAGCTCGGCGACGAACACCCGCAGCCGCTTCGCCGGGGGAGCGCCGGCGACCTGCCGGGCGACGCCCTGCGGGGTCGAGATCAGATGCGGCAGGACCGCCCGCCGCAGGTCGGCCACGGCCTTGGCGTCGGCGGGTCGGAAGTCGCGCACGGTAAGCGTCATGGTCGCGCACGGTACGCCGCCCCGCCCCGCCGTGCCTCTCCTTTTAGGCCCTCCGCCCTGCGAGGTTGCCGCCGGTTTCCCGGCCCGCGGGGGGATGCGGCGGTGCCGATCCGGTGAGCGGTGCGTATCTGGCTCGTTCCGGACGGTCGCACACCTACATAGGTGGCCACTGCAACTAACCGGGCGTACGGTGATCACGCGGGCCGCCGACGGGAGTGCGGCGGCCGGCCGCAACCGAAGGAGGAGCCGCGACCATGTGCGGAATCACCGGATGGATCTCCTACGACAACGACCTGACGACGCAGCGCCCCACCCTTGAGGCGATGACGCAGACCATGGCCTGCCGCGGCCCGGACGCCGCCGGCGTCTGGCTCGACACCCACGCCGCGCTCGGCCACCGCCGGCTCGCCGTCATCGACATCGACGGCGGCAGGCAGCCCATGCAGGTCGACCGGGACGGCCGCACCCTGATCGTCACGACGTACAGCGGCGAGGTCTACAACTACCGCGAACTGCGCGCCGAGTTGGAGACCCTCGGCCACACCTTCCGGACCAGCAGCGACACCGAAGTCGTGCTGCACGCCTACCTCCAGTGGGGCGAGGCGTTCGCCGAGCGCCTCAACGGCATGTACGCCTTCGCGCTCTGGGACCCGCGCACCGAGGAACTCCTGCTGGTACGCGACCGGATGGGGATCAAGCCGCTCTTCTACCACCCCACCCGCGACGGCGTCCTCTTCGGCTCCGAACCCAAGGCGGTCCACGCCCACCCCGACATACGCCCGGCCGTCGACGCCGAGGGCCTCGCCGAACTGATCACCTTCACCAAGACGCCCGGCCACGCCGTCTACAAGGGCCTGCACGAGGTCCGCCCCGGTCACCTCGTCCGGGTCGACCGCAACGGGGTGCACGTCAGCCGCTACTGGGCCCTGGAGGCCCGCGAGCACACCGACGACCTCGACACCACCGTCGCCCGCGTCCGCGAGCTGCTCGACGACATCGTCGCCCGCCAGCTGATCGCCGACGTCCCGCTGTGCACCCTGCTCTCCGGCGGCCTGGACTCCTCCGCCATCACCGCGCTCTCCGCCAAGGCGCTGGCCGCCCAGGGCAGCGGCCCGGTCCGCTCGTTCGCCGTCGACTTCACCGGCTACACCGAGAACTTCACGCCCGACGACCTGCGCGGCACCCCCGACGGCCCGTACGCGCACGCGCTGGCCGAGCACGTCCGCTCCGACCACCACGACATCGTGCTGGACACCGCCGCCCTGATGGACCCCGGCCACCGCGGCGCGGTGCTCGCCGCCCGCGATCTGCCCAACGGCTTCGGCGACGGCGACACCTCCCTCTACCTGCTGTTCAAGGCGGTCCGCGAGCAGTCCACGGTCGCCCTCTCCGGCGAATCCGCGGACGAGGTGTTCGGTGGCTACCGCTGGTTCCACGACCCGGAGTCGGTCAACGCCGACACCTTCCCCTGGGTCGCCGCGGGCGTCTCCGGCCGGTTCTCCGGCGGCGACGCGGTCCGGGAGGCGCTGCTCGACCGCGCCCTGCTCAAGCGGCTCGACCTGCCCGGGTACGAGCACCTCCGCTATCGCGAGGCGCTCGCCGAAGTCCCGTACCTGGACGGCGACACCGGCCATCAGCGCCGCATGCGCGAGGTCAGCTACCTGCACCTGACCCGCTTCGTGCAGATCCTCCTGGACCGCAAGGACCGCGCCAGCATGGCCGTCGGCCTGGAGGTCCGGGTCCCGTTCTGCGACCACCGGCTGGTCGACTACGTCTTCAACACCCCCTGGTCGATGAAGACCTTCGACGGCCGCGAGAAGTCGCTGCTGCGCGCCGCCACCCGCGACGTCCTGCCCGACCTGGTCGCCGACCGCGTCAAGAGCCCCTACCCCAGCACCCAGGACCCGCACTACAACGAGGCGCTGCGCGCCGAGCTGAAGGCCCTGGCCGCCGACCGGGACGCCCCCGTCCGCCCGCTGCTGGACTCCGGAGCGCTGGCCGAGGCCACCGCCGACGGCGCGCGCAACGACATCCGCCCCGGCGCCGAACTCGCCCTCGGCATGAACACCTGGCTGCGGACCACCGGCACGACGCTGGAGCTGTAGGCGGGCCGAGGCGTCCCGCCGCACGGCACGGTGGCCGCTCCTGACGCACAATGGATGCCACAAAACCGCGCACCCCGCGAGCCCGGGCCCGCGCACCCGCCGCCCGCGCCACCACGAGTACCAGGAGTGCCACCGTGTCCCCGCAGACCCTGACGATCACCATCGACCCGGCGGCGGCCGAGGCCCCGTTCGAGCAGGTACGCACCCAGATCGCCGACCAGGCCAGGGACGGCGGTCTGCCGGTCGGCTACAAACTCCCCACCGTCCGCGGGCTGGCCGAGGAACTCGGGCTGGCCGCCAACACCGTCGCCAAGGCGTACCGCGCCCTGGAGACCGACGGCGTCATCGAGACCCGCGGCCGCAACGGCAGCTTCGTCGCGGCGGCCGGTGACGCCGCCGACCGGGAGGCCGCCGCGGCGGCCGAAGCCTACGCCCGCCGCGCCCACCGCCTGGGCCTGGACCGACATGCCGCCCGCACCGCCGTCGAGAACGCGCTGCGTGCCGCGTACGGAGCCGATGCCTGACGCGCCGCCCGCCGGGCGCCGCGCCGCCCCTCCTGACGGAAGGACCCGCCCATGCCCAGCCGGCACGCCCTCGTCCGCCGCCCCGGCCCCCGCCTCGCCGAGGGCCTGGTCACCCATGTCGACCGGCGGCCGGTGGACCCGGCGCGGGCGCTCGGCCAGTGGGAGGAGTACGTCCGGGTGCTGCGCGACCACGGCTGGCGGATCACCGAGGTGGACCCCGCCGACGACTGCCCCGACGCGGTCTTCGTCGAGGACACCATGGTCGTCTTCCGCAATGTCGCCCTGCTCGCCCGCCCCGGCGCCGACTCCCGCAAGCCCGAGGTCGCCGCGGCCCGTGCGGCGGCCGAGGCGCTCGGCTGCTCGCTCAACGAGATCCGCGCGCCCGGCACACTCGACGGCGGCGACGTCCTCAAGGTCGGCGACACCGTGTACGTGGGCCGCGGCGGCCGTACCAACGCCGAGGGGGTACGCCAACTCCGTTCCGTCTTCGAGCCGTTGGGTGCCCGGGTGGTCGCCGTGCCGGTCAGCCGGGTGCTCCATCTGAAGTCCGCGGTCACCGCCCTGCCCGACGGCACCGTCATCGGCTACCCCCCGCTGGTCGACGACCCCGCGGTGTTCCCGCGCTTCCGGCCCGTCCCGGAGGAGGCCGGTTCGCATGTCGTCCTCCTCGGCGGCCGCCGGCTCCTGATGGCCGCCTCGGCGCCCCGCACCGCACGGCTCTTCACCGACCTCGGCTACCGGCCGGTGCCCGTGGACATCGGCGAGTTCGAGAAGCTGGAGGGGTGCGTGACCTGCCTGTCCGTACGCCTCCGCGACCTGTACGCCTGAAAGCCGGCGGGCCCGCCCCGGAAAACGGTGCATATGATCGCTGATAGGGCTTGAACCGGCCGGCGTCGGACAGGGGACGCGGATGGAACCTTCCTCCAGGAGGCTGCCCTGGTACGTCGCGATCGTGCCGGTCGTACTGATCGTCGCCGGGGCGGCCGGGGACGCCCTGACACCGACGGAGTACGCCGGGGACGCGCTGCTGTCCGCCGGCGTCATGGTGACGGGAGCCCTGTTCTCGCTCCGGCGCACCATCGCCGCCGGCGCGGCCATGGTCCTGATCGAGGTGGTACTGACGATCAGGGACGGGTACTTCGGCCGCCCGGTCGGCACCCGCACCCTGATCAACGTGGTGCTCATCGCGCTCGTCGGGGTCGGGGTGAACCGGGTGGTCGCCCACTACGGGCGCCGACTGGAACAGGCCCGTTCCGTCGCGGAGGCCGCCCAGCGTGCGGTGCTGCCCCAGCCGCCGGCGCGAATCGGCCCGCTGACCGTCGCGGCGGTCTACCACGCGGCGGAGGTCGAGGCGCAGATCGGCGGGGACGCCTACGCGGTGCAGGGCACGCCCTACGGCACCCGGCTGCTGATCGCGGACGTGCGGGGCAAGGGGATGGGCGCGGTCGGCGTGGTCTCCGTACTGCTCGGCACGTTCCGCGTGGAGGCGGACCGGGCACCCGACCTCACGGCACTGGCCGGGGCCCTGGAACATGCCCTGCTCAAGGAGGGCTCGCACCGCGAGGAGGCAGTCCGGACGGAGGGGTTCGTCACGGCCCTGCTCGGTGAGATCACCCCGGGTGCGGACCGCGTACGGCTGCTGAACTGCGGCCATCCCGCGCCCTATCTGCTCCGGGGCACCGCGGTGTGCGCGCTGGATCCGGCCGACCCCGGCCTTCCACTGGGCATGAGCGGCCTGGGCGTGCCGCGGCCGGAGCCGGACACCTGGCCGTTCCCGCCCGGCGGCACCCTGCTGCTGATCACCGACGGGGTGACCGAGGCCAGGAACCGCTCCGGACAGTTCTACGAACCGGCGGCCGGACTCGGCGGCCGGGGCCCGTTCCGCCGCCCGGAGCAGGCCATCGACGCCCTCCTCCACGACGTCGAGCACTGGACCGGCGGCCCCCGCGACGACGACATGGCGATCCTGGCGATCACCCGGAGCGCGGGGGAGCCGTACCGGGGCGGACAGGAGGAAGGGCCGGGACGGCCGCCGCCGCGCTAGAGGTACAGCCCCGCGTCCGCGCCCGTGTCCTGGGCCGGGACCGAGGCGGGCCGGGTGCCGCGGCGCAGCGCGTAGAGCTCGGCCAGGGTGGCGCCGTCGCGGCCGATGCCCTCCTCCGCGCCCAGCCAGCCGACGGCCTCCCCGCGGGTCAGCGGACCGACCTCGATACGGGCCAGGCAGCGGCCGGGGCGGACCACCGCGGGGTGCATCCGCTCCAGGTCCTCGTTGGTGGTGACGCCGACCAGGACGTTGCGGCCCTGGCCCAGCAGGCCGTCGGTGAGATTGAGCAGCCGGGAGAGCGCCTGGCCCGCGGTGTGCTTGGCCTCGCCGCGGATCAGCTCGTCGCAGTCCTCCAGGAGGAGCAGCCGCCAGCGGCTCCGGCCGGTGACGTCGTCCTCGCCGATGGCGATGTCCATGAGGTAGCCGACGTCGTTGAAGAGCCGCTCCGGGTCGAGTACGCAGTCCACCTGGCACCAGTCGCGCCAGGACCGGGCGAGCGTCCGCAGCGCGGAGGTCTTGCCCGTACCGGGCGGGCCGTGCAGCAACAGCAGCCGGCCGGCGATCTGCTCGGGCGCCACCTTCATCAGCCGGTCCATCGCGTCGGCCACCGGCGCGGTGTAGTTGGGGCGGATCTCCTCCCACGTGCCGGCGGTGATCTGGCGGGAGGTGCGGTGCGGGCCGCGGCGCGGGGAGAAGTACCAAAAGCCCATCGGGACGTTCTCCGGCTGCGGTTCCGGTTCGTCCTCCGCGCCGTCCGCGGACTGCGCCAGCACCTTCTCGGCGAGCGCGTCGGTGACGGCGGTGACCGTGACGTCGGCGCCGCGGTTCCAGCGGGAGACCAGCAGCGTGAAGCCGTCGCCCTCGGCGAGCGTGGCGCTGCGGTCGTCGTCGCGTGCCGCGCGCAGGATCCGGACGCCGGGCGGCAGCAGCGTCAGCCCGGCCTTGACCCGGTCCACCGACCGGCTGCGGGCGTACGGCTGCTCGCCGTTGGCGAAACGCCCCAGGAACAGCGCGTCGACGACGTCGGACGGCGAATCGCTGTCGTCCATCGTGAGCCGGAGCGGGAGCGACGCTTCGGTGGGGGAGGGCTGGACGTGATCGGCACACATGCCGCCATGATCCGCCACCACGGGCCGCCGCGTACATGGATTATCCGGCGTCGCCCGGCACGTGCCGCACCACCGGGCACCCGGCCGAATGCCCGTCCGAATACGGCGGATCCGGCGCCGGATACGCCCTCGGTGCGCCCTGGCCGCGCCGGACCCGGCCGCCCTACTGTGGTCCGTCGTGCGACGTCGTGCTGGGGAACGCCAGGGCCGCCCGGGGCATCCGGCGCACCGCGGCCGGCTCCGTCGGACCGGCCTACGGGACGGTGCGGTCCTGCACGGGCGGCGGGGTACGGCCGTCGGGGTCGCGGTGGTGGTCGGGCTGGCGGCGCTGGCGCTGCTGCTGGTGATGTGCGGGAGGGGCGGTGAGCGCGGGATGTCGCAACGGGCGGCGGGGCCGGTCGTCGGATGGGGCTTCACCCATACCCAGTTCAGCGCGGACCGGGGGAGCGGGACCGCCACGGACCGGGTCACCCGGCTGCTGTCCGGCACCCCCATGCCGCAGAACCAGCACATCATGGGGTGGGGCGCGGACAGCCCCGAACCGAGCCCCGGACACTACGACTTCGCCGATCTGGACCGCCGCATCGCGCTGATCCGGCGCTCCGGCGGCACGCCCGTGCTGACGCTGTGCGGCGCCCCCGACTGGATGAAGGGCGGCCGGTCCGGGAGCACCGACTGGAGCAGGCTGGAGCAGGCCCCCGACCCGGCGCACTACGCCGACTTCGCCGCGCTGGCCGGAAAGATCGCCCGCCGGTACCCCGAGGTCCGGCACTACCTGGTCTGGAACGAGTTCAAGGGCTTCTTCGACGACGACAAGGGCCGCTGGGACTACGAGGGTTACACCCGGCTCTACAACCTCGTCTACCGGGAGCTGAAGAGGGTGGACAAGGGCATCCAGGTGGGCGGGCCGTATCTGGTGATGGACAGCTACCTGCCCGGAGACCGGACGTACGCGTCCGAGGTCCAGGGCTCCTGGGGAAGCCTCGACCGGCGGACGGTCGACGCGCTCCGCTACTGGAACCGGCACAAGGCGGGGGCGGACTACGTCGTCGTCGACGGTTCCAGCTACACCAAGGACGGGCACTACGCGCAGGACGACCCGTTCCTGGCGACCCTGAAGTTCGCCGACGTGGGGCGCTGGGTGCGCAAGGAGACCGGGCTGCCGCTGTGGTGGGCGGAGTGGTACGTGGAGGCGGGCGAGGAGGAGGGCGCCCGGCACGACCCCGGATGGAGCGGGCCCGAGCGGCTCGCGGTGCGGGCCGCCGCGCTGATGGAGATGGCGGCCGGGGGCGCGACCAGCGGGCTGTACTGGAACCCGGAGAGCGAGGACCCCGACGCCCCGTGTCCCGGTTGCCTGTGGAGCAGTACCGAACAGGACGGCGGCGGGCGGGAGTTGCCGATGCTGGACCTGCTGATGCGGTTCTCCCGGGCCTTCCCGCCGGACGGCCGGGTGCGCCCGCCCGTCCGCACGGTGCGCGGCGGGGAAGCGGATCCGGCGGTCCGGGTGCTCGGCGGCGACCACACGGTCATGCTCGTCAACACCGCGGACCGGCCTGCCACGGTGACGGTGGAGGGGCGGACGGTGACGCTCGACGCCTACGCGGTGCGCTGGCTCGACCGTCGCTCCTGACCCCCTCGCCGCACCCCCGGTGTCCCTCCCCGGCGCCCGCCGCGACGGCTACGACATCGTCGCGAAGCGCTGGACCAGCGATGCCAGGAACACCACCAGCAGGGGCAGGGCGAACCAGAACAGGCCCTGGAGCCGGTGGAGCCGGCGCTCGCCGGGCGGGGCGGCGATCCGGAGCACCTCGCGGGCGGACAGCAGCAGGACCACCGCGAGCGCCGCCAGCGCGCCGAGCACCGACCACGGTGTCCAGGTCACCAGCGGTCCGGCCGGGCCGGGGCGGGGGGAGGGGATCACGCCCGGCGTCCGGCGGGTCGACTCGTAGACCGCGGCATGGGCGTTGGACACCACCCGGCGGAGATCGGGGCGGGCGTCCAGGGCGGCGCGCAGCCGCTGCTCCCAGTGCTCCCCGAAGCCCGAGTCGAGGCGCAGCGACTCGGCCTGGGCGTGGTTGACGACCAGATACGACTGCGGGCCGGCCCTCCGCAGGGCGTCGAGCACCGGGGCCACTTGGGACGGGTCGCGGAGGGCCGACACCGGCTGGTACTGGACCCGCTCCATGTCCCGGGCGCCCCAGGGGAGTTCGGGGGTCACGCTGTTGGCGGGGTCGGGGCTCAGCCACAGCAGGCGGGCGGTCGGCCGGTCGTGGGCGTAGACGTAGTCCATCGCCGCGACCTCGCCGGGCCGGACGCGCTCGAACGGCTCGTTGCCCCAGCGGGCGACGAGGAAGCCGAACGCCAGCAGCAGACCCGTCAGCAGGGCGGCGAGCGGACCGAGGGCGGCGCGCAGGCCGCCGCGGGCCGCCCCGGCGTCGCGCGGGAAGAGCCCCAGGGCCGCCAGCACGCAGGCGCCGGGCAGCGTGAACAGGAAGACCCGGAGCGCCATTTCGCCGCCGTAGGACTGCATGCCGAAGCCCAGGAACGGGACGGCGGCCAGGACGAGGAGCGAGCGATCCGAGTAGCCGGCCGCCCGCCGGCGCAGCATCCCCCAGCAGGCCAGCGCCAGCACGCCGCCGGCCAGCGCCACCCGGGTGTAGAGGACCAGTTGGTGGGTGGGGTCGCCGCCGATCCGGTCGGTGACGGACGAGGCGACGTTGCCGCCGACGCCCCCGAGGCCGCCGAACAGCTCGTCGAAGTGCCCCGACCAGTACGGCTCGGCCAGGAACCCCACCCACGCCGCGACCAGCACCCCGCACAGCAGCGGCAGCCCGCGCGGCTCCGACCGGCCGGCGAGCACCAGCACGGTCAGCACCCCGAGCATGACGAAGGGGGTGAGCTGGTGGCCCGCGACCGCGGCGGCGAAGAGGGCGACGAGCACCGCGAGCAGTGTCACCCGCCGGCCGCGGCCGGCGGGGGCGGCCGCCGCCTCGCCCGGGATGCGGTCCCCCCGGGACGGCGGCCCCGGCGCGCGGAACCACACCAGCAGGATCGCCGTGAACACCAGGTAGAGGAGGTAGGTGAAGCCCTGCGGTGAGAAGTAGTCCTGGCCGACCCAGCCGCACAGCGCGAACAGCCAGGCCGCGCACCACTTCGCCCGCCAGCTCGCCCGTACGGCCCGCAGGAGCAGGAACAGCGGTGCCAGGTAGAGGAGTTCGAGGACCGTCGGCCACCAGCGCAGCACCTCGGTGAAGTCCGTGACGCCGCACGCCCCGGCCATGAACCGCGCCCCGGCGAAGAACCCCGGCCAGCTCCAGCGGGCGTCCAGGTCCGGTACGGCGGTGCCGGTCCGCCCGAGGTAGTCGAGGAAGCCCAGATGCTGCCAGGCGGTGGGGAAGCGGGGCACGCTCTCCAGTACGGCCGGGAGGGCGTGCAGCGAGAACACCGTGAGCAGCAGGACGGTGGTCAGCAGCACGGGGCGCGGCCGGGGCAGCCACAGGGCGCAGCCGTACGCCGCGATCAGCAGGGCGACACCGGCCAGGGAGGCGGCCGGCAGCACGG
Organism: Streptomyces sp. GS7; assembly: GCF_009834125.1. NCBI lineage: Bacteria > Bacillati > Actinomycetota > Actinomycetes > Kitasatosporales > Streptomycetaceae > Streptomyces > Streptomyces sp. GS7. The sequence continues at coordinate 2,639,096 of NZ_CP047146.1, forward strand.
AGAGCAGCCCGAGCCCGCCCATCCGGTCCAGGTCGGCGTCGCCCATACCGCCGAGCGGCAGCCAGTACAGCGCGAGGGCGGTGCCCGCCAGCACCGCGACGCCCAGCGGCAGCAGGCGCCCCCGGTCGCCGCGCGGCTTGTGGGGCGTCGGCTCCGGCTCGGCCCGGGGCGCGTCCCAGGACGGCCCGTCCCCCTGGTCCCCGTACACCGCCAGGTCCGCCAGGTCCCCGTCCGGTGCGACCGCCTGCACCGGCGCCCGGACCACCGCCGCCCTCGGCCGCCCGTCCAGCCCGCCGCCCGCCTCCCCGCGCAGCACCCGCCGCAACCGCACGCCGGCCACCGCGACGATCACCGTCAGGCTGGCGACCTCGGCGAGCCCCGCGCCGGTCAGGCCCATCCGCGGCAGCAGCACCACGGTCAGCCCGAGCACCAGGGCGCACAACAGGCCCTGGAGACCGGCCAGTCCGGAGGTCCGGTTCTGCGCGCGCAGCACCGCGAAGTGGACCTCCATGACGACCCGCAGCGCGGCCCCCACCGCGAACCAGCGGAGCAGCGGGGTCGCCGCCTCGGCGTACTCCGGGCCGAAGACCCCCAGGACGTGGGGCGCGCCCACGAACAGGCCGACGCAGACCGGGAGCATGATCCGGGTCATCCGGCGCAGCGCGGCCCGGGTGTTGTGGGCCAGCCGGGCCGGGTCGTGGGCGCCCTCGACGGTCAGCGAGGCGCCCATGTTGAGGGCGAGCAGGTTGACCGTGCCCGCGATGGTGGTGGTGATGTAGAAGTACGCGTTGTCCGCCGCGGTGACCTGCGCGGCGACCAGGACCGGAACGAAGTAGACGACGGCCAGCGAGAACAGCGAGCCGGTGCAGTCGCCGGCCAGGAAGCGGGCCATCTGGCGCAGCGTCGGCGGCCGGGCGCCCGGCCCGGTGGCCCCTACGTGCCCGGGAATCAGCCGCCGGAAGACCAGCCGGCCCAGCGGGAGCACCGACACCGCGATCGCCGCGGCCCAGGAGACGAAGACCCCGGCGGCCGGCAGCGCCGCCGCGAAGAGCACCAGCAGCCCCAGCTTCACCGCCGAGAACGCGAGGTTGCCGACCGGCACCCACAGCGCGCTGCGCAGCCCGGTCAGCACCGCGTCCTGGAGGGTCAGCAGCGACCAGGCGACCACCGCCGCGGTGAAGCCGAGGCCGCCCCAGGGCCCGTGCAGGAAGCGGTAGGACGGGCCCCAGTCGTCGAGGGTGAGCAGGAAGACGGCCGCGGCGAGGGCCACCACGGCGGCGCTGCCGGCGTAACTGCGCCGCACCAGGCGGGCGGTGGTGTGCCCGGCGACCGGGATGAAGCGGGCGAGCGTGCCGGTCAGCGTCACCGCGGCCAGCCCGGCCAGCAGCTTCATCGCGGCGATCGCCGCCGAGCCCTGGCCGACCGCGTCCGCTGTGTAGTAGCGGGCGGCGACCAGCCAGAACCCGAGGCCGAGCAGCCCGGAGACACCGGTGTTGAGCATCAGCGCATAGGCGTTGCGGAAGAGCGGGCCGTGCCCGCCCCGCCCCGCGTCGCGCCCGTCGCCCGCCCGCTCCGGGCCGGTGCGCTCCTCGGCCCACGTGGTCGTGTCAGTCACGCCGGACCACCTGCCGGGTGCGGCGCACCATCGCGTACCCCTTGGTGAGCACCCGGTCCCGGGCGAACGTCCGCCCGATCCCGCGCCCTTCGACGAGCCGGGCGAACTCCGCGATGCCGGTGTGCCGCCGGACGGTCAGCCGGGCCAGCGCGTACGGCCCCTGCCGCGGCTCGGCGAGCGCGTTGCGCACCGCCAGCGCCTGCCGGAAGCCCAGCGCCCGCACCGTCCGCCGCACCCGCCCGCTGGAGTGGCCGTAGGGGTAGGCGAACGACTCCGGCGCCGTCCCGGTCTCCTCGGCGATGATCTCCCGGCAGCGCGCGACCTCCTGCCACAGCCGCTCCTCGCCGACCGCGTCCAGCGACGGATGGCGGTGGCTGTGCCCGCCGATCTCCACGCCGGCAGCGGCCAGTTCCCGTATCTCGTCCCAGCCGAGCATGGTGTCCGGCGCGCCCCCGGTGGCGTGCCGGCCGCGCAGCCAGCCCGTCGCGGCGAAGAGGGTGGCCGGGTGGCCGTACCGGGCGAGGACGGGCAGCGCATGGCGGTGGACGCCCGCGTAGCCGTCGTCGAAGGTGATCAGCACCGGCCGGGACGGCAGCGGGCCGCCGTCCCGCCAGGCCGCCGCCAGCGCGGCGGTGGTCAGCGGGGTGAAGCCGCGGGCGGCCAGCACCGCCATCTGGTCCGCGAACGCCTCGGGGGTGACCGACAGTTCCCTCATGGCGGGCGCCGGGGCGGGGGTCACCGCGTGGTACATGAGGATCGGCACGGGCGCCGTGGCGTCGGCTGCTCCGGTGATTGGGGCCTCCCCTGTTCGAGCAGATTCGAGAGCTTGGGGAACGGTCTCCGCACCGGGGGGAATCATGCCGCGGCCTCCCCGTGCGCCGGTGTGTTCGGGGAGGACGGAGCGGTCGGAGCGGTCGGCGGTCCCCCGACTCCCGTACGGGGGACCACCGTTGACCGGTACCGCAGCCTGCCCACCGCGTAGCCGCCCGCCGCGGCCGTCGCCCCCGCAACGATCGCACCGGCCCGGACGAGCCCGCCGGGCCGTCCCAGCAGGGCGTCCCCCAGACCGCGCAGCACCCCCGCGGGCAGCACCCGGGCCGTGTGGCGGCGCTCCGCCGCCAGCCCGTCCCGCGCGCCGACGCTCCGCGCCACCAGTGCCTTGGACAGCCCCTCCGCGTAGGCCCGGCCGCGGAAGTAGCCGAAGCGCTCCCGTACGGCGGGCACCCGGTGGTGGATGACCGCCCGGTCGTCGATCAGCAGCACCGCGTCCGGCAGCGCCTGGGTGATCCGGATGCACAGCTCGGTCTCCTCGCCGCCCAGCGGACGCCGCCCGGCGTCCCGGCCGATGCCGGTGGTGAACCCGCCGACCAGGTCGAACACCCGGGTGCGGAACGACGCGTTGCCGCCGAGCACGTTGCGCACCCGCACCTTCCCCGGCGGCAGTCCGCGGTAGGTGCACCCCACCACCCAGTCGAACTCGGCGGGGAACCACCGGGGCCGGCGTCCCGACGCCCACACCGGTTCGGTGCGCCCGCCGACCGCCTGCACCGCCGGGTCCGCGTACGCCGCCGCGAGGTGCCGCAGCCAGTCCCGCTCGGCCACCGCGTCGTCGTCCAGGAACGCGACGACGTCGCCGGTGGCCGCGGCGATACCGGTGTTGCGCCCCGCGGAGAGCCCGCGGGGCCCCGAATTGGCCATGATCCGCGGGGGAGTCGGGGGCGCGGGCCGGTCGCCCGCGCCGCCGAAGTGCTCCCGCAGCCGCGCCAGCAGCGCGTCGTGGTGGTCGACGACCACCAGCACCTCGGCCGCGGGATACGACTGGTCCCGCACCGACGCCACCGCCGCCAGCACGTCCGCCCACCGCTCCTGGGTGTGCGCGCAGATCACGACCGACACTCTCGGGCCCGAGCCCCCGGGCCCCGTCACCGCACGTCCCCGGCGATCAGCGCGGGCCGGGCGGCCGGCTTCCGCCTGGCGCCCCGCTCGCGCAGGATCACCCGCAGCACCCGCAGCCCGTCGCGTACCGCCCGCAGATTGCTGGCGCCGTGGATGCGGATGTACTCGTGGCTGGGGATCTCCTGGACCCGCAGACCCGCCTTGACCACCCGGATGTTCATCAGCGTCTCGACCTCGAACCCGGCGCAGTCCAGGGCTATCCGGTCCAGGCAGTGCCGCCAGAAGGCGTTGTAGCCGTAGCACAGGTCGGTGTAGCGGGCGCCGAACTTGAGGTTGACGAGGGCGGTCAGCACCCGGTTGCCCAGCCGGCGCACCGGCGTCATGTCGTCCGTGCCGCCCCCGTTGGCGAAGCGCGACCCCTTGGCGAAGTCGGCCCCGGAGACCAGCGCCGAGACATAGCTGACGATCTCCCGGCCGTCGGCCGACCCGTCCGCGTCGACCATCACGATGATCTCGCCGGTGCACGCCGCGAAGCCGCTGATCAGGGCGTCCCCCTTGCCCCTGCCGCGCTGGGTGACGACGGTGACGCCGGGCCACAGCTCGCGGGCGACCCGGACGGTGTCGTCGGTGGAGTTCCCGTCGACCAGGACCACTTCGTGGATCCAGTCCGGCAGGGTCCGGAAGACGTACGGAAGGTTCGCCGCCTCGTTCATCGCCGGGATGACGACGCTCACCGGCGGCGTGATGGCGAGGTGGCAGGAGACGGGACGGTAGGCGGAGCGGTCGGGCACCACGGTCAGCGGCGACGGTTCGTCCGCGTCGGCAGGGCGAAGGAAGGAGCTCATGGGCGGTTTCCCTCTCGTCCGGTGAGACGTCCGGTGGAGCTTTCGGTGGACCGCCCGTCTCCGGGCGGTCCGGCTTGCGGTCCGGGGCGAAAGGGGGGTGCCCACCCCGTTCGGTGCGGCAGGCGGTGCAGGCGGCGATCGACTGCCGTGCGAACAAGGTGAGTTGGCATGCGCGCACTCGGCCGCGCGGTCGTGTTCCGGCCCCCGGCAGGCAGCGGACAGCCTGCGAGGACCGGGCGCATGGGACCCCCCCACCGCGCCCCGCGCCGGACGGCTCACCGCGTGGCCGGCGCCCTCCCCAGGGGAAGCCGTGCCGTGATCATCCGATGCGGGTGGATGTGCGACGATATTGACGAACGGGACTTTAAAGCAATACCTCCTATGGCAAGTCCCCTTTCGCGCCATTGGCCGGGACGGACTGGAGTGCGCCGGCGCCCGGCCGCGCTCCCTCCGCCGCCGCGACCGCCCCTCACCGCCCCGTGCGGAGCCGCCCCACCCTCTTGAGCAGGCGGTCCGCGGGCCCGGACAGCTCCGGCCTGGCCAGTACGGCGTGCCGCAGCGCGCGCACCGGCGCGCGCCGGGCCACGTGACCCAGCGCAACAGGATGACGCCTCATCACCATCCCTTCGTGGACCGTTAGTTCACGTGTCTTCAGGGAGTTCTTGTAGTCCTTCGCGCCGCGCCCCAGGTCCAGATACGCCAGCGCGTCCGCGGCCGCCGCCTCCGCCATCCGCAGATGCAGCACCAACCCGGGCGAGAACCTCGCGAACCGCGGGTCGTAGGCCGGGAACCAGCAGGCGAGCACCGACGGCGACCGCAGCCCGAAGTGCGCGGCCACCGGCCGGTCCCCGGCGTACAGCACCGACAGCAGACCGGTGAACGACTCCGTACGGGTGTGGAACAGCTGCTCCATGAGCCGCACGATCCACGGGTGCGCGAACCGGTCGCTGCGCCCGGTCCTGCGGTACTGCGCCGACTTCCAGCGCATCAGCGTGCGCAGCACCGCGGGGTCGCGCTCGTCGTGGACGAACCGGACCGGTGCGACGTCCCGGCCGAGCTTGCGCTCCTTGGCGAAGGTGGTGCGGACGAACTTCGACGACCGGGCACGCAGTTGCCGCAGATACGCGTCGAACCCCCGGTCCACGTCGACGACCGGAGACCCGAATACGGGGAACTTCCGGCTGCCGAAAGGCTCCTGACCCTCCACCAGATGATCGAACTCCAGTACCGACAGTCCGCATGCCCGGATCAACTCCTGGGCGTCCCAGTGGAATCCGGGACGGTGGACCACCCCCTGCGCGTCGGAGAGCCCCAGGCCGATCGCCCGCCCCACGCCCAGCGCCGTCCGCTCGAACGGCAGGTAGGCCACCGGCCCGGCGCCTTCGTGGACCACCGCGATCCGCACCCCGGGCCGGCAGCGGCCCACGGCGAGGGTGAACTCCGGTGCCAGGAAGGGGTTCGCCAGCTGCGGTGCGCCCAGCGCGCGGGCCTCGGACTGCAGGGCCCGCCAGACCTCCCGGTCGGCCCCGGTCAGCTCGCCGGGACGCAGTACGGCAAGGTCCACGTCACTCCACCCGGTCCCGGCGGCCGCGCCGGGCCCGCCGCCGTATCGCGCTCAGCAGCAGCCCGGCGCCGCTCAGCGCCGCCACCGCGAGCACCCCGCCGCGTACCGACCAGACGTGCAGCGCCAGCATCGTCTGGGCCACCAGCAGATCGACCGCGAGCGCCCCGGCCCCGGCGACCACCGCGCGGCCGAGCGGATCCATCCGGCCGAGCGCCGCGGCGATCGCGGCGGCCGGCGCCATCAGCAGGAAGAAGAGCGTGAACGGTGCGCGCAGCGGTGAGCCGATGTCGCCGATCGACAGGACGGCGCCCGTCGCGGCGGTTCCGAAGGCGGCCCCCGCGACGAGCGACGCGGCAGGGCTGCGCGGTCGGTCGTCGGGCGGCGGGCTGCTGGGCGGGCCGCCGTACGGGCCGTCGGACCGCCGGTCGGCGGGCTGTTGGGCGGATCGCTCGGTGGGGCCCTCGCCGGGGCAGGTGTGGTGCATGGTGTGGGTGTGCATTGGCAGCTTTACCCCCCATAAGCGCCGGATGCCGGGCCTCAATGTGACGCAGCGCTCGAAGGGCCGTCAAGACGCGCGGGGCGCCCACAGACGGCGCAATGGCCCGGTGGCGGCCGGGCGGCTCCGGAGACTGTCGGCACGCGGCTGCCCGGCTGGCGGCGCCGTGACCCGGTGGAAGGAGCCGTGGCCGTGGAGCCGCCGAGCGGAGTTGCCCTGACCGTGGTCCTGGTCTGCCTGACCTTGGTCACCGGTGTACTCGACGCCGTCAGCTTCCTGGCGCTCGGCCATGTCTTCATCGCCACCCAGACCGGCAATCTGCTCTTCCTCGGCTTCGGTATCGCCGGACAGGGCGGGCTGCCGGTGGCGGCCACGGTGGTCTCGCTCGGCGCGTTCCTGGTGGGCGCGGCCCTCGGGGCCCGGGTGGAGTCGGGGCTGGCGGCCCGGCGGCGGCCGTGGTTCCCGGTGGCCCTGCTGGTCGAGGCGGCGCTGCTGGTCGCGGCGGCGGCCACGGGCTGGGAGTCCGGGCCGGGCGGTGACCTGGCGACCGGTCAGCGCTACGCCGTGATCGGCCTGATGGCGGCGGCGATGGGGGTGCGCAACGTCACCGCGATGCGGGTGGCCGCCCCCGACTTCACCACCACGGTGGAGACCCGGGTGATGACGGCCCTGGTGAGCGGCTCCCCGCTGGGCCGCGACCGGCGGCTGGGCTACGGCAGCGGTGCGGGGCCCCGGCGGTTGAGTTCGGTGGGCGCGATGCTCGCGGGCGGCCTGCTGGGGGCCTGGCTGCTCGGCCTGGGCACCCGTCCGCCGCTGGTGGTGCTGCTGGTGGCGTTCACCGTCGCGGCCACGGCACTGCTGGTGCCCGGTCTCGCGCACGGCCGGAGCGCCGAAGGCTGACGGGTCGCCGGCCGGCCGCCGAAGTCCCGGGGGAGATGCGGACGCCGGCGCCGTCGACGCCCGGGTGACACCCGCCCGTGGCATGTACGTAATCGGCCGTTTCGGAAAGTCCGTGATCGACCGTCGAAGGACGCGATGAGCCGCACTCGGCTGTCCGGAGTCCCAACGGGGTGTCATATGCGCGTCATGGCACGGCAATGCCGCCGCGTGGGAGATCCTGACGGAACGACGGATTTGTCATGAACTCTGTACGACTTTTGGCATGGACACTTCCGGCTACTCGCGAGTCTTGGTACGACGGATCAGGCAGAGATCCTGCTATGGGAGGTTCCATGAGACTGTCCCGATATGCGGCATTGACATCCGTCCTCTTCGTCACCCCGGCGCTCGCGCTCACCGGCGCGAGCGCCGCGGTATCCGCCCAACTCCCGCACGCCGCCGGCTATGTGGCCCTCGGCGACTCCTACTCCTCCGGCGTCGGAGCCGGCAGCTACGACGGCAGCAGCGGCTCGTGCAAGCGCAGCACCAAGGCGTACCCCGCCCTCTGGGCCGCCGCGCACCGGCCCGCGTCCTTCTCGTTCGACGCCTGTTCAGGGGCCCGAACGGGTGATGTCGTCAGCGGTCAGCTCGGCGGGCTCAACTCCGGCACGGGCCTGGTGAGCATCACCGTCGGCGGCAACGACGCCGGATTCGCCGACACCATGGAGACCTGTACGCTCCAGGGCGAGAGCGCCTGCCTGGCCCGGGTCGGCCAGGCGCGCACCTACATCGAGAACACGCTCCCCGGCAAGCTCGACACCGTCTACGCCGCCATCGCCCACAAGGCACCGTCGGCCCGGGTCGTCGTGCTGGGCTATCCGCGCTTCTACAAACTCAACGGCGACTGCGCCGCCGGGCTGACGGAGAAGTCCCGCGCCGCCATCGACGCCGCCGCCGACGACATCAACGGCGTCCTCGCCAAGCGCGCCGCCGACCATCACTTCACATTCGCCGATGTCAACAGGGCCTTCGCCGGCCATGAGCTGTGCTCGGGCAGTCCGTGGTTGCACAGCGTGACCTTCCCCGTCGACGAGTCCTACCACCCCACGGCGGCCGGTCAGTCCCGCGGCTATCTCCCGGTGCTCGGCTCCGCTGCGTAATCCCGCGCACACGGGGCGCGGAGGAGGGTCGGCGCCTCCTCCGCGCTCCAATGCCCCACGGGCCGTCAGGCCGTCCCGACGGTCGCTCAACTCGCCCTGGTACACGCGCTGTACGTGACATTCCGTATGGTGTTCGTCAACGTCACAGCAAGGCAGGTGAATCCGTTGACCGGTCTGCACGCGTGTCCTCCAAGAGAGATAGGGTTACTCTGCCCGTTGGCCGGGTGCCCTCGTACGGGTGGGGAGATTCATGGAACAGATAACAGTGCGCAGCAGGGCGCGAGTCCCTGCCATCACATGCGGAAGCAGCGCGTCCAGCGCGCGTCTCGACCGGCATCTCGCGGTGCTCGGCGGACCCGCCATCCCGCAGCGTGAGGCAGAGGGCGCGACGTCGCTGATGCAGGAGCTCACCGCGCGTGATCACTCGCGCACGAGGAGGAGCCGCGGCGCCCGGGTGTCGCTGTTCGCGCCGCTGCGCAGGCTGCGCCGCTCGCTCTTCGGAGGCCACGGCTGAGCCGTCCCTGAAGCGGCACCACGGGCACAGGCGACTCATCGTCCCTTCCCGGCGCAGCGCTGCCGCCCGGTGTCCCCTTCTCGCCACCCGTCACGCCGTGACGGGTGGCCCTTTGTGTGCCCGGCGTGTGCCCGGCCCCGCGCGCCCGGATGCGGTCCGCTCCCGCCGGCGCTCCCCCCGGCACCCCGCCCCGCGCGTCACAAGAGCGCGAACTGGCCGTTCGGCCCCTCCTCGTGATGGTCGAGCACGGAGGCCGGCCGGCGCGCGGCGTCCGGCACCGGCAGCACCCCCGCCGCCCGCAGCTCCGCCCCGCCGATCTGCGGCCCTGCGGCCACCTCCCGCGCCAACCTTCCTACATCCGGCCGGAGTTCGGCCACCAGTGCCAGGACGGTGAGCAGCTCCAGCAGCTCCGACGTCCACTCCTGCGGCCAGCCGGCGGGACGCAGCGCCGCCAGCGCACCGCCGTCCGCGGCCTCGGTGTCCGGTGCGGCGGCGCCCCGCTGGGCGAACCACGCCTCCAGCACGCGGACGCCCCCCGCGGAGAACTCCCAGGCACCGCGCGGCACCGGCGCGATCCGGCCGCCGCCGACCAGCAGCGCCTCCTCCTCGGCGTCGTACGCCGCGGTGTCCGGCAGGCCGCGGGCGGGCAGCGCGGCCCGTACGTACGGCCGCCGGCCGCCCGGCATCCGGGGCCGCTCGCCGGCTGGGCGGCCGGGCGCGTGGCGGCTCGCGTACCGGCCCCGGGTGTGCAGCCACAGCAGGCGCTCGCCGAGCGCGACACCGCGGTCCCAGAGGGCGGGGTCGGCGGTGAGCGCGACCGCGGCGCCGTCGGGGGAGTGGCGGGCCGTGGCGGTGATCCAGGCGAGCAGGTCGGTCGGTGCGACGGGGCGGTCCAGGCGGCGGGCCAGCAGCTCCGGCAGGCCGGGGGCGAGATTGGGCTCGGTGCCGCCGGGGCGTCGGTAGAGGGGGCGGATCCGGCCGGGCCGGCCGGCCGGGGAGTGCCCGTCCGGCAGCAGGTCGGAGCAGACCACGGCGGGCCCCGGCGACTGCGGTACGTGCCCCAACTCCACGGCGAACAGCTGCCGTTCGTCGGCCACCCGCCACAACTCCGGCCGGGCCGCGTCGATCATCCGGTGGTCGGGCAGCAACCACTGCCGGTCGAAGGGGCCGTGCAGCACCGGCACCGGTTCCGGGCACGGCCCGCCCGCCCGGGACAGCGGCCCGGTGGGGGTGGCCTGCCCCGGCAGCTGGCCGACCGCGGAATCCGGCGTCCGGGCCCGCGACGGCCGAAACAGCCGCGCGCGGGCCGCCCCGTCCCCGGCGTCCACCAGCGCCTTCCACCGGGCGCGCAGCGTGGCCGCGTCCGGCGCCCTCACCCATGAGCGCCCGAGCCGCAGCGGCGGCACGGACCACGGCATCAGCTCGGACAGCCGCGGCGCACCGTCGACCTCTGGCGCCCCCTGCTTCGCCGTCACGCGGAGCCCCTCCCGGACCGTACGGTTGACCCCCGGCATGGTAGCGACGGGAGCGGGCGCCGTTCGCGGCACCCGTCGGCGGTGCGGCGGGGGAGAGGCGGTCTTCCGCTTGCCGATCTTGGCGCAGTACCGTCCTGGCCGTACCAGCCTGCCAAGGGGAGGACCGCCATGAGGGACACCGCCTCCGCCGCGCCCGAACGGTGCGGGGGGACCCCCGTCGCGACCAGGGCCGCGGCGCGACTGGACCGGCTGCCGCCGTCCCGGTGGCACCGCCGGATCACGCTCGTCGTCGGTATCGGCGCCTTCTTCGACCTCTACGAGATCTTCCTCGGCGGCGTGCTGGCGGCGGTCCTCGCCGCGCAGTGGAACCTGGGCCACACGGCCAAGTCCTGGGTGATCGCCGCCGGGTTCCTGGGCATGTTCGCCGGCGCCAACGTCCTGTCCGTGCTGGCCGACCGGTTCGGCCGGCGCCGGATGCTCCTGGTCAACCTGGGCTGCTACTCGCTGTTCTCGCTCGCCTGCGCCGTCGCGCCGAACCTGTCCTGGCTGCTCGCGCTGCGCTTTCTCGCCGGTCTCGGGCTCGGTGCCGAACTCGTCCTGGTGGATACCTATTTGGCGGAGTTCCTCCCGCGGGCGGTGCGCGGTCGCTACCTCGCCTACGCGTACACCTTCGGGTTCGTCGGGGTCCCGGTGGCGGCCCTGCTCGGCGCCCGGCTGGTGGCCGGGCACCAGCTGCTGGGCGTCGACGGCTGGCGCTGGCTGCTGATCGCGGGTGCGCTGGGGGCCGGCTTCCTCCAGCTGATGCGCCGACAGCTCCCGGAGTCACCGCGGTGGCTGGTGGTCCAGGGGCGGGACGCGGAGGCCCGGCGGATCGTGGCCGGCATCGAGGAGCGGGTGGCGGCGGAGACCGGGCAGAGCCTGCCGTCCGTACCGGAGGCGGAGACGGTGCCGGAGCGCCGGGTGCCGCTCGGCGAGATGTTCCGCGGCGACCACCGCCGGCGGACGCTGATGTGGTGGGTCTTCCAGGTCCTGCAGACGGTCGGCTACTACGGCTTCGGCTCGCTGGCGCCGGTGGTGCTGACGGCCAAGGGGTACACGGTCACCGATTCGCTGCTCTACGCCGCGCTGAGCTTCGGCGGCTATCCGATCGGCTCCGCGCTGTCCATCCCGCTCATCGACCGGATCGAGCGCCGCACGCTGATCATCGCCTCCGCGCTCGGCATCGCGGCCTGCGGCCTGGCCTTCGGCTTCGCCGCCGCCCCCTGGGCCGTCGTCGCCTTCGGCTTCCTGCTGACGGTGTGCAGCAACGTCTTCTCCAACGCCTTCCACGTCTACCAGACCGAGCTCTTCCCGACCGGCCTGCGCAGCAGCGCGATCGGCATCGCCTACTCGCTGTCCCGGCTCACCTCGGTCGTGCTGCCGTTCGTCGCGCTGACCGTGCTGACCGACCTCGGACCGGCCGCGGTGTTCGCCGGGTCCGCGGTGCTGATGGTGCTGCTGTGCCTGGACGTGGCGCTGCTGGGGCCACGCAGCACGGGGCGGAGCCTGGAGCGGATCTGAGAGCCGGGCGGCCGGAGCCCGGTGGCCGCACGCGGCGGGGTCAGTGCGCCTCCAGCGTCACGGTGAAGGAGAACCGGTCGCCGCGGTAGTGGATCCGGGCGACGTCGAGCACCCGCCCGGACTCGTCGTAGGTGATGCCGGTGTAGTGCAGGATCGGGCTGAGCAGCGGCACCTGGAGCAGCCGGGCGGTCTCCGGGTCGGCCAGCCGGGCCTCGACGGTGTCGGTGATCCGGCTGATGCGGACGCCCACCGCGTCCCGCAGCACCTTGGTCATCGGCCAGCGCTCCAGGTCCGCGAGGTCGATCCGGGCGGCGACGTCGGGGCGGACGTAGTTCCGTGCGTGGTTGGTGGGTTCGCCCGACGCCTCGTCGCTGCGCAGTCGCCGGAAACCGGCCACTTCGTCCATGTCCGGGAAGAATTCGGATAGTTCGGGAGGTACGGAGACCGGGCCGTGCTCCAGCAGGGCGGTCCGCATCCCGGACTGCTGGGCCACGATCGCGTCCACCGACCCGAGCAGCCGGACCGGCGCACCGCGCTGCGCGCTCGGCTCGATGAACGTGCCGCGGCGCCGGTGCCGGCTGATCAGCCCTTCCGACTCCAGCTCCTTGAGGGCCTGGCGCATCGTCAGCACGCTGACGCCGTAGTGCTCGGCGAGCGCGTCCTCGGTGGGGAGCCGGAGCGGCGCCTCGGGCGAGCGCCCCAGTATGGAAGCGCGCAGGGACTGCGAGACCTGGTACCACAGCGGCAGTTTGCGGTTCAGGGCGATCGAGTCGGGAGCGAAGGTGGTCACAGAGCGATCCCCGGATCCTACGGGCGGAAGTGGCGCTGAAGACCCTGCCATACGTCGTCGTAGCCGCGCTGGAGGTGTCCGGCGTCCCGGGCCTGCGCGGTGAGCGTCAGCGGCCAGCGGGTCTCGAACATGAAGGCCAGCCCGTTGTCGATCTTCTGCGGGGCGAGTTCGGCGGCGCTGGCCCGCTCGAAGGTCTCCCGGTCGGGGCCGTGCGCGGACATCATGTTGTGCAGCGAGCCGCCGCCCGGAACGAAACCCTCCGCCTTGGCGTCGTAGGCGCCTTCGATCAGGCCCATGTACTCGGTCATCACGTTGCGGTGGAAGTACGGCGGCCGGAAGGTGTCCTCGCCGACCAGCCAGCGCGGCGCGAACACCACGAAGTCGACGCCCGCCAGGCCCGGGGTGTCCGAGGGGGAGGTGAGCACCGTGAAGATCGACGGGTCCGGGTGGTCGTAGCTGATCGAGCCGATGACGTTGAAGCGGCGCAGGTCGTAGACGTACGGGACGTGGTTGCCGTGCCAGGCGACGACGTCCAGGGGCGAGTGGTCGTAGGTGGCCGTCCAGAGGTTGCCGCCGAACTTGTTCAGGACCTCGACCGGGCCGTCGACGTCCTCGTAGGCGGCCGTCGGGGCGAGGAAGTCCCGGGCGTTGGCGAGGCCGTTGGCGCCGATCGGGCCGAGGTCGGGCAGCTCGAAGGGGCGGCCGTAGTTCTCGCAGACATAGCCGCGCGCGGTCGCGTCCAGCAGCTCGACGCGGAAGCGCACACCGCGCGGGATCAGCGCCACATGGCCCGGTTCGGCCCGCAGCAGGCCGAACTCGGTGCGCAGCAGCAGCCCGCCGCGCTCCGGCACGATGAGCAGCTCGCCGTCCGCGTCGCTGAACACCCGCCGGTCCATGGAGGCGTTGGCGTGGTAGAGGTGCACCGCCATACCGGCGCGCTGGGTGGCGTCGCCGTTGCCGCCCAGGGTCCACAGGCCGTCCACGAAGTCCGTCGGGTCGGCGGGCTCGGGGAGCGGGTTCCAGCGCAGCCGGTTGGGGTCGGGCAGGCACTCGGTGAACGGCGCGGAGCGGATCTCGCCCCGGTTGGCGCGGAGGAACGGCGGGTGCGCGGCCGACGGGCGGATGCGGTAGAGCCAGGAGCGCCGGTTGTGGCGGCGCGGTTCGGTGAAGGCCGAGCCGCTGAGCTGCTCGGCATACAGGCCGAGGGGGGCCCGCTGCGGGGAGTTGCGGCCCACCGGCAGTGCCCCGGGGACGGCCTCCGAGCTGTGCTCGTTGCCGAAGCCGGAGGAGTAGGCCAGCCCCTCGGCCGTCTTCCTCGCCTGCTCGTTGCCCGTACCAGTCATCGCGCGCTCCCGCCGTTCACGGAACTCAAGGAATCCTATGCAAGACCTTAGGATTCCGGGCGGTGGGTCGTCAACGATGGGGGGGACCTCCCTGCGCGAGCAAAGCCGAGAACCTGGGGGAGTCCGGCCGGGATGGCCGGATCCCCGCCCTCGGCCATCCCGGCTCCGTACGGCGGGCAAGATGACCGTGTGCAGCCATCGACGCCTCAACCCGCCCCCCGGTCCGCCCCCACGACCGCGTCCACCACCCCGTCCGCCGCCCCCGCCGCCGGACCGTCCGCCGCCCCCTCCCCGCTCCGCCGCGCGCCCGTGCAGCGGCGCAGCGCCCAGCGCCTGGCCCGGATCCTCGACGCCTGCGCCGAGCTGCTGGACGAGACCGGATACGAGGACCTCAGCACCCGCGCCGTCGCCGGCCGCGCCGGGGTCCCGATCGGCTCCGTCTACCGCTTCTTCCCCAACAAGCGCGCCATGGCGGAGGCGCTCGCCCAGCGGAACCTCGACGCGTACGCGGACCGGATCACCACCCGGCTGACCGCCCCCGGGCAGCCGCCGGGCTGGCGCGGCGCGATGGACGTGGTGGTCGACGAGTACCTCGCCATGAAGCGCACGGTGCCGGGCTTCGCCCTGGTCGAGTTCACCGTCCCCGCCCCGCGCGAGACGCGGCAGGCCAACTACGAGGTCGCCGACCGGCTGCTGGGCCTGCTCGCCGGACGGCTCGGCCTGGACGCCGCCGACGACCGGCTGCGCACCGCCTTCCTCGTCGGCGTGGAGACCGCCGACGCGCTGCTCCAGCTCGCCTTCCGCACGGACCCCGGCGGCGATCCGGCGATCGTCGCGGAGACGAAGGAGCTGCTGCGGGCCTATCTGGTGCGGTATCTGGACGCGTAGGCCAGTGGGGCGGAGGTGGCGCGGGGGTACCGGGCACACGGGTGGCCGAGAGCTGCTGGCGGCCACGAAACTACCGGCGCTAGTTTGGATGGTGTCCCCCTGGGAGGCGCCCGGGGCGCCCCCTAGGGTGCGGAAGAGGACGACCAGGCGGCCCGGGAGGACCACGACGTGAAGCAGCACGACGCGATGTACATCGACGGCGGCTGGCGGCCCGCCGAGGGCAGCGGCCGGATCGAGGTCGTCAACCCGGCCGACGAGCAGGTGATCGGCACCGTCCCGGCCGGATCCGAGGAGGACGTGGACGCCGCGGTGCGGGCCGCCCGCGCCGCGCTGCCCGGCTGGGCCGCCACTCCGCCCGCGGCGCGCGCCGACCGGCTGGCCGCGCTGCACGACCAACTCGTCGCGCGCACCGAGGAGATCGCCGCGACCGTCACCGCCGAACTGGGCTCGCCGCTCGCCTTCAGCACCGCGGTGCACGCCGGGGTGCCGCTCGCGGTCTGCGGCTCGTACGCCGAGCTGGCCCGGTCGTGCGCCTTCGAGGAGACCGTCGGCAACTCCACCGTGCTGCTCGAACCGGTCGGCGTGGTGGGCGCGATCACGCCGTGGAACTATCCGCTGCACCAGATCGTCGCCAAGGTCGCCCCGGCGCTGGCGGCGGGCTGCACGGTCGTGCTCAAGCCGGCCGAGGACACCCCGCTGGTGGCCCAGCTGTTCGCCGAGTGCGTCGACGCGGCCGGGTTCCCGGCCGGTGTCTTCAACCTCGTCACCGGCCTCGGCCCGGTCGCCGGCCATGCGCTCGCCGAGCACGACGGCGTCGATCTGGTCTCCTTCACCGGCTCGACGGCCGTCGGCAGGAAGATCGGCGCCATCGCGGGCGCCGCGGTCAAGCGGGTGGCGCTGGAGCTGGGCGGCAAGTCCGCCAACGTCATCCTGCCCAGCGCCGACCTCGGCAGGGCGGTGGCCGTCGGCGTCGCCAACGTCATGGCCAACTCCGGCCAGACGTGCAGTGCGTGGACCCGGATGCTGGTCCCCACGGACCGCTACGACGAGGCGGTCGCGCTGGCCGCCGCCGCGGTCGCCAAGTACGTCCCCGGCGAGCGGGTCGGCCCGCTGGTCAGCGCCCGGCAGCGGGACCGGGTGCGCGGCTACATCGAGCGGGGCATCGCCGACGGCGCCACGGTCGTCGCGGGCGGCCCGGAGGCACCCGCCGAGGTCGGCTACTACGTCACCCCGACCGTCTTCGCGGACGTCGCCCCCGAGATGGCCATCGCCCAGGAGGAGATCTTCGGCCCGGTGCTGTCGATCCTGCGCTACGAGGACGAGGACGACGCAGTACGGATCGCCAACGGCACCGTCTACGGGCTCGCCGGCGCGGTCTGGGCCGGCGACGACGCCGAGGCGGTCGCCTTCGCCCGCCGCCTCGACACCGGGCAGGTCGACATCAACGGCGGGCGCTTCAACCCCCTCGCCCCGTTCGGCGGTTACAAGCAGTCGGGGGTGGGCCGCGAGCTGGGCCCGCACGGCCTGGCCGAGTACCTGCAGACGAAGTCGCTCCAGTTCTGAGCCGGTCGGACCCCTGGCGGAGCGCCGGCGCCGCCCGGCCCGGCCGCCCGCCGCCCCGTCATCCCGCCGCCCCGTCATCCCGCCCGCTCACCCCGTCACCCCGCCGTCCTCCGCCCGCCCCGAGGAGATCCCGTGGTCCGCGCCGCCGTACTGCCCGCCGTCAACGCCCCGCTCCAGATCACCGAGATCGAGCTGCCGGAGCCGGGGCCGGGCCAGGTCCGCATCCGGCTCGCCGCCGCCGGTGTCTGCCACTCCGACCTGTCGCTGTCCAACGGAACGCTGCGGCAGCCCGCTCCGGCCGTGCTCGGGCACGAGGGCGCGGGCACCGTCACCGCGGTCGGACCGGAGGTCACCGGCGTCGCCCCCGGCGACCGCGTCATCCTCAACTGGGCCCCGTCCTGCGGGAGCTGCCGGTTCTGCGAGCTGGCCGAGCCCTGGCTGTGCGCCCACTCCGGGCGCGCCGGCGAAACCCCCTACGCCACCCGCGCCGACGACGGCAGCCCGCTCTACGCCGCGCTGGGCACCGCCGTCTTCGCCGAGGAGACCGTGGTGCCCGAGCGGGCCGCGCTGCCGCTGCCCGACGGGGTGCCGCTGGCCGACGCGGCGCTGCTCGGCTGCGCGGTGCTCACCGGCTGGGGCGCGGTGCACCACAGTGCCCGGGTGCGGGCGGGGGAGTCGGTCGCGGTGTTCGGGGTCGGCGGGGTGGGGCTGGCCACCGTGCAGGCGGCGCGCATCGCGGGGGCGGGCACGATCGTGGCGGTGGACGTCTCGCCGGAGAAGGAGGAGCTGGCGCGGGCGGCCGGGGCCACCGACTTCGTGGTCGTGGGCGAGAACGGGTCTTCCGGAAAGGAGTGCGCCCAGCGGATCCGCGCGCTGACCGGCGGGTTCGGCACCGATGTCGCGGTGGAGTGCGTGGGCCGCGCCGACGCGATCCGCACCGCCTGGTCCGCCACCCGGCGGGGCGGCCGGACGACCGTGGTGGGCATCGGCGGCAAGGAGCAGCAGGTGGCGTTCTCCGCCCTGGAGCTCTTCTACTTCGGCCGGACGCTCTCCGGCTGCGTCTACGGCAACAGCGACCCGGCGCGCGATCTCCCCGTCATCGCCGGACAGGTCCGCTCCGGCGCGCTCGACCTCTCCGCCCTGGTCACCGACCGGATCGGGCTGGACGGCATCCCCGACGCCTTCGAGGCGATGCTCGCGGGGAAGGGCGGCCGGGCGCTGGTCGTCTTCTGAGGCGCCCTGGGGAGCCGGTCGCGGTCCGGGGCGGCGCGCGGCCGGCGGGGCAGGTCTATGGCCGGGGCGGGCCGCCGGGCGGGGCGAGCTCCGGGTGGTGCAGCGTCAGGCCGTCCACCAGCGCGAGCAGTCCCGCCTCGAACGCGCCCTCGTCGACCCGGCGTTGATGCTCCGCCAGGAGGTGTGCCTGACCCAGGTGCGGATAGGCGTCGGGGTCGTAGGCGCCGGGGTCGTCGACGAAGCCGCGGGCGAACGAGCCCAGCGCGGAGCCCGCGACGAAATAGCGGACCATGGCGCACACCCGGGTGGCCTGTGCGGGTGGCCAGCCCGCCCCCACCATGCCGCCGAACGCCGCGTCGGCCATCTTCAGCCCGGCGGGGCGCCGGCCGGGGCCCTGGGCGAGGAACGGCACGATGTGCGGATGGGCGGCGAGCGCCGCGCGGTAGGAGCGGGCCCAGTCGAGCAGTCCGGCGCGCCAGTCCCCGCCGCGCTCGAACGTCGACACGTCGACCTCGGCGATGACCGTGTCCGCGACCGCGTCGAGGATCTCGTCCTTGGTCGTGAAGTGGTTGTAGAGCGACGGCCCGCTCACGCCCAGCTCCGCCGCCAGCCGCCGGGTGGAGAGCGCCGCGAGCCCGTCCGCGTCGATCAGCGCCAGCGCGGTGGTGACGATGCGCTCGCGGCTCAGCAGGGGCTTGCGGGGTCGGGCCATGACGCACATAGTAGGGGCTGCCAGCTAAAAACTAGCACCGCTAATTAAACCGTCTTCCCGCCGACAGGGGGCCCGAGATGAACCTGGAGCTCAGTGCCGAACAGGCCGCCGTACGCCGGCTCGCCGAGGACTTCGTCGACCGCGAGATCGCCCCGCACGCCGCCGCCTGGGACCGCGCGGAGCGGGTCGACCCCGGTATCGTCGGGAAGCTCGGCGCCCTCGGCTTCCTCGGCCTGACCGTCCCCGAGGAGTACGGCGGCTCCGGCGGCGACCACCTCGCGTACGCCCTGGTCACCGAAGAGCTGGGGCGCGGCGACTCCGCCGTGCGCGGCATCGTCTCGGTCTCGCTCGGGCTGGTCGCCAAGACCATCGCCTCCTGGGGAGACGAGGAGCAGAAGCGGGCCTGGCTCCCGCGGCTGACCTCCGGCCGGGCGGTCGGCTGCTTCGGCCTGACCGAGCCCGGCACCGGCTCCGACGCGGGCAACCTCACCACCCGGGCGGTCCGCGACGGCGGGGACTACGTCGTCGACGGCGCGAAGATGTTCATCACCAACGGCACCTGGGCGGACGTCGTGCTGCTCTTCGCCCGGACCGGCGGCGCCCCCGGCCACAAGGGCGTCAGCGCCTTCCTGATACCGACGGACACCCCGGGCCTGACCCGCCGCGAGATCCACGGCAAGCTCGGGCTGCGCGGCCAGGCCACCGCCGAACTGGTCCTGGAGGGCGTGCGGGTGCCCGCCTCCGCCATGCTGGGCCCCGAGGGCAAGGGCTTCTCGGTCGCCATGTCCGCCCTGGCCAAGGGCCGGATGTCGGTCGCCGCCGGCTGCGTCGGCATCGCCCGGGCCGCGCTGGACGCGGCCGTCGGGTACGCCGGCGAGCGCGAGCAGTTCGGTGCGCCGATCGCCCGCCACCAGCTCGTCCAGGAACTCCTCAGCGACATCGCGGTGGACGTGGACGCCGCGCGGCTGCTGACCTGGCGGGTGGCCGATCTCATCGACCGCGGCGAGCCGTTCGCCACCGAGGCGTCGAAGGCCAAGCTCTTCGCCTCCGAGGCCGCGGTGCGTGCCGCCAACAACGCCCTCCAGGTCTTCGGCGGCTACGGCTACATCGACGAGTACCCGGTCGGCAAGCTGCTGCGCGACGCCCGGGTGATGACCCTCTACGAAGGCACCAGCCAGATCCAGAAACTGGTGATCGGCCGCGCGCTCACCGGGGTCTCCGCGTTCTGACCGGCTCCTGCCGCGTACGCTCCGTCCCGGCGCCCGCGCCCGCGCCGGCTCGTTCCGCACCCGGGAGGAGACCTAAGCGCTTGCTCAGTCGCGCGGTATGGTGTTCGATCCGGGCAGAGGAAGGTCCCTGGCGGATCGAGGAGCGGGGTACGCGATGGGTGCGGCGGAGCGGGCGGCCAAGGAGAGCGAGGAATGGGCCGGGGTGAGCCCGGACGCCGCGCGGCGGCTGGTCGCCGCGGCCGTCGAGGCGTTCGCCGAGCGCGGCTACCACGCCACCACCACCCGCGACATCGCCGGCCGCGCCGGGATGAGCCCGGCCGCGCTCTACATCCACTACAAGACCAAAGAGGAGCTGCTGTACCGCATCAGCGGCATCGGCCACGAGAAGGCGCTGTGCATCATGGGCGCCGCCGCTGAGGCCGCGGGCAGCCCGACCGAGCGGCTGCGCGACGCGGTACGGACCTTCGCCCGCTGGCACGCCGAGCACCACACCACCGCCCGCGTCATCCAGTACGAGCTGCAGGCGCTGAGCGACGTGCACTACGCCGAGATCGCCGGTCTGCGCCGCCGCACCGACCGGCTGCTGCGCCAGATCATCCAGGACGGCGCCGACAGCGGCGAGTTCCGGGTCGGCGACGTCCCGGGCACCACCCTCGCCGTGCTGTCGCTGTGCGTGGACGTGGCCCGCTGGTTCTCCGCCGACGGTCCGCGGACGCCCGACGAGGTCGGCGCGCTCTACGCCGACCTCGTCCTGCGGATGGTGGGTGCCCCGCCGGCCTGACCGCCGGCCCGGCTAGAGGTAGAAGCGGCTGACCGACTCCGCGACGCACACCGGCTTGTCGCCGCCCTCCCGCTCGATCGTCACGACCGTGGTCAGCTGCACCCCGCCGGACACGTCGGCGACCTCCGCGATCCGGGCGGTGGCCCGCAGCCGCGAGCCGACCGGGACGGTCGCCGGGAAACGGACCTTGTTGGTGCCGTAGTTGATGCCCATCGTCACGTTGTCGACCCGCATCAGCCGCGGGACCAGCGCCGGCAGCAGCGACAGCGTCAGATAGCCGTGCGCGATGGTGGTGCCGAACGGCCCGGCCGCGGCCTTCTCCTGGTCGACGTGGATCCACTGGTGGTCACCGGTGGCCTCCGCGAACAGGTCGATCCGCTTCTGGTCGACCTCCAGCCAGTCGCTGGGACCCAACTCCGTGCCGACCGCGGCCCGCAGTTCCTCGACCGACCCGAACACCCGGGGCTCTGCCATCTCCGTCTGCCTCCTCAGCGTCGCCTTACTAAGCGCTTGCTCAGGATGCGAGTGCGCGGGCCCGCTGTCAACGGTCGTCTCGGGGCAGGTCGTAGGGTTGAGGGGTGCCACAGCTTCCGTACAAGGTCCACGAACTCTCCGTCGGCCAGCTCTCCGCGCGCAGCGGCGCGGCGGTGTCCGCGCTGCACTTCTACGAGTCGAAGGGGCTGATCAGCAGCACCCGGACGGCCGGGAACCAGCGCCGCTACACCCGCGACGCGCTGCGCCGGGTCGCGTTCGTACGGGCGGCGCAGCGCGTCGGGATCCCGCTCGCGGTGATCCGGGACGCGCTGGCGGAGCTGCCGGACGAGCGCACCCCCAACCGCGAGGACTGGGCCCGGCTGTCCGAGGTGTGGCGCTCCGAACTGGACGAGCGGATCAGCCAGCTCGTCGAGCTGCGCGACCGGCTGTCCGACTGCATCGGCTGCGGCTGCCTCTCGCTGCAGACGTGCGCGCTGTCGAACCCGTACGACAGCCTCGGCGAACAGGGGCCGGGCGCGCGGCGGTTGCGGGTGGACCGGGCCGCCAAGGACCCGGCGCCGGCGGACGACGGCGGCGCCGGGCCGTGCGCGCCGGGCGACGCGGGGTGCGCCCCCGCGCCGGGGCGCGGCACCGGCCGGGGATGACCGCACCCGGCCCGGCCGCCGGCTACCAGACGGACGGGGTGCGGGCCGCCCACGGACGGGCCCGCTCCAGCTGGGCGGAGAGCGAGATCAGCGTGGCCTCGTCGCCGTAGCGGCCGGCCAGCATGACGCCGATCGGCAGGCCCTGTGCCGTCCAGTGCAGCGGGACGCTGACCGCGGGCTGGCCGGTGACGTTGAAGAGCGCGCTAAACGGGGTGAACCGCCCGATGGCGGCGAACTCGGCCTGCGGATCGGCGTCGTCGCGCAGCGCGCCCACCAGGGGCGGGGGTGCGGCCACGGTGGGGGAGAGGATCACGTCGTAGCCGGTGTCCGGCGGCATCAGGCCGTCGGCGACGGTCTGGCCGAGCATCCGGAAGGCATGCAGGGACCCCGCGAAGGCCGGGCCGCTGATCGCGGCGCCGCGGGCCCGCAGATAGCGGGTGAGCGGCATCAGCTTCTCCTCGCTCTCCGGTGGGACGGGGCGGAGGGCGGCCATCACGGACCACACGCGGGTGAAGGCGAGGAGGATGTCCTCGTCGGCGGGGATGGCCAACTCCTCGCACTCGTGGCCGAGTTCGGCCAGCAGTGCGGTGGTCTCGGCGACCGCGGCCCGGCAGTCGGCGTGCACCTCGGCGCCCGCCACGGGGGCCTCGGTGAGCACCGCGATCCGCAGCCGGCCCGGGTCGCGGCGGGCGTGGCCGGCGAAGGTCTCGCCGGGCGGCAGCGCCGGGGCGGCGTACGGGTCGCCGGGCATCGGGCCCGCCATGACGTCCAGGAGCGTGGCCGCGTCGGCGACCGTACGGGCCAGCGGGCCCGAGGTGCTCAGGCCCGAGACGTCGTGCAGCAGCGGGCCGGGGCTGATCCGGCCGCGGCTGGGCTTGATGCCGTAGAGCCCGCACAGCGAGGCGGGGATCCGGATCGAGCCGCCGCCGTCGCTGGCATGGGCGACCGGCGCGAGTCCCCCGGCGACCGCCGCGGCCGCTCCGCCGCTGGAGCCGCCCGCCGAGCGCGTCAGGTCCCAGGGGGTGCGGGCGGGCGGCGCGAGCGCGTTCTCCGTGTAGCAGGGCAGCCCGAATTCGGGTGTGTTGGTCTTGCCGAGCAGGATCGTGCCGGCGTCCCGCAGCTTGCCGACGACATGGTCGTCGGTCTCCGCGATCCGGTCGGCCAGCGCCCGCGAGCCCATCGTGCAGCGCACCCCGGCGACCTGGTGGAGGTCCTTCACGGGCACCGGGACGCCGAACAACGGCGGGAGCGCGCGCCCCTCGCGGCGGGCCGCGGCGGCCTCGCTCTCGGCGTCCGCGGCCTGCTTCCGGGCGATCTCCGGGGTGCGGGTGAGGAAGGCGCCCAGGGTGTCGTCCAGCCGGTCGATCCGCGCGAGGTAGTGCTCGGTGAGCTCGACGGGGGAGATCCGGCCCGTGCGGATCCCCTCGGCCTGTTCGAGTGCGGTCAGATCGTGCAGTTCGGCCATGGACGTCCTCCCTCTCCTTCGATGCCCGTGCGGCCCGGGTGCCGCGCGAGCGGGGCGGGCCGGGGCACGGGTGCCACCCGCCCGTGGATCGGCCCGCGAACAGTTGTGTCAGCTTGCCCGGCGGCTCGTAAAGGCCGTGGGCGGACGGGGCACTCACCTACAGCCACACAAGTACCAGGAGGACGGCGTGGTGTGCGGCCACCGTGCGGCTCCCTTCGGGCGCCGCGGGGCGCGGGCGGTCCGAGGCGAGCGGCACGGTGGCGGCGGGGTGCGGGACTCGCGCAGCCGGCGAACAATGGCCGGGAAGCGCCGCCCCCGCCGAGGCGGTCGGCGGAGACATCGGGCCGTCGCCGAGGACGCACCGCCGCCGAGGCGCTCACCGGTGCCGGGGGCGGGCGCGCGGGCGGCGGAACGCCCCCGGGTGGATCACTCCACGGGAAGACCGCCCGCCATGTCCCGTGCGGCGGCTATCAGTTGGGCGTTGCCCGCGGCCGGTGAGCCGTCGGGCAGCAGCAGGGTGTCCTCGATGCCGATGCGGCTGCACAGGCCCAGCTCGCCGGCGAGCCGCAGCACCGGCCAGGCCCCGCCGTCCTGGCCGTGGAGCAGCACCGGGCGGCCGTGCGGCACCGGCGCCAGCGCGGCGAGCAGCGCACGGGCGGTCGCCGGAGCGGACTTTGGTGCGGTGTCGCCGATGACCTCGGCCAGCACCCGCAGCACCCGCGGAGCCAGCGGCGAGCGGGCGAAGCGCTCGACCGCGTCCGTCCCGGCCCAGATGCCGGCCTCGACGCCGACGCCCCGCTCCAGCAGGGCGGCGGCGACCGTATCGGCGCCCGCCTCGTGCCAGTTGACCGAGGCGTGGTCGGGCAGCACCGTCCAGGACCCGACCTGCTCCGCCCGGCGCCCGGGGTCCGGCTCGGCCCAGGCGCCGGTCGTCACGCCCACCGGGACGTCCACCGCTTCCCGTATCGCCGTGAGGACCGGGCCGACCACCCGCGGCGAGAGGGAGTCCTGGCCGCACGGGGTCTTGGGGTGCACATGGACGTCCTGGGCGCCGGCCGCGACCGCCTGCCGCGCCGCATCCGCGAGCGCGGCAGGCGACATCGGCACCGCACCCGAATCGGCCGCCGTGCGCGGGCCGTTGAGACACACCTGAAGCATCTTCAGCATGCCCCGATGATGACAGGTGGGTCCGACAACGCCCGCTGAACGGGGTGGGCAACGGGGCGTACGGTGCCGGGTGGCGGGGGCGTCAGGCCGCCGCGAAGGCTCCCGCGCCGTGGCGCACGGCCGCGGTGCTCAGCGCGTCCGGCGTCAGGACGGACGCCGGGGCGAGCACTCCGCACTGGCGGCAGGCCGGCCCGGGGGCCGGGCAGCCGGCCTCGTCCGGGACCCAGGCGAACCGGGTGGAGCCGCACACCGGGCAGTCGCGGCGAGGGCGTCCCGCCTCCATCGCCGCGATCATGCGGCGCAGCACCTCTGCGAGGCGGGCCGCCGGGTGCCGCTGCGGTGACTCGCAGGGCACGATGTCGCAACCGCCCCAGGTGCGCCGGTGCCATTCGTCGAGGGCGCCGACCTGGCGGATGCCCTCGTGCTTCTCCTTGCGGCGCCGGGCGGCGAACTCCTCTTCGTACGCGAGCCAGAGGGCGCGTGCCTCCTCCAGCTCCGTCAGCGCGGCCACCAGCCGCGCCGGATCGGGGTCACGGTCCTGGGTGGCGAACCCGGCCCTGGTGCACAGGTGGTGCCAGGTGGCGCGGTGCCCGTACGGGGCGAAGCGTTCCAGGCATTTGCGCAGGGCGGTACGCCGCTGGGCGGTGACGAGTCGTGGGTTGCGGACCTGTTCGGCGAGGGCTCTGAAACCGGCCATGTTCCTTCCACCTCCGGGGAGGACCCGACTGGACACGGAATGGACGTAGCCGGGCGCCACCCGGATCCATCGAATTTTCTTGCGGTTTCGGGGGCGGATGCTCCGTGGTGTCCGTCCGTCAACTCCCGGGCCCCGCAGGGGAGGAGAGAAAGTTGACTGCTGCTCATCTTCCGGTTGCGGGTAACCAGCGGTAACGTCCGGCCCACCCTCCCCGGGCTCGTGACGGGCCGGGACCCCCTTGAGGAGCAGGAATGCGACGACGTACCGGAAGGCTCAGGGCTGCCGCCGCGGCGGCCCTGCTCGCCCTGGGTGCCACGGTCTTGGCGCCACCCCCCATCGCCGCCGCGGCGGCCGCCGGGCAGGCAACCGGCAGTACCCACACGGCCGATGGCGACTACTGCCGAGGTCAGTGCGACGACATCCTGCCTCCGGGCGCGACGGGCAACGCCACCCTGATGCAGATCCTCGGCAACAAGCTGTTCGGCACCCACCCCGCCCACTCCACCGACCAGATCGCCCCGTACAACGCGCTGAACGGCGGCTACCCCTCGCTCACCGACGACACCCTCACCGACTTCTTCAACGACGCCTCCTTCGGCGTCCCCAAGGACCAGGTCGGCTCGGTCAGCACCCCGCGCCCCGACGTCGCCATCACCCGCGACAAGAAGACCGGCGTCCCGCACATCAAGGGCACCACCCGCTACGGCACCGAGTTCGGCGCCGGCTACGCCGCGGGCCAGGACCGGCTGTGGCTGATGGACCTCTTCCGGCACATCGGCCGCGGGGAGCTGACCTCGTTCGCCGGCGGCGCGCTCGCCAACCAGGGCCTGGAGCAGCAGTTCTGGCCGCAGGCGCCGTACACCGAGGCGGACCTCCAGGCCCAGGTCGACGCCATCCGCACCCACAACGGAGCGCGCGGCGAACAGGCCATGGCCGACGCCCAGGCGTACGTCGACGGCATCAACGCCTACCGCCAACAGTCCAAGGACGGCCGGTACTTCCCCGGGGAATACGTCCTCACCGGCCACATCGACGCCCTCACCAACGCCGGCGAGATCCAGCCCTTCAAGCTCACCGACCTGATAGCCCTGGCCTCCGTCGTCGGCGGGCTCTTCGGCAACGGCGGCGGCGGAGAGGTCCCCTCGGCCCTCGCGCTGCTCTCCGCCCAGCAGAAGTACGGCGTCGAGAAGGGCACCCGGGTCTGGGAGTCCTTCCGGGAGCGCAACGACCCCGAGGCCGCCAAGACGCTGCACGACGGCCAGAGTTTCCCGTACGCCGTCAAGCCCGCGAAGGCCCGGGGCACGGCGCTGCCCGACCGGGGCTCGGTCACCCCCGAGCCGCTGGTCTACGACCGCAAGGGCGCCGCCGCCTCCAAGAGCGCCACCCCGCCGCGGGACCCGGTCAAGGCCCCCGAGAAGTACCGGAAGCTGGAGGGGCTGTTCAAGGACGGCGTGCTGCCGAAGGGGAGCTTCGACCCGACCCGGCACCGCGGGATGTCCAACGCCCTGCTGGTCTCCGGCAAGCACACCGCCAGCGGCCACCCGGTGGCCGTGTTCGGCCCGCAGACCGGATACTTCGCGCCGCAGCTGCTGATGCTGCAGGAGATCCAGGGGCCCGGCATCAGTGCCCGCGGCGCCTCGTTCGCCGGCGTCGGGATGTACGTGCAGCTGGGCCGCGGCCAGGACTACGCCTGGAGCGCCACCTCCGCCGGCCAGGACATCACCGACACCTACGCCGTCGACCTGTGCAACGCGGACGGCTCCCGGCCCACCAGGGAGTCCACCTCCTACCGCTACCACGGCGCGTGCCTGCCCATGGAGAAGCTGGAGCGCACCAACTCCTGGCAGCCCACCATCGCCGATCCGACGGCCGCCGGCTCGTACCGGATGCAGGTCTTCCGCACCAGGTACGGCACCGTCACCCACCGCGCCACCATCGGCGGCAAGCCCGTCGCCTACACCTCGCTGCGCTCCACCTACCGCCACGAGGCCGACTCCATCATCGGCTTCCAGATGTTCAACGACCCGTCGTACGTCCACGACGCCAGGAGCTTCCAGAAGGCGGCCCAGCACATCGGCTACGCCTTCAACTGGTTCTACGCCGACTCCCGCGACATCGCGTACTACAACAGCGGCCTCAACCCGGTCCGCAACCCCGCCGTCGACCCGTCGCTGCCCGTCCGGGCCGAACCGGCCTACGAGTGGAAGGGCTTCGACCCCGCCACCAACACCACCGACTACACCCCGCCCGCCCAGCACCCGCAGTCCGTCGACCAGGACTACTACATCTCCTGGAACAACAAGCAGGCCAAGGACTACGACTCGGCCGGCTTCGGCAACGGCTCGGTGCACCGCGCCAACCTGCTCGACGACCGGGTGCGCGCGCTGACGAAGGAGGGCGGGGTGACCCGGGCGTCGCTGACCCGGGCGATGGCCGACGCCGCCGTCACCGACCTGCGCGGCGAGGACGTGCTCCCCGACCTGCTGCGGGTGATCGACAGCAAGCCGGTCACCGACCCCCGACTGCGGGCAGCGGTCCAGCAGTTGGACGCGTGGCGCAAGGACGGCGCCCGGCGCCGCGAAACCTCACCGGGCTCGCACACCTACGCCCACTCCGACGCGGTACGGCTGATGGACGCCTGGTGGCCGCTGATGATCCCGGGCGTCTTCGAGCCGGGCCTGGGCAAGGACCTCTACACCGCGCTCGGCGCCAACCTGGCCGTCGACGAGTCGCCGTCCGCAGGCCACGGCCCCACCGGGGCGCACGCCGGATCGGCGTTCCAGTACGGGTGGTGGAGCTACGCCGACAAGGACCTCCGCGCCGTGCTGGGCGACCGGGTCCAGGGCCCGCTCGCCGAGCGGTACTGCGGCAACGGCACGCTCGCGGCCTGCCGCGACACCCTGCTGGCCACGCTCCAGCAGGCCGCCGGCAGGACCGCCGCCCAGGTCTACCCGGGAGACGACAACTGCAAGGCCGGCGACCAGTGGTGCGCCGACGCCATCGTCCACCGCGCGGTGGGCGGTCTGACCCACGACAAGATGAGCTGGCAGAACCGGCCCACCTACCAGCAGGTGGTGGAGTTCCCCGCGCACAGGTAGCGGAGCGAACGGCACGGGCCCCGGGGTGCGCGCACCCCGGGGCCCGTCCGTGTGCGCCGGCCACCGGCACGACCAGGGTGGTGGTGGTCACCGCCTGGAGGGGATTTCCAGGGCGGCTATGCTGCTCGTTCCTGAATGAGGGGGACGGGAAAGCGAGTAGGGGCGATAGGGGCGCATGGCCGTGCCAGGTCCGGAGCAGTACCCGACGGAACTGCTCGATACGACGATGGACCAGTTGCGCACGCTGATCGTGGTGCACGAGGCGGGGACGGCGCTGGGGGCCGCCCGCCGGCTGGGCCGCGAGCAGTCCAGCGTGCAGAAGCAACTGGACACGATGAACCGCACCTTCGCCGCCCTGTGCGGCGAGGAACTGGTGCTGAAGCAGGGGAGGGGACAGGACGCGCTGTTCACCGCGACCGGTGAGGCACTGGTCGACCTGGCGCGGCGCACGCTCGGCGAGTGGGCCGAGGGCGTCCACGACGCCCGCCGCCGGCTCGGCCGTACGCTCTCGGTCGGCACCACCCGTTACACCCTGGGCTTCCTCCTGGACGCCGTGGAGCACGTCAGCGCGGACTATGAACGCGACGGCGTCGACCTGAAGGTCACCCACGTCCGCACCGGCGACCTGTTCACCAAGCTGCGCACCCAGGAACTGGACCTGGTCTGCGGCAGCGTCGTGGTCACCGAGGGCGAGGAGGCCGAACTCCTCGCGCCCTACGAGGTCATGGAGTGGCGGCGCAGCGGCCTGTCGCTGCTGACGAACCTGCCGCCGGACCGGCTGCCGGGCGCCTCGTTCAGCGCCGGCGACCTGCCCCGGCTGCCGCTGGTGGTCTCCGCGGGCGGTCTGATCGGCCGCTTCCTGACGTCGTGGTACGGCAGCGACTACCGCCAGAGGCTCACCGTGGCGGCCGAGATAGAGGCCGCCCACTACGGCTTCGAGCTGCTGCGCTCGGGCGTGGTCAGCGGCGCGATGCTGGTCACCCGCGGTATCGGGGAGGCGGCGGCGGACGGCCGGCTCCCGGAGGCCGGCGGGCTGCGCACGCTGGAGATCGTCGGGGAGGTCGGCCCCCGGACGGAGGTCCTGGTCGGCGTCTTCACCCGGCGCGGCGAGCGGGACGCGTATCCGCCGGAGCACCCCCTCAACCGCCTCTGGGAGGCGCTCTCCTGGGAGAGCGAACGGTGGTGGCTGCGGCCCTGAACCGGTGGGCGCGGCGCCCGCGAGCTCCTGAGCAGGGGGTCCCGTACGGGATCCCCGGGAGGACCCCGTACGGGACGCCGCTCAGTCCGGCAGCCCGCGCTCCAGGGTCTCCGGCAGCGACCGCACGCACAGCAGCGAGACGACCGCCATCGCGCTGACGTACCAGCCCACCGACGCCGAGCCGAACGCCGGCTGGAGCCGGGTGGCGACCAGCGGGGCGACCGCGCCGCCCAGCACCCCGCCCAGGTTGTAGGCCAGCGACGCGCCCGAGTAGCGCACCGTCGTACCGAACAGCTCCGGCAGATACGCGCCCATCGGGCCGTAGACCACGCCCATGCAGAACAGCGCGCCCCCGATGCCCAGCGCGATCAGCACCGGCTGCCGGGTGTCCAGCAGCGGGAAGAGCACCGCTCCCCAGACGGCCGCGAGCCCGGCGCCGCCGAGGATCAGCCGGCGGCGCCCGGCGCCGTCCGAGCGGGTGGCCGCGAGCCAGGTGCCGGCCGCCAGGAAGAGGCAGGCGACCAGGGACAGGCCGAGCATGGTGGTCCGGGGGACACCGAGGGCGCCGGTGGCGTACGACAGGCAGTAGGTGGTCGCGGTGTAGAAGAGGCCGTACGCGACGACCATGCCGCCGGCGCCCAGCAGCAGTTCCCGCGGATGCCGCCGGAAGACCTCGACGGCCGGCACCCTGGCGGCCTCCTGGGCGTCCTGCACCTTCGCGAAGACCGGCGTCTCGCTGATCTTCAGCCGGACGAACAGCCCCACGCCGACCAGCAGGAACGACAGCAGGAACGGCACCCGCCAGCCCCACGAGCGGAACGCCGCGTCACTCATCCCCTCCGACAGCAGCCAGAACACCCCGGTCGCCGCGAAGAACCCCACGGAGGGCCCGAGTTGCGGGAAGGCGGCGTACAGCCCCCGTCGGCCGCGCGGGGCGTGCTCGACCGCCAGCAGCGCCGCCCCGCCCCACTCGCCGCCCAGCCCGATGCCCTGGAGGAAGCGCAGCAGGACCAGCAGCAGCGGCGCCCAGACGCCCAGCGTGCCGTAGCCGGGCAGCAGCCCGACGCACGCCGTGGACAGCCCCATCAGCAGCAGCGAGGCGACCAGTACGGACTTCCGCCCGACCCGGTCGCCGAAGTGCCCGAAGACCACCGAGCCGAGCGGCCGGGCGGCGAACGCCACGGCGTAGGTGGAGAAGGACGCGAGGGTGGCGTTGACCGGGGCGAGCGTCGGGAAGAACGCCTGGTTGAGTACCAGGGCCGCGGCGGTGCCGTAGATGTAGAAGTCGTAGAACTCGATGGCCGTTCCGATGAACGAGGCCACGGCGACCCGCCGCAGGCTCTCGCTGTTCTCCACGGACGGCGCCGTGGCCTGATGTGAGGTGGTTTCGCTCTGCACGAGCCGCACTCTCACGCCCGTGGTACGGGGCGGTCAACAACGGGATCCGGCCGTCTCGTCCAGTGAGACC
This sequence comes from Streptomyces sp. GS7, assembly GCF_009834125.1. NCBI lineage: Bacteria > Bacillati > Actinomycetota > Actinomycetes > Kitasatosporales > Streptomycetaceae > Streptomyces > Streptomyces sp. GS7. Next base: position 2,669,871 of record NZ_CP047146.1, read on the forward strand.
CGGTAGTTGACGGACGCTCGGGGTCCGGGCGGCTCAGGACTGGCCGGTCAGCCCCGCCCGCAGCCGGTCCAGGATCCGGGCGAGGAGCCGGGAGACGTGCATCTGCGACACGCCCAGTTCCGTGCCGATCTCGGACTGCGTCTTCTCGTGGACGAAGCGGAGGGTGAGGATCCGGCGGTCCCGCCGGTCCAACTGCCGCACCAGGGGGGACAGTGCGTGGATGTCCTCGGCGAGCCGGAGCCGCGGGTCCTCCTCGCCGAGGGCGTCGGCGAGCGGGCGGGCCGACTCGACCTCCGCCGGGTCGGCGGGCTGGTCCAGCGACCCGGCGGTGTAGCCGTTGCCGGCGATCAGCCCGTCGATCACCTGCTCCTCGCTCAGCCCGAGGTGCCCGGCCAGCTCGGCGACGGTGGGCTCGCGGTCCAGGCGGGCGAAGAGCCGCTCCTTGGCCTGGGCGATCTCGATCCGCAACTCCTGGAGCCGCCGCGGCACATGGACGGCCCAGGTGGCGTCCCGGAAGAACCGCTTGATCTCGCCGACGATGTACGGCATCGCGTAGGTCGTGAACTCGACCTCGCGGGACACGTCGAAGCGGTCGATGGCCTTGATCAGCCCGATGGTGCCGACCTGGACGATGTCCTCCATCTCGCCCGGGTCGCCGCCGCGGTTGCGGAACCGCGCGGCGGAGTACCGCACCAGGGAGAGGTTCATCTCGACGAGCGTGTTGCGCACGTACTGGTACGCGTGGGTGCCTTCCTCCAGCGCGGCCAGCCGCTCGAAGAACGGCCGGGACAGCGCCTTGGCGTCCTTGGGGGCCAGCGCGGAGGCGTCCGCCACGTACGGCAGTCCGTCGGTGCCGGAGCCGGGGAGCCGGTGGTCCGGGCCCTGGCCGTGGCGCGTTCCGATGGTGGTCACTGCCGCCGTCATGGCTGCCCTCCCATAAGTTCGATCATGGTCCGGTAAGCGGCACCTGCCCTTTGTTCGCGGAACGAAACATCTCCCTCGCGCTTTTGGCCGCGGCTGTCCTGACGGTCGGTCAGGCAGTCGTGCCGGGGATGCGCGACGGCGGTGCGGTGCACCGTCGGCCCCCAAGGGCCGCTAGCGGTAGCGGAGATACCGCTCCCGCACCGCACGGAAGCGCGCCAGCCCGTCCTGCCAGGCCGCGGCGATCTCGTCCGTCCCGGCGCCCGCGTCGATCATCGTGCGCACGGTCGCTGACCCGGTCAGCAGGTCGAAGTGGTCGGCCCGCCAGGCGAAGCCCTTCCAGACCCGCCGGGCCGTCACCAGCAGGCCGATCCCGGTGCGCACCGGATCGAACGCGGAGCGGTCGTGGACGTGCAGCTGGAGCCCGCCGACCGTCCGGCCCTGGAACTTGGAGAAGGTCGGCGCGAAGTACGCCTCCCTGAAGTGCACGCCGGGCAGCCCCAGTTCGGTGGCGGCGGCCGCCCACCGGTGGTCGATGCCCTCGGCGCCGAGGAGTTCGAAGGGCCGGGTGGTGCCGCGGCCCTCGGAGAGGTTGGTGCCCTCGAAGAGGCAGGTGCCCGCGTAGACCAGCGCGGTGTCCGCGGTGGGCATGTTCGGGCTGGGCGGTACCCACGGCAGTCCGGTCGCGTCGAAGAAGTCGCTGCGCCGCCAGCCGGTCATCGCGACCGTCTCCAGCTCCACCGGCCGCCCGGCGGCCCGCGGCACGAACTCGCCGTTGAAGAGCCGCGCCAGCTCCGTCACCGTCATCCCGTGTGCCTGCGAGATCGGCTCCCGGCCGACGAACGAGGAGTACCTCCGGTCCAGCACGGGGCCGGTCGCGGCCCGGCCGGTGACCGGGTTGGGGCGGTCCAGCACCACGAACCGCCGGCCCGCCGCGACGGCCGCCACCATGCAGTCGTAGAGCGTCCAGATGTAGGTGTAGAAGCGCGCGCCGACGTCCTGGATGTCGAAGACGACGGTGTCCACGCCGGACTCGGTGAAGACGTCCGCCAGTTCCCGGCCGCTCTTGTCGTAGGTGTCGTAGACCGGCAGTCCGGTGGCGGGATCGGTGTACCGGGCCTCCGAGCCGCCCGCCTGGGCGGTGCCCCGGAAGCCGTGCTCGGGGCCGAACACGGCGGTCAGCCGGACCCGGCGGTCGGCGTGCATGACGTCGACGACGTGCCGGACGTCGCGGGTCACCCCGGTCGGGTTCGTGACGATGCCGACCCGCTGCCCGTCCAGCAGGCGGTAGCCGTCGGCGGCCAGCCGGTCGAAGCCGGTGTGCACCCGCCGGCCGCCGGGCCGCGGCGCCGCCTGGGCGGGGGTCGCGGTGACCGCCGCCGCGGCCGCTCCGGTCGCCGCCAGCCGCCCCAGTAGAACGCGTCTCGACAGAGCCATGCGCACCCCTCCGTGGTCGGTGCCGGACCGGTTCCGTGTCGTGCGCACGCTAACGCTCCGCGCCCCGGGAGGGAACGCGGCAGGCCGTGCCGGAAGCGGGCGCCGGGCCGAGGGGGCACCTGCCGCTCGCGCGCGGAAGGGAGTGGGGGACGGTCTTCCGCTCGGACATACCGACTGGTTAGTCTGCCTCCCAGTGCGTCGGGCGACCCGGAGCGAGCGAAGGAGACACAGCGTGGCAGCCGTACGGGACAAGACCGTTGTCGTGACCGGAGCGGGCGGCGGGATCGGGGCCGCACTGGCCCGCCGGTTCGCCGCCGAGGGCGCCCGCGTCGTGGTCAACGACCTGGACGAGGCGAAGGCCCGCAAGACCGCCGAGGAGATCGGGGCGACCGCGGTCCCCGGCGACGCCTCCGGCATCGTGCCACAGGCCCGCGAGGCGCTGGGCGGCGCCATCGACATCTTCTGCGCCAACGCCGGCGTCGGCACCGGCGGCGGCCCGGACGCCCCCGAGGACGACTGGGCGCTGGCCTGGGACGTCAACGTGATGGCCCACGTCCGGGCGGCGCGCGAGCTGGTGCCGGAGTGGCTGGCGCGCGGCGGCGGCCGGTTCGTCTCCACCGTGTCCGCCGCGGGCCTGCTCACCATGGTCGCCGCGGCCCCGTACAGCGTCACCAAGCACGGCGCCTACGCCTTCGCCGAGTGGCTGTCGCTGACCTACCGCCACCGCGGCATCGACGTGCACGCCATCTGCCCGCAGGGCGTACGGACCGACATGCTGGCCGCCACCGGGGCCGCCGGGGACCTCGTCCTGACGCCCACCGCCGTGGAGCCCGAGGCCGTCGCCGACGCGCTGTTCGCGGCCATGGACGAGGGCCGCTTCCTGGTCCTGCCGCACCCGGAGGTCGCGGACTACTACACCGCACGGGCCGCCGACCCGGACCGCTGGCTGGGCGCCATGAACCACCTCCAGCGGAAGCTGGAGGAGCGGAGCGAGCGCTGACCGCCGGGCACAACGGGCCCACCCCCATGGGGACTTGCGGGCCGCGGGCGTCCGGACAGGGCGACGCCCGCGACCCGGATCCACCGGCAGCCGGCCGGCCGTACGGGCCGGCGACCGGACGACCAGGGACGAGCACGGACCATCAGGAAGGAAGGGCCGCACCCCGATGACCTCCTACCAGGACAAGCCGTGGCTGGCACAGCTCACCGACGCCCAGCGCGCCCCCGTCCAGCCGCCGCCCTCGCCGCTGCACGCCTTCCGGGCCGCGGTCCGCCGCGCCCCCGAGCGCACCGCGCTCGCCTACTTCGACGGCCGGCTCTCCTACGCCGAGACCGACGCGCTCTCCGACGGCATCGCCGCCCACCTCGCCGGGCGCGGCCTGCGGCGCGGCGACCGGGCCGCCGTCATGCTCCAGAACACCCCGCAGTTCGTGCTGGCGGTGCTCGGTGTCTGGAAGGCCGGCGGGGTGGTCGTCCCCGTCAACCCCATGTACAAATCGGCCGAGATGCGGCACATCCTCACCGACGCCGAGGTCACCGCCGTCATCTGCGCGGACCGCACCTGGGACGCGTTCCTGCGCGCCACCGCCGCCGCGGCGCCCTCCGTGCGCATCGCCCTGACCACCTGCGAACGGGAACTCCAGACCCGCGACGACGCCCGGGTGCTGCGCGGCGAACGGCTCGGCCCCCAGCAGGGTGCCGACGATCTGCTCACCGCCGCCCGGGCGGTCGGCCGGATCCGGGCGGTGCCCGCCGACCCCGGGCCGGCCGCCGACGACCTCGCGCTGATCAGCTACACCTCCGGCACCAGCGGCACCCCCAAGGGCGCCACCAACACCCACGGCAACATCAGCTACAACGCCGAACGCCAGCGCACCGGACACGCCCTGCCCGACGGCGCCACCTACTTCGCGCTCGCCCCGCTCTTCCACATCACCGGGATGGTCTGCGAATTCGCCGCCTGCGTCGCCAACGCCGGAACCCTGGCCCTCGCCCACCGCTTCGAGGCGGGCGTCGTGCTGGACGCCTTCCTGGAGCACCGCCCCGCCTATACGGTCGGCCCCTCCACCGCCTTCATGGCCCTGATGGCCCACCCCGCCGTCACCCGCGAGCACTTCGGCTCCTTCCGGACGGTCAGCTCCGGAGGCGCGCCGCTGCCGCCCGCGCTGGTGGAGGCGTTCCGCGCCGGCTTCGGCCCGTACCTCCACAACGGCTACGGCCTGACCGAGTGCACCGCTCCCTGCGCCAGCGTCCCGCCCGGACGTGAGGCGCCGGTCGACAAGGTCTCCGGCACCCTCGCGGTCGGCGTGCCCGGCCCGGACACCGTCGTACGGATCATCGACGAGGCGGGCCGCGACCTGCCGTTCGGCGAACCGGGCGAGATCGCGGTCCGCGGCCCGCAGGTCGTGCCCGGCTACTGGCGCCGCCCCGACGCGACCGCCCAGAGCATCCCGGACGGCGAACTGCGCACCGGCGACATCGGGTTCATGGACGGCGACGGCTGGCTCTACGTCGTCGACCGCAAGAAGGACATGATCAACGCGTCCGGTTTCAAGGTGTGGCCCCGGGAGGTCGAGGACGTCCTCTACACCCACCCGGCGGTCCGCGAGGCGGCCGTCGTGGGCGTGCCGGACGCCTACCGGGGCGAGACCGTCAAGGCGTACGTCAGCCTGCGTCCGGGCGCCTCCCCCGAACCCGCCGAACTGGCCGCTTACTGCAAGGAGCGGCTCGCGGCGTACAAATATCCCCGGGTGGTGGAGATCCTGCCCGAGCTTCCCAAGACCACGAGTGGCAAGATCCTCCGACGGGAGCTGCGCCACCGCGCATGAGTACGGACGAAGGACAGGTGAGGGCGATGGCCGGCACGAAGGACGGCACCGGCAACGGCGACGGCACCGCGAAGCCCGTGGCGCAGCGGCTGCTGGCCACCGCCACCAGGCTGTTCGCGGAGCACGGCTACGACCGCACCTCCGTGCAGGAGATCGTCGACGCGGCGGGCGTCACCAAGGGCGCCCTCTACCACTACTTCGGCTCCAAGGACGACCTCCTGCACGAGGTCTACGGCCGGGTGCTGCGGCTCCAGCAGGAGCGGCTGGACCACTTCGCGGACGCCGACGCACCGGTGGAGCAGCGGCTGCGGGACGCCGCCGCGGACGTCGTCGTCACCACTATCGAGAACCTCGACGACACCAAGATCTTCTTCCGCTCCATGCACCATCTGAGCCCCGAGAAGGACAAGCAGGTGCGCGCCGAGCGGCGGCGCTACCACGAGCGGTTCCGGGCCCTGGTCGAAGAGGGCCAGCGCACCGGGGTGTTCGCCGCCGACATCCCCGCGGACCTGGTCGTCGACTACCACTTCGGCTCGGTGCACCACCTCGGGACGTGGTACCGCGAGGACGGGCCGCTGAGCCCGCAGCAGGTCGCCGACCACCTGGCGGAGCTGCTGCTGCGGGCGCTGCGCCCGTAACGGCGTGACAGGCGCCGGACCTGTAACGCCGATACCGGCACTGTCCCGTAACGGCGTTACAGGTACTGCTTGATCTCGCGCCGCGCCAGCGACCGCTGGTGCACCTCGTCCGGCCCGTCCGCCAGCCGCAGCGTACGGGCCCCGGCCCACAGCTCCGCCAGGGGGAAGTCCTGGCTGACCCCGCCCGCGCCGTGCAGCTGCACCGCCTTGTCGAGGATGTCCACGACCGTCCGCGGGGTGGCGATCTTGATCGCCTGGATCTCGGTGTGCGCGCCCTTGTTGCCGACGGTGTCCATCAGCCAGGCGGTCTTCAGCACCAGCAGCCGCAGCTGCTCCACCGCCACCCGGGCGTCCGCGATCCACTCCTGGACCACGCCCTGTTGGGCCAGCGGCTTGCCGAACGCGGTACGGCTCACCGCCCGCCGGCACATCAGCTCGATCGCCCGCTCGGCCATCCCGATCAGCCGCATGCAGTGGTGGATCCGGCCGGGCCCGAGCCGCGCCTGGGCGATCCCGAAGCCGCCGCCCTCCTCGCCGATCAGATTGCCGACCGGCACCCGCACGTCGTCGAAGACGACCTCCGCGTGCCCGCCGTGGTAGTGGTCCTCGTAGCCGTAGACCTGCATGGCGCGCTCGACGGTCAGGCCAGGGGTGTCCCGCGGCACCAGGATCATCGACTGCTGGCGGCGGATGTCGGCTCCGTCGGGGTCGGTCTTGCCCATCACGATGAAGATCTGGCACTGCGGGTTCATCGCCCCGGAGATGTACCACTTGCGGCCGTTGACGACGTACTCGTCGCCGTCCCGCTCGATACGGGTCTCGATGTTGGTGGCGTCGGACGAGGCCACCTCCGGCTCGGTCATCGCGAACGCCGACCGGATCTCGCCCGCCAGCAGCGGCTCCAGCCACTGCTTCTTCTGCGCCGCGTCGCCGAACTGGGCCAGCACCTCCATGTTGCCGGTGTCCGGCGCCGCGCAGTTCAGCGCGGTGGGCGCCAACTGCGGGCTGCGGCCGGTGATCTCGGCCAGCGGCGCGTACTGCAGGTTGGTCAGCCCGGCCCCGTACTCCTCATCGGGCAAGAAGAGGTTCCACAGCCCCTGCCGCCGCGCCTCGGCCTTCAGTTCCTCGACCACCGCCGGGGTGTCCCACGGCGAGGCGAGCGCGGCCCGCTGCTCGTGGGCGGTCCGCTCGGCCGGGTGGACGTACTCGTCCATGAACGACAGGAGCCGGTGGCGCAGTTCCTCGGTGCGGGCGTCGAATGCGAAGTCCATGGGCTCAGCCTTCCTTGAGGGTGGTCAGTCCGCGGTCGATGAACACGGGCACCAGCTCGCCGATCCGGTCGAACCCCGCGCCGACCGTCTGGCCGAGCGTGAAGCGGTAGTGGATGCCTTCGAGGATCACGGCGAGTTTGAACCAGGCGAAGGCGGTGTACCAGGCGATGCCGGAGGTGTCCCGGCCGGAGCGCGCCGCATAGCGCGCGATCAGCTCGTCCGGACCGGGGTGCCCCGGGGCGCCGCTGCTGGTGCTGACCGGCGACTTCGGCAGGCCGAGGTCCGTGCAGTACATCACCAGCAGCCCGAGGTCGGTCAGCGGATCGCCGAGCGTGGACATCTCCCAGTCCAGTACGGCCGTGATGGTGTCGTCGGCGCCGACCAGCACGTTGTCGAGGCGGTAGTCGCCGTGGACGACGGTGGGCGCGGGCGAGGTCGGCAGCGCCCGGCCCAGCGCCTCGTGCAGCTCGTCGACGCCCGGCAGCGCGCGGTTCTTGGACGCGGCCAACTGCTTGCCCCAGCGGCGGAGTTGGCGCTCCAGGAAGCCGTCCGGGCGGCCGAAGTCGGCGAGACCGGCCGCCGCCGGATCCACCGCGTGCAGCGCCACCAGCGTGTCGACGAGGGAGAGCACCACCGCGCGGGTGCGCTCCGGACCGAGCGGCGCCAGCTGGTCCGCGGTCCGGTACGGGGTGCCCTCGACCAGCTCCATCACATAGAACGGTGCGCCGACGACCGTCTCGTCCTCGCACAGCAGCAGCGTCTCCGGCACCGGCACCGCGGTGCCGTGCAGCGCGCTGATCACCCGGTGCTCGCGCCGCATGTCGTGCGCGGTGGCCAGCACATGGCCGAGCGGCGGCCGGCGGACGACCCAGGAGGCGGCGCCGTCGGTGACGCGATAGGTGAGGTTGGACCGGCCGCCCTCGATCAGCTGCGCGCTCAGCGGCCCGCCGGCCAGGCCCGGACGTTCCCGGTCCAGGTGTTTGCGCAGGCGGTCCAGGTCGAGGCCGGGGGGTGCCTCCCGGCCGGCGGCCGGCGGGGGAGGGGTGCCGTTGCTCATCGTGCTCCTCCGTGGGGAGTGGGACGGTCCATGGCTACCAGTGGTCGCCCGCACGATCATGCCGACTAGTCGGTATGGAGTCCAGTGCCCGCCCGTGGGGCGTCCGTCACCCGCCGCGTTCGCGCCACGTCCCGCCGGGCCGGACGCCGGGTCGCCGCCGGCCGCCCGCCGCCCCGGACCGGCCGCTCACGCGTGGCAGGCCGGTGGCACCCCGCCGTTCATCGCCGCCATCTCCCCGAACCCGGTCACCGGGTCCAGCGGCGCTCCCGGCGCGGCGCCCGCCAGCTCCGCGTACGCCCGGTGCAGGTTCGCCACCAGCCGCTCGCTCTCGGCCAGCCCCGCGAACGCGCCCAGGTCCGCCTCCCGCGCCACCTCCAGCGGCGTACGCCCGGCCGCCCGCCCCGCGCGGGCCAGCTCGCCGACGAACCGCAGATAGCGCTCGATGCCGTCGTAGACCTCCGGCCCGGTCACCGGGCCGTGCCCGGGGACGACGGTGGTCGCGTCCAGCGACCGCAGCACCTCGATCGCCCGCAGCGACCCGGTCAGCGAGCCCATGAAGACGAACGGCGTGCCCCCGTGGAAGACCAGGTCGCCGGCGAACACGATGCGCTGCCGCGGCAGCCACACGATCGTGTCGCCGGTCGTGTGCGCCACCCCCGGATGGATCAGCCGCACCTCGAACTCCCCGACGTGCAGGGTCAGTTCGTCGGTATACGTGATCTCCGGCGGGGTGATCCGGATGTCGCCGTACGCCACCTGCGGCCAGACCGCGTGCAGCTGGTGCCCGGCGGCCAGCACCTCACGGCGGCACGCCGCGTGCCCGATGACCGCCGCCTCGGGCGCGAACACGCCGTTGCCGTAGGTGTGGTCGCCGTGGTGGTGGGTGTTGACGACCGTACGGGGCGCGGGGGCGCCGCTCTCCGCGATCCGGCGGCGCAGCAGCCGCGCCCGGCGCTCGGTGGCGGCGGTGTCCACGACCAGCGTGGCGCCGCCGTCGGTGACGAAGCCGGCGTTGTTCAGGCACCAGCCGCCGTCCGGCTGGACGAACGCGTGGACTCCGGGGGCGAGTTCGGTGAGGTAGGGCTCGGGGACCTGCCCGGTGCCGCTCCGCTCGCCGGTCCCGCGGTCGCTCCCGCCCGGCGCCTGGCGCTGCTGCTCGGTCATGTTCCGCTCCCGGAAAGGTGGTTGCCCCGGCCCGGCGCGGGCGGCGGGGCGAGGGCGTCCCGCGTCCACGCGGCCGGGCTCACCGTACCGCCGGGCGCGCCCTCAGCGGGTCCGCACCAGCAGCGCCGCGCCGCACACCGACATCCCGAGCGTGCAGCCGACCAGCAGCAGCGCGAGCCGGGGCGGCAGCGGTGCCGGGCGGCCGGTGGCCGTCGGAAAGGATCATGGCCGAAACACCAGCGCCTGTCCGGTGGGTCAGGGCCGGACACCACGCCCGGGGGCTGTCCGGCCCTGACCCGCCGGACAGCCCCCGGTCGCCGGTCCGCTCAGAGCTCCCCGGCCGCCCGACGGGCGGTCAGCTCACGGTAGGCGGCCAGCCCGTCCGGCGTCCACGGCCACTCGTCCAGCCGCCGGCGCAGCTCCTCCTCCGGCAGGAACGCGTACCAGTCGATCTCCGCCTCCTGGGGCGCGACCGGAAGGGTGCAGCGCACCTGGTACACCGCCGACCACCAGGTGTGCTCCGGCGTCTCGTACAGGAAGCGGAACAGCGGCTCGGGGCGCGCCAGGCCCCGGACGCCCAGTTCCTCCTCGGCTTCCCGGAGCGCCGCCTCGTCGTACGACTCACCGGCGCCGACCACGCCGCCGACGAACATGTCGTAGTGCGACGGGAACACCAGCTTCGCGGGCGTCCGCCGGTGCACGAAGATCCGGTCCTCGGCGTCCCGGACGAGGATGAACGCGCACCGGGTGCGCAGCCGGCGGGCGTAGCTCTCGGCGCGCGGGGCCTGCCCGACGACCCGGTCGTGCTCGTCGACGACATCGAGGATCTCGTCCGCGTTGAGCGGTTGCTGATCTGTCATGGCGCCATGCAACCACCAGGTGCGGCCACCTCACCCGCCGGGACGCCGCCCCGGCTACCGGCTCACTGCCCCATGACGTACCGGACCGTCGGAGGTCACGTCGTGCGGCAGGAAGCGGGCCCGCTCGCCCAGCCGTGCCGCGGTCGCCGCGCCCTCCTCCGCCAGGACGTCGGTCAGCACGATCCGCGCACCGGCCGCGACGGCCTGCTCGGCCGCCGCGGCGCCCAGCCCGCGGGCGCCGCCGGTGATGATGACGGTCTTGCCGGCCGGGCTCGGTGCGGATACCGGGGCGGGCACCGGGGCGGGCTCGCTCATGGGGAACTCCTTGGATGCCGTCGCGCGGTGGTCGCGGGGGCGGCGGCGCGCAGGAAGGCTTCCGTCGTCCCGGCGAGATCGGCGAGGAAAAGCTCCTCTCCGGTCAGGGGTTCGGCGCCCTTGAGGTAGTGCGTGGCCCGGTCGGCCATCGCCGCGCCCATCAGCGTGAGCGCGAGGTCCAGCCGCTCCAGCCGCAGCGCCTCGGGCAGCCCGGCCGCGGCGAGCGCCTCCTCGACCCGGCAGATCAGCCGCCAGTACGCGGTTCCGGCCAGCGTCGGATGCGGGATCCGGGCGCGCACCCCGCTCTCGTGGCTGAGCTGGGCGGAGATCCGCAGGCAGCGCCGCCCGCGGTCGGTGCGCAGCTCGGTGGCCTCGGCGGTGACCAGCACCCCGAGCAGGTCGGCGAGCGTCGGCCCGGCGGTCTCCGCGGCGGCCAGCAGTGGCGCCAGGGCCGCTTCCGTACGGGCCAGCCGCCCGGCCATCACGGCCTCCAGCAGGCCGGCGCGGGAGCCGAAGTGGTACTGCACGGCCGAGGGATTGCTCTGTCCGGCGAGCGCGACGATGTCACGGGTCTGGGCGCCGTCCACGCCCTGCGCCGCGAAGATCTCCTCGGCGGCGCGGATCAGCTTCTCCCGGGTCTCGGGACCCGATGTTCTGGGCATGCGGCCATTCTAATGTCGAACATTAACAAAGGTGAGGTGTGACCGGGACGAGGTGAGGGGCCGGCGCGCACCTCAGCGGGGCTGGAGCTCCCGTGCGCGCGCGGCCTTCCCGGCCCCCGGCGGCATCGCCGGATGGCTCCCGATCAGCACGATCCCCGCCACCACCGCCGCGATCCCGGCCGCCTCCCAGGCCAGCGCGCCGGTCGTCACCCGCAGCTGGTCGCCGAGGAACCCCACCCCGCAGGCGATCCCGGCCAGCGGCTGGGCAGCCGTCAGCGCGGGCAGCGACATCCGCAGCGGCGCGGACTCGAACGCGCTCTGCACCATCACCAGCGCCAGCACCCCCAGCACCACGATCGCGTACGGCTGCCAGCTCGTCAGCAGCGCGCCCCAGCCGCCGGAGCCGAACCGCTGGCCGCTGATCCGGGTCAGGGCGTCCTGCAACCCGTAGAGCAGCCCGGCGGCGACCCCCAGCAGCGCGGCCTCCAGGCTCACATGCACCCGCTCCCGTTTGGCGACGGCCGCCAGCAGCAGCGCGGTGCCCAGCACCACACCCATGATCAGCCACTGCGCCAGCTGCCCGACCTCGCTGTTCCGGCTGCCGTGCGGGCGCCCGGCCACGATGAACGCGGTCACCCCGCCGCCCAGCAGCCACAGCCCGGCCCATCCGCTGCGGCCCAGCCGCTGCCGGGAGATCCGCCGGGCCAGCGCCATCGCGAACAGCAGATTCGTCGCCATCAGCGGCTCGACGAGGGTGATGTCCCCCATGCCCAGCGCCACCGCGCCCAGCGCCATCCCCGCCACCATCAGCGCGATCCCGGCGACCCAGCGCGGCATCCGCACCAGGTCGAGCAGCAGCCGCAGGGAGAGGTAGTCCTGCGGTGGGGCGTGCTGTGCCGCGATCTGCTGGAAGACAAATCCGGTGCCCAGACAGCAGGCCGCGCCAAGGGCGAGCAGAATCACCGTCACGTCGCACACCTCGTATCGCGCGGGGTGGGGGATGCGCCCGAGGATAGCCACCCGGGAACGGCCTCCGGGTGGCCCTCGTCACCCACCATTCTCGCGCGCACCCGTCTGTACCACCCGGTGACCGGCCGTTGCGGGCAACGATGACGAAAGTCTGACGCCGGGGCCCGACGGCTGGTCCCCACGCCCGCCGGATGCTCGAATCGAGCCGTGACACAGGACCCGCACCCGCAGCCCGAGCCGCAGCCGGCCCGCGAATCGGACGGCGACGCAGATCAGCGGCAGGGCGCGGACGGCCGCGGCAGCCCCGTCGGCCGCCGCGTCGTACTGGGCATGCTCGCGGCCGGCGCCGCCGGTATCGCCGCCGCACCGCTCCTCCAGCGCGCCTACGACAGCACCGTCGGCGCCGCCGCCCAGAAGGACCCCACCGGGCTGTCCGGCCTGCTGCCCGCCGGCGGTGGTTTCCGCTACTACTCGGTCACCGGCTCGGTCCCGCGCAAGGACGAGCGCACCTACCGCCTCACCGTCGACGGCCTGGTGAGCCGCCCCGCCACCTACCGCCTCGCCGACCTGCGCCGCCTGCCGCAGACCCGGCTCGTGCACGACGTCCAGTGCGTCACCGGCTGGCGGGTGCCTGGCACCCCCTTCGAGGGCGTACGCCTCGGCGCGCTGCTGGCCGCCGCCGGCGTCCACCCGCAGGCCGAGGCCGTCCGCTTCACCTGCTTCGACGGCTCCTACACCGAGTCGCTCACCCTCGCCCAGGCCCGCCGCGACGACGTCCTGGTGGCCCTGCGGATGCAGGACAAGCCCCTCGGCTACGACCACGGCGGCCCGGTCCGCCTCTATGTCGCCCCCATGTACTTCTACAAGTCGGCGAAATGGCTGTCGAAGATCACCGTCACCGACCGGGTGGAGCCGGGTTTCTGGGAGGAGCGCGGCTATGACGTCGACGCCTGGGTCGGCCGCTCGAACGGACGCGACGATGCCCCGACGACCTGACGGCGGCGCGGCCGGCGCTCCGTCCGGCCGGATCGCCCGCTTCACCCCCGCCGAACGCTGGGTGCACCGCACCACCGCCACCCTCATGTCCGTCTGCGTCCTGACTGCGGGCTGTCTCTACCTCCCCTTCCTCGCCGAACTCGTCGGCCGCCGCGCCCTCATGGTCACCGTCCACGAGTGGGCCGGCATCCTGCTGCCGGTCCCGCTGCTGCTCGGCCTGGCCTCCCGCGCGCTGCGCGCCGACCTCACCCGCCTCAACCGCTACGGCCCGCACGACCGCCGCTGGCTGCGCGCCGCGCTCCGCCGCCGCAAGGGCCGCCGCCCGGCCGGCAAGTTCAACGCCGGCCAGAAGCTCTACGCCGCCTGGATCGCGGGCGCCGTGCTCGTCATGCTCGCCACCGGCCTGCTGATGTGGTTCCCGCACCTCGCCCCGCTCCTCTGGCGCACCGGGGCCACCTTCGTCCACGACTGGCTCGCCCTCGCCGTGGTCGTGGCGATCTCCGGCCACGTCTGGAAGGCGTACGGCGATCCGGAGGCGCGGCGCGGGATGCGGACGGGGGCGGTCGACGCGGGCTGGGCGGAACGCGAACATCCGCTCTGGCGGGCGCCTGGCACCGGCGGTTCCCCCGCCGAGTAGCTCCGAAGAAATTGCAGAGAATTCTCTGCAAAGGAGTCTCTGCATCTCTACGCTGGCGTCCATGACCGATGCCGAGACGCCCGACGCCGCACTGCCGCCCGCCGCGATATCCGGTGCCGAAACCCCCGCGGCCGAAACGCGCGGCGGCCCCGCCGCCGACGCCCGCGCACCGCACGCGCCGCGCCCCACCCGCCGGATGGACGCCCGCAGTCTGCGCGCGCTGGCGCATCCGCTGCGGATGCGCATCCTGGAGCTGCTGCGGCTGGACGGCCCGGACACCGCCACCGGCCTCTCCCGCCGGCTCGGCGAGAACACCGGGACGGTCAGCTGGCATCTGCGCCATCTGGCCGACCACGACTTCATCGAGGAGGAGGCCGGCCGTGGCACCCGCCGCGAGCGCTGGTGGCGGGCCGCCGCCGTCTCCCACCAGCTCAACACCACCGATTTCCGCGACGATCCGGACGCCCGCGGCCCGCTCTCCGTCTACGTCCACGAAATCGTCCAGCAGCACTTCCACCGGGTCGCCGGCTATCTCGCCGAGGACTGGGCCCCGGAGTGGCGGGACGCGGGCGAGATCGCGCAGTGGTCCGACCTCCGCCTGACGCCGGATCAACTCGCCGCGTTGAACCGTGAGGTGGCGGACGTCGTGGAGCGGTACCGGGCCGCCTCCGGGCAGCCCGCCCCGGAGAACCGGCCGGTCGTCGTCCAGCTCCAGTCCTTCCCCCGAGAGGAGCGCACCCCCCGCGAGGAGCGCACCGATCGGCCCGACCGGTGACCGGCCTGCTCCACCGCCACCGCGACTTCCGGCTGCTGTGGTGCGGCGAGACCGCCGGCAAGTTCGGGTCCGCGGTCACCCGGGTGACCATGCCGCTGATCGCCGTCGCCACGCTGCGCGCCGACACCTTCGCGGTCGCCCTGCTCAGCGCCTGCGGCTGGCTGCCCTGGCTGCTGATCGGGCTCCCGGTCGGGGTGTGGGTGGACCGGCTGCCCCGCCGCCCCCTGATGCTGGGCGCCGCCGCGGTCCCGGCGGTGCTGTTCGCCGCCGTCCCGCTCATCGCCCGGTCCGGCGGCCTCGGCCTCGGCCTGCTGATCGCGGTGGCTCTGCTCACCGGCGCCGCGGCGGTGCTCTTCCAGACCGCGTACAGCGCCTATCTGCCCACCCTCCTCGACCCGGCCGACCAGCCGGAGGGCAACGCCAAGCTGCACGGCAGCGCATCGGCGGCGCAGCTCGCCGGACAGAGCGCGGGCGGCCTCCTCGTCCAACTCGCGGGCGCCGCCGGCGGGTTGCTCGCCCCCGCGGCCACCCATCTGCTCTCCCTGCTCTGCCTGCTCGGCATCCGGCACCGCGAACCGCGCCCGGACGCCGGGCAGCGCGCCCCGCGCTCGCTGGTCGCGGAGGTCTGCGAGGGGCTGCGGCTGGTGGCCGGCGACGTCTGGTTCCGTACGCTGACGCTCTTCGGCGCCGCCTCCAACCTCGCCCTGATGGGGTATCAGTCCATCCTGCCGGTCTTCCTGGTCCGCGAGGTGGGGCTGTCGCCGGGGACCGTCGGCATCCTGCTCGCCGTGGCCGGTACGGGCGGGGTTGCGGGTGCTTTCGCGGTCCGCCGGACCGCCGCCCGCATCGGCACCGCCCGCGCCACCCTGCTCTTCGAACTCGCCCTGCCCACCGTGGCGTTGCTGATCCCGCTCACCACCGGCGGACCCGGTGTGCTGCTGTACGTCGTGGGCGGGTTCGGGGTCAGTGCGGGAGTCGTGGCCGGCAACGTGCTCAAGGCGGGCTTCCAGCAGGGCTACTGCCCGCCCGCGCTGCTCGGCCGGCTGACCGCCGGCAGTGCGTTCCTCAGCTACGGGACGCTGCCGCTCGGCGCGCTGCTCGGCGGTGCGCTCGGTGCCGGGCTGGGCGTCCGCACGGCCCTGTGGATCACGACCGCCGGGGTCCCGCTGGCCGCCCTGATCCTGCTCGCCTCACCGGTCCGCACCGCCCGCGACCTGCCGACCCGCCGTACCGGGCCGGCGGACGGGCGCGGCGCGCCGGAGCCGCGCCGCGGCGCCGGACTCCGCTGAGCGGGCGCCGGACTCCGCCGAGCGCGCCGGGGCCACCGCACCGCCCCGGCGCGCCCCACCGCGTTCATCGAGTCCGCCGCGTCCATCGCGTCCACCGGGGTCACCTCACCCCGTACGCGCCGGCCCGGCCTCCGGCAGCTCCACCTCGAACCGGCACCCGGCTCCCGTATTGCGCACCGTGGCCCGGCCCTCGTGCGCCTCGGCGATCCCGCGGACGATCGCGAGCCCCAGTCCCGCGCCGCCCCCGCCGTCCGCCCGTGGGGTGCGCGCCGGTCCGCCGCGCCAGCCCGTGTCGAACACCCGGGTGAGGTCCGCCGCCGGAATCCCGCCGCAGCCGTCCTCCACCGCGAGCACCACCCGCCCCTCGGCGCGGTACGCGCTGACCGCGACCGTGCCGTCCTCCGGCGTCGCCCGGATCGCGTTGACCAGCAGATTGCCCAGCACGCGGGTGATCTGCTGGGCGTCCACCCGCACCGGCAGCGGCACCACCCCGCCGTCCACCAGCCGCACCCCGCTCGCCCGCGCCAGCGGCCGGGCGCCCGCCAGCGCGTCGTCCACCAGGTCGTACACCGACACCCGCGACAACGTCAGCGCCAGCGCCCCGGCCTGAATGCGGGACAGCTCGAAGAGGTCGTCGACCATCGCGGCCAGCCGGTCCACCTCGATCCGCATCCGCGCGTGATAGCGGGCGGTGTCCTCGGCGACCCCGTCCTCCAGCGCCTCGGCCATCGCCCGCAGCCCGGCGAGCGGGGTGCGGAGGTCGTGCGAGATCCCGGCGATCAGCTCACGGCGCGAGGCGTCCAGCGCCCGCTCGCGCTCCCGGGCCTCGGCCAGCCGTCCGCTGGTTTCCTCCAACGCCCGAGACAACGCGGCGAGTTCGGCGGTCGGCGGCTCGCCGGGCGCCACGAAACCGCCCTCGCTGCCGACCGTCCGCGCGGACCGGGCCAGCTCCCGGCTGCCCGCCGCGATCCGCCGCCCGAACAGCAGCGCGGCGGCCAGCGAGACGACTCCGGAGACGGCCACCACGGCCATCACCACGCCCAGGTCGTGCCCGGACAGGAACATCGCCTGGGCCACCGCCACCGTGCCGGCCGCCATCGCGGCCACCGCCAGGGCCGCCACCGCGAACAGCGACAGCGCCACCGACCGCCGCCGCAGCGCCCGTACCGCGGGCGCGGCCAGCAGACCCACCGCCGCCGCACCGAGCGCCGCCAGCGCCACGATGACCAGAAAGTCCGTCATGCCCGCGACTCGCCGCCCCCGGGCGCCGCATCGTGCGTCGCCACCTCGCCCGCCATGATCACCTCGCCGCCGCCGGGGTCGAAGCGGTACCCGGCGCCCCACACCGTCGTCACCAGCCGCGGTGCCGCCGGATCCGCCTCGATCTTCTCCCGCAGCCGCCGCACATGCACCGTCACGGTCGACAGATCGCCGAACTCCCAGCCCCAGACGCGCTGCAGCAGCTGCTCCCGGGAGAAGACCCGCCCCGGGTGCCGCATCAGGAACACCAGCAGGTCGAACTCCCGTGCCGTGAGGGAGAGTTCCCGGCCCGCGCGGTGGGCCCGCCGGCCACCGGGGTCGGCGGTCAGGTCCCCGGCACGCAGTACGGCCGCGGGCGCGGCGGCCGGCGGCGCCGCCTCGGCCCGGCGCAGCACCGACCCGATCCGCAGCACCAGCTCCCGCGGGCTGAACGGCTTGGTCACATAGTCGTCCGCGCCCAGCTCCAGCCCGAGGATCCGGTCCGCCTCCTCGCCGCGCGCGGTCAGCATCACCACCGGGACCGCCGGGCCCTCGCCGGACTGCCGCAGCCGGCGGCAGACCTCCAGGCCGTCGATGCCCGGCAGCATCAGATCCAGGACGACGAGATGCGGGCGGAAGTCCGCGGCGCGCTCCAGGGCGGTGAACCCGTCGGCGGCATGCGCGGTGGTGTAGCCGGCGCGGGAGAGATAGCCGGTGACGACCTCGGCGACGGTCGGGTCGTCCTCGACGACCAGGACACGGCGCGGCGGCCCCGGTACGGGCCCCTGGGCGGGACCGGGCGGGGGAGTGGGCGGGGTTGTGGGGCGCACGGGCTCAGCGTGCCCTTCCCGGGAGACACCTCATACCTCCAGCCAACACCAGCGGACGCGGCCCCGCGCGCCGGGGGCCGGTTCCGTAAGACTCCGGTAACCCGCGGCACCGGCCCCGGCGCACCGCTCAGGCCCCCTGGCCGTCCAGGCCCTCCCGCACCCGCCGCGACACGGTGATCGCGTACAGGTCGAGCACCCCGGGCGGCTCCGCGATCCCCGGCCCGCCGGCCCGTATCCAGGCGGCGATGTCCGCCAGCGCGTCGTCGTCGTTGACCAGACCCAGCCACACCGGCCGGCCGCCCGCGGCCCGGCCCGCCGCCGACGGCTGCACCACGACCACGTTCGCCTGGTCGCAGACGTCCAGGCAGTCCGAGGCGCGCACCGGCGCCGCGCCGTCGAGCGCGGCCCGCAGCCGCGGTATCTGCCCGGCGTGGTCCACCCCCGGGAGCTTCGCCCCGTCCCCGCAGCAGCAGCCGCGGCAGACGGTGACCCGGCACTGGCTCGCGGTGGCACCGGCCGCCCTCCCGGCACGCTTGTCGATCATCCGGCCATGGTACGGGGACGCCGCGCCCGCCCCGCGGCCGGTTCCCGCCCTCCCGCGCTCCGCCCTCCCCGGTCGCCGGCACGCTACTCAGCCGACCGGAAATTGGATAGGAATGCGAGCATGTCCCTGACCAACTCCGCCTCCCGCCCCGGACCCGGACCCCGCACCGAGATCCCCGGCCCCGCCGGCCTCCCCGTCATCGGCTCCCTGCTCGACCTGCGCCGCGACTCCCTCGGCGCCTTCTTAAGAGCCCAGCGCGAGCACGGCGACGTGGTCCGCCTGGAGGCCGGCCCGCCCGGACTCCGCAGCGTCTTCCTCGCGGTCTTCGCCCCCGAGGGCGTCCAGCAGATCCTCGCCTCCCAGGCCGCCAACTTCCGCAAGGACCACCCGCTCTACGAGGAGGTCCGCCAGGCGTTCGGCAACGGCCTGCTCACCAGCCAGGACGACGACTACCTCCGCCAGCGCCGGCTGGTGCAGCCGCTGTTCACCAAGCGCCGGGTCGACGGCTACGCCTCGGCCGTCACCACCGAGGCCCAAGCGGTCGCCGCCCGCTGGCAGTCGGCCGGCGACACGGTCGACCTGGTCCCCGAGATGAACCGGCTGGCCCTGCGCACCGTCGCCCGGATCCTCTTCGGCCTGGACGTGGAGGCGGCCGTCGAGGCCACCGACCGCTGTCTCCCGGTCATCAACGACTACGTCGTCAGCCGCGCCTACAACCCCCTGAAGATGCCCCGGGACTGGCCCACCCCCAGGAACCTCCGGGCGCGCGGCGTCACCGCCGAGCTGAACGCCCTGTGCGACCGCATCATCGCCGAACGCCGCACGGCGGCCGGCAAGGGCGGCCCCGCGGCCACCCCGGAAACCGACGACCTGCTGACCCTGCTGGCCGCCGCCGGCAACGAGCAGGACGGCACCCTCGACGCCACCGAGGTCCGCGAACAGGTGCTGATCTTCCTCCTCGCGGGCCACGAAACCACCGCCACCTCCATGGCGTTCACCCTGCACCTCCTCGCCCGGCACCCCGAGGAGCAGTCCCGGATCCGCGACGAGATCCGCCGGGTCCTCGGCGAGGGCACCCCCACCGCCGCCGACCTGGACCGACTCCCGCTCCTGACCCGGGCGTTCAAGGAGTCCATGCGGCTCTACCCGGCGGCCCCGGTCGTCAGCCGCCGGGCGGTGGCGGCCACCGAGATCGCCGGCTTCGCCGTCCCGGCCGGCGCCGACGTCGTCGTCGCCCCCTGGGTCACCCATCGCCACCCGGCGCTCTGGGAGGACCCGGAGCGCTTCGACCCGGACCGCTTCACCCCCGAACGCGAGGCCGGCCGGCACCGCTACGCCTGGTTCCCCTTCGGCGGCGGCCCGCGCGCCTGCATCGGCCAGCACTTCTCCATGCTGGAGTCGGTACTGGCCCTGGCCACCCTGCTCCGCTGCCACGAGCTGACCGCCGTCGACCAGGACGTCCCGGTCGCCGCCGGGGTCACCCTCCAGGCCACCGGCCCGGCGCGCGTCCGCCTCCGCCCCGCCTGACCGCCGCGACGGCGCCCGCCGCACCCCGGTGGGCGCCACCGCGGCACAGCGCCCGCAAACGCAACAGAAATAGCGTTTGCGTTTTCCGCCCCCACCCCCTACCGTCGAAGTCGTCAGTGCCCCCGCCGACAGGAGAAAGCCGTTGCTCGTCTGAGGTCTTGAGACGCCGCGCCCGCGACCGGTGATTCGCTCCGCGATCCCCGCCCCGCGTGGCCCGTCCGCGACCTCGGCGTACGCACGGCGTACCCCGGCTCCCTGACGTTCCCCCGCGGTGTCTCCCTGCGCAGTTCCCCACCCCTCCGCGCACCTCCCAGGAGACCCGCATGCCAAAGCCCCCCGCTTACTCCTCCGCCGCGACGTCCATCGTCTGCACCGGCCTCGACTTCGCCTGGCCCGACGGCACCCCCGTCCTCACGGACTTCCACCTCGCCGTCGGCCCCGGCCGTACGGGCCTGATCGGCCTCAACGGATCGGGGAAGTCCACCCTGTTGAAGCTGATCGCCGGCGAACTGACCCCCACCGCGGGCGGCGTCCGGGCCGTCGGCGAGGTCGGCTACCTCCCGCAGCACGCCCCGCTCGACACCCGCCTCCGCGTCGACCAGGCCCTCGGTATCGACAGGGTCCGCGCCGCGCTGCACGCCATCGAGGCCGGTGACGCGAGCGAGGAGCACTTCGACGCCGTCGGCGACGACTGGGACGTGGAGGAACGCGCCCACGCCACCCTCGACCAGCTCGGCCTGTCCGGGATCGGCCTCGACCGCACCATCGGCGAGGTCTCCGGCGGCGAGTCGGTCCTGCTCCGGCTGGCCGCCCTGCTCCTTGCCCGCCCGGACGTGCTGCTCCTCGACGAGCCCACCAACAACCTCGACCACACCGCGCGCCGCCGCCTCCACGACGCGGTCGCCGCCTGGTCCGGAGTCCTCCTCGTGGTCAGCCACGACCGCGAACTCCTCGAACGCGTCGACCGGATCGCCGACCTCCGGGTGACGAGAGGGGCGGCGCGCAGCGCCTCGGCCGAGGGTGGTGGTGGGCGACGGGTGGGCATCCACTGGTACGGCGGCAACTTCACCGCGTACGAAGCGGCCCTGGCCGCCGAACAGGAGGCGGCCGAGCGGATGGTGCGGGTCGCCGAGGCCGACGTCGCCCGCCAGAAGCGCGAACTGGCCGACGCCCACGTCAAGTTGGCCCGCCGGGTCCGCTACGGCAACAAGATGTCCGCCCAGAAGCGCGAACCCAAGATCGTCATGAACGCACGCAAGCGCGAGGCCCAGGTCGCCGCAGGCAAGCACCGCATCATGCACACCGAGCGCCTCAAGGAGGCCAGAGAACGCCTGGACGACGCCGCCGAGGCGGTCCGCGACGACGACGAGATCCGCGTCGACCTCCCGCACACCGCGGTCCCGCCGGGCCGCGACGTCCTCACCCTCCGCGGCCTGCACACCCGTTACGGCACCCGCGCCGACCTGGAGGTCCGCGGTCCCGAGCGCATCGCCCTGACGGGCCGCAACGGCTCCGGCAAGACCACCCTGCTGCGCACCCTCACCGGCGAACTCCCGCCCGCCGAAGGCACCGCGGAGGTCCACGTCCCGCACCGCTTCCTCCCGCAGCACCTCGACGAGGTACTCGACAACGACCTCACCGTCGTCGAGAACGTCGCCCGCTACGCCCCGGACGCCACCGACAACCGCATCCGCGCCCGCCTCGCCCGCTTCCTGTTCAAGGGCGCCCGCGCCGACCAGCAGACCGGCACCCTCTCCGGCGGCGAACGCTTCCGGGCCTCACTCGCGGCCCTGATGCTCGCCGAACCGTCCCCCCAGCTCCTCCTCCTCGACGAACCGACCAACAACCTCGACATGTCCTCCGTCCGCCGCCTCGTCACCGCCCTCCACTCCTACGAGGGCGCCCTCCTCGTCGTCAGCCACGACCCCCGCTTCCTGCACGAGCTGTCGCCCACCCGCTGGCTGACCGTCGACTCCGGCCACCTCACCGACACCGCACCGCTCTAGGACACATCCGCCGGGGGAGAGTCCGCGCGCATCGCACCGAACAGCCGCAGGCTCTCCCCGCACTGCGAATGCAGCGGCTCCGGCAGCGCGTCCGGGCCGAACCACCCCACCGCGTCGAACTTCTCCGGCTCCCCGATCCGCACCGCCTCCGCCGCCACCTCCACCGCGAACACCACCGCCACCCAGTGCGAGGTCACCGGATCCCCGCGCAGCACGTTCCGCACGCCGATCCGCTCGATCCCCAGAGGCCGCACCCCGTACTCCTCGTACACCTCACGGCCCACCGCGGCCTCGAAGGTCTCCCCGAACTCCAGCGCCCCGGCGCCGCAGTCCCAGGTGCCGGGCTCGTCCCGGGCCCCGGCGCTCCGCCGCGCCAGCAGCACCCGGCCGCCCCTGTCATGGCACACGAAGACGCACGACACCTTGGGCGTCCCACCCGTCACGGCAACTCCTCCCGCCCCGCTCAAAAGTGCCTCAGCAACTCGGCGAACTTCTCCAGCCGCAGCACCCTCGCGACCGCCGGATCCAGCTCCCCGTGCTCCAGCACCCACGTGTGGACATGCGGAATGAACACCGCGTTGAGCCCCGCCGAACGCGCCGGCAAGATATCCGACTTGGGCGAGTTCCCGATCATCCAGGTCTCCTCCGGCACCAGCCCGTGCTCCCGCGTCACCTCCTCGTACGCGGCCACGTTCTTCTCCGGCACGATGTGCACCGCCCGGAAGTGCCCGGCCAGCCCCGACGCCGCCACCTTCCGCTGCTGCTCCTCGGTGTCCCCCTTGGTCAGCAGCAGCAGCTCGTGCCGCCGCGCCAGCTCCGCCAGCGTCTCGGGCACCCCCGCGATCAACTCCATCCGGCCCCCGGTGAAGGCCGCCTCCCACTCGGCGATCCGCCCCAACTCCCCGTCCGTGGCGGCCCGTCCCCGCACCCGGGCCACGCACTCCCCGAGACTCCGCAGGAACACCTTGCTCCCGTAGCCCTGTGTCACGGCGTTCGCCGCCTCGATCCCGTCCAGTACGGCCCGCACCCCGCGCCGGTCCAGCCCCGGCCCGGCCAGCCACTCCGTGAACTCGTCGATGACCCGCTCGAAGATCACGTTGTTCTCCCACAACGTGTCATCCGCATCGAAGATCAGCACCGCTACGCCCCTCCCGCCTTCCGCCGACCCGGGCACCCTACGCAGCCACCCCGCCGACCCGCACCGGAAAATCCGCGCCGCCGCCCGGCCCGCACCGGTCACCTTCCGGCTCTCCGCGCCGTCGACTCCGCGGAGCGACAACAGACAACGCCCAGGACGAGGAACCCCCATGACCACCCCCAGCACGCCCGCACCCCTCCCCACCCCCCACCGCCAGCCGCTGCTCCGCCCCGTGGACCTCGGCGGCCTGCGCCTGCCCAACCGGGTCGTCATGGCCCCCCTCACCCGCGCCCGCGCCGCCCGCGACGGGCTGCTGCCCACGCCGATGCACGCGGACTACTACGGCCGGCGGGCCAGTGCGGGGCTGATCATCACGGAGGCGACCTGGGTCAGCAGGCAGGCGATCGGCTTCACCGGCGTCCCCGGGATCTACAGCGCGGAGCAGGTGACCGCCTGGCGGCGGGTCACCGACACCGTGCACGCCCTCGGCGGCCGGATCGTGCTCCAGCTCTGGCACACCGGCGCCGCCTCGCACCCCGACCACCTCGGCGGCCGGCAGCCCGCGGGACCGTCGCCGGTCAACCCCCGGACGCGGTCCTTCACGCCCACCGGATTCCAGGAGACCGTCACGCCCCGCGCGATGACCCCGGCCGAGATCGCCGGCACCGTCGCCGACTACCGCGCCGCCGCACACCACGCCCGCCGCGCGGGCTTCGACGGCGTCGAGATCGCGGCCCTCGGCACGTTCCTGATCGCGCAGTTCCTCAACCCCCGGCTCAACCACCGCACCGACGCCTACGGAGGCGACCGCACCCGCCGCCGGCGACTGCTGCTGGAGATCGTCGACGCGGTCGCCGCACCCTGGGACGGCCGGAGCGTGGGAGTCCGCCTGGGCCCGTACCTGGACGGGGGCGACCTCTTCCGGCCCGACGCCGCCACC
Source organism: Streptomyces sp. GS7 (assembly GCF_009834125.1). Classification (NCBI taxonomy): domain Bacteria; kingdom Bacillati; phylum Actinomycetota; class Actinomycetes; order Kitasatosporales; family Streptomycetaceae; genus Streptomyces; species Streptomyces sp. GS7. The sequence goes on from NZ_CP047146.1 coordinate 2,693,914, forward strand.
CTCGCCGACCACGACGACCTCGTGACCGCGCTGAACGACCACCCCGTGGCCTATCTGCACCTCCGCGGACCCGACCGCCCGGCCCCGGACACCCGCCCCGACACCGCGGCGATCGACCGCTACCGCCACCGCTTCCACGGCCCGCTGATCGCGAACAACGGATTCGACCGCGAGTCCGCGAACGCCGCCATCGAGGCCGGAACCGCCGACGCCGTCTCCTTCGGCACCCACTTCATCGCCAACCCCGACCTGGTCGCCCGCTTCGCCCTGGACCGCGAACCGGCCGCCGGTGACCCCACCACCTACTACGGCGGCGGAGCCCGCGGCTATGTCGACTACCCGGTCAGCTCCTGGCAGGACGGGCTCGGGCGACAGCTCCGGGAAACAGCGGAAGGCCGGACCCCGCTCGGGCCGGCCGCGCACCCCGGCGCGTCAGCCGCGGGCCACCTCACAGGGGGTGGTGGGGCAGACGGCTGACGCGGGGCGTCGTGCGGCGAGAAGGCTACGCGACGGTGCCGCTTGGGCTGTTCGTCGTGGGGGCCGAACTCCCGTAGAGGGCGGAGGGGATGCAGGCGAGGAGCACGACGAGTGCCGCTCCAAAGAGTGTTTTCTTGATCATGGCTGTAGTAGAACGCTTGACCTGGTGATGCTCCAAATTGACTTCAAGTCAGTGAACGATTGTGGTATGTCCCGCCGTTGTGTGCCCGGATCCTCGCCAGCGCATCGAGGCTCTTCCTCTTCTCCTCCGGGTCGTGGACCTCGCTGGCGAGGGTCACCGCCGCTTCGAGGTGTGCGAGCCCCGAGCGGAGGTTGCCCAGACCGGCCTCGGCGACGCCCAGGCAACGCATCGCCTGGGCCTGTTCGTGCGCCGCTCCGATGGTGCTGGCCAGGTCCAGTGCGCCGCGGTGGTGGACGACGGCCTCGTTGCTGCGTCCGGCGGCCTGGAAGGCTTCCCCGATACCGTTCAGGGCCAGGCACTCGTTCCTCCGGTCGCCCAGTTGCCGGAAGGAGAACAGCGCTTGGCGGTAGAGGTCCAGCGCCTTGTCCAGGTCGCCCGGGACCTCGAAGGCGGAGGCGAGGGTCAGTTGGATGACCGCCTGGTCCGAGCGGCTTCCGCCGGCCATGCTGATGTCCAGGGACCGCTGCAGCGTACGGAGGGCCGAGTCGCGGTCGCCCAGGGCCAGATGGAGGTCGGACAGGTTGTTCAGGGCCCGCGACTCCTCCTGGGAATCGCCCACCTCACGGAACCCCTTGAGGGCGTCCTCGAAGCACACCTTGGACGAGGCGTGCTGGCCGAGGAACAAGTGGGTGATCCCGAGGTTGTTCTGCGAGCGCGCGATCTGGAACCGGTCACCGAGGGCCCTGCGCAGCTCCAACACCGTGTGCTGCATGTCGAGTGCCGCTTCGAACTGCCCCCGATGCCAGTGGATCACTCCGAGCAGATGGATCGCCTCGACCTCCGCCGTGGTGTCTCCCGCGCCGCGGGCCAACGCCATGGCCTGGTGCGCGCGTTCGACGGCCTCCGGATACCGCCCGGAGTGAGCCAGTGTGGAGCCCAGGTCGATCAGCGCACGTGCCTCCGGCCGGGATTCGCCGGATGTCCGCCAGTACTCGACGGCGTGCCGGTGCATGCGCTCCGCTTCGGCCCAGTAGCCCTCGCTGTCGAGGAACCCCGCCAGTGCGTGGGCGAGCCGGGCGGCCGTGCGCGGGCGGCCATGGGTACGCGCATGGTGCTCGGCGGTGAACAGGGCGGTGCGCTCGGCCGCCAGCCAGCTCTTGGCCTCCTGGGCGCCGGACCAGGGAGGGATCGGGAACGGATCCGCGGCGTGCCGGATGCCGAGGCGATGGCGACGGGGGTAGATGAGCCGGTCGGCCCGGTCCGCCGCGTGGAGGTAGAAGTCGACGAGTCGGGCGACGCAGCGGTCGCGCTGGTCCGAGGTGTCCTCGGCGCGGGCGAGCGTGAGCGCGTACTCGCCGAGCAGGTCGTGGAAGCGGAACCGGTCCGGCGCCGGTTCCTGCAGGAGGTGCGAGTCGAGCAGCGCTTCCAGGACGCGTTCGGATGCGTGCGGTGGCAGTCCGGTGAGTGCGGTGGCGGCGTGGAGGCCGAACTCCTGGCCGAGATGGAGGCTGAGCGAGCGGAAGGCCGACTGCTGCTCGACGGTGAGCGCAACGTAGGACATCTCGAAGGTCCGGGCGATCTCCTCGTAGGAGTCGCGGAACTCACCGAGCCTGCCTTCTCCGCGCGACAGCCGCTGGATCAGGTGAGCGGTCGTCCACGACGGCCGGGAGGCCAGGCGTCCGGCGGCCAGTTCGAGGGCGAGCGGAAGCTGCCCGCACAGCCGCACGATCGTCGCGACATCGTGAGGGTCGCCGGCGCGCTCCGCTCCGACCAGCCGGACGAACAGCTCGGTCGCGTCGTCGACGGGGAGCACGTCGAGGACGATGGAGCGGATGCCGGGCAGTCCGGCGAGCCGGCGGCGGCTGGTGATGATGATCAGCGAGGGCGAACTGCCCGGCAGCAGCGGGCGGAGCTGTTCGGGGCCGGCGGCGTCGTCCAGAATGATCAGGGCGCGGCGGGTGCTCAGCATGGTGCGCCACAGCGAGCTGAGCTCCTCCAACTCCTGCGGGATGCCGGAGGCCGGCACGCCCAGGATGCGCAGCAGCGCGGTGAGCGCCGCCTCAGGGGCGAGCGGTGCCGCGCCGGGCGAGTGCGCCCGCAGGTCGAGCATCAGTTGGGCGTCGGGGAACCGCTTGCCGAGTCGGTGGGCCGCATGCAGGGCCAGCAGGGACTTGCCGACGCCCCCCATCCCGCTGATCGCCTGCAACGCGATCACACCCCCCTCGGACGAGGGCAGGTGAAGGAGCCCCATCTCGGCCTCGCGGCCGACGAGTTCGGCGTGACTGGGGAGGTTGTTGGGCACCGGCCGGGCAGCCACCGGCCGCTTTCCGGTGAAGAGGCCGTCGACGGGCGTCCGGCGCAGAATGAGCCGGTGGAGGCGTGCCAGGCCCTCACCCGGGTCCGTGCCCAGCTCGGTACGGAGCCGGCGCCGGGCGGCCTCGTAGGCGCGCAGCGCATCGGCCTGACGTCCGCAACCGTAACTGGCCACCATCAGATGGCCGACGAGGGTCTCGTCGGTCGGGTGCCGCTCGACCAGGATGGTCAGTTCGGCGACGAGTTCGGCGAAGTGCCCCCTGCGCATCTCGATGTCGATGCGGTTCAGGGTCGCCGCGAGGTGCTGCTCGCCGAGCGCCGCCCGGGTGTTCTCCACCCACCAGCCCGTCAGCCCGGCGAGCGCCTCCCCCCGCCAGGTCGCGTCCGCCTCCTTCAACAGGGCCAGCGCCCGCTCGTCGTCGCCGCTGTCCGTCAGCGCCCGGGCCTGGCCGGCGAGGTGCTGGTAGCGGTGGTAGTCGACGCGTTCCGGCTCCACGTCGAGCGTGTAGGTGTGCGTGTGCTGTACGAGGTGGTCCTGACCGTCCGGACCGCGCAGCCTTCGGCGGATCCGGGCGGCGTAGGCATGGAGACTGACGCGCGGCTTGGCCGGCGGGTTGTCGTCCCACAAGCGGTGGATGAGCGCGTCCAGCGTGACCGGCTGACCCGCGTCGATCGCCAGGGCGGCGAGGACCAGCCGTTCCTTCGCCGAGCCGAGCGGGTCACGGTGCCCGTCCGATCGCAGTTCCACCGAGCCCAGAATGAGGATGTCGAAGTCCACCAGCGCCCCCCAATCGCCGGTCGCTCCCCGCTCGCTGTGCACCAAAGAATGACACGGCGTCACCTGAGCCGCCAGGCCGCCTCATGCGTCGGCGGGCAATCGTCCCGGCGCTCCGCCTCGTGCACGGACCGGCCTAAATCGAACGCGATACGGGTACGCCTCACCTGACCGAGTGAGTGGGCGAGACCCGGCGCTCCGCCGCGCGGACGGGAGGAAGGCGGCCGACGTGGACCCGGTGACCGTTCAGGAGCTGTTCTCCGCTCTGACCGCTGCCGCCGGGGATCGGACATGGCAGGAACTGGCCGGGCTGGTCCACGCGTCGGGGCCGCGCCCCGCGCCCGCGGACCCCGTACCGGACGGCCCCGGCGCGCTGTCCCGCTTGGTCGCGGTGGCGCGGGCGGCCCCCGGCGACCCCGACCGCATCCACGCTCTCGCCCAGCGCCTGGCGGAGGAATCCTGGTCCCGTCCACCGCTCGCTCGGGATCTTCGAGCGTGGCTTGCGCGGACCGGAGCGTCCGTATCCTTCGACGCCGTGAACACCATCGGCGGATCCGCGCGGCTCACCGGACCCACCCTGCAATCACGTGAGGTGCACGGCGGGGTCCACTTCCATCAGGTCACCGCGCCGCCCGCGCCGGGCCGATTACCCGTCCCTCGTCAACTCCTGCCCGGACCACCGCACTTCACCGGCCGTGAAGGCGACCTCACGGCACTGGACGCGTTGTTGACGGAGAAGCGCCGGGCCGGCACCGGCACCCCGCTCGTCGTGGTGGTGAGCGGCTCCGCGGGAATCGGGAAGACCGCGCTGACCTCCCGGTGGCTGGGCGGCCTCAGCGAGGCCGGCGCGTTCCCCGACGGGCAGTTGTACGTGGACCTCCGCGGACACTCGCAGGACCGCCCCGCGCGGCCCGGCGAAGTGCTGGGCCAGTTCCTGCGCGCCTACGGGATCGACCGGATCCCGGCCGAGCTGGCCGAACAAGCGGCGCTGTGGCGCTCCGCCACCGCTGGACTCCGGGTCGCCGTCATGCTGGACAACGCGCTGAGCGCCGCCCAGGTGCGTCCCCTGCTCACCGGCGCGGCCGGCAGCCTGGTCGTGGTCACCAGCCGGCGGCGGCTGACCAGCCTCGGCGTCGACGGCGCCGCCTTCCACCAGCTCGGCCTGCTGGCAGGTCCCTCCGCCGTGGAACTGCTGGCCCGAAGGATCGGCGCCCACCGGGTCGACAGGGAACGGGCCGAGGCCCGCGAAGTGGCGGCCCTGTGCGCCGGATTGCCGCTCGCCCTGTGCCTGGCCGGCGCTCGGCTGGCCGCCCGTCCCCAGCAGTCCCTGGCGGCGATGGCCGGGGTCCTCGGCGAGGACGGAGGAGCCCTGGCGGCGCTGCGCGCCGAAGGAGAACGGGCGGTGCGCACCGTACTGGACGAGTCCTACCGGTCCCTGCCTCCCGATGCCGCTCGGGCTTATCGATGCCTGGGGCCGGCGCCGGTCGGCACGTTCGACAAGGGCGTCGCCGCGGTTGCCTGCGGACTCACGCCCGCCGAAATCGGGCCGCTCCTCGACGAGTTGATCGAGACCAACCTCGTCGAGGACCTGCCGCCGGACCGCATCGACGGCGCCGAGCGGTTCCGCCTGCACGACCTGGTCCGCGCGCACGCGAACGAGACCGCCGCCCGCCAGGACGCGCCGGGCGACCGGCAGGCCGTCGTACGCCGGATCACCGACCTCTACCTGGCCAGGGCGACGGCAGCCGAGGCGCTGCTCACCCCGAGCCACCGCAGACTCCGCCGTACGTACGCGTACGAACCGACGCCGTCGCCCGTGTTCGTCGACGACGGCGCGGCGTTGGACTGGCTGGACTCCGAACGCTCGCACCTCATGGCCATGGTGCGCATCGCGGCGGAGGCGGGCTGGCACGCGACCGCCTGGCAACTGGTCGACGGGATGTTCCCCCTGTTCCTGCGGCTGCGGCCGTACGACCTGTGGATCGAGGCACACGAGATCGGGCTGGCCGCGGCACGCCGGGACGGTGACCGCGAGGGCGAGAGCCGGATGCTCACCTCGGGCGGGGTCGGGCTTCGGGGAGCCGGACACCACGACACCGCCGCGGAGTGGTTCGCCCAGGCACTCCGCGGCGCACAACAGGACGGTGACCGCCGCGCGCAGGCCCAGGCGCTGCACGGACTGGGCCAGTCGCACCTGCTCGCCGGCCGATGGGAGTCCGCGGCCTCCCACCTCACCCGCGCACTCGCCCTGCGCGAGGAGATCGGCCAGCACCGCGGAGCCGCGCTCACCCGCCTCTCCCTCGGCGATCTGGCACTGGCCGAGGGCCGCCCCGCAGCGGCGATCGACCCGCTGACCCGCGCACGCGAGGAACTCCTCGCCCTGCGCGACCCCTACGACGCGGCGCGGGCGCTCGCCCTGCTCGGCCGTGCCCACGCCCGGGCATCCGGTGACCACGACCGCGCCGCGGAACTGCTCGACCAGGCACTCGGCGAGTTCACCACGACCGGTTCGGTCCACTGGCAGGCCCGGGTATGGGAGTTTCTCGGGCAGACCGCCGAGGAACGCGGAGACGCCTCCCGGGCCAGGGACTGCTATCAGCAGTCCCTGGCCCTCTACGAGCCCGTCAGCGAGCGCGACGCCCGGCGACTGCGGGCCCGATTACCCGCCCCCGGCACGGATCCCGGTTGACGAGGCCGTGAACCGGTACGTCCTTCCCGCGCACACGAACACCGCGGACGCCAGCATCTCCAGCGGCAGCAACGCCACCACCCACATGTGGAGCAGCGAAGCGAGCGGCACGGGGTCCCACCCGCGAGCCGTCCGGCCGTCGCCGACCGCCGTCACGGCGCGGACGCCGGTCCGGGCGACCGCGACGCACCGCGAACCGCCGGCACGCAGCAGCACGAACAGAGCGCCCGGGTAGCGGCGCAGCAGCCACCTCGCCCGCTCGGCGCCCCCACTTCCGTACAGCACATCGGCGCACTGCCGCGCCGTCTCGTCGGCACAGGTGTCCAGATCGACCCCGAGGCAGTCGTGGCTCGGGACGATCACCGCGGTGCGGCAGCCGACGAGCAGCAGACCGCTTGCCGGGCCTGCCTCACCCCTCACCGCGAGCACGCCCGCACCCCCTGTGACCTTTGTGATGACGGCCGTTGCCCCTCCGGTGCAGCGCGCGCCCACCCCGCGCTCCGACGAGTGGGCCCGGTGGCGGCAGCACTTCGGTGACCGGGTCGTACGCGGGCTGGCCGATGCCGAGGAGCCGGTACATGAGCCGCCGCATGTTCCGGTTGAAACGGCCCGGTTCCGAGGAGATGCGTGCGGCGATCCGCGCGTACTCCTGCGCCGGGTACTCGGCGGCCGCGTAGGCGAGTTGCTCCGTGAGGGGATGCGCCGGCGACAGCGCGGGGGCGGCGAGCGCCAGCGAGGCTCCGGGCGATTCCGGGTTGACGTCGCGCTCGGGGAACCTGGCGAGCAGGATCGCGGCCCTGGTCATCGTGGCGTACAGCGTGACCGAACCGTGGTCACCGATCACGCAGTCCGACGCGATCAGCGGCGGACGCCAGTCCACCTCCTGCGGAAGCACCGTGATGCCGAAGCGCCGGCACGCCGCCAGCCAGGCCCGCACCTGCCAGCCGCCGTGCCCCGCCCAGACGTTCGGGTGCACCAGAATCGCCGTGCGGTAGAGGTGGCGCGGCAGCTCGGCCACCAGCCGGGGGAGCAGCGCATCGAGCCGGTTGAAGGACGAGCCCGGCCCCCAGGTCGAGGTGATGAGCACCAGCTTCTGGCCGGCCCGCAGCCCAAGGGCGTTGCGGTACCGCTCCCGAAGCGACAGGCTTGCCGCGATCCGGTCGTAGCAGGCATCGCCCACCACCTCCGCGACCGGCAGGGCTTCGGGACAGGAACGCTCCAGTTGCGTCAGCTCGTCACGGTGCGCCAGCCCGAACGCCTTCGGCACGACCTTGCCGTCCCACATCAGATACTTGCGCCCCAGGCCGCCCACGCTCCGCGCACTCCCCGGCAGGTCGTCCGCCACACGGGACAGCTTCGTGTGTCCGGCGCCGTGCGGCAGGCGGATCAGCGGCGCGCGCACCCGCTCGGTTCCCTGGGAGCCGGCGGCCAGCGCGAGATCGAACTCGGTGCGCACCGCTTCCTCCCAGGGCAGCACGGTCGCCCCAAGAGACCTCAGCAGCCGGTCCGCTCCGCTGTTGAACGCGTGCGGGGCGAGGGTGAACGCCACCTGCACCCGCAGATCGGATTCCAGCAGCGGCAGCAGATCGCACAGCCGCTTCCCGTACACCTCGGTGTGAACGATGAAAAGGATCTTCTTGCACCCGGGCAGTGTCAACCACTGGCCGGGGTCCCTCCGCAAGGCCCCCGTGGGCCCGATGACGGTAGACATGTTCCCCCAGTCGTCATGTTCGGGTCTGTCCACCGTGGCGTGCCCCGCGCGCCGGACGAAAGGCTTGCCAGGGGCTGGACGAATCCTTGCAGTGCACGTCGGGGCCTACGTGCCGGAGGAGGACGGAGCGGGCGACCGCCGTGATCGGCACCACACCGGGGGCCGGCGGTCACACGGGGTCCCCGGCCGGGTCCGGAGAACCACCGAGCGAGGGGAACCCGCCACGGAGAAGTCATGGAAACGACAAAAGACCCCAGAACGGAAGATCTGGGGTCCTGATTGCCTTGTGGTGTCCGAGGGGGGACTTGAACCCCCACGCCCGATAAAGGGCACTAGCACCTCAAGCTAGCGCGTCTGCCATTCCGCCACCCGGACCAGGTGTCTGTCGTTTCGGCTCCGGGCCGTTCCGACGAGGAAAACAATAGCAAACGTTCAGGGGTGGTCGATCACCCGCGGGTTCGGGCGGCCGCGGGGCTGTGACCAGGGCATGTCGGGAGTATTGCGGCCTTGGGCGGAGCCGGTGCGGGGTGGAGGATGGCGGTGGACCCCCGCCGCGGCGGGCGCCCCCGGGCGCCCCGCGGCCGTGAACCAAGAGGAGGCAGTGTGAGCGAGCTCCGCGAGCGAACCATGGGAAGGTGCGAGCCCCGCGAATGCGGGTCCGAGCGAAGCGAGGTTTCAGCATGAGCGAGCTCCGCGAGCGAACCATGGAGAGGTGCGAGCCCCGCGAATGCGGGTCCGAGCGAAGCGAGGTTCCGGCATGAGCGAGGCGCAGCCGTCCCGTACGGTCACCGGCGAGGACGAGGTGGTCGACCTGTGCCGGGATCTGATCAGGTTCGACACCAGCAACTACGGCGACCACTCGGGACCGGGGGAGCGCGCCGCCGCCGAGTACGTCGCGGAGAAGCTCGCCGAGGTCGGTCTGGAGCCGCAGATCTTCGAGTCCCACAAGGGGCGCGCCTCGACCGTCGCGCGCATCGAGGGCGAGGACCGCTCGCGCCCCGCCCTGCTGATCCACGGGCACACCGACGTCGTACCGGCCAACGCGGAGGACTGGACCCACCACCCGTTCTCCGGGGAGATCGCCGACGGCTGCGTCTGGGGCCGCGGTGCGGTCGACATGAAGGACATGGACGCGATGACGCTGGCGGTCGTGCGCGACCGGCTGCGTACGGGGCGCAAGCCGCCGCGGGACATCGTGCTGGCGTTCCTGGCGGACGAGGAGGCGGGAGGTACGTACGGCGCGCGGTACCTCGTCGACCACCACCCCGATCTCTTCGAGGGCGTGACCGAGGCGATCAGCGAGGTCGGCGGGTTCTCCCTCACCGTCAACGAGAACCTCCGGCTGTATCTGGTGGAGACGGCCCAGAAGGGCATGCACTGGATGAAGCTGACCGTGGCCGGATCGGCCGGGCACGGCTCGATGATCCACCGGGACAACGCCATCACCGAACTGTCCGAGGCCGTCGGGCGGTTGGGGCGGCACGAGTTCCCGGTGCGGGTGACTAAGACGCTGCGGGCCTTCCTCGACGAGCTGGGGGACGCGCTGGGCACCGAACTCGACCCGGAGAACATGGACGAGACGCTGGCCAAGCTCGGCGGTATGGCCAAGCTGATCGGCGCCTCGATGCGGAACACCGCCAACCCGACGCAGCTGGGCGCCGGTTACAAGGTCAACGTGATCCCGGGGCAGGCCACCGCGCATGTCGACGGGCGCTTCCTGCCGGGCTACGAGGAGGAGTTCCTGGCCGACCTGGACCGGATTCTGGGGCCGCGGGTCCAGCGCGAGGACGTGCACGCGGACAAGGCGCTGGAGACCACCTTCGACGGTGCGCTGGTGGACGCGATGCAGTCGGCGCTGCAGGCCGAGGACCCGATCGCGCGCGCGGTGCCGTACATGCTCTCCGCGGGCACGGACGCCAAGTCCTTCGACGACCTCGGGATCCGCGGGTTCGGGTTCGCGCCGCTGAAGCTGCCGCCGGAGCTGGACTTCGCGGGGATGTTCCACGGTGTCGACGAGCGTGTGCCGGTGGACGGGCTGAAGTTCGGTGTGCGGGTGCTGGACCGGTTCATCGAGCAGAGCTGAGACGTTCGTTGGCCGGTGCTCACGAAAACCGAGGCTCGCACGAGCTGAACTCCGCGCGAAATTCCTGCCGTTCGCGCCGACTTCGCTGAAACGGGTGAATGCCGCGATGTGTTGGTAGCTTCAACGGCCTGGACCTCGTTGGAGGGATTGCGATCCGCGGCTGGGATCGCATTGTCTACAAGGAGGAACCATGATCAAGAAGATCGTCGCTGCTGCGACCGTCGCCGGTGGTCTCGTCATCGCCGGCGCCGGTCTGGCAGTTGCCGACTCGGGTGCCCAGGGCGCGGCTGTGAACTCGCCCGGCGTCCTGTCCGGCAACGCGGTCCAGGCACCGGTGCACGTTCCGGTGAACGTCTGTGGCAACACGATCTCCGTGATTGGCCTGCTGAACCCGGCCTTCGGCAACCACTGCTGCGACAACTGACGTTGTCGACGGTGCATCCGGCCCGATAAGGGCCTGGCCCAGCCGGCTCCGGAATGCCTGCGAGCATTCCGGAGCCTCTGGGTATTTCGGTGCGCGGGTGGACTTCTCCACGGTGGTCACGTACCGGGACCGTCATCCGCGCGCATTCCCGTAGGGCACAAGGCAGGAGAACAATCAATGAGACAGGTCGCGAGAAAGGGCCTGATCACCATGGCCGCCGCGGGCGGAGTGCTCGCCATGGCCACGGGGTACGCACAAGCGGACTCCGGGGCAGCGGGGGTCGCGGCGAACTCGCCCGGTGTCGGATCCGGCAACGTGGTCCAGGCGCCGGTGGACGTACCGGTGAACGTCTGCGGCAACAGCGTCAATGTGGTGGGAGCGCTCAACCCGGCATTCGGCAACGACTGCGCCAACGGGTCCGGCGGGCACCACGGCCACGGCCACGGCAAGCACCGGCGCCCGACCGGCGGGCACGACGCCAACGCCCATGGCGGGGCCTCGAATTCGCCCGGTGTCGCGTCCGGCAACGTGGTCCAGGCGCCGGTGGACGTACCGGTCAACGTCTGTGGCAACAGCGTCGACGTGGTCGGCGTGGCGAACCCGGCCGTCGGCAACGACTGCGGCAACGCCTCGCCGGCGGGACCCGGCACCCCGCACCGGCCCGGCCATCCGCCGGCTCCGGGTCCGGGCACGCCGCACAGCCCCGGCCAGCCGCACCACCCCGGCACCCCGGGCCAACCGCACCACCCGGGGGGCGCGCACGGGTCGCGACCGGGCACCCCGCAGGGCCCCGGCGGAGCGCACTCCCCGCACGCCCCGGGGGTGGGATCGCAGCATGCGACCGCACCGCACGCCCGAGGGGTGACGCCGATCGCGCGCGGGGAGCAGCTCGCGCAGACCGGTGCCGGGGTGCTCGGCTACGCGGTTCCGGCCAGTGCCGGGCTGCTGCTCGGAGGCGCGGTGCTCTACCGCCGGGCGCGTACCGTCCGTAGCTGATCAGCAGCGCTCCGTACGCGGGCGCGAGGGAGCGGGCCCCGTCCTTCGGGGCCCGCTCTGCTGTCCGTACGCCGCTTCGGCGGCTCTCACCACGTGGCGCGGAGCTGGCGGATGATCCTGCGGCGCAGCCGCACCCGGCGGCTGCCGTCGGGATTGAGGCGCAGGCGGTCCAACTCCCAGTGTCCGTACTCGGCATGGTCGGTCAGGAGGCGTGTGGTGGCCTTGCGGGAGACCCCCCGAGGCACATACACATCGCAGAATTCGTATTCCGGCATCGCATCTATTGTGCGGGACCGGCCCCGGTACGGATAGCGTCTGCACTATGTCTGATGCTGCGCAGCCTTCCGCTGCCGAGGTACGTGCCGCCGCTGAGGCGGTCAAAGCCGCGCTGGACCGTCACCTCGACGCGGTCGAACGCCGCTCGGGGCAGGACGATCCCGCCGTCTATGCCGCGTTCGACGAGCTCGCCGCGGCGGCTGAGGTCTATGACGAGCTGCTTTACGACACCTACGACGAGGTCACCCCCTTCGAGATCCCCGGGAGCGACACCCTGCCCGCCTATGCGGGGCCCGAGGAGCCGAGTGCGCTGAGCGTGCTCATCCGGCGCGACTACACGGTCGCCAAGCCGCAGCGTCTGCTGCATCAGGCACAGCGGATCGCCGATCTCGATCCGGACGCCGCGGATGACGCGACGGGCCACTCCCCTGATGCCGCCGCGGTGGTCGGGAGCAGTGTGCACGCGGCGCTCGGGGTGCTCTTCGGCGAGTTCGAACCGGACGAGATCGCCTCCCGGCACAAGGAGTTCGGCCTGGAGGAGGGCGACTCCACCCTGTGGGTGGCGGCCGTCGACGAGCCGGCCGAGCCGGGCGAGTGGCTCGCCGCGCCGTTCGACCAGGCGGATCCGCAGCGGGTGGTGTGCCGCTTCGACATCAGCTCGGTCTTCGACGAGGAGCTGGGCGTCGACGACGAGGACGATCTGCTGGAGCCGGTCGACAAGGAGCGCTGACCGGGAGCGCTGATCTGGAGCGGTGACCGGGAGCGGTGACGGGGCCGGGGCGGCAGGCAGCTGCCTGCCGCCCCGGCCCCGCACCCGTCCGCCCGGGGCGGCGGGGCTCAGCCCGCCGCCTGCTCCGCGTCCGCCTGCGCACCGCTCTGCATCTGCAGCAGCGTCCGCAGCCGGGTGGTGCGCTCCTTGACCGGGATCTCGGCGACCGCGCGGGGCAGCGCCTGGTCGGCGCCCTGGACCACCGACAGATGCCGCTCACCGCGGCTGAAGGCGGTATAGACCCAGGCGCGGGTCAGTCCGCCGGCCGCGTCTCCGGGGATCACCACGACGACGGCGGGCCAGCGCATGCCGGCTGCCTGGTGGCCGGTGAGCGCCCAGCCGTGCCGTACGGCGCCGGAGCCGACCTGCTCGCGCGGTACGACGACGGTGTTGCCGGCGCAGTCGAGGCGGAGGCCGTCGGCGTCCGCGCCGGTGACCGTGCCGGGGAGCGTACGGCCGGGGGCCGGGGCGTAGGCCACGCGGTCGCCGGGGTCGAAGCCGCCGAACCGTCCGGGTCCGGGGTTGAGCCGCTCCTTGAGCGCGGCATTCAGGGCGCGGGTGCCGGCCGCGCCGCCGTGGCCGACCGTGATGACCTGCGTCTGGTCGGCGGGGACACCGAGCGCCCGGGGCACGGAGTCGGCGACGAGCTGGACCGCGCGGTGCACCGCCTCGTCCGCCGCGCGCACCGGGACGATCACCACCTCCTTGCCGGGGGCCTCGACCTCGTTGAGTTCGCCGATGCCGATACCGGACACCAGCTCGCCGATCGGGCCGAAGTCCGGGGTGCGGGAGGTGACTTGGGGGCAGAACCGGGACAGCAGCAGGTCGTGGAAGAGCCGCCCGGGGCCGGCGGACCACAGGAGGCCGGGGTCGCCGCTGAGCACCAGGCGGGTCCCGTCGGCCAGCGACTCGACGAGCAGCGCGGCGGTCTCCAGGTCGAGCTGCGGGGCGTCCAGCACGACCAGCAGATCGAGCGCCAGCGCACCGTCCGCGTCCCGGCCGGGGCCCTGCCGGCCGGACAGCAGACCGGAGACGGTCACCGCCGCGGCGGCCGGGTCGCCGTCGGCGCCGGCGGGGCGGGTCTCGGCGAGGTCCCCGGCGAGCCGCCGGCGGCCGTTCTCCGTGTGGGTGGCGCCGAAGGCCCGCAGCCCGAGGGAGCGGGCCGCGGCGATCAGCGCGGTGGGCTCCGCGCGGGCCGCCTCACCGCCGGTGTGCGCGACCAGGCCGCTGTGCGCGGCGGCCCGGATGAGCTCCGCCGCGGAGGGGGAGGCGGCGGCGTCCGCGGCGGCTTCCCAGGCGGCGGGGGAGCGACGGACGGGGATGGCGACCGCGGCGTCCTCGGCGCTCCCGCCTGTCTCGTCGGACTCGGCGTCGGCGTCCGAGGTGTCCGAGACATCTGAGATATCCGAAGTGTCCGAGAAATTCGGGGAGTTCGGGGCGGTCGCTGCGGCGTCCACCGCTGCCGTTTCAGCCCTTTCAGCCGCTTCGGCCGCTTCAGCCGGTTCCGAGTCCGCTGCCGCCGGTTCTTCGCCGGCCGGTGCCGGTTCGTCCACCGTCGCCGACTGGTCCGCCGACGCCGGCTCGTCCACCTGCTCGGACCCGTCCACCGCCTCGAAGGTGTTCAGCAGCCGGGCCAGGCCGTCCGCGACGCTCTCCTCGGCCATCGCGAAGCGGTCGAGGCCGAGCAGGACCCGCACCGGCTGGTCTTCGTCGTCGTCCGCCGCGGGCCGGGGCCGGCCCGGGGTGTCGAGGGCGTCCTGGAAGACCAGCACCGCGCCGTCCGCGATGGCGGTCTGGAGGGCGTCGTCGGGGTCCGGTACGGAGCGTTGCGCGAGGGCCGTGCGGAGGGCGGATGCCTCCAGGGCGGAGTGGCCGGCGACCGCGGCCTGCTCCAGCAGCCAGCCGATCAGCGCCTGGGCGCGCCGCTCGTCGCCCGGTCCGCAGGCGGGGCCGAGCAGCGCCCGCGCGAAGCCGTCGGCCTGTTCCGGGCGCACTCCCGGCACCGCGAGCAGCTGCCAGGGGTCGGCCGCGAGTGCTTCGGCGGCCCGCTCGCCGAGCGCTTCGGCGGCCTGTTCCGCGAGCGTCTCGGGGGCGCCGCCCGCCGCGAGCACCTGCCGCACGCCCGCGACGCCGGGCGCCGGGGCGAGGGCGGGGCGGGCCGTGGCGCCGTCGCCGGGAGGCGTACCGGCGACGCCGTCCGCCTCGGGCGTGCGCGCCGGGCCGGCCGGCCGCTCCGGGGTGCGCTGCCGTGCGACCTCCGGGGCGGGACCCGCGAGGCCGGCCGGTCCGCCGTCGCCCGCACCCTGCGGTGCCGGGCGCGCGGCGGGCTTGGCGGCCCGCGGGGCGTCGTTGAAGAACGACGCGGCCGAGCGCTCCCCGCTCTCCACGGCCCGTACCGCAGCCGCCAGCGCCGCCGCGGTCGTGGCGGCGGGCGGCGCGGCGGCGGATCCGGACCGCGATCCGCTGCCCGCCTCGCCGCCGGGAGCGGCCTCCTGCTCGGGCGTGTTGTCGCCGGCGGGGCGGTCGGTACTCACAGCGTGCTCCAGTTGTGGTCGGGATAGTGGTGCACCGGAGCCGATACATCGTCCAGCGCCCGGCGGATCTCGTCAGGAAGACTAAGGGCCTCCACTGACAACGACGCTCTGAGCTGCGGCGCCGTGCGCGCGCCGAGGATCGGTGCGGTCACCCCGGGGCGGTCGCGGAGCCAGGAGAGCGCGACCTGGAGGGGGGTGACGGCGAGGCCGTCGGCGGCGGTGCTGACCGCTTCGACGACCCGGCTCGCGGCCTCGTCCAGATAGGGCGCGACGAACGGGGCGAGACGTTCCGACGCGCCGCGGGAGTCGGCCGGGGTCGCGTGCCGGTACTTGCCCGTGAGGACGCCGCGGCCCAGAGGGGAGGAGGGGAGCAGGCCGATCCCCAAGTCCTGGGCGGCGGGCAGGACTTCGCGTTCGACGCCGCGCTGGAGGAGGGAGTATTCGAGCTGTGCGCCGGCCAGGGGGTTCCGTACGCCGGGGGCGGCGAGCTGCCAGGTGGCGGCCTTGGCGAGCTGCCAGCCGGAGAAGTTCGCCAGGCCGACATAGCGCGCCCGGCCGGTGGCGACGGCGAGATCGAGCGCCTGGAGTGTCTCCTCCAGCGGTGTGTCCGGGTCGAAGGCGTGCAGCTGCCACAGGTCGACGTAGTCGGTGCCCAGTCGCTCCAGGGAGGCGTCGAGGGCGGCGAGGAGATGGCGGCGGGAGCCGTCGACCCGGCGGTCGGCCGCGAGGACGCTGCCGGCCTTGGTCGCGATCACCAGGTCCTGGCGCGGAACCAGTCCTTCCAGCAGGCGGCCGAGGAGGTATTCGGCGCCGCCGTCGGCGTAGATGTCGGCGGTGTCGACCAGGGTCCCGCCGGCCTCCCAGAACGCCTTGAGCTGGTCGGCGGCTTCCTGCTCGTCCGTGTCGCGTGCCCAGGTCAGGGTGCCGAGCCCCAGGCGGGACACGCGAAGGCCGGTACGGCCGAGGTGCCTTTGCTCCATGGGCCCTGAGATTACGCGCCGCATGCCGCGATCAGGGGACCTGTGGACAACCGGTCGGACGGCCTGCCGGTGACGCCTGCCGCACTCGCGCGCTAGAGTCCCCGCAACAGCGACGTTACTGATGGGTAAGGGGAGCGGCATGAGGCTTGGCATCAACCTCGGCTACTGGGGCGCCGGGATGGACTCCGACAATCTCGCGGTGGCCCAGGAGGCCGATCGCCTCGGCTACGCGGTGTGCTGGGCGGCCGAGGCGTACGGCTCGGACGCCGCCACGGTGCTCTCCTGGGTGGCCGCGCAGACCGAGCGCATCGACGTCGGCTCGGCGATCTTCCAGATCCCGGCCCGTACGCCCACGATGACCGCGATGACCGCGGCCACCCTGGACTCGCTCTCCGGCGGCCGGTTCCGGCTGGGCCTGGGCGTCTCGGGGCCGCAGGTCTCCGAGGGCTGGTACGGCGTGAAGTTCGACAAGCCGCTGGCGCGCACCCGGGAGTACGTGGAGATCGTCCGCAAGGCGATGACCCGCGAGCGGCTGTCCTACGAGGGCGAGCACTGGACGCTGCCGCTGCCCGGCGGCCCCGGCAAGCCGCTCAAGCTCACCGTGCACCCGGAGCGCGAGCACATCCCGCTCTACATCGCGGCGATCGGCCCGAAGAACCTGCGGCAGACCGGCGAGATCGCCGACGGCGCGCTGCTCATCTTCCCCTCCGCCGACCACCTGGAGGAGACCGCCATCTCCCACATCCGGGCGGGGCGGGAAGCGGCCGGCAAGACCATGGAGGGGTTCGACGTCTGCCCGACGCTGCCGCTCGCGCTGGGCGAGGACAAGGACGTCAGCGCGCTGGCGGACGCGTTCCGCCCGTACACCGCGCTGTACGTCGGCGGCATGGGCAGCCGCAAGCAGAACTTCTACAACCAGCTGGCGCAGCGGATGGGCTACGAGAAGGAGGCCGCCGAGATCCAGGACAAGTACCTGTCCGGGGACAAGGACGGCGCCGCCGCAGCGATCCCGGAGCGGCTGATCGACCAGACCTCGCTGCTCGGCTCCGTCGAGCGGATCGCGGAGCGGATGCAGGCGTACGCCGCGGCCGGGGTGACCACGCTGACGCTGGCGCCGGCCGGCTTCACGCTGGACGAGCGGGTGGCGTCCCTGCGGGCGGGCGTCGAGGCGCTGGAGCGGGCCGGGCTGGCGTAACGGCCGGGGAACGGGGGCGGCCCGGTGCCTGGGTGCCGGGCCGCCGCGGAGCGCTGCGGCCGTGGTGGGGGCTCGGGGGTCTTCCCCGCCACGGCCGTCACGGAACACAACGCGGCGACGGCCGGGCGGGTTACGCGCGCCGCACGGGGGCGCGTCAGGCGACCGGGCGCGGCGCCCGGTGCCCCCGGTTGCCGGTGGCGGACCACCGTATTTGACTGTCCCTTCACGGGCGTGTCCGTTCGGAGGTGACGCTGATGTTCTCGGCCAGGAGCCTGTTCCGGGAGATCGTCGACAACGACGACTCCTACCGCCTCTTCTGCTCCATCGCGGCCAGCGGTGAGGCCCAGGGAGGCTGGGAGAACGGCCGGATCGCCGCCCTGCTCCCCGCCTCGCAGCGGGAACTCGCGCCCAAGGTCGCCCGGCACGGCGCCGACGAGGACAAGCACGGCCGGATCTTCCGGGCCCTGCTCCGCAAGCGAGGTCTGACGCCCACCGACGTCCCCGCGGCCACCGACTACACGATGCTGCTGGAGCGGCAGGGCATCGGACTGGCGCACGCCACGCTGCGCCGCGACGAGGCGCTGACCGAGCGGGACGTCATCACCTACCTCGCGCACAGCCGGGTCACCGAGCAGCGCGCGGCCGAGCAGATGCTGATGCTGCGGAAGTACTTCGGCGACCACCCCGAGGTGGGCAGGGCGGTCCGGATGATCTGCCAGGACGAGGAGAACCACCTCGCCTACTGCCACGAGGAGCTGCTGCGGCTGGCCCGCGCCGGGCACGGGCGGACCATCCAGCGCATCCTCCGGGAGTGCGCGCTGGTCGAGATCGCCGTCCACCGGGACGTCAGCCTGGCCGTGATGGCGCACATGGGCCGCATCCTGAAGTGGCCGAGGGCCAAGTCGGCGGTGCTGGCCGCCGGGATCATGGCGCTCTACGGCTACGAGCGGCTCGGCGGCTGGCGCCGGATGGTCAGTCTGCGGATGCCCGAGCGGCGCAACGCGCTGGGCGGTCCCGCCGCCTCCGCACCGGAGTTCGCCTGAGCCCGCTCGGGCCGGCCGCCCGCGTGCCCCTCACAGCCAGCCGCGCCGTTTGAACAGCCGGAACAGCGACACCTCGATGAGGGCCATCACCACCAGGATCGCCGGATAGCCCAGGTGCCACCTCAGCTCCGGCATGTCGGAGAAGTTCATGCCGTAGATCCCGGCGATCAGGGTGGGGACGGCCGCCAGCGCGGCCCAGGCCGAGATCTTGCGCATGTCGTCGTTCTGCCGGACGCCCATCTGCGCCAGGTGGGCGGCGAGGATGTCGGACAGCAGCCGGTCCAGGCCCTCCACCGACTCGTTGGCGCGGGCGAGATGGTCGCCCACGTCCCGGAAGAAGGGGCGGGCATGGTCGTGCACGAAGGGCACACCCGGGCTCTGGAGGCGGTGCATCGGATCGGTCAACGGGACGGTGGCGCGGCGGAATTCGAGGACCTCGCGCTTGAACGCGTAGATCTCGGCGGCGGTGTTCCGGGTGTTCTGGCTGCTCCGGCGGATCGGGGCGAACACCTCCGCCTCCAACTCCTCCAGATCCACCTGGAGTTCGCCGGCGACCTCGATGTAGTGGTCGACGACCGCGTCGCTGACCGCGTACAGCACCGCACCGGGGCCGTGCCGGAGGATCTCCGGGTGGTGCTCCAGCCGCTGCCGCACCGCCGTCAGCGGACTGGCCGTACCGTGCCGGACGGTCACCACGAACGCGTCGCCGACGAAGACCATCAGCTCCGAAGAGGTCACGGTGTCGGCCGTGACGTCGTAGGTGATCGGCTTCAGCACCACGAACACCGAGTCGTCGTAGACCTCCAGCTTGGGCCGCTGGTGTGCCTTGAGCGCGTCCTCCACGGCCAGCGGGTGCAGCCCGAACTGGCTGCGGACGCGGTCGAACTCGTCCTGCGTCGGCTCGTGTATGCCCAGCCACAGGAAGGAGTGGCCGTCGGCCCGCGCCTCGTCCAGAGCGTGGGAGAAGTCGGCCGCGCACTCATGGCGGCGGCCCTCCCGGTAGATGGCGCAGTCCACGATCACATCTGGCATTCTCACCCGGCACCCGGCCGCCTGCCACGGAAGCCGGTACGGAACGTAGGCTGGCGGCCATGCCCACGCTGATCCTGGTGCGGCACGGCCGCTCCACCGCCAACACCTCCGGCGTGCTCGCCGGCCGGACGCCCGGCGTCGCCCTCGACGAGCGGGGCGCCGCCCAGGCTGCCGCGCTGCCCGCCCGGCTGGCCCGGATCCCGCTGGCCGTCGCCGTCTCCAGCCCGCTCCAGCGCTGCCGGGAGACGCTGGGCCCGCTGCTCGACGCCCGCCCCGGGCTGCGCCTGGAGACCGACGACCGGATCAACGAGTGCGACTACGGCGACTGGTCGGGGCGCAAGCTGGCCGAACTGGGCGACGAGCCCCTCATGGAGATCGTCCAGCAGCACCCGTCCGCGGCCGCCTTCCCCGGCGGCGAGTCGATGCGGGAGATGCAGGCCCGCGCGGTGGCGGCGGTACGGGACTGGAACGCGCGGGTCGAGGAGACGCACGGCGCCGAGGCGGTCTACCTCATGTGCTCGCACGGTGACATCATCAAATCCCTGGTCGCCGACGCCCTCGGCATGCATCTCGACCTCTTCCAGCGGATCTCCGTCGAGCCGTGCTCGGTCACCGCGATCCGCTACACCCGGCTGCGCCCCTATCTCGTACGGCTCGGCGACACCGGGGACTTCGGTTCGCTGGCGCCGCGCGACAACGACGCGGCCGACGCCGGCGGCGGCGCCGCGAGCGAGCGGGACGGGGCCGTCGGTGGCGGTGCGGGAGCAGCGTGATCCACCGGCGCAGTAGGGTGGTGCGACGGCGCTGCCCGCGACGCCCCTGTGATCCGCGCAGTACCCCTTCCGGGACACAGCGACCGCAGCGACCGCACTGACCCGCAGTCGAGAATCGGAGCAGGACGTTGTCCCGTCAGGTGTTCTTCTACGACGCGCCGGACCGGTTCGTGGCCGGAACGGTCGGGCTGCCTGGCCGCCGTAGCTTCTTCCTCCAGGCCACCGCGGCCGGCCGCACCACCAGCGTCGCTCTGGAGAAGACCCAGGTGGCGGCCCTCGCGGAGCGGATCGACGAGCTGCTGGACGAGGTGGTGCGGCGCAGCGGCGGCAATGCCCCGGTGCCCGCCGTCTCGCCCGCCGAGATGGCCGACACCGCCCCGCTGGAGACCCCGGTCGAGGAGGAGTTCCGGGTCGGCACCATGGCGCTGGCCTGGGACGGCGAGGACCAGCGCATGATCGTCGAGGCGCAGGCGCTGGTCGAGCTGGACGCCGACAGCGACGAGGACCTGGCCGACGCCGAGGAGCGGCTGCTCCAGGACGACGAGAACGGCCCGCCGATGCTCCGGGTGCGGCTCACCGGTTCCATGGCCAGGGCGTTCGCCAAGCGCGCGCTGGAGGTCGTCAACGCCGGCCGCCCGCCGTGCCCGCTGTGCAGCCTGCCGCTCGACCCGGAGGGACACGTATGCCCGCGCCAGAACGGATACCGACGGGACGCCTGAGCGCCATGGAGCACACCGCCGAACCGGCCGGCCCGCTGCCCGGTCCCGCCGACCCGCAGGACCCGGCGGCGCCCGCGGCGGAGCGCACCGGAAGCCTGCCGGGCGCCTTTCTGGCGGAGGGCGAGCTGACCGTGCGCGGCCGGATCCAGGAGGCGTCCAACGCCGTCCTGTACTGCACGGTCGAGCGCGACGGCCGCAGCGCCGCCTGCGTGTACAAGCCGGTCGCCGGCGAGCGCCCGCTGTGGGACTTCCCGGACGGCACCCTCGCCCAGCGCGAGGTCGCCGCGTACGAGATCTCCCGGGCGTGCGGCTGGGACCTCATCCCGACGACGGTGCTGCGGGACGGCCCGTTCGGGACCGGGATGGTGCAGGAGTGGATAGCGCCGCCCGGCGACGCGGACGAGGTGCCCGAGCTGCTCGCGCTGGTCGCCGACGAGGAGCCGGCGCCGGGCTGGAAGGCGGTCGGCCGCGCGGAGATCGGCGAGGGCCGCACCGCGCTGCTGGTGCACGCCGACCACCCGCGGCTGCGCCGGCTGGCGGTGCTGGACGCGGTCATCAACAACGGTGACCGCAAGGGCGGGCATCTGCTGCCCGGCGCCGGCGGCGAGTTCTTCGCCATCGATCACGGTGTGACGTTCAACTCGGCGGACAAACTGCGCACGCTGCTGTGGGGCTGGGCCGGGGAGCCGCTGACCGAGGAGGCGCTGGCCGTGCTGCGCGGCCTGAAAGAGTCGCTGGCGGACTCCGGGCCGCTCACCGCCCGACTGGCCGAACTGATCACGGACGACGAGATCGCCGCGCTGCGGGCCCGGATCGACGGGCTGCTGCGCAGCGGACGGCACCCGGAACCGAGCGGGGAGTGGCCCGCGATCCCCTGGCCGCCGGTCTGAGCGGCGGACGCCGGGCATCCGGGCCCGCGGGCGGCAACACCCGCCTGTCCCTTGCACGTCCGGCCGCGGAACGCAAGACCGCCTTTCCGGCCAGAGACCCGGTCCGGTTCGTATGCGGAACGTGCGTCCGGTTACGCTCAAGGCATGCATGCATGGCCCGCTTCTGAGGTCCCCGCCCTGCCCGGTCAGGGCCGCGACCTGAGGATCCACGACACCGCGACCGGCGGACGGGTGACCCTCGCCCCCGGTCCCGTCGCCCGTATCTACGTCTGCGGCATCACGCCGTACGACGCCACCCACATGGGGCACGCGGCGACCTACAACGCGTTCGACCTGGTTCAGCGCGTGTGGCTCGACACGAAGCGCCAGGTGCACTACGTGCAGAACGTCACCGACGTCGACGATCCGCTGCTGGCGCGGGCGGTCGCGACCGGAGACGACTGGACCGCGCTCGCCGAGCGCGAGACGGCGCTCTTCCGCGAGGACATGACGGCGCTGCGGATGCTGCCGCCGCGGCACTACATAGGCGCCGTGGAGGCGATACCCGGCATCGTCCCGCTGGTGGAGCGGCTGCGCGACGCCGGCGCCGCCTACGAACTGGACGGCGACGTCTACTTCTCGGTCGCCTCCGACGCGCACTTCGGCGAGGTCTCCGGCCTCGACGCCGCGGCGATGCGGCTGCTGTCCGCCGAGCGCGGCGGCGACCCGGAGCGCGAGGGCAAGAAGAACCCGCTCGACCCGATGCTGTGGATGGCCGCCCGGGACGGCGAGCCGAGCTGGGACGGCGCCTCGCTGGGCCGCGGCCGGCCCGGCTGGCACATCGAGTGCGTCGCCATCGCGCTGGAGCACCTCGGCATGGGCTTCGACGTCCAGGGCGGCGGCTCCGACCTCGCCTTCCCGCACCACGAGATGGGCGCCTCGCACGCCCAGGCGCTCACCGGCGAGTACCCGTTCGCCAAGGCGTATGTGCACGCCGGGATGGTCGCCCTGAACGGCGAGAAGATGTCCAAGTCCAAGGGCAATCTGGTCTTCGTCTCCCGGGTGCGGCGCGAGGGCACCGACCCGGCGGCGATCCGCCTGGCGCTGCTCGCGCACCACTACCGCAGCGACTGGGAGTGGACCGACGCGGTGCTGGAGGAGGCCGTGGCACGGCTGGCCCGCTGGCGGGCCGCCGTCTCCCGCCCGGACGGCCCGCCCGCCGAGGCGCTCCTGGAGGAGATCCGGGAGGCGCTGGCCGACGACCTGGACGCACCGGCCGCCCTCGCGGCGGTCGACCGCTGGGCCGCCGTGCAGCAGGACGGCGGCGGTACGGACGAGGGCGCGCCCGGCCTCGTCTCCCGGGCGGTGGACGCGCTGCTGGGTGTGGCGCTGTGACGGCCGGCCGCTGACCGCGGCTCGCTGAGTCCCGTACGCCAGGGTTCCGATACGTCAGGTCCCCATACGTCAGGGGTGCCCCCGCCGAGTGGCGGGGGCACCCCCTTTCCGTGCGTCCGGTTCCGTGTGTCCGGCTACCGGCTCAGTGCTCGGTGCCGGTGTCGTCCGGGCCGTCGTCGGGCTTCCCGCCGGCCTCCGGTCCCTCCGGGGCGTCCGACGGCCGGGGTTCGCGCGGCTCCTTGGGCGCGGAACGCGGGTAGCGGGTGCGGCCGCTGGCGTTGTCGCGGAGGTAGGAGCCGTCGCGGCCGTCGGTGAGCCCGCCCTCGGTCGCCACGCCCGGGCCGGCCTGCGGGTCGCGGCGGCGGAGATAGCGCTCGAACTCGCGGGCGATGGCCTCGCCGGACGCCTCGGGCAGTTCCGCGGTGTCCCGGGCCTCCTCCAGCGACTGGACGTACTCGGCCACCTCGCTGTCCTCCGCGGCGAGTTGGTCCACGCCCAGCTGCCAGGCGCGGGCGTCCTCGGTCAGCTCGCCCAGCGGGATCCGTACGTCGAGCAGGTCCTCCAGGCGGTTGAGGAGGGCGAGGCTGGCCTTGGGGTTGGGCGGCTGGGAGACGTAGTGCGGCACCGCCGCCCAGAGGCTGACCGCCGGGATGCCCGCGTGCGTGCACGCCTCCTGGAGGATGCCGACGATGCCGGTCGGGCCTTCGTAGCGCGACTCCTCCAGGTCCAGCCGCCGGGCCAGGTCCGCGTCGGAGGTGACGCCGCTGACCGGGACCGGGCGGGTGTGCGGGGTGTCGCCGAGCAGGGAACCCAGGACCACCACCATCTCGACGCCCAACTCATGGGCGAAGCCGAGGAGTTCGTTGCAGAACGAGCGCCAGCGCATGCTCGGCTCGATACCCCGGACCAGGACGAGGTCGCGGGTGCGGCCCTTGCCGTCGGCGTCGCCGACCCGGACGACGGAGAGCCGGGTCGTGGGCCAGGTGATCTTGCGGACGCCGTTCTCCAGGAAGACCGTGGGGCGGTTGACCTGGAAGTCGTAGTAGTCCTCGGCGTCGAGCGCGGCGAAGACCTCGCCCTTCCACTCGCGGTCGAGATGGGCGACCGCGGCGGAGGCGGCGTCGCCGGCGTCGTTCCAGCCTTCGAACGCAGCCACCATGACCGGGTCGATCAGCTCGGGCACCCCCTCCAGCTCGATCACCCAGCGCCTCCTTCCGGCCGGTCCGGCCGTGGGGGACGGCCGCCGGCTGCAGTTCCTGTGCGTGCGTTCCCAAGACTACGGCTTCCGCGGTGGCGTTCCGCAGCCCCTGTGCAGGAAGAAGTGCAGATACATCCGATCTGTTTCGGGTGGTGCAGGGAGTTGTCCGGTCAACTTCCGTACGGGGTCTGGACGGGGCCGAGAGGCGAGGTCTATACATCGGAGGACCGGGAAAGGTCCGATGTTCTTCCGACATCCGCGCGACATCCCAGGGAGCGTGCCCATGGCCGTCACCGACACCGTCACCGGACTGGAGGTCCACGACGTCCGCTTCCCCACCTCGGAGCAGCTCGACGGGTCGGACGCCATGCACCCGGACCCCGACTACTCCGCCGCCTATGTCGTCCTGCGCACCTCCGGCGGGCCGCGGGGGTACGGCTCGTGCTTCACGATCGGGCGCGGCAACGAGGTCATGGCCGCCGCCATCCGCTCCCTCGCCCCGTTCGTCGTCGGCCGCCCGGTGCCCGCCACCGCCGACCGGCTCGCCGCGCTGCACCGCGACCTCACCCGGGACTCCCAGCTGCGCTGGCTCGGCCCGGAGAAGGGCGTGATGCACATGGCGGCGGGCGCGGTGGTCAACGCGGCCTGGGACCTGGCCGCCCGCCGCGCGGGCCGCCCGGTCTGGGAGTTCCTGGCCGCGCTGACCCCCGAAGAGCTGGTCGCGCAGGTCGACTTCCGCTATCTCTCCGACGCGCTGACGCCCGACGAGGCGCTGGCCGTCCTGCGCGCCGCCGAACCCGGCCGCGCCGAGCGCGCCGACCGGCTGCGGGCCCGGGGCTATCCCGCGTACACCACCTCGCCCGGCTGGCTGGGCTACGACGACGGCACGCTGGTCCGGCTGGCGAAGGCGGCGGTGGCCGACGGCTTCGGCCAGATCAAGCTGAAGGTCGGCGCCGACCTCGACGACGACAAGCGGCGGCTGCGGCTGGCCCGGGACGCCGTCGGGCCCGGCGTCCGGATCGCGGTCGACGCCAACCAGCGCTGGGACGTGGCCGAGGCGGTCCGCTGGATGACCGCGCTGGCGCCGTACACCCCGTACTGGATCGAGGAGCCGACCAGTCCGGACGACGTGCTGGGGCACGCCGCGGTGCGCTCCGGGCAGCCCGTGAAGGTGGCCACCGGTGAGCATGTCGCCAACCGGGTGGTGTTCAAGCAGCTGTTGCAGGCCGGCGCCGTGGACTTCGTGCAGATCGACGCGGCCCGGGTGGCCGGGGTCAACGAGAACCTGGCGATCCTGCTGCTCGCCGCCAAGTACGGAGTGCCGGTGTGCCCGCACGCGGGCGGGGTGGGGCTGTGCGAGCTGGTGCAGCACCTCGCCATGTTCGACTACGTGGCGGTGTGCGGGAGTTGGGAGGACCGGGTCATCGAGTACGTCGACCATCTGCACGACCACTTCACCGATCCCGCGGTCGTCGAGAACGGCCGCTACCGGGCGCCCGCCGCGCCCGGGTTCTCCGTCCGCATGCGGCCCGCGTCGGTCGCCGCGTACCGCTTCCCGGACGGGCCCGTCTGGCGGGCCCGCCGGCCGCGGCGCGAGCAGGAGGTGTCCGTATGAACGAGACCGCCGGCACGGGCGACTTCGCGGGGATGGGCGCCCTGGTCACGGGCGGCGGATCGGGGATCGGGGCGGCGGCCGCCGCCCTGCTGATGGCGCGCGGGGCCCGCGTCGCCGTACTGGACCGCGATCCGTCCGGCGCGCCCGACGGGGCGGTCCGGGTGGTGGCCGACGTGACCTCCGGCGCGGCCGTACGGGCCGCGGTGGCGGAGGCGGTGGCGGAGCTGGGCGCGCTGCACACGCTCGTCGGCAACGCGGGCATCGGGGCGGTCGGCACCGTCGAGGACAACGACGACGCGGAGTGGGGGCGGGTGCTGGACGTCAACGTGCTGGGACTGGTGCGCACCGCCCGCGCCGCGCTGCCGCATCTGCGCCGCACGGCCGCGGAACGGCCGGGCCGCGCCTCCATCACCCACACCTGCTCCATCGCCGCCACCGCCGGGCTGCCGCAGCGGGCGCTCTACAGCGCGAGCAAGGGAGCGGTGCTCGCGCTGACCCTGGCGATGGCCGCGGACCACGTCCGGGAGGGCATCCGGGTCAACTGCGTCAACCCGGGCACCGCGGACACGCCCTGGGTCGCCCGGCTGCTCGACCGGGCCGAGGACCCGGTCGCCGAGCGGGCCGCGCTCAGCGCCCGGCAGCCGATGGGCCGGCTGGTCACGGCGGAGGAGGTCGCCGCCGCCCTCGTGTACCTGGCCTCGCCGGGCGCCTCCGCCGTCACCGGGACGGCGCTGGCCGTGGACGGGGGGATGCAGGGGCTGCGGCTGCGCATGGCCCGTTGACGCCCACCCACGCCGCGGCCGCACACCGGCCGGGGGCCGCACACCGGACCAGACACCCGACGTTGGGACCACCCATGAGACTGCGTACACGGACGACCGGAGCGGCGGCCGGTGCCGCGGTGCTCGCCCTCTGCGCGCTGACCGGCTGCAACCGGGGCAGCGACACCGCGGGCGGCCGGATCGGCATCGACGTGCCCCGTACGGACACCGACTTCTGGAACTCCTACCAGCAGTACCTCAAGCATGACCTGGACCACGGCGGTCCGGCCGCGCTGCCGCTGTCCAACTCGCAGAACGACATCGGCAAGCTCGTCGCCGACGTGCAGGCGCTGACCGACCAGGGCGCGAAGGCGATCGTGATGGCGCCGCAGGACACCGGCGCCGTCGCCGCCGAACTCCGGCGGCTGGCCGGGAAGAAGATCCCGGTGGTGAGCGTGGACACCCGCCCGGACGAGGGCAAGGTCTACATGGTCGTGCGCGCCGACAACCGCGCCTATGGCGAGCGGTCCTGCGAGTACCTCGGCAATAAGCTGGGCGGCAGGGGCCGGGTCGCCGAACTCCAGGGGGACCTCAGCTCGATCAACGGGCGGGACCGCTCGGAGGCGTTCGCTTCCTGCATGAAGCGGAGGTTCCCGGGCATCACCGTGCACGAGCTGGCCACGGACTGGAAGGGCGAGGTCGCCTCCGCCAAGCTCCAGAGCCTGCTGGCCCAGCACCGGGACCTCGACGGGATCTACCTGCAGGCCGGCGGCGCCTTCCTCCAGCCGACGCTCGCCCTGCTGCAGCAGCAGAAGCTGCTGAGGCCCGCCGGGTCCGCCGGCCACATCACCATCATCTCCAACGACGGCATCCCGGACGAGCTGGCCGCCATCCGGGCCGGCACGATCGACGCCACCCTCTCCCAGCCCGCCGACCTCTACGCCAAGTACGCGCTGTACTACGCCAGGGCGGCGCTGGCCGGGAAGACCTTCGCCCCCGGGCCGACCGACCACCACTCGACGATCGTGAAGATCGGCAACGGCCTGGAGGACCAACTGCCCGCGCCGCTGGTCACCAAGGCCACCGTCGGCGACCCGGGTCTGTGGGCCAACCAGCTCGGCACGGCGAAGTAGGGGGCGGGACGACAGTGGAGCAGCCCGTTGTCCACGCGGAGGGCATCGTCAAGCGCTACGGCCCGACCGTCGCCCTCGACGGCGCCCGGCTGACCGTACGGCCCGGCGAGGCGCACGCCCTCGTGGGCCGCAACGGCGCCGGCAAGTCGACACTGGTGTCCGTGCTGACCGGCATGGAGCGGCCGGACGCCGGGCGGGTCGCCTTCGGCGGGGAGCCCGCGCCAGGCTGGGGCGACACCGCGGCCTGGCGGCGCCGGGTCGCCTGCGTCTACCAGAAGTCGATGACCGTGCCGGAGCTGACGGTCGCGGAGAACCTCTACCTCAACCGCTTCCAGGAGGCCGGCGGGCGGGCCATCCGCTGGCGGGCGCTGCGGGAGCGGGCCCGCGCACTGCTCGCCGAGTACGGGGTGGACGTCGACCCCGGCGCCCGGATCAGGGAACTGGGCGTCGAGCAGCGGCAGTTCGTGGAGATCGCGCGGGCGCTCTCGTGCGGCGCCCGGCTGATCGTCCTGGACGAGCCCACCGCGCGGCTGGACGCGGCCGGGATCGCCCGGCTCTTCGGCAAGTTGCGGGAACTGCGCGCCCAGGGGGCGGCGTTCCTCTTCATCTCGCACCACCTCCAGGAGGTCTACGAACTCTGTGACACCGTTACGGTCCTCCGGGACGCCCGCCGTGTGCTGACCGCCCCCGTCGCCGGGCTGCCCGAGGACGCGCTGGTGGCGGCGATGACGGGGGAGGAGGCGGGGGCGCCGCGGACGGTGCGGACCGCCGCGGGCCCGGCCGGCGAGCCGGTGCTGCGGGCCGAAGGGCTGGCGCTCGCCGGGCGGTTCGGGCCGCTCGATCTGACCGTACGGGCCGGGGAGGTGGTGGGCCTGGCCGGTGCCGCGGCCAGCGGGAGCACCGCGATCGGCGAGGCGCTGGCCGGGCTGCGGGCCCCGGACGCCGGCCGGATCGCGGTCCGCGGGCGGCCGGTCCGCAACGGCAGCGTGCCGCACGCCCTCGACGCCGGCATCGGCTACGTCCCCGAGGACCGGCACCGCGAAGGGCTCGTCCCCGGCCGCAGCGTCGCCGAGAACGCCACCCTGACCGTCACCGGCCGGCTGGGCCCGCTGGGGACCGTACTGCCGTCCCGGACCCGGGAGTTCGCCCGGCGGATGATCGCGTCGCTGGACATCAAGACCACCGGGCCCGGCCAGCCGGTCTCCGGGCTCTCCGGCGGCAACCAGCAGAAGGTCGTCATCGCCCGCGCACTGGCCCGCGATCCCGCCGTACTGGTCGCCGTCCGGCCGACCAACGGCGTGGACGTCAGGTCCAGGGACGCGCTGCTGGGCGTCGTACGGCAGGTCGCGGACGCCGGCAGCGGGGCGCTGATCGTCTCCGACGAACTGGACGACCTCCGGGTCTGCGACCGGGTGCTGGCGGTCTTCCACGGCCGGGTCACCGCCGCGTTCGGCCCCGGCTGGCGCGATCACGAACTGGTGGCGGCCATGGAGGGCATGGCGGCCGACGGCCCCCCGGCCGGGGAGGGCGGCGCGTCGGCGCGGGGACCGTCCGGCACTTCGGCGGACACCGACGGCACGGCAGACAGCGCAGACAACGGATGAGGGACACAGGCCACGGAAGGGACAGCGCCATGACCGGCACCGCATCGCCGCCCGCCACCGAGACGGCCCGGCCGGCCCCCGCCGGCCCGCGCCCCCGCCCCGGCCTCGCCCGCCGCCGGGACCTCTCCCTCGTACCGGTGATCTTCGTGCTGGGCGTCATCGGCTTCGTCGTCTCGCCCGCCTTCCTGACCCGGGACAACCTCGTCGGCGTCATCCAGCAGTCCACGGAACTGGGCCTGCTGGTCCTCGGCGAGGCGCTGATCCTGATCAGCGGGCGGATGGACCTGTCGCTGGAGTCGACCATCGGGCTGGCCCCCGTCCTCGCCCTGTGGCTCGTGATGCCCGCCCACGGCTCCCGGTTCGCCGGACTGGAGCTGCTGCCCACCTGGACGGCGATCCCGCTCTGCCTGGCCGCGGGCGCCGCGGTCGGCGCCACCAACGGCCTGCTCATCCTCAAACTGCGGGTCAACGGCTTCATCGCCACCCTCGGCATGCTCACCATGCTGCGCGGCCTCCAAGTGGGCATCTCCGGAGGCCAGTCGCTGGTCGACGTCCCGGACTCGTTCGCGTACCTGGGCCGGGCCGACTGGCTGGGCGTCCCGGCCGCGGTCTGGATCTGCCTCGCCCTCTTCGCGCTCGGCGGCGCGGCGCTGGGCTACTTCCGGCACGGCCGGGCGCTCTACGCGATCGGCGGCAACCCGGAGGCGGCGCGGGCGGCCGGCATCCGCACCGACCGGATCACCTGGATCGTGCTGACCACCGGGAGCGTCCTCGCGGCGTTCGCGGGCATCCTCTACACCGGCCACTACGGCGCGGTCTCCGCCTCCCAGGGCAACGGCTGGATCTTCCAGGTCTTCGCCGCCGCGGTGATCGGCGGCATCGGCCTCAAGGGCGGCCGGGGCACCCTCTTCGGCGCGCTCACCGGCGTCCTCACCCTCCAACTGGTCATCAACGTCATGACGTTGGGCGGGGTGCCGCCCCTGTGGACGCAGTTCCTCAACGGCCTGATCATCATCGTCGCGCTGGTCGTCTCCCGCTTCACCGGCGGCGAGCAGCAGGACTGAGGAGCCCCGGCGCCATGCCTCACCACCCGTACGGAACCGCCGAGTTGGGCCGGACCGGTGTCACCGTCCCGCGCCTCGGCCTGGGCTGCGCACCGCTCGGCAACCTCTACCGCGCCGTTCCCGAGGAGCGGTCCCGGGACGTCGTCCGCGCCGCCCTCGCCGCCGGCGCCCGCTTCTTCGACACCGCCCCGCACTACGGCCTCGGCCTGTCCGAGGAGCGCCTCGGCCGCGCGCTGCGCGGCCACGACCGCGGTTCCTACACCCTCGCCACCAAGGTCGGCCGCCGGCTGCGCCCGCTGGCGCCGGGGGAGGAGCCGGACGGCGAGGGCTTCGTGGACACCCCCGCCCGCGCCCGGGTACGCGACTGCTCCCGCGCCGGTATCCGGGCCACCCTGGAGGCGTCCCTGGAGCGGCTCGGCGTGGACGCGGTCGACATCGTCTATCTGCACGACGTCGAGCACCAGCTCCGCGAGGTGTACGAGACCGGCTTCCCGGCCCTCGCCGAGCTGCGCGCGCAGCGGGTGGTCCGCGCCATCGGCTTCGGCATGAACCACAGCGGCGTCCTGGCCCGCCTCGTGGCCGACCTGGACGTCGACGTGGTGCTCTGCGCCGGCCGCTGGACGCTGCTGGAGCGCACCGCGCTCGACGACCTGCTGCCGGTGTGCGCCCGGCGCGGCACCTCGGTGGTCGTCGGCGGCGTCTACAACTCCGGCCTGCTGGCCGACCCTTCGCCCGGCGCGCCCTACGACTACGCCCCGGCCCCCGCCCACCTCCTCGCCCGCGCCCGCCGACTGGCCGACGTCTGCGCCGAGTTCGGCGTCCCCCTCAAAGCCGCCGCGCTCCGCTTCCCGTTCGGCCACCCCGCGGTCGCGGCGGCCGTCGTCGGCGCCGCCACCCCCGGTGAGGTCGCCGAGAACGCCGCCCTCTTCCGCCACCCCGTTCCGGACGAACTGTGGCATACGCTCGTCGCCCGCGGCCTGCTCGACCCGGACCTGCCGCTGCCGCCGGCCGGCTGAGCCGCCCGCCGGACCACCCGCCGACCTGGGAGTACGCCCCGATGCGTATCGACGCCCACCACCACCTCTGGGATCCGACCCGGCGCGAGCAGCCCTGGATGGACGGGCCGTGGGCCGACCCGATCCGCCGCCGCCACGCGCTGTCCGACCTCGCCCCGCACCTGACCGCGCACGGCGTCGACGGCACGGTCCTGGTCCAGTCCTCCTCCTCGTACGAGGAGACCGCCGAACTGCTGGCCGTCGCCGCCGGGGAGGGCCCGGTCCGCGGGGTGGTCGGCTGGGCGGACCTCACCGACGCCGGCCTCGCGGACGCGCTGGCGAAGCCGCCCGCCGGCCTCGTCGGCATCCGCCACCAGGTACAGGACGAACCGGACCCCGACTGGCTCGACCGCCCCGACGTCCGGCGCGGCCTGGGCACCCTGGCCGCCGCCGGACTGGTCTACGACCTGCTGGTCACCCCGCGCGAACTGCCCGCCGCGCACCGCGCCGTGGCGGACCTGCCGGAGCTGGCCTTCGTCCTGGACCACGCCGGGAAACCCGCCGTCGCGCGCGGCGACTGGCAGCCCTGGGCGGACGCGGCCGCCGCCCTCGGCCGGCTCCCGAACGTCAGCTGCAAGCTCTCCGGCCTGGTCACCGAGGCCGACTGGGCCGCCTGGCGGCCCCAGCAGATCCTGCCCTACGCCCGGCACGTCCTGGACGCCTTCGGGCCCGACCGCGTGATGTTCGGCTCCGACTGGCCGGTGTGCACCCTGGCCGCCGACTACGAGGACGTCGTCGCGCTCGCCGAGTCCGCCACCTGCCACCTCACCGCGGGGGAGCGGGCCGCGGTGTTCGGGGGGACGGCGGGGCGGGTGTACGGGATCGGGACGTAACGGGACCCGCCGGGGCGCGGACGCGGCGTCCGGACGCCGCGTCCGGATTCCGCCGGCCCGGGACGGCGCCGCGCCGGAGGATCGAGTCACGCCGCGGAGGCAGCGCACACCGGCGTCCTCCGGCGGCCGTCCTCGACGCACCCGACGAACTCGACGCAAAGGCAACGAAGATGACCCACACGACTCCGACGACTCCGACTACGGCCCCCGGCGCCCGCCCCCTCGCCGGCAAGGTGGCCCTGGTGACCGGCGGCAGCCGCGGCATCGGCGCTGCGATCGCCGAACGGCTGGCGGCCGACGGTGCGGCGGTGGCGTTGACGTACCACAGCCGCGAGGACCGGGCCGGGCAGGTCGTCGGGCGGATCGAGCAGGCGGGCGGCACGGGCTGGGCGGTGCGGGCCGACGGCGCCGACCCGGAGGCGGTGTGGGCCTCGGTCGCGGGGACCGTGGCGCGGTTCGGGCGGCTGGACATCCTGGTCAACAACGCCGGGGTCGGCGTACTCGGGCCCTTCGAGGGGATCTGTCTCGCCGATGTCGACCGGGTGCTGCACACCAACGTCCGGGCGCCGTTCCTCGCCGCGCAGGCCGCGGCCGGACATCTGCCCGAGGGGGGCAGGATCATCTCCATCGGCAGCTGCATGGCCGAGCGGGCCGCCTTCCCCGGCGGCTCCCTCTACGCCACCAGCAAAACCGCGCTCATCGGCCTCACCAAGACGCTCGCCCGGGAGCTGGGCCCGCGCGGCATCACCGTCAACCTCGTCCACCCGGGCCCCGTCGACACCGACATGAACCCGGCCGACGGCGCCGGCGCGGAGCTGCAGGCCGGGCTGACCTCCCTGGGCTCCTACGGGCGGCCCGCGGACGTGGCGGCCACCGTGGCCCATCTGGCGGGCGACGGCGGCCGGTACATCACGGGGGCGGCGATCGCGGTCGACGGCGGCTTCGCGGTCTGAGCGCCGGGCCCGCGGGCGGCGGCGCGGCCGTCAGCGCACCGTGGCGGTCACAGCGAGGCCCGCAACCACTGCTCCACGCTCGCGATGTGCACCGTCGCCCAGGCCCGCGCCGCCTCCGCGTCCCCGTCGCGGAGCGCGCCGAGGATCGCCCGGTGCTCGGTGAGGGTGCGGGCCACCGCGTCCTTCTGGGTCAGCCCGCGCCAGATCCTGGCGCGGGTGGTCGGCCCGGACAGGCCGTCCAGCAGCGAGCAGAGCACGGAGTTGCCGGACGCGGCCACGATCGTCCGGTGGAACTCCAGGTCGCCGGCGACCAGGTCCTCCACCGCGGGCTGTGGCCCGAGCGCGTCCAACTTCGCCTCCAGCGCGTCCAGTTCGGCCGGCCGGATGCGGCCGGCGGCCATGCCGGTGGCGGCCGGCTCCAGGATCCGGCGGACGGCCAGGAACTCCAGGACTGTGTCGTCGCGGTGGAAGTCCACCACGAAGCTCATGGCCTCCAGGAGGAGTTGCGGGTCCAGGCTGGTGACGTAGGTGCCGTCGCCCTGGCGGACATCCAGGATCCGGATGAGCGAGAGTGCCCGCACCGCCTCCCGGAGGGAGTTGCGGGACAGCCCGAGTTCGGCTGCCAGCTCGCTCTCCTTCGGCAGCCGGTCGCCCGGCCGCAGCGCCCCGGAGACGATCATTCCCTTGATCTTCTCGATGGCCTCGTCGGTGACCGCCATGGCCGCCCTCCCGCTCGGACCCGCCCGGACCTCCGCACCGGCCGGCACAGACATCCGATGTCTGGGCCCATTATGACCCGCCGGCCCCCCTCCGGACAGGCTCCGAGTCGCTACGGCCCCGCCTCCTCCCCCTCCCACAGCGTGCTGGGCGCCTCCCTGCGCACCACGGGCGCGATCTCCTCGGCGAACCGCTGGAGGGTCTCCAGCTGTTCGGCGTGCTCCAGGCCGAAGCCGTCGACGGTGATCGACTGGAGATCGTGCCCGTACGCCTCGTGGTAGCCCAGGATCTTGTCGATGATCTGCTGCGGGGAGCCGATCAGCTGGGGGCCGTCGGCGATGGCGTCCTCGATGGTGCGGAAGGGGGTGTTGTAGCCGGCCCGGCCCGCCAGGTGCGGCTGGAAGGTCTGGGCGACCCTGGCCTCGTAGAGGTCCTTGTAGCGCGCCACGGCCTGCCGTTCGCTGTCCGCGATCAGCAGCCCGCCGGAGCCCGCGGCGACCCGCGCCCGCGCCGGGTCGTGGCCGTACGCGGCGAACCGCTCCCGGTAGTACGCGACGAGTTCGGCGTAGGCGGCGCGCGGCTGGATCGCGTTCGCGGTGAACAGCGGATCGCCGTGCTGGGCGGCCAGTTCGGGGGAGTTGCGGCTGGTGGCGGAGCCGTGCCAGACGCGCGGCGGCCCGCCGTAGGGGCGCGGCACCGTCGTCACGTTCTTCAGCGGCGGCCGGAACTCGCCCTCCCAGTCCACGCCTTCCTCGCTCCACAGGCGGCGCAGCAGCGCGTACTTCTCGGCCTGGAGGTCCCACTGACGCGCCTCGTCGAGCCCGAAGAGGCCGAAGTGGCCGGCCTCCGCGCCCTTGCCGACGACCAGCTCGATCCGGCCGCGGGCGAGCTGGGTGAGCGTCGCGTAGTCCTCGGCGACGCGTACCGGATCGAGGATCGCCACCACCGTCACCCCGGTCAGCAGCCGGATCCGGGAGGTCCGGGCGGCCAGCGCCCCCAGCACCACCGACGGGCTCGACGACAGGAACGGACCGGCGTGCCGCTCGCCGACGGCGTAGGCGTCGAAGCCGAGCCGCTCGGCCTCCGCGCCGGTCGCGACGACCTCCGCGAACCGGTCCGCGGGGGAGGGGAGGCGGCCGGTCAGCGGGTGCGGTGCGTGGCCGATGAGGGAGAGCACGGAGAATTTCATGGGGTCCTTCCGGCGTCGGGTGCCGCCCGTCGGGGTCCCTCTCACTGTGCGCGCCGGAGATTGCCGCGGCGTGTCAGCGGCGTGGCGTGGCTACGGGGATGACCGGGCGCCGCCGTACGCGGTGTCCGCCCGGTACGTACCCGGCGCACCCGGACACGGCGATGGGGCGGCCCCAGGACCGCCCCATCGTCGTTCACCCGCGGCGCTCTGACGCGCCGTCAGCTATTGGCGTCAGTCCGCCAGCATCTCCTTGACCCGGGCCCGCACGTCCTCCGTGTCCAGCCCGCGGATGGTCAGCGTGGTGCGGCGGCGCAGCACGTCGTCGACCGTCTCGGCCCACTCGTGGTCGCGCGCGTAGGCGACCTGCGCCCAGATCTCCGGCGCGTCCGGGTGGATCCGCTCGGCCAGCGCCGGGTCGTCGTTCGCCAGCCGGGCGATGTCGAAGGACAGCGAGCCGTAGTGGGTGGCGAGGTGCCGCGCGGTCTCGGGAGCCATCCGCGGTCCGGGGGTGCCGCCGTCGACGAGCAGCCGGTGGGCGACGGCGTTGGGGTTGGCGATACCGGGCAGCGGGAGCTTCTTCGGCAGCTGCGAGATCGGCTCCATGTCGTCGGCCAGCGGGTGGCCGGGCAGCGCGGCGAGCTTGTTCATGACGGTGCGGCCGATGTGCCGGAACGTCGTCCACTTGCCGCCGGCGACCGACAGCATGCCGCCGCTGCCCTCGGTGACCACCGTCTCGCGCTTGGCCTTGGAGGTGTCGCCGGGGCCGCCGGGCAGCACCCGCAGGCCCGCGAAGGAGTAGGTGATCAGGTCGCGGGACAGCTGCTGGTCGCGGATGGAGAAGGCGGCCTCGTCCAGGATCTGGGCGGTGTCCTTCTCGGTGACCGTGAGGTCCGCGGGGTCGCCCTCGTACTCCTCGTCCGTGGTGCCGAGGAGCAGCATGTCCTCCCAGGGGAGGGCGAAGGTGATGCGGTACTTGTCGATCGGGGTGGCCAGCGCGGCCTTCCAGGGGGCGGTCCGCTTGAGGACCAGGTGGGCGCCCTTGGAGAGGCGGATGGAGGGGGCCGCGTTCGGGTCCTCCATCGTGCGCAGGTGGTCGACCCACGGGCCGGTCGCGTTGAGCACCAGGCGCGCGTTGACGCCGAACTCCCGGCCGTCCATGCGGTCCTTGAGCTCGGCGCCGGTGACCCGGCCCTGGGTGAAGCGGAGGCCGGTGACCTCGGCGTGGTTGAGGACCGTGGCGCCGGCCGCGACGGCCGCGCGGACGGTCATCAGGGCCATCCGGGAGTCGTTCATCTGGTCGTCGCCGTACACGGCCACGGCCTTGAGGTTGTCGGTGCGCAGCTCCGGCACGTCGCGCTGGGCCTTGGCCGGGCTTATGACGTGGCCGACGCCGTCGCCGAACGCGGACAGCGCGGAGTAGGCGAAGACACCGGCGCCGAGCTTGGCCGCGCCGTGCGGGCCGCCCTTGTAGACGGGCAGGTAGAAGGTGAGGGGGTTGGCGAGGTGCGGGGCGACCTGGCGGGAGACCGCACGCCGCTCGAAGTGGTTCTCCGCGACCAGCTTGACCGCACCGGTCTGCAGGTAGCGCAGCCCGCCGTGCAGCAGCTTGGAGGAAGCGGAGGAGGTGGCGCCGGCGAAGTCGCCGGCGTCCACCAAGGCCACCCGCAGCCCGGCCTGCGCGGCATGCCAGGCGGTGGAGATGCCCAGGATGCCGCCGCCGATCACCAGGAGGTCGTAGGTCGCCTTGGACAGCTGCTCCCGGGTTTCGGCGCGGCTCGGGGTGGAACCGTCGGCCGGGTGCGTCCCGAGGGCCGGGACGCTCTGCAGGGTGCTCATGATGTGCTCCTCGTCAGCTCTCGTCGTCGATCCAGCCCATGGTCCGCTCGACGGCCTTGAGCCAGTTCTTGTACTCGCGGTCACGGGTGGCCGCGTCCATGCGGGGGGTCCATTCGGCGGCCCGGCGCCAGTTGGCGCGCAGTTCGTCGGTGCTGGACCAGAAGCCGACGGCCAGTCCGGCCGCATAGGCAGCGCCGAGGCAGGTGGTCTCGGCGACCATCGGGCGCACCACGGGTGCGTCCAGGAAGTCCGAGATGGTCTGCATCAGCAGGTTGTTGGAGGTCATACCGCCGTCGACCTTGAGCGCGGTCAGGTCGACGCCGGAGTCCTTGGTCATGGCGTCGGTGATCTCGCGGGTCTGCCAGGCGGTGGCCTCAAGGACGGCTCGGGCGATGTGCGCCTTGGTGACGTAGCGGGTCAGGCCCGCGATGACACCGCGCGCGTCCGAGCGCCAGTAGGGGGCGAACAGGCCGGAGAAGGCCGGCACGAAGTACGCGCCGCCGTTGTCCTCGACCGTGCTGGCCAGGGTCTCGATCTCGGCCGCGCTGTTGATGAGCCCCATCTGGTCGCGCATCCACTGGACGAGCGAGCCGGTGACGGCGATGGAGCCTTCCAGCGCGTAGACCGGCTGCTGGTCGCCGATGCGGTAACCGACCGTGGTGAGCAGCCCGTTGTACGAGTTGACCGGCTCGTGGCCGGTGTTCATCAGCATGAAGGTGCCGGTGCCGTACGTGGACTTGGCCTCGCCCTGGTCGAAGCAGGTCTGGCCGAAGAGCGCGGCCTGCTGGTCGCCGAGCGCCGAGGCGACTGGGACGCCGGCCAGCGCCCCCGAGGCACTGGTGCCGTAGACCTCGGCCGAGGAGCGGATCTCCGGCAGCACGGCCGCCGGGATGTCCATCGACGCGAGGATCTTCTCGTCCCACTCCAGGGTGTGCAGGTTCATCAGGAGGGTGCGCGAGGCGTTGGTGACGTCGGTGACGTGGTGGCCGCCGTCGACGCCGCCGGTGAGGTTCCAGATGACCCAGGAGTCCATCGTGCCGAAGAGGATCTCGCCGCGCTCGGCGCGCTCGCGCAGGCCCTCGACGTTGTCCAGCAGCCAGCGGATCTTCGGTCCGGCGAAGTACGAGGCGAGCGGCAGCCCGGTCTCCCGGCGGAAGCGGTCCTGGCCGACGTTGCGGCCGAGTTCCTTGCACAGCGCGTCGGTGCGGGTGTCCTGCCAGACGATGGCGTTGTGGACCGGCTCACCGGTGTTCTTGTCCCAGAGGACGGTGGTCTCGCGCTGGTTGGTGATGCCGATCGCCTTGACGTCGGCGGAGGTGATCCCGGCCTTCTGGACGGCGTTGTCGACGACCTGCTGCACGTTGGTCCAGATCTCGGACGCGTCGTGCTCGACCCAGCCCGGCTTCGGGAAGATCTGCTCGTGCTCCTTCTGGTCGACCGAGACGATCCGGCCGTCCTTGTCGAAGACGATGCAGCGGCTGGACGTGGTGCCCTGGTCGATGGCCGCAATGAACGGGCCGTGCCCGTGGGAGGAGGTGCTGTGGGTGTCGCTCATGGTGTGTGCTCCAGGAAGTCTGTGCGGGCGGAGGCGGGCGGTCGGCCGGCTCAGGCGAACGCCAACTGGTAGATGCCACCGGCGATGACGCCGCCGATGAGCGGACCGGCGACCGGGATCCAGGCGTAACCCCAGTCTGAACCGCCCTTGTTCGGCAGCGGCAGCAGCGCGTGCACGATGCGCGGGCCGAGGTCGCGGACCGGGTTGATGGCGTACCCGGTCGGGCCGCCCAGCGACAGACCGATGCCGACGACGACGAGGGCGACCAGCAGCGTCCCGATGGTGCCGACGCCCTTGCCGTTGTCGCTCAGACCGAGAGTGAGGATCGACAGCACGAGCACGGTGGTGGCGATGATCTCGGTGGCCAGGTTCTGCACGACGTTCCGGATCTCCGGACCGGTGGAGAAGATGCCGAGCACCGGGCCGGCCTTCGGCGCGGCGCTCGGGTCGACCATGCCCTCTTCACTGGTGTGGTCGGCCAGCACCTCGGGGTCGGTGAGGTGGGCCTGGAACTGCCCGTAGTACACGACCCACACCAGCACCGCGCCGATCATGGCGCCGAGCATCTCGCCGGCGAAGTACACCGGCACCTGGCTCCACTGGATGGCGCCCTTGATGGCGAGGCCGATGGTGACGGCGGGGTTGAGGTGTGCGCCGGACTTCGCGGCGATGTAGGCACCCGTGAGGACGGCGAAGCCCCACCCGAAGGCGATGGCGACCCATCCGGCGTTGAACGCCTTGGAGCGCTTGAACGTGACGGCGGCGCAGACGCCGCCACCCATCAAGATCAGTACAGCGGTACCGATGGTCTCGCTGATGAAGATGTCGGAGCTGGACACCGGCGACTCCTTTGTCCTTCGTCCAGGGGAAGGCGAACCCCGGGTCCCTCCGGTGGTCCGCACCCTCCGAGAGGGCGTTGGTCGGCCCGCGGCAGTCCACACCATAGCGAATATTGCCGTTAGGTGTTCGACAATGCCGACCGACGAACGGCAGTTTTGTTCACCTCCCAGACCCCGTCAAGGGTGCTGTGGCGAAAAACTTAGGTGAACATTTGCCGCGAAACCGGTCAAAATCGCCCTGCGCCAAGATCCCTGGACACCGCACGTGCGCAATCCCTCACCGCAGCGACGATTTCCGGCCGCAGTTCGCCGTCCCGGCACACCCGCTCCACGGCTCCGGTGACCCCCACGGCGCCCACCGGCATCCGCCGCCGGTCGTGGATCGGCGCGGCGACGGAGGCCACGCCGTCCCACGTCTCCTCCACGTCCGCGGCCCAGCCGCGCGCCCGCGTCAGGTCCAGCAGCCCCTCGAAGTCGGCCAGCCCGGTCACCGTCCGCGGCGTGAACGGCTCCCGCTCCGCCTCCACGACCTCGCTGTGCGCCACCGGGTCGTACGCCGACAGCACCTTGCCCAGCGCCGTGCTGTGCAGCGGCTGCATCGCGCCGACCTCCAGCACCTGCCGGCTGTCGTCCGGCCGGAAGACGTGGTGCACGATCAGGACGCCCTGCTGGTGCAGCACGCCCAGATAGACGCTCTCCCCGCTGGAGCGGGCCAGGTCGTCGGTCCACACCAGGGCGCGGGCGCGCAGTTCGTGGACGTCGAGATAGCTGTTGCCCAGCCGCAGCAGCTCGGCGCCGAGCTGGTAGCGGCCCGAGGCCGCGTCCTGCTCGACGAAGCCCTCCTGCTGGAGCGTGCGCAGGATGCCGTGCGCGGTGCCCTTGGCCAGGCCCAGGGAGGAGGAGATGTCGGAGAGCCCCAGCCGCCGTTCTCCCCCGGCGAGCAGACGCAGCATCGCGGCTGCGCGCTCCAACGACTGGATGGTGCGTGCCATCGGGCGACCTCCGAAGTATGCGGTTCGACAATGCTGAACGATATCGGTCCATGCCGACTCTTGGGGAGCGATCCGGGCCAACGACGATCATGGATAGTCGACCGAGCCTCACCCGGGTGCCGCTGTCCACGGCGTGGAACGGGGAACACCTGTCCCGTGCCCGGCAGCTACGCTGGCCGGGTGCGCCCTCTCCAGGAGGGTGCAAAGCCGACAGCCGTCGCAACCACGGGAGCACCTCCATGGCCTCGAAGACGCCATCGTCCACCAGCCCGTCCCGCGTGACCTCACTCCGCGAAGCCCTCGCCTCGCGCGTGGTGGTCGCCGACGGGGCCATGGGCACGATGCTGCAGGCGCAGGATCCGACCCTGGAGGACTTCCAGCAGCTGGAGGGCTGCAACGAGATCCTCAACGTCACCCGCCCCGACATCGTGCGCTCGGTCCACGAGGAGTACTTCGCCGTCGGTGTCGACTGCGTGGAGACCAACACCTTCGGCGCGAACCACGCCGCGCTGGCCGAGTACGACATCCCCGGGCGGGTCTTCGAGCTGTCCGAGTCCGGCGCCCGGATCGCCCGCGAGGTCGCCGACGAGTTCACCGCCGCCACCGGGCAGCAGCGCTACGTCCTGGGCTCCATGGGCCCCGGCACCAAACTCCCCACCCTCGGCCACGCCCCGTACCTCACCCTGCGCGACGCCTACCAGCAGAACGCCGAGGGCATGATCGCCGGCGGTGCGGACGCGCTGCTGGTGGAGACCACCCAGGACCTGCTCCAGACGAAGGCCGCCGTCCTCGGCGCCCGCCGCGCCCTGAAGGCGACCGGCACCGACCTGCCCGTCATCTGCTCCGTGACGGTGGAGACCACCGGCACGATGCTGCTCGGCTCGGAGATCGGCGCGGCGCTGACCGCCCTGGAGCCGCTGGGCATCGACATGATCGGCCTGAACTGCGCCACGGGACCCGCCGAGATGAGCGAGCACCTGCGCTACCTGGCCCGGCACTCGCGCATCCCGCTGTCCTGTATGCCGAACGCGGGCCTGCCGGTGCTGGGCAAGAACGGCGCGCACTACCCGCTCACGGCCACCGAGCTGGCCGACGCCCAGGAGACCTTCGTCGGCGAGTACGGCCTCTCCCTGGTCGGCGGCTGCTGCGGTACGACGCCGGAGCATCTGCGGCAGGTCGTCGAGCGGGTCCGCGGCCTGACGCCGCCCGCGCGCGAGCCGCGCCCCGAGCCCGGCGCCGCCTCCCTCTACCAGACCGTCCCGTTCCGCCAGGACACCGCGTACCTGGCCATCGGCGAGCGGACCAACGCCAACGGGTCGAAGAAGTTCCGCGAGGCGATGCTGGAGGGCCGCTGGGACGACTGCGTGGAGATGGCCCGCGACCAGATCCGCGAGGGCGCCCACATGCTCGACCTGTGCGTCGACTACGTGGGCCGGGACGGCGTGGCGGACATGGAGGAGCTGGCCGGCCGGTTCGCCACCGCCTCCACCCTGCCCATCGTGCTGGACTCCACCGAACTCGACGTGCTGCGCGCCGGCCTGGAGAAGCTGGGCGGCCGGGCGGTGATCAACTCCGTCAACTACGAGGACGGCGACGGCCCCACCTCCCGCTTCGCCAAGGTCACCGCGCTGGCCGCCGAGCACGGCGCGGCGCTGATCGCGCTGACCATCGACGAGGAGGGCCAGGCCCGCACCGTAGAGAAGAAGGTGGAGATCGCCGAGCGGCTGATCGCCGACCTGACCGGGAACTGGGGGGTGCGGGAGTCGGACATCCTCATCGACTGCCTGACCTTCACCATCTGCACCGGCCAGGAGGAGTCCCGCAAGGACGGCATCGCCACCATCGAGGCGATCCGCGAGCTCAAGCGCCGCCACCCGGAGGTGCAGACGACCCTGGGCCTGTCGAACATCTCCTTCGGCCTCAACCCGGCCGCCCGCATCGTGCTGAACTCGGTGTTCCTCGACGAGTGCGTCAAGGCCGGTCTGGACTCGGCGATCGTGCACGCCTCCAAGATCCTGCCGATCGCCCGGCTGGAGGAGGAGCAGGTCACCGCCGCTCTCGACCTCATCCACGACCGGCGCGCCGAGGGCTACGACCCGCTGCAGAAGCTGATGCAGCTCTTCGAGGGCGCCACGGCGAAGTCCCTGAAGGCGGGCAAGGCCGAGGAGCTGGCGGCGCTCCCGCTGGAGGAACGCCTCAAGCGGCGCATCATCGACGGCGAGAAGAACGGCCTGGAGGACGACCTGGACGCGGCCCTGAAGGACCGCCCGGCCCTCGACATCGTCAACGAAACCCTCCTGGACGGGATGAAGGTGGTCGGCGACCTGTTCGGTTCCGGCCAGATGCAGCTGCCGTTCGTCCTCCAGTCCGCCGAGGTCATGAAGACCGCGGTGGCCTACCTGGAGCCGCACATGGAGAAGTCCGACGACGAGGGGAAGGGCACCATCGTCCTGGCCACCGTCCGCGGCGACGTCCACGACATCGGCAAGAACCTGGTCGACATCATCCTGTCCAACAACGGCTACAACGTCGTCAACCTCGGCATCAAGCAGCCCGTCTCGGCGATCCTGGAAGCCGCCGAGGAGCACCGCGCCGACGTCATCGGCATGTCCGGCCTGCTGGTCAAGTCCACGGTGATCATGAAGGAGAACCTGGAGGAGCTCAACCAGCGCAAGATGGCCGCCGACTTCCCCGTCATCCTCGGCGGCGCGGCCCTCACCCGCGCCTATGTCGAGCAGGACCTGCACGAGATCTACG
This sequence comes from Streptomyces sp. GS7, assembly GCF_009834125.1. Classification (NCBI taxonomy): domain Bacteria; kingdom Bacillati; phylum Actinomycetota; class Actinomycetes; order Kitasatosporales; family Streptomycetaceae; genus Streptomyces; species Streptomyces sp. GS7. The sequence goes on from NZ_CP047146.1 coordinate 2,737,210, forward strand.
AGGGCGAAGTCCGCTATGCCCGCGACGCGTTCGAGGGCCTGCGCCTGATGGACGCGCTGATCGCCGTCAAGCGCGGCGTGCCCGGCGCCACCCTCCCCGAACTCAAGCAGCGCCGGGTGCCCAGGAAGGCGGCGGTGGAGGTGGCCGAGCCCGAGTCGGAGCAGGGCGCGGTCCGCTCCGAGGTGGCCACCGACAACCCCGTCCCCACCCCGCCGTTCTGGGGCACCCGCGTCATCAAGGGCATCCAGCTCAAGGAGTACGCCTCCTGGCTGGACGAGGGCGCCCTGTTCAAGGGCCAGTGGGGCCTCAAGCAGGCCCGCACCGGCGAGGGCCCCACCTACGAGGAGCTGGTGGAGACCGAGGGCCGGCCCCACCTGCGCGGCTGGCTGGACAAGCTGCAGACCGAGAACCTGCTGGAAGCCGCCGTGGTCCACGGCTACTTCCCCTGCTACTCCAAGGGCGACGACCTCGTCCTGCTCCACGAGGACGGCACCGAGCGCACCCGCTTCACCTTCCCGCGCCAGCGCCGTGGCCGCCGGCTGTGCCTGGCCGACTTCTTCCGCCCCGAGGAGTCCGGCGAGACGGACGTCGTCGGCCTCCAGGTCGTGACCGTCGGCTCGAAGATCGGCGCCGCCACCGCCGAGCTGTTCGCCGCCAACTCCTACCGCGACTACCTCGAACTGCACGGCCTGTCCGTCCAGTTGGCCGAGGCGCTGGCCGAGTACTGGCACGCCCGGGTCCGAGGCGAACTGGGCTTCGCCGGCGAGGACCCGGCCGACGTCGAGGACATGTTCGCGCTGAAGTACCGCGGCGCGCGCTTCTCCCTCGGCTACGGCGCCTGCCCCGACCTGGAGGACCGCGCCAAGATCGCCGACCTCCTCCGGCCGGAGCGGATCGGCGTCCAGCTCTCCGAGGAGTTCCAGCTCCACCCCGAGCAGTCCACCGACGCCATCGTCATCCACCACCCCGAGGCCAAGTACTTCAACGCGCGGTAACCGACGGTAGCGGGACCACCTTCCCCACCGGGGCCACCTTCCCACTGGGACCGCCCTCCCCACGGAGATCCGCGCTCGCCACGCGTTTCGCCGCGCACGGTCGTACACTGGTCGGTCCGGCAGCGGCCGGTCGTTTCCCCAGCCCGGGGAGGCGGCCGGCCCTTTCGTCCCTCCGGGGACGTCCCAACGGAGGTGGATGGATGACCAGCAGCATCCCCGCAGTCGGCACCCGCACAGCCGAAGCCGCGACCCTCCAGGCCGTATTCCTCGATCTGGACGGCACCCTCGTCGACACCGAGGGGTTCTGGTGGGAGGCGGAGTCCGAGGTCTTCGCCGAACTCGGCCACACCCTCGACGACACCCACCGCGAGGTCGTCGTCGGCGGGCCGATGACCCGCAGTGCCGGCTACCTGCTCCGGGAAACCGGCGCCGACATCGGCCTGGCGGAGCTGAGCGCGCTGCTCAACGCGGCGTTCACGGCCCGGATCGGCCGCGGTGTCCCGCTGATGCCGGGCGCCCGCAGACTGCTGGCCGAGCTGGCCGCCCACGAGGTCCCCACCGCCCTGGTCTCCGCCTCGCACCGCAGCATCATCGAGCGGATGCTGCACTCCCTCGGCCCGGAGAACTTCCGTCTCACGCTCGCCGGCGACGACCTGGAGCGTACGAAGCCGCACCCGGACCCGTATCTGACGGCCGCCGCGCGGCTGGGCGTGGACCCGGCCCGGTGCGCCGTCGTCGAGGACACCCTGACCGGGGTGACGGCGGGGGAGGCGGCGGGCTGCCGGGTGGTCGCGGTGCCGTCCGTGACGGCCATCCCGCCCGCCCCCGGCCGTACCGTCGTGGACTCGCTCGAAGAAGTCGATCTCCCTTTTCTGAGGGCACTCATCACGGAAAGCCGCTGAACCGTTCACTGAGCGTGTCCCGGGGAATGCCGTGGAACTCAGGGCAGTGGTGCGCTCATTTTCCGTGACGAATACACCTGTGGAATTCCTGTGGTTCGCAGGCCCATTGAAGGCGTGACGTTTCTCACGTTCCCGGCCGTCGACAGCGGGCCCGACGAGTGATCCAGAGGGCCTCGCCGGAGGCTTCTACGGGGGTAAGTGTCCGGATTGGTGGAGCAACGCGTGAAACGTTCCCCCGTCCGGATATCGATCGCCGCACCGCCGTTATCCCGCCGCCATATCGCCGCAACTCCATTGCGTCGATGACCGGCTGGCGGTGCCTACTAATCTCGACGCGAGCAACACCTCTGCGCTGATAAGGAACCTGCCGACGATGAATCGCAAGACCTTGGTGCTGCCGGCGCTGGCCGGACTCCTCGCCCCGGCTCTCGCTGCGTGCGGAAGCTCGGACGGCGCGGGCTCGGGCGGCTCGCCGATCGTCGTCGGCGTCGCCTCGCAGATCGAGGCCACCAAGGACGCGCCGGCGCCCCTGGACCCGGCGCAGGCGTACGACGTCGACGCCTGGAACGTGTTGCGCAGCACCCTCCAGACGCTGATGCGGCAGCCCCGGACCGGCACCGCTCCGGTGCCGGAGGCCGCCGAGTCGTGCGGCTTCCGCGACACCCAGAACGAGCAGTACCGATGTACCCTCCGCACCGGCCTGAAGTTTTCGAACGGACATGCGCTCACGTCGCGGGACGTGAAGTTCTCCATCGACCGCCTGCGGACCATCAACTACACCAACGGCCCGGTGTCGCTGCTGAACGACATCGACCGGGTCGAGACGCCGAGCGACCGCGAGGTGGTCTTCCACCTCACCAAGCCGGACGCCACCTTCCCGCAGAAGCTCGCCACGCCGGCCGCCGCTATCGTCGACAGCCAGGTCTACCCGAACGACAGCCTCTACAAGGGCTGGGACGTGGTCGGCTCCGGCCCGTACACCGTCAAGACCGAGCGCTCCGGCGACCACCTCACCAAGGCCACCTTCACCAAGAACCCCGACTACAAGGGCGGGCTGACGGTGAAGAGCGACAAGGTCGAGATGCGGTTCTTCGACGACTCCACGGCCATGGAGGCGGCGCTGCAGAAGGGCGACGTCGACCTGGTGAACCGCGGCCTGTCGCCGGACCAGGTCAAGGGCCTGCAGAACTCCCGGGACAAGCACATCATGCTCCAGGAGATGCCCGGCCAGGAGATCCGCTACATCGCCTTCAACACCAAGGACCCGTCGGTCTCCAACAAGGCCGTACGGCAGGCGGTGGCACAGGTCGTCAACCGCTCCCAGCTCGTGCGCGACGTCTACGCGTACACCGGCGACCCGCTCTACTCGCTCGTGCCCACCGGCCTCACCGGCCACATCAACTCCTTCTTCACCAAGTACGGCAACCCCGATGTCGCCGCGGCCCGCCAGACCCTGTCGCAGGCGAACATCACCACCCCGGTGAAGTTCACCCTGACGTACACCAAGAACCACTACGGCTCCAGCACGGCCAAGGAGTTCCAGGCGCTGCAGCAGCAGCTCAACAGCACCAAGCTCTTCGACGTCAGCATCCAGGGCATCGACAAGTGGCAGCAGTTCCGCACCGACGAGTCGAACGGCAAGTACGCGGCGTACGGCATGGGGTGGTTCGCCGACATCCCCGACGCGGACAACTACATCGCGCCCTTCGTCGGCAAGGGGAACTTCCTCAACCTGCCCTACCACAACGACAAGATCGAGTCGGATCTGATTCCGGCCACCCGGCAGCAGACCGACCGCAACGCCGCCGCGGCCGGCTTCAAGGAGGCGCAGGACATCCTCGCCGACGACATCCCGATCCTCCCGCTGTGGCAGGGCAAGCAGTATGTTGCGGCGCGCGATAACGTCACCGGCGTCGAATGGGCCCTCAACTCCTCCTCGGCGCTGCAGATCTGGGAGCTCGGCCGCGGCGTCTCCAGCTGACCGCGGGCCGTACCCTCACCTCGCATCCACCTGCCGCCGCGGCACCCCCGCCGCGGCCCGACCGGCATCACCAGAACGTGAGGAACCACCGAGTGAAGCGTGACCAGTGGCTGGCCGCCCCGATCCGAGCGGGGCTGGCGACAGCTCTGCTCGCGGTCGCCGGGTGCGGCACGGACAACTCACCGGCGGCCGGCCACGGGGAGCCCGTGGTCATGGGAATGACGGACAAGGTCGTCGCCACGGACCCGGCGGCCGGCTACGACCCCGGCTCCTGGCTGCTGTTCAACAACGTCTTCCAGTCGTTGCTGAGCTTCCCCAAGGGCAGTACGACCCCGGAGCCGGAAGCCGCCGAGAGCTGCGGCTTCACCGACACCGCCAGCAGGGTCTACCGCTGCACCCTCAAGGACGGCCTGACCTTCAGCAACGGCGACAAGCTCACCTCACAGGACGTCAAGTTCTCCTTCGACCGCACCCGGCGCATCAAGGACAAGAACGGCCCCGCCGTGATGTTCTCCGCCCTCGACGGGATCGACGCCCCGGACGCCAGAACCGTCGTCTTCCGCCTCAAGTCGCCCGACGCCACCTTCCCCATGAAGATCGCCTCGGGCGCCGGCTCCATCGTCGACCACACCGTCTACCCCGCCGACCGGCTGCGCACCGACGGCAAGGCCACCGGCTCCGGCGTCTACACCCTCGACTCCTACGGGGCCCAGCAGGCCAAGTTCTCCGTCAACCCGTCCTACAAGGGCCCCGCCAAGGTCAAGAACGCCGGCATGACCGTGAAGTTCTTCGGCGGCACCGACCAGCTCAAGAAGGCCGTCCAGAGCGGCGGCGTCGACGTCGCCTACCGCGGACTCGCCATGAAGGACATCGCCTTACTCGACCACTCCTCCCTGCAGCAGCAACACGGCACCCAGGTCGTGGAGGGCGGCAGCGCCGAGGTCATGCACCTGGTCTTCAACCTCGACGACCCGGTCGCCGGCAAGCTCGGCGTCCGCAAGGCCATCGCCTACCTGCTCGACCGTCCCACCCTCGTACGGGACGTCTACCAGCGCACCGCCGAACCGCTCTACTCGGTCGTCCCGGCCGGCATCACCGGCCACACCACCCCGTTCTTCGACACCTACGGCGACCGGCCGCAGCCCGACAAGGCCGCCGCGGCACTCCGCGACGCCGGCATCCAGGGCAAGGTGCAGCTCACCCTGTGGGCCACCCCCGACCGGTACGGCCCCGGCACCGTGCCGGCCGTCCGGGAAATCGCCCAACAGCTCAACGCCAGCAAGCTGTTCGACGCCCAGGTGCGCAGCGTCCCCACCCAGGAATACGAGCAGGGCACGGAGTCCGGCCGCTTCGGCGCCTACGTGAAGGGCTGGATCCCGGACTACCCGGACCCGGACAACTTCACCCAGCCGTTCTTCGGCAAGGACAACGTGCTGGACAACCACTACAACTCGCCCGTCATCTCGGGCCGGCTGCTGCCCCAGACGGCCGACCAGCCCAACCGCGGCGCCACCAAGGCGGCCTTCCGCGAGCTCCAGGACATCGTCGCCAGGGACCTGCCGGTCATCCCGATCTGGCAGGGCAAGCAGTACGCGGTGGCCCGCCAGGGCGTCTCCGGTCTGGAGTGGACGCTCGACTCGTCGACGGTCTTCCGCTTCTGGGAGATCAGCAAGTCCGCCGCGGGCTGACCGCGCCGCAGACGACACCGGGGCCGGTCCGAGAACCTCCGGACCGGCCCCGCCTGCTTGCTGCCCCCGAGCCCGCTCGGCGCCCCTGAGGCCGCCCGCGGGCCTTCGGGACTACTGCGCGCCCGGCCGCACCAGCCCGCTCTCGTACGCGTACACCGCGGCCTGCACCCGGTCCCGCAGCCCCAGCTTCGTCAGCACATGGCCCACATGCGTCTTCACCGTCGTCTCGCTGACGAACAGGTCCGCCGCGATCTCCGCGTTCGACAGCCCGCGCGCCACCAGCTTCAGCACCTCCACCTCGCGCTCCGTGAGCGTGTGGAGGGTGTCCGGCACCTGCTCCTCGCCCGACGGCAGATGACCGGCGTACTTGTCCAGCAACCGGCGGGTGATGCTCGGCGCGAGCATCGCCTCGCCGGCCGCCACCACCCGGATCGCCTGCACCAGCTCGTTGGCCGGCGCGTCCTTCAGCAGAAAGCCGCTCGCGCCGGCCCGCAGCGCCTCGACGACGTACTCGTCCAGGTCGAACGTCGTCAGCACCAGCACCTTCGCCGGGCCGTCCTTCGCCGGGCCGGTGATCTGCCGGGTCGCCTCGACACCGTCCATCCGCGGCATCCGGATGTCCATCAGCACCACATCGGGCTGGAGCGCCCGGACCTGGTCCAGCGCCTGGAGACCGTCGCCCGCCTCACCGACGACAGCCAGATCCTGCTCCGCCTCCAGAATCATCCGGAAACCCGTACGCAGCAGGGGCTGGTCGTCGACCAGCAGGACGCGGATAGCCACAAGCTCTCCTTCGACAGGGCTCGATCTACTCGATCCGCTCCATTCTGCCCTGCGGCCCGTCGTCGCCGTCCCCCGGGCGCACCGGCAACGGCTGCGCCTCCCGGGGCGCAGCCTCCGGACCCTCGGCCGGATCAGCCGCCGCCCGCACCGCCGACGACGGTGTCTCCCTGGGGCGCAGCCTCCGGACCCCCGGCCGATTCAGCAACCGCCCGCACCGGCAACGGCTGCGTCTCTGCGGGGGCAGCCTCCGGACCCCCGGCCGATTCAGCCACTGCCCGCACCGGCAACGGCTGCGTCTCTGCGGGGGCAACCCCCGGACCCCCGGCCGATTCAGCAACCGCCCGCACCGGCAACGGATACGCCGGGGGAGTGCCGCCGAACTCCGGGCAGTGCGCCTGGTGGTCGCACCAGCCGCACAGCTTCGTCGGCCGCGGCCGCCAGTCCCCGGTCTCCGTCGCCAGCCGGATCGCCTCCCACAGCGCCAGCAACTTCCGCTCCACGGCCCGCAGATCGGCCTCGCCCGGGTCGTACGTCACCACCTCACCGCTGCCCAGATACACCAACTGGAGCCGCCGCGGCAGCACCCCGCGCAGCCGCCACACCACCAGCGCGTAGAACTTCATCTGGAACAGCGCGCCCTCGGCGAACTGTGGTCGCGGCGCCTTGCCCGTCTTGTAGTCGACCAGCCGTACCTCGCCCGTCGGCGCCACATCGACCCGGTCGATGAACCCCCGCAGCCGCAGCCCCGAATCCAGCACCGTCTCCACATACAGCTCGCGGTCGGCCGGCTCCAGCCGCGTCGGGTCCTCCAGCGAGAACCACCGCTCCACCAGCGCCTCGGCCTCCGCCAGCCACCGCCCCAGCCGCGCTCCGTCCGCGTCGTCCGCGAACAGCTCGGCCAGCTCCGGGCGCTTGGCCAGCAGCCGCTCCCACTCGCCGGGCACCATCGCGCGCGCCCCGGCCGCCGTACGCTCCGCCGCCGGGGCGTCGAAGAGCCGCTCCAGCACCGCGTGCACCACCGTGCCCCGGGTCGCCGCCGCGCTGGGCTTCTCCGGCAGCTTGTCGATGACGCGGAAGCGGTAGAGCAGCGGGCACTGCATGAAATCGCCGGCCCGCGACGGCGACAGCGCCACCGGCGGCCGCGCCCCGCCCTGCGCCGGCACGCCGGCCGCCTCCCGCGCCGCGCCGGACACACGCCCGCCGCCCTGCGCGGCCGCCTCGGTCTCTTCCGTGCTCCATCCCATGCCACAAAACCCTACGGCCCGCCACTGACAATCGCGGACGGGTCACGAACGGTGAGCGCCCCGGCCCGCCAACCGCCCGCCGCGGACCGGGCGACGGCCCCCGGCACCCGCGTCGGATCACGGTGGGAAGCTCCGCATACCATCGACGTCGGGCACCTTTGCCCTGCATGATCGAGTTATCACGCAGAGCAGGCGCCAATGCCGTATTCGACGAGGGGATGCCGTGGACGAGAGCGGGAAGTCGCAGGACCCCGAGGAGTCCGCGCAGGCCCAGCCGCCCCAGCAGCCCGAGCACACCGACGGCACCAAGGAACCGGCGCCGGACAGGCAGCGGGGCGCCGGCGGCGGCATCCTCATGGGCCGCCCCTTCGGCGTGCCCGTCTACGTCGCGCCCAGCTGGTTCCTGGTGGCCGCCCTGATCACCTGGGTCTTCGGCGGCCAACTGGACCGCGTGCTGCCCGAACTCGGCGCCGCCCGCTACCTGGTCTCCCTCTTCTTCGCGGTCGCCTTCTACGCCTCCGTGCTCGTCCACGAACTCGCGCACACCGTCGCCGCGCTCAGCTTCAGGCTCCCGGTACGCCGCATCCAGCTCCAGTTCTTCGGCGGCGTCTCCGAGATCGAGAAGGAGACCGAGACCCCCGGCAGGGAGTTCGTCCTCGCCTTCGTCGGGCCGCTGCTCTCCCTCGTCCTCGCCGGCGTCTTCTACGTGGGCATGCAGATGGTCGAACCGGGCACCGTCCCCGGCGTCCTGCTCGCCGGCCTGATGATCTCCAACCTCATCGTCGCGGTCTTCAACCTGCTCCCCGGCCTCCCCCTGGACGGCGGCCGGATGCTGCGCGCCGTCGTCTGGAAGCTCACCGGCAAGCCCATGAGCGGCACCATCGCCGCCGCCTGGGTGGGCCGCGCGCTCGCCGTCACCGTCCTCATCGGCCTGCCGCTGCTCACCCACACCGGCGCCCTCGGCCGCGCCCCCGAGGAGATCGGCGGCGCCGACTCGCTCACCGACGCCCTGCTCGCCGCGATCCTCGCCGCCATCATCTGGACCGGCGCCGGCAACAGTCTCCGCATGGCCCGGCTGCGCGAACGCCTCCCCGACCTCACCGCCCGTACGCTCACCCGGCGCGCCATCCCCGTCGAGACCGACACCCCGCTCTCCGAGGCGCTGCGCCGCGCCAACGACGCCGGCGCCCGGGCCCTTGTCGTCGTCGACCGCCAGGGCACCCCCACCGCCCTCGTCCGTGAGGCCGCCGTCGTCGGCATCCCGCACCACCGCCGCCCCTGGGTGCCCGTGGGCACCCTCGCCCAGGACCTCAGGGACGGGATGCGCGTCGGCGCCGAGCTGGCCGGCGAGGACCTCCTGGAGTACCTCCGCGCCACCCCCGCCACCGAGTACCTGGTCGTCGAGGAGACCGGTGAGATCTACGGCGTCCTCTCCACCGCCGACGTGGAACGCGCCTTCGTCGCCGCCATGGCCCGCCCGTCCTGAGACCAACCGGTCCGCGCCCGGCCGTTCCCGAGGCCGCCCGGTCCGCGCCCGCCCGTCCTGAGGCCGCCCCGTCCGCTCCGGCCTCTTCAGAGGCCGCCCGGTCCGCGCACGGCCGCCCGTCCCGACCGGCCCCGTCCGTGTGTCCCGGGCGATCCGACCGGCCCCTACCGGCCGCGCCCCGCCGTCCCTGACGGGCCCACCCCACCCGCTCTCCCGCCGGCCCACTCCGAGCGCACCCCAGCCCGCCCCACCCCACCTCGGCCCGTCCCGCAGCCCGCGGTTCTCGCCGTGCACCCCTGGGTAGCCCCCAGCCGGGGGGCCAGCCGCGTTCGACCGCCCCGATAGCGCCCCCCACCGGCAACGGCGGGCCCCGCCGCCGGGCCCGGCCACCGCCCGTCCGAGCCGCCGCCCGCCCGGAGTACGGTCGGCCCCGCGGGCGCCGGTACCGCCGCCCGCGGCTGCCCTGGTACGGGGCATGCCGAGTGGCCGGTAGGCTGGTCACATGTCCGAACCGACCGGTGCCGCCCGCCGTCGCGGGCCCTTCAAGGTCGGGGACCAGGTCCAGCTCACCGACCCCAAGGGACGCCACTACACCTTCACGCTCGAAGAGGGCAAGAGCTTCCACACCCACAAGGGAGCCTTCCCCCACGACGAGCTGATCGGTGCTCCCGAGGGCAGTGTTGTCCGTACCACCGGGAACGTCGCCTACCTCGCGCTGCGCCCCCTGCTCCCCGACTACGTCCTGTCCATGCCCCGCGGCGCCGCCGTGGTCTACCCCAAGGACGCGGGGCAGATCCTGGCGATGGCCGACATCTTCCCCGGCGCCCGCATCGTCGAGGCGGGGGTGGGATCCGGCTCCCTCAGCAGCTTCCTGCTGCGCGCCATCGGCGACGACGGCATGCTGCACTCCTACGAGCGCCGCGCCGACTTCGCCGAGATCGCCACCCAGAACGTGGAGCGCTACTTCGGCGGCCCGCACCCCGCCTGGACACTCACCGTCGGCGACCTCCAGGACAACCTCTCCGACACCGACGTCGACCGCGTCATCCTGGACATGCTCGCCCCCTGGGAGTGCCTGGAGGCCGTCTCCAAGGCCCTGGTGCCCGGCGGCATCCTCTGCGCCTACGTGGCCACCACCACGCAGCTGGCCCGCACCGTCGAGGCGATCCGCGAACACGGCACCTTCAACGAGCCGTCGGCCTGGGAGACCATGGTCCGCACCTGGCACGTCGAGGGCCTCGCCGTCCGCCCCGACCACCGCATGATCGGCCACACCGGCTTCCTGCTCACCGCGCGCCGTCTCGCCGACGGCGTCGAGCCCCCGCTGCGCCGCCGCCGGCCGGCCAAGGGCGCCTACGGGGAGGACTACGCAGGGCCGGGTGGGCGGGAGAAGAGCGCCCCCGCGAAGCCCGACGGGGCGGCGGCGAAGGCCGGCCCGGACGGCTCCGCCGAGCGCGGCTGACGCTCCCGCTCCGGCCGCCGAACCACCAGGCGCCGCCGACGAGTTCCCCCGACCGGGAACCGCCGGCGGCGCCGTTTCGTTTCCACCCCGGCATCTGCACGGAAAACTCCGCCCCCGCCGGTTCCTTGCCGACCCCTCCTGTGGAACGATGCTGGGCACTCCCACCGCCACAGCACCTCACAGGAGTTACCCCACGTGCAGCCCTTGGCAGGCCAGGACCTGTTGCACACCCAGCCTCACTCCATGCACTGGCTCGCCACCGCGACCGCCATCTCGGCGGTCATCGCGGCCTCGTCCCTCATCCAGCCGCCCGACGCCACGGCCACGGCGGTCGCCACCCCCCGGTCCGCCCGGTCCGCGGCGGCCCCCGACCCGGGCAGGGTGGCGTTCCCCGTCAACTGCGGACCCAACCGCCTCGACGTGACCGAGAAGGTCTCCGGCGACCTCGACGGCACCGGCGGTACGGAGACCGTCGCCGTGGTCCGCTGCCACAGCGAGACCGGGACCCCGCCCAGCGGCGTCTACGTCCTCGCGCAGCCCTCCGACCCCAAGGCCGCACCGCGCATCGTCGCGACCCTCCTGGCGCCCGCCCAGCGGCTCACGGTCCAGGACATCGGCATCCAGGGCCGGGAGGTCTCCACGACGCTCCTGGGCTACTCCACGCTCGATGTGCCGCGCTGCTGCCCCGACGTCCACAAGAGCGTCAAGTGGCAATGGCGGGGCGGGAAGTTCGTCCAGAGCGAACTCCCCGCCGGCGGCGCCACCGAGGGTGTCTGATCCGTCACACGGGGTGCTCGTGTCCGGCGACTTCCTACGCTTCGACTACGCCGTGTCCGTGCCGCGTCCACACCGCGCGATCCGCGCTGTTCAGTCGGCGTCCGGCCCGTAGACCTCGACCCGGTCGGCGACGCGGCGCACGTGGATGCAGTCGCCGGGGCACTCGTTGGCGGAGTCCCGCACGTCGTTGAGCAGCGGCAGGGGGACGGGCGTTGCGGCCCCCTTCTCCTGCAGCAGCTCGTCGTCCGCGCTCTTGACATAGGCCAGGCCGTCGATGTCCAGCTCGAAGACCTCCGGCGCGTACTGCGCGCAGATGCCGTCCCCGGTGCACAGGTCCTGGTCGATCCAGACTTCCAGCTCCGGTGCTTCGTCCTGCGCGGTCATCTCGCCTGCCGTTCCTGCGTACGTGAACCGTTTTTGTCTAAGTGGCGCCAGCCCTGACGGGTGTTGACCGACTCGACGATACAACCGCTCGCTTTCCGATGTTGTTGGGTGGGTATTCCCTTGGCGTGAGGACGTGCGCAAGGGTGAAGATCGGACACACCCCGACAGTCTTTTCGATCTAGGGGTTTCAACCTGCACCGGCCCAGGTAGGGTCAGGAAGCGTCCAGCTCCTTGGAGGAGGTGAGGACCGTGGCAGCCCACGACGACGACATCAACCGCGGCATCCGGCCGGGGCGCGGGTCTGAAGATCCAGCCGGCCAGGTTGCCTATCTTGAGCAGGAGATCGCCGTCCTGCGACGCAAGCTCGCCGACTCTCCGCGGCACACGAGGATTCTCGAAGAGCGGATCGTCGAGCTGCAGACCAACCTGGCCGGCGTTTCCGCTCAGAACGAGCGTCTCGCCAATACGCTCCGCGAGGCCCGCGACCAGATCGTCGCGCTCAAGGAGGAGGTCGACCGGCTCGCACAGCCGCCGGCCGGCTTCGGTGTCTTCCTGCAGGCGAACGAGGACGGCACGGTCGACATTTTCACCGGGGGCCGAAAGCTCCGGGTGAATGTCAGCCCCAGCGTGGAGATCGACGACCTCCGGCGCGGCCAAGAGGTCATGCTCAACGAAGCGCTCAACGTGGTCGAGGCCATGGAGTTCGAGAGCGCCGGCGACATCGTCACCCTCAAGGAGATCCTGGAGGACGGCGAGCGCGCGCTGGTCATCGGGCACACCGACGAGGAGCGGGTGGTGCGGCTCGCCGAGCCGCTGCTGGACACCACCATCCGCCCCGGCGACGCCCTGCTGCTCGAAACCCGCTCCGGCTACGTCTACGAGGTCATCCCGAAGAGCGAGGTCGAGGAACTGGTCCTCGAAGAGGTTCCGGACATCGACTACACCAAGATCGGCGGTCTGGGCGGCCAGATCGAGCAGATCCGGGACGCGGTCGAGCTCCCCTACCTCTACCCCGACCTCTTCAAGGAACACGAACTCCGCCCGCCCAAGGGTGTCTTGCTCTACGGCCCGCCCGGCTGCGGCAAGACGCTCATCGCCAAGGCGGTCGCCAACTCCCTTGCCAAGAAGGTCGCCGAAGTCACCGGGCAGCCGGCCGGGAAGAGCTTCTTCCTGAACATCAAGGGCCCCGAGCTGCTCAACAAGTACGTCGGCGAGACCGAGCGGCACATCCGCCTGGTCTTCCAGCGCGCCAGGGAGAAGGCGAGCGAGGGCACGCCCGTCATCGTCTTCTTCGACGAGATGGACTCCCTCTTCCGCACCCGGGGATCCGGCGTCAGCTCGGACGTGGAGAACACCATCGTCCCGCAGCTGCTCTCCGAGATCGACGGTGTGGAGGGCCTGGAGAACGTCATCGTGATCGGTGCCTCGAACCGCGAGGACATGATCGACCCGGCGATCCTGCGCCCCGGCCGTCTCGACGTGAAAATCAAGATCGAGCGTCCGGACGCGGAGGCCGCCAAGGACATCTTCTCGAAGTACCTCACGGAAAACCTCCCGCTGCACGCCGACGATCTCGCCGAGCACGGCGATTCGCGCAAGGCCGCGGTCAGCGGGATGATTCAGTCGGTCGTCGAGCAGATGTACGCGGAATCCGAGGAAAACCGATTCCTGGAGGTCACCTATGCCAATGGTGACAAGGAAGTCCTTTACTTCAAGGACTTCAACTCCGGCGCGATGATCGAAAACATCGTCGGACGTGCGAAGAAGATGGCCATCAAGGCTTTCCTCGAGCACAACCAGAAGGGTCTGCGGGTCTCCCACCTCCTCCAGGCGTGTGTGGACGAGTTCAAGGAGAACGAGGACCTGCCCAACACCACCAACCCGGACGACTGGGCCCGGATCTCCGGAAAGAAGGGCGAGCGGATCGTGTACATCCGCACCCTCGTCACCGGAAAGCAGGGCGCGGACACCGGTCGCTCCATCGACACGGTGGCCAATACCGGCCAATACCTGTAACACCGCTCTCCGGCTGCGGATGTCCTGCACGGGGCGTCCGCAGCCGGACGCTTTTGCGGGGGCGAGCGGACCGCCCCCGCGGGCAGCGATGAACCAGGGAAAACCGGACTGGAGCAATGACTGTAATGATCTCCCCAGCGCCGCAAAGGCGTTCTAGGCTCTTCGGTACCGCTGCGTCACGCTGTGCTGACGCGGGGCACGCACACGGACCGGAAGCGCAGCGGTACTTGAGCGCCGACCCCACCCGGGGGCGCCGCCGGGCAAGGAGGGCCGCATGACCGTACGGCGAGTAATGGGGATCGAGACGGAGTACGGGATCTCCGTCCCCGGCCACCCGAATGCCAATGCCATGCTCACCTCGTCCCAGGTCGTCAACGCCTACGCGGCGGCGATGCACCGGGCACGCCGTGCCCGCTGGGACTTCGAGGAGGAGAACCCGCTGCGGGACGCCCGCGGCTTCGACCTCGCCCGCGAGGCCGCCGACTCCAGCCAGCTCACCGACGAGGACATCGGCCTGGCCAACGTCATCCTCACCAACGGTGCCCGGCTCTACGTCGACCACGCCCACCCCGAGTACAGCGCCCCCGAGGTCACCAATCCGCGCGACGCGGTCCTCTGGGACAAGGCCGGCGAGCGGATCATGGCCGAGGCCGCCGAGCGGGCCGCCCAGGTCCCCGGCGCCCAGCCGATCCACCTCTACAAGAACAACACCGACAACAAGGGCGCCTCCTACGGGACGCACGAGAACTACCTGATGAAGCGGGAGACCCCCTTCTCGGACATCGTGCGCCACCTGACGCCGTTCTTCGTCTCCCGGCAGGTCGTCACCGGCGCCGGCCGGGTCGGCATCGGCCAGGACGGCCACGAGCACGGCTTCCAGATCAGCCAGCGCGCCGACTACTTCGAGGTGGAGGTGGGCCTGGAGACGACCCTCAAGCGGCCCATCATCAACACCCGCGACGAACCGCACGCGGACGCGGAGAAGTACCGCCGGCTGCATGTGATCATCGGCGACGCGAACCTCTCCGAGATCTCGACGTACCTGAAGCTGGGCACCACCGCGCTGGTGCTGTCCATGATCGAGGACGGCTTCATCGCCGTCGATCTCGCCGTCGAGCAGCCCGTACGCACTCTGCACCACGTCTCGCACGACCCCACGCTCCAGCACCTGATCACGCTCCGCAGCGGCCGTACGCTCACCGCCGTACAGCTCCAGATGGAGTACTACGAGCTGGCCCGCAAATACGTGGAGGACCGCTACGGAGCGGATGCGGACGAGCAGACCAAGGACGTCCTGACCCGGTGGGAGGACGTGCTCGGGCGGTTGGAGAACGACCCGATGAGCCTGTCCGGCGAGCTGGACTGGGTCGCCAAGCGCGAACTCATGGAGGGCTACCGCCGCCGGGACGGCCTGGACTGGGACGCCGCCCGGCTGCACCTCATCGACCTCCAGTACGCCGACGTGCGCCCGGAGAAGGGCCTGTACAACCGTCTGGCGGCCCGCGGCAAGATGAAGCGGCTCCTGGACGAGTCCGCGGTGGAGCGGGCCGAGCTGAAGCCTCCGGAGGACACCAGGGCGTACTTCCGCGGCAGGTGCCTGGAGCAGTACGCGGACGATGTCGCCGCCGCCTCGTGGGATTCGGTCATTTTCGATCTGCCCGGCCGTGACTCCCTGCAACGGGTGCCCACGCTGGAGCCGCTGCGCGGGACCCGTAAGCACGTCAAGGAGCTGCTGGACCGGTGCCGGACGGCGGAAGAGCTGGTCAGGACGTTGTCCGGTCGCTGACGGACGGCAGGTCCATGGCAAATTCGCCATGATCGGCAGCTGATCCGCGGCTGAAAAGGCCGCGGCGCGGGAATCATCGAGGTGACTCCCGGGCGTTGCAGCAAGTGCAGGGCCGATGTCGGACCCTGCTTGTAGGGTCGGATCTTGAAGGTCACATCGAGCGGGGCGAACCGAGCGGGGTGAGGGATATGGCGACCAAGGACAGCGGCGGCGGACAGCAGAAGGCCACCCGTTCCACCGAAGAGGTCGAGGAGCAGCAGCAGGACGCGCAGGCGTCGGGCGACCTCAAGGAACGCCAGGAGAAATTGTCGGACGACGTGGATTCGGTGCTGGACGAAATCGACGATGTCCTCGAGGAGAACGCCGAGGATTTCGTGAGGTCCTTCGTTCAGAAGGGTGGGGAGTAGGTTCGCCTTCAACTCGAAGGTCTACGGGGGGCTGGGTGAGTGATCAGTCAGAGGTGAAGCGGTGCTCGCGGTGTCGTGTGCACAAACCGCTGGCAGGCTTCGCGTCCAACAAGGCGATGAGTGACGGATTGCAGGCGTACTGCCGGGAGTGCTCTGCGGAGTACTACCGGCAGCGCCAAATGGCCAAGGGCCGGACAGTACGCGAGAAGGTGCCCGTGCCTCGGGGATTCAAGCGGTGTCCGCAATGTCGTGAGGTCAAGTCGCACGAACAGTGGGAGCGCAACAAAACATCGTCGGACGGCTGGGCGAGCTACTGCCGATCGTGCCGGGCCGAGCGGAATCGCGAGAGTTATTTTCGGCGTAAGTACGGCCTCACACCAGCCGAATTGGACGAAATGATCGCGGAGCAGCAGGGCGTGTGTTGCATCTGCCTGGTCGCTCCAGCCGAGCATGTGGATCACTGCCACCAGACGGGTAAGGTCCGTGGCGTACTGTGCTTCAGCTGCAACGCAGCCCTAGGACAGTTCAAGGATCGGCCCGACGTCATACGACGAGCCATCGCATACCTGGAAGGAAACTCGTGGAAGCCAACCCTCTGAGCACAGGGCGTCTGCCAGCTGCCTTCCTGACGCCTGGATCCTCCTCGTTCATGGACTTTCTCGGTGCGCACTCGCCCGAGCTGCTGCCCGGCGGCCGCTCGTTGCCACAGACGCAGGGCGTCATCGAGGCGCCGCACGGCACGACCATCGTGGCGACGTCCTTCCCCGGCGGTGTGGTGCTCGCCGGTGACCGTCGGGCGACGATGGGCAATGTGATCGCGCAGCGCGACATCGAGAAGGTCTTCCCGGCCGACGAGTACTCGGCGGTCGGCATCGCGGGCACGGCCGGGCTCGCGGTGGAGATGGTCAAACTGTTCCAGCTGGAACTGGAGCACTTCGAGAAGGTCGAGGGGACCCAACTCTCCTTGGAGGGCAAGGCGAACCGTCTCTCGACGATGATTCGGAGCAACCTCGGGATGGCCATGCAGGGCCTCGCCGTGGTGCCGCTGTTCGCCGGCTACGACGTCGACCGCGAGAAGGGCCGTATCTTCTCGTACGACGTCACCGGCGGGCGCTCGGAGGAGCACGGCTTCGCGGCGACGGGCTCCGGCTCGGTCTTCGCGCGCAGTGCGCTGAAGAAGCTCTTCCGCGAGGACTTCACGGAGCATCAGGCCGCCACCGCAGTCGTCCAGGCGCTGTACGACGCCGCCGACGACGACTCGGCGACCGGCGGGCCGGACATGGCGCGGCGGATCTACCCGATCGTCACGGTGATCACGGAAGAGGGCTTCAAGAAGCTCACCGAGGCCGAGGTCTCGGAGATCACCCGTGCCGTTCACGAGCGCCGCCTCGACCAGCCCGACGGCCCGCGCGCCGCGCTGCTCTGACGGGACGGATGTTCCGCCATGCGCCCCCAGCCACCGAGAGAGCTTTTGACAGGAAGGGACGGATAGCCGGTGTCGACGCCGTTCTATGTCTCACCCCAGCAGGCCATGGCCGACCGCGCCGAGTACGCCCGCAAGGGCATCGCGCGCGGCCGCAGCGTCGTGGTGCTGCAGTACACCGACGGCGTGGTCTTCGTCGCCGAGAATCCCTCCCGCGCCCTGCACAAGGTCAGCGAGATCTACGACCGCATCGCCTTCGCGGCGGTCGGCAAGTACAACGAGTTCGAGAGCCTGCGGATCGGCGGGGTGCGCTACGCCGATCTGCGCGGCTACACCTACGACCGGGAGGACGTGACCGCGCGCGGTCTGGCGAACGTCTACGCCCAGACGCTCGGCTCGATCTTCTCCAGCGCGGCGGAGAAGCCCTATGAGGTCGAGCTGATCGTGGCCGAGGTGGGCAACGCCCCCGAGGACGACCAGATCTACCGGCTGCCGCACGACGGCTCGATCGTGGACGAGCACGGCTCGGTCGCGGTGGGCGGCAACGCCGACCAGATCAGCAGCTATCTCGACCAGCGGCACCGCGACGGGATGACGCTGGCGGAGGCGCTGCGGCTGGCGGTGGACTCGCTGTCGCGGGACACCAACGGCGGCGAGCGGACGCTGACCGCCGAGCACCTCGAGGTCGCCACCCTGGACCGTACGCGCCCGCAGCAGCGGAAGTTCAAGCGGATCCTGGGCCGCCAGCTGTCCCGGCTGCTGGACGAGCATGGTGCCTCGGGGGAGGAGAAGGCCGACGCCGAGGGGGACGCGGGCGAGTCCTCGGGTGCCGGTGACGCGTCCGGCGCGGCCGGCAAGGGTGCCAAGGGTGCCAAGGGGAAGGGCGCCAACGGCAAGGCCGCTGAGGGCGGAGCCGGCGCCGAGGGCGACTCCGGTGCGGGCACCGCGGACGGGAGCGAGGAGGAGTCCGGGTCCGCGGACTGAGGATTCCGGAGGATCACCGACGGGCCGCTGTGCCCGGATCGCGCGCCCCGGTGGGTCATCACCCGCCGGGGCGCGCGCTGTTGTGCGGGGCGCGCCCCGGCGGCGGGGCGGTGGAGCCGCGCGGGACGAGCGTGACGGGGAGCGTCGGGGTGCCGGCGGGGGCGCCGTCCAGCACGGCCATCAGGGCGCGCATACCGGCCTCGCCGAACTCCTCCGCGGGGAGCCGTACGGTCGTCAGCTCCGGTTCCACGGCGACGGCCAGGGCCAGGTCGTCGAAGCCGGTGACCGAGATGTCCTCCGGGATGCGCAGACCGAGGCGGCGGACGGCCTTGCAGGCGCCGGCGGCGATGATGTCGTCGTCGCACAGCAGCGCGGTGGGGCGGGGGCCGGGGGCGGTCAGCGCGGTGTGCGCGGCGTGGCGTCCGGCGGTGACGCCGAGGGCGGCCGGCTGCCGGTGCAGTACGGCGCCGGGGACGCCGGCCAGGGTGTCGGCGAGGGTCCGGGCGCGGACGGCGAAGGTCCAGGAGTCGACATCGGCCGCGAGATGGGTGATGCGGCGGTGCCCGAGGCCGGTGAGGTGGCGGGCCAACTGCCGTACGCCGTCGGCGATGTCGAGGTTGACGGTGGCGGAGGCGCGGGTGTCGGCGGGGTCGCTGTCGAGCATCACCAGCGGCAGCCCGGCGGCGCGCAGCGCGCTGAGGGCGTCGGCGGCCATGGAGGAGGCGATGACGCCGTCGAGGGTGGCGGCGGCGGAGTCGAAGGGGTCGCGGGCGGGGCCGATGCCCTCGGGGGAGAGGTAGAGGACCACGCCGAAGTCGTGGTCGGCGGCGACCCGGGCGGCGCCGGTGTAGACCCGGGCGAAGAACTCGGTGGTGAGGGCGGGGACGACCAGCAGCGCCGTGCGGGTGCGGCCCATGCGCAGGCTGCGGGCGGCGAGGTTGGGGCGGTAGCCCAGCTCGCGGGCGGCGGCGCGGACGGCGTCGGCCTTGCCCGGGGAGACCCGGCCGCGCCACTTGTCGCCGAGGACGAGGGAGACGGCGGCCTGCGAGACGCCGGCTGCACGGGCGACGTCGCGGCTGGTGACGCGGCCGGCGGCGGCCGGGCTACGAGGGGGCGCGGCGTCAGCCGCTCCAGTGGAGCCGGTGCTCGCACCGGGAGGCGGCGCGGCCTCGTTGCTGGTCACCGGGGTGTCACTCCTTGCGTGTGTCCGCCGCGGGGTGGACCCGCGGATTGCCGCCATGGTACGTATGACGCCGGAAGTTATACGTAACACGTCCGGGCCGGTCCGGACGGAGAGGGGCAGGCATGGCCGCCGGATACGCGGATTTGCTCAGAACCCGGCATGCGGCCCGGCTGCTGGCGGGGACCCTGCTCGGCCGGCTGCCGAACGCCACCGCGCCCCTGGCGGTGGTCCTCTTCGTCCGCGCCCAGGGCGGCAGCTACGGACTGGCCGGAGCGCTCTCCGCGGTCTACGGCCTCTGCAACGCCATCGGCCAGCCGCTCCTCGGGCGGGCGGTGGACGTCTGCGGGCAGCCGCGGGTGATGCTGCCCGCCTCGGTGCTCTCCGCGCTCGGGATGGCGCTGCTCGCGGCCGTCGGGGTGGATCCGCTGTGGCTCGCCTACGCCGCCGTGGTGATCGGCGGGTTCTTCACCCCGCCCCTGGAGGGCGGGCTGCGGGCGCTGTGGCCGGGGGTGCTCCAGCGCGCGGACCGGGTGCACGCCGCGTACGCGCTGGACGCGGTGGCGCAGGAAGTCATGTTCGCCGTGGGGCCGTTGCTGGTCACGCTGTGCGTGGCGGCCTGGTCGGCCGGCGCGGCGCTGCTGGTCATCAACGCGCTCGGGGTGCTCGGCGCGCTGTCCGTCGTGGTCTCCAGGCCCTCCCGGGAGTGGCGCAGCGGGCCGCGCGAGGCGCACTGGCTGGGGGCGCTGCGCTCGTCCGGGATGCTGGTGCTGATCGGCGCGTTCTTCTTCGTCGGGCTGGCGCTGGGGTCGATCGGGGTGGCGGCGGTGGCGTACGCCGACGAGCACGGCGGCGGGATGATCTCCAGCTATCTGCTCTCCGCGCTCGGCGCCGGCGCGCTGGCCGGCGGCGTCGTCTACGGCGCCCGGGAGTGGCCGGGGCGTCCGGAAGGGCGGCTGCGGCTGCTCATCGCGCTGCTGGCGCTGGGGTATCTGCCGCTGGCGCTGGTGCCGGGCGTGTCCGGGATGACGGCGCTGACGGGGGTGGCGGGGGTGTTTCTGGCACCCGCGCTGGCCTGCGCGTTCGTGGTGGTGGACCGGCATGCGCCCAAGGGGACGGTGACGGAGGCGTTTTCCTGGCTGGTGACCACGTTCGGGGTCGGTTCGGCCGTGGGCGCCTCGGTGGTGGGCCCGGTGGTGGAGGCCGGCGGTTCGGCGGGCGGGTTCGCGGTCGCCGGGGCCGGCGGGATCGCCGCGCTGCTCGTCCTTTTGTCGACAAAGCGATTTCTGGGCGATCCGGTGCAGCGTACGGCGGGTGACCGCCCGGCGGAAAATGATCGAAACGGGGCTGTCGAACCCGGTTTCAGAGCAGGCCATCAGGCGTAATGTTCAGTCATGGACCGCCGCATCTTCGGGCTGGAGAACGAGTACGGCGTCACGTGCACGTTCAGGGGACAGCGCCGACTGTCTCCTGACGAGGTGGCGCGGTACCTCTTCCGCCGTGTTGTGTCATGGGGCCGCAGCAGCAACGTCTTCCTGCGGAACGGCGCCCGCCTGTACTTGGACGTGGGTTCGCATCCGGAATACGCAACTCCCGAGTGCGACAACGTGACCGAGCTGGTCACCCACGACAAGGCCGGTGAGCGCATTCTCGAAGGTCTGCTCGTCGACGCCGAACGCCGCCTGCACGAGGAGGGAATCGCGGGCGACGTCTACCTCTTCAAGAACAACACCGATTCGGCGGGAAACTCCTACGGCTGCCACGAGAACTATCTCGTCGCCCGGCACGGTGAGTTCTCCCGGCTCGCGGACATCCTCATTCCGTTCCTGGTCACCCGGCAGCTGCTGTGCGGCGCGGGCAAGGTACTGCAGACGCCGCGCGGCGCCGTGTACTGCGTCAGTCAGCGCGCGGAACACATCTGGGAGGGCGTCTCCTCGGCGACCACCCGCTCCCGGCCGATCATCAACACCCGCGACGAGCCGCACGCGGACGCCGAGCGCTACCGCCGGCTGCACGTCATCGTCGGCGACTCGAACATGTCCGAGACGACGATGATGCTGAAGGTCGGCGCCACCGACCTCGTCCTGCGGATGATCGAGGCGGGCACCGTCATGCGCGATCTGACGCTGGAGAACCCGATCCGGGCGATCCGCGAGGTCAGTCACGACATCACCGGACAGCGCAAGGTGCGGCTGGCGAGCGGGCGCGAGGCGTCGGCGCTCGAAGTCCAGCAGGAGTACTACGAAAAGGCCGTCGACTTCTGCGATCGGCGGGGCATCCGGACGGGCACCGTCGAGCGGGTCCTGGAGTTGTGGGGCCGTACGCTGGAGGCGATCCGGGACGAGGACCTGGACCGTATCTCCACCGAGATCGACTGGGTGATGAAGCATCAGCTCATCGAGCGCTACCGCACGAAGAACAACATCACCATGTCCCATCCGCGCGTGGCGCAGATAGACCTCGCGTATCACGACATCCACCGCCGCCGGGGGCTTTACTACCTCCTGGAGCGGAAGGGGCAGGCGGAGCGGATCTGCAACGACTTGAAGATCTTCGAGGGCAAGTCGGTGCCGCCGCAGACCACACGTGCGCGGCTGCGCGGTGACTTCATTCGCCGGGCGCAGGAGCAGCGCCGTGATTTCACCGTCGACTGGGTGCATCTGAAGCTCAATGACCAGGCACAGCGCACGGTCCTGTGCAAGGACCCGTTCCGTTCCGTCGACGACCGGGTGGAGAAGCTGATCGCGGGCATGTGAGCGGCGGGAATGCGAGGCGGTGCGCCGGGAGCGGAATGCTCCCGGCGCATTGCGTGTGTTGTGCCGGGAAACCGCCACAGGTGCAGGTCGTAGAGTGGCGGGCATTGCCCATCTACCCCACGAGCCCGAGTTGGACAGATGCTGAATTCTCCCGGGGGACGCTTCCCCCGCCCGTTCACCAAGCACACCCGCCGCGCCGCTGCCGCCGCGCTGGCCGTGCCCGTTCTGCTCTTCACCGCCGCCTGCGGGTCCGACGACGGCAAGACCTCCGGCGAAGCCGTGGTCAAGGTGACGGGCACCGCGGGCAAGAAGCCCACCATCACCGTGCCCAAGGGCGCCAAGCCCGCCGACAAGGCCGTCACCAAGACCCTCGTCGAGGGCAAGGGCGCGGTCGTCAACAAGGGGGACACGGTCCGGCTGGACTTCGTCGCGCAGACGATGAAGGGCCAGGACCTCGGCAGCAGCTGGACGCCGCAGCCGGGCGCCAAGCCCGGTGCGCCGCGGACCCAGGTCGTCAGCGAGGTCACCGACCAGATGACGCAGCAGATGCTGCCGCCCAAGGTCATGACCGCGGTGGCCGGGCAGAAGGTCGGCAGCCGGTTCGAGGTCGAGGGCACCGCGAAGGCGCTGATCGGCGAGGGCCTGAACCCGCAGTCCGGCATCAAGCCGGAGGACGGCCTGGTGTGGGTCGTCGATGTGGTCGGCGCGAAGAAGGTGGACAAGAAGGCGAAGGCCGAGGGCACCCAGGCGGCGCCGGAGGACGGGATGCCGGAGGTCAAGGCCGAGGACGCCAAGGCCGCGACGATCACCATCCCCAAGGGGGAGAAGGCGCCCACCGACCTCAAGCAGCAGGTGCTGATCCAGGGCAAGGGCGCCGAGGTGAAGGCCGGTGACGGGCTGATCGCCCAGTACACCGGCGTGAAGTGGGAGGACGGCAAGAAGTTCGACTCGTCCTGGGACCACGGGGGCGCGACCGCGTTCCAGATCGGCACCGGGCAGGTCGTCCAGGGCTGGGACCAGGCGCTCGTCGGCAAGCACGTCGGGGACCGGGTGGAGATCGTGATCCCGCCGAAGCTGGGCTACGGCGCGAGCCCGGAGCACGAGCTGGCGAAGAACACCCTGGTCTTCGTGGTCGACATCGTCGGCACGGTCTGACGGCGGCTGCCGCAAGATCTGCAAGACTGGGCCGGTAATCGAAAAGATTCGCAAGTAGGAGCTCATACGTGAACATCGACAAGCCCGAGATCGACTTCCCCGAGGGCCCGGCCCCGTCCGACCTGGAGATCGTGGACCTGTGGGAGGGTGACGGGCCGGTCGCCAAGGCCGGGGACATGGTCTCCGTCCACTACGTCGGCGTCTCCTTCAGCACGGGCGAGGAGTTCGACGCGAGCTGGAACCGCGGCAAGCCGCTGCAGTTCCAGCTGGGTGTCGGCCAGGTCATCGCGGGCTGGGACAAGGGTGTCCAGGGCATGAAGGTGGGCGGCCGGCGCCGCCTGACCATCCCGGCGCACCTCGCCTACGGTGAGCGCGGTGCCGGCGGCAAGATCGCCCCGGGCGAGACCCTGATCTTCGTCTGCGATCTGGTCTCCGTCTGAGACCCCGTCCGACGCTCCGAGGGCCCATGCTGGATGGCATGGGCCCTCGGCTTTGCCGCACGCACCCAGAACGGTACGGTCAGCGGTCGGGAGCTCAACGAGAAAGGGCGTCGATGGCGATTGCCAAGGCCGAGCGGCTGATGAGTCTGGCGCTGTGCCTGCTGGGGACGCGACGCCCGCTGTCCAAGCGCGAGCTGCGGATGTCGATCGAGGCTTACATCGAGGTCGGTAGACCGGGGAATGCTGCGGTCGGCAGACCGGGCGGTGCTGCGGCGGGTAAGCCGGGAGGCGCCGCGGCCGGCGGGGACGAGTCCTTCAACCGGATGTTCGAGCGGGACAAGGACGATCTGCGCGAACTCGGCCTGGTCATCGAGACCGTCGACGGGATCGACGGTGAGGTCGGCTATCTCGCCCGCCGTGACAGCAACCGGCTGCCCCCGATCACCCTGGACGCCGAGGAGGCCGCCGCCCTCGGGCTCGCCGCCAAGGTCTGGCAGCAGGCCCGGCTCGCCGGCGCGGCCAGTGGCGCCCTGCAGAAGCTGCGGGCGGCCGGGATGCCGCTCGCCGGGGACGGCGGGGACGTGGACGCCGGGCAGCCGCACAGCGCCCTGGAACCGCGGATCCCGGCCCATGAAGCCGCCTTCGAGCCGCTGATGCTGGCCTGCCGCGACCGCCGCCCGGTCGTCTTCGACTACCGCAAGTCCAATGCCGCGCGCCCCGAGCAGCGGCACATCGAGCCGTGGATCCTGGAGTGCTGGCGCGGCCACTGGTACGTCGCCGGCTGGGACCGGGAGCGGAAGGCCGAGCGGGTCTTTCGGCTGTCCCGGATCACCGGCAAGGTCCGTTCCCGACAAGGGGCGTTCACCGCTCCGGTGCCCGACCACGTCACCGTCCGCGAGACCGTCGAGAGCTGGGCGGGGGAGACCGCCACCGGCACCGCCCGGATCAAACTCCGCGCGGAGCACGGCTATCCGCTGCGCGCCCGGGCGCTGACCGTCCGCGCGCTGGGCGACGGCTGGGACGAGTTGGAGATCCCGTACGGGCACGGACTCGACGCCTGGCTCGTGGAGTTCGGGCCCGACGTGGTCGTACTGGAACCCGCGGAGCTGCGCGCCGACGTCGTCGACCGGCTGCGTGCCGTGGCCAAGGGCTGAGAGGGACGGGGAGCGGACTCCATGGCTACGAACGCGATCGACCAGACCCGCCGGATGCTGTCGCTGGTGACGTATCTGCGCGAGCGCCCCGGCGCCCGGGTCGGCGACGTCGCCCGCGCCTTCGGCATCACCGAGGACGAGCTGATCGGCGACCTCGACGTGCTGCCGATGTGCGGGACGAGCTTCCGCGGCGGCGACCTCCTCGACATCGACACCGACGGCGACCGCATCTGGTGGCACAACCCCGACGACGTCGCCGAGCCGCTGCGGCTGGCCGCCGACGAGGCGACCGCGCTGCTGGTCGCGGCGCGTGCGGTGGCGACCCTGCCGGGGCTGCGCGAGGGCGACCGGCAGGCGCTGCTGCGGGCCACCGCCAAGCTGGAGGCGGCGGCGGGCGAGGCTGCCGGGGCCAGTTCCCGGCTGTCGGTCACCTTCGAGTCCGAGGGCGGGGTGTTCGCCGATGTGGACCGCGCCATCGCCGAGCGGCGCCGGCTGTGGCTGCGCTACTACTCCCCGGCGCGCGACGAGCTGACCGAGCGCGAGGTGGATCCGATCCGGCTGTTCGCCGTCGGCCACACCTACATGGAGGCGTGGTGCCGGCTCTCCGAGGCCCGGCGGACGTTCCGGCTCGACCGGGTGGCCGAGATCAAGCTGCTGGACGCGCCGGCCGACCCGCCGCCCGTCGAGCTGCGCGATCTGTCCGAGGGGCTGGTGCAGCCCGCGGCCGAGGACCCCGAGGTCGTGATCGAGGTCGGGCCCGGCGGGCGCTGGGTCGCCGAGTACTACCCGCACGACCGGGCCGACGAACTCCCGGACGGCGGGCTGCGGATCACGCTGCGCACCCCCGACCCGGCGTCGCTGCGGCGGCTGGCCCTGCGGCTGGGCCGGGACGGCCGGATCGTCTCGCCCGCGGCGCTCGCGGACAGCGCGCGGCAGGCGGCCGGGCAGGCGCTTGCGGCGTACGGCGGGTGAGTCCGGTCCGCCGCGGACCGCGCGGGCGCACCGATGACCGTTCGAGGCAGCGAAGGATGACGACCACGATGGCGACGACCACTCTGGCGAGCATGGCCGCTCCGGTGTTCTTCAAGGCGGCCTGCCCGGACTGCCGGGGCCGCTTCGAGCTGGCCTCGGACGCCTTCCGGCTGGCCATCGGCGCCAGCAGCCGCACCACCTTCTACTCCTTCACCTGCCCCGAGTGCGACCGGGCGGTGCGCCGGCCTGCCGGGGAGCGCATCGTGGAGCTGCTCACCGGCGGCGGGGTGCGGACGCTGCGGCTGCACACCGGCTGAGCCGGCCGCGCCCGAGCGCGGCTGGCCGGCCTCCGGCGCGGCGGCGTGCACCCGGCGCGGGCGGGCCGGCGCGGGCCGTTCCGGTGGCGGCCGGCCCGCCCCGACCCGACCGATAGGCTCGCCCCATGCTCTGGCCCATGATCGCAATCGCCCTCGGCTTCCTGGGGATCGCCGTCCTCGGCGTCCTCGCCGTCCGTGTCTTCGTCGAAGTGCGGCGGCTGGCCCGGCAGGTCGGTACGGCCACGGAGCGGATCCAGCGGGCCGCACAGGACCTGGAGCGGGCCGCGGTCCCGCTCGCCTCCCGGATGCACGACGCCACCCGTGACTGACGGCCGCGCTCTGCTCCGCCGGGGTGGCGAAAGGTAGGCTGCACCAGCGGGTCAGGCCGTGCGGTGGTGCGGGCAATCCGGAATACGCACGGGGATTGCCGGACGTTCACCACCGAACGTTACGATCGTGGCACCACCCGGACACCAGTCCGACCCCATCGGCAGGCACCACAGGAGACGCCGCCCCGGCGAGAAGGTAGTCGCACATGCTAGCCAACCTGAGGCCCACCGAGATTCTGCTGATCCTCGCCGTGGTCTTTCTGCTGTTCGGCGCGAAGAAGCTTCCCGACATGGCGCGTTCGCTCGGCAAGTCGGCCCGCATCCTCAAGAGCGAGGCCAAGGCGATGAAGCAGGAGAGCGAGGCCGAGCGGGCGGCCGGCAGCGGCACCGCGTCCCAGACGTCGCAGGCTCCTGCCGACGCGGCACCCCAGGCACCTCGTACGATTCAGGCTGCGCCCGGTGATGTGGCCAGCTCGCGCCCTGTGGCCGAGCCGAACCGCACCACCCAGAGCTGACCGAGCCGGATCCAGCCGCCCGACCACGTCGGAGCGGCTGACGCACGAGACGAGGAAGTGGGTTGCCCAAGTCTGCCCGCAAGCAGGAGAAGGACCCCGAGGGGCGGATGCCCCTCGCGGCGCATCTGCGTGAGCTGCGCAACCGGCTGCTGAAATCGGTGCTGGCGATCCTCGTGGTCACCATCATCGCCGCGCTCAAGTACAGGGCGATCGCCGATTTCATCACGGGCCCGACCATCGCGGCCGTCGGCTGCCCCAAGACCGGCGCGGCGGCCGGCGGCCACCCCTGCGCCAACATCGTCGCGCAGGGTTTCATCGCCCCGTTCACGATCATGCTCAAGCTGTCGCTGACCGTGGGACTGGTCGCCGCCAGCCCGCTGTGGCTCTACCAGCTCTGGGCCTTCCTCGCCCCCGGTCTGCACAAGCACGAGAAGAAGTACGCACTGAGCTTCGTCGCCGCCGGTGTACCGCTCTTCTTCGGCGGTGCCTACCTCGCCTACGCGGTGCTGCCCACCACTGCCGCCGCACTGGTCGGGCTGACCCCCGAGAACTGGTCCAACCTCTTCCCGGCCGACGACTTCTTCGACATCGTCACGCGCATGGTGCTGGTCTTCGGCTTCTCCTTCGAGCTGCCGCTGCTGCTGGTGCTGCTGAACAAGGGCGGGGTGCTCACCGGCCAGCGGATCCTGAGCTGGTGGCGGTTCATGGTGCTGGGCATCACGATCTTCGCGGCCGTCGCCACCCCGACCGGTGACCCGCTGACCATGTCGCTGCTGGCCGCCCCGATCATCCTGCTCTACTTCGGCGCCGTCGGCATCTGCCTCCTCAACGACCGCCGCCGCAAGCTCGCCGACCCGAACGCGGGCCTGTCCGACGACGAGGCGTCGGAGCTGGACCTGACGCCGTCGGACGTCGAGGCCATCGAGCCGGTCTCGTCCAGCCGGATGCTGCCGGAGCAGCCGAGCGGCGAGAACGACGGCAACCGGCGCGGCGGCTACGACGACGCGACGTGAGACGGCGGTGACCGGGCGGCGCGCGGGAGATGACGCGTAGTCGCGGCGTCACGTGAAGTGACGCGCCGTGGACCGGCCTTGCGGCCCCCGGGCTCTTCGAGCCGGGGGCCGCAGCCGTTGTGCGGGGGAGCGGGGCGGGTGCCGGGTGGGCCGGGTAAAGGCCCGCCATAAAGATCGGGTCGTTGTCAGAGGTGGCCGGTAGGCTCGTAAGCACGATGACCGAGGACATGTCCCCTGCTGAGCGCTATGCCGCCGCCACGCTCCGGGCGGCCGAGCAGGCCACCGCACTCGCCCCTTTCCGGGAGCTGTACGACTTCGAGCTGGATCCGTATCAGGTCGAGGCGTGCCAGGCCCTGGAATCCGGCAAGGGCGTGCTGGTCGCGGCTCCCACCGGATCCGGCAAGACGATCGTCGGCGAATTCGCCGTCCACCTGGCCCTGGCGCAGGGCCGCAAGTGCTTCTACACCACGCCCATCAAGGCGCTGTCCAACCAGAAGTTCCAGGACCTGGTCAAGCGCTACGGTCCCGACAAGGTCGGCCTGCTGACCGGCGACAACAGCGTCAACGGCGATGCCCCGGTGATCGTGATGACCACCGAGGTCCTGCGGAACATGCTCTATGCGGGCTCGCAGTCGCTGGTGGGCCTGGGCCATGTCGTCATGGACGAGGTGCACTACCTCTCCGACCGGTTCCGCGGCGCCGTCTGGGAAGAGGTGATCATCCATCTTCCCGAGTCGGTGACCCTGGTGTCACTGTCCGCGACGGTCTCCAACGCCGAGGAGTTCGGGGACTGGCTGGACACGGTCCGCGGTGACACCGCGGTGATCGTCTCCGAGCACCGCCCGGTGCCCCTGTGGCAGCACGTCCTCGCGGGCCGCCGGATCTACGACCTCTTCGAGGAGCGGGACGGGCAGGGCGGCGGCCGGCGGGAGGTCAACCCCGACCTGGAGCGGCTGGCGCGGATGGAGAACAGCCGGCCCACGTTCGGCCGGGACAAGCGCCGCGGGCGGAACATGCGCGAGGCGGACCGCGAGCGGGAGCGCCGTCAGCGGGCCCGGATCTGGACGCCGAGCCGGCCCGAGGTGATCGAGCGGCTCGACAACGAAGGGCTGCTGCCCGCCATCACCTTCATCTTCAGCCGGGCCGGATGCGAGGCGGCCGTCCAGCAGTGCCTGCATTCGGGCCTGCGGCTCAACGACCAGGAGGGCCGTGAGCAGGTCCGCCGGATAGTCGAGGCCCGGACGGCCGGGATCCCGGACGACGACCTGCACGTGCTGGGCTACTTCGAGTGGCTGGAGGGCCTGGAGCGGGGCATCGCGGCGCACCACGCCGGCATGCTGCCGACGTTCAAGGAGGTCGTCGAGGAGCTGTTCGTCAAGGGCCTGGTCAAGGCCGTCTTCGCGACCGAGACGCTGGCGCTGGGCATCAACATGCCCGCCCGGTCGGTGGTGTTGGAGAAGCTCGTCAAGTGGAACGGCGAGCAGCACGCCGACATCACCCCCGGCGAGTACACGCAGCTGACCGGCCGCGCCGGGCGCCGCGGGATCGATGTCGAGGGCCATGCGGTGGTGCTGTGGCAGCGCGGGATGAACCCGGGCGCGCTGGCCGGTCTCGCCGGGACGCGGACGTATCCGCTGCGCTCCTCGTTCAAGCCGTCGTACAACATGGCGGTCAATCTCGTCTCGCAGTTCGGGCGGCACCGTTCCCGGGAGCTGCTGGAGATGTCGTTCGCGCAGTTCCAGGCGGACAAGTCGGTGGTCGGGATCTCCCGGCAGGTGCAGAAGAACGAGGAGGGGCTGACCGGCTACCGCGGCTCGATGGTCTGCCACCTCGGCGACTTCGAGGAGTACTCCCGGCTGCGGCGGGAGTTGAAGGACCGCGAGACGGACCTGGCCAAGCAGGGCGCGGTGCAGCGGCGGGCGGCGGCAGCCGCGGCGCTGGAGCAGCTGAAGCCCGGCGATGTCATCCATGTGCCGACGGGCAAGTACGCGGGGCTGGCGCTGGTGCTGGACCCGGGCATGCCCTCGGGGCGGACCGACGGCCACCGCGGCGTCGACGCCCAGGACGGGCCCCGGCCGCTGGTGCTGACCGCCGAACGGCAGGTCAAGCGGCTGGCCTCGATCGACTTCCCGGTGCCGGTCGCGGCGCTGGACCGGATGCGGATCCCGCGCACGTTCAACGCCCGCAGCCCGCAGTCGCGGCGCGATCTGGCGTCCGCGCTGCGCACCAAGGCCGGTCATCTGGTGCCCTCGCGGCACCGCAAGCCGCGTGCGGAGGCGGCCGACGACCGGGAGATCAGGCGGCTGCGGACGGAGATCCGGGCGCATCCCTGCCATGGCTGCGACGAGCGGGAGGACCACGCACGCTGGGCGGAGCGCTATCACCGGCTGCTGCGCGACACCCGCCAGCTGGAGCGGCGGATCGAGGGGCGTACGAACACCATCGCGCGCACCTTCGACCGCATCTGCGCGCTGCTGACCGAGCTGGACTACCTCGAAGGCGACACCGTCACCGACGAGGGCCGCCGGCTGGCCCGGCTCTACGGCGAGCTGGACCTGCTGGCCAGCGAGTGCCTGCGGGCGGGGGTCTGGGAGGGCCTGGCCCCGGCGGAGCTGGCGGCCTGCGCATCGGCGCTGGTGTACGAGGCGCGGCAGGCGGACGACGCGGTGGCGCCCAAGCTGCCGGCCGGCAAGGCGCGGGACGCGCTGGCGGAGATGGTCCACATCTGGGGCCGGCTGGACGCCCTGGAGGAGGACCACAAGATCAGCCAGGCGGAGGGCGTCGGCCAGCGCGAACCGGACCTCGGCTTCGCCTGGGCCGCGTACCGCTGGGCGTCCGGCTTCGGCCTCGACGAGGTGCTCCAGGAGGCGGACATGCCCGCCGGCGACTTCGTCCGCTGGTGCAAGCAACTGGTGGACGTCCTCGGGCAGATCGCGGCGGCGGCGCCCCCCGAGGGCACGGTCGCGCGGTCCGCGCGCAAGGCCATGGACGGGGTGCTGCGCGGGGTCGTGGCGTATTCGTCGGTGGGGTAGTCCCGCTGGTGGGGTTGTCCGCCGGTGGGTCGTGGCCGGGTCGTACGGGAGCGGCCACGACCCACCGGACGGGTCCTACGAGGCCCGCTGTGCCGCCGCCCGCTCCGCGTCCCGCTTGGCGACCTCTTCCCGGACGAGCGGGATGACGTAGCGGCCGAAGTCCACGGCGTCGTCGAGGAGGTCGTAGCCGCGGGCGGAGAGGATGCCCACGCCCAGGTCGTAGTAGTCCAGCAGGGCCTGGGCCACGGTCTCCGGCGTGCCGACCAGGGCCGTGGAGTTGCCGGCGCCGCCGGTCTCCGTGGCGGTCGGCGTCCACAGCGCCCGGTCGTGCCGCTCGCCCTCGGCCGCGACCGCCAGCAGCCGCTGCGAACCGGCGTTCTGAGGGTTCGTCAGCGGATGGCGGCGGCTCGGCGGGCCGCCCGCCTTGCGTGCCCTGATCCGGCCCAGGGTGCGGTGCGCCTTCTCCCAGGCCAGTTCCTCCGTGGGCGCGATGATCGGCCGGAAGGCGACCTGGATCCGGGGGACGTCGCTGCGTCCGGCCGCCTGCGCCGCGGCCTTCACCGAGGCGATCTGCTCGGCGGTCTGCGCCAGCGGTTCGCCCCACAGGCAGTAGATGTCCGCCTCGGCGCCGCCGGCCGCGTACGCCGCGGGGGAGGAGCCGCCGAACGAGACCTGCGGATGCGGCTGTTGGACGGGGAAGGTGTCGCTGACGAAGTCGTGGAAGCGGTAGTGCGTCCCCTCGTGGTCGAAGGGTTCACGGGTGGTCCAGATCTTCTTGACGATCCGGATGTACTCGCGGGTGCGGGCGTAGCGCTCGTCCTTGGTGAGGGTGTCGCCCTCGCGGCGCTGCTCGTGGTCGTTGCCGCCGGTGATGAAGTGGACGGCGAGCCGGCCGTCGCTGATGTGGTCCAGGGTGGCGAAGGTCTTCGCGGCGAACGTCGGGTAGGAGACGTTCGGGCGGTGCGCCACCAGGATCTGGAGGGTGTCGGTCCGGGCGGCGACATAGGCGGCGGCCGGGGAGGGGTCGGGGGAGCCGGATCCGTACGCGAACAGGACCCGGTCCCAGCCGTGGTCCTCGTGGGCGCGGGCGAGCCGGAGCGTGTACTCCTTGTCGAAGGAGGCGCCGGAGCGGGGGGTGACTTCGGATCCGTCGTTGGTCGCGGCGATGCCGAGGAACTCGACAGGCATGGGTACGGCCTCGTCTTCTCGTGAGAAGTGCCTGGGTGTGGGGCGCGGTCGAGAAGTCAGCGGCAACAGGAGGCGGACCACACACGACCGAAGTCGATGTGGTCGCGGGTGACCAGCCGCTGCCGAGGTCGCATGCGGCCAGTGGAACAGGCGGATGGATGCGCCGTCAACCGTTTACCGGACATGGACCTGGCGCCGGCCCCGCGGCCGGAGCCTGGTTTGCCGGGGCCGCACGGCGTAAATCTCTCCCTACGGAAGGTCTACGACAGGTCCCCACGAAAGGCCCCAACGGAAGGCACGACGCGACGCCTCGTAGCGAAAGGCCGCCGGTATGCCCGCAACCATGCCGCCGTCCCCGCCCGGTCCCGACGTCCGCCGCCGACTGCTGCTGCGCGGCGGGGTGTTGGCCGACCCGGAGCGCGGCGTACCGGCGCCGGGCGAGGTGGCCGTGGCCGGCGGGCGGATCGCGGCGGTCGGCGCGCCCGGGACGCTGTCCGCGCCGGGAGCCGAGGTGTACGACGCGCGCGGGCTGCTGGTCACCCCGGGGCTGATCGATCTGCACGCCCATGTCTACGAGGGTGCTACGGAGTTGGGGCTTCCGGCCGACCGGGCGGGAATCGAACGGGGCGTCACCACTGTTGCGGACGCCGGAAGTTCCGGCAGCGACCGGTGGGCGGACTTCGCGGCCTCCGTCGTCGCGCCGGCCGGCACCCGCGTGCTGGCCTGGCTCAATGTCGCGCGGCACGGGCTGGTCGGGGGGAGCGGTGAACTCGCCGGCGGCGCGGCCGATCTGGACCCCGAGGCCACCGCCGGTGTGCTGGTCCGCGAACGGGGGAGGGTGCGCGGGCTCAAGGTGCGGATGAGCCGCTCGGCGCTCGGCGGCAGCGGCCTGGCGCCGCTGCGGATCGCCCGTGAGGTGGCGGCGGCGTGCGGGGTGCCGGTGATGGTGCATGTGGGGAACGCGCCGCCGGAGCTGGGCACGGTGCTGGACCTGCTCGGTCCGGGCGATGTGGTCACCCATGCGTTCCACGGGAAGGCCGGCGGGCTGTTCGGGGGCGGCCCGGAGCCCCTGCCGCAGCTGCGGGCGGCGCTGGAGCGGGGCGTGCGCCTCGATGTGGGGCACGGCAGCGCGAGCTTCGCGTTCGGCACGGCGGAGCGGGCGCTGGCGGCGGGCATCCGCCCGTACACCATCAGCACCGACCTGCACCGGCGGAACGCGGCGGGGCCCGTGCACGACCTGACCACCACGATGGGCAAGCTGCTCGCGCTGGGTATGCCGCTGCCGGAGGTGATCCGCTGCGTCACCCTGCATCCGTCCGAAGTTCTCGGGATGCGCGGGGAGTTGGGGACGCTTCGGGTCGGGGCGGCGGCCGATCTGACCGTGCTGGAGGAGCGCGCGGCGGCCGCACCGCGGTGGCTGGTCGACGCCGTGGGGGAGCGCCGGCCGGCGCGGCGGTGGCTGGTGCCGGTCGCGGCCGTACGGGCGGGGCGGCTGGTGCCGGTGCGCGAGGCAGCCGCATGACGGGCGCGGAGCGGGCCGCCGGCCTCGTCGAGCGGCTGACCGCCGTGGTCGCCGCGAGCGGTGACCCGGTGCGGGAGGCGGACCGCCGGGACCTCGCCCGGCTGCTCCCGCTGATCGCGGAGCGGGCCGCCGCGGAGCGGCTCGCGTTCGACGACGAGCGCGGGCTGGCACTGGCCGTGCACGCCCTCGGGTTCGTCCGGCGGGTGCGGTCCGGCGCGCACCTCGACCCGCTGGACGCGGCCCTGGCCGAGGAGCTGGCGCCGCGGCTGCTGACCGCGGCCCGCACGGCGATCGACGCGTACTGCGCGCCCCTCGGCTTCCGCGCCGGGGACGCCGAAGTCCTGCTGCTGGCACTGCACTTCGCGATGGCGCGGCCGGGCCGGCCGGGCGATCGGCCGACTCCACCACAAGGGAGCACCGCATGACAGTCAAGATCGTGATCGGGCACCGGCTCGGCAGGGGCCAGGCGGTCGCCGACGGCGTCCGGGCGGCCGGCGCCGAACCGGTGCTGATCCCCGGGCCCGGTGCGGACATGAAGGTCGGCGACGTGATGGCCGCCGAGGGGGCGGCGCTGGGGATCTCGTTCTGCGGGAGCGGCGGCGCGGGGGCGGTGACCGCCCGGACCCGCTACGGGCACGACATCGCGTTCGGGCTGCGCTCGGCACAGGCCGGGGTCACCGCCGTCCAGCAGGGCCGGACCGTGCTCGGCTTCGGGTTCCTGGACACCGAGGAGCTGGGCTTCGCGGTGGCCGGGGCGCTGCTGCGGAAGCTGGGGGAGCCGGCGTGAACGAGGAGCGGCGCACGGTACGGGTCAGCGGCGGCGGGCCGACCCGGGAGCGGGCCTTCGCCGCCGCGCTGCGGCAGGTCGCCGCCGCGGTGGGGAGGGCCGTGGACGGGGTCTGCTACCGGGTGGAGCCGCTGGCCGTGGAGGTGGTGTCGGCGGTCGAACACCGGTGGACGGAACGGTTCCTGGGGCTGCTGTTCCCCCGGGAGTGCCGGCGGTACGAGCTGACGCTGCGGATCGAGGTGCGGGTCGCCGCGCTCGATCCGGACGCCATCGCCTTCACCGTCCGCGAGGAGCGGTTGACGCCCCTTCAGCACGCGCTGCGGATGAGGTGAGGACACCCGTATGAGCAGCCTTCTGTACGTCGCCGGGGACACCACCGTGGCCGTCGCGCCGGGCGGTACGCTCACCGTCGCGCTGGAGTCGATGGTCATCGGCGCGCTGATCGGCTTCGGGGCGGGCGCCGGCGTGGCCCGGATGTTCCACGCGCCCACCGTCCAGGGCATGGGCGCCTTCCGGACCCTGGGCGAGCTGAACGCCTGCGAGAACGACCCCGTCGCGCACTTCTCCTTCGGGCTCGGCTTCTTCTTCCACGCCTGGGCGAGCGCCGTCGGCACCGGTGCGCTGACCTCGGACGTGGACCACCGGATCGTTCCGCACTGGGCGGCGGCGCTGTCGACGGCCCGGCGCGGCGGCCGGGAGGCCGCCGCGACGCTGCACGACCCGCGGCGGATGGCGGTGGTCGGGGCGGCCGTCGGCCTCGTCCTGGTGACCGTGCTGAACACCACCGCGGCGGCCGTTCCGCACTCCCTGCAGCAGGTCGCCGCGGGTGTCCTCGGGCCGGCGTCGCAGTGGCTGATCAACCCGGTGATGCCGATCGTCTTCTGGATGGCGGCGGTCGACGCCGGACGGCGTACCGGCGGCTGGGGCACGGCGCTCGGCGGGCTGGCGCAGGTGGTGATGGGCAACGCGGTGCCCGGCATCGTGCTCGGCATCGTCGTCGGCAGGGGCGTCGACGAGCTGGGCTGGACCAGGACCACCAGGGTGCTGTGCGCGGCGGTGGTGGCGCTGTTCGCGGCCGGTGCCGTGCTGCGCGGCGCCGACCTCCAGCTGCTGCGCCAGATGCACGCCGAGGTGCCGCGGTGGCTACGGCAGTTGCACGACGCCATCGGCGGCGGACCGGCGAAGTGAGGGAGTGGCAACGATGAGGAAGGGGCCGCGGGACGCCCCCGGCGAGGGGGGCTTCTGGCTCTCCGAAGGGGCCTTTCCGCTCTTCGCGGCGTGCCTGGCGGCGGGCGTCTTCGCCGGGACGCAGCTGTATTACGTGCACCGCACCGGCACCTTCAGCGATGTCGCGGTGACCGCGCTGCTCAAGGCCGGTATGGACACCGGGAGTTACGGCGCGGCGGCAGCCTTCGGCGCCGGCTTCCTCTTCGCCCGGGTCATCGAGGGGCCGATGGTCGGGATCCTGGACATCGGCGGCTCCCTCCAGACCGGCGTCGGCATCGGGATCCCCGCGATGCTGCTGGCGGCCGGGGTCACCGCCCCGCTGGAGCACTTCTGGCTGGCGGTGCCCACCGGGGCCGTCCTGGGCGCGCTGATCGGTGCGGTGGTCCTCGCCGTCCGCCGGACCACGGTGCACTCCGCGGGCGGCGGCGGGTCGACCTTCGGGGCCGACGTGATGATGGGCGCCGGCAACTCCGCGGGGCGCTACCTCGGCCCGCTCGTCATCATCGCCGCGGCCACCGCGTCGCTGCCCGTGGGCCTGGGCGCCACGCTCGGGGCGGCGCTCTTCTACCGGTGGCGCAAGCCGCTCACCGGTGGGGCGATCCTCGGCGCGATGCTCCTCGGGGTGTTCTTCCCGATCACGGGGAAGTGAGGGAGCAGGCACCGGAGTCGCACCGGCCCGGCCGCCTCGGCGCGCCCGTGCCGCCCGGGGCCGGCGTACCGACCACGACAGCTGACGGAAGGCACCCCACCATGAGCACCCTCCACGAGGACCTGGGCGTCACCCCCGCCGTCAACGCGGCCGGCAAGCTGACCGTGCTCGGCGGCAGCAGGCTCGACGAGACGGTGATCGCCGCGATGGGCGAAGCGGCGCGCCACCATGTGGTGATGGACGACCTGCTGGTCGCCGCGGGCCGGGAGCTGGCCCGCGCCACCGGCACGGAGGACGCCTGCCCCACCACGGGCGCCGCCGCCGGGATCGCCATCGCGGTCGCCGCGCTGGTCGCCGGTACGGATCCGGCGCGCATCGAGCGGCTGCCGGACGCCGGCGACGCCCCCGCCGAGGTGGTGCTCCAGAAGGGACACGCGGTCCACTTCGGCGCCCCGCTGACCCAGATGATCGCGCTGGGCGGCGGCCGTCCCGTGGAGGTCGGCAGCGTCAACGCCGTGCGTCCCGAGCACCTTTCGGCCGCCGTCACCGAGCGCACCGCCGCGCTGCTGTACGTCCAGTCGCACCACGCGGTGCGCAGCGGCGAGGTGCCGCTGGAGATGGTGGTGGCCGTCGGGCGGGCGCACGGGGTGCCGGTGATCGTGGACGCGGCGGCCGAGGAGGACCTGCGGTACTGGCCGGCCACCGGCGCCGACCTGGTCGTCTACAGCGGCGGCAAGGCCATCGGCGGCCCCACTTCCGGACTGATCTGCGGGCGGGCGGAGTTGATCGCCGCCTGCCGCGCCCAGTACGGGGGCATCGGCCGCCCCATGAAGGTGAGCAAGGAGGCCGTGTTCGGCCTCGTCCAGGCGGTCCGGGCGTACGACCGGGCCGGCGGCGCGGACGCGGCAGGGCGGGCGGCGGACCAGCGGGCGCGGATGGCGCGGCTGGCGGCGCGGCTGGACGGGCTTCCGGGGGTGTCGGCCCGGGTGGTACCGGACCCGGCGGGGCGGGGTGTCCACCGCGCCGAGCTGACCGTCGATCCGGAGGCGGCGGGGCGGGACGCGGCCGGCCTGGCGGCGGAGCTGGCGGCCGGCGATCCGCCGATCTTCCTGAGGGGGCATCACATGGCCGCCGGGCGGCTGGCCGTCGATCCGCGCCCGCTGACGGCCGACGAGGAGGAGCAGGTGGTGGCGCGGCTCACCGGCATCCTGACCGGGGCCGCGCCCGGGGCCCGACCGGACCCCGCGGACGAGACGGCGGAACGCCGCCTGGTCGTCACCGAGCCGGCCGGCCTGCATGCCCGCCCCGCCGCCGTCTTCGCGCAGACCGCGGGCCGGAGCGCGGCGGTGGTCACCGTCCGCCGCGCCCGGCCGTCCGGTCCCGGGGACGACTCCCGGGAGGTCTCGGCGCGCAGTGTGCTGTCGCTGATGTCGATCGGCATCCGCTGCGGCGAGGAGATCGTGCTCAGCGCACGGGGTCCCGAGGCGGCGCGGACGCTGGCCGAACTGGCCGAGATCGTGGCACCGCGGCCCCGCTGACCGCCGCGGCCGCGGTGAGGCGGCGATCCGGTCGGTCCAGCGGCGGTCAGGAAGGGAGGGCTGCGCGGCCCAGGGGTGAGCCGCGCCGCGGGAGGGGGAAGCCGGGAGGGGGAAGGCGGTCGGAAGATGCTCAGGAGGCGAGCGTTGCCGGGGTCTCCTGCTCGGCCTCGACCTGCTGGTTCCACTCGCGCTTGCCGGCCTGCCAGCCGTCCTCGTCCTGGCCGGTGCGCCAGTAGCCGGAGATCGACAGATCCTCGCGCGGGACGCCGTGCTCGACCCGCAGCAGCCGGCGCAGCTCCTTGACGAAGCCCGCCTCGCCGTGCACGAACGCCTGGACCCGCCCCGCCGGGAACTCCAACGCCCGTACGGCGGCGACCAGTTCACGGCCGACCGGGGCGGCGCCGCGGTGCAGCCAGGTGATCTCGGCGCCGGCCGGAGCGGTCAGCTCCTGCTGCTCCTCGGGGCCGGCGACCTCGATGAAGGCGTGCACCGCGGCGTCCGCGGGCATGCCGGCGAGCGCTGCCGCGATGGCCGGCAGGGCGCTCTCGTCGCCGGCCAGCAGATGCCAGTCGGCGGCGCCGTCCGGGGCGTAGGCGCCGCCCGGCCCCAGGAAGCCGATCTCGTCGCCGGGCCGCGCGGCCATCGCCCACGGCCCGGCCAGGCCCGTGTCGCCGTGCACGACGAAGTCCACCGCGAGCTCGCACGCGGCCGGGTCCCAGGAGCGCACCGTGTACGTACGCGTCCTGGGCCACTGGTTGCGCGGCAGCTCGGCCCGGATCCGGCCCATGTCGAACGGCTCCGGATAGCGGATGTGCGGCAGCGGGAAGACCAGCTTGATGTAGTGGTCGGTGTACTCGCCGGCGGCGAACGCCGCCAGTCCCTCGCCGCCCAGCACCACCCGCAGCATGTGCGGGCTCAGCCGCTCGGTGCGCCGCACCTGGGCGCGGTGGAGGGTGGGTGTTCTGCGGGCCGGACGCTCTGCTGCCACGGCGATCTCCCCTGACGCGGTCGACGACGGGGTGGACCCGCTGGGTGAACCCCGCTTGTTAGGTTTGCCTAACTTAACAGCTCACCGCGGGAGCGCGCCGAGCAACCGCTGCAATGCGCCACCCAGACCCCACCGCGCGGCCAGCGCCTCCAGTCGCTCCGGATCCGCCGGCTCGCCGGGCAGCGCCAGGTCGAAGTCCGGAACCGGTACGTCGGTGGCCACCCGTACGACCTTCGGCGCGACGTCCAGGTAAGGGCCCGCCTCGGTGAGCCGGGTGCGCTGCGCCGGGGTGATCCTGCTGGCCGGGTCGGCGGCGGCCGCCCTGATCCCGGCCAGGTCGCCGTACGCGTCCAGCAGCTTGGCCGCGGTCTTCTCGCCGATGCCCACCACCCCCGGCAGGCCGTCGCTGGGGTCGCCGCGCAGCAGCGCCAGGTCCGCGTAACCGGGGCCGTCCACCCCGTACTTGTCGCGCAGCAGCGCGCCGTCGGTGACCTGGAGGGTGCCGACGCCCTTGAGGGGGTACAGGACGCGGATGCCGCGGGCGTCGTCGACGAGCTGGAAGAGGTCGCGGTCGCCGGTGACGATGTCGACCGGGCCCTCGGCCCGCGCGGTCAGCGTGCCGATGACGTCGTCGGCCTCGTAGCCCGCCGCGCCGATCCGGGCGATGCCGAGCGCGTCGAGGACGTCCTCGATCACCGGGACCTGCGGGGAGAGGGTGTCCGGAATCTCTTCCTCGTCCGGCTCGGTGGAGCCCGCGGGCGCCTCCTCGGCGACCCGGTGCGCCTTGTACGACGGGATCAGGTCGACCCGCCACTGGGGGCGCCAGTCGAAGTCCATGCAGGCGACCAGGTCGTCGGGGTGGTGGTCCTGGACGAGCCGGGCGATGAAGTCCAGCAGACCGCGTACCGCGTTCACCGGGGTGCCGTCCGGGGCTTTGACCGATTCCGGTACCCCGAAATAGGCGCGGAAATACAGGGAGGCGGTGTCGAGGAGCATCAGGCGTCGATTCACACCCCGCATGATGCCGTACGCCCCAAACGTGACCCGGACGTGAGGCGGCTCACCGTCGCGTCCGCGCCGTATGAAGGCGGGCAGGCGCGCAGCCGGAGTGGACCCGGCCGAGATCCACCATGCGACCGGTGACGGCGTGCCGACCTCGTCCCCCCGGCAGCGTCGACAAGCCGGCCCCGGTCACCCCGGCCACCTAGCACCGCTCAAGTAGCCCCGGTCCACGGGCACTTGGACCCCGAGCCCCGCCCCGGCAGCAGCCGGCGGCGGGGCTCGCCGGTTTCACCTGACCGGCCGCGCCCGCCTGGCCGGGCGCCCCGGCCGGTGGTTCGCTCGCCGTGTGCCGGTGTGCGTCCCCGGCGGCCGGAGGGGCCGCGGCCGGCCGGCCCGGGAGCTGACCGTGAAGCCTGCACGCCTGTCCGCCGCCGTCCTGATCAGTGCCGTCGCCCTCGGCGCCGCCGCGCCCGGCGCGGCGGCCCGGGTCGCACCGAACCCGGTGACGGCCGGCGAGCGCGTCACGATCAGCGACGGCCGGCGGTGCGGTACCGACCACGACGTCCGGGCGGTCTCCCCACTCTTCGGAACGGTGCCGCTGCGGCCGGGCGCCCACGGGATGGCCGCCGACGTCCGCGTCCCCGGCCGGGCGGCGCCGGGCCGCTACCGGATCACCGTCGAATGCGCACCGGGCGGCCCGCGCCACACCGAGACCGTCATGGTGAGCGGCGGCTGGGCCGAGGGCGTCGACGCGACCCAGGCGGCCGGCGGACTGGCCCTCCTGGCCCTGGCGGGCGGGGCGGCTTATTTGCTTCGGCGTAGTCGGTAACGCTCCGCCGTTCCGCTGCGCTTGGCTTGCTTCCCACGTTTTTGGCTTTCCCGCCGTGCGCCTGCGGCGGGGCGGCTTCCCACGTTGCCGGGTGCCGCGCCGTTTCGCCTGCGGCGGGCCCCTCCGCTGCGCTTTGCCTGCTCCCGACGTTGCCGGGTGCGGCGCCGTTTCGCCTGCGGCGGGCGGGTCCGCTGCGCGGGGCTGTCGGGTGCGGTGGCGGTCCTGCGGGGCAGGGTGTCCGGACTGCTTCGCTTTACGTCCGGACACCCTGCCCCTCCGGCCCGCCCCCTCCCGTGAGTGGGTGGGAAAAGGCCGATGGGGTGCGCGTGAGGGGGACCGTGTCGGTTCGTGGGTGAAGGGAAAGCGTCAGTGGACCACTTGGCCCGGCCTCCATCCACCGTTTCTTCTCCCCCCACGGGAGGGGGTGGGCCGGAGGGGGTGGTGTGCAGGACGTAAAGCGAAGCAGTCCTGCACACCACCCCCGGAGGACCGCCACCGCACCCGAAAGCCCCGCGCAGCGGACAACACCCCGCGCCGAAGGCGCAAACACGCGAACCCCGACGGCGGGAAAGCCGACAACGTGGGGCGCGGCCACGCCACTACGCCGTGAGGAGGCGCCCGCGCAGCAACCCGTGTGCGGTGCGGGTGCCCGCGACCGCCACCGCTGTGATCAGTACCGCGTACAGCGCCACCGAGAGCCAGTCGAAGGCCGCGAGCCCGGTGTGTCGGGCCAGGCCCGCGGCGCCGGTGACGCAGGTGCCGATGGGGAAGGTGAAGCCCCACCAGGTCATCGCGAAGCCCATGCCGTTGCGGACGGCGCGGACCACCATCGCCACCGCGATGGCCAGCCACAGCAGCGCGAAGCCGAACACCGGCACGCCGTAGAGCACCGCGAACGCGCCCATGGCGTGCACGTACGAGGGGATGACGACGCCGGGGGCGGCGTCGCCGAGGTTGCTGACGGCGGTGGTGGACTGGCCCAGCGGGCCGAGGACGAGGAAGAGGGTGGGGGTGAGCACGAGGGGCAGCGGGCCGTGGTGGAACAGCCGGTTCAGCACGAGCGGCAGCACCAGCACCGTCGCCAGCAGCGACATCCCGAACATCGCGTAGCAGGCCAGCAGCATCGCCTCGCGCCACTGCCCGGGCGGCAGGTGCGGCACGAGTGCGGGGCCGAGTGCGGCCGAGACCATCGGGGCGACCAGCGGCAGCAGCCACACCGGTGAGGCGCTGCCCTCGGCGATCCGGTGCCGGACCACCATCAGGTACGGGATCCCCGCCGCGGCGGCCAGCCCGACCAGGGTGCCGGCGGTCCACAGCACCGCGTCCGCGGCCAGCGCCGCGGGGGTGCCGATGACGTCCTTGCCGACCGCGAGGGTGCCGCCGCCGACCGCCAGCAGCGCCATGGACAGGCACCCGTAGAACGGTGCGACGGCCGGATCCAGCAGCTGGCGGCGGGCCTGGTCGCCGTGCCGGGCCCAGTGGACGGCGCGCGCGGCCAGCAGGGCGACCAGCAGCAGCGCCGACAGCGCCCAGACGGCGCGGTAGGCGATGTGCAGGCCGGGGGCGGTGAACGGCAGGGCCGCACCGGCGTTGGCGACGATCGCGGTGCCCATGACGGCGGCGTACCAGTTCGGCCCCAGATGGCGGACCGAGGGCGCGCTGCCGGGGGTGTCCGGGCCGGTGGCGGCGGGGGTGCGGGAAGGTGCGGGTGCGAGGGGTGCCATACGAAAAGCGTCGCCGGTGCGGGCGGCCCCCACCAGGGGTGTTGTCTCTATGAGGGCATAAACTGGGTTTATGGGTAGTGAGCGTGACGATCGGATCGCGGCGGCGGACGGGACCGGAGGACCGGGGGCGGCCCCGCTGTCCCACCGGGTGCCGGACCTCGGGGCGATGGAGCTGCTGCTCGCCGTCGCCCGGCTCGGCAGCCTGGGGCGGGCGGCCCAGGCGCAGGGCATCACCCAGCCCGCCGCCAGCAGCCGGATCCGTTCCATGGAACGGCAGTTGGGGGTGGCGCTGGTCGAGCGCTCGCCGCGCGGCTCGCGGCTGACGGACGCCGGGGTGCTGGTCACGGACTGGGCGCGGCAGGTGGTGGAGGCGGCCGAGGCGTTCGACGCGGGCGCCCAGGCGCTGCGCGGCCGCCGGGACTCCCGGCTGCGGGTCGCGGCCAGCATGACGATCGCCGAGTACCTGCTGCCCGGCTGGCTGATCGCGCTGCGCGCGCAGCGCCCCGGGACCGCGGTCTCGCTGCTCGCCGGGAACTCGACTGCGGTGGCCGAGCGACTGCTGGCGGGCGAGGCGGACCTCGGGTTCGTCGAGGGGCTGGACGTGCCGGCGGGCCTGGAGGGGGCGGTGATCGGCCACGACCGGCTGATCGTGGTGGCCGCGCCGTCGCACCCCTGGACCCGGCGGCGCTCGGGACTGACCGCCGCGGAACTCGCCGCCACCCCGCTGATCCTGCGCGAACGCGGCTCGGGCACCCGCCAGGTCCTGGACGCGGCGCTGGCCCGGCTCGGCGGGCTGGCCGCTCCGCTGCTGGAGCTGTCCTCGACCACCGCCGTGAAGTCCGCGGTGGTCAGCGAGGCCGCCCCGTCCGTGCTGAGCGAACTCGCCGTCCGGGAGGAGCTGACCGCCCGCCGGCTGGTCGAGATCCCGGTGCGCGACCTCCGGCTCGGCCGGGACCTGCGGGCAGTGTGGCCGACCGGCCGGCGCCCGGCGGGCCCGGCCCGCGATCTGCTGGGGTTGACCCGGGGGGCGTCCTAGGAGCCGGCGGAGAGGGGGCGCCGGACTCCGGCGGGCCGGATGCTCAGCCCGCGGCGGAGGCCGCCGTCCGCCGTTCCGCCCCCAGTCGGCCGCACAGCGCGGACAGCGCGGTCGCGGTGAGCGCGGCGGCCGGTACGCCGCTGCCGAGGAGGGTGTGCGCCCAGCCCGGCAGCGGTGCGTACAGCGACGGGGCCAGCAGGGGCAGCAGCCCCGCGAGGAGGGAGAGGGCGACGACGGCCGAGGAGGTGCGGTCGCCGAGGTCGGCGCGGTGGAGCAGGGCGATGCCCATGGCGGCGATCACCGCGTAGACCACCAGCGCGGCACCGCCGACGACCGGTGCGGGCAGCGCCGCCAGCAGCCGGGTGACCGGG
Organism: Streptomyces sp. GS7; assembly: GCF_009834125.1. NCBI lineage: Bacteria > Bacillati > Actinomycetota > Actinomycetes > Kitasatosporales > Streptomycetaceae > Streptomyces > Streptomyces sp. GS7. The sequence continues at coordinate 2,781,252 of NZ_CP047146.1, forward strand.
GCCAGCAGTCCGCCGAGGACCAGCAGGGCGCCGGCCGCCGCGGTCACGAACCGGCTGCGGACGCCGGTGAGTTGGACGATGCCGATGTTCTCCGCGCTGGTCACCATCAGCGTCCCGCCGAGCAGCCCGGCGCCCAGCGAGGCCACCGCGTCCGCCCGGGCGGTCCGCGGCACATCGCGCGCCGGGTCCGGCGTACGGCCCACCGCCTCGCTGGTGAGCACCGTCTGGCCGGTCGCCTCGGCCAGTGAGGCGAGGGCGAAGACCATCAGCGGCAGTGCGGCGAGCAGGTCGAAGTGCGGGGCGCCGTACGGGAGGAGGCGGGGCGGGGCGAGCAGCGTCCCGCCGGGTACGGCGCGGAAGGCGGTGCCGGTGAGCGCGGCCGCGGCGGTGCCCGCAGCGATGCCCAGCAGCACCGACAGCTGCCGCCAGACCCCGCGCAGCAGCAGGAGTCCCAGGGCGGTGGCGGCGACGGTGACCAGCGCGAGCCCGCTGCCGCCGAGCGCCATCGGGGCCGCGACCCCGACCATGGTGATGCCGATGACCAGCACCGTCGTGCCCATCACCAGCGGCGGGAAGAACCGTACGATCCGCCCGTACAGCGGCAGTACGGCCAGCAGCAGCGCCGCCGCGAGCAGTACCGCGCCCGAGGCGGTGGCCGCGCCGTGCTCCCGGGCGATCTGGAGGAAGAGCGCCGCCGCCGCGCCCCCGGGCAGCATCATGAACGGCAGCCGGGCCCCGATCCGCGGCACCCCGAGGGACTGGAGCAGCGCACCGGCCCCGCACAGCACGAGGGTGGCGCTCAGCAGCGCGGCGGTGCGGCCGGGCGGCAGTCGCAGGCCGCCGGCGAGCAGGAAGGCGGTGGAGACCGGGGAGGCGATCATCGCCAGGACGTGCTGGGCGGCGAGCGGCAGCAGCCGGCGCAGCGGCAGCCGCTCGTCGGCCGGTGCGGTGCCGGGCGGTGCGGGGTCGGTGGGTGCCATCGTTCACACCTGCCGCTGCAGCCAGGGCAGTTCGGCGGCGGTGTAGCGGTAGGCGCGGAAGACCGCGTTGTTCTGGGTGGGGAAGAGGGCGCCGACCTCCGGTTCGCGGTAGCTGCCGAACTCCGGGACGACGTACTCCCAGCACAGCAGGCCCGCCGCGGTGACCTCGAAGAGCCGCCCGGCGGGGGAGTCGGTGATCAGCGTGTTGCCGTTGGGCAGCCGCTGGGCGCTGCCCATGAAGGGCGCGAAGAACGCCTCCCGCGCCGGGTCGTGGTACTCCCAGACCACCTTCCCGCTCGCCCGGTCCACCTCGATGACGCGGGAGTGGGGGACGTCGCAGCCGGGCCGGAAGACGCCGTTGTCGAAGATCAGGATGTTGCCGTCGGGCAGTTCGGTGGGGTGGTGCTGCTGGGAGACCAGCCCCGGTGCGGTGCGCCACAGGACCTCGCCGGTCGCGCGGCTGATGACGATCACCGCGGAGGTGCTCCGCAGGCTCGCCAGGACGTTCCCGTCGGCCAGCGGCGCAACGGAGTTGATCAGCGGCCAGTGCTCCCGGGAGTAGGCGGGGTGCAGGGCGTGGGCGTCCCGGTCGAGGTGGTCGGCGGCGCGCCAGGACCACAGCAGCCGGCCGTCCGCGTCGACCTCGCGGACGGTGTCGGCGTGGACGGTGCCGCCGGCCGGCTCGGAGCCGGGGACGCCGCCGCGGACCGCCGCGGCCCGCTCGCCGGTGAGGGGTTCCAGCGCGGTGTAGAGGATCCGCCCGTCGCCGTGGTGGTGGGCGTCGTGGTGCTGGAGCGGGTCGGTGAACTCCCGCAGCACGGTGCCGTCGGGGGCGATCTCCTGCATCAGCCCGCCGCGGTACTTGTGCCACATCGGGAACAGCGCGTCCTGGCCGGGGAGGGTGGCGTTGTAGGCGAGATTGCCGTTGGGGAGGATGCGGGCGTGGCGGCCGGGGCGGTGCGGCAACCGCCAGCGGTGGACGACGGTGCCGTGCAGGTCGATCAGCAGGACCTGGCCGCCGCCGGTGAGCGGGGCGTAGAGGGTGTAGCCGTCGCAGGCGGCGGATTCGTCGAGTGCGATCAGGCCGGTGCCGCGGCGGCGGCGTGTGTTTTGATCGACAGCGGTCATGCCGGGTTCCCCTCGTCAAACTGGCTCTCGTCAAACTTTGTTTGATGGAATCAAACAGCGTAGACGCTAGGGCCGGTGTGTTGCAGAGGTGTGAACGCACCGATAAAGAGGCGGAGATGGCGCCGGTGAGGAGCGAGGGATGAGCACAACCGGGGGGACGGCGGACGCCCCGCGCGTCGGGGCGGCGGTGCGCAGACGCCGCCGCGCACGGGAGCTGACGCTGGCCGACCTCGCCCGTGCCACCGGTCTGTCCGCCCCGTTCCTCAGCCAGGTCGAGAACGACCGGGCCCGCCCGAGCATGCGCTCGCTCCAGCTGATCGCCGACGCCCTGGAGACCACCGCGGTCCGCCTGCTGGCCGCCGCCGACGGGCCGCGTACGGTCGATGTGGTGCGCGCCGACTCCGCGGCGGTGCCCGAGGACGGCACCGGCGGCCGGGTCCGCCCGCTGGTCCGCGGCCGGCAGCAGCTGCACGCCCTGGAGTTCACCGGGCGGCACGACTGGCAGCGGGAGTTCCGGCATCCGCACGATGAGTTGATGTACGTCGTCGAGGGAGCGGTGGAGGCCGAGGCGGACGGTGTCCGCTACGAACTCGGCCCCGGCGACACGCTCTACTGCTCGGGAGGGACCACCCACTGCTGGCGGTCGCTGGCCCCGGAGAGCCGGGTGGTGCTGGTGGGGGTGGCGGACGACTTCCGGGGATGAGCGGCAGCGGCGTGCGGAACACCGCACGCCGCACGGGCAGTTGACGGCCCGTCATGCTCCGCCGTCACGGAACTCACGCCGCCGGCGAGGCTCCGCCCGCGGCCGCCACCAGCGCGTCCATCACCCGGGCGTCGTCCCCGGCCTCCGGGTGCCACTGCACCGCCAGCGTGAAGGCCCGCGCGTCCGGCAGCTCCACCGCCTCGATGGTGCCGTCCGCCGCGTACGCCGAGGCCAGCAGCCCGCGGCCGAGCCGGTCCACCGCCTGGTGGTGGTACGTGGGGACCGCGACGGTCCCCGGCAGCGCGGCGCCCAGGACGGTGCCGGGCACCGGCTCGACGTCGTGCCGGGCGAAGACCCCGGGCGGTCCGGCGTGCCCGTCCAGGTGCTGGACGAGGGTGCCGCCCAGCGCCACGTTCAGCAGCTGGAGCCCACGGCATATGCCCAGCAGCGGCACGCCGCCCGCCAACGCGGCCTCGATCAGGGCCAGTTCCCAGGCGTCCCGGTCGAGCGCGGGCGGACCGGTGCGGGGGTGCGGCAGTGCGCCGTACCGGGCCGGCGCCACATCCGCACCACCGGCGATCACCAGCCCGTCCAGCCGGGCGACGGTCGCCGCGGCGGCCTCCGGATCGCCCGGCGGCAGCAGCGCCGGCAGCCCGCCGGAGCGCCGGACCAGGCGCGGATAGCCGGCCGGCACCAGCGCGGCGGGCAGCGTCCACACCCCCCACTGGGCCTCTTCCTGGTAGGTGCTGATGCCGATGAGGGGCTGGGACACGGATCCTCCGATGGGGTGCTGGTGCGTTCCGGGTCGGTCTTCAGAATTCCAGGTCGTGTTCGATGGCGGCCAGCTCCTCCGCCGTGCCCTGGACCTTCGGGCCGGTGAACCACTTGCGGGCCGACACCAGCCACCAGGTGCCGGCGAAGCCGAGGACCAGCAGGACGGCGAGCGGGGTGTAGTTGAAGTTCTCCGCCGTGACCGGGCTGGTGGTCGGGAGCATGAAGAGGACGGAGATGACCAGCGTCCAGCCGACGGCGATGACGCCGACGGGCTTGCTCCAGCGGCCGAGGTGCCAGGGCCCGCGCTGGAAGCGGTCGCCCTGGAGCAGGCGGAGGATGACCGGCAGGACGTAGGCGATGTAGAGGCCGATCACCGCGATCGAGGTGACGGCCGCGTACGCCGTGGCGTTCCACAGGTACGGCAGGCCCAGCAGGAAGGCGCCGCCGGCGGCCAGCCACACCGCGTTGGTCGGGGTCTTCGTCCGCTTGTTGATGCGGTGCCACAGCTGCGAGCCGGGCAGCGCGCCGTCCCGCGAGAAGGCGTAGATCATGCGCGAGTTGGCGGTGACCGAGGACATGCCGCAGAAGAACTGGGCGCCGATGGCGATCAGGAGGAGCAGCTTGCCGCCGGTGGTGCCCAGCGCGTCGATGAAGATCTGCGCCGGGGGCACGCCGGTCTTGCTGGCCAGCTCGCCGTCGTAGTCCTGGATGGCGAAGGTGATGCCGACCAGCAGCACCCAGCCGGCGACAAGGGAGACCAGGATCGACATCACGATGCCGCGGGGGCCGGCCTTGGCCGCGTCGTGCGTCTCCTCGGTCATGTGCGCCGAGGCGTCGTAGCCGGTGAAGGTGTACTGCGCGAGCAGCAGCCCCAGCAGCCCGACGTAGAGGCCGGAGTGCCAGCCGGTGTTGTTGGTGAAGTGGGTGAGGACGAAGGAGGCGGACTGGTGCTTGGTGGGCACCACGACCAGGGCGCCCACGATGACCAGCACGCCGAGGACGTGCCACCACACGCTGACGTTGCTGAGGAGGGAGGCGAGCTTCACGCCGAAGGTGTTGAGCAGGCCGTGGACCAGCAGCACGATGCCGAACAGCATGATCGTGTGCACCGGGGTGGCGGTGAAGCCGAACTGGAGGTCCAGCAGCGCGTTCATGAAGGACGCGGCGCCGAAGTCGACCCCCGCGGTCACCGCGACCTGGCCGAGGAAGTTGAACCAGCCGGTGAACCAGGACCACGCCGGGCCGTGCGAGGGGGCCAGCTTCGCCGCCCAGTAGTACAGGCCGCCAGCCGTCGGGTAGCTGGAACAGACCTCGGCCATGGCCATGCCCACGAACAGCGTCATGAGGCCGACCAGTGGCCAGCCCCAGGTGATCATGGCGGGCCCACCGGTGTTCATGCCAAAGCCGTACAGCGTCAGACAGCCGGAGAGGACCGAGATGATCGTGAACGAGACGGCGAAATTCGAGAACGCCGACATCGAGCGGGCCAGCTCCTGGGCGTATCCCAGCTCGTGGAGGCGCTGTTCGTCGCTGGACAGTTGAGGGGATCGCTGTTCGTGGTCTGGGTTCGTCGCGTGCTCGTTGATGGACACCACGCCTCCGGGGGACTCGATGATCCGCGGCGGGTACGGCCGTCGGCGAACCGCTACCAGCCCCGCAATAAAGGTATGGGCCGATACCTTTGTCTCAGGGTCGGCTGAGCGCAATACCCCGGCGGGAAAATCTCGTAACAGGCGGGTTTCGCGGTCCTCACGACAGGAAGCCGCGCAGCAGGGCGGCGGTCCCGCAGCAGTGCTCGCGCATCACCTCGCGCGCACTGTCCGCATCGCCCTCCAGCACCGCCTCCACCAGCGCGGCGTGCTGGGTCTGCGAGTGCTCCAGGTTCCGGACCAGCAGCGGGATGCAGTCCAGCAGGTCGTTGACGCTCGCCCGGACGGCTGCGTACTGGGCGGCCAGCGACGGCGAGCCGGACAGCTCGGCGAGCGTGAGATGGAGCAGCGTGTCGCGCCGGCGGTAGTCCGCCAGCGGCGCGTCCTGGGTGGCCGCCAGCGCCTCGCGCAGCCGCTCCGCCTGGTCGTCGGTGAGTCCGTGGGCCGCGCACAGCCCGGCCGCGCCGACCTCCAGCACCTCCCGGAAGCGCAGCGTGTCCTCGACGTCGATCTTGTCGATCCGGCGCCGCAGCTCGGCCTCGCCGGGGTTCTCCGGGCGCACCCGCACGAACGTGCCGCCGTAGCGGCCGCGCCGGCTCTCCACCAGGCCCTCGTCCTGGAGGACCTTCAGCACCTCGCGCAGGGTGACCCGGCTGATCTGCAGCCGCTCGGCCAACTCCCGCTCGGCGGGCAGCCGTTCGCCCTGCGGTACCAGCCCGAGCCGGACGATCTGGAGTATCTGCTCCAGCGCCTCCTCGAATCCGTTGCCCGCCCGCACCGGCCGCAGCACAGGTGCCAGCCGATCAGCCGCACCGTCCATCGGAACCCCTTCCCAATCAATGGTTCGTGTGCCTACCTTATGACCTCCGGATGCAGTGACAGGAGGCACCACCGTGGCAGACCGCACGCCCCCGCTCTCCGTCGAGGAGCTGAGGATCCTCGTCGACACCGGGGAGATCGACACTGTCGTCCTCGCCTTCACGGACATGCAAGGCAGGCTCCAGGGCAAGCGGTTCGCCGCCCGCTACTTCCTCGACACCGTCCTCGAACACGGCACGGAGGGCTGCAACTACCTCCTCGCGGTCGACGTCGACCTCAACACCGTCGACGGCTACGCCATGTCCTCCTGGGAGCGCGGCTACGGCGACTTCGCCCTGCACGGTGACGCCACCACCCTGCGCCGCACCCCCTGGAACCCCGGCACCGCCCTGATCACCGCCGACCTCGCCTGGCACGACGGCTCCCCGGTCGCCGCCTCCCCCCGGCAGATCCTGCGGCGCCAGCTCGACCGCCTCGCCGAGCGCGGCTGGTCCGCGCACGCCGGCACCGAGCTGGAGTTCATGCTCTTCAAGGACACCTACGAGGACGCCTGGTCGCGCGGCTACCGGGGGATGACCCCCGCCAACCAGTGGAACGGCGACTACTCCGTCCTCGGCACCGGCCGCGTCGAGCCCGTACTGCGCCGGATCCGCAACGAGATGGGCGCGGCCGGGATGACCGTCGAGTCCGCCAAGGGCGAGTGCAATCTCGGCCAGCACGAGATCGTCTTCGTCTACGACGAGGCGCTCACCACCTGCGACCAGCACAGCATCTACAAGACCGGCGCCAAGGAGATCGCCGCCCAGGAGGGCATGGCGCTCACCTTCATGGCCAAGTACGACGAGCGCGAGGGCAACTCCTGCCACATCCACCTTTCGCTCCAGGACGAGCAGGGCCGGCCGGTGCTGGCCGACGACGACGGCCCCTACGGGATGTCGCCGACGATGCGGCACTTCCTCGCCGGCCAGCTCGCCGCGCTCCGCGAGTTCACCCTCCTCTACGCCCCCAACATCAACTCCTACAAGCGCTTCCGCCCCGGCTCCTTCGCGCCCACCGCCGTCGCCTGGGGCCCGGACAACCGCACCTGCGCCCTGCGGGTGGTCGGCCACGGCCGCGCGCACCGCCTGGAGAACCGCCTGCCCGGCGGCGACGTGAACCCCTACCTCGCGGTCGCCGGCATGGTCGCCGCCGGCCTGTACGGGATAGAGCACGAGCTGGAACTCCCCGACGCCACCACCGGCAACGCCTACACCGCCGACGCCGCCCACGTCCCCACCACCCTCCGCGAGGCCGCCGAGCTGTGGGAGAACAGCACGATCGCCCGCGCGGCCTTCGGCGACGAGGTCGTCGACCACTACCGCCACATGGCCCGCGTCGAGCAGGACGCCTACGACGCCGCCGTCACGGACTGGGAGCGCTTCCGCTCCTTCGAGCGCATGTAAGGAGCGCCCGTGCTGCAAGAGCTGACCATCCTCAACCCGGCGACCGAGGAGGTGGTGGCCACCGTCCCCACCACCTCGCCCGCCGAGGTCGACGCGGCCGTCCGCCGGGCCGCCGCCGCCCAGGAAGCCTGGGCCGCGGCGGCGCCCGGCGACCGGGCCCGCCTGCTGCGCCGGTTCGCCGACGCCGTCGACGCGCAGATCGACCCGCTCGCCCACCTGGAGTTGCGCGAGGCCGGCCACCCGCTGGGCAACGCCCGCTGGGAGGCGGGCAACGTCCGCGACCTGCTGCACTACGCCGCCGGGGGAGTGGAGCGCCTGACCGGCACCCAGATCCCGGTGGCCGGCGGTCTGAACATCACCGTCCAGGAACCGCTCGGCGTGGTCGCCGTGATCGCGCCCTGGAACTTCCCGATGCCGATCGCCGCCTGGGGCACCGCCCCCGCGCTCGCCGCCGGCAACGCGGTCCTCCTCAAGCCCGCCGAGACCACCCCGCTCACCGCGCTCCGGCTCGCCGAACTCGCCCTGGAGGCCGGGCTCCCCGAGGGCCTCTTCCAGGTCCTGCCCGGCGAGGGGCCGGTCACCGGCACCGCGCTGGTGGACCACCCCGGCGTCGCCAAGGTCGTCTTCACCGGCTCCACCGCCACCGGCCGGCAGATCGCAGCCCGCTGCGCGGCGCAGACCAAGCGGCTCACCCTCGAACTCGGCGGCAAGAGCCCCAACATCGTCTTCGCCGACGCCGACATCGAGGCCGCCGCGGCCGCCGCCCCCGGCTCCTTCCTCGACAACACCGGCCAGGACTGCTGCGCCCGCAGCCGGATCCTGGTCCAGCGCGGCGTCTACGACCGTTTCATGGAACTGCTGGAGCCCGCCGTCAAGGCGTTCACCGTCGGCGACCCGGCCGACCCCGCCACCCAGATGGGCCCGCTGATCTCCGCCGCCCAGCGCGACCGCGTACGGTCCTATGTCCCCGAGGACGCCCCCGCCGCCATCCGCGGCGAGGCCCCGGCCGGCAAGGGCTTCTGGTACCCGGCCACCGTCCTTGAGGGCCGCCCCGACGACCGCACCGCCGTCGAGGAGATCTTCGGCCCGGTCGCCGTCGTCCTCCCCTTCGACGACGAGGCCGACGCGATCCGGCTCGCCAACGCCACCGACTACGGCCTCTCCGGCTCCCTGTGGACCCGTGACGTCGGCCGGGCGCTGCGCGTCTCGCGGGCCGTCGCGGCGGGCAACCTCTCCGTCAACTCCCACAGCAGCGTGCGCTACTGGACCCCGTTCGGCGGGTTCAAGCAGTCCGGCCTCGGCCGCGAACTGGGCCCGGACGCGCTGGCCGCCTTCACCGAGACCAAGAACATCTTCATCAGCACCGAGGCTGCTCCTTCCGGGGGCTGACCCCCGGACCCCCAGCCGTTCCCGGCCCGAGCGCCGACCGTTTGCTCAGCCACCACCAGAAAGAGGGCTCCAAGTGACCGACCAGACCGCCGTCTGCCGCCGCCTCGTCGGCCGTACCGCCGTGATCACCGGAGCCGGCAGCGGCATCGGCCTGGCCACCGCCCGCCGGCTGGCCTCCGAAGGCGCCGACGTCGTGTGCGCCGACATCGACGAGAAGGCCGGCAAGGCCGCCGCCGAGGAGGTCGGCGGCACCTTCGTCCAGGTCGACGTGACCGACTCCGAGCAGGTCGAGGCGCTCTACCGGACCGCCTTCGACACCTACGGCTCGGTCGACATCGCCTTCAACAACGCGGGCATCTCGCCGCCCGACGACGACTCGATCCTCACCACCGGCCTCGACGCCTGGAAGCGCGTCCAGGAGGTCAACCTCACCTCCGTCTACCTCTGCTGCAAGCACGCACTGCCCTACATGCGGCGGCAGTTCGAGCAGACCGGGCGCGGCGGCTCCATCATCAACACCGCGTCCTTCGTGGCCGTGATGGGCGCCGCCACCTCGCAGATCAGCTACACCGCGTCCAAGGGCGGCGTGCTGGCCATGTCCCGCGAACTGGGCGTGCAGTTCGCCCGCGAGGGCATCCGCGTCAACGCGCTGTGCCCGGGACCGGTCAACACCCCGCTGCTGAAGGAGCTGTTCGCCAAGGACCCCGAGCGGGCCGCGCGCCGCCTGGTGCACGTCCCGGTCGGCCGGTTCGCCGAACCCGAGGAGATCGCGTCCGCGGTCGCCTTCCTCGCGAGCGACGACTCCTCGTTCGTCAACGCCGCCGAATTCCTGGTCGACGGTGGCATCGCGGGCGCCTACGTCACACCCCTGTAGCCTCCATGATCAACATCGGGACCGGCCCCACCGGGTGCCGGTCCCGTCTGCTGCCCGCCCCTGACCACGGAGGACAGATGACCACCCGCAAGCGCCGCACGCTCGCCCTGGGCCTCGCCGGGGCCGCCGCCCTCACCGCGCTCACCGCCACCGTGCCCGCGACGGCCGCAGCCCCCGCCGCGAACCCGGTACGCGCCCACTGCCCCCGGCTCTCCCCGGACATCCCCTGGTACGGCGACAACCGCGCCAGACTCCAGCGGATGATCGACGAGCGCGGTACGTGCTCGCGACACCACGGTCCGCGCCCCGTGGCCGCCTTCGACTGGGACAACACCGTCGTCAAGAACGACATCTCGGACGCCACCCTCGCCTGGATGCTGCGGCACGACAAGGTGCCGCGGCCCACAGGCTGGCGGGACACCAGCCCCTGGCTCACCGCGGCCGCCGACCGGGCGCTGACCCGGGCCTGCGGCACCGGCGCCCCCGGCCGGCCGCTGCCCACCTCCCGCAACACCGCCTGCGCCGACGAGATCATGGAGATCCGCGGCGAGGCGAAGACCATGAGCGGCGCCCCGGCCTTCGCCGGCGGCTGGAACCACCGCCGCACGGTCCCCGAATACGCCTGGGTGCCCGCGCTGTTCGCCGGCCTGAAGCCCGCCACCCTGACCGCGTACGCCAGGAAGGCCCGCGCCGAGAACCTCGCCGCCCCGATCGGTACCCAGCAGACCGTCGGCACCCACCAACTCGCCGGCTACATCCGCTACTACGCCCAGCAGAAGGACCTGATCCGCACCCTCAAGGCGGCCGGGTTCGACGTCTACATCGTCTCCGCGTCCTCCGAGACCGTCGCCGAGGCGTGGTCCGGCGGCGTCGGCGTCGACGCCCGGCACACCATCGGCATACGCAACCTCGTCCGCGACGGCCGGCTGACCACCGGCATCGCCGGCTGCGGTGACGTCAAGGACGGCCACGGCGAGGTCATTCCGTACATCGACGGCAAGCGCTGCTGGATCAACCAGGAGATCTTCAAGGTCAAGGGCGCCGAAGCCTGGCGGCAGCAGGACCCCGCGCACCGCATCGCGCTGGGCGGCGGCGACGCCAACACCGATGTCACCTTCGTCGACGACGCCACCGGCGCCCACCTGGCCATCAACCGCAACAAGGACGAGCTGATGTGCCGCGGCTACGACAACGCGGACGGCCGCTGGGTGGTCAACCCGATGTTCATCGACCCGCTGCCCCGCAAGTCCGGCCGCTACCCCTGCGCCACCAAGGGCTACACCAACACCGACGGCGCCCCGGGCCCGGTCCGCCGCCCCGACGGCAGCGTCGTCCCCGACCAGCGGGACCGCATCCACGGCTGAGCCGGCCGGACGCGTACCGGCGGGGGCCGCACCGCTGTCCTGTGACACCGTTACAGGACAGCGGTGCGGCCTTCTGCGGCGCCGGCCTCCTGTGACACCGTTACGGCGTGACATCGCTGCGCCGTGACGGTGTAGCGATGTAGTGCCGTAACGCCGTTACAGAAAGGTGTGGCCCTCGCCCCGGTACGTCGGGACCGTCCCCACCACCCGGTCCCCGTCGACCAGTTGGAGTTCCGCGAACCGCTCGCACAGCTCCCCGGCCTTGGCGTGCCGGAACCAGACCTTGTCCCCGACCGAGAGCCCGTCCGCCGCCGCCCCCAGCAGCGGCGTCTGCACCTCGCCCGCCCCCTCCTGCGGGTCGTAGCGCAGCCCGGCGGGCAGATACGGCTCCGGCAGCCGGTCCGCGCCCGCCGCCCCCGACGCCGGATAGCCGCCGCCCAGCACCGTGACGACCCCCGGCCCCGGCCGCCGCACCACCGGCTGGGCGAACAGCGCCGCCGGACGCCCCCTGAACGACCGGAAGTTGTCGAACAGCCGCGGCACGTACAGCCCCGACCCGGCCGCGATCTCGGTGACCGCCGCCTCCGCCGCGGTGTGCTGCACACTGCCCGTCCCACCGCCGTTGACGAACTCCAGCCGCGGCGCCACCGCCCGCACCGCCCGTACGGCCTCCCAACGCCGCTGCGCCAGCTCCTTGCGGGCCGCCGCCTGCATCAGCCGGATCGCCCGCGAGAACACCGGCTTCCCGGCGACCTCGTCGCCCACCCCCGCCACATGTCCCTCGTACGCCATCAGCCCGACCAGCCGGAAGCCGGGGCGCCGGGCCACCGTGCGGGCCAGCGCGGCGAGCCGGTCCGGGGCCCGCAGCGGCGACCGCCGGGCGCCGACCCGCACCCGCCCGCCCACCAGCCGGTAGGAGGTGTCCAGCTCCAGGCACACCCGCACCTCCTCGCCGCGGCCCGCGCCGGCCGGCCGCGCCGCGTCGATCAGGTCCAGCTGCGCCGGATCGTCGACCATCACCGTCACCGCCGCCGCCCGCTCGGCATCGGAGGTCAGCTCGGCGAAGCCCGCCCGGTCCGCCGACGGATACGCCAGCAGCACGTCCGGGAACCCCGAGCGCGCCAGCCACAGCGACTCGGCCAGCGTGAAGCTCATGATCCCCGCGAAGCCGTCCCGCGCCAGCACCCGCTCCAGCAGCGCCCGGCAGCGCACCGACTTGCTCGCCACCCGGATCGGCTTGCCCCGCGAACGGCGCACCAGGTCCGCGGCGTTGGCGTCGAAAGCGGCCAGGTCGACCACGGCCAGCGGCGCGTCGAGGTGCGCGGTCGCCCGGTCGATCGCGGTCTCCCCTGCGCGTGGGGGTCCCCCCGCGCAGGGGGGTATCCCCTGCTCGAACGAAGTGGAGAGCTCGGGGGAGAAGTCGAGAGTGGGGGAGGAGTGGAGAGCCCGGGGAAAAGCTTTGTCGGCATACGCGTCGGTGCGGTACTGGGACATGGCCGCAGCCTGCCAGAGTGCGCTACCACTGGGTAGGGGAGCGCCCGCGGCGGAAAGGGCGGCACAAGGGGCGGCAGCGGCGGCGCCGGATCCGCGACAGCGGCGGGGACAGAGGTGCCAGGGGTTGGAGCAGTGGCGGCGCCAGCCCGTAGAGTGGCCCGACACCGCAACCAGCAGGTCAGCGGCGTGTTGTCCGGATACGAGCCACCCTGCCCCGATTGCGTATCGGGTCCGGGGCACACCGTGCGAGGGGGAGCGCTGGTGAGCGCCGACGCCGATTACGCCGATGCACGGCACACCCCACCCATACCCCCGCAGCCGCCGCACCGCCCCGCCCCGACCCCCGAGCCCGACGAGGACCCCCAGACCACCGTTCTGCGCCGGGTCCCCGCCGACCCGACCATCCCCCCGCCGGCCCGGCAGCCGCTGCCCCCCGCCGCCCCGCCGGCCCCCACCGTGCCACCGGCCCCCGCGGTCCCACCGCGTCCGGCGACCCCGCCGCGCCCCCGCACGGAGCCGCCCGCCGCGCCGCCGCCCCCCACCGGCCGCCCCGCGTCCTTCCGCGACACCGCCGCCTTCCACCTGGCCCACAGCGAGGCCCTGTGGAGCGAGCCCGGCGACCGCGCCCCCGGCACCCCGCCGCCCCCGGACCGCGGAAGCCCGCAGCAGCCCACCTGGCCGTCGAGGCCCGCCGCGCCCGCCGCGGCCGGCGCCGCCCCGGCCGCCGCCCCGCGCCGTCCGTTCCCCGGCCTCGCCGGCCGCCGCCCCGCCCCCCGGACCCTCGCCACCGCGGCCTGCCTCGTCCTCGGCGTCGGCCTCCTCGGCGGCGCGGCGGCGGGCAGCTGGCTCACCGACGACACCGGCAACGGCACCCCGAACCCGGACACCGCCTTCGCCAAGGGCCAGGACGCCTGGCACACCGCCCCCGTCGACAGCCTCTTCCCGCGCGTCGTCGACGGCCTGGGCGTCGGCCCCGGCGGCGCCGACCGGCAGTGGACCCGAATCGCCGTCGCCCCCGACACCGACTGCTCCGCCGCCTACGAGGGGCCGCTCGCCAAGGAGCTCGCCCCGGCCGGCTGCGCCCGGCTGCTGCGCGCCACCTACGTCGACGCCACCCGCACCAGCGTCATCACCGTCGGCGCGCAGACCACCCGCGCCGACCGGCCCGGGATGATGGACCTCAACGCCCGCTTCAGCACCCACAACCTGGCCACCCGCACGGACCTGATGCCGCTGCCGCTGGCCGCCAAGGGCACCCCCGCCGCGGACTTCGGCCCGGCCCAGCGCGCCAGCTGGACCATCCGGGTCCTCACCGACATCCCCGTCGTCGTCTACGCCGTCTCCGGGTTCGCCGACGGCCGCGAGATCACCGAACCGCAGCCCGCCGAGGCCGCCGCCCAGCCCGGCACCGCCACCACCCCCGGCGAGTCCGGTCTGGGCCACGACGCCAAGGACCTCGCCGACAAGGTCGAGACGACCTTCCGCACGGCATCCGGAATTCCCGCCCAGCCCACGGAGGAAGCGCCGTGACCCAGGCCGTCCGGCGCGCCGCCGCCGTCGCGCTGACCTCCGCCGCACTGGCCGTGCTGCCGTCCGTGCCCGCGAGCGCCGACGCCATCCGGGCCCAGGAATGGGGCCTGGCGTCCATCCACGCCCAGGACGCCTGGCAGACCACCAAGGGCGAGGGCGTCACCGTCGCCGTCCTGGACACCGGCGTCGACGGCACCCACCCCGACCTCGCGGGCCAGGTGCTGCCCACCAAGGACCTGATCGGCTTCGGCGCCGGCCCCGGCGACGCCGCCTGGGCCGAGCACGGCACCGGTATGGCCAGCGTCATCGCCGGCCACGGCCACGGAGACGGCCACGCCGACGGCGTCCTCGGCGTCGCCCCGGCCGCCAAGATCCTCCCGGTCCGGGTGATCCTCGAAGACAGCGACCCGCAGCGCCGGCGCGCCCGCGACCAGAAGGCCGGCGCCCTCGCCGACGGCATCCGCTGGGCCGCCGACCACGGCGCCGACGTGATCAACATGTCCCTCGGCGACGACAGCGAGTCCGCCCACCCCGACCCCCGCGAGGACGCCGCCATCCAGTACGCCCTGGGCAAGGGCATCCCGGTCGTCGCCTCCGCCGGCAACGGCGGCGAGAAGGGCGACCACGTCTCGTACCCCGCCGCCTACCCCGGCGTCATCGCGGCCACCGCCGTCACGCACCTGGGCGCCCGCGCCTCCTTCTCCACCCGCCACTGGTACGCCACCGTCGCCGCCCCCGGCTACGACATCTTCATGGCCGACCACGGCACCGGCTACGTCTCCGGCTGGGGCACCAGCCCCGCCGCCGCCTTCGTCTCCGGCTCCATCGCCCTGCTCCGCTCCGCCCACCGCGACCTGAGCCCCGCCCAGATCCGCCAACTGCTCACCTCCACCGCCCAGCAGCCCCCCAAGGGCGGCCGGAACGACGACTTCGGCGCCGGCCTCGTCGACCCCGCCGCCGCCCTCAAAGCCGCCGACGACCTCAAACCCACACCCGAGAAGCCCACCCCCGCCGGCTACGCCCACCGCTACTTCGGCCCCGGCCCCACCACCGACACCCCCGACGCCACCCCCACCAACTGGCTCCCCTGGACCGCAGGCGGCATCGGCCTGGCCCTGGTGACCGCCGCCCTCGTCATCCGGCGCACCCGCACCCGCGGCTGACACCGCACCCGGCGCCCCGGCCGGCGGCGCCCCGCACCCCGGCCGATACGCTCGGCGACGTGCAGAAGAACATCCCCGACCCCGGTTTCGCCGACGACGACGGCTCCGCCGACCCGGCCCTGGCGGCGGCACTCGCGGCCTACGGCGCGGACCGCGGCGCCGAGCCCCGCGTACTGAGCGCACTGGCCGGCGCCCGCGTCCTCGTCCCCGTCGTGGCCCTCCTCGGCGAGGTCGAGACCGGCGCGGACGGCCTCCGCCGCGAGAAGTCCAGCGACATGGCCGTCCCCACCCTCACCGCCCCCGACGGCCGCCGCGCCCTCCCGGCCTTCACCTCCATGGAGGCCCTCCAGCGGTGGCGCCCGGACGCCCGCCCGGTCGCCGTCCCGCTCCGGCAGGCGCTGCTGGCCGCCGCCCACGAGAAGGCCGACACGGTCGTCGTCGACCTGGCCGGCCCGGTCGCCTACCAGCTCACCGGCCCCGCCCTGCGCGCCCTCGCCGAGGGCCGGACGACCGCCGACCCGCTCGCCGACCCCGCCGTCACCGGCGCGCTGCGCACCCTCCTCGCCGCCGAGCCCGCCGTCCTGCGCGCCCGCCTGGACCCGTCCGACGAGACCGACGGCACCCTCTCCCTGGGCCTCGCCCCGGACGCCGTCCCCGCCGAGGCCGCCCAGCGCCTCGCCCGGGCGCTCGCCGCCGACGAAACCCTCCGCGCCCGTCTCGTACGGGGCCTGGACCTGGCGCTGCTGCCGCCCGGTACGGAGGCCGCAGACCCGGCCGGGGAGCTGCTCTACCAGCGCTGATCCGCTCGCCGCCGCCGCGCCGCCGGTCTGTGCCCAACGGGCGCGGACGCCTCCCGCACCGCACAATGCGAGAAGAGCTCAAGATCCACGCGAGGAGAGCCCATGGAGATCACGGAGACCCGCCCGGTCGTATCCGAATTCCTCGGCACGCTGCTCCTGGTGTTCTTCGCCGTCGGCTCGGCAGTGCTGGCGGGCGAGTACATCGGCACCTTCGGCATCGCCCTGGCCTTCGGCTTCGTCATGCTGGCACTTGCCTACGCCCTCGGCCCGATCTCGGGCTGCCACATCAACCCCGCGGTGACGTTGGGCGCCCTGCTGGCCAGGCGCATCACCGTGCGCACCGCGGTCGAGTACTGGATCGCCCAGGTCCTGGGCGGCATCGTCGGCGCCGCCCTGCTCTTCCTGGTCGCCAAGCAGGTACCGGGGCTGCAGACCCACGCGGCCTTCGGGACGAACGGCTGGGGCGACCGGTCGGCGGTGCACATCAACCTCGGCGGCGCGTTCGTCGCCGAGATCGTGATGACCTTCCTGTTCGTCTTCGTCGTGCTGGGGGTCACGCACAGCACGGCGGTGACGGGCTTCGCCGGCCTGGCCATCGGTCTGGCCCTGGCCACCGTCCACCTCATCGGCATCCCGCTGGACGGCACCTCGGTGAACCCGGCCCGCAGCATCGGCCCGGCCCTGTTCGCGGGCGGCGCGGCCATCACCCAGCTCTGGCTGTTCATCATCGCGCCCTTGATCGGCGGCGCCCTGGCGGCCGTGGTGCACCAGATCACCCACCCGCAGGAGGAGGCCGCCGGCGCCGAGAAGGCCGCCCCCGGCGAGTCGACCCCCGACGAACCGGCCTCCGGCGACCGCGTCTGAGGCGGGCACGACCCCGTACGACGACGAGCCCCGGCCGGTGCGGCCGGGGCTCGTCGTCGGTGTGCGGGTGACCCTAGCCGTGCACCGGCCCGGTGAACTTCTCGCCGGGGCCCTGGCCGGGCTCGTCCGGCACCACCGACGCCTCGCGGAACGCCAGCTGGAGCGACTTCAGACCGTCCCGCAGCGGCGCCGCGTGGTACGAGCCGATCTCGGTGGCGCCGGCGGTGACCAGCCCGGCCAGCGCGTGGATGAGCTTGCGGGCCTCGTCCAGGTCCTTGTGCGCCTCGCCGCCCTCGGCGAGCCCGAGGTTGACCGCCGCCGAGCTCATCAGGTGCACCGCGACCGTCGTGATCACCTCGACCGCGGGCACGTCGGCGATGTCGCGGGTCATGGTGTCGAAGTCGGGCCGGGCCGCGTCGCCTGCGTTGTGCCGCTGCTGGGGGGTCTGCTCGCTCATGTCAAGGCTTCACTTCCTGCTGAGGGGATCGCCCCCAGCCTATGACCCCGGCGCGCGACCCCCGTGCGCGGGAGCGCCCGCGGCCTCCGGCGGCGCCGTCCGGGCACTGCGGGCGCGGGGTGCGTCAGCACGAGAGTGGGGGTCACCCCTTGACTCGTGTATTCTGGTTGCTGCGACCGGCCGGACACCTATGTGACCGGCCCACAAGTGGAGGCTCCTTCTCCCACCCGAACCGACCTCAGGGTTGGCGGGTCTTCGGTCCGGCTGCGCCCCGCGGAGACTTCGCGGCGGTGCTCCTGATCTATGTGGAGCCCCGCCTGTGTCCCGTCGGGGCATTTTTCGTGTACCGGCGCGGTTGGTCACACCGAACAGACGTTACGCGGCAGTCCGCCAGGCCGTCGCGTGGTGCTACCGAGGAGGATCCATCAGCGCCGAGCCCCGCATCAACGACCGGATTCGCGTCCCCGAGGTGCGACTCGTCGGTCCCAGTGGCGAGCAGGTCGGCATTGTGCCGCTTGCCAAGGCCCTGGAGCTTGCGCAGGAGTACGACCTCGACCTGGTCGAGGTGGCGGCGAACGCCCGTCCGCCGGTCTGCAAGCTCATGGACTACGGAAAGTTCAAGTACGAGTCGGCCATGAAGGCCCGTGAGGCGCGCAAGAACCAGGCGCACACGGTCATCAAGGAGATGAAGCTCCGGCCGAAGATCGACCCGCACGACTACGACACCAAGAAGGGTCACGTCGTCCGGTTCCTCAAGCAGGGTGACAAGGTCAAGATCACGATCATGTTCCGTGGTCGCGAGCAGTCCCGGCCGGAGCTCGGCTTCCGGCTGCTGCAGCGGCTCGCGGAGGACGTCCAGGAGCTCGGCTTCATCGAGTCGAACCCGAAGCAGGACGGCCGGAACATGATCATGGTCCTCGGTCCGCACAAGAAGAAGACCGAGGCGATGGCCGAGGCCCGCGAGGCGCAGGCCGCCCGCAAGGCGGAGCGCCAGGGTGCGGCTCCTGCGGAGCCCGCCGAGGAGCACGCCGAGGCGTGATCTCTGGGCGAGCGCCCCGGATCCAGGCCGGGGCACCCGCCCCGGACACAACCGATACATCTGACGCTCCCGCGTGCCGGCCCGTGCCGGTGGGAGCGCCACTGACGAGGAGAGTACGGCGCATGCCGAAGAACAAGACGCACAGCGGTGCCAGCAAGCGCTTCAAGGTCACCGGCTCCGGCAAGGTGCTGCGCGAGCGTGCCGGCAAGCGCCACCTGCTTGAGCACAAGTCGTCCCGCGTGACGCGTCGCCTCACCGGCAACGCCGAGATGGCCCCGGGCGACGCCGCGAAGATCAAGAAGCTTCTCGGCAAGTGAGCCGGGGCACCCCGCCGCGCGGGCGGGGTGCGCCGACCGGACCGGGACCCTACGTCGATTCGGGCCGTGTGAGGAACAACCACGGCCCCGCTACAAGGAGTTAACAAGTGGCACGCGTCAAGCGGGCAGTCAACGCCCACAAGAAGCGCCGGGCGATCCTCGAGCAGGCCAGCGGCTACCGCGGCCAGCGCTCCCGCCTCTACCGCAAGGCCAAGGAGCAGGTCACCCACTCCTTCGTCTACAACTACAACGACCGCAAGAAGCGCAAGGGCGACTTCCGTCAGCTGTGGATCCAGCGCATCAACGCCGCTGCCCGCGCCAACGGCATGACCTACAACCGCTTCATCCAGGGTCTGAAGGCCGCCAACATCGAGGTGGACCGCAAGATCCTCGCCGACCTGGCGGTCAACGACGCGGGTGCGTTCGCCGCGCTCGTCGAGGTTGCCCAGAAGGCGCTGCCGAGCGACGTCAACGCCCCGAAGGCTGCCTGAGTTTCAGCCCGACCGCGTTGACGGCGCCGACGGCGACGTGCTGTCGCGATCCCCGACGTGTGACGACGTTGTGAGAGCGGACCCGCAGGCCCCGGCCTGCGGGTCCGCCGCTTTTCCCGCCCCGCCGCCCCGGAGCGGGGCCCACGCACCGAACGAAAGAAGCGAGCCGCCGCCCATGGGCACCCCCGAGCTGATCTCCCCGCGTTCCCCGCGTGTCGCCGCCGCCCGGCGGCTGGCCCGCCGCCACTTCCGCGGCAAGGAACGCCGGTTCATCGCCGAGGGCCCGCAGGCCGTACGGGAGGCCATCGCGCACCGTACGGACGGTACGCCGACGCTCCTGGAGCTGTTCGCCACCGTCGAGGCCGCCGAGCGGCACGCGGAGATCGTCGCGGCGGCGCACGCGGCCGGCGTGCGGGTGCACTTCGCCGACGACCGGACCGTCGCGGACATCTCGCAGACGGTCACCCCGCAGGGCCTGCTGGGCGTCTGCCGGTTCCTGGACTCGCCGTTCGAGGAGATCCTGGCCGCCCGCCCGCAGCTGGTCGCGGTGCTGGCGAACGTCCGCGACCCCGGGAACGCCGGGACGGTGCTGCGCTGCGCGGACGCCGCGGGCGCCGACGCGGTGGTGCTCACCGACGCCTCCGTGGACCTGTACAACCCCAAGTCCGTGCGGGCGTCGGTCGGTTCGCTCTTCCATCTGCCGGTCGCGGTCGGCGTGCCGGTGGAGCGGGTGGTCGGCGGGCTCAAGGGCGCCGGGGTGCGGATCGTGGCCGCCGACGGCGCGGGCGAGTGCGACCTGGACGCCGAGCTGGACGCGGGGTCCATGGGCGGGCCGACCGCCTGGGTCTTCGGCAACGAGGCGTGGGGGCTGCCGGAGGAGACCCGTGCGCTGGCCGACGCCGTGGTGCGGGTGCCCATCCACGGCAGGGCCGAGAGCCTCAACCTGGCGACGGCCGCCGCGGTGTGCCTCTACGCCTCCGCGCGCGCCCAGCGCGGCAGCGGCGGCTGCCGCTCGGTGTCACCCGCCTGAGGGGCGTACCCGCGTTCTCGCCGGTGCATCCGGGCCGAGCTAGTAGTCTTGCCAGCTCCGGCCCGGAAGGGGGTAAATCGGGGATGACGGTGCGGACTTCGGCCACCACAGCCGCCGCTGACGGGTGCCCGTCCGACGGACCCGGGAGCGGGGCGGCCACCGCCGGGCAGCCGCTCGGCAGCGGCCTCGGGCTCGGCCCCGACGACCTCCCGGACGGCCTGGTCGTCGCCGACGAACGGGGCCGGGTGATCTGCTTCAACGCCGCCGCCGCGCGGATCACCGGTATCGACCCCGCGGACGCCCTCGGCCGCCCCGTCGACCGCGCCCTGCCGCTCCAGGACATCGAGGGTCGCCGCTGGTGGCGGCTGACCGATCCGTACGGCGGGCTCGCCATCCGCCGCGGCCAGCCCGAGCGCAACCTGCTGCTCGGGGGCCGCGAGGTGCTGGTCTCCGCCCGCTACGTCCGCAGCGTGCCCACCGGTCCCGTACGGCGGCTGGTGATCGCGCTGCGCGGCACCGAGGCCCGGCGGCGCACGGAGCTGAGCCATGCCGAGCTGATCGCCACCGTCGCCCATGAGCTGCGCTCTCCGCTGACCTCCGTCAAGGGGTTCACCGCCACCCTCCTCCAGAAGTGGGAGCGTTTCACCGACGACCAGAAGCGGCTGATGCTGGAGACGGTGGACGCCGACGCCAACCGCGTCACCCGGCTGATCGCCGAGCTGCTGGACATCTCCCGGATCGACTCCGGGCGCCTGGAGGTCCGCCGGCAGCGGGTCGACATGATCGCCGCGGTCCGCCGGCACGTGCAGGCGCAGACCACCGCGGGCCAGCGGCCGGACCGCTTCCTGATCCGGATGATGGAGCCGCTGCCCGATCTGTGGGCGGACCCGGACAAGGTGGACCAGGTGCTGGGCAACCTGCTGGAAAATGCGGTGCGGCACGGCGAGGGAACCGTCACCATCGAGGTCGGACCGGCATCGGACGCGACCGGTGACACGACCGGCGACGCGTCCAGCATGGAGGGCACGAGCGTCACCGTGAGCGACGAGGGCCCCGGCATCCCGGAGGAGTCGATGAGCCGCGTATTCACCCGCTTCTGGCGGGGCAGCAAGCGGGGCGGCACCGGCCTGGGCCTCTACATCGTCAAGGGCATCGTCGAGGCGCACGGCGGGACGATCACGGTCGGCCGGGCGCCGGCCGGCGGCGCGGAATTCCGATTTAGCCTGCCCGTCGCGGCCCCGGCCTTCATGGCCTAGAGGAAGCGTCGGGCGCCCCGCACCCAGGGGCGGACAGGCCGCAGGCGGCCCGCCCCTTAGACTTGACCTTTGGCACCTTTGGCGCACAGGCATCGCGGGCACACGCGGGCAGCCACGCCAAGCCAGTCCACCGGAAGCACGGGAAGAGATGTCCGCACCCAATAAGTCGTACGACCCTGTCGAGGTCGAAGCCCTGAAACCGGAAGAGATCGCCCGACGGGTGGACGAGGCGCTGGCCGCCATCGCCGCCGCCGCCGATCTGGAGGCGCTGCGCGAGGTGAAGGTCGCGCACACCGGCGACCGCTCGCCGCTCGCCCTCGCCAACCGCGAGATCGGCGCCCTGCCCCCGCACGCCAAGGCGGACGCGGGCAAGCGCGTCGGCCAGGCCCGCGGCCGGGTCAACCAGGCGCTCAAGGTCCGCCAGGAAGAGCTGGAGGCGGAGCGCGACGCGCGGGTGCTCGTCGAGGAGGCGGTGGACGTCACGCTGCCCTACGACCGGACCCCGGCCGGCGCCCGGCACCCGCTGACCACCTTCATGGAGCGGGTCGCGGACGTCTTCGTGGCGATGGGCTACGAGGTCGCCGAGGGCCCCGAGGTCGAGGCCGAGTGGTTCAACTTCGACGCGCTGAACTTCGTGCCGGACCACCCGGCGCGCCAGATGCAGGACACCTTCTTCGTGCAGGGCAACGGCACCCAGGGCGACGAGTCGGGCGTCGTGCTGCGGACCCACACCTCGCCGGTGCAGGCCCGTACGCTCGTCGACCGCGAGCCGCCGGTCTACGTCGTCTGCCCGGGGCGGGTCTACCGCACCGACGAGCTGGACGCCACGCACTCCCCGGTCTTCCACCAGATCGAGCTGCTCGCCGTCGACGAGGGCCTGACCATGGCGGACCTCAAGGGCACCCTGGACCACATGGTCCGGGCGCTGTTCGGCCCGGACATGAAGACCCGGCTGCGGCCCAACTACTTCCCGTTCACCGAGCCGTCCGCCGAGATGGACATGGTCTGCTACGTGTGCCGTGGTGAGTCCGTGGGCAACCCCGACCGGCCGTGCCGTACCTGCTCCAGCGAAGGCTGGATCGAGCTGGGCGGCTGCGGCATGGTCAACCCCAAGGTGCTCGTCGCCTGCGGTGTCGACCCCGAGAAGTACAGCGGCTTCGCCTTCGGGTTCGGGATCGACCGGATGCTGATGTTCCGGCACAACGTGGAAGACATGCGTGACATGTTCGAGGGCGACGTCCGGTTCACCCGGCCGTTCGGGATGGAGATCTGATGCGGGTCCCGCTTTCTTGGCTGCGGGAGTACGTCGACCTGCCGGCGACGACGACCGGGCGCGACGTACAGGAGAAGCTCATCGGGGTCGGCCTGGAGGTCGAGACCGTCGAGCGGCTGGGCGACGGACTCAAGGGCCCGCTCGTGGTCGGCCAGGTGCTGACCATCGAGGAGCTGGAGGGCTTCAAGAAGCCGATCCGCTTCTGCACGGTGGATGTCGGCACCGCCAACGGAACCGGTGAGCCGCAGGAGATCGTCTGCGGTGCGCGGAACTTCTCCGTAGGCGACAAGGTCGTGGTCGTGCTCCCGGGCGCCGTGCTGCCCGGCGACTTCAAGATCGCGGCGCGCAAGACGTACGGCAAGAAGTCGCACGGCATGATCTGCTCCGGCGACGAGCTGGGCATGGGCGACGACGGCAGCGGCGGCATCATCGTGCTGCCGCCGGTCACCGAGGTGGGCACCGACGCGATCGAGCTGCTGGAGCTCGTCGACGAGGTGCTGGACATCGCCGTCACGCCGGACCGCGGCTACTGCCTGTCGATGCGCGGTGTGGCCCGCGAGGCGGCCACCGCGTTCGGGCTGCCGCTGCGCGACCCGGCGCTGCTGGACGTGCCGCCGCCGAACGCCGGCGGCTACCCGGTCAAGGTCGCCGACCCGATCGGCTGCAGCCGCTTCACCGCCCGTACGGTGACCGGTCTGGAGCCCGAGGCGCGCACCCCGATCTGGATGCAGCGGCGGCTCCAGAAGGCCGGGATGCGCCCGCTCTCGCTGGCCGTCGACGTCACCAACTACGTGATGATGGAGCTCGGCCAGCCGCTGCACGCCTACGACCGGCAGACCGTGGACGGCCCGATCGGCGTCCGCCGTGCCACCCCCGGTGAGCAGCTGACCACGCTGGACGGCACCAAGCGGGTGCTGGACGGCGAGGACCTGGTCATCACCGACAACCGCGGGCCGATCGGCCTGGCGGGTGTGATGGGCGGCGCCAACACCGAGATCGCGGCGCCGGTCGCCGATCCGGAGACCGGGCGGCTGCGCGGGACCACCGATGTGGTGATCGAGGCCGCGCACTTCGACGCCATCACCATCGCCCGTACGGCGCGGCGGCACCGGCTGTCCTCCGAGGCGGCCAAGCGCTTCGAGCGCGGGGTGGACCCGGAGGCGGCGTCCGCGGCGGCGCAGCGGACCGTGGACCTGCTGGTGCTGCTCGCCGGCGGTACCGCCGAGGAGGGCGTGACGGAGATCGTCTCGCCCCGCGGGCCGCGGACGATCACGATCCCGGCCGACCACCCGGACAAGGTCGCGGGTGTCGCCTACGGCCGCGAGACCGTCGTACGCCGCCTGCAGCAGGTCGGCTGCGATGTCTACGGGCAGGACGAGCTGGTCGTGACCGTGCCGTCCTGGCGGCCGGACCTGAGCGAGCCGAACGACCTGGCGGAAGAGGTCATCCGGCTGGAGGGCTACGAGAACCTGCCCTCCACGCTGCCGCTGCCGCCGGCCGGCCGCGGGTTGACGGAGCGTCAGCGGCTGTACCGGCGGGTCGGGCGGGCGCTGGCCGGCGCCGGCTATGTCGAGACACTGAACTACCCGTTCACCGGGTCCGCGGTCCTCGACCAGCTGGGCATCGAGGCGGACGACCCGCGGCGGGACGCGGTGACGCTGGTGAACCCGCTGTCGGACGAGGAGCCCGACCTCCGTACGACCCTCGTCCCGGGGCTGCTGGGCGCGCTGCGGCGCAACTTCGGCCGCGGCACGCACGATCTGGCGCTCTTCGAGACCGGACCGGTGTTCCGGGCGACCGGCGAGGAGCAGCCGGCCCGCCGGCTGGTCGTCGACCGGCGGCCGACCGACGACGAGATCGCCTCGCTGGACGCGTCGCTGCCGCAGCAGCCGCGGCGGGCCGCCGTGGTCCTCGCCGGGGCGCGGGAGCAGGCCGGCTGGTGGAGTGCCGGGTACCCGGCGGGCTGGGCGGACGCCGTCGAGGCCGGGCGGACCGTCGCCCGTGAGGCTGGCGTCGAGCTGATCGTCCGCCAGGACCAGCACGCCCCGTGGCACCCCGGCCGCTGTGCGGCGCTGCTGGCGGTGGCCGACGGTGAGGAGATCCTCGTCGGCAACGCCGGTGAGCTGCACCCCCGCGTCATCAAGGCGATGGGCCTGCCGGAGCGGACCAGCGCGATGGAGATCGACCTGGACCGGCTGGAGCGGGCGGCCTCGGGCGCCCTGAAGGCACCGCGGATCTCCACGTTCCCGGTGGCCACGCAGGATGTCGCGCTGGTCGTCGACGCGGCGGTGCCGGCGGCGGAGGTCGAGGCCGCGCTGCGGGACGGCGCGGGTGCGCTGCTGGAGTCGCTGCGGCTGTTCGACGTCTTCACCGGTGAGCAGGTGGGCGCCGGGAAGAAGTCGCTGGCGTACGCGCTGCGGTTCCGGGCGGAGGACCGGACACTGACGGCGGAGGAGGCTTCGGCGGCTCGCGATGCGGCGGTCGCGGTGGCGGTCGAGCGGGTGGGGGCGGTGCTGCGGGGCTGACGCCCTGCTGTCCCCCTCGGTGCTTCGGGCCCCTGTCCACGGTGTGTGGGCAGGGGCCCGTTCCGTTGTCTGTGGCTGGGCGCCGTTGTGCGCCGACGCGTTGTGGGTGGGGGGCGGAGGGGCTGCACCGGGGTTCGTCCTCGGCGCGGGCGCATCTGGTGTGTGGATGAGGAATGCCCCGGCGTTCGCTCCAGGTCCTGCGGGCGCACCCCGGTACATCCCCTCCGACCCTGCGCCGTATGCGACTTTCCCGCCGTCCCGATGCGGGTCTCGCCGATTCACCGTGGCGGCTTCCTGCCGCGGCCGGTTCACACGGGGTGTGAACTCGCCCTGATTACGCTGGACTTACGGAGCCGTTACGTCCTTGGGGGCACGGTATGGAGCCCAACACGCTGCTCGACGCGATCCTGGACGAGGCCGGTATCTCGCATGCCGGGCTTGCGGCGCGGATCAATCAGCTGGGGCGGCGGCGAGGACTGGCGCTGCGGTACGAGCACACCGCGGTGGCGCGGTGGCTGAAGGGGCAGCGCCCGCGGGGGCAGGTGCCCGATCTGATCTGCGAGATTCTGGGCGAGCGGCTGCGCCGGCCGGTGGGGCTGGACGACATCGGGCTGAGCAGGCCGGGGGAGCGGCGGGCTTCGGAGACGCCGCTCTCGGGGTTCGTGGAGCGGGCCACCGCGCTGTGGCGGTCCGACGAGCAGCAGCGGCCCCACGTGCTGGCGGCTCCGGCGCTGACGGGGACCTCGGCGGTCATCCCCGTATGGGAGTGGGAGAACCCGCCGGAGGATTTCGACGTGTCGCGCGACGGGCTGACCCGGGTCGGGATGGCCGACATCGAGATGCTGCGGGCGGCGCGGACCCACTACGAGCAGATGTACCGGAAGGCGGGTGGTATCGCTACCAGAGCGCGCATCGTGGGATTCCTCAACACCGAGGCGGCGCCGCTGCTGCGGGGCAGCTACAGCGATGCGACGGGACGCCAGCTGCACCGGGCGACCGGTGGGCTGGTCGCCGTCGCGGGAATCTGCGCGTACGACTCGGATGCTCTCGGGCTGGCCCAGCGCTACTTCCATCAGGCGTTGCGGCTGGCCAAGGCCAGCGGGGACCGCGGACTCGGCGCGTATGTGATCGCGCTGCTGGTCAACCAGTCCCTCTTCGTACGGGAGTACCGCCAGGCGGTCGCCTTCGCGGAGGCGGCGTTGCGGGCCGCGGGTCCGCAGATCACTCCGGCGCTCTCCGCGGATCTCTACGCGATGCAGGCCAAGTCGTATGCCCGGCTGGGGGACGGGACCAGTGCGCTGGCCTGCATCCGGCGGGCCGAGGCGGCTGCGGAGCGGATCCGGCCGGGGCTCGAACCGGACGAGACGGGCTATGTCCAGCCCGGCCTGGTGAACGTACAAGTGGCGGAGGCGCTGCTCAGTCTCGGTGACCTGCGGGCCGCACGGGAGCAGGCGGACGCCGCCGTGGACACTCCCGCACATGACCGCGGCCGGGTTCACCGGCTGGCCATGCTCACTCATATCGAGCTGCGCCAAGGGGATGCGGACCGGGCCGTGGCCAATGCCGCGCAGATGACCGAGCGGGCTCGGGGCATGGAGTCGCAACGGCTGCGGGACCGGCTGCGGGCGGTGCGCGAGCATCTGGCGGAGACCGGGAGCTCCGCGACGGACGAGGCTGCCGATCTCATCGACGAGGTGCTGCGCGTTCCGCTGTGACCGGGCTCGTGTCACCTTGCCGGCCCAACAGCGGAAGGTGGCAGTTACGTGCGTTGGAACAACCTCGACGAAAAGCCCGTCTACGCGAATCCCTGGTTCCGGGTCAACCTGGCCGATGTGGAGCTACCCGACGGCCGTCATCTCGATCACTTCGTGATCCGGATGCGGCCGGTCGCGGTCGCCACCGTGGTCAACGAGGCCAATGAGGTGCTGCTGCTGTGGCGGCACCGGTTCATCACCGACAGCTGGGGCTGGGAGCTGGCCGCCGGTGTCGTGGAGGACGGGGAGGATGTGGCGGCTGCGGCCGCGCGGGAGATGGAGGAGGAGACCGGGTGGCGACCCGGGCCCCTCCGACACCTCCTCACGGTGGAGCCGTCCAACGGCCTCACCGACGCGCGGCACCACATCTACTGGTCCGACGAGGGCGAGTACGTCGGCTCGCCGCAGGACGACTTCGAGTCGGACCGGCGGGAGTGGGTGTCCCTCAAGCTCGTCCCCGACATGGTGGGGAGGGGGGAGGTGCCGGCCGCGAACATGGCCGCGGCCCTACTGATGCTCCATCACATCCGGCTGGGCTGACCCCCTCCGCCGCATCCTCCTCAGTGCCCGGTTGCCTGCCACAGGGTGACCACCAGTGCCGCGAGCCCCGTGAGCGCGGCGATCGAGGGCAGTGGCCAGCGGCCACTCTCCAACCGCGTGACGCGGGCGTGCAATTCGTCCGCGTCACGCGTGTTCTGCTCGGATCGCTGTGCCTGGAGCGCGAGTTGGCCGTCGACCTTGGCGGTGCGTACGTCGAGTAGACGCCTCAGCTCCGCTAAGTCGGCGGCGGTCAGGTCGGGTTCGGGGTGGGCGGTCACGGTCCGCTCCTCTTTCCTTCTTCTGGTGACGGTCGGTGCGGTTACGCCCAACAGTCAACTGCGCTGCGGCGGAAGGCGGGAGCGTGTGTGGAGGGGATATGCGGGTCAGCGCTTCACACCCCGTGTGAGATGACGGAGCGTGAGCGGTTCGCACGGGGTGTGAAGCGCGCGCACCGAGATGGCCCGTTCACACTCTGTTGCGAACGCCCGCAAGGGAGTTGACTCGTCTTCACGGGGGCCGGCGCCGGCGGTCGGGCGCCCGCCGGCCGGATCCGCCCGCCGAACTTTCCCCCGAGCGGCGGGCGGACGGCCCCCACCTGCATGGCCCGGCACGGGCCGGTGGACCCCGTGGTGGAGGGGCAACCCTCCCGCCACGGGGTCCATGTGGTGCGGTGCCGCTACGTGCGGTGCACCAGGTGCCGGGCGGCCTGCGCCCGTTGGCGTACCGCCGGCGGGTCGATGTTCACCCGGCTACTCGGGCCGGTCGGTGGTCGGAGTCTGTCCCGGACGGTGTTCGCGCGGCGCCGCCGAGGTCGCGCGAATTGCGGGCCTGCGGTCGGTCCGGGAACGCCGAACGACCGAGAGTCGACGGGACGGTGGGGCTGCATCGGGACGACGTGGACGGTGGGCGGCAGGGTGCCGCGGCCGAGCCGGGACAGCATCGTGACGCCCAATCCCGCAGTCGGCAGCGCCACTTGGGACTCGTACTCCTCGATCTGGTAGGTGATGTCCGGTTCGATGCCGAGGCCGGAGAAGCAACGCACCAGCCACTCATGGCCCCGGACCCCTGCCCGATCCACCCGTTCGTCCCGCAGGTCGTACGGGGTCACCACGTCCCGGCCGGCGAGCGGATGCCCGGCGGGCAGGGCGACGTCGGCGATGTCCTCGCCCAGCTCGGCGACGGAGAGCGAGGCGGGCAGCGCCAGCGGGGTGTTGTGCCAGTCGTGCACGACCGCCAGATCCGCCTCTCCTCGTACGACCAGGCTGATGGCGCGGCCGGGGTCGGACTCCACCAGCCGGCAGTCCAGGGCGGTGTGGCGCCCGGCGAGGCTGGCGAGCGCGGCGGCGGCGAAGCCGCGGCAGGCCGCGGGCAACGCGGCCAGCACCAGCTGCCCACTGGGCCGGCCGCGCTGTTCCTCCAGGCGTGAGCGGGTCCGTTCGTGAATGGGGGAAGTACGCGCTGTTACTGCCCTGGCCTGCGGTTTCCGGCTCCGCCCGGGGGCTGCGGGACACCCAGGGACCCTTCAGGGACATGCGGTTGCGAGGCGCGTGCGCTTCTGCCCCACGGGCTCTGGCCTGGCTCACACCCCACGGCCCGCTACGCGCGCCGCCACTTCTGCGTCAGCGCGCTGCTGGCGAAGACGGAGGTCGAGGTGGGGTGCCCCAACTGCTGGACGCCCTGCGAGACATGGAGCTGACAGGGGGACGGAGTCGCGGGAGTGCGGGGTGTTCACGCCGGGGGCAGGCGTTGCGGGCGTGCTTCAGGCCAGTGGCGTAGGAGTGAGGATTGGTGTCTGGAGGGCGTGGGCCCGGCCAGGACCTCGGACCCGGCGGGGCCCGCGCCGCAGCGGTGTGAGGACGACGTCCGCCTCGCCGGCTGCGACGGCCGTGGAAAACGCCGGCACTGGTCAGAGGCTAGGGTGTTCGAAGTTACTGCGTTCGGTAACGACTGAGGGACTGAGGGGGAATCTGTGGCTACTCCACCGCCACCGTACGGCGTTGGTTCGAATGGCTGGGCGCAGCCCACCGGCGCGCAGATGCCTCAGCAGCCGAGTGGTCCGCATGCCTCGTATCAGGCCCCGGGCAATGGCGGCGAGCCCTACCCGGCGCATCACGCGTACGTTCCGCAGACGGGCAGCCCCTATGCGCCGACCGCCGCTGCCCCCCTCTCACCGCATGGCGCGTACACAGCCCCACCACAGCCGTATGGCCGGTACGCGCCGCCGCCGGGTTCGCCTGCCTGCGGTATCTGCGGAGCATCACCGGCTGTACCGGCAGTCGTTCGCGGCCACCAGGGCATCATCATCCTGATGCGGTTCTTGAGCCGGCGCGGAGCGTTCTGCCGTGACTGCGGCCTCGCCACCGTCCGCGACATGTCCGCAAAAACGCTGTGGCAGGGCTGGTGGGGGCCCTTGTCCCTCGTCATCACACCAATCACCTTGCTGATGAACCTCGGCCCAGCGGCCGGCTTCCGCCAACTCACCTCTCCCGTAGGCGGATTCCGGCCTCCGCTTGATCCAGGCAAGCCGCTGCTGCGCCGTCCGGAGGCTCTGCTCTTCCTTGTGCCGATGCTGGTCGTTGTCGTCGCGATCTCTGGTCTGATCGTCCTTGGCATGGTGACCGGTGGCGGTCGCTCCAACTCCGGGCCCGGCTTCGAGACCGCGCCGACTCTCGCCGTCGGTGCCTGCGTACACAATGACGGCGACTGGCACCATCAGGATCTCCGGGTCACGGACTGCGGAGCACCGGATGCCCGCTATCAGGTGACCCGTCGACTGGAGAAGCCCGGGGCGACCTGCTCTCGCGGCGAGTTGTACGCGGACCTGAAGTACGGCCCCGGCGGTACGACCGTTTCGTGCCTCAAACCTCTCCACTAGAGCGTGCCCGACGGGTCAGGGCGCCCTCGCGCACAGCCACGCAGCCGACGAGTGACTGGTCTTTCCCGGACCCGAGTCAGCGCCGTGAAGCCCTTGTTGCCCTCGGTCGACGCACCCTTACCGGAGCGCCAACAACCCTCTGCCGAACCGCCAAGGCCTGGCCTTGTCGGCGACCGAGAAAGTACGTAATGCCCGCTACCGCCAAGGGAGTCACAGCCGTTCCAAATGCGGCGATCCAGGATGTGGCGTTGATACCGCCACCAGCCGGCTGCGTGAGGGTTACTGCGATCG
Source organism: Streptomyces sp. GS7 (assembly GCF_009834125.1). NCBI lineage: Bacteria > Bacillati > Actinomycetota > Actinomycetes > Kitasatosporales > Streptomycetaceae > Streptomyces > Streptomyces sp. GS7. The sequence goes on from NZ_CP047146.1 coordinate 2,812,073, forward strand.
TTACCGGTTGCCCGTTGGGGGGCACCGGAACGCTTGTCGACGGCTGTCCCGTGGGCGTCGGCGAGACTGGCGCGAATGTACTCGCCGACGGCCGTGCTGTAGGCGTTGGCGGAGTGGAAAAGGTTGCGGTGGGCGAGGGTGCAGGAGGCAACGCCGGATTGTGCACGTTGTCGCCGAGCAGGAAGGCGACAACGCTGCCGACTGCTCCCGTGAGGGCAGCCACGACTTGAACCCATTGGCGGGAAGAGCTCTTGCCTGTAGCGCTGCCATGCTCGGGCCGCCCATCCTGTTCGATGACAATCGAGCATTTCACTGCCAGGTGGCTGGCTTAAGCAGCACGCGCCGCAGCAAAGGGTGGTTACACCATCACAGCAGCTGAGAGTTGCCCGATGTGACGTCGTCTGGGTGCAGGCCAGTGCGACGGATGAACTCAGCGACGTCATCGATTTCTTTGGCCGGCCCGAGGTTGCGGTTTGCCTCAGTGATGAACCGCTCCGGGATCGGTGGAGGCTCTATACGTTGACTCCAGCCGCCGGTCGGGGCTGGTGTTGAGCGTGGTGGTTGGTCTCGTACTGATGGGGCGGGATGTCGCCGGTCGCGCTGTGGAGGCGCTGGTTGTTGAACCAGTCGACCCATTCCGCGGTGCCGAGCTCGACGTCGGCGAGGCCGTGGCAGGGCCTGCGGGGTTTGATCAGCTCCGTTTTGTAGTGGCCGATCTGGGACTGCATGAGCGCGTTGTCCAGGGCGTCGCCGGCGGTGCCGATCGAGGCGTCGATGCCGGGCTCGATGAGGTGCGCGGTGAACGCGAAAGACGTGTACTGCCCGCATCCGAATGATGAACCAGCCCTGGTCCAGTGGGAGTTCCGGCGCGATCCCGGCGTCACAGGGCCATGTCGAGGGCGTCGAGGACCAGCTTGGCCCGCTTGCTGGTCGCCGCGGACCGGCCGACGATCGCCCGGGAGGACACGTCCACGACGAATGCGACGTAGACGATCCCGGACCAGGTGGCGAGGTAGGTGAAGTCCGCGACCCACCGCTCGTTCGGCCTGGAGGCGGTGAAGTCGCGTTGCAGCAGGTCAGCCGCCCGTTCATGCCCATCGTCGCGCAGGGTGGTTCGGATCTTCTTGTCACGACGGGCGCTTTCCAGGCCGAGCTCGCGCATCAGCCGGGCGACCGTGCAGCGGGCCGCGACTATGCCCTCGCGGTGCAGCTGCCGCCAGACCTTCCGGACTCCGTAGACGCCGTAGTTGTCGGCATGCACCCGACTGATGTGCGCCTTTAGCTCCGTATCGCGCGGGCGCTGGGAGCGTGGTTCTTGGCGGCGTAGTAGGTGCTCGTTGCGATCTTCAGTCCGTGGCCGCAGAGCACACGGCAGATCGGCTCGACCCCGAACACCTTCTTGAACTCGTCGATGAACGCTACGAGCGCTTTGACGGCCGGTCGAGCTCGGCCGCGAAGAAAGCCGACGCCGCCTTCAAGATCTCGTTCGCCCGCCGCAGTTCGGTGTTCTCCGCCTGCAGACGCTTGATCTCCGCGGTTTCCTCGGACGTGGTGCCGGGCCGCTGGCCCGCGTCCACCTCGGCCTTGCGGACCCAGGTCCGCACCGTCTCGGCCGCACCGGTGCCCAGCTTCGCCGCGACCGCCTTCATCGCGGCCCACTCGGTCGGGTAGTTCGGACGGATCTCCGCGACCATGCGCACCGCACGCTCGCGAAGTTCGGCAGGGTAAGGGGACGGACGTGCCATGACTCGATCCTCTCAGGGAATCGAGCCTCCATCAGACCCGAAGCGGTTCATGAAGGCGAGGCAGCAGAACAGGCCGGTAGCTCCAGGGTGGCGAGCAGGTCCTGGCGCGAGAGCGGGGTGTTCCAGCGGCCGAAGGCGCGGATGCCTTCGCCGCACTGTCCCGCTACAGGGTCACCGGTGCGCCTGGAGCAGCGCCGACACGTCGCTCATGTGGAGGACACCGCTCCGTTCGGACCACGAAGCCGTCGCCGACACTCTCCGCGAACAGATCCGCGCTCGTGCCCGTGGACTCGGCTGCGTCATCGGCTCCGGCAACCTCGACCTGCCCGGCGCCGCGAACTGGTACATCCCCGACCTCGCCGTCGTTCCCGCGGCCGCGGCCAAGGGCGCCGGCACCCTACTGCCCGCCGACACCCTCCTCGTCGTCGAGGTCACCTCCGAGTCCAACGGCGCTACCGACCGCGTCGTCAAACGCAAGCGGTATGCCGAATACGGGGCACCGCTGTGCCTGCTGGTGGACCGGCAGGAGCGGTCGGTGACGGTGTATGCCGAGCCCGGCCGCCTCGGCTACACCCGCGCCGACGGGCCCCACCCCTATGGCGCTACCGTCCACTTGCCGGAGCCGTTCGACCTGGACCTGGACACCAGCACCCTCTGACTCAGTCGTGCCTCGGCGGGGCACACGCCGCTTTCGCGCCATTGGCGGGATCCCTACCGCTGGTTTGCCATCCCGCCCAGCCCTGGTAGCCGTCGGGTGACGCCACATCGCCTGCCTTGGCAGCCCCCATGCCTTGAGATGGTTGCAGTGGGTGCGAGGCGGTCGCCTCCAAAAGAGGTGGCCGCCGGGTCCCGTGACGCACAGGAGGGGTTGGTCGGCTGGACTGCCCTCTCACGTGGAGCCGAACAATCAGCCATGTCACGGCAGGCACTGCTTTTCGGGCAACTCGTCCAGCCTCTTTGAGCCACTCAGTGAGTGCTAAGCACACATGGCCTCTTAAAGATTGGGCCAGAATAACGGGCTGTGAACAGGCGGCGGTCAACTCGGCGTGCCGACTATGTGGATCGCACGGCCCGTTAATGGCGTGACTGTCCAAGTGGCCATGTGATACCGGGCTCTCGTCCACGGCGTTGACCTGGCCGGTCGGTAGGTTTTTCTTCTGTTTTCATCGCGTCCCATGTTCTTAGTGGGAGGTTTCAACCGGGCGCAGGGAGCCGCAGGGTCAGTCGAAGTGGGATCCTCCATGTCCGATAGTTGCCAGCACCACGCTGTCTCTAATGGAAAGGTTTTTTGCGTGCTTGATTTCGAACGCTGCTGGCGGGCCACACTGAGCCGGGACACCCGTTTCGACGGGCTGTTCTACTCCGCGGTGGTCACCACCGGCATCTACTGTCGACCGAGCTGTCCCGGCTGCCCCATGCGCAAGAACGTCCGCTTCTACCGGAGCGCGGCCGCGGCGCAGGAAGCCGGCTACCGCGCTTGCAAGCGGTGCAACCCGGACGCCAGCCCGGGCTCGCCGGAATGGAACCTGCGAGCTGATGTCGTGGGCCGGGCCATGCGCCTGATCGCCGACGGCGTCTGCGACCGCGAAGGCGTCGCCGGACTGGCCGCGCACCTCGGCTACACCACACGGCACCTTCACCGTCTGCTCACCGCCGAGGTCGGAGTCGGCCCGCAAGCACTCGCCCGCGCCCAGCGCGCCCAGACTGCCCGCATCCTGCTGGAGACGACCAGCCTTCGCATCACCGACGTGGCAATGGCCGCGGGCTTCTCCAGCGTCCGCCAGTTCAACGACACCATCGCATCCGTCTTCGACCGCACTCCCACCGCTCTGCGCGATATGGCTGCCTCGCCTGCCGATCAGGCTGCCGGGACCATCACGGTGCGCCTGTCGGTCCGTGAACCCTTCGACGGGCCCGCTCTGCTCCGGTTCTTCGCTGCCCGCGCGGTGCCCGGTATCGAAGAGATCGATGACGGCACGTACCGCCGGAGCCTGCGTCTGCCTCACGGAGCAAGTACGGTCGCTCTCACACCACGCCCCGGCTACGTCGAGTCGCAGTTCTGCCTGGAGGACATACGGGATCTGGCGACGGTCATCCACCGCTGCCGCCGCCTGCTGGACCTGGACGCCGACCCGCTGGCTGTCACAGAACTCCTCGCCGGCGAACCTTTGATGGCTCCTCTGGTCGTCGCTCACCCGGGTCTGCGCGTTCCTGGCGCGGCCGACCCCGAGGAACTGCTGTTGTGCACCGCGCTTCGGCAAATGCTGCCCGAGCCCCAAGTCTCAAGGGCCTTGGCAGCACTGACCCGCCGCTTCGGCCGTCCTCTGCCCTCCCCGACCGGAGCGGTGACCCACCTGTTCCCCACAGCCCAAACCCTGGCCGAGGCACCACTGACCGACCTCCTCCCGAACGCAGCAGCCGATCTCCTGCGGCGCATCGCCACCGACTTGGCTGCCGGAGACCTGACGCTGAGCGACGGCCATGACCGTGCGGAGAGCGAGCGCCAGCTGATGCAAGCCGGCCTGAGCGGACACGGAGCCGCCTACCTCGTCATGCGGGCCCTCAAAGACCCTGACGTCTTCCTCGCCCAAGCACCGGCAACCGGCCGGGCGCTGCAGAGCCTGGAGCAACCGGTCGGGCTGGCCCCCACGATGCGCCGCGCCGAGCACTGGCGCCCCTGGCGCTCCTACGCCCTCATGCAGCTGTGGAACCTCCGCCCCGGCGACACCCAGATCTTTGCGCCGGCGCATCAGACATCACCACGACAAGCGATCTTGGCTGCGTGATCGCTCCTGCCGCGCACCCAGAGATTCACAGACGATCGGGAGAAAGGGGGGCCATGCCGCTCCAGAATCGCGTGACACCATACGGTGAGATCCAAGCCGTACCGAGCCGCGGGACGATGCTCGGTAACCGCGGGCGCCTGCACAACAAACAGCAGGAGCTGACCCGGAATTGGCGGACGGTAAACTGGCTCTCATGCCGTCTCCAATTCCGCGGGCGGCAGCGTCAGGTCATGGGGCCCGCCTCTTACACCGAGCTGTTCTTCCTCGACGAGGCCACTTCCTTTGCGGCGGGACATCGTCCCTGCTCGGAATGCAGGAACGCCGACTACCTCCGTTTCAAGCGGGCCTGGATGGCCGCATATGAACTGACGGAGCTGCCGGACGCGCAGACGGTCGATCACACCCTGGCCCGGCACCGGCTGGACCCGGGGCGCTCCCGTCAGATCTGGCACGAGCAGAACAGGGACGATCTGCCGGACGGGACCATGGTCCATTGGCAGGGCGGCCCGTGGCTGGTGTGGGGCGCGCGAGTGTTCCGGTGGACCCATGACGGCTACGCCAACGCTGCTGCCAGAGACCATCTTCCCCAGCAGGCCACGGTGGTTACCCCGCAATGCACCGTACGTGTCCTTCGTGCGGGCTACCGGCCTCTGGTGCACGAAACCGTGGGGTCTTCGTTTCCCCGCAATCCATCCCCAAAAAGCTACTGAGGGAAAGGCGCCGCAAGCCTAGCGCCGCAAGCACAGCACGCAGAGCTCCGAATTTCTGACGCCTTGTCGACAAGGAGAACGTCGGCAGAGCGGTTTTAGAGTGAAGAGAGGGACTGTTATGTGCGGAATCACCGGCTGGGTCAGCTGGCAGGATGACCTGACGAAGCAGGATAAGACGCTGGAGGCCATGAACCAGACCATGGCGTGCCGTGGTCCGGACGCCGACGGCATCTGGGTCCGCAACCATGTAGCCCTGTGCCATCGCCGCCTGTCCATCATCGACCTCGACGGCGGCAAGCAGCCGATGGCTTCCCAGGCCGGCGATGTGGTGCTCACCTACAGCGGCGAGATCTACAACTTCCAGGAACTGCGCACCGAGCTCAGCGCCTTGGGGCGCAACTTCCGCACCCGCTCCGACACCGAGGTTGTCCTCCACGCCTACCTTCAGTGGGGCGACGCCTTCGTCGACCGGCTCAACGGCATGTATGCCTTCGCCATCTGGGACCAGCGCCAGGAGCGTCTGCTCCTGGTCCGAGACCGCCTGGGCATCAAGCCGCTCTACTACTACCCCCTGGACGGGGGAGTGGTCTTCGGGTCGGAGCCCAAGGCGATCCTGGCCAACCCCAAGGTCAGCGCAGGCATCGACCTGACCGGGCTTTCCGAGCTGCTGATCTTCCCGGGGCCGCGGACTACCGGCGAAGGCATCTACCGTGGCATGCGCGAGCTGCGACCGGGCCATGTCTTCGAACTCACCCGCGAAGGCGGCATCGAGCGGCGGTACTGGCAGCTGACCAGTTTTCTGCACACCGACACCGAACAGGAAACCATCCGCACCGTTCGGGACTATCTCGAGGACATCACCACCCGCCAGCTCATATCCGATGTCCCGCTGTGCTCCCTGCTGTCCGGCGGCGTCGACTCCAGTGCCATGACTGCTCTGGCGGCGAAGAACCTGCGCGCCTCCACCGGCCAGACCCTGGACAGCTTCGCTGTCGACTTCGTCGACAGTGACAAGATCACGAGCAGCAGCACCCCGGAGGACACCTGGTGGTCCTCCCTCGACGCGCCCTTTGCCCGTGAAGTCGCCAACCACGTGAAGTGCAATCACACTCCCATCGTGCTGAGCAACGACCTGCTCATCGAACACGAGGACATCGGTCTCAAGACCCGCGACCTGCCCGGTTGGGGAGACTTCGACACGTCCCTGTATCTGCTGTTCAAGGGCGTGCGGGAACGTTCCACCGTCGCCCTGTCGGGGGAGTCCGCCGATGAGGTGTTCGGCGGCTACTACTACTTCCAGGATCCCCAGGCCCTGCACCACGACGGGTTCCCGTGGCTGCGTGAAGGAATGGCCTTCGCCGACCTCCTGCACGACTCCCACATCGCCAAGATCAAGCCGCAGGAGTACGCACACCAGCGTTACCTGGAGACCATGGCCGAAGTGCCACGTCTGGAGGGTGAGACCGGCACCGACGCCCGTCTGCGTGAAGTGTTCTACATGGCCCTCACACACTGGCTGCCGGCCCTGCTGCACCGCAAGGACCGGGCGAGCATGGCCGTGGGGCTTGAGGTTCGGGTTCCCTTCTGCGACCACCGCCTGGTGGAGTACGTGTGGAACGTGCCGTGGCACATCAAGCAGATGGGAGGCATGGAAAAGGGGCTCCTGCGGCACGCCGTCGCCGATGCTCTGCCCGAATCGGTCGCGTGGCGGAAGAAGAGCGGCTACCCCGCGGCGCGCGACGACAAGTACCTCAAGCACGTCCGTGCCCAGCTGGCAGCGCTGCTGGAGCGGCCCACTGAACCGGTCTTCGACCTCTTCGACCGTGCAAAGGTTGCCGGCATTCTCGACGGCACCCGGCCCGTGCCCTACATCGGCACAGCTCCCAGCCCGGCACACAGCATGTCGTACATCGTCAGCTTCAATAAGTGGATCAAGAACTACGGAGTCGACATCCACTTCTGATCCACTCCAGCACGGCCATCGTTCAAGCTGAGCGCGTTTCAAGACGTCGCGGCCGATGCCCTGATAGCGACCCGCGTGGGGCATCGGCCGCCAGCGAAGAAAGGGCTGGGTCGAATGCAAGGCGGATCCATCTCTCCGTTATTAAGCACCGATCAGCCACGATTCCGGGGGCTTCGCGAGGGAGGCAGCGGGAGTCTTCGAGAACGTGACATGAGCAAGGAAAGGCGGCTGGTGATGGTCGCCTCTCTTCTGGCGGACTCGAGCCGTGTACGCATCCTGTACAAGCTGCTTGACGGGAAGGCCTACTCTGCCAGCGAGCTCACCGATGTCGCAGGGACAGCAGCCTCGACCGCCAGTTCGCATTTGAGCAAGCTGGTTGCCGGAGGTCTGCTGGATGTCAAGCCACAAGGACGGCACCGCTACTACCGCCTGGCGCAGCCTGAGATCGCACAGTTCCTGAACTGGGCCAGCACCCTCAACGAGGATCCTCCCGCAGCATGACGAAACGAACCCCGCACGGCGGTCTGCCCTCGGCAGACCGCCGCAGCCGTTCTCGGGCACGAGTCAGCCCGAACGTGTTGGTCCGATAGACGCTAGAGAATCTGTCTCCCAGCCTGCCAGGATCGTCTTAGTAAATTTCCCTCGCCGGTGCATCCGGAGGGGAGCTGTGAGGCATCTGCCCCCGAATGCCACGGTCCCGACAATCCTCCTCGAAGAGATCCTTGGGACCGTCATTCCCAGGTGCTGCGTCCGCACCCCAAAATGCGCCCCGACGCTGAGCTAGGAATTGCATGACCCCGAAACTGCGCATGAGCTATGCGGTCAGCACATTGATCGTCAGCAGCGTGACGACGTTTCTGCTGCCGCTGGACTACACGGTCGCCTCGGTTGCCCTGCGCGACATCCACCGCGATTTCTCCGTCAGCTTCAGCGACCAACAGTGGGTGATCAACGGATACACCATGGCCTTCGCCGCCCTGCTGATGGCCGGCGGTGGTCTGGCGGACCTGTTCGGCCGTCGGAAGGTCTTCCTGTCAGGGCTCGCCCTCTTCACCGCCGCTTCCTTGCTCGCCGGACTGGCCCCGGCTGTGCTGTGGCTCAACGTCGGACGGGTCGCTCAAGGCATCGGCGCGGCAGGGATGTTCAGCTCTTCGCTCGCCCTCCTCGTTCAGGAGTTCACGGGCCCGCGCCGCGTCCATGCCTTCGCGGTCTTCGGAGTCGCTTCCGGGCTGGGCGCGTCCTTGGGCCCGTTCATCGGCGGACTCGCTGTGAACCTGGGTGGCTGGCGATGGGCGTTCCTGCTCAACGCGCCGTTCGGCATCGCCATGCTCATCCTGGGATTGATGCGCACGCGGGAGTCCAAGGACCCTCATGCCACACGCATGGACCTCAAGGGCCTGGTGCTCTTCAGCGGAGCAGTGCTGCTGGTGGTCTACTCCATCGTCATGGCGCCGCAGATTGGCTGGACCAGCCCCACCATCGTCGCCACCCTGGCTGCGGGGGCTGTGCTTGCCATCGTCTTTGTCTTCGTGGAGCTGCGGCAGACCTACCCGCTGATCGACCTGCGCCTGTTCGCCAACCGCACCTTCCTCGGCGCCAGCCTGGCACCGTTGGTGTTGTCCATCGCCTTCTGGGGCCTGTTCCTCTACACGCCGCTCTACTTCCAAGGCGTACTCGGCTACAGCCCGCTGCAAGCAGGCATGGCGATGCTGCCCTTCGCCATCCCCCTCTTCGGCGCAGGCCCCCTGGGAGCGCGCCTGGCCAACCGCATCTCCTCGCGCGCACTGCTCGCCATCGGCCAGCTCCTGGTCGCAGCCGGAGCAACTCTCCTGGCCTTCGCCCCGCTTGACAGCGATTGGACCAACTACGCGATCGGCGGGCTGATCAGCGGCCTGGGAACGGGATTGATCAACGGTGAGATGAGCAACGTGGCCATCAGCATCGTGCCGGCCGCCCGGTCCGGGATGGCCTCCGGTATCAACTCCACGATGCGCATCGTTGGCATGAACGCCGGCTTCGGTGGCATCGGAGCGGTCATGGCTGTGGCCGTCTCCCACGACCTGACCTCCCAGGCCGGCCGGCTCCACGGCCTGCACCAGAACGTGAGCGGCCTGGCAACCGAAGTCGCCACAGGCAACATCAACGGCACGGCGGCCTCCGTGCCCGCCCCTGTGCGGGAAGGTTTTCGGGCGGCGGCCGACCACGCCTTCGCCACCGGCATGCGAACCGCCTTCATCGTCGGCGCGTGCGTAGCTCTCCTGGGCGCCGTCGCCAGCTTCGCACTCATCCGCCGGCCCCAAGCCGGCACCGCGCCGGAGCCTGTCAGCGCGCCCCCGCTGGCTGACGCCCAGCCGTAAACAGACCCCCGGTGACCCCTTTCCCCCGGAGGGGCGCCGGGCCTCGGGTGGAGCCAACCCCCGAGCCCGGTGGGTGCCCTGGCGATGCCAGAGCACCCACCGGGGTATTTCTCTGCCCGCTTCGAAAAGTCCAGCAGCCTATGGCTGTCCGTAGCCGTCGAGGAAGGCGCCGATTCGGGTGACGGCGTCGGCCAGATCGTCCTTGCCGGGCAGTGTGACCAGGCGGAAGTGGTCCGGCTCGGGCCAGTTGAAGCCGGTGCCGTGGACGATCATGATCTTCTCGGCGCGCAGCAGGTCGAGGACCATCTGCCGGTCGTCCTTGATCTTGTACACCGCGGGGTCCAGCCGCGGGAAGGCGTACAGCGCGCCCTTCGGCTTGACGCAGCTGATGCCCGGTATCCGGATCAGGGCCTCGTAGGCCGTGTCGCGCTGCTCCAGCAGCCGGCCGCCGGGGAGCACCAGGTCGTTGATCGACTGCCGGCCGCCGAGGGCGGTGGCGACCGCGTGCTGCGCCGGCATGTTGGCGCACAGCCGCATGTTCGCGAGGATCGTCAGCCCCTCGATGTACGAGGCGGCGTGCGCCTTGGGGCCGCAGACCGCCAGCCAGCCGCTGCGGTAGCCGGCGACGCGGTACGCCTTGGACAGGCCGTTGAAGGTCAGCGTCAGCAGGTCGGGGGCGAGCGCGGCGAACGGGGTGTGGGTGGCGTCGTCGTAGAGGATCTTGTCGTAGATCTCGTCGGCGCAGACGATCAGGTTGTGCCGGCGGGCGATCTCCGCGATGCCGCGCAGCAGCTCGTCGCCGTACACCGCACCCGTGGGGTTGTTGGGGTTGATGACGACGATGGCCTTGGTGCGGTCGGTGACCTTGCGTTCGATGTCGGCGAGGTCCGGCATCCAGTCGGCCTGCTCGTCGCAGCGGTAGTGCACGGCGGTGCCGCCGGAGAGCGAGACCGACGCCGTCCACAGCGGGTAGTCGGGGGCCGGGACCAGCACCTCGTCGCCGTCGTCGAGCAGCGCCTGCATCGACATCTGGATCAGCTCGGAGACGCCGTTGCCCAGATAGATGTCGTCGACGGAGAGCTCGATGCCCTTGGTCTGGTAGTGCTGCATCACCGCGCGGCGGGCGGAGAGCAGGCCCTTGGCGTCGCCGTAGCCGTGCGCCGTGCCGATCGAGCGGAGGACGTCCTCCAGGATCTCGGGCGGGCACTCGAAGCCGAACGCCGCCGGATTGCCGGTGTTCAGCTTGAGGATGCGGTGACCTGCCGCTTCGAGCCGCATGGCCTCCTCAAGGACCGGGCCGCGGATCTCGTAGCAGACGTTGGCGAATTTCACGGGTTGTACGACATGCATACGGCACCTCTTCTGGCGTCTCGCCACGTGAGTTCTCTCGATGGCACCCGCTGTTTCGCGGTTGAGGCGCTGGATGCGGCAGGCTCGCCGTGACAGAGCCGATCACGTCGTCATGCAGCGCTCCGCTCCCAGCGGCTACAGCAACTGACGGCTGGTTTCGCGTAGCTGCTCGTGCAGGCCCCGGTGAGGTGTGGCCGGCGGAAGCCAGGCCTTGCGCATCTTCGCGACGGCCGTGTAGTTGGTGTCGCACAGGTTGGCCAGGGGAGATTCCAGGGCCTGGGTGATGAGCTGGTAGGCGTCCATGTGGGAGAGGCCGTAGTCCCGACCGAGCCAGTGCACCAAGTCCAGTTGGGCGATGCGAAAGGCGTCCTCCAAGGGCCGTGCGGAGCCGGCGGTCATGATGTGGGTGTCGGACTCCAGGCGAGGCCATGGCGTCCTCACGCCCTTGAGCAGGCCGATGAGCACCGTGGTGTTCATCGCTGTCTCGACCGCCACCCCGCAGGACTCGCCCTCGCCTTGGCGGGCGTGGCCATCGCCCAGGCTGAGCAGCGCTCCGGGGACATTGACGCCAAGGAAGCAGGTGACCCCCGCGCGCATCTCCGGGGTGTCCATGTTGCCGCCGTGGGCGTCAGGGACCAAGGCGGAGCGCACCTCACCGTGTGCGGGGGCCACCCCGACGGTGCCGTGCATGGGATCCATGGGGAGGTCGACGACGATGTCGCTGTCTTGTGCCTGGAACCGGCAGGTGCGCCGGGCCCGGTCCAGCTCCCAGATCCATGTCCGTTCCGGTAGAGGGGGTTGCAGTGTTGCGGTGGTGGGCGAGGAGGTGAGGGCCCCGAAGAGGGGAATTGTGCTGGAGACACCCCAGTCCCGGGCCGGCTCGATGGAGACCAGGTGCACGGCGAGCGTGTCACCGGGCTCCGCCCCCTCGATGTAGAAGGGGCCGGTCTGAGGGTTGAGCAGGGGGAAGGTGCAGACCCTCGACACTCGGTCGGTGACAGACCGCACCCCACCAGCGAAGGCATCCTCCGTGTACACCGCCAGGGCGGTATCCGGGGTGAGGCGGGCCACGGGAGGGACTCCGCCGAAGGTCCACGCGAATTCACCGGGCTCGGGCCGGATGGTTAACAGGTGAGGGCTGTTCAACGGAACCTCCTGATGTGAGAGGGAGGGAAGCGACGCCCGCCACCTCAGAGCTGCCCGTCCGACTACGGCGGCTGCCGAGGAGCAGCGAGTGCATCTACGTTTCGCTCTCCATCGAAATAAGAGTTCCTCAGGACACAGGCGCTGCTGAGGAGGAATGGAACCGTACCTCGGCGTCATATCAAATGCTTCGATTGCTGACGATGCGATTACCTTCACGGGGGTCTTTTTGCGAAGCACGTTTGCGCCGCTCCGAAACTTTGGTAACGGAAAGCTGTTGGACGAAATGTCGCTTTAGTCCCATCCCTGGAGGGTTTCACGCATATGCCGCAGGGGTTACGCGTGCATTTCGTTGTTAACGGAAGTGACTACGAGTAATACACCTTGTGTGCGGCCGAACTATTGTTTAGCTTGTCTAGCGAGGATCAGTCATCGAGGGCCTTCGTGCTCGACCGCTGAACGTTCCTCTACTGCCCTATGCAGGAATTTCACGCCAGGAAGGGTGACCATGGGAAAGTCGACCGTTCATGTGCATGAGGCCAAGTACGACGAGGAGCTGTACTGGTCGCGAGTGAGGCGCAATCTGGGCTGGTTAGGTGACTCAGAGGATGAGGCGCGGCACCGTCAGGAAAAGCTGAGCGACTGCACCATCGGCATCGCAGGATGCGGCGGTATCGGCGGCAGCCTGGTGGAACGACTGGCCCGCCTCGGCGTCCGCAGCATGAAGATCGCGGACTTCGATACCTTCGAATACTCGAACATCAACCGGCAGCTTGGCGCGACTTTCGGCAACGTCGGCCGCAATAAAGCCGAGGTCGTCGGCGAGATCGTCCACGACATGACCCCGGATGTACGAATCGAGGTCTACACGGAGGGCATCTCAGCGGAGACCGCGGACGAGTTCGTCGCAGGATGCGACTACATATTCGACGAGATCGAGCCGTACCAGTTCCCGGCACGCTACATGCTGCACCGGGCATTCCGACGGAACCCGCAGTGCCAGTTCATGCTGACCGGCCAGGTCTACGGCAACCGCACCTTCTTGTGGAAGTGGACCCATGACTCCATGCCGATCGAAGAGGTCATCGGCCTGCCGGAGGACGCGGAGCTGACGCCGGCGAATGCCGAGAAGCTCGTCAGCCGGCTGGTGCCCGAGGCCCCGGGCTACCCGGACGCGGCGATGCAGCGCAAATGGCTGATCGAGGAGACCACCTGCCCCATCACTCCGGGCGCCCCTCCGATGTCCCAGGGCCTGCTCATTGAGCGGCTGATGCTCGCGATCACCGGTATCGACCAGCAGGCCGACAGCGTGCAGCTGCCAGTCTCCCCGGGGTACGCCATGGTGGACTCGCGCACCTGGACGGCAAAGACAGTCGAGGGCGTGTGGTGGTAACCGCCCCCGCCCCACCTGAGGCTCTCCACGGCAGGCACCTGCTGTCGATGCAGCAGTTCCAACGCCGGGACCTGGAAAATCTGTTCACCAAGGCAGAAGCTCTACGGCTCGCTGCCGAACAGGGCGCACTGCCCCTCCGGTTCGCCGGCCGCGTCCTGGTCTCAGCCTTCTTCGATGCCAGCACCCGCACTCGCCTGGCACATGAAACAGCGATGCTCCGCCTCGGCGGCGCGGTCACCGGATTCGCAGACCCCGAAGTCACTCGGGCCGGAGGCGCAACCCAAGAAAGCCTCTACGACGTCTTCCGGATGCTGTCGGAGTACGGCGATGTCATCGTCGTCCGACACCCCGAGACCGGCGTTGCGGCCCTGGCAGCCCATGCTGCCGGCGACCGCGCCGCGGTCATCAACGCGGGTGACGGCACAGGCGAGCATCCCACCCAGACACTCACCGACCTGTACTCCGTCTGGCGACGCTTCGGCAAGATCGACGGGCTGCGTATCGGCGTGGTCAACGACCTGCGAATGCGTTGCACGCGCTCATTGCTACGCGGCCTTCGGGACTACGACTGCACCGTGTACGCGGTGGCCGCCCCCGGAAAGGGCCTGGACTCCCAGCTGCGCGAGGAGTGTGCGCAACGCGGCCCGCACCTGGAGATCTGTGAGGATCTACGGGAGGTGCTGCCACAGGTGGACGCGATCTACTCCTCACCGACCATTCTCGATGAGGTGTCGAGTGTTCGTCCGGCAGACGGAGTGTTGCGTGGTGATACCCCGCTGACTGCCAGCCTGCTCGAGCAGTACGGACAACCAGACCTTGCCGTCTTCCATCCTCTGCCACGCAAGGGAGAAATCGATTCCAGCCTGGATTCGACACCCTTCAACGGCTATTGGGAACAGGCCCACAACGGGGTCCCCATCCGCATGGCTCTGCTGTCGGTGATGCTGGGCGGCGAGTGAAGTAGCCGCCCCGCCCTCGGGTCGGACTCCGTGGCCATCGATTGATGGTGTTGGCCGGTCGCGCCGGCCAACACCATCCTCCCGCCCCGCGGGATCACACCTTCCGGAGAAAGGATCGGGACTCAACGAGAATGCAGCCGGATTCTTTCATCTGGCGAATATTCTCGACCGCCTCCACGTCCGCGGCAAGTCGTTCGCGATACTTCTCATAATCGGCGAGGCTCGCGAAGTTGATCAGAGCGAGTGCGAAATTATTCTCGCCCTCTTTCGGAAGGTAGTAGCCTGTGAGATCGCCGCCGCACCTTTCGATGACGGGTGGCCATGCCTTCGCGTATCGCTCGAAGTCCTCCAGCTTCCAGGGATCAATTCTGTATTGGATGCAACAGGTGATCACAGGCTTTCCTCTCGATGGAATGCAAGGTGCGAGGCGCCGGCGCAACGTCGCCGCTCGGATATGAATCGTTCCAGAGGTCGCTGTTGCACTGCAAGCGGCATCAGCTCATCCAGCCACAATATTCCGATTGTGCATGTCCGATCCCTGCCAGACATTATCGAAGGGGTGAGTTAATGGGATACGTCGCTGCACAGCATTCTGCGGTGCTCGTACTCGAGGATGGATCCGTATTTCCGGGCCTTTCCTACGGGGCGACGGGTCGTTCACTGGGAGAGATGGTCTTCTGTACTGGAATGACCGGTTACCAGGAGACGTTGACCGACCCCTCCTACCACCGCCAGATCGTGATGCAGACCGCTCCGCAGATCGGTAACACCGGCTGGAACGACGAGGACGACGAATCCGACCGCATCTGGGCTGCTGGCTATGTAGTACGTGACCCCGCACGCCATCCCTCGCACTGGCGCGCCACACGCTCCCTTGGTGAGGAGCTCCACCGCCAGCAGATCGTCGGCATTGCCGGTGTGGACACCCGCAGCCTTGCCCGTCACCTACGGGAGCAGGGCACCATGCGCGGTGGCATCTTTTCTGCCGGGGCTGTGACCGACACAGCCGCCATGCTGGCCGCGGTGCATGGCAGCAAGCCCATGGCTGGGTCCGCCCTGGCTCACGAGGTAGGCGTGGAGCGCCGGCGCTTCATACCGGCTGCCGGCACGACCCGTTTTCGTATCGCCGCGCTGGACACCGGAATTAAGAAAAACATCCACAACCTCCTCTCCGAACGCGGCATCGAAACCCATCTGCTGCCGCCGACCTCCACCTTCGAGGAAGTACAGGCTCTGGCTCCTGATGGCCTCTTCCTGCCCAACGGTCCCGGCGACCCCTCCACTGCAGGTCCCCTGATCGAGGTGGTCACCCAAGCACTGCTGCGACGCATCCCGCTGTTCGGCATCTGCCTGGGCAACCAGATCCTGGGACAGGCCCTTGGGCTGCGCACCTACAAGCTGCGTTACGGGCACCGCGGCCTCAACGTTCCCGTCATAGACGCCCGCAACGGGCAGGTCGCCATCACGTCGCAAAACCACGGCTTTGCCCTCGACGCTGTGCCCGGCCAGACCTTCAAGACACCCTTCGGCACAGCCCTGGTCAGCCACTACTGCCCCAACGACGGCACAGTTGAGGGACTCCAGTGCCTGGAGGTACCGGCGTTCTCAGTCCAATACCACCCGGAAGCCGCAGCCGGCCCCCACGATGCCCGGCTGCTATTCGATGAGTTCGTCACGCTGATGGAGAAGGGCAGGGAATCCTGATGCCCAAGCGGACCGACATCGCCCACGTCATGGTGATCGGCTCCGGGCCGATCGTGATCGGGCAAGCATGCGAATTCGACTACTCCGGCACCCAGGCATGCCGGGTCCTCAAAGAGGAGGGTCTGCGGGTGACCCTCGTCAACTCCAACCCGGCGACCATCATGACCGACCCGGAGATCGCCGACGCCACCTACCTCGAACCCATCACCCCCGACTTCGTCGAGAAGGTCATCGCACGGGAGAGGCCGCAGGCCCTACTGGCCACCCTCGGAGGCCAGACGGCGCTGAACACCGCGGTCACCCTCCATGAGCGAGGCGTTCTGGAGCACTACGGTGTGGAGTTGATCGGGGCCGACGTCGAAGCCATCCAGCGCGGCGAGGACCGACAACGCTTCAAGGACATCGTCCGCTCCGTCGGCGGTGACGTGCCGCGCAGCATGGTCTGCCGGTCCCTGCCCGAAATCCGGGACGCCGCTGCGCAGCTGTGCCTTCCTGTCGTCATTCGCCCCTCCTTCACCATGGGCGGTCTGGGCTCGGGGCTGGCTCGCACCGTCGCCGAGCTGGAACGCCTGGGCAGTGCCAGTTTGACCGAATCCCCGGTCAACGAGGTGCTGGTCGAGGAGAGCGTGCTCGGCTGGAAAGAGTACGAACTGGAGCTCATGCGCGACCGGAACGACAACGTCGTGGTGGTTTGCTCCATCGAAAACATCGACGCCATGGGTGTGCATACCGGCGACTCGGTGACCGTGGCACCTGCCATGACCCTCACCGACCGCGAATACCAGAACATGCGCGACCTTGGCATCGCTGTCCTGCGACAGGTCGGCGTCGATACCGGTGGATGCAACATCCAGTTTGCCGTGCACCCTGATACCGGTCGCATGGTTGTCATCGAGATGAACCCTCGAGTCTCCCGCTCATCCGCGCTGGCCTCGAAGGCGACCGGATTCCCCATCGCCAAAATCGCGGCGCGGCTCGCGCTCGGCTACACGCTCGACGAGATCAGCAACGACATCACGCAGGAGACCCCCGCGTGCTTCGAGCCGGCACTGGACTACGTCGTGGTGAAGGTCCCTCGCTTCGCCTTCGACAAGTTCCCTGATGCCGACCCGCAGCTCACCACCACGATGAAGAGCGTCGGCGAGGCGATGGCTCTGGGCCGCAGCTTTCCGGAAGCCCTGGGCAAGGCTCTGCGGTCACTCGGCGCCCACGACGACGGCTTCTGGAACCAACCAGACCCCGTCGACCAGGGCCTGGACGCCGTCCTTGCTCACCTGGCCACACCACATGACGGACGCCTGTTCACCATGGAGCGAGCCCTCCGGCTGGGCGCCAGTGTGCAGCAGGTGGCCGAAGCTTCGTCCGTTGACCCCTGGTTCTGTGACCAGCTGCAGTTACTGGTGGAGCTACGCACCCGCCTTCTGCAGGAGCCGCTGACTGCAGACCTGCTACGACAGGCGAAGCGTTCCGGCGTGTCCGACCGGCAACTCGCCGCCCTCCGCCCTGAACTAGAAGGAGAGCGGGCAGTTCGCGCACTGCGGCACCAGCTTGGTATCCGCCCTGTCTACAAAACCGTCGACACCTGCGCAGCGGAGTTCGCCGCCCACACCCCGTACCACTACTCCGCATACGAGTTGGACCCCGATGCCGAATCGGAGGTAGCCGAGCAGACCGACCGCCCGAAGGTCATCATCCTGGGATCCGGAGCAAATCGGATCGGGCAAGGTCTGGAGTTCGACTACTCCTGTGTGCACGCCGTGATGGCCCTTCAGGCCGCCGGCTATGAGACCGTCATGGTCAACTGCAACCCGGAGACGGTCTCCACCGACTACGACACCGCCGACCGGCTGTACTTCGAGCCCTTGACCCTAGAGGACGTGCTCGAGGTCGTCGACGCCGAACGGGGCTCAGGTCACGTCGCCGGCGTGATCGTGCAACTGGGCGGCCAGACCCCCCTGGACCTGGCGCAGGAGCTCGCCGACGCCGGTGTCCCGATCGTCGGCACATCGCCCCAGGCCATCCATCTCGCCGAGAGCCGCGAGGCATTCGGCAAGATCCTCACTGATGCCGGGCTCGCCGCCCCGCCCTTCGGCACCGCCACATCCCCTGCCCAGATACAGCACACCGCCGACCGACTCGGCTATCCCGTCATGGTGCGGCCCTCCTATGTGCTCGGCGGCCGAGGCATGGCAGTCATCCACACCCCTCAGCAACTGGAGCGCTACCTCAGCCACGCCCCGCGCATCTCCCAGGAGCGCCCCACACTGGTGGACAGGTTCCTGGAGAACGCGTTGGAGATAGACGTCGACGCCCTCTACGACGGCCATGAACTGTTTCTGGGCGGAGTGATGGAACACATCGAACCGGCCGGCATCCATTCCGGGGACTCCGCCTGCACCCTTCCCCCTCTCACTCTCACCACCTCCGTCATAGCCAGGGTGCGCCACGCCACCGCCACCATCGCCCGCGCCGTCGGCGTGCAGGGTCTACTCAATGTTCAATACGCCCTCAAAGACGGGGACTTGTTCGTCCTGGAGGCGAACCCGCGAGCCTCCCGAACCGTTCCCTTCGTCTCCAAAGCCACAGCGGTACCCCTGGCCAAGGCAGCTGCTCGAATCATGCTCGGCGTCTCCATCGCCCAGCTACGCACCGAGCGGCTCCTGCCGCACTCCGGCGATGGCACGGCCTTGCCCGCTGACGCTCCGATCGCAGTCAAGGAAGCTGTCCTGCCCTTTCACCGCTTCCCCACCCCTCAAGGCGAGGGAGCCGACCCCCAGCTGGGGCCGGAGATGAAATCCACCGGCGAAGTAATGGGCCTGGACGCCACCTTCGGTGCGGCCTATGCCAAGTCTCAGGTCGCCGCCTACGGGGCACTGCCGACCGCAGGGCGCCTGGTGATCTGCGCTGAGGAAGAGGAGCTGGCCGCAGTCTCACGCCCCGTTCAGCATCTGGCTGACCTGGGGTTCGAAATCCTCGCCACATACGACACCGCCGATCAGCTTCGACGCACTGGCACCTGTGGCAAGCAGATTCCTGTCCAGGGCGCACCCGGACGAGACATCGCGGATGCCGTGCTCGCAGGCAAAGTCCACCTAGTGATCAGCATTCCGGGCACCAGCCCCGCACGCGGGGACAGTCGGCGCATCCGGACCGCGGCTGTCTTGCGGGACACGCCATGCTTCACCACCATCGAGGCTGCCCAAGCCGCGGCGTACGGCATCCAAGCCCTGCGAGCCGGCAGTTTCCAGCTGGTCTCACTGCAACAGCTCCATCAGCAGCTGAGGCCCAGTGCCCCAGCCGGAAGCTGAGGCTACGCAACCCACAGCCATGTCCCACACCTCCGTCCACCCACGGCCGGCCACGATCCGGCACTGCAACCAGTGCCGGACGGCACAGTGACGCCACGTCATCACCAGCAAAGCTCGGCTCTTCCCTCAACGAGCCGAACCCGCTGCCGTGCACCGCGTTCCGATGCCTCAGCCGACCCATCCCTATGGAGGATGCATGCACCAGGCACCTGACTTACCGGAGACGAAGAAGATAGCCATCGTCGGGGCCGGGCCACGTGGCCTGTCAGTTCTCGAGCGGCTTTGCGCCAACGTCCCCGACCTGGCGCCCGACGACCGCCTGCACATCCACATCATCGACCCCTACGATCCCGGGCCAGGGCGGGTGTGGCGGACAGACCAGCCGCACGAGCTACTGATGAACACGGTCGCCTGCCAAGTGACCATCTTCTCCGACGAGAGCGTCGAGTGCGACGGGCCAATCCAGGAGGGCCCCAGCCTGTATGAGTGGGCACGCTTTCTGACCCTGATGGGATCACTGTCGGACTACCCCGCACACATACGCACCGAGGCTCGCCAGCTGGGCCCGGACACCTACCCGTCCCGCTCCTTCTACGGCCACTACTTGCGCTGGGCGTACCAACACATCGTCACGACCGCACCGCCCTCGGTACAGATCCGACACGAGCGCGCCACAGCCATCGGTCTGAAAGACACGACAAGAGAACGCCAGGAGATCATCCTGAGCACCGGACACGTGCTCAGCGACCTCGACGCAGTGATCCTGGCGCAAGGTCACCTCGACGAACGCGGGACCAACGAAACCCGTCTGGCCGCCCACGCCGCCGAGCGAAACCTGACCTATCTCGCCCCCTCCAACCCCGCCGACGCCGACCTCTCCACCATCCGGCCACAGGAAGCAGTAGCCCTACGCGGTCTGGGGCTGAACTTCTTCGACTACTTGGCACTCCTCACCACCGGCCGCGGTGGACGGTTCGAGAGCCACAAGGGTTCACTGATCTACCGGCCCTCTGGCCGCGAGCCCAGACTGCTGGCCGGCTCTCGGCGTGGCATCCCCTACCACGCACGGGGCGAGAACGAAAAGGGCGTTTCCCAGCGCCATCAGCCCCTGTTCCTGACACCAGAACTCATCAGGGACCTGCGTGAGTGTGCTGACGCAGGCCGGACGGTGAACTTCCGGCGGGACGTATGGCCATTGGTCAGCCGCGAGGTGCAGGCGGTCTACTACGCGACCTTGCTGACCAACCGGCACTGCCGTTGCCTGGGGGAGCGCTTCCTCAGCAAATACAGCGCCACGGACGACGATGCAGCCACCGAGCACCTGCTGGACGAGTTCACCATCGCACCGCACGAGCGCTGGTCTTGGGAGCGTATCGACCGCCCGTACGGAGACCACTGCTTCACCAGCATCGCAGAGTTCCACAACTGGCTGCTGCCGTACCTGCGACAAGACCTTGCGCACGCCGACCAGGGCAACGTATCCGACCCGCTCAAGGCCGCCCTCGATGTCTTGCGCGACCTGCGCAACGAGATCCGTCTCATCGCCGACCACGGAGGCATCAGCGGCACCTCCTATGACACGGACCTGGACAAGTGGTACACACCACTCAACGCCTTCCTGTCCATCGGGCCTCCCGCACGTCGAGTACGCGAGATGGTCGCCCTCATGGAAGCCGGAATACTGAGCGTCGTCGGACCCCGCATGACCGTCCACCCTGACCGGCTCGGCAGCCGCTTCCTGGTCACGTCCGCAATCACCAACTCCCGGCCCCTCCCCGTCACCGCCGTGATCGAGGCCAGGCTGCCCGAAACGGATATCCGCAATACGCAAGACGTCCTGCTGACCCAACTCGTGAAGGCCGGCGCGGCGAGCGCCTACCACATCGCCGACCCGTCCGGCCCTGGTTACCAAACCGGCGGCCTGGCCGTCACCGAACGGCCCTACAGGGTCCTCGATGCCTCCGGCACCCCGCACCCCAAACGCTTTGCCTACGGCATCCCCACTGAACACGTCCATTGGGTCACCGCCGCCGGCGTCCGTCCCGGAGTGAACTCGGTGATCCTCAGCGATTCCGACGCCATTGCGCGAGCTGCTCTGACCGCCCCCGCCCTGGTTGCTGCCCCACCGAAGGAGTCGAGCCGGCATGACCACCCCGCATGAACTGGTAGACGTCGGACTGCTGTCCACAGTGAGCTCCGGCACCCCCATCGAGGCGGCCGTCAGCGACAGGGCATGGCTGCAGGCGATGCTGGATGCTGAGGCAGCCTTGGCCCGGGCGCAGGCAAGCCTCGGACTGATCCCCAAAGCGTCCGCCAAAGCCATCACCGCAGCTGCCCGAGCCGACCGATACGACATCGCCGACCTGGCTCACCGGGCCCGTGAGGCCGCAAACCCTGTGGTCGCTCTGGTGACTGAACTCCAGCGCACCGTGGCCGCTGACCACCCCGCGGCCGCCGACCACGTCCACCGCGGGGGAACCAGCCAGGACATCCTCGACTCCGCTGCCATGCTGGTCGCCACCCGTGCCCTACAGCTGATTCACCAAGACGTCGAACGGATCCTCCGCGCCCTGGCCCGCCTGGCCGCCCTCCACCGCGACACCCCCATGGCCGGACGGACCCTGACACAGCATGCCGTGCCTACCACCTTCGGCCTCAAGGCAGCCGGATGGCTCTTCGCCATCCACCAGGCAGCCCAACGCACCCAGGCGGCCATGACCTCCTTGCCTGCCCAATTGGGTGGCGCCGCTGGCACCTTGGCCGCCTATCACGAATACGCGCTGCTGGATGGGGCCTCAACCGAACACGGCAGCCCCGCTTTACTGCTGGCCGAGGCATTCGCCGAAGAGCTGGGACTTGCCGCACCTCTCCTGCCATGGCACACCGCCCGAGTCCCGATAGCCGCTCTCGGAGCCGATCTCTCCCTCCTCGTCGGCACCCTGGGCAAGCTTGGTGCAGACGTGCAGGTACTGGCACGCACCGAAGTGTCCGAGGCAGCCGAACCGGCAGTCGAGGGACGCGGAGCATCTTCCGCCATGCCGCAAAAGCGCAACCCCGTCCTGGCCACCCTCCTGGTCTCCGCGGCGATGCAGGTGCCTCCCCTCGCCGCCACCCTTGCTCATTGCCTGGTGAGCGAAGATGAGCGACCATCTGGTGCTTGGCATGCCGAGTGGAACCCACTGCGCGAGGCCCTGCGCATCACCGGCGGAGCAGCTCACACCGCCGCGGAACTGTGCGAGGGACTCACCGTGGACCGCGAACGGATGGCCCAGAACCTGCAGCTGACCGGGGGTCAAGTCGTCGCCGAGCGCGTCGTCGCCCGGCTGAGTGACGCCATGGGCAAGGCTTCAGCGAAGAAGCACATTACCGCGCTCACCAATGCCGCTGGCCAGGGTGAGGGTACCTTCGCACAGAATCTGGCTGCTGACGCTGAGGTGTTGCAGTACCTCACAGACCTCCCGCTCAGCGACCTTCTCGACCCTGCCCAGTATCTGGGCGCCAGTGCGGAGCTCATCGATCGCCTCCTGGCCCACTGCGCCCCCGCCGTGCAGCCGGCAGTCTCCGACGTTCCCAAGCCATGACCGCAGCATTGCGGCCTGCCACCAACGCCACCTGGGCGAGGCACCCCGCCTTCGCCACCTATTCGCAAGGGGCATCACTATGACGATCCCGTGGCCGCCCTCCTACTACACCAGCGAAGAGCATCTGAACCTGGAGCAGGAAAGGATCTTTGAAAAATCCTGGCTCTGCGTGGCTCGTTCCTCCCAAATCGCCGCCCCCGGCTCCTTCATACGCGCGCGGGCCGGTCGAGAAGACCTGATCCTGGTGCGGAAGCCTGATGGAGAGATACGTGCCCTGATCAACCTTTGCCGGCACCGTGGCGCCACGCTGTGTACGGAGAAACAGGGCCAATTCAAAAACTCCATCCGCTGTCCGTATCACGGCTGGGCCTTCAACCTGGACGGTCATCTCACCTCCGCACCCTTCCTGCACGATTTGCCGCCCGAGACGAAGGAACGGCATCTTTTCACCGCACAGGTGACCGAGTGGCTGGGCTACCTGTGGGTCAATCTGGACCCGTTGGCCAAGCCGCTTATGGAGCAGATCGGGCCGCTATTGCAGCACCGCTTCGGTGACAAGGACGTACCCGGCCGATATGGATGCGAAGACCTCCAGGTGGCCAAGGAGGTCACGTACGACGTTGAGGCAAACTGGAAGATCCTCTACGAGAACTTCTGTGAGTGCTACCACTGCCCCACGATGCACCCCGAGATCTGCCAGATCCTTCCCAGCTGGCGTACCGGGTATGGCACCGTCAGCGGCCCCGACGGCCCCAAGATGGAAGGCTCGCTGCTTGCGGACGAAGTCACCGGCTTCTCCCTCTCAGGGAAGCCTGCAGCAGCCACCCTTCCTGGCGTCCTTCCGGAAGATGCACGAACGTTTCACGGGATCCTGCTATGGCCCAATGTCCACCTCATGTTCATCCCCGACCACGTAATGTGCATGCGCTTTGAACCAGTAGCACCGGCACGCACCCGGGTCATCACACAATGGTTGTTCCATCCGGATGCAATAAAAATGCCAGGGTTCTCTCCCGACGACGCCGCCGCTCTCGTTGACATCACGGCTCGGGAAGATTTCGAAGCATGCGAACGGGTTCAGAATGCAACCGCTTCCTCATACTTCGAGGAATTCCATACCCCCCATGAGAGCCTGATCCTGGACTTCCGCAAGTGGGTCCATGATCGTCTCCATCCAGACCTACAGCGCCAGCCTGCTGAATCTCTCACGTGACCGCAGATAGCCGTGGCCTGCACAGCGACTTGGGCGCGCCCCCATTCCTCGGGAGCGCGCCCAAACTGTGCCGACCCTGCGGGTCACTGGTCCATGACCATGCTGACGCCCAGTCCAAGAATCAGGACACTGGATACCATGGCGGTCAATACCCTGCCACGTGCGCCAGTGAGAAGTCTGCCGAATATCGCGCCACCGCCCGCTAGCAGGAGTTGCCAGCTGGCCGAGGCAACTGCAATCGCCAGCACGTAGACCACCGAGTCCGTGCCCGACATGCGTTCTTGCGACTGCCGGCCCAGGATGAGTGCGACAAAGTAGATGGCTGGCCACGGATTGAGGGCCGTCAGCCCGAGGAACATCGTGTAGGATTTCAGAGGCCGTAGATTTTTTCCTTTCTGCCGCTCGCCGAGCCCTGCTGCACGACCTCGGCGCATGGCAGTTATGAAGATTCGAATTGCCATGAAGGCCAGGATGCCGAAGGCGACCCAGCGTAGAGGAGTCGAGAAGGGCTGTATCGCGCCCGCCACGGTGGCGCCTCCTGTTACAGCGATCACTGCATACATGACGTCCGCGGTTGTCGCTCCCAGGGCTGCCGATGCACCTATGCGGAACGAAGTCTGCGCTGTCATATTGACCATGAGCACAGCCACCGCACCCACGGGTACAGCCAGTCCGTAGCCCGCCCACAGGCCCGCAAGGGCGGATTCGATCATCGTGAAAACCCTTCGATTCAATTCACGAATTGCCCCAAGCCGGGCACATATGCCACTTGCACGCTCACTCAATCTCACGCAATCTAAATGCAGGCGTCTGCGCGTTGATGAAGACCTCTCGGGGTGTCAGGTTGCCTACTCCCACTGGTAGGCGAGGAATTTCCCATCGAGTGTGATGACAACACGGTCGCCCTCCGGGTCCGACTTCCGATCTACCTCCAAGCGGAAGTTGATTGCACTCATGATTCCGTCGCCGAACTCTTCATGGATGAGTTCTTTGATAGTGGTCCCATAGACTTGAACCACTTCGTGCAGCCGATAGACCGTCGGGTCGGTCGGCACTGAAGGGCTTTCAGTGCCACGGGTGGGTTGTAGCTGGAAAGCCTCAACGGCATCTTGGCTGAGTCCCAGTAGCGTCGCTGCCGCCTCGGCTTCTTCCTTCGTCATGGGGTGCTGCCCCAGAAGGGCCGCTGTGGTCCATGCGACCGGCCGGCCCACCGCGCCAGCTAAGTCACCCCATGTCAGCTTCATCCGAATCTTGGCGGCACGCACTAAAATTGCGGCATCAGATTTAGTGAGCATTTTCATTCCCTTCGCTAAAGCTTCGATTCAACGATCCGAGATTCCTGTTTCCCGGACGGTTACGCTGACTCGGCCGCGTCGAATGTCTAGTCCCGCCGGTGACGTTCCGGGTAATGTGCGCCTGACTCCGTGGAAGGCGAGTCGAGATGGTCCACCGAAAACGAACAGGTCACCACTTTGGAGAACTAGATCCTTCCATGGCTTAGTTCTTCCCACTGGGTTACCGAAACGGAAGATGCAGCTATCGCCCAGACTGAGGGTGACCACTGGGGCCGAATTATCCTCGGCGCGATCTTGATGCATACCTAGCCTGTCATCATCATCGTAGAAGTTGATGATCGCGGCATCTGGAGAAAACTCGTCAGGATTGTGGCTCACGGTAGGGTCTAATTGGGCGGCGTCCTGCACAGCAGCTCGCGCAAGGCTCTTAATTCGTTGCGGCATGGGACGTACGCGTTCCCCGTCCACGTCATCCGCAATGCGCGAGTATTGGTACGGTTTCCAATGCCATCCGAGACACACGGACTGCATGTGCATCCATGAGCCATCTGGCATACGAGGTCGCCGCATACCGGCGGGCCCCATCGCCCACTTCCGGGAGCAGGTCACAAGTTCCTGTTGAACCTCTTGGCTCAGCCAACCGGGGATGAGGATCGCACCCGGTGCGACGACAATGGAAGGCCGTCCAAAAAGCGCACCGTTCTCATGAAGCACTATGGTGAAACTCCAGCATATAGGCGATACCTGTGATCAAAGCGGTCAAAATTGGATATCGCCGCTTGGTGTGCTCCCCAGCAGCGTGCTGTCTTGGAGCATGCCTCAATCCTGCTGCGGCACCGGGCAGGGTGCTGGCAGGCATCGGACTTGTTCCTCCGAGCCCGGCGATGGGCGCCAGGTTCTGCGAGACAGTGCAGCATGCTGCCCCGTGGGCCGGCATCGTGCCTCTGGACAGGGCGGGCCTGCCTCAGGCGCCGTCGAGGCGCTGTATCCACAAGCTCTTCCACCCGCCCGGAGGCCGGGCACGCACCCTCCGAAACTGTCGAACCCGCCACCGTCCCCCTGTACCAAGAGGTACAGGACTGAACACTCCGAAGGCGGGCCAGCCTCTGATGCCATGCAGCAGTTGGGCATAACGCTCGCCAAGACGTAAGGGAACACCGGGGCATGCGTGCCGCAACGCCAGTTCAGTCCGCGGTTGATTCCTTCAACTGGGCGCTCCACCACCGTGTGCAGAGGCATGCTGACGTGCGGACAATTTCCGGTGACGGTTCGTACCAGCTGGGCAAACAACGAGCGATACTACTTGTCGATTCCGGCGGACGGTCCGGCGGTGCCGGCGCATCCGAGGCTCCAAGAACTCAGCAGATCATGATCGGGACCTCACGCATCGTCGGTGATGGGCCCAGATCCGTTGCCTCCAGTGTCCACGATGCGCTGCTCTAGAAGGGCAATTTTGTTATTGAGGGGGTCAGGCATGTTCGGCCACACGTCGACCTTGATACTCACCTGGACGCGGGGCGCCTTCAGCGCCACCGCTTCCGTAGCGCGTTTGATTACGCTCATGACCTCGTCCCACTCACCCTCGATCATGGTGTACATGGAATCCGAGCGGTTGGGGAGACCGGATTCGCGGACAATTTTCACCGCATCTGCGATGTAGTCCGCGACAACTTCCTCCACACCCATGGGGGTCAAGGCGAAGGCGACGAGCACAGGAGTGTTTCCAATCTAGTGATTCGGGCCCGACTGCAGGGCCCGGTAGTCGTGGACCACCGACGATCGGTAGGCGGCGGCGATCCGGAGCAGGTAGCTGATTTCCTCGGTGAGGTCGTGTGCGCCGCCCCCGGTGAGCTTCAGTGATTGGGCCTTGGGGGTCTGGCCCATGCGCCGGGAGCGCAATGCTGCGGTGAGCCAGCAGGCGGTGATGTGCGCGTCGACCTGGTTCTCGGGGACGGCGTGAGCGGTGACGTGCCGGCGCACCTGGTCGACGGTGGTTTCCGCGACATAGCTGCGCAGCACGATCATGGCGTCCCTGATCTCGATCACCCTTCGGTACAGGCGCAGTTGGATCGGCACTGCCGCGGCACGCAAGGGGTTGCCTGGTGAGAGCACTACATCGGGAGCGGCGGCGGCCAAGTCTCGCCAGAGCAGGGCCAAGCCGCGGTGAGACCTGCGGTACCGCAACAGAGCGCGAATCTGGATCAGGAACGGCAACGCCGCACCGGCCGCGATGAACAAGGCCTCGGCACCAGTGATGGGCGAGAACAATGGGTCGAAGAGCGTTGAGCGGGTCCCAAGGTACCCGAGCTTGAGCACCCACAGCAGAGTGGCCAGGAGGATGCCCGTGCCGAACAGCCGCAATCCGTAACGGAGGGATTGGGGAATGCTGCCCCGACGGCTGTGTCGCCAACACACCAGCCCGCAGGTGGTATCCGCGGTCAAGTGGAAGGCGAAGAATATCCACCAGTAGGAGTCCGGGACACTGGGGATGTCCGGTGAGGAAGCGATCTGATTGCGGTTATGTGGGGTGGCACCGACGTCCAGGAGCACCAATGCGACCATGACCGCGATCGCGGCACCGAACACCAAAACAGTGTGCTGCTGGAGTCTTGCGGCTTGGAGGATGAACCACAGTACGGCGGCACCGTCGACGATGCTAAACAGATGAGTAGTCAGATCGATCCAGTGGGCGCTGGGGCCCACGTGGGCCAGAACCGTGGTGACGGGATCCAGATGCATTGACATGGCCAGCGCGATCATGACGATCGCGAACCACAAGGGGCGCTGCTCCCGACTGCGGACACCTTGCGGGGCGCGGACGACGGCCACCGCCCACAGCGTGATGATCCCGGTGCCCTCTAGTCCTGTGAGCACGATGATCCTCGATGGCGAGCTCTACGCAGCCCCATCGCGGATTCCAGCCCGCCCAGCATCCCAGACAGCAGGGTCGGGGCGGCAAGGCGGTCGGCGCCCTCCAGAATCAGGCTGGCGATCATCTCCGCTTCCTGTTCCTGCTCGTCCGAGTAGCGGGCGCGGGGCAGGGCCTGTCGAATGGAAGCCGGGTCCGCAAGGTTGATCTGCCGATACAGATGCTGTTCCCCGCCCATGGATCGGTGGTCGCAGACCAGATGTCCGACCTCGTGCAGAATGATGTGTTCCTGGTGCAGTGGGCTGGTCTGGGCGTCATAGAGGATGAAATCCTCGTGCTCGGTCGCCAGCCAGATACCGGTCGGCATATCGGGAACCACCGGCGTGGGAAACGGCCGTAGGTGCAAGGGACGGCCTCGCTGCACGGCGAGCCGGGCGCACAGTTGAGAAGCAGAGAAGGGTACGGGCAGCGGAAGCCCGTCAATTACCTCCTGGCATCGACGGCGCAATCGCCTCCAGCGCATCGTGGTCGGATCTCCAGCGATTGTTGGACCGGCAGGACACAGAACCTGGCAGCGGCGTCCCTTCATGAAGCCGCCGAGAGACCTAACTCCGCGGCGTTGATGGACGCGTGACGCGCACAATGCTGGGGCAGCGCCGCCAAGCCCGGGGAGGCGATGCGGCACATCCGGAGACCGGGTGAGAGGTAACTCAGCAACGTGCAGTCTCCGTTTCTGTACGCGTCTTTGACCGCCACTGACGGCCGATCCTAGAACGCCTCATCATCACTGGTCAGCGTGCTCGATGAGAGTGGCTGGTTCTGAATGCGCGCCCGACACTCTCACGGTGTTCAGGCCACGTGCCCTTGACATAACCAACGAGATCGCTGGCGAACATGATCTCCATCGCCAGGAGCGTACGTGCCCAGTCCACTGCCCTGTCCGGGACGTCGTTGCCGAATGTAACCCGGAGCCCTTGGGCACTGAGCGAGCCCGCTTCCAGAGCCGCCGCCAGCCGATGAGCGGGTGCGCGGTTCGCGAACCGCGCCATGTTCGCAGCCCTGGTTACTTCCACCATGAAGCATGGGTTTCCGACCTTCCCTTCTCTATCGGGTCATTCGGCAGCACCTCCGGTGAGCGGGAACCCAGAGGGCTGTGCATGAGGCAGCCGGGGTATCGGCTGCGTTCCAGTGGTCCGAAGATGGCTGAGTGCTTGCGGTCGAGGTACGGACGGCGAAACGATTGTTGCTATTCAGCTTCCAGAGCCGATCACTGCCGCCTACGATCCACATTTGTGACCAATCACCGGCAGGAGTCGACAGCGTCGCCCAATCAAGGGGCTGATACTGCCCAGTTGTTCGGGCGCCGTCTTCAACGTCTGGTGGACACGGCGCGCCCCAAAGGCCGGCAGCGCTACACCGACGCGGAAGTCGCGGCACACGTGGGAGTGAGCCCCCAGTACATCCGCAAGCTGCGCAATGGGAAGTCCGTGCCCTCCGTCGAGAAGGCGCAAAGCCTCGCCGAGCTCTTCGAGGTCGAGCACGTGGACTACTTCCTCAAACCGGACGACGACCCTGCCGTCCTCGCGGTCGAACGCCGGCTGCGAATGCTGGAGGACGGCTGTGTCGACGCCAAGCCGGCTACCGACGCTGCCGAGGCTCAGCCCGAGGAAATGAATGCGGACGCGGATCTCTGGCGCCGGCTCCAAGAAGAACACGGGGTCAAGGAGATCGCGATGCGCGCCGGACAGCTCTCGCCCGAGGCTCGTGCCGCGGTGCTGGGCGTCGTGGATCAGCTTTTCCAGAGCGAGAAGGGAGCTGTGCCGCCCGACCAGTCGTGAGCTCAGGCTCCACGGACCAGCGGGAACACGAGATCAGCAGGTGAAGGGGCGGTCATTCGTCGTTTGACGACAGGGCGGCCGGTCGGGAGAACCCGGCGGGCGGCCCACCTGCAAGGAGGCCAGCCGGAACACGCCGGAAACGTGCCGTTCGGCCTTGAGGGCGTGGCCGGGAGGTTCTGGACCTATGCCGGCTCGGGTCGTTCCAGGTTCGGTACGAAGGCGGGTAGCGCGGCGAGGCTGTGCCGCACGGCCTCGCCCCCGTACTCGAACATCTGGCGCTCGTAGCTGTCGACTGCGGTGAGAGGATCTTGACGGCCCTCGGCGGCCTCAATTAGGCAGCGGCCCAGCAGGTCGGCATCGCGCAGGCCGGTGTTCGCACCGTTGCCGCCGGTCGGAGGGGTGGCGTGGATGGCGCCACCGAGCAGCGTGACCGGACCGGGCGCCCAGCGCTCACCTGGCTCGACCACCCCGATGGGCAGCAGGGTGCTGTTGTCCGGGTCGGCCTGTTCGATGAGCGCCCGCAGGTCCGGATGCCAACCTTTCATCCTGGACAGCGCGGTCTCCTGTGCCGTCGAGGTGTCGAGAGAGCCGTTCGGCGGGAGGACCATGGCCCAGCGCACGTAGTCATGGATGTCAGGGAGCGTTACTTCGGGTGCCAGTTTCTCCGCCGCTTCCTTTGGCGGAATGGGGAACCGCATCGCCCCGAGCAACAGACTCACTCCGCCCCCGACGATCTTCCCGCCGTAGGCCCGGGACAGGCCGGCGAACTGCTCCGTTAGCGGCGTGCGGCCGATGACGAACCGAACGCCGGTGTCCCTCGGGTTGGTCCGCGGCGTCAGCACCTGGCGAACCGCGGAGCCGACCCCGTCCGCCCCGACGAGCAGATCCCGCTCGCCGAAGCCGGAGGCGGCCGGTTCCTGGTCGCGTAGCTGGGTGAAGTCGACGTCGAGCTTGGGGTCGTACGCCTCGGGCTCGATGCCGAGTTCGTGCGTGCTGTACTCGCCGAACCGCTTGATGTGCTCGGTCGGGTATGGCGCGATGTGGGCCAGGTCCTCGGGATGGATCTCCCACCCCTCTTCCAGTAGCTGGCGGACGATCTCGGCGATGTCCAGGGCGTCGTGGAAGATCACCGCGTTCGTGAGCGAAGAACAGATGCAGCTCATGTGCGGTGATCAGCCGCTTGAACCGCGGATACGCGGTCCGCTCGATCGAGGTCACAATCCCGCCCCGGCCTCAGACGACAGGCTCAACATCACACCAACGAAGCCGAGATGAAACGGGTGACGGGCTGTGATCTCAGGGCTTCAAGATCATCCTGTGGCCCCTTTTGGGCTTATCTCGGCGATCCCCCTATACCTCCGGGTGATGCTCCGGGAGGGCCCGGCGGGGGCGGCAAGAGCCAGCCCCGCCGCGTCGCCGCCAGCGCTGCTCCATACGAACTCGCCCTGGAACAGCGCCAGTTGGCAGCCTCGCCGCACTCCCTAGTACGAATAGAACCCCGACCCGCTCTTCCGCCCCAGCCGCCCCGCGTCCACCATCCGCTGGAGGAGCGGGGGAGCGGCGTACAGCGGCTCCTTGTACTCCTCGTACATGGATGCGGCGACCGAGGCCACCGTGTCGAGGCCGATCAGGTCGGAGAGCCTGAGCGGGCCCATCGGGTGGGCGCAGCCCATCTCCATGCCGTTGTCGATGTCCTCGCGGCTCGCCATGCCGGACTCGAACATCCGGATGGCGGAGAGCAGATACGGGATGAGGAGCGCGTTCACCACGAAGCCGGAGCGGTCCTGGGCGCGGATGGCGTGCTTGCCCAGGACGTCCTGGACCAGCGACTCGGCGCGCTTGAGGGTTTCCTCGGCGGTGGTCAGGGCCGGGATCAGCTCGACGAGCTTCTGGACCGGCGCCGGGTTGAAGAAGTGGATGCCGATGACCTGGTCGGCGCGGGAGGTCGCCACGGCGAGCTTCACCAGGGGGATGGACGAGGTGTTGGAGGCCAGGATCGCGTCCGGGCGGGTCACCACCTGGTCGAGTACCTGGAAGATCTCCGTTTTGACCTGCTCGTTCTCCACCACGGCCTCGATGACCAGGTCGCGGTCGGCGAACTCGCCGAGGTCGGTGGTGAAGCTGAGTCGGGCGAGCGTCGCGTCGTGCTCCGCCGTGGTGATCTTGCCGCGTTCGGCGGCCTTGCCGAGGGACTGGGTCAAGCGGGTGCGACCCAGCTCCAGTGCTTCGCCAGTGGTCTCCGCGACCATGACGTCCAGCCCGGCGCGGGCGCACACCTCGGCGATGCCTGCGCCCATCTGGCCGCAGCCGACCACTCCGACGCGTGCAATGTCGGCGAATGAGTCCGTCACCTCGTGCCTTTCGCTGATCTTCAGGACCGGCGGTACGCCGTAAGGGTCCGGCGCCCGCCTCGGCCCCGACGTTACTCCGCGAGGTGCTGGGACGAGGGCGCCGGGGCAGGCATTCTGAGCCTTCGGAACAGGATGAAACGGATGAACTGGGGCTATTGGTGCGAGGGATGACACGGCGCGGATTCGGAGCGGCGGCGGCGGGAGCGGCCTCCTGGCTGCTGGCGCCGGGTACGAAGGCGGGCGCGGACGGGGTGGTCCGGCGCGAGATGCGGGGGATGTGGCTGGCGACGGTCGCCAACCTGGACTGGCCCTCGAAGCCGGGGCTGAGGCGCGCGGAGCAGCAGCGGGAACTGGTGGAACTGCTGGACGTGGCGGTCGAACGGCGGCTCGGCGCCGTGTTCTTCCAGGTGCGGCCCACGGCCGACGCGCTGTGGCCGTCGCCGTACGAGCCCTGGGCGCAGTGTCTGACCGGCACGCAGGGCCGCGACCCGGGCTGGGACCCCCTCGGCTTCGCGGTCCATGAGGCGCACCGGCGTGATCTGGAGCTGCACGCCTGGTTCAACCCGTACCGGGTGGCCAACCACGCCGACCCCGGGCGGCTGGCGCCCGGCCACCCCGCGCGCCGCCACCCGCGGTGGGTGGTGCCGTACGGCGGCAAGCTCTACTACAACCCCGGGCTGCCGGAGGTCCGCCGGTTCGTGCAGGACGCGATGCTCGACGCGGTGCGGCACTACCCCGTCGACGGGGTGCACTTCGACGACTACTTCTATCCGTATCCGGTCGCCGGCGAGTCCTTCTGCGACGACGCGGCGTACGAGGAGTACGGCGCGGACTTCGTGCACCGCGGTGACTGGCGGCGGGCGAA
Source organism: Streptomyces sp. GS7 (assembly GCF_009834125.1). Taxonomy (NCBI): domain Bacteria; kingdom Bacillati; phylum Actinomycetota; class Actinomycetes; order Kitasatosporales; family Streptomycetaceae; genus Streptomyces; species Streptomyces sp. GS7. Next base: position 2,845,503 of record NZ_CP047146.1, read on the forward strand.
CACCGACCGCCTGGTGCGGGGGATGAGCGAGCGGCTGGGGCGGCGGGTGCGGTTCGGGGTGAGCCCGTTCGCGGTCTGGCGCAATCGCACCACGGACCCCCGGGGTTCGCGGACCGAGGCCGGGGTGCAGACCTACGACGATCTCTACGCCGACACCCGCCGCTGGGTGCGGGAGGGCTGGATCGACTACATCGTGCCGCAGGTGTACTGGCCCCTCGGCTTCCCGGCCGCCGACTACGCGGAGCTGGTGTCGTGGTGGGCCCGGACGGCGGCCGGCACCGAGGTCGACGTCTACATCGGCGAGGCGCTGTACAAGGCCGGCCGGACGGCCGACCCCGCAGCCTGGCGGAACCCCGCCGAACTCTCCCGGCACGTCGCCTTCGCCCGCCGCTACCCGCAGATCGGCGGCCATGTCTACTTCTCGGCGAAGGACGTGGTCCGGGACCCGCTGGGCGCGCTGGCGCGGGTCGTCCGGGACCACTACGGCGGCGCGGCACGGTAGGCGGCGCGCGCCGCGCCGCCGGCGTGGCGGGCGGCGCCGCTACGCGGTGGTGTGGGTGCGGGTGGTCTTGGGGTGCTGGACGACGCAGTCCGGGCCGGGCCACATGATCGTCTCGTGGCCGTCCTCGGCGCGGATGCGGAAGGGCGGTTCGCCGTTCGTCCCCAGCACCTCGACGATCTCGACGACATGGTCGCCATGCCCGACGGTCCTGCCGTGCACCAGCAGCCTGTCGCCCTTTTTCGCCTGCATCTGGTGTCCTCCCGCGTCGAGTGGCCGTACGACCGCACGGCCGACTGCGCGACGGCCGGGCGGTGGGCGGCCAGCGGATGACGGACCTGGGACGGCCCGGACGGCGTAACCCGCCATCGCCGCAAGTTTACGTCCGGGGGCGCCGCTCGCACCCGGAGAGCGGTGCGGCGCCCGGCCCGAACCCGGTCAGCACCGTGCGCGCTGGGTGACGGCGATGCAGGCCAGGACCGCCAGCGCCGCCGCGGGCGCGGCCGGCGGCAGCCGCTCGCCGAGCAGCACCACGGACCAGACCAGCGTCAGCAGCGGCTGCGCCAGCTGGATCTGGCTCGCCTTGGGGGCGCCGATGGCGGCCATCCCGCGGTACCACACGACCATGCCCAGGAACGTCGAGCCGGCCGTCAGCCACAGCAGTCCGGCGACCGCGTGCGCCGTGAAGTGCGGCGGCTCGGCCGGCAGCGCCACCGCCGTGCCGACCGCGGTCACCGGGAGCGCCAGCACCAGCGCCCAGCCGATCACCTGCCACCCGGGCATGTGGCGGGCCAGCCGCCCGCCCTCGGTGTAGCCCGCCGCGCACACCAGCAGCGCCGCGAAGAGGTACAGGTCGCCGGTGCTCGGCGCGCCGCCGCTCTGCTGCACCGCGAAGCCGACGACCACCGCGGCGCCGGCCAGCGAGGCGATCCAGAACATCCGGGAGGGCCGGGCACCGGTCCGTACGGCCGAGCAGGCGGCGGTGGTCAGCGGCAGCAGGCCGACCACGACGGCCGCGTGCGAGGTGGTGGAGGTCTGCAGCGCGAGTGTGGTCAGCAGCGGGAAGCCGAGGACGACACCGCCGGCCACGACGGCGATGCCCGCCCAGTGGCGCCGCTCCGGGACGCGGACCCGGCGGGCCGCCAGGCAGCCGCCCGCCAGCGCCGCGGCTAGCACGCTGCGCAGCATCACCACGGTCCACGGGCCCATGCCCTCCAGCGCCCAGGCGGTCGCCGGGAAGGTGAGCGAGAAGGCGGCGACACCGAGGGCGGCGAGCAGGGCGCCGGAGCGGGGCGTGCCGGCCGCCGCGGGCTGCGGGGTGCGCGGCGGCTCCGGGGCGGTGACCGCTATCGCATCGAGGGTGGTAGCGCTATCGTTGGCTCTCATGCAAGAGCGTAGCAGTGGTGCCGAACTGGCCGCGATCCTCCGTAGGGAGCTGAAGCGCTACTCACCCGGTGAGAAGCTGCCGTCGAGCCGGGTGCTCGTCGAACGGCACCGGGTCAGCCCGGTGACCGTCTCCCGGGCCCTCGCCGAGCTGGTCGCCGAGGGCCTGGTCGTCACCCGCCCCGGCGCCGGAGCCTTCCGCGCCGAGCCACGCGGCGAAGCCGCCGGGCCGGTCGACACCTCCTGGCAGGAGATCGCACTGAGCGCCGAACCGGCCGGCGACCAGGTCCCGCGCAGCGTCGACGCGTCCGGCGTGCTGGCGACCCTCGCCGCCCCCGCGCCCGGCGTCATCGAGCTCAACAGCGGCTACCTGCACCCCGACCTCCAGCCCGAACGCGCCCTCGCCGCGGCCCTGGCCCGGGCCGGGCGGCGGCCGGGCGCCTGGAACCGGCCGCCGCTGGACGGGGTCCCGGAGCTGCGCGCCTGGTTCGCGCGGGAGATCGGCGGCCCCCGGGGCGGGCCGGCGGCCAGTGACGTACTGATCACCGCCGGCGGCCAGAGCGCGCTGACCGCCGCGCTGCGCGCGCTCGCCGCGCCCGGCGCCCCGGTGCTCGTCGAGTCCCCGACCTACCCCGGGATGCTGGCCGTCGCCCGCGCCTCCGGGCTGCGCCCGGTACCGGTGCCGATGGACGCCGACGGGGTGCGGACCGATCTGCTCGCCGACGCCTTCCGGGCCAGCGGCGCCCGGCTGTTCGTCTGCCAGCCGCTGTTCCAGAACCCGACGGCCGCGGTGCTGGCCGGGGAGCGGCGGCGCGAGGTGCTGCGGGTGGCGCGCGCGGCCGGCGCGTTCGTGATCGAGGACGACTTCGCCCGGCTGCTGGTCCACGGCGACGCGCCCGCGCTGCCGCCGACGCTGTTCGCGGACGACACGGACGGCACCGTCGTCCACGTCCGCTCGCTCACCAAGGCCACCTCGCCGAGCCTGCGGGTGGGGGCGCTGGCGGCCCGCGGCCCGGTCCTGGACCGGCTGCGCGCCATCCAGGTCGTCGACAGCTTCTTCGTGCCGGGGCCCCTCCAGGAGGCCGCGCTGGAACTCGTCGGGTCGCCCGCCTGGCCCCGCCATCTGAGGTCGATCGCCCAGGAGTTGACGGACCGTCGGCAGACCGTGCTGGCCGCGCTGCACCGGGAGCTGCCCGGCCTCGCCGCGCGTGGGCTCGGGCACCCCGCGGCGCCCGGCGGCTACCACCTCTGGCTGCGGTTGCCGGACGGCACCGACGAGGCGGCGCTGACCGGCGCGGCGCTGCGTGCGGGCGTCGCGGTCGCGGCCGGCCGCCCGTACTTCGCCGCCGAACCGCCCGCCGCCCATCTGCGGCTGAGCTTCGCGTCGGCGGGCGGCACCGGCGAACTGTCGGAGGGCGTCCGCCGGCTCCGGGTGGCCTGCCGGGAGCTGGGGGTGCCGGTGGAGTGAGCGCCGGCCCGCGGGAGCGGGCGGGCCGTCTCGTCCACCGGTTCGACTCCGGGCCCGCCTTTCTGCCAACCTCCCGGCATGACCGATCACGCCCTCGACGGCTACGAGATCTCCACCGACCCGGCGCGCCTGGACGCCAACCTGGTCCACGACTGGCTGTCCGCCGACACCCACTGGGCGCTGGGCCGCACCCGCGAGATGCACGACCGGGCCCTCGCGAACTCGCTCAACTTCGGTCTCTACGAGGAGAGTTCGGGCCGTCAGGCGGCATACGCCCGGATCGTCACCGACTATGCCACCTTCGCCTGGCTCTGCGACGTCTACGTCTGCCGCGACGACCGCGGCAAGGGCCTGGGCACCGGCCTGGTCGAGGCGATCGCCGCGCACCTGACTCCCTTCGGGCTGTCCCGGCTCACGCTCGCCACCAAGGACGCGCACGGCGTCTACGAGAAGGTCGGCTTCCGGACGCTGACGGCACCGGAGCAGTGGATGACCATGGGGCTGATCGACCCGGGGCCGATCGGCATCTGACGGGCCGGCGTCGCGCACGCCCTTCGCCCGGGAGACGCACGGGTCAACGGCGCCGCGGACATGGCCTGGAGACCGGTCCATGGCTGCGAACTCGTCCCCGAATCACGGCACTTGGGCCGCGGAGGCGCTGCGCCCGCCTCGCCGCCGACGGGGACGGCGGCGCCCCGACACCGCTGCTTCCGCCGCGCCTGTCCGCCCTCCCGGACGTCGACATCCACCTCAAGGACGAGTCGGCGCACCCCACCGGCAGCGTCAGGCACCGGCTGGTGCGGGCGGTGTTCCGGGCGGCCGTCGAGGACGGATCGCCGGCGGCGGGGACGCCGGTGCCGATGGGCAGCGGCGGCACCGCGGCGGTCGTCCTGCCGGCCTCCGCGGAGGTGTTCGCGGGGCGCGGGGAGTGGCCGGACCGGCGGCAGCCCGTACGCCCGTCTCAGCCCGCCGTACGGCTGCCGGGGGCGGCGGCCCCGGTGGCCCGTAAGGCCCCGATGCCGCGGACCGGGTCCGTGCCGCGCATCAGCCAGGCGTTCGCCGCCGCCACCCGGCCGCCGACACGGAGTTTCGCGTAGGCGTGCTCCAGGTGCTTGTCGACGGTGCGCGGGCTGATCGCCAGGCGGCGGGCGATCTGCTGGTTCGTCAGGCCGTGGGCGAGCAGGCCGAGTACGGCGGACTCCCGCCGGGTGATCAGGTCGGGCGCGGGGGCCGGCGGGGCCAGCCGGTTGAGGACATGGCTCAGGCGGGTGCGCAGCAGGCCGGCGGCGATCACGTCGGCCGCGCCGAAGTCGCTGCCGTGCGCGTCGCGGCTGACCACCACGCAGACCCGCCGCGGTACGCCGGCGGCGTAGCCCGCGGGGAAGGACATGGCGAGCTGCCGCTCGGCGCCGAACGGCCGGTAGACGTCGGTGTAGGCGGGCATCGCGTGGAACTCGGCGCGGCTCTGGAGGGTCGAGCGGCGCATCGGGGTGCCGCTGCCGAGGCGGGTGTGCCGCACGAACGAGTCGGTCCGCCACTCCCGGTCGAAGGCATCCACGACGTCCTGGCTCAGCAGGTCGTCCGGCAGCGTGCGCCGCGGGTGGAGCAGGTCGGGCCGGGGCGACCAGATGACGCTGTCGCCGGGCAGCGCGCCGAGCAGCAGCGGGAGCAGCGCCGGCACGAGGGACTCCTCGTCCACGGCGTCGATCAGCAGGTCCACGACGGACAGGATGCGCCGCAGGCCGGCCTCCGCGGCAGCGCTCATACGACCAGCGTGCCGAGCACGGCGGCCGGGGTCAAGGCCGGTCCGGGACGGCCCGGAAGGCCGCCCCGGAGGCCGAGGCCGCCCGGCCGGCCGGGGGAAGACCGGCCGGGGGCGTCGGGCGCGTCAACGCCCGACGGCATAGACGCGGTTGACCGGGCTCTGGGCGGCGAGCCTCCAGTGGTGCAGCCCGGCCGCGTCGGCGATGCCCCGCATCGCCTCCTCACCCGCGTGGTTTCCCAGCGCCTGCGGACCGTGCTGGGCCAGCGCGGACGGCAGGCAGACGGCGACCGAGGCCGCGGTCAGCACCCGGCCGATGGGGTTGGCGTTCTCCTCGTCGTGCGACGACACGTTCGGCTCCACGATCATGCAGACGCCGTCCTCGGCCAGCGCGTGCTCGGCGTGCCGCAGCGCGCCGCCCGGGTCGCCGGTGTCGTGCAGGCAGTCGAAGAAGGTGATCAGGTCGAAGTCCTCACCGGGGAAGTCCTGGGCCGTTGCGACCTCGAAGCGGACCCGGTCGCCGATGCCCTGCTTGGCCACGACGCCGCGGGCCGCCTCGACGGACGGGCGGTGGAAGTCGTACCCGACGAAGCGCGACCGCGGGAAGGCCCGCGCCATCAGCGCGGTGGCGTAGCCGTAGCCGCACCCGATGTCCGCGACCTTCGCGCCGCGCTCCAGCTTGTCCACCACACCGCCGAGCGAGGCCAGCCACTCCGGTACCAGCGCGGCCGTGTAGCCGGGCCGGAAGAACTTCGCGGTGCCCGCGAACAGCGCCGGCCCGTGCTCCTCCCAGCCCACCCCCTCGCCGGTGCGGAAGGCGTCCATGAGGGCGTCCTCGGTGGCGTACAGGGCCTGGAGCATGGTGAAGAACCCGGCTACGTGGCTGGGCAGTTCCGGATCCGCCAGGACGGCGGCGTGCGCGTCGGGCAGGAGGTAGGTGCCGGCGTCGGGCGCGTACGTCACGTACTCGCCGGCGACCTGCGCGGCCAGCCATTCGCGGACGTAGCGCTCGACCAGCCCGGTGCGGGCGGCGAGCTCCACGGAGGTGAGGGGACCCGCGCCGGCCATCGCCCGGTACAGGCCGAGCCGGTCGCCCAGGGAGGTGCACAGGCCGGCGACCGCGGCCCCGCCGTCGGTGATCACCCGCTCCAGGAAGTCCTGCACCTGCCCGTCCCGGGCAGCGTCGCCGCCCCGGGCGCCGCCGGGCACGACACGGGCGGACGTCGCCATGGCCGTCACCTCCTCGCCTGCCTCCACTGCAACAGCTCGGGCGGCCGGAGCGCCATACGCGATTCCCCGTATACGGACGGCGGCGCGCCGCGGCCGGGCCGACACTGGAGGCGAGGAGGTGGATCATGCGCAAGAAGATCGACTGCCGGGATCACCCGAGCGAGACGCACTGCACCCTCGTCATCGCCGGCGAGGAGGAGGAAGTGGTCCGCGCCGCCAGCGAGCACGCGGTATCCGTACACGGCCACACGGACGGCCCCGAGCTGCGCGAGCAGATCCGGTCATCCCTCAAGAACGAGATGCCGCAGCACGCCTGAGCCGCCCGCGGCGGCAGCACCGTGCCCGGCCGTCCTCACGGGCGGCCGGGCACAGCCGTGCACCCTCCGGGGCCGCCGTCCGCGCATTCGGGCCCGCCGGGGTCGTCCGGCGGTCCGCGGCGGCGCAGCATCGTGCTGAGAGGACCGCGGGCCCGGCGACCAGAGCCCGGGAGGGCACCGGGGCCGGGCCGCCGGCGCCCCGCACCGGCGATCCGACGGGAGCGATCCGATGAACGACCGCACGGACGGCGGCCTGGACCGCCGGCACTTCCTCGGCGCCGCGGCGGCCGGTGCCGCCGGTCTCGCCGCGGGCCTCACCGGCTGCGACGCCGAGGAGCGCAACCGGTTCGCGCCCGCCACCGGCGACCAGCCCTCCCTCACCGCCGAGCGGAACCGCCCCGGCAGCCCCGACTGGCGGCTGCGCTCCACCGGTCCGCCCGACGCGATCGCGGGCTATACCGACCGGGTGAGCGTCCTGCCCGGCGAGGAGTTCGGGCTCCATGTCTCCACCACCGCGCCCGGCTACCGGGTCCTGGCCTACCGGGTCGGCTGGTACGGCGGCGCCCAGGCCCGGCTGGTGTGGCGCTCGGACCGGCTGGCCGGGCGGCGCCAACGGGACCCCCGGCTGCTGCCGGAGACCCGTACCGTCCGGGCCGACTGGCCGCGCAGCACCGCTGTCCGCACCGACGGCTGGCCCCCCGGCGCCTACCTGCTCCGCCTCGACGCCGAGCACGGCCACCAGCGCTACGTCCCGCTGATCGTCCGCTCGGCCGCCGCCGCGGGCCGCACCGTCCTGATGCACGCGGTGACGACCTGGCAGGCGTACAACACCTGGGGCGGCTACAGCCTCTACCAGGGCGAGGACGGCTCCTACGCCGGCCGCTCGCTGGCCGTCGCCTTCGACCGCCCCTACGACGCCACCGGCGCCGAGAAGTTCCTGGTCTACGAGCGCGCCCTGGTCGTCCTCGCGGAACGGCTCGGCCTCCCGCTCGCCTACACCACGTCCGTGGACGTCCACCGCGACCCGGCCGCCCTCCACGGGGCGAGTGCGGCCCTCTCCCTCGGCCACGACGAATACTGGACCCCGCAGCAGCGCGACCATGTCACCCGGGCCCGCGACGCGGGCACCAACCTCGCCTTCCTCGGCGCCAACGCCTGCTTCCGCCGCGTCCGCCTGGAGTCCGGCCCGACCGGACCGCTGCGCACGGTCGCCTGCTACAAGACCGACTACCGCGCCGATCCCGGCTTCGCCGCCCACCGCGAGCCGCCCACCCACGACTTCCGCGAGCCGCCGGCCGCCGACCCGGAGTCCGCGCTGACCGGCGTCTTCTACGAGGGCTACCCGACCGACGCCCCGTACGTCGTGCACGCCGCGGACCACTGGCTCTTCAGCGGCACCGGGGTGCGGCCGGGCGACTCCTTCCCGCACCTGGTCGGCGTCGAGTACGACCGGGTCACCCCGGAGGCCCCCACCCCCGCCGAGCTGGAGATCATCGCCCACTCCCCGCTCGTCTGCCAGGGGCGCTCCAGCCACGCCGACTCCGCCTACTACACGGTCCCCAGCGGTGCCGGCGTCTTCGCCACCGGCACCATGCGCTGGGTCGAGGCGCTCATGGCGGGCACCGCCGACGACGGCCGCGACCACGGCATCGACACCCGCGCCGGAGCGTTCGTCACCCGCACCACGGAGAACCTGCTGCACGCCTTCGCCGCGGGCCCGGCGGCCAAGCACCGCCCGGCGCCGCGCCGCAACACCGGCAGCGTCTACGGGACGTGAGGGGCCGGGCCGTTCACCCGAGGAGGCCGGCCCGCCGGTCCGTCACTCGCCCCGCCAGATGTTCTCGAACGCGGCCTCTTCGATGGCGCGCCGCTGCCGCACCGCCGCCAGCTCCTGGAGCGCGTCGCTGACCGTGGCCAGCACGGTCGTCACCGCCTCGTCGACGACGCCGGGCGCCTGCTCGGCCGGTTCCGCGCCGTATCCGAGCGCCGTCGCGAGCGCCATGAGCACCGGCTCCTGCGCCGCCCAGCGGTCCGCGGCCCGCCACCGGGCGGGCGAATCCACCGGCACCGCCGCACCCTTCCGGAACGGCAGCCCCCGGTGGCGCTGCCGGGTGAGCAGACCCTCGTCCTCCAGGACGGTCTCATACGCCTCGGCCAGCCCGCGGCCCCTGCGCCACAGCCAGTCGTCGACGGTCTCGTGGGGCGCGTCCCGTACCAGCGACTCCGCGGCCGTGGCCAGCAGGCGGTCGGAGAGTCCCGGCAGATAGCCCGGCACGATGCGGTCGCCGTCCAGCCGGACGGCCTCGACGCCGAGCAGGTCGATCACCTCGGCCGCGGCGAGCGCGAGCGACAGATCGCCCCGCTCGACAGGATGCCGGGGCGTCAGCTCCAGGCTGATGAGCAACAGATCCCGCGGTGTGGTCATGGCAGCTCCCGACGAGAGGCGACCTCCGCCCGCCCCGCACCCCCTTCTACGACCTTACGGAGCACGGGCGGCGGCTGCATCCCGCACCGCTCCCGCCCGCGCCGGGAGGCGCTCCGGGGCCGCCGGGTGCAAGCTGCCGCCATGGGGCCCACGGGTACGCACGCCGAGAACGCCGGACACACCGCGAACGCCGGGGCCGCCGAGAACTCCGCGAACGTCGGCGCCGCGGCACCGGGCCCACCGTTGGCGGGCTGTGTGGCGCTGGTGACCGGCGCGTCCGGCGGCATCGGGGCGGCCACCGCCCTGGCGCTGGCCCGGGAGGGCGCGGCGCTCGCGCTGGTGGCCCGGCGCGCCGAGCGGCTGGCGGAGCTGACCGACACGATCCGGGCGCGGGGCGGCTCGTGCGCCGCCATCACGGCCGATCTGCGGGACGGCGCCCGCGCCCGGCGCAGCGTCGCGGAGGCCGCCGAGCGCTTCGGGCGGCTGGACGTGCTGGTCAACAACGCCGGTTACGTCGCGATGGGGGCACTGGAGGAGGTCGGCCCCGAGGACCTCGACCGGATGGTCGACCTGAACCTGACGGCCGTTCTGCACCTGTCGCGGGCGGCACTGCCGCATCTGCTGCGCGCGGCGGAGCACGGTCCGCGCGGGGTCGCCGACCTGGTCGCCGTCAGCTCGGTCGCGGGCCGCGTGCCGCGCCGCGGCAACAGCGTGTACTCGGCGACGAAGCACGCGGTGTGCGCGTTCAGCGAGGCCCTGCGCCAGGAGGTGACCGGACGCGGTGTGCGGGTGGGCGTCGTCGAGCCGGGGCTGACCTCGACGGAGATGGCGACCGGTGCCGGGCTGGCCGCGGCCCGCGGCATGGCGCAGGAGTCCTGGCTGCGGGCCGAGGACATCGCGCGCGCCCTCACCTTCATGGTCACCCAGCCCCCGCACGCCGCGATCAACGAGATCATGGTGCGCCCCACGGCCCAGGAGCACTGACCCCCGCACCGGCCCCGGCGGCAGCCGGCCGGGCGGCGTCCGGCGCCGTGCGATGCTGGTGCGCGTGACACTTGAGGACCTGGTCAGGCTGCGCCGCGCACGGGACGTGATGGACCGCGACTACGCGCAGCCGCTGGACGTCCCGTCGCTGGCGAGCATCGCCCTGATGTCCTCCGGGCACTTCTCCCGCAGCTTCCGCGCCGCTTTCGGAGAGACGCCCTACAGCTACCTGATGACCCGCCGTGTCGAGCGGGCCAAGGCGCTGCTGCGGCGGGGCGACCTGAGCGTGACGGAGGTCTGCTTCGCGGTCGGCTGTACGTCCCTGGGGTCGTTCAGCTCGCGCTTCACCGCGCTGGTCGGGGAGACCCCGAGCGCGTACCGGGCCCGCCGCCACGAGGCGGGCGCCGCGATCCCGGCGTGCGTCGCCAAGATCCTCACGCGACCGGTCAGGAACGGCGCACCGGTCGGGGCCGGCGAACCGGTCAGGATCGGAGAAGCGGACTCCGCCGCCGCCTCGTAGCGTCGGAGGCATGGACATCAAGCTCTCGCAGTGCTTCATCGCAGTCGACGACCATGACAAGGCGCTCGCCTTCTACCGCGACGTCCTCGGTCTGGAGGTGCGCAACGACGTCGCGTTCGAGGGGATGCGCTGGGTGACCGTCGGGTCGCCCGCCCAGCCCGACGTCGAGATCGTCCTCGAACCGCCGCTCGCCAACCCCAACGCCTCCCCGGCCGACCGGCAGGCGATGGCGGAACTCCTGGCCAAGGGGAACCTGCGCGGCGTGATCTTCTCCACCGACGACTGCGACGCCACCTTCGAACGGATCCGGTCCGCCGGCGGCGAAGTCCTCCAGGAGCCGATCGACCAGCCCTACGGCGTCCGCGACTGCGCCTTCCGCGACCCGGCCGGCAACATGCTCCGCTTCACCCAGCCCCGCACCCGCTGACCCCTTTCCGCACGTCGCGTTCGTCGCGTCCCGCCACACGTCGTGGTGCCCCCGGCAGCGGCCGCAGGCCGGGCGGCACCGCGACGTCACCCGGCGGGGCCGCGTGCTCCGGTCGGCGAGCCAGACCTTGCGGCCGGTAAGCGAGTTGATCTCTGTTTGGCGACGGTGCGGTGTCGCTGCGGAGCGGGTGCGTAGGATCACCGGCATGGCATTACGACCTGTTCGGGTCAACATCAAGGCTCTCGATGCCTCGGCGGTCGGCCGGTTCTGGGCGGAGGCGCTCGGCCGGAGTGCCTACAGCCCCGGCGTGACCCCGTACGTCGGACGCGTCGGCGGCCCCGTCTGGCCGGACCCGGTCGCCGTCTGCGTCGACGTCGTTCCCGTCCCGGAACCCAAGGCAGCGGCAAAGGACCGTGTGCACCTCGATCTCGCCACCGCCTTCGCGGCCCACCAGGCGGAGCTGGTCGCGCGCCTCCGGGCCCTCGGCGCGACGCCCGCCCACGTGGGCCAGGGCACGGTGCCGTGGACGGTCCTCGCCGACCCGGAGGGCCACGAGTTCTGCGTCCTCGCCCTGCCCTGACGCGGAGCCCCGACGACACCCCGACCCGTGAGCCTTGTGCGCTCATGCGCCATGACCCGGGGTGGGCCGGGCTGCGGCGTCTCGTGAGCCGCAGTCGCCCCCACCGGACCTTGACGCACCTCATTGCATAAAACTGCTGGGGTCCGTATAGTCATGCCATCACGGAGGAGGGTCCATGACGGTACGAGCAGCAGTCGCCGGTGCGAGCGGATACGCGGGAGGTGAGGTCCTGCGCCTGCTCCTGGGGCACCCCGAGGTCGAGATCGGGGCGCTGACCGGGCACTCCAACGCGGGCCAGCGCCTGGGCGCGCTGCAGCCGCACCTCGTTCCGCTGGCCGACCGGGAACTGGCCCCCACCTCCGCCGAGGCGCTGGCCGGCCACGACGTCGTCTTCCTCGCGCTGCCGCACGGGCAGTCCGCGGCGGTCGCCGAGCAGCTCGGGCCGGACGTGCTGATCGTGGACTGCGGCGCGGACTTCCGGCTGCGGGACGCCGCGGACTGGGAGGCGTTCTACGGCTCGGACCACGCGGGCAGCTGGCCGTACGGCCTGCCCGAACTGCCCGGCGGCCGGGCCGCGTTGCGGGGGGCCAAGCGCATCGCGGTCCCGGGCTGCTACCCGACCGCCGTCTCGCTCGCGCTCTTCCCGGCGTACGCCGCCGGTCTCGCCGAGCCGGAGGCCGTGATCGTCGCGGCCACCGGCACCTCGGGGGCGGGCAAGGCCCTCAAGCCGCATCTGCTGGGCTCCGAGGTCATGGGCTCGATGAGCCCGTACGGCGTCGGCGGCGGGCACCGGCACACCCCCGAGATGATCCAGAACCTCAGCGCGGTGGCCGGCGAGCGGGTCACGGTGTCCTTCACCCCGACCCTCGCGCCCATGTCCCGCGGCATCCTCGCCACCTGCTCGGCGAAGGCCGTGCCCGGGACGGACGCCGGGACCGTGCGGGCCGCGTACGAGAAGGCGCTGGCCGACGAGCCGTTCGTCCGGCTGCTGCCCGAGGGCCAGTGGCCGGCGACCGCCTCGGTCCACGGCTCCAACGCCGCGCAGATCCAGGCGGCGTACGACCCGGCGGCCGGCCGGATCATCGCGATCAGCGCCATCGACAACCTCACCAAGGGCACCGCGGGCGGCGCCGTCCAGTCCATGAACATCGCCCTCGGCCTCGACGAGACCGCCGGACTGTCGGCGACCGGGGTCGCACCGTGAGCGGAGAAGCGAACGAGGGGGCGCTGTGAGCGTCGCACGCGCGGCCGCCGGGCCGCGGATGACCACGAAGGCCGCGCCGCTGCGCTGCGCGGGCGGAGAAGCGAACAAGGAGGCGCCGTGAGCGTCACGGCAGCAAAGGGATTCTCCGCGGCGGGTATCGCCGCCGGGATCAAGGAGAACGGGAACCCGGACCTCGCCCTGGTGGTGAACAACGGGCCGCGCCTGGCCGCCGCCGGTGTGTTCACCTCGAACCGGGTCAAGGCGGCGCCGGTCGTCTGGTCCGAGCAGGTCCTCAAGGGCGGCCGGGTCTCCGCGGTGATCCTCAACTCCGGTGGCGCCAACGCCTGTACGGGTCCGCTCGGGTTCCAGGACACCCACGCGACCGCCGAGAAGGTCGCCGAGGTGCTCGACGGGCACAGCGCCGGGGAGGTGGCGGTCGCGTCCACCGGGCTCATCGGACTGCGGCTCCCGATGGACAAGCTGCTGCCGGGAGTCGAGCGGGCCGCGGCCGAACTGACCGAGCACGGCGGCGAGAAGGCCGCCATCGCCATCAAGACCACCGACAGCATCCACAAGACCGCCCAGTCAGGTCAGGACGGCTGGACCGTCGGCGGGATGGCCAAGGGCGCCGGGATGCTCGCACCCGGCCTCGCCACCATGCTCGTGGTGCTGACCACCGACGCCGATCTGCCGGCCGCCGACCTGGACGCGGCGCTGCGCGCGGCCACCCGCACCACCTTCGACCGGGTCGACTCCGACGGCTGCATGTCCACGAACGACACGGTGCTGCTGCTGGCCTCCGGCGCCTCCGGTGTCGTGCCGGACCGGGACGTCTTCGCCGAGGCGGTCCGCACGGTCTGCGACGACCTGGCCCGGCAGCTGATCGGCGACGCCGAGGGCGCCAGCAAGGACATCCGGATCGAGGTCGTGGGCGCGGCCAGCGAGGACGACGCGGTCGAGGTCGGCCGGTCCATCGCGCGCAACAACCTGCTCAAGTGCGCCATCCACGGCGAGGACCCCAACTGGGGCCGGGTGCTCTCCGCCATCGGCACCACCTCCGCCGCCTTCGAGCCGGACCAGCTGAACGTCGCGATCAACGACGTCTGGGTCTGCAAGAACGGCTCGGTGGGGGAGGACCGCGACCTCGTCGACATGCGCTACCGGGAGGTGCGGATCACCGCCGACCTCGCCGCCGGCACCGAGTCCGCGGTCATCTGGTCCAACGACCTCACGGCCGACTACGTCCACGAGAACAGCGCGTACTCGTCATGAGCACTCGCAAGCACACCGCGCTCCCCAAGGCCCGCACGCTCATCGAGGCGCTGCCCTGGCTGACCCGGCACCACGGCAAGACCGTCGTCATCAAGTTCGGCGGCAACGCGATGGTCGACGAGGAGCTGAAGCGCGCCTTCGCGCAGGACGTGGTGTTCCTGCGGCACGCCGGGCTGCGGCCCGTCGTCGTGCACGGCGGCGGGCCGCAGATCAGCGCACAGCTGGAACTGCTCGGCCTGGAGTCGGAGTTCAGGGGCGGGCTCCGGGTGACCTCGCCCGAGGCGATGAACGTCGTACGGATGGTGCTGGCCGGCCAGGTGCAGCGCGAACTGGTCGGGCTGCTCAACGAGCACGGTCCGCTGGCCGTCGGCATGACCGGCGAGGACGCCCACCTGATGACCGCGACCAAGCACTACGCGGACGTCGACGGGCAGTTGGTCGACATCGGCCGGGTCGGCGAGATCACCGCCATCGACCCCGGCGCGGTGCAGGCCCTGCTGGACGACGGACGGATCCCGGTGATCTCGTCCATCGCGCGCAGCAGCGACGAGGGCGATACCTCCGGCGTCTTCAACGTCAACGCCGACACCGCCGCGTCCGCGCTGGCGGCGGCGCTGGGCGCGGAGACACTGATGGTGCTCACCGACGTCGAGGGGCTGTACGAGGACTGGCCGCACAGCGACGAGGTGATCTCCCGGCTCACCGCGAGCGAACTGGAGAAGCTGCTGCCCGATCTGGCCAGCGGCATGGTCCCGAAGATGCAGGGCTGCCTGCACGCCGTACGCAACGGCGTGCACACCGCCCGGGTCATCGACGGGCGGGTCCAGCACTCGATCCTGCTGGAGATCTTCACGGACGAGGGCATCGGCACGATGGTGGTGCCGGACCCCGCGCCGGAAACGGACACGAGCGGCACCCAGGAGGGGACGGAATGAGCGGGTCGGCAGCAACCGAGGGCACCCGGGGCCCGGTGACCAACGAAGGGCTCACCCAGCGCTGGCAGGGCGCCATGATGCACAACTTCGGCACCCCGCGCCTCCCACTCGTCCGCGGCGAGGGCGTCACGGTCTGGGACGCCGACGGCGGGGAGTACCTCGACTTCCTCGGCGGTATCGCGGTCAACGCGCTCGGCCACGCCCACCCGGCGGTGGTCCGCGCCGTCTCCGACCAGATCGCCACCCTCGGCCATGTCTCCAACTTCTTCGTCAGCGAGCCCACCGTGGCCCTCGCCGAGCGGCTGCTCGGGCTCGCCGGCCGCCCGGGCCGGGTCTACTTCTCCAACTCCGGCGCCGAGGCCAACGAGGCCGCCTTCAAGATCGGCCGGCTGACCGGCCGGACCCACATGGTCTCCACCGTCGGCGGCTTCCACGGCCGGACCATGGGCGCCCTCGCCCTCACCGGACAGCCCGCCAAGCAGGGCCCGTTCGCCCCGCTGCCCGGCGAGGTCGACTACGTGCCGTACGGGGACGCCGAGGCGCTGCGCGCCGCCGTCACCACCGACACCGCCTTCGTCATCCTGGAGCCTGTCCAGGGCGAGAACGGCGTGGTGGTCCCGCCGCCCGGCTACCTCCGGGCGGCCCGCGAGATCACCGCGGCCAACGGGACCCTGCTCGTCCTCGACGAGATCCAGACCGGCATCGGCCGGACCGGGCACTGGCTGGAATCCCAGGCACAGGGCGTCGAGGCGGACGTCATCACCCTCGCCAAGGGCCTGGGAGGCGGACTGCCCATCGGCGCCACGCTGGCCTTCGGCGCGGCCGCCGACCTCCTCACCCCGGGCCTGCACGGCTCGACCTTCAGCGGCAACCCGGTCGTCTGCGCCGGTGCCCTCGCCGTCCTGGACACCATCGAGGCGGACGGCGTCCTCGATCACGTCAAGCGGGTCGGCGAGCGGCTGCGTGCCGGGACCGAGGCGCTGGGGCACCCGTTGATCGGCCAGGTCCGCGGGGCGGGTCTGCTCCTGGGTATCGTCTTGACCGAGCCCCTCGCACCGCAGGTGCAGCAGGCGGCTCAGGACGCGGGCCTTCTGGTGAACGCGGTCGCGCCGGACGTCATCCGGCTCGCCCCGCCGCTGATCGTCTCGGACGAGGAGGCGGACACTTTCCTCCGGAAGCTTCCCGGCGTCCTCAACGCGGCCCGCCAAAAGGCCGACGGGGACCGATGATCCGGAGACTGACGCAACGATGACCGTGCCGCAGGACAACGAGTACAACGGTGGCCAGGCCGTACCGCAGACCCGCACCGCCCGCCACCGCCGGATCGTGGACATCCTCAACCGGCAGCCGGTGCGCTCCCAGAGCCAGCTCGCGAGGCTGCTCGCCGACGACGGACTCTCCGTCACCCAGGCGACGCTCTCCCGCGACCTGGACGAACTGGGTGCGGTGAAGATCCGCAACACCGGCGGCGAGCTGATCTACGCGGTGCCCAGCGAGGGCGGCGACCGCAAGCCCCGCGCGCCCCTGGGGGAGTCCGCCAAGGAGGAGCGGATGCGCCGCCTCTCCGGCGAACTCCTCATCTCCGCCGAGGCGTCCGCCAACCTCGTCGTCCTGCGCACCCCGCCGGGCGCCGCCCAGTTCCTGGCGTCCGCCATCGACCAGGCCGAACTCCACGACATCCTCGGCACCATCGCCGGCGACGACACCCTGATGCTCATCAGCCGCGACCCGGCGGGCGGGCAGCAACTGGCGGACCACCTGCTGCGCCTGGCGCAGAAGGCCCACTGACGCACCCGTTCCACCGGAAATCACCCATAGTTCCGATTCATGTGCATATAGTGACGGAGGTCTCACTATCCTCTGCCGCGCCGGCCGAGCCCGGTCCGCGGGAAGGAGCACCAGCGCGTGAAACTCCAGCGGAAGGGCCGGCCGTACACCAAGGCGGCCGGGGTGGCGGTCATCTCCGGCGCCCTGGCGCTGACCGCCTGCGGCTCGAACGGCGGCTCCCCCTCCTCCGGCTCGTCGCCCGGCACCACCAAGCCGCCCACCGCCGGTGCCGGCGCGAACGGCATCGCCTGCGGCAGGGCGGCCGGACTGCTGGCCTCCGGCTCGACGGCGCAGCAGTACGCCATGAAGTTCTGGATCAAGAGCTACACGCACGCCTGCGAGGGCACCAGGATCGACTACACCGGTAACGGCTCCGGCGCCGGCCAGGACCAGTTCCTGGCGGGCAGGACCGCCTTCGCGGGGTCGGACTCCCCGCTGACCGCCGACCAGGTCGCCCGGTCCCGGAAGGTCTGCTCCGACGGCGGCCAGGCGATCCACCTCCCGATGGTCGGCGGGCCGATCGCGGTCGGCTTCAACGTCCCCGGGGTCGACCGGCTGGTCCTGGACGCCCCCACCCTCGCCAAGATCTTCAACGGGCAGATCACGACCTGGAACGACCCGGCGATCGCCCAGCGGAACAAGGACGCCAAGCTGCCGGCGACGCCGATCCAGCCGTTCCACCGCTCCGACTCCTCCGGGACGACGGACAACTTCACCGCGTATCTGCACGCCGCCGCCCCGGACGCCTGGCCGAACGCACACAGCAAGGACTGGACCGGCAAGGGCGGCAAGTCCGCCAAGGGGTCCGCGGACCTCGCCTCCCAGGTCCAGCGGACCGAGGGCGCGATCGGCTACGTCGAGCTGCCGTACGCGGTCGACCGCATGATCCGCACGGTCTCGGTCGACACCGGGGCCCCCATCCCGGCCGACCCCAACGTGATCGCGGCATCCCGGGCGATCGCCGGTGCCCGGACCGCCGGGACCGGCGGCGATGTGCTCCTCGACCTCGACTACGCGACCAAGGACGCCGGTGCCTACCCCATCGACGTGGTCACCTACGAGATCGTCTGCGACAAGGGCAACAAGCCGGCGACCTGGCCCGCCACCAAGGCGTTCCTGGCGTACATCGCCAGCCAGAAAGGCCAGGAGAACCTGACCTTCCAGGGCTACGCGACCCTCCCGGCCAAGGTCATGGACCGGGTCCGCGGCGAGATCGGCAAACTGTCGTGACGTCCGAGCGCCCGCGCTGAAGCACTCCGGCGCAAGCCGGCCGCGCCCCACGGGAAAGCCCCACGGGAAAAGGCCGCTTCCGATACTCGGAAACGGCCTTCGACCTGCAACAACACCGTCGGGACGACAGGATTTGAACCTGCGACCCCTTGACCCCCAGTCAAGTGCGCTACCAAGCTGCGCCACGTCCCGGTGCTCGAACCGGCCGGAGTGTTCCCGGCCGGGCGTGCAGAAGAAAAACTACCCTGTCCCGGCCCATGAATCCAAAGCGGGGCCCCGCCGAGGACGGCAGGCGGTGTCCGTCGGCCCCCTGCGGGGCTCGGGCGGCCGTGTTTCGATGGGGTTATGTCCGCAAAATCCCATAAGGGTGGTGTGTCGACCGTCGATGCCATCCGGGTGCGCCGGGTGTACGACACGCCGGAGCCGGCGGACGGGGCCCGCGTGCTGGTCGACCGGCTGTGGCCCAGGGGGCTGGCCAAGGAGGACGCCCGGCTGACCGAGTGGTGCAAGGACGCGGCGCCCTCGTCCGAGCTGCGGCGCTGGTACCGGCACGAGGGGGAGCGGTTCGAGGAGTTCGCCGCGCGGTACCGCGACGAGCTGGCGGAGGAGCGCGCGCGGGCGGCGCTGCGGCATCTGCGGGAGCTGGCGGCGGACGGTCCGGTGACGCTGCTGACCGCGACCAGGGACCTGTCCCTCAGTCATGTGAAGGTGCTGCTGGAGGCGCTGCGGGAGGGTGAATAGTCCGTGCCGGGCAAGGGGTCGGGCCGCCCGCGCCGGACCGGTGGCGCGCCGCCGGCCTGCACGTCCCCCACGCCATTGACGAAACATACGGCCGAGTGCATACTTATACCTACCAGCGCATGCACCGTAAGGAGAAGCCCGTGACCGAGCGCGTCGTACTCGCCTACTCAGGCGGCTTGGACACCTCCGTCTGCATCGGCTGGATCGCCGAGGAGACGGGCGCCGAGGTCATCGCCGTTGCCGTGGACGTCGGCCAGGGCGGCGAGGACCTGGACGTCATCCGCAAGCGCGCGCTCGCCTGCGGTGCCGTGGAGGCCGAGGTCGCGGACGCCAGGAACGAGTTCGCCGACGAGTACTGCCTCCCGGCGATCAAGGCCAACGCCCTCTATATGGACCGCTATCCGCTGGTCTCCGCGCTCTCGCGGCCGGCCATCGTCAAGCACCTGGTCGCCGCCGCGCGGAAGCACGGCGCGACGACCGTCGCCCACGGCTGCACCGGCAAGGGGAACGACCAGGTGCGCTTCGAGGCGGGGATCTCCTCCCTCGCCCCGGACCTGAAGTGCATCGCACCGGTCCGTGACTACGCGATGACCCGGGACCGGGCGATCGCGTTCTGCGAGGAGAAGAACCTGCCCATCGCGACCACCAGGAAGTCGCCGTACTCCATCGACCAGAACGTCTTCGGGCGGGCCGTGGAGACGGGCTTCCTGGAGGACATCTGGAACGCGCCGATCGAGGACGTCTACGAGTACACGCAGAGCCCGGCCACCCCGCGCGAGGCCGACGAGGTCGTCATCACCTTCGCGTCCGGTGTCCCGGTCGCCGTCGACGGCAGGCCGGTCACCGTCCTCCAGGCGATCCAGGAGCTGAACGAGCGGGCCGGCGTCCAGGGCATCGGCCGGATCGACCTGGTCGAGGACCGGCTGGTCGGCATCAAGTCCCGCGAGGTGTACGAGGCGCCGGGCGCGATCGCCCTGATCACCGCGCACCAGGAGCTGGAGAACGTCACCGTCGAGCGCGAACTGGCCCGCTACAAGCGGCAGGTCGAGCAGCGCTGGGGCGAACTGGTCTACGACGGCCTGTGGTTCTCGCCGCTCAAGCGGGCCCTGGACGGCTTCATCGGCGAGGCCAACGAGGCCGTGTCCGGCGACATCCGGATGACCCTGCACGGTGGCCGCGCGGTCGTCACCGGCCGGAGGTCCGACCGGTCGCTGTACGACTTCCACCTCGCGACCTACGACACCGGCGACACCTTCGACCAGTCGCTCTCCAAGGGCTTCATCGAGCTCTTCGGCATGTCGAGCAAGATCGCCGCACGGCGTGATCTGGCCGGCGGGGCCTGACGGACCCGGCAGGCGGACCCCGACGGGCCCGGCGTGGCCGATTCCGGGCCCGGCTCGTTACTTTTCGTACGACGGCCGCCTCCCCGCCCTCGCAGGGAGGCGGCGGCACATCCACAGCCTTGAGGAGCAGCAGTGAGCAGCAACAGCGGTGAGGTACGGCTCTGGGGCGGCCGGTTCGCCGACGGTCCCGCCGAGGCCCTGGCCCAGCTGTCCGCGTCCGTCCACTTCGACTGGCGGCTCGCGCCGTACGACATCGCCGGCTCGCGCGCGCACGCCCGCGTCCTCCACACGGCGGGCCTGCTCACCGAGGACGAGCTGACGCGGATGCTCGCCGGCCTCGACCAGCTCGAACGCGACGTCGCCGACGGCTCGTTCACCGGCACCGTCGCCGACGAGGACGTGCACACCGCCCTGGAGCGCGGGCTGCTGGAACGGCTCGGTCCGGACCTCGGCGGCAAGCTGCGGGCCGGCCGGTCCCGCAACGACCAGGTCGCCACGCTCTTCCGGATGTACCTGCGCGACCACGCCCGGATCATCGGCGGGCTGATCGCCGACCTCCAGGAAGCGCTCGTCGGCCTCGCCGAGGCGCACCCGGACGTGGCCATGCCGGGCCGTACGCATCTCCAGCACGCCCAGCCGGTGCTCTTCGCCCACCATGTGCTGGCGCATGCGCAGTCGCTGTCGCGGGACGCCGAGCGGCTGCGGCAGTGGGACGAGCGCACCGCCGTCTCGCCGTACGGATCGGGCGCGCTGGCCGGTTCCTCGCTCGGCCTGGACCCGGAGGCGGTCGCCGCGGACCTCGGCTTCGAGCACGGCTCGGTCGGCAACTCCATCGACGGCACCGCCTCGCGGGACTTCGTCGCCGAGTTCGCCTTCATCACGGCGATGGTCGGGGTCAACCTCTCGCGGATCGCCGAGGAGGTCATCATCTGGAACACGAAGGAGTTCTCCTTCGTGACCCTGCACGACGCCTTCTCCACCGGCTCGTCGATCATGCCGCAGAAGAAGAACCCGGACATCGCCGAGCTGGCGCGCGGCAAGTCCGGCCGGCTGATCGGCAACCTGACCGGGCTGCTGGCGACCCTCAAGGCGCTGCCGCTCGCGTACAACCGGGACCTCCAGGAGGACAAGGAGCCGGTCTTCGACTCCTGCGACCAACTGGAGGTGCTGCTCCCGGCGTTCACCGGGATGATGGCCACCCTCACCGTCCACCGCGAGCGGATGGCGGAGCTGGCGCCGGCCGGTTTCTCGCTCGCGACCGACATCGCGGAGTGGCTGGTCAAGCAGGGTGTGCCGTTCCGGGTGGCGCACGAGGTCGCCGGTGAGTGCGTCAAGGAGTGCGAGGCGCACGGCATCGAGCTGGACCAGCTCACCGACGAGCAGTTCGCCAAGATCTCGCCGCATCTGACGCCCGAGGTCCGCGGTGTGCTGAACGTCCCCGGTTCGCTCGCCTCGCGCAGCGGCCGGGGCGGCACGGCGCCGTCCGCGGTGGCGGTGCAGCTCGCCGAGGTACGCGCCGACCTGGTGCGGCAGCAGGAGTGGGCCGAGGCCAAGAAGCGGCCCTGACCGGCATCTGACGACGGAGTACGGCGAAGGCCCCCACCCGACCGGGTGGGGGCCTTCGCCGTACTCCGCGTCCCGGTGCTTTCGCGAGACGGGGGCGGCGATCCCGGACGCACCGCGGACGTAGGTGCCGTGTCGGCGCCTCCTTCCGCCATGAGACATGAATGTCTCATTCGGTTAGACTGTGTCTCATGGCCGTGGATCGTGAACAGGTACTGAAGGAAGCCGCCGCCCTGCTCACCCGCCGGGCGACGACCTCGATGGACGAGATCGCCCGCGCCGCCGGCATCAGCCGGGCGACCCTGCACCGGCACTTCGCGGGCCGGGACGCGCTGATCCGGGCCCTGGAGGAGCACGGGATCGAGCAGCTGGCGCAGGCGATGGACGCCGCCCGGCTCGCCGAGGGGGACGCCGCCGACGCGCTGCGCCGGCTGATCCGCGCGAGCGAACCGGTCGCCGGCGTCCTCGCCTTCCTCTTCACCGAGAACCAGCTCTTCGAGGGCGGCGAGATCAACGCCGGCTGGGCCCGGCTCGACGCGCGGATCACCGAGCTCTTCCGCCGCGGCCAGGAAGAGGGCGACTTCCGCATCGACCTCAGCTCGGCCTGGCTGACCGAGGCGTTCTACGGACTCATCGGCGCGGGCGCCTGGGCGGTGCACGAAGGGCGGGTCGCCCGCAACGACCTCAACCACTCGATCGCCGAGCTGCTGCTCGGTGGCATCCGACGGAGCATGGAGAAATGAGCGAGACCATAGCGTCAGGACGGGCCGGTTCGGCTCATGTGGACGACCAGCCCCGGCCGGGCCGCTGGCTCGCGCTCTCGGTCCTCGTCCTCGCGGTGCTGCTGGTCGGCGTCGACGCCACCGTCCTCGGCCTCGCCACCCCGTTCCTGAGCGAGGATCTGCGGCCGTCCGGGACCCAGTTGCTGTGGATCGGCGACATCTACTCGTTCGTCATCGCCGGTCTGCTGGTGTCCATGGGCAGCCTCGGCGACCGGATCGGCCGGAAGAAGCTGCTGCTGGTCGGCTCGGTCGCGTTCGGCGCGCTGTCGGTGGTCGCCGCGTACGCCACCACCCCGGAGATGATGATCGCCGCCCGGGCCCTCCAGGGCGTGGCCGGCGCAACGCTGATGCCGTCCACCCTCGCGCTGATCCGCAACCTCTTCCACGACCCCAAGGAACGCAGCCTGGCGATCGGCATCTGGGGCGCCATGGCCTCGGCCGGTACCGCCGTCGGGCCGGTCCTCGGCGGCTTTCTGCTGGGCCACTTCTGGTGGGGTTCGGTCTTCCTGATCAACCTTCCGGTGATGGCGCTGCTGGTGGTCGTCGGGGCGAAAGTGATCCCGGAGTCGCGCAATCCGGATCCCGGGCCGTGGGACGTTCCCAGCGTCCTGCTGTCGCTGGTGGGCATCGTCGCCGTCGTCTACGCCATCAAGGAGGCCGCGGTCCACGGCTTCCGCTGGGACATCGGGCTGGCGGCCGCCATCGGCGTCCTCACGCTGATCGTCTTCGTCCGGCGCCAGCACACCCTCGCCTCACCACTGCTGAACATGAAGCTCTTTCAGCACCGCGGGTTCTCCGGCGCGGTGCTGGCGGACCTGCTGACCATCCTGGGGCTGTCCGGGCTGGTGTTCTTCCTCTCCCAGTTCCTCCAGATGGTGCAGTCGCGCACGCCGCTGAACGCCGGGCTCACCGAACTCCCGGCCGCGGTGGGCGCGGTGGGCGCCGGCCTGGCCGCGGGCTGGGTCGCCCGCCGGCTGACGGTACGCGTCGTGGTGGCCGGCGGCCTCGCGGTGGTCGGGCTCTCGCTCGCCGGGTGCATGACCCTGCACGGCGACACCGGCACCCTCGCGTTGTCCGTCATCCTCTTCGTGGTGGGCGTCGGCGCGGGCTTCGCCTTCACGGTCACCGCCGACGTGATCCTCTCCAGCGTCCCGAAGGAGGAGGCGGGCGCCGCCTCCGCGGTCTCCGAGACGGCGTACGAACTCGGCGCCGCGCTCGGCATCGCCCTGCTCGGCTCCATCGTCACCAGCATCTACCGCGGTTTCGGCACCCCGGCCGGGGTGCCCGAGCACGCCGCCGACGCCGCCCGCGAGTCGCTGGGCGGCGCCGTCGAGGCGGCCGGCCAACTCCCCGCCGACCAGGGCGCCGCGCTGCTGAAGGCCGCTCAGGACTCCTTCGTCAACGGCGTGGACACCGCCGCGGGGGTGGGCGCGGTGGTGCTGCTGGGCGCCGCGGTGGCCGCGTGGTTCCTGCTCCGCGGCCAGGAGCTGGCGAACAGCCCGGCCCAGGAGCAGCCCGCGCCGGACGCTGCCGCGCCGGTGACCGGGTCCGGCTCCGCGGCCGGCGGCCCGGCCGAACTCCCGTAGCGTCCCGGACACCCGTAAGGGCGGACCCGGCAGGCGAACGAGGGACAGCGCCGGGCCCCCTGGCCCCGTGCAGGCGTGTCCCGTGGATCACGGCGGTGGACACCCGCCATGATCCACGGGACACGCCCCCGGGGGCGACTGTCCCTCGCCGTTCATGCCCGGTATGCGTCCTCGTGGCCGGATGTCCCGTGCGGCTCGTTTGACTCTCCCGTCGTCCCCCCAACGGTCGGCCCCGCTCAGGAGAGTGACGCAGAGTGCGCGACATCGGACGACGGTCCTTCTTCACCGCTGCGGGGGCGATGGCCACCGCCAGCGCCATCGGCAGCAACGCCTACGCCACCGGCCACGCCCGTGACGCGGCCACCGCCG
The DNA here is from genome assembly GCF_009834125.1 of Streptomyces sp. GS7. Classification (NCBI taxonomy): domain Bacteria; kingdom Bacillati; phylum Actinomycetota; class Actinomycetes; order Kitasatosporales; family Streptomycetaceae; genus Streptomyces; species Streptomyces sp. GS7. The sequence goes on from NZ_CP047146.1 coordinate 2,869,950, forward strand.
ACGAGTACGTCGACGTCCAGCTCCTCAACATCACCGATCTGCACGGCTACCTGCAGGGCGCGCCGGGCGCCAACTCCGTCATCACCGGCGCCGGCGGCAAGCGCTACACCGTGGGCGGCGTCGCCTTCATGGCCGCCCACCTGGAGCGGCTGCGTGCCGGGCGGCACAACTCGATCTTCTTCGCCCCCGGAGACCTCTTCTCCGGCTGGGAGTTCGACGCCTCCTCCTTCGCCGACGAGCCCACCATCGAGGCCCTCAACGCCATGGGCCTGGACTTCGCCTCGGCCGGCAACCACGAATTCGACAAGTCCGCGGCGTTTCTGACGTCGCACATGGAACGCGGCGAGTCCTTCCGGGTCGCCGGCCGGGACGACTCCTTCACCGACTCCACCGGCCACCGCTTCCGCGGAGCGGACTTCCCGTACTACAGCGCCAACATGGTGTGGCACGAGACCGGCAAGCGGGTGCTGCCCCCGTACAACATCGTGCACGTCGACGCCGGCCACGGCCGCAGACTGCCGATCGGCTTCATCCACCTGACCGCCATCGGCACCGAGTCCTTCCCCGGCTCCTACCAGCCGGGCCTGCGCACCCTGGACGAGCTGGAGACCGCCAACCGCTGTGCCGCGGAACTGAAGTCACGCGGCGTCAACGCGATCGTGCTCAGCATGCACGACGGCGCGGTGGCCGGCAGCGACTTCTCCAGCGGCAGCAACCCGTCGGGCCCGGCCTACGAGCTGGCGCTGCGCGCCTCCGCCGACATCGACGCCATCGTCACCGGCCACTGGCACTGCGCCTTCACGATGATGCTGCCCGACCCCAAGGGCGCCCCCCGCCCGTTCGTCGAGGCCGGCTGCTACGGCCAGATCATCAACGAGATCAATCTGCGGCTGGACCGCCGCACCGGCAAGGTCATCCGCTCGCTGACCACCGCGGTCAACCACCCCAACACCCGCGATGTGGCCCCGGACAAGGAGCTGCGGTCGATCGCCGACTACTGGGCGGGCTACGGCGCCCGGCGCGCCCGCACCCGGATCGGCACCCAGTCCGCCTCCTTCACCCGGCAGCGCAACGCCGCGGGGGAGTCCACGATGGGCGACCTCGTCGCCGACTGGGCGCTGTGGGCCGGCGGGCAGCCGCACGGCCCGATGGACGACCCCGCGGCCCACCGCAACGTCCCCGCCGAACTCGCCGTCATCGCGGTCGCCCCGCGCGTCGGCTCCGCGATCATCTCCGCCGACCTGGAACGTGACGAGGAGGCGGATGGCGTCATCACCTTCGGGCAGGCGTGGAACGCGGTCGGCTTCGGCGACCCGATCATGACCGTCACCGTCACCGGGCAGCAGATCCACGACGCCCTGGAGGAGCAGTGGGCGCCCGCCCACGGCGGCGGCCTGGCCTTCGCCCCGCTGGCCGTCTCCGGCAACGTCCGCTACACCTTCGACGCCACGGGCAAGGTCGGCCGCCGGATCGACCCCGCCGAGGTCTTCATCGACGGCAAGGCCCTCGACCGCGCCCGCACCTACCGCCTGGCCGCCCCCTCCTACACCCTCATCAACCAGGACGGCTTCAGCGCCTTCACCGGATTCACCGAACCCGTCCGGCACAGCCGCGACTTCGAGAGCTTCGTCGCCTTCGTCCGCACCAGGAAGCACCTGGCGCCGGCCCCGCTGAACCGCGTCGCGGTCAAGAACGCGCACGTCCCCGGCGCCCGCACCGGCATCGTCGCCGTGGAGCAGCAGCTCCTCCACGTGGTCGGCGGCAACATCCCGCGGCCCGAAGCGGCCCTGCGGGCGGCGCTGACCGGCGGCGCCGAGGGCCAGCGCGCCCCCGGCGGCTTCCGGGTGCCCTGCTGACCGGCGCGCCTTGTGACGGTCCGGACTCACGCACCGGGCCCCATCCCGCGGTATACGGAAGGGGCCCGGCGTCGTGGTCAGGGGGCAGGGGTCAGGCGGCCCTGGCCTTGGTGGCGTAGATGTCGACGTACTCCTGGCCGGACAGCTCCATGACGTCGCTCATCACCTCGTCGGTGACCGCCCGCAGCACATAGCGGTCGCGGTCCATGCCGTCGTACCGCGAGAAGTCCAGCGCCTCACCGAAGCGCACCGTCACCGGGGCGATGTGCGGACGGCCCTTGCCGCCGGGCTGCACCTTGTCCGTACCGATCATGGCGAACGGGACGACCGGGGCGCCGGTCATCAGGGCGAGCCGGGCGATGCCCGTACGGCCGCGGTACAGCCGGCCGTCGGGGGAGCGGGTGCCTTCCGGGTAGATGCCGAAGGCCTGGCCCTCCTCCAGGATCCGGCGGCCGGTCATCAGCGCCGCGACCCCGCCGTGCCCGCCGTCGCGGTCCACCGGGATCATGCCGGCGGTGGTGAAGAACCAGGCCATCAGGCGGCCCTTGACGCCCTTGCCGGTGACGTACTCGTCCTTGCCGATGAAGAACACCGGGCGCTTGACGACCAGGCTCAGGAACAGCGAGTCGATGAAGGTGACGTGGTTGCCGGCCAGAATCACCGGGCCGGTCTCCGGGATGCGCTCGATGCCCTCGACCTTCGGGCGGAACAGGACACGCATCACCAGTCCGAGAATCGCCTTCAGCACAATGCGGGACAACGGGTCCTCCGGGTCGTGGCTGGACAGGTCAAGGGAGCGCAGTTCTCTGCCGCCCAGGACCATACTCGCGGGTTACCCCTGCTCGCACATCGGGTTCACCAAGGCGATACGCAGAGTTGACGCGGGTTACGTTCATGGTCCCTCCAACAACCCCCTGTCGTCTCGTCGATGTCGCCCGTTCGTGCTTACGATCGGGCGACGCCCCGGGTGACGTGCTCAGGACACCTCCTGGGATGTCTCTTGATACACCGGAAAACCGCGAAAAGTCCGGAAACCGGCCGGACGGGCAACGCGACGCGCAGCGAGGAGCACCGTATGGAGAAGCGGCAGGAGCCAGGACGGCGGACGGTGCTGGGGGCCGCGGCGCTCGGCGCCGGAGCGGCGGTGTTCGCCGCCGCCGGCCCGGCCACCGCGGCCACCGCGGCGGATCCGGACGGCCGGCCGGCCCGGCCGACGCCCGCCGGGCGGCCCGCGAAGCTGCCCGTCCCGTTCGTCATCGGCCACCGCGGCGCCAGCGGCTACCGCCCGGAGCACACCTTCGGCTCCTACCAACTCGCCCTCGACATGGGCGCGGACGTCATCGAGGCCGGCGACCTCGTCCCCACCAAGGACGGACACCTGGTCTGCCGGCACGAGCCGGACATCTCCGCCACCACCGATGTCGCCGACCACCGGGAGTTCGCCGGCCGCAAGACCACCAAGACCGTGGACGGCAAGAAGATCACCGGCTGGTTCACCGAGGACTTCACGCTCGCCGAGCTGAAGACCCTGCGCGCCAAGGAGCGCATCCCCGACGTCCGCCAGCACAACACCCTCTACAACGGGCACTGGGAGATAGCCACCTTCGAAGAGGTCCTCCAGTGGGCCGAGCGCGAGGGGCGCCGCCGCGGCCGCCCGGTGTGGATCTACCCGGAGACCAAGCACCCCACCTACTTCCGCAAGCTGGGCCTGGGCATCGAGGAGCCGCTCGCCAAGCTGCTGCGCCGGTACGGCCGGCACACCGCGCACGCCCCCAACCTGTTGCAGTCCTTCGAGTCCAGCAGTCTCCGCCGCCTCAGCGAACTGGGCGTGAAGTGCCCGAAGGTCGTCCTGCTCGACGAACCGTCCGTCAGGCCCTGGGACTTCGTCGAGTCCGGCGACCCGCGTACCACCGCCGACCTCCTCAAGCCCGAGGGGCTCAAGTGGATCGCCGGCTTCGCCCAGGGCATCGGCCCCTGGCTGCCGCAGATCATCGCGCAGGACGACAAGGGCAAGCTCGGCAAGCCCACCACCCTTGTCCGCGACGCGCACGCCGCGGGGCTGTTCCTCACCCCGTACACCGTGCGGAACGAGAACAACTTCCTACCGCTGGACTTCCGGGTGGGTGAGAACCCGGGCGACTACGGCGACTCGCTCGCGTACTTCAAGGCGCTCTACGCGACCGGTATCGACGGCCTGTTCTCCGACAACCCGGACACCGCGGTGCTCGCCGCCGAGGAGTTCCGCCGGCACTGACCGCCCGCGCGTCCCGGACCGGCGCCATGTCGCCCCATCCGCCCCCGTACTCATCTGAGTTGGGAATGTCACAGGGGAGCTTGGCGCCGGTCCGTTCCGCTTGTCCCGAATGCCTGCGCAGAATGCTCGCGCCGGAGATTGCCGCGCCTGATTTGCGGGGACTCCGGAAGCGAGCAGCGAACCGAAAAGGGGAGGCAAACGCGCATGGGCACGAGCGTGACCATCTCTGCGGCGACCGACGACGACGCCGAACAGATCCTCAAACTCCAGTACCTCTGCTACCAGACGGAGGCCGCGCTCTACGACGACTACGCCATCGAGCCGCTGACCCAGACGCTGCACGCCCTGTGCGCCGAACTCGGCGAGGGCTGCGTGATGGTGGCCAGACTCGGGCAGGAGGTGGTCGGATCGGTCCGCGGCACGGTCGACGCCGACGGCACCGCGAAGATCGCCAAACTGATGGTGCATCCGCGCCTCCAGCGGCACGGCCTCGGTGGGCGGCTGCTGGCCGCCGTCGAGGAACGGCTCGCCGCCGAGCGGTCCGCCAAGCGCTACCGCCTGCTCACCGGCCACCGCAGCGAGGGCAACCTCCGGCTCTACCGCAGCCACGGCTACGCGCCGGTGGGCACCGAGCGGCGCACCGGTCGGCTGAGCGTGGTCACGCTGGAGAAGCAGCTCACCGGAGCGTAGGACGCCGGGACGGGCCCGCGCCGGTGGCGGGCCCGTACCTCCGACGCGGCCGTCGCGCCGCTCAGGCCGCCGCTTTCGCGCGGGCCCGGCGGAGCCAGATCAGACCGGTGACCGGCAGGATGACGGGGATGAAGAGGTAGCCCATCCCGTAGTCCGACCAGACTGTGGCGTCCGGGAACGCGGCCGAGTCGACCAGCGTCCAGGTGCCGATGCCGAACACCCCCAGCAGCTCCAGCCGGCAGCAGGCGATCGCCGCCCTGCGGGCGCCCTCCCCGCCCCGCACCAGCGAGAACGTGATGAACCCGTACACGACCGCGGAGACCGCCGAGAGGCTGTACGCCAGCGGGGCCCGGTCGAACTGGGCGATCAGCTGGTAGAGCGAGCGGGACGCGGCGGCCACCGTGAAGATCCCGTAGAGCGTGACCAGCAGCCGCCCCGGGCCGGTGCCCAGCGACAGCCTTCCGGCCGGGGCCGCGCCCCGGGCGTCCTGCGCCGCGGCGCTCGTCGTGGTCTCGGGCACTGCCTCAGGCACTGCCGCCTCCCCAGATGTCGAAGAGTCTCACTTCCAGTACGGCCAGCACCACGGCGCCCGCCGCGACGGTGGCCGAACCCCACCGGGTGCGCTCCGAGAGCGACATGAACCCGGTCGCCGGTACGCAGGCGGCGGCCCCGAGCAGATACGCCACGAACAGCGCGGTGCCCTTGTCCGGCGACTGGCCGCGCGCCAACTGCACGAAGGCGATGACCAGTTGGACGATGCAGAGCAGCGACACGACGGCCATACCGATGAAGTGCCAGTCCTTGGTGGGCTGGTCGCGGTAGGCCGCGAAGCCGCACCAGACGGCCAGGGCGAGAGCGGCGACGCCGACCGCGATCGTCAGCGCGTCGATCACCGGGGCCTCCGGACGACGCGCTCGCGCGCCATGGGGTTGTGGGGCATGGGCCGATGCTAATCCGCGGCGCGTGGCGGGCCGCGCCCGACCCCGCCACGGCACCCGGAGGCGCGCCGGCCGTGGCGTTGGCCACAGCGCGCCCCGCGGCGGGGCGGGAGCCGGCTTCCGCCGTCCCGGGCCGCCGGAGACGTCCGCGCAGGCCACGGGCGCCCGGCCGGGAGCGGCGGCGCGGAGCAGGGCGCCGTCCACCCTGCGATCAGCGATGTCCGATATACGGACAGGCTTGAAGGGGTCGCGCCGCTGTCTGGTTTACTGGCCGACATGACCACGACGAGCTACCGCACCCCTGCGACCGAGGCGTCCAACGCGCCCGGTGCTCGTTGCATGTGTCGAATGTGTGACCGCTGAGGGCCCCCGCCTGAGCCTCGCGCCCCGAAGCGAGACCCGCTGCCATGCGCCGTACGTCACCCCACAGACGCCACCGGCCGCCCCGCGTCACCGGAACCCGGAGCCGGGCCCCGCGCCCGCCGCCGCTCCGCGTTCCCCTCTGCCGCACTCGCAAGAATGCCCCGTGCCCGGCGGGCGAGCCGCCGAGCACTCGACAGTGACGGAATTCCCTGTGATCACCACAACGGGCCTGACCAAGGTCTACCGTTCAGGAGACCGCGAGGTCACCGCCCTGGACGGCGTCGATCTGCACGTCCGCGAAGGCGAGGTGTACGGCGTCATCGGCCAGAGCGGCGCCGGTAAATCCACCCTCATCCGCTGCCTCAACCTCCTGGAACGCCCCACCTCCGGCACGGTCACCGTGGCCGGCCAGGACCTCACGGCGCTGGCCGGCAACCAGAAGCGCGCCAACGCCGCCCTGCGCGCCGCGCGCAGCCACATCGGCATGGTCTTCCAGCACTTCAACCTGCTGTCCTCGCGCACCGTCCAGGACAACGTCGAACTGCCGCTGGAAATCCTCAAGGTCGACCGCCGCGAGCGCTCCCGCAAGGCCCTGGAACTGCTGGACCTGGTCGGCCTCGCCGACAAGGCCCAGGCGTACCCGGCCCAACTCTCCGGCGGCCAGAAGCAGCGCGTCGGCATCGCCCGGGCACTGGCCGGCGACCCCAAGGTGCTGCTGTCCGACGAGGCCACCAGCGCCCTGGACCCGGAGACCACCCGCTCCATCCTCCAGCTGCTGCGCGACCTCAACCGCCAGCTCGGCCTGACCATCGTGCTCATCACGCACGAGATGGACGTCGTCAAGACCATCTGCGACTCCGCCGCGCTGATGAAGAACGGCCGCGTCGTCGAGCAGGGCACCGTCGCCGAACTCCTCGCCACCCCCGGCTCCGAACTCGCCCGGGAACTCTTCCCGGTCGGCGGCGAGCCCTCGGCCGAGGACCGTACGGTCGTCGACATCACCTTCCACGGCGAGGCCGCCACCCGCCCCGTGGTGTCCGAACTCGCGCGCACCTACAACGTCGACATCTCGATCCTCGGCGCCGCCATGGACACCGTCGGCGGCAAGCAGATCGGCCGGATGCGGATCGAACTCCCCGGCCGCTTCGAGGACAACGTCGTGCCCATCGGCTTCCTGCGCGAGCAGGGTCTCCAGGTGGACGTCGTCGGCGACGCCGAGACCGGCGCCGTCGGCACCGCCCCGCTCCAGAAGGAAGATGCCAAGTGAGCTGGAACGACATGCAGCCGCTGCTGTACGACAACACGCTCGACACCCTCTTCATGGTGTGGTGGTCGACGTTCTACGCGGTGCTCGTCGGCATACCCGTAGGCGTACTGCTGCATCTGACCGACCGCGGCGCCATGCTCCAGAACGTCGTGGTGAACAAGGTCCTCGGCGCGATCGCGAACATCGGGCGGTCCTTCCCGTTCCTGATCCTGATCGTGGTCCTGATCCCCTTCACCCGGCTCGTCGTCGGCGTCTCCATCGGCCCGACCGGCGCGGTCGTCCCGCTGGCCATCGCCGCCATCCCCTTCTTCGCCCGCCTCGTGGAGGCCGCCCTGCGCGAGGTCGACCACGGCCTGGTCGAGGCCGCCCAGGCGATGGGCGGCGGCACCTGGACCATCGTCTTCAAGGTGCTGCTCCCGCAGGCGCTGCCGGCACTGGTCGCGGCCGTCACCACCACCGTCATCACGCTGATCGGCTACTCCGCGATCGCCGGCGCGGTCGGCGGCGGCGGCCTGGGCAACCTCGCCTACACCTACGGCTACCAGCAGTACGAGACCTCGCTCATGATCACCACCGTCGTGGAGCTGATCGTCCTGGTCACCCTCGTCCAGCTGCTCGGCGACCTGATCGTGCGCCGGCTGGCCCGCCGCGGCGGCCGCGCCGCGACCGTACGCGTCGGACTGCGCCGCGTCCGGGCCGAGGAGCCGGCGGCCGTCACCGAGGCCGCCTGACACCCGAACCACCCGCGTCACCCGCACCCCGAAGCCCGGACCCTTTGCCGGGCGTACCCCACACGGAAACCCCCGTGTGTACAAGAAAGAGGCACTCTTCGTGCGTAACACCATCAAGATCACCGCGGCCATAGCCGCCGCCTCCGCGGTCGCCCTCGGCGCGAGCGCCTGCAGCGCACCGTCCGACACGACCGCGAGCAGCGACAAGAGCGACAAGAACGCCCCCCTGGTCGTCGCGGCCAGCCCCACCCCGCACGCCACGATCCTCGACTACGTCAAGGACAAGCTGGCGCCGCAGGTGGGCCTCAAGCTCGTCGTCAAGCCGTTCAACGACTACAAGATCCCCAACAAGGTCACCGACGACGGCCAGGTCGACGCCAACTTCTTCCAGCACAAGCCGTTCCTGGACACCTTCAACAAGGAGAACGGCACCCACATCGTCCCGGTCGTGAACGTCGAGATCGAGCCGCTCGGCATCTACTCCAAGAAGATCCACAAGCTCTCCGACCTCAAGTCCGGCTCCACCGTCTCGGTCCCCAACGACCCCTCCAACGAGGGCCGTGCGCTCAAGCTGCTCGCCGACAACGGTGTGATCACCCTCAAGCCCGGGGTCGGCTCCGACGCCAAGCTGACCGACGTCAAGGACAACAAGGGCATCAAGATCACCGAGCTGGAGGCCGCGCAGACCGCGCCCCGCATCGACGACGTCGACGCCGCCGTCATCAACGGCAACTTCGCCGTCGGCGCGCACCTCAAGCCGTCCACCGACGCCCTGGCCCTGGAGAAGGCGAAGGGCAACCCCTACGCCAACTTCCTGGCCGTCAAGAAGGGCCACGAGAACGACCCGCGGATCAAGAAGCTCGCCCAGCTCCTGAACTCCGACGAGGTCAAGAAGTTCATCGAGGACAAGTACAAGGACGGCTCGGTCATCCCGGCCTTCGGCCCGGTCAAGAGCTGACGCCGGCCCCGTCAGGAGCCGAGGCACGGACGGGGGTGGGGCGCAGGGGTGCCGTCCACGGAGATGAGGGCGCGCTCCTCTATTCCCCGCCGCCCACCCGTACCTCTTGCTTTTTCCCCGCCGCCCACCCCCCTTCGGGGGGTGGGCGGGTGTGGTGGGGAGGTTGGGGGCGGGGGGTGGGGGAGCGGGGCGAGCCGATCAACGAGGCGAGCAGGGCACCGGGGCGACCGGAGCGCCCAGGACAAGCAGGGCGCACATGGCGAGAACCGCAGCCGCCCGCACGGCCCGAGGACGGTCACGGCAACGGCCCGAGGGTCGCCACAGCAGCGGTCACAGCAGCTGTCAGGGACAGCCGCGGCACCGGCGTAAGCGCGGAGCCGTGGCGGCGACCAGGCGCGGCGAACGGCGGCAGCCGCGGCTGCGCCGGCCGGCCCGGGCGCGTGGCACGTCCGTGGGCGGATGCTGCATGCTGGTGCATTCAAGACGGTCAGGACGGCCCGCGACCTCACGGAGAAAACGGCCCGTGACGTCCCGGAACACCCCAGTCAACGGCGTTGGAGCATCGGCATGACATCCACCTTTCCGGACATCTCGCTCAGCACCGAGCGGTTGGTGCTGCGCCCCTTCGAAGAGGCCGACGTACCCGCGCTCGCCGAGATGATGTCCGACGAGCTGGTCACCGCCTGGACCGCGCTGCCGCACCCGTACACCCTCGCCGACGCCCGCGCCTGGGCCACCGGCGGGGCCGCCGCCGTCCGCACCCGGGGCCGCGGCATCGCCCTGGCCGTCACCGAGTTCCTCACCCAGCGGCTGGTCGGCTCCATCGTCCTCGACCACACCGACTGGCGGCTCCGCAGCGCCGAGATCCGCTACGTCACCGCCCCTTGGGCCCGCGGCGAGGGCTACGCGTCGGAATCCGTGCTCGCCGTCGCGCAGTGGCTCTTCCGGGACCCGGGATTCGAGCGCATCGAACTGCGCACCGCCGCCGACAACACCGCCGCCCAGCAGGTGGCCCAGAAGATCGGCTGCATCAGTGAGGGCGTGCTGCGCAACGCGTGGATAGCCCGCAGCCGCACGGAGGACGGCGGCTGGACGGACATCCGCACGGACCTGATCGTGTGGAGCCTGCTGCCCGAGGACCTCGACGGCCTACCCGGCAGGATGGCCGACGCGAACGGCTTCGCCTACCCCGAGTGGAACTGACCACCCTGTAGCCCCTCCGGACCCTGCGCATCGGGGTACCCTCGGCCTGCTGAAACAACCGCGCGCACCGCGCCGACCAGCACCGAACCGCACCGACCAGCACCCGCAGCGCCCGTCGCACCACCACCGGCAGGCGGCCCCCCGCCCGCGCCCCCACCAGCCCCAGGAGACTGACGAGCATGGCCGACCGGGTCACGGTGATCGGATGGGACGGCTCCCCGCTGACCGCCGCCGCCCGCTCCGCCCTCGGCGCCGCGACGCTGGTGGCCGGAGCCGCGCACCATCTCGCGCTCCCCGAAGTCCCGCCCGCCGCCGAGCGGATCCGCCTCGGCAGCGTCACCCTGGCCGCCCGCCGCATCGCCCAGCACCGCGGCACCGCCGTCGTACTCGCCGACGGCGACCCCGGCTTCTTCGGCGTGGTACGTACCCTGCGCGCCCCCGAATACGGCCTGGAGGTCGAGGTGGTACCGGCCGTCTCGTCCGTCGCCGCCGCCTTCGCCCGGGCCGGCATGCCCTGGGACGACGCGCAGATCGTCGTAGCCCACAGCCGCGATCTGCGCCGTGCGGTCAACGTCTGCCGCGCCCACCCCAAGGTCGCCGTGCTCACCTCGCCCGGCGCCGGCCCGGCCGAACTCGCCCTGCTGCTGGGCGACGTCCACCGCACCTTCGTCATCTGCGAGGACCTGGGCACCGAACGAGAACGGGTGACGGTCCTCACATCCGACAAGGCCGCCGACCACGTATGGCGCGACCCCAATGTCGTCATCGTCGTCGGCGGATCGCCCGCCGGCGCCGCCGCCCAGGGCACCGGCTGGATCGCCGGCACCCCCGGCGGCGGAGCGGGTCAGCCGACCGGGCCGCGCGGCTGGGGACTTCCGGACCGCGCGTACGGCGGGGCGCTCGGCGAGGGCGAGTCCGTCCAGCTGCGCACCGCCCAACTCGCCCGCCTCGGGCCGCGGGTGGGCGACCTGGTCTGGGACATCGGCTCCGGAAGCGGCGCCGCCGCCGCGGAGGCCGCGCGCTTCGGCGCCGCCGTCATCGCGGTCGACGTCGACCCGGACGCCTGCGGGCGCACCACCGCCATCGCCCGCCGGCTCGGCGTCCAACTCCAGGTCGTCCACGGCCGGGCGCCGCAGATCCTGGAGGACCTGCCGGAGCCCGACGTGGTGCGCATCGGCGCCGGGGGAGTGGACGTGGTCACCGCCTGCGCGGCGCGCCGTCCCGAACGGATCGTCACCCACGCCGCGACCCGCGACGAGGCCGAGGCGCTGGGCCGGGCGCTCGCCGACGGCGGGTACGAAGTCGAGTGCGCCCTCCTTCAGTCGGTAGAACTGGACACCTCCGTCTGGGTCGAACGTGAACGCTCTGTGGTGTTTTTGCTGAGCGGCTATCGCGTTCCTCACCCGTGACCTGGGAGCCCACCCGCGCGAGGTAGGCTGGCGGATCGTTGCGCCGCCGTTCCGCGTTCGGCTTCGTACGCCAATATCCGGAAAATGCCGTGGTTTTGGACGAAAATGAAGCACTTGAGGGCGGACGTGCCGGGAGGCGCGCTCGCTCGTTCTAGCTATCGGGGCGTCGGTGCGCACCGGTCGAGCGGGTCGCGCGAGCGGTTGGAAGGAGCACTACCAATGGGCGAGGGGTACGCATGACCGACACCGGCCAGGTCCCGGGCGAGGGACAGCCGGAGAACGCAGGCGGACATCGCGGGCAGCCGCAGCCGGCCGTTCCTTCCCCTGCCGACGCCGGCCCGACGCAGCAGCCGGGCGACTACCCCTACCTCGACGCGGCCGAGACCGTCCCCGAGGACGACGACCTGCTGCTGATGCCGGGCGCCCAGGGCGCCTGGAGCGAGCAGCCGGCCCAGCAGATGCCGCAGCCCGCCCAGCCGCAGCCGCACGCCGTACCGCAGCAGGGCGGGCCGTTCGACGCGGCTGCCGCCCCCCAGCAGGCCGCGGGTTACGAGCCGGTCCCCGCACCGGCCGCCGAGCACGCGGCCGTCGGCGACCACGAGAGCGGCGGTCGCGACTCCGGTTCCGTCGACCTCGGCGCCGTCCGCATCCCGCAGCCCGCGGCCCCCCAGCCGCAGGCGCGCGCACGGGCCGCCGCCCAGCCCGCCGCCGCGCCGCGCCGTCCGCTCCACATGGGCCCGCCCGTCCCGGACGCGACCGGCGGTGTGGTCCGTTCACTGGCCGACCGCGGCCCGGCCGAGGTGCCCCAGGCCGCGCCCCGGCAGCCCGCCCAGGTGTCCGGCGGCCCCGAGTACCTCGACGTACCGGCCGAGGCCCCGCAGGCGCCGGAGGCCGTGGCGGTGGGCGACCAGCCCGCCGAGGCGCAGCCCTATCCGGAGCAGGCCGCCCACGGGGACGCCGGTTACGCGACGCCGCCCGCGGGTGCCCCGGCTTACGTCCAGCAGCCCTACGACGGCCAGTTGTACGCCGAGCAGTCCTACGGGGCCGCCGGGCAGGGCCCGTTGCCCGGGCCGCAGCTGGGCGAGATTCCGTCCCAGGTCCCGGCGCAGGTGCAGCCGTGGGGAGAGGCGTCCGCGCAGGCGGTGTCGGTCCCCGTGCCGGAGGCCGCGCAGACCCCGGGCGACGCGGACGCGGTCGCCGCCGCGGCGCCGGTGCCCACCGAGCCCGCCGAACAGAGCGCCGTACCGGCCGTCGAGCCGACCCCGCAGCCCCAGCAGCCCCAGCCGGACGGCGCGTTGCCCGTGGCGCAGCCGCAGGCCCAGGCGCAGCCGCAGACTCCGGCGCAGCCGGCGCCGGTGCCCGCCGAGGGCGCCGCGGCGGCGGTCGCGGCCGTGGTGGTGGACGCCTCGGGTTCCGCGGTCGTCGTGGAGGCCGCCGAGCCGGCTGACGCCGCAGGTGCGGCCCCGGGCACGCCGGTCCAGGCTCCGGCCGAGGCGGTGGAGCAGCCGCAGCACCCGGCGGCGGAGGCCGCCGCTCCGCAAGCCCCCGTCCAGGAGGCTCCGGTCCAGGCGGCCCCCGCGCCGGTCCAGGAACTCCCCGCTCAGGACGTCCCCGTAGCGGCCGCGCAGCCGCAGCAGGAAGCAACGGTGGAGGCGGTGGCACAAGCAGTGGCGGACACGACAGCGGCAGCGGCAGAGGCCGAGGTGCAGCCCGCGGACCAGGCCGGTCCGGCAGCCTCGCCCGGCCATGCCGAGCAGGTTCCGCAGGCCGCCGCCCCGCAGCAGGACGCCGCCCAGCCGGCCGCCGCCGAGGAGGCCCCGGCCGCGTCCCAGCCCGTGGCCGAACCCCGGCCCGCCCAGGCCGAGTCCGGCGCACCGGCCGAGCACCGGCAGCCCACGGACGCCCAGCCGGTCGCCGCGGCCCAGCCGGTCGCCCCCGAGGGCGAGCCGGACGCCGCGGCCGCGCCGCAGGGCCCCGTCGCCCTGCCCGCAGCCGAGAGCGCCGCGCCCCAGGACCAGGCCGTCATAGAGGAGCCCGGGGCGCAGGCGGCGGAGTCCGCGCCGGCCCCCGTAGCCGCCGAGGGCGGACACAGCGCCGCGCCGGCACCGGCGGCGCCCGTCGCCCCCGAGGGCGCTCAGCCCCCGGCCGCGCCGCAGCCCGACGCGGCGGCCGCCGAGGCCCCGGCAGTGGCCGACGCCCCGGCGGAGGTCCCGGCGGACGGCGCCGCACAGCCTGCCGCGGCGCAGGACGCCGAGCCCGTCCCGGATGCCGCCCCCGCCGCTGCCGACCAGCCCACCGCGGATGCCCCCGCCGCCCCCGCCGCCGCGGCGGAGAACGTGGTCCTGCACATCCCGGCCCAGGCGACCGCGGAGCCCGTCCCGGCGGCCGGGGCCGCGCCCGACGCCGCGCAGCCGGCCGCCGCCGAGCAGGCACCGGAGGCCGCCGCGGCCGCCGATGCCGCGCACGACGGCACCCCCCGCCCGCACCAGCAGGACGACGCCCAACTCGTCGAACTCGGCGAGGGCGAGGACCACTCCCCGGCGGCCTCCCAGGACGAGGCCCCCGTCGCACCCGCCGACGGGGCCACCGACGGCGGCGACACCCCCGGCGCCGCCACCCCGGCCGCCCCCGCCTACGACGACTCCGAGCGCGCCGCGGTGCACCGCGTCATCCGCGAACGCCGCGACATCCGCAACGGCTTCCGCGGCGACCCGATCCCCAACGAAGTGCTGCTGCGCGTCCTGGAAGCGGCCCACACCGCCCCCAGCGTCGGCCACTCCCAGCCCTGGGACTTCGTCGTCATCAGGTCCGACGACACCCGCGAGAAGATGCACCAGCTCGCCATGCGGCAGCGCGACGCCTACGCCAAGTCGCTGCCGAAGGCGCGCGCCAAGCAGTTCCGCGAGCTGAAGATCGAGGCGATCCTCGAAACGCCGGTGAACATCGTCGTCACCGCCGACCCCACCCGCGGCGGCCGGCACACCCTCGGCCGGCACACCCAGCCGCAGATGGCCCCGTACTCCTCGGCGCTCGCCGTCGAGAACCTCTGGCTCGCCGCCCGCGCCGAGGGCCTCGGCGTCGGCTGGGTCAGCTTCTTCGACGAGCGCGAGATGGTCCGCGAACTGGGCCTGCCCGAACACCTCGAAGTCGTCGCCTACCTCTGCGTCGGCTACGTCGACGAGTTCCCGGACGAGCCCGAACTGCTCCAGGCGGGCTGGTCCAAGCGCCGCCCGCTGTCCTGGGTCGTCCACGAGGAGACCTACGGCCGGCGCGCGCTTCCCGGCGAGGACCCGCACGACCTCCTCCAGGAGACCCTCCAGGGCATCCGCCCGCTGGACGCCAAGGCGCTCGGCGAAGCCTGGGAGCGGCAGAAGCGGATGACCAAGCCGGCCGGGGCACTGGGCATGCTGGAGATCATCTCCGCGCAGCTCAGCGGCCTGTCCCGCAAGTGCCCGCCGCCCATCCCGGAGCCGGCCGCGGTCGCGATCTTCGCCGGCGACCACGGCGTCCACGCCCAGGGCGTGACCCCCTGGCCCCAGGAGGTCACCGGCCAGATGGTCGCCAACTTCCTGGGCGGCGGCGCGGTCTGCAACGCCTTCGCCAACCAGGTCGGCGCCGAGGTGTGCGTGGTCGACGTCGGCGTGGCCGGCGAACTCCCCGCCACGCCCGGCCTGCTGCCCCGCAAGGTCCGGCCCGGCACCGCCGACTTCACCCAGGGCCCCGCGATGACCCAGGAAGAGGTCCTCAAGGCCATCGAGGTCGGCATCGAGACCGCCCGGGACCTGGTGGCCGCCGGAAACAAGGCGCTGCTGACCGGTGAGATGGGCATCGCCAACACCACCGCCTCGGCCGCCCTGATCGCCGTCTACACAGGCGTCGACCCGGCCGAGGTCACCGGCCGCGGCACCGGCATCAACGACGAGACGCACGCCCGCAAGGTCGACGTCGTCCGCCGCGCCCTGGAACTCCACCAGCCCGACCCGGCCGACCCGGTCGGCGTCCTCGCCGCGCTCGGCGGCCTGGAGCACGCGGCCATCGTCGGCCTGATCCTCGGCGGCGCCTCGCTGCGCACGCCGGTGATCCTGGACGGCGTCAGCGCCGGAGCCGCCGCCCTGGTGGCCCGGGCCATCGCCCCCGAGGCGCTGGCCGCCTGCATCGCCGGCCACCGCAGCGCCGAGCCGGGCCATGTCGCGGCGCTGAACAAGCTGGGCCTGCGCCCGATCGTCGACCTCGACCTGCGGCTGGGCGAGGGCACCGGCGCACTGCTCGCGCTGCCCATCGTGCAGAGCGCCGCCCGCGCCATGCACGAGGTCGCCACCTTCGACTCCGCCGGAGTCACCGAGAAGAGCTGACCGGGACCGGCGGTCGCCAGGCCGCCCCCCTCGCACGACCTCCGGCCCGCAGCCCCAGGGCCTGCCGTCAACCTCCCGCCGCCCGTGCCCCGGGCGGACGACGGTGGTTGGCCGACAGGCCCTAGGCTGTGGGCCGGGGCCGTAGCGCCTCCCGGGCCCGTTTCCCCTCATCAGCCGCTCCAGTGCCGCAGCGACTGAGCCGGACGCCGAACCCGCACCATCCGCACAAGGAGCCGTACCACCATGGCCGAGCATGCCTCCGAACACGCCGCCTACCCCGTCGGACTGCGGCTGTCCGGCCGCCGCGTGGTCGTCCTGGGCGCCGGGCAGGTCGCCCAGCGCCGGCTCCCCTCGCTCATCGCCGCGGGCGCCGACGTCCTGCTGATCTCCCCGTCGGCCACCCCCTCCGTAGAGGCGATGGCCGACACCGGCGAGATCCGCTGGGAGCGCCGCCGCTACCGGGCCGGTGACCTCGAAGGCGCCTGGTACGCGCTGATCTCCACCGACGACCCCGAGGCCAACGCCGCCGCCTCCCAGGAGGCCGAGGACCGCCGCGTCTGGTGCGTACGCTCCGACGACGCCGAGGCCGCCACCGCCTGGACCCCGGCCACCGGCCGCAGCGAGGGCGTCACCGTGGCCGTGCTCACCGGCCGCGACCCGCGCCGCTCCGCCGCCGTCCGCGACGCCATCGTCGAGGGCCTGCGCGACGGCAGCCTCGCCGCCCCGCACCACCGCCGCCCGCACACCCCCGGTGTGGCCCTGGTCGGCGGCGGCCCCGGCGACCCCGACCTGATCACCGTCCGGGGCCGCCGGCTGCTCGCCGAGGCCGACGTGGTCATCGCCGACCGGCTCGGGCCGCGCGATCTGCTCGCCGAACTCCCGCCGCACGTCGAGGTCATCGACGCGGCGAAGATCCCGTACGGCCGCTTCATGGCCCAAGAGGCCATCAACAACGCCCTGATCGAGCACGCCAAGGCCGGCAAGGCCGTGGTCCGACTCAAGGGCGGCGACCCGTTCGTCTTCGGCCGCGGCATGGAGGAGGCCCAGGCGCTGGCCGCCGCCGGCATCCCCTGCACGGTCGTCCCCGGCATCTCCAGCACCATCTCCGTCCCCGGCGCCGCCGGCATCCCCGTCACGCACCGCGGCGTCGCCCATGAGTTCACCGTCGTCAGCGGCCATGTCGCTCCCGACGACGAGCGCTCGCTGGTGGACTGGGCCGCGCTCGCCAAGCTGCGCGGCACCCTCGTCGTCCTGATGGGCGTGGAGAACAGCGGCGCCATCGCCGCCAAGCTCGTGGAGCACGGCCGCGCCGCCGACACCCCCGCCGCGGTCATCCAGGAAGGCACCACCGCCTCCCAGCGCCGCGTCGACGCCACCCTGGCGACCCTCGGCGAGACCGTACGGGCCGAAGGCATCCGCCCGCCGGCCGTCATCGTCATCGGAGACGTCGTCACCGTCGCCGGCCCCACCCCCCTCAGCTGACCGACCCGCTCCCCGGCGTGGGAATCCCGAGACCGACAAGGCACTATCTCCCCGTGGCAGAAATCATCACCGTCGAGGACCCGGACGACCCGCGGCTGCGCGACTACACCGGTCTCACCGACGTCGAGCTGCGGCGCCGGCGCGAGCCCGCCGAAGGGCTCTTCATCGCCGAGGGCGAGAAGGTCATCCGGCGCGCCCGGCACGCCGGGTACGAGATGCGCTCCATGCTGCTCTCGGCCAAGTGGGTCGACGTCATGCGCGATGTCATCGACGAGGTCCCGGCCCCGGTCTACGCGGTCAGCCCCGACCTCGCCGAGCGGGTGACGGGCTATCACGTCCACCGCGGGGCGCTCGCCTCGATGCAGCGCAAACCGCTGCCGGACGCCGCCGAACTGCTGCGCGCCACCCGCCGCATCGTGGTCATGGAAGCCGTCAACGACCACACCAACATCGGCGCCATCTTCCGCAGCGCGGCGGCCCTCGGGATGGACGCGGTCCTGCTCTCCCCGGACTGCGCCGACCCCCTCTACCGCCGCTCGGTGAAGGTCTCCATGGGCGCGGTGTTCTCGGTCCCGTACGCCCGCCTGGAGAGCTGGCCGCGCGACCTGGCCGTCGTACGGGAGGCGGGCTTCAAGCTGCTCGCCCTCACCCCGGCCGACCAGGCCACCGCCATCGACACCGCCGCCCCCCACACGCTGGAGCGCGCCGCCCTCATGCTGGGCGCCGAGGGCGGCGGCCTGACGGCGGGTGCCCTCCGCGCCGCCGACGAGTGGGTGCGCATCCCGATGGCCCACGGCATCGACTCCCTCAACGTAGGAGCCGCGGCCGCGGTGGCCTTCTACGCGGTGTCCGCGGGCCGCCCGTCCGCCTGAGGCACTTGTCCGGGGCGTATCGCGAAGGTGCCGGCCAGGCCGGCACCTCCCGACGGTCCAGGTCGGCCCGGGACGGCCGCAGTGGTGACCGTCGCCGATTCCACCGTGCACCATTCCCATGGTTGCCGTGGCGCCCGCCTGCCCCGGCCGGGCACCGGTTCTCGGAGACCGGTCGGCCGCTGCGGCCACCACCGGGTCCGATCCGGGAGTGTTGGGGTGGCGACCGCGGCGGCGGGAAGGCGTGCACGGCCGGTGGAGAGTCACACCGGAGACGGGAACTCACCACCAGGGCAAAGCCGTTGGAGGAGATGTGCGGTTCACCGGAGCCCCGGCCGCCGGCGTGCGTACCAGAAGTGGATCAAGGGCGCGCGATGATCATCTACCGGCCCCCGGGTCCCTGCCCCCCAGGGCGCGCCCTCAGGCCCCTCGGCCGTGGGCCCGCATCCCGTGCCCGCTCACGCCCCGGGCGCCGGCGCGTCCTCCGACGCGTTCCCGCCGCCGTACGCGGTGACCGGCGCCGGCCGCTGCGTGCCCATCCCGTGGGCCGGTCCCTGGCAGCCCTGGGCCGCCGCGATCCCCAGCGCCACCAGCAGCGTCACCACCACGAACACGACCACCCGCTGCCGCAGCAGCCGCCGGTCGGGACCCGGTCGGCGCACGCCGGATCCGGTCCGCACCGGAGTACGTGAACCGTTTCGCCCCGCAGGACGGGGTGCCGGCCTCCGCCCGCCGGTCCGCTGACCGGTGCCCGACGCCGGGCCCCCGGGCCGGGACGACGCATCCCGCGGCGTCGGCGGCCGGGACGGCTTCGGACGCGGGGTGGGAGCGCCCGCCGGCCGCCGCTCGGTGCGCTGCCGCGCGTACTCCTCGGCCCGCTGCCCGGTCGGCCGGTCCGACGGGGGGCGCTCGACGCGCCCCCAACCGGCGCCGCCGCCCGCCCCGTTCTCCAGCGGCCCACCCGTCACACCGTGCGCCTCACGGGCCGCGATCTCCTTGAGCCGCAGGGAGAGCGACAGGGTGCTGGGGCGGTCCGCGGGGTCCTTGGCGAGGCAGGCCGCGAGCAACGGCGCCAGCGCGTCCGGCACCCCGGCCAGCTGCGCCTCCTCATGGACGACGCGGTAGAGCATGACCTCCGAACTGCCCTGCCCGAAGGGTGAGTCCGCGGTGCAGGCGTACGCGAGCGTGGCGCCCAGGGAGAAGATGTCCGTCGCCGGCGTCACCGCGGCCCCGCGCACCTGCTCCGGTGCCAGGAAGCCGGGCGACCCCACGGCCGTACCGACGTGCGTCAGCGTGCTGGCGCCGGTCGCCCAGGCGATCCCGAAGTCGATGATCCGCGGCCCCTTGGGCGACAGCAGGATGTTGGACGGCTTCAGATCCCGGTGCACCACACCCGCGTCGTGGACGGCCAGCAGCCCCTCGGACAGCGCCGCGCCGACCGCCGCGACCTGTGCCGGCGACAGCGGACCCTCCTCGTTCACCTTGTCGTGCAGCGAGGGCCCCGGTACGTACTGGGTCGCGAACCACGGGCGGTCCGCGTCCAGATCGGCCGCCACCAGCCGTGCCGTGCAGCCGCCGCGGATCCGCCGGGCCGCCGAGACCTCCCGCGCGAACCGCGACCGGAATTCCTGATCCTCCGCCAGATCCGGCCGGATCACCTTCAATGCGACCCGCTGACCGCGCTTGTCGGAGCCGAGGTAGACCACGCCCATCCCGCCCGCGCCGAGCCGGCGGTGCAGCCGGAACGTCCCGACGACACGCGGGTCCTCGCGTCGGAGCCGCATCATCGCCATGTCCGTCCCCTGCCTGCGGTGGGGAGGCCCCACTCCGCTCAACCGTCTGACGTGGCACAGCTTACGGATTGACGGCTCGCTGTGCCGATAGGCCGCGCATGCGTCGGCCACCGGTTTGTCGGCGGCCGCCGCGATTCCCGGACCGCGCAGGGAAATCCCGCAGCGCCCCGGTCCGGCTACCCACCCCGGACCCCAATGATCCCTATTGGAACGGACTTTGACGGTACGAAAGGCAATTGTCCCGCTGCGCTCCCGGACGTCGGGAAACCGGCCCCGGGGCCGGGGCGCCGGGACGCGGGGGAGCGCGGGAAGTGATCGAAGTCACCGTTTCGCGATCACACGGGGAGGTAGGCCGCCGACCACGGCTCCGGGCCGGTCCGCCCACCGCCCTCCGGCCTCAGGGATGTCCCCGGGTCCGGCTCCCGCGCTCTCCACCCAGGGGAGTACGCCGGGCGCCCTCCCGTCATCCTCGCGGAGGCCCGTCAAGCGGTACGAGGGCATGACGCCCGGCGCCGCCCGGTTGCCTAATCTTGACGTCAAGCGGCGGGTGCAGCACTCGTCCCCCGAGGTCAGACGCCCGCCGCCCCAGACACGACAGGAGCGGGGCGATGGCGGAGACCACGGCACGGACGGCCCTTCGGGCGCAGGGGCGCAGGGCCGCCGCCGCGCTCGACGGCCGACGGGCCTCCGGGACCCGCCATCCCCTCGTAGCGGTGGCCATGGTGCTGCCGCTGGTGTTCCTCCTGGCCGTGGTCTTCGGCGGCTGGGAAGCCGTCATCACACAGGCGTCGTCCGTGGCCGGAATGCTGGGGCGCTGAACGGGCGCCCCGGTCCCGGGAGAGCGGCCCGGGACGGGGGACTTCCGGTCGACAACCCCGTGGGGACGGGGGTGCGGCGGACGGCACGATTGGCCGGGCATCTGGGGAGATGCCCGGCCATCGAGCTGTGTGCGCAAGCGAGCTGTGTGCGCAAGCGGCCTGCCGCCCAAGACAGTTGAGTGGCGAGGCGTCCCGTACAACGACCGAGGGCCGGAGCAAACGCTCCGGCCCTCGGGTTCCGTGTGGACGATACTGGGATTGAACCAGTGACCTCTTCCGTGTCAGGGAAGCGCTCTCCCGCTGAGCTAATCGTCCTCGGGACCACGGACATCGATGATCTCCGCGGGTACTGCGTGCGCGATACTGGGATTGAACCAGTGACCTCTTCCGTGTCAGGGAAGCGCTCTCCCGCTGAGCTAATCGCGCGGGAGCCCGGTCGAACCGGGCCAGTGGACGATACTGGGATTGAACCAGTGACCTCTTCCGTGTCAGGGAAGCGCTCTCCCGCTGAGCTAATCGTCCTTGGAGGTGGAGACGGGATTTGAACCCGTGTAGACGGCTTTGCAGGCCGTTGCCTCGCCTCTCGGCCACTCCACCAGGAGTGAAGGGGGGTCGGGAAGATCCCCCACATCGAGCGGACGACGAGACTCGAACTCGCGACATCCACCTTGGCAAGGTGGTGCTCTACCAACTGAGCTACGTCCGCAGGTGACTCTCCCAGACTACGTCGGGAAGCTACCCGGCCTCCGGGGCGCTCCCGCGTCCCGGCGACGTGTTGAACTCTAGCGGATTCCGGGGCCAGTACAAAAACGCGTTTGTGCAGCGTGCTGCGCTGCTTGCTCGGCCCGGGCGGTTGTCGGTGCGCGGCCATAGACTCACTGACGTGCACGACTTCGCTCCCATGGCCCGCTTCGGCGGCCTGATAGCCACCGGCCTGCGCGATGTGACCAGCGATCCCGCGGCCCTGGATTCCGCAGGCTGGTGGGCGGTGACCGCCGGCTTCGAAGGAGGTGTGGTCTGCGCCCGCTTCGCCGACGTACGCCCGGCGACCGCGGCCGACGCCCCCGCCCCCGACCGGTGGCGCGGCCCCCTCCCGGGCGACTGGCGCAGCTCCATGGACCGCGCCGCCTATACCGCCGGCGTGCGGCGCATCCGTGAACACATCGCGGCCGGCACGGTCTATCAAGTGAACCTCTGCCGGGTCCTGACCGCGCCGCTGCCGGACCGCGACCGCGCCGACGTGGACGCGCTCTCCGCCGTACTGGCCCGCGGCAACCCCGCGCCCTACGCCGGCACGGTCCGGCTGCCGGACCACGGCGTCGAGGTCGCCACCGCCTCCCCGGAGCTGTTCCTGCGGCGCGCCGGCCGGACCGTCGAGTCCGGCCCCATCAAGGGCACCGGCCGCATCGCCGCGGACCTCTCGGAGAAGGACCGGGCGGAGAACGTGATGATCGTCGACCTGGTCCGCAACGACCTGGGGCGGGTCTGCGCCACGGGCACCGTCACCGTCCCCGCCCTCTGCGCCGTGGAGGAGCACCCGGGCCTGGTCCACCTCGTCTCCACCGTGCGCGGCGAACTGGCCGAGACGCACGAGAAGACGGCCTGGGCGGATCTGCTCGACGCCACCTTCCCTCCCGGGTCGGTCACCGGCGCCCCCAAGTCCAGCGCGCTGCGGATCATCGACGAGCTGGAGACCGCACCCCGCGGCCCGTACTGCGGCGGTATCGGCTGGGTCGACGCCGACCGCCGCACCGGCGAGCTGAACGTCGGCATCCGCACGTTCTGGATCGACCGCACCCCGCCCGGCGGCCCG
The DNA here is from genome assembly GCF_009834125.1 of Streptomyces sp. GS7. Taxonomy (NCBI): domain Bacteria; kingdom Bacillati; phylum Actinomycetota; class Actinomycetes; order Kitasatosporales; family Streptomycetaceae; genus Streptomyces; species Streptomyces sp. GS7. Next base: position 2,892,746 of record NZ_CP047146.1, read on the forward strand.
GTCCTGCGCTTCGGCGCCGGGGCCGGGATCATCTGGGACTCGGATCCGGAGCGGGAGTGGGCGGAGACCGAGTTGAAGGCGCGACGGCTGCTGGCGGTAGCGTCGGGTGTGCACGAAGTGAGCGGAGGGACACAGCGATGAAGATCTGGCTCGACGGGGGACTGCGGGACGCCGAGGCCGCCCGGGTCTCGGTCTTCGACCACGGCCTGACGGTCGGCGACGGCGTCTTCGAGACCATCAAGGCCGACCACGGCCGGGCCTTCGCCCTCACCCGCCACCTGGAGCGCCTGACCACCTCCGCCCGGGGGCTCGGCCTGCCCGACCCCGATCTCGACGAGGTGCGGCGCGGCTGCGAAGCCGTCCTGGACGCCAATCCGATGGCGCTCGGCCGGCTGCGGATCACCTACACCGGCGGCGTCTCCCCGCTCGGCTCGGACCGCGGCGAGGCCGGCCCCACCCTGGTCGTCGCGCTCTCCGAGACCCGGCGCCGCCCCGACACCACCGCCGCCGTCACCGTCCCCTGGACGCGCAACGAACGCGGCGCGCTCGCCGGCCTGAAGACCACCTCGTACGGCGAGAACGTCGTCGCCCTCGCCCGCGCGCGTGAACGGGGCGCCTCCGAGGCGCTGTTCGGCAACACCGTCGGCGCGCTCTGCGAGGGCACCGGCTCCAACGTCTTCGTCGTGCTGGACGGTGAACTGCACACCCCGCCGCTGTCCTCCGGCTGCCTGGCCGGCATCACCCGCGCCCTGACCGTCGCCTGGGCCGGCGCCAAGGAGACCGACCTGCCGCTGGACGCCCTGGAGGGCGCCGAGGAGATCTTCCTGACCTCCACCCTCCGCGACGTCCAGGCCGTGACGCGTGTCGACGACCGCCAACTCGCCGACGGGCCGGGCCCGGTGACCGCCGAGGCGATGCGGATCTTCGACGAGCGGTCGGCCGCGGACTTCGACCCGCGCTGGTGATGACGGGCCCGTGGGCGGGCGAGTAGAAAGTCTTCCGTGACCACTACGCTGCGCCCCGCGGGCCCCGAAGTTCGACACGACGACGGCCGCCGGTCCCGCCCCTACGACATCTGCGTCAACAGCCGCCGGGTCGGCGGGATCCAGCTCGCCACGGACGCCCGGTTCGGCCCGGTGGCAGGCCGGATCGAGGCCCTGGCGGTGGACGCCCCGGACCGGCACCGAGGGCGGGCCACGGTCGCCGCGCTGGCGGCCGAGGAAGTGCTGCGCGGCTGGGGCTGCCGGCAGATCGAGGTGACCGTGCCCACCGACGCCGAGGCGGCCGTACGGCTCGCGGCGGCGCTGGGCTACACCGAACGCAGCCGCATCATGGCCAGGGCGCTGAGCGGCCCGCCCCGGCTCCCCGAGGGCAGCGTCGACCGGCCGCTGAGCGCGGACGCGTACCCGGCCTGGCGGGACGCCGCGATCGCCGAGCACATCCGCTCGGAGATGGCCCAGGGGATGTCCCGCGAACGCGCCGAGGAGACCTCGGCCGCCGCGCACGACGCCCTGCTCCCCGACGGCGCGGCCACGCCCCACCACGCGCTGCGCGTCCTCGCCCACGAGGGCGCGGACGTCGGCACGCTGTGGCTCGCGCTGCGCCTTCCGGGGCAGCCCGGCGGCTATGTCCTCGACGTGCGGGTGGTGCCCGGGCGCCGCGGTGAGGGCCACGGCCGCACCCTGATGCTCGTCGCCGAGCGCGCCTGCCTGGCCGCGGGCCGCTCGTCGCTGGCCCTGAACGTCCACCCGGACAACGCCCCCGCGCTCGGCCTCTACGGCTCGCTCGGCTACCGCACCACCGCGTACCGCCTCTGGAAGCCGATCCTCTGAGCGCGGCGGGTCCTTCCGCAGGACCGGTCCTCCGCGCGGCCGGTGCGGCTCCCGGACTCCGCCCGCCGGACCGGCCTGCGGGGCGGGTCCTAGCCCTGCCCGGCCAGCAGCCGGTCGGCGATCTCCTCGATACGGGCCCGCAGCCCCTCCTGGCTCTTCCCGCCGTCGAGCCGCTCGCTGCCGATCACATACGTCGGGGTGCCGGTCACCCCGATCGCCTTGCCCTCGGCCTGGTCCGCGTCCACGACCAGCAGATGCCGCCCGTCGATCAGCGCGGTGTCCAGCTCCTCGGCGTCCAGCGCCAGTTCCCCGGCGACGTCCAGCAGCAGCTTCTCGCCGTGCGTGCCGAGTTCCTCGGTGCGCGCCAGCACCGCCTCGACGTACGGCCAGGCCCGCCCCTGCACGGCGGCCTCCTCGGCGGCCTGGGCTGCGGCGTAGGCGTGCTTGTGCTTCTCCAGGGGGAAGTGGCGCAGTTGGATGTCCAGCCGGTCCCCGTAGCGCTCCCGGAGTGCCCGTACGTCCGCCAGCGCGGCGGTGCAGTCCGGGCACTGCAGATCGCACCAGACATCGAGCTGGGGGCGTACGGAGTTGCTGGGGGCCGGGGAGCCGGAGACGGCGGCGTCGTTCATGGGGCCAGTCTCCCAGTCGGCCTCCCCGGGCCGGAACCCGGACCTGCGGAGGAGAGCGACCCGGAGATCTCCCTGAGGTCCGGCCGGAACGTGGCTCGGGCGGGGCCGGAGGGGGCAGGATGGAAGGGAGCGCGGATCGCCCGCTCGTCCCTCGACCGGCAGGAGGACCGGATGCTGACCTCGACAGTGTGTGCCGCGGTTTCGGCAGCGGGCCTGGGCATCGCCGCGCTGACCGCGTACCGCAAGCGGTTCCTGGCCGCGACCCGTATCGCCGCCTTCGCCCTGATCCCCGTCGGCCTGGTGATGACCGGTGTCATCGACTGGGTCACCAGCATCGTCCTCAAGCCCACGGTCTGGGCCGGCTTCGGTGTGCTCGCGCTCTCCGCGGTGCTGTTCATGATCAGCCGGGTCGTGGAGCGCCGCCGCGGGATAGGCGGTCGCAAGGAGCGCCGGGCCGCGGCGGCCTCCCGGCCCGACGCGGTGGCGCCGGCCGCCTCCGCGCCGTCCCTCGGCGCGGGCCGTGCCGCTCAGCAGGCGCCCAAGGGCAAGCAGGCTCCGGGCAGGGATCTGGCACCCAAGGATGACTTCTCGGACATCGAAGCGATCCTGAAAAAGCACGGGATCTGATGAACTCCCGCTGCTGAGAGGGTTATTGGCGCTTCCGGGACGATCATCTGCGCGATGATGCGCGCGAGATGAACGATGAGTGCGCCCTCGCCCAAGACGACGCCCCGTGCCCCGAACCCCGCGGTTGTCTGTTCGCGCTGTCCCAGCCGCCGCTGATGCTCTTCCTGGCCGTCATCGGCTTTCTGCTTCTCCTGGGCGCCGTACACGACCTCTACATCCTGTGAGGCGGGCGAGACGGTGTGTCGCCCGCCGCCTGCTCAGCCCGCCGCCTCCCGCCGCCGCGCACGGTACGCCGCGACGTGCAGCCGGTTGCCGCAGGTGCGGCTGTCGCAGTAGCGCCGGGAGCGATTGCGCGACAGGTCGACGAAGGCGTGCCGGCAGTCCGGCGCCTCGCACCGCCGCAGCCGCTCCCGCTCCCCGGCGACGACGATGAAGGCCAGCGCCATCCCGCCGTCCGCGGCGAGGTGGTCGGCCACCGAGGCGTCCGGTGCGAAGTAGTGGACGTGCCAGTCGTAGCCGTCGTGATCGGTCAGCTGCGGGGTGGTGCCCGCGGAGGCGACCAGCGCGTTCAGCTGCTCGGCCGCGGCGCGGTCGTCCCCGGCCGCGAAGACCTGCGCGAACCGTGCCCGTACGGCCCGTACGGACGCCAGGTCGCTCGTCGCGAGGTCCCCGACCCCGCTGACGTCGTTGCGCCGTACGAAGTCCTGGAGGGCCGCGAGGTCGGTCAGGCTGTCCGGTGCGCCGGGCGCCTCGCCCTCCGGCGCGGTGTTCAGCAGATCGACGACCGCGTCCAGCGCGCACCGGGTGTCATGGGTGATCAGCACGGTTCCGCTCCCTGGCCGGGTGGGGTCGGACGGGTGCCGCCCCGGTGTCGTTGGCGAATGGTCGCCGACTCTAGCGCCTGGAACAAGCCTCGGCGCCGTCTCCGCGGTGGGTCCGCGGCGACGGCGCCGGAGCGTGCCGTATGAACTTGTCGGTCCTGCGCCGTCTCCCCGAGTCGGACGGTCGCAAGTGTGAGCGGGTGGGTGCGGTGGGTATCTGTGCCGCGCCTCAGCTCTCCGCCAGGATGTGGGAGAGCTCGGTGTCGAGATCGAAATGGCGGTGCTCCGTACCGGGCGGTACGGCGGCGTCGGTCCTCTTGAGGAAGGATTCGAGCGCCCTCGCCGGGGCTTCCAGAAGGGCTTCCCCTTCGGGGGAGCTCAGGGCGATACAGACAACGCCCTGCCCGTGGCTCCGGGACGGCCATACGCGGACGTCTCCGGTGCCCGTGGGCCGGTGCAGGCCCTCGGCGAGGAGGTCGCGGGCGAAAACCCACTCGACGGTCTCCTCGGCTCCGGTGTGGAAGGTGGCATGCACGGCATACGGATCGGCCGTGTCATACCGCAGGCCCGCGGGTACAGGCAGTGAGGACTCGCTCGACACAACGAGGCGCAGGTGCAGCTCGCAGCTGACCGTGGTGTTCATAAGCGCCAGGGCCTTTCGCTCAGTGTGCGCTCGGGGATTCGCACGTCGGCGAAATCGACATGCCACCTACGGTGCCGTTGTAAACCCCTCTGACGGTTTTGGGTGGCTTCAGGTACCTCTTACGGCGGATTGCGTGATCGTCCCCGGACGTATTTCGTTGGCGCGGTCCTGCCCGGTAAGTGTGCGCTCCAAATACGCAGCGTAATGGGAGGCGGGGCCGGTTGGACGGTGATCTTCGCGGGTTGGGCGATTCGGGTGACGGGATTCGGGTGCCGGATGTCGTTCGGGTCCGTCCGGTCGCCGCCGCGTGGCGGGCTGGAGCCGCTCCGGCGGTGGTCGGAAGTGCCTCCCGACGTGGGGTAATGTTGGCGGTGCGCCGGGCGATTAGCTCAGTGGGAGAGCGCTTCGTTCACACCGAAGAGGTCACTGGTTCGAACCCAGTATCGCCCACCCCGGACGACGGCCCGGAGACATCAAGTCTCCGGGCCGTTGCGGTTGTTGAGCCTTTCCGGCGGCCGCGGGGCGCACACTGGGATCATGCCCGACTGGTCCGGCCGTCCGCGCCGTCTGCATCGCTACCGCTTCCGCAGCGTATGGCTGCTGAACGCCCCGCCCGCCGTCGTCTACGCCGTGCTGGAACGCGCCGAGGCGTATCCCCATTGGTGGCCGCAGGTGCGGGAGGTGGCCCCGATCGACGAGCGGAGCGGGACGGCCCGGTTCCGGTCCTTTCTGCCGTACCACCTGGAGGTGGTGGCCTCCGAGGCCGTGCGGGACCCCGGGGCCGGGGTGCTGGAGATAGCGATGCGCGGGGACCTGACCGGCTGGGCGCGCTGGACGGTCGTGCCGGGGGAGGGCGGCACCCGGGCGGTCTTCGAGCAGGACGTGGAGGTCTGCAAACCGCTGCTGCGGCGCTGGGCGCTGCTGGGACGGCCGCTGTTCCTGGCCAATCACGCGCTGATGATGCGGGCCGGGCGCCGCGGGCTGGCGGCCTGGCTGGCCCGGGGGTGACGGGAGCGGGGAAGGGAATTTGAAGGAAGGCCGTGGCGACCTGTATCGTTCAGGTCGTTCGCGAGGGAAACCCCGCCGACACCCGGGCGATTAGCTCAGTGGGAGAGCGCTTCGTTCACACCGAAGAGGTCACTGGTTCGAACCCAGTATCGCCCACCGGGATCATGAATCGGGCCGCCAACAGGCGGCCCGTTTCTGTTTTTCGGGCGCCGGACGGCGGGAGCCGCGGAGCCGGAGTTCCGCTGCGGTGCCGGCGCGGAGCGGCTCGGAATTCCGTACCGGCGTCAGGCCGCGGCGGGGAGTTCGGGGCGCAGTGGCCAATGGGGATCGACGGTCTCCGGGGAGCCGCTGCGGGCGAACCACGCCTGGAGCCCGCGCGCCTGGGCGGCGTACCAGACCGCCTGGCGGGTGTGCAGCTCCGCCGGCTGGATCCCCTGCAGCCGGTCGGCGAAGCGCCGGCCCACGGCCCGGACGACGCGCAGCGCGGCGAGCGCGTCCGCTGCCGCCTCATGGGCGTCGGTCAGCTCGACCTCGTAGTGCGCGCACAGGTCGGTGAGGGTGCGGCGGCCCTTGCGGTAGCGGTCCAGGTGCTTGTCCAGGACGCGGGGGTCGAGGACGTGCAGCGGGTGCGCGCCGAGATAGGCGGTGAGCGAGCTGGCACGGTGGCGCTTCAACTCCCGTTCCAGGAGCGTGAGATCGAACGGGGCGTTCATCACCACCAGCGGGCGGCCGGCCACCGACTGGGTGGCCAGCGCGCGGGCGACCTCCTCCAGCACCGGTGCCGGCCACCGGCCGTGCAGTGCCAGATGATCGGCCGTCAGACCGTGCACCTCGATCGCGGCCGCCGGTATCTCGACGCCCGGGTTGATCAGCCAGCGGGTCACGCGCGGGGCGGAACGCGGGGTTTCCTGGACCACCAGGGCGGCGGAGACGATGCGATCGCGTTCCACGTCGATGCCCGTCGTCTCGGTGTCGAAGGCGGCGAGCGGACCGTCGTACCAGCTCGGTGTCATGCCAACTCCTCCCGGTCGTGCGGGGGATGACGGTGCACGCCACCCGAGCTGGTGATACCCGGGCCGTACAGTGCTCGAACCGTCCTGGTTTGCGGACCACTTGACGCGGAGACAACCACAGGGACGGGCCGCCGCCGACCGCGCGGTCCGGCGGCCGCGTACGCACCGGCCGCCTCCCCGTCATCCCACGCAGCGAACGGCACAGCCCGGAAGGCCCCTGCGATGACGCTCGCGCAGCCCGAACCGGGCGGGCTCACCCCGGCAGCCGAGAGGTACCCCCGGCCCGCGACCGCACCGCAGCGCGGTGGACTCGCCACCACCGCCTGCATGGAGACCCTCCAGGTCGGCTACCTGCACGCGATCGCCGCCGCCTCCGGATGCTCGCTGGCGCAGCCCTTCCCGGACAACGGAATCGACTGGCACGTCAGCCACGGCGCGCCCGGCCACACCGTCGACGACGAGGTGACCATCAAGGTCCAGCTCAAGTGCACCTACCAGACCGCCCCGCGCCCGCCGGGGCCGACGTTCGCGTTCACGCTCGACAACGACCACCTGAGAAAGCTGGCCCGCACGCCCGTATCGGTGCACAAGATCCTGGTCGTGATGCTCGTCCCGCGGCAGCCGGAGAACTGGCTCCGGGCCGGGCACGACCACCTCGAACTGCGGCACTGCTGCTACTGGATCAATCTCGCCGGCCATCCGGTGACCGGCCGGCGCAGGACCACTGTGCGGATCCCGACCACGCGGATCTTCGACGACCGCGCGCTCTGCGAGATCATGACGCGGGTCGGGGCGGGAGGGAGACCCTGATGTACCGGCCGACCGATGAATACGGCGTGCGGCCTCTGGACGCCGCGCAGCTCGACCCCGCGGTGCTGAGCGCCCTGCTCGCCCGGCATGGCTGGCGGCGCAGGGGCGGCGCGCTCGGCCACTACGCCCGCTGGACGCCGCCGGGCGAGGTGGCCGGCACCAGCCTGCTGGTGCCGCACGACCGCCGCTTCCCCGACAGCGCCGAGCTGCTGGCCGAGGCGCTGGCGGCGCTGGAGCGCAGTGCCGCGCCCTCGGCCCGCGAGGTACTGGTGGGGCTCGCGGTGCCCAGCGACGAGGTCCGTTGGGAGCGCGACATCCCCGACGACGGCTCGGGGACGGCGCACTGGGTGGCGCAGGAGCAGCTGCGCGGCGCGGCGCGCGCCATGCTGACCGCCGGCGCGCTGGCCACGTACGCCCGGGCCGGCTATTACGGCGCGCGGCACAAGCGGCAGGCCGAGGGGTTCCTGGGCCAGGTGCTGGTCGGTCCGGCGCCGGCCGGGCGGCGACTGGCCGCGTTCGTCCCCGTGGAGGCCGGCCGCGGAGCGGTGGCCGGCCTCCAGCGGGCGCTGCACGCGGCCCGTGACGCCACCGACTACCAGCGGGCGACCGGCGGCATGGAGGCGTTCGACGCGGCCGTGGGACTGGGCGTCTGCCACGAGCTGGCGCAGGCGCTGATCGCGCTGGTGCGGGACGCGGAGGGGGTGCGGATCACGGTCGAGTGGTCGCCGGCGGCCGGCGCCCCGGCCGGCTGCCCGGCACACCCCGAACCGGTCGAGTTCTCCCCGGGCGACCTGCCCGCGCTCCAGCAGGCCGCGCGGCGCTATGTCCGAGAGGAGCCGTCGCTGCCGGTGCAGGTGACCGGCGCCGTCGTACGGCTGCGCAGGGAGCGGCCGGGCGGTCCGGGCGCGGTGCGGCTGCGGGTGATCAACGGGGCGGACGTGGGGCAGGTACGGGTCGCCCTGGGGGAGGAGGACTACCGGATCGCGGCGCATGCGCATCTGGTGGGGCTGCCGATCCGGGTCAGCGGGCGGCTGGAGAGCCGGGGCGGCTTCCGCCGGATCACCGGCGGCCGGGACGTCACGCCCGTCCAGGTCGACGAGGCCGACCGGGACCGGCTGCTGAAGTCCCTCCAGGAGAACTTCGACACCTTCGAGGAGGCGTGCGGCGGTCCGCCGGCCGACGGGTGAACGGGCGCCGGGGAAACCGTTTCGCGGTGCGGTCCACCGGCTCGGTACGATTCGTGGGCGCAGCAATCGCTGCCGCGAGAGAGACATGAGTCAGGAGAGACCGGTGTCAGACGTCCGTGTGACCGTCCAACGCGATTCCGAGCGGGAAGAACGCGTGGTGACCACGGGCACTACGGCCGCCGACCTCTTCCAGGAGCGCAGCGTCGTCGCCGCGCGGGTGGCCGGCGAGCTCAAGGACCTGGCGTATGAACTCGCCGAGGGCGATGTGGTCGAGGCCGTCGAGATCACCTCCGAGGACGGTCTCAACATCCTGCGGCACTCCACCGCGCACGTGATGGCGCAGGCCGTGCAGGAGCTCTTCCCCGAGGCCAAGCTCGGCATCGGCCCGCCCATCAAGGACGGCTTCTACTACGACTTCGACGTCGAGACCCCCTTCCACCCGGACGATCTCAAGCGCATCGAGAAGAAGATGCAGGAGATCCAGAAGCGCGGGCAGAAGTTCGCGCGCCGGGCGGTCAGCGACGAGGCCGCGCGCGAGGAGCTGGCCGACGAGCCGTACAAGCTCGAACTGATCGGGCTCAAGGGCTCCGCCGCGGACGCCGCCGAGGGCGCCTCCGCCGAGGTCGGCGCCGGCCAGCTGACCATCTACGACAACCTGGACGCCAAGAGCGGCGAGCTCTGCTGGAAGGACCTCTGCCGCGGTCCGCACCTGCCCAGCACCCGCGCCATCCCCGCGTTCAAGCTGATGCGCTCGGCCGCCGCGTACTGGCGGGGCAGCGAGAAGAACAAGCAGCTGCAGCGGATCTACGGCACCGCGTGGCCGACCAAGGACGAGCTCAAGGCGTACCTGGAGTTCCTCGCCGAGGCCGAGAAGCGCGACCACCGCAAGCTCGGCGCCGAGCTGGACCTGTTCTCCTTCCCGGAGGAGCTGGGCCCCGGTCTCGCCGTCTTCCACCCCAAGGGCGGCGTCGTCCGCAAGGTGATGGAGGACTACTCCCGCAGGCGGCACGAGGTCTCCGGCTACGAGTTCGTGAACACCCCGCACCTCTCGAAGGAGCGCCTCTTCGAGATCTCCGGGCATCTGCCGCACTACGGCGACTCGATGTTCCCGGCCATCGAGTTCGACGAGCAGCACTACCGCCTCAAGGCGATGAACTGCCCGATGCACAACCTGATCTTCAAGTCCCGTGGCCGTTCCTACCGTGAACTGCCCCTGCGCCTCTTCGAGTTCGGCACGGTCTACCGCTACGAGAAGTCCGGCGTCGTGCACGGCCTGACCCGCTCGCGCGGCTTCACCCAGGACGACTCGCACATCTACTGCACCAAGGAGCAGATGCCGCAGGAGCTCGACACGCTCCTGACCTTCGTGCTCGATCTGCTGCGCGACTACGGCCTGACCGAGTTCGAGCTGGAGCTGTCCACCCGCGACGACTCGGACAAGTTCATCGGCTCGGACGAGGACTGGGAGGAGGCCACCGAGGCGCTGCGCCAGGCGGCCGAGAAGCAGGGCCTGCCGCTGGTCCCCGACCCGGGCGGCGCCGCGTACTACGGGCCGAAGATCTCCGTGCAGGCCAAGGACGCGATCGGCCGGTCCTGGCAGATGTCGACCCTCCAGGTCGACTTCAACCAGCCGAAGCGGTTCGGTCTGGAGTACACGGCGGCCGACGGCTCCAAGCAGCAGCCGGTCATGCTGCACCGCGCGCTGTTCGGTTCGATCGAGCGGTTCTTCGGCGTGCTCCTGGAGCACTACGCGGGCGCCTTCCCGGCCTGGCTGGCGCCGGTGCAGGCCACCTGCATCCCGATCGGCGACGCCCACGTCCCGTACCTGGAGGAGTTCGCCGCCGAGGCGAAGGCCAAGGGGCTGCGGGTCGAGGTGGACTCCTCCTCGGACCGGATGCAGAAGAAGATCAGGAACGCGCAGAAGGCCAAGGTGCCGTTCATGATCCTGGCCGGTGACGAGGACCTGGCCGCCGGGGCGGTGTCGTTCCGCTACCGCGACGGGTCACAGGAGAACGGCATCCCCAAGGACGAGGCGCTGGCCAAGCTCCTGGACGTGGTGGAGCGCCGCGTCCAGGTGTGACGCAGCGGTCTTCACGAGGGGCGGTCCCGGTCGGGACCGCCCCTCGCCGCTTCCCCCGTGGCCGCAGGAGAATATGCTTCCCAACATGACGAGTGAGCCGGAGCAGCAGATCGGAGTCGGGACGCAGGACGCCTTTCAGCGCCTGTGGACGCCCCACCGGATGGCGTACATCCAGGGGGAGAACAAGCCGAGCGGCCCCGGGGCCGACGACGGCTGTCCGTTCTGCGCGATTCCTGCGAAGTCGGACGAGGACGGGCTCGTGGTCGCGCGCGGCGAGCGGGTCTACGCGGTGCTGAACCTGTATCCGTACAACGGCGGGCACCTCATGGTCGTCCCGTTCCGGCACGTCGCCGACTACACCGAGCTGGACGGCGCCGAGACCGCGGAGCTGGCCGAGTTCACCAAGCGGGCGATGACCGCGCTGCGCACGGCGTCCGGGGCGCACGGTTTCAACATCGGCATGAACCAGGGGGCGGTCGCGGGCGCCGGGATCGCGGCCCACCTGCACCAGCACGTCGTCCCCCGCTGGGGAGGAGACACCAACTTCATGCCGGTGGTCGGGCACACCAAGGTGCTGCCCCAACTCCTCGCCGACACCCGCGCGATGCTCGCCGCGGCCTGGCCGGCGTAGGCGCCGTGCGCGCCGGGTGAACGAGGCGACACGCACCCGGATGAATCCTATAGATCGCCCCGATTGGGAAAATTTGCCTCTCTAATGGGGTGGTGACTTCCCTAGATCGTCGCTCCGTGCTGCGCGCGGCCGCCTCCGCCGCGGCCGCCGGTGCGCTCGCGTCGGGCTGTGACCCGCACCGGGGGACGGACACCTCGTCGTCCGCCCCCCGGTCCTCCGCCGGACCGGGCCCCTCAGGAGCGGTCCGGTCCGGATCCGCCCGGGTACCCGCCGCCCGGCCGCCGACCCGCGCGCCGGGCCGGCCCGTGGAGATCGAGAACGGGCCGCGGGACGGCCGCGCCGTGGCCCTGACCTTTCACGGCAGAGGCGACCCCAAGCTGGCGAACGCGCTGCTGGGCGAGGCCGAACGGGCCGGCGCCAAGGTCACCGTGCTGGCCGTCGGCGACTGGCTCGACGAGCAGCCCGCGATGGCCCGCCGGATTCTGGACGGCGGCCATGAGCTGGGCAACCACACGATGCACCACCGCGCGATCTGCGCGCTGCCGGAGGCCGCCGCCTACGCCGAGATCAGCCAGTGCGCCGACCGGCTGCGCAAGCTCACCGGCACCATCGGCAGCTGGTTCCGCCCCTCGCAGACCCAGCGGGCCACCCAGCAGGTGATCCGGCTGGCCCGCACGGTGGGCTATCCGCACGTCCTGTCGTACGACCTGGACTCCCTCGACGCGAACGACCCCGGTGCCGCGGCGGTCCGGCGCACGGTCCTGGACGGCGTGCGGCCGGGCTCGATCGTCAGTCTCCATCTCGGGCACGCCGGCACGGTGGCCGCGCTGCCCCCGATCCTCGACGGCCTCCGCCGGCGCGGTCTGCGCGCGGTGACGACAACGGAGCTAGTGACCTGATGGCTGACCGGAACCGTATCCCCGTCCGCACGACCGGCTCCCCGGCGGCCCGCCCCGTGCGCCGGGCCGCCCTGCTCGCCGTGGCCTGCGCGCTGCTGGCGGCGGGCTGTGGCAGCGGCGGGGAGGGGTCCGCCGGCAACACCCCGCGGTCCGGCGGGCAGGCGCCACGCCAGGCCGTCCAGCAGGGGCTGCCGGGGATGCCGCCGCCGCTGGACGCGCGCGACCTGTACGCGGCGGACCGGCCCAACCGACTGGCACCGCAGGTCAAGGACTTCCCGTCGCGGGTGTACGTGCCCAACACCGGCTCGGACACGGTCAGCGTGATCGATCCGAAGACGTACAAGGTCATCGAGACGATCCCGGTGGGGGTGCAGCCGCAGCACGTGGTGCCGTCCTGGGACATGAAGACGCTGTGGGTCAACAACGACCGGGGTCACGACCTGACCCCGATCGACCCGGCGACCGGCAAGGCCGGCAAGCCGGTGAAGGTCCACGACCCGTACAACCTGTACTTCACGCCCGACGGGAAGTACGCGGTCGTGATGGCCTCGATGGACAAGCAGCTGGTCTTCCGGGACCCGCACACCATGAAGGTCCGCAAGGCCCTCCCGGTCAGCTGCGCGGGCGTCAACCACGCCGACTTCTCGCCGGACGGCAAGTACTTCATCGTCTCCTGCGAGTTCTCCGGTGAGCTGCTCAAGGTCGACACCGCGAAGATGGAGGTGGTCGGCCAGCAGAAGCTGCCGTTCGAGGGGGCGATGCCGCAGGACGTGAAGATCTCGCCGGACGGCAGGACCTGGTACGTCGCCGACATGATGGCCGACGGCGTCTGGGTCCTGAACGGCGACACGTTCGGCCGCCCGAAGCTGCTGCCGACCGGCAAGGGGACGCACGGCCTCTACGTCAGCCGGGACTCGCGCTCCATGTACATCTCCAACCGGGGTGAGGGGTCCATCTCGCTGCTGGACTTCAGGACCGGCGAGCTGGTCGACAAGTGGCACATCCGCGGCGGCGGCAGCCCGGACATGGGCGGCGTCTCGGCGGACGGCAACGTGCTGTGGCTGTCCGGGCGTTACAACTCCGAGGTGTACGCGCTCGACACCCACACCGGGAAGACCCTGGCGAAGATCAAGGTGGGGCTGGGGCCGCACGGACTGGCGGTGTACCCGCAGCCGGGGCGGTACTCGCTCGGGCACACCGGGATCTTCCGCTAGGCGGGGGCCGAACGCCGGACGGGCGGGCGCGGCGGTGAACCGCCGTGCCCGCCCGTCCGTGCGGGGCGCTGCGCCGCTAGGCGTTGTACTCGTCGGCCTTCTTCGGTTCGACGCTCTGGACCATGCCGCTCAGGACCAGCGAGCGGTTGTCGAAGCGCTCGGTGTCGACGCCGTTCTCCCTGAGGACGCTCATGGCCGCGGCGTGCACCGTCCGCAGGACCGGGGTCGCGGCACGCAGCGCGTCGTCCGCCATGAAGCGGTGCCGCCAGGGCTTGTCGGCCCAGACGTGGCGCAGGCCGAACGGCTCGGGAAGGGTGAGCTTGCCGCCGAGGAAGTCCAGGACGGGCGGGAACCACGTCAACGGGGCGCGGGCGGCGAGCCGGACCACCTCGAGCGGCTCGATCAGCGGCAGCGTCTGGGTCTTGGTCTCCCAGAACCGGACGACCTTGGCGACGTCCTTGGTCTTGGGCTCCGGCTTGCTGGTGAAGAGCGAGTTGACCGGGCCGAGGGCGTGCCCGCTGACCTCGATGCGCAGCGTCTCGTGCAGCACGGTGACGGTGATCATGAGCGTGAGCACCAGCTGGCCGTCCCACAGGACGAACTGGACGCCGAGGTAGTGGCGGTTGCCGGCGCCGAACTGCTGCTCGTTGCAGATCCGCTCGATCTCGTGGCCGCGGACCTCGTACCCCTCGACGTGGCTGCCCTCCGGGCGGGCGACCGCCCCGGCCTTCTCGCCCACGGGGACGACGATCCAGTGGCGCACGGAGGGCGGCTGCTGGAAGCCGCCGGTGTGCAGCGGGCTGCGCTCCAGGAGGCGCAGCCGGTCGTGGATCGCGCGGATGACGTCCCAGCTGCGGAAGGGGTGGATCTCGGTACCCTCCTCGGCCGGCCGGAGCTCCTCGGCGAGCTGCCAGCTGCCCCAGCGGGTACCCATGCCGAGTATGCCCTTGGGGCCGGCGTAGAAGACGACGTTGCTGCGCTGCTCGGCGGAGACTTTGGCGAGATTGTGCCGGAGGGTCTCGGCGGAGGTGTGGTTCGGGTCCTGCGGCACCGCCTCGGGGATCTTGGCGGCGACGCCGCCGCCTTCGAGCAGCCCCTTCCACGCCTCCCGCATGTCCACCGCGGTCTTCTCGCAGATCTGCTTGGCCCACCACCAGCCGACCACGGGGGCGACGATCATGCCGCGGGCGTACAGCGGCCAGAAGCCGGTGAACGGCAGCTTGACCATGAAGAAGAGGGCGGCGCCGGCGAGCAGGGCCAGCAAGGCGCCGCCGAGGAGCGAGATGCCGTTGCCCTCGCCGTCCTTGGAGAACATCTTGCGGAGCTGGAAGGCTCCCAGCCACAGCAGCACACCGGGCAGGAAGAGCAGGCCGAACAGCACCATCAGGAGCGTCAGCCGGGTGTCGCGCTGCTTGCGGACGCGGGTGGCCGAGAGGCAGTGCTCGACGATGGTCTGCGGCTCCGTCCCGAAGGACTGGATGAGCGCCTTGCGCCCGCCGCCGAGCATCCGGACCTGGACGGCGCGGGAGAACGCCTCGCCGAGGTTCGGCGCGAACAGGGAGAGCTTGGGCTTCTTGATGCCGGAGGCGCCGGAGTCGGAGTCGGCCTTGGAGATGTCGGCGAGAGGGCTGTCCCGGTAGGCGGCCGAGGCCAGTGCCTGGGTCGCCGCCGTCTGGCCGGCGCCGCCCGAGATCGGCACCTGCGCCCCCGGACTGAAGTCATAGCCGTCGGCCACTACCGCCCCCCTCACCGCGCGCATCCGTGATGCGGCTCTCTACCCGACTACCGCTGACGGCACACCTGCCGAGCCGCGGACCGCACGCCCCGTCGCGGAACGCGGCGCTCTACGGCGGAGTCCCAGCGTACAGCCGCCGTCCAGCCCAGGGGGGTGGCGCCGGACGGCGACTGATTGACCGTTAACTATGCGCCGTTCTCGGCTTGTTCGCGCATCCTGGCGGCCAGCTGCGGGGGCATCGGCTCGTGCCGCAGGTAGCCGCGGCCGAAGCGTCCGGTGCCGTGCGAGAGGGAACGCAGATCGACGGCGTAGCGCCCGATCTCGATCTCGGGCACCTCGGCGCGGATGAGGGTGCGCCCGGGCCCGGACTGCTCGGTGCCCACCACCCGGCCGCGGCGGCCCGACAGATCGCTCATCACCGGGCCGACGAAGTCGTCCGGGACCAGGACGCGTACCTCGGCGACCGGTTCGAGGAGGTCGATCCGGGTCTCCGCGGCGGCCTCGCGCAGCGCCAGCGCGCCCGCCATCTGGAACGCGGCGTCCGAGGAGTCGACCGAGTGCGCCTTGCCGTCGAGGAGCGTGACGCGGATGTCGACGAGCGGGTGCCCGACCGCGAGCCCGCGTGCCGCCTGGGCGCGGACGCCTTTCTCGACGGACGGGATGAACTGCCGGGGGACCGCGCCGCCCACGACCTTGTCGACGAACTCGATGCCGGAGCCGCCGGGCAGCGGGTCGACCTGGATCTCGCAGATCGCGAACTGGCCGTGCCCGCCGGACTGTTTGACGTGCCGGCCGCGGCCCGCGGCGGGCACGCCGAAGGTCTCCCGGAGCGGGACCCGGTGGGCGACGGTGTCGACCTGGACGCCGTAACGGGAGCGCAGCCGCTCCAGTGCCACATCGGCGTGCGCCTCGCCCAGGCACCACAGGACCACCTGGCGGGTGTCCTGGTTGTGCTCCAGGCGCATCGTGGGATCCTCCGCGACGAGCCGGGCCAGGCCCTGGGAGAGCTTGTCCTCGTCGGCCTTGCTGTGCGCCTCGATGGCGACCGGCAGCAGCGGGTCCGGCATCGTCCAGGGCTCCATCAGGAGCGGGTCGTCCTTGCCGGAGAGGGTGTCGCCGGTCTCGGCACGGGTCAGCTTGGCCACGCACGCCAGATCGCCGGCGATCGCCTGGGACAGCGGGCGCTGCTGCTTGCCGAAGGGTGCGGACAGTGCGCCGATCCGCTCGTCCACGTCGTGGTCCTCGTGGCCGCGGTCCTGGAGGCCGTGGCCGGAGACGTGCACCGTCTCGTCGGGGCGCAGGGTGCCGGAGAAGACCCGGACGAGGGAGAGCCGGCCCACGTACGGGTCGGAGGAGGTCTTGACCACCTCGGCGGCGAGCGGGCCCTCGGGGTCGCAGCGCAGGGCCTGCCGCGGGGCGCCGTCGGTGCCGGTGACGGCGGGGGCCTCGCGTTCGGCGGGGGTGGGGAAGCCGCCGGTGATCAGCTCCAGCAGCTCCACGGTGCCGAGCCCCTGCCTGGCGCCGTCCGCGGCCGGGGCCGCGGCCAGTACGGGATGGAAGGAGCCGCGGGCGACCGCCGTCTCCAGGTCGCCGACGAGCGTTTTGATGTCGATCTCCTCGCCGCCCAGATAGCGGTCCATGAGGGACTCGTCCTCGCTCTCGGCGATGATCCCCTCGATGAGGCGGTTGCGGGCCGCCGCGACGAGGGGGAGCTCGTCGTCGGTGGGCGCGCGCTCGGTGCGTTCGCCCGAGGAGTAGTCGAAGACCCGCTGGGAGAGCAGGCCGATCAGGCCGTGTACGGGGGCGTGGCCGTCGGCGCCCGGTGTGCCGTACAGGGGGAGGTAGAGGGGGAGTACGGCGTCCGGGTCCTCGCCGCCGAGGGTGGCGGCGCAGCGCCGGGTCATCTCGTCGAAGTCGGAGCGGGCGGCTTCCAGGTGCGTGACGACCAGGGCGCGCGGCATCCCGACCGCGGCGCACTCGTCCCACACCATCCGGGTCGCGCCGGCCACACCGTCGGCCGCCGAGACAACGAAGAGGGCCGCGTCCGCCGCGCGCAGACCGGCCCTGAGTTCCCCGACGAAATCCGCGTATCCGGGGGTGTCCAACAGATTGATCTTGATCCCGCCCCAGTCCACCGGGACGAGGGAGAGCTGTACGGAGCGCTGCTGGCGGTGCTCGATCTCGTCGTAGTCCGAGAGACAGCCGCCGTCCTCGACGCGTCCCGCGCGGTTGACCGCGCCGGACGCCAGCGCGAGCGCCTCGACGAGGGTGGTCTTCCCCGATCCGCTGTGGCCGACCAGCACCACATTGCGCAGGGCCGTGGGCCGGTCGGCCGCCGGCGCCCTTCCGGCGGCTCCTGGGTTGGTACCCGACTTCTCGCTCATGTGTCTCGCCTCCAGGTCGACACTTTGCGGTGATTCGAGCTTTCCACCGTGGTCATGATGCGTCCATAGATGGCACACCGGACGCGTCGTTCCAAGGAGGCGGTCAGGCCGTCCTGCGGGGCCACGGGCGCGCGGCGCGGCGTGCGCCCGCGGGCCCGAGCCGTGGGATGCACCTCGCGCCGCGATGCGTTCGCGGTGCCCCGTTGCCTCCTGGCTACGATGGGCCAGCCGGTGGCCCCTTGACCGCGCGGCCCGTATCGACCCTCCGGGAAGGTCATGCTGAACAAGTACGCGCGTGCGTTCTTCACGCGTGTTCTCACACCGTTCGCCGCCCTGCTCATCCGTCTCGGGGTCAGCCCGGACGCGGTCACCCTCGTCGGGACCGGCGGTGTGGTGGCCGGTGCCCTGATCTTCTACCCCCAGGGCGAGTTCTTCTGGGGCACGGTCGTGATCACGCTGTTCGTCTTCTCCGACCTGGTCGACGGCAACATGGCGCGGCAGCTGGGCCGCTCCAGCCGGTGGGGCGCCTTCCTGGACTCCACCCTCGACCGGGTCGCCGACTCGGCGATCTTCGGCGGGCTGGCCCTGTGGTACGCCGGACGCGGTGACAACCTGACGCTCTGCGCCATCGCGATCTTCTGCCTGGCCAGCGGCCAGGTCGTCTCGTACACCAAGGCGCGCGGCGAGGCCATCGGGCTGCCGGTGAACGTCAACGGCCTGGTGGAGCGCGCCGAGCGGCTGGTCATCTCGCTGGTCGCCTGCGGGCTGTCCGGGCTGCACAAGTTCGGGGTGCCCGGCGTGGAGGTCCTGCTGCCGATCGCCCTGTGGATCGTCGCCGCCGGCAGCGCGGTCACCCTCGGCCAGCGCGTGGTGACGGTACGCCGGGAGTCGGCCGAGGCCGACGCGATCGCTCAAGGGGGGAACGGCTGATGGGACGCGGACCGCTGATCGACACCGGGAAGCTGACCGACGGGCTGTACGGCCTGGGCTGGAGCACGGTCAAGAAACTGCCGGAAGGCGTCGCCGTACGGCTGGGGCAGCAGATCGCCGACGCGGTCTGGAAGCGCCGCGGAAAGGGCGTCCTGCGCCTTGAGGCGAACCTCGCGCGGGTCGTCCCGGACGCCTCCCCGCAGCGGCTGGCCGCCCTCTCCCGGGCCGGGATGCGCTCGTACATGCGGTACTGGATGGAGTCGTTCCGGCTGCCGGCGTGGAGCAAGGAGCGGATAAAGGCCGGATTCACCCCCCAGGACGTGCACTACCTGGAGGACGGGCTCAAGAGCGGGCGCGGCGTGATCCTGGCGCTGCCCCACATGGGCAACTACGACCTGGCGGGCGTCTGGGTCACGACCAAGCTGGGCGTCCCGTTCACCACCGTCGCCGAGCGCCTCAAGCCGGAGAGCCTCTACGACCGGTTCGTCGCCTACCGCGAGGGCCTGGGTATGGAGGTGCTGCCGCACACCGGCGGCGCCGCCTTCGGCACCCTGGCCCGGCGGCTGCGGGCCGGCGGGCTGGTCTGCCTGGTCGCCGACCGCGACCTGTCCAGCTCCGGGATGCCGGTGAAGTTCTTCGGCGAGCCGACGAAGATGCCGGTCGGGCCCGCGATGCTCGCCGTCCAGACCGGCGCGATGCTGCTGCCGGTCACCCTCTGGTACGACGACACCCCCGTCATGCGCGGCCGGGTCCACCCGGAGATCGAGGTACCGGAGAACGGCACCCGCACCGAGAAGGCCGCCCAGATGACCCAGCAGCTCGCCGACGCCTTCGCCTCCGGTATCGCCGACCACCCCGAGGACTGGCACATGCTCCAGCGCCTCTGGCTCGCCGACCTGGAGCCTCGTGCGGCCGAGCCGTCCGGAACGGAGACGCCGTGAGAATCGGCATCGTCTGCCCCTACGCCTGGGACGTCCCCGGTGGCGTCCAGTTCCACATCCGGGACCTGGCCGAGCACCTGATCCGGCGCGGCCACCACGTCTCGGTCCTCGCCCCCGCGGACGACGAGACCCCGCTGCCGTCGTACGTCGTCTCGGCCGGCCGCGCCGTCCCCGTCCCGTACAACGGCTCGGTGGCCCGCCTCAACTTCGGCTTCCTGTCCGCCGCCCGGGTCCGCCGCTGGCTCCAGAACGGCGCCTTCGACGTCATCCACATCCACGAACCGGCGTCCCCGTCCCTCGGCCTGCTCGCCTGCTGGGCGGCCCAGGGACCGATCGTGGCGACCTTCCACACCTCCAACCCGCGCTCCCGGGCCATGATCGCCGCGTATCCGATCCTCCAGCCCGCCCTGGAGAAGATCAGCGCGCGCATCGCGGTCAGCGAGTACGCCCGCCGCACCCTCGTCGAACACCTCGGCGGCGACGCGGTGGTCATCCCCAACGGCGTGGACGTCGACTTCTTCGCCCGGGCCGAGCCCAAGGCCGAGTGGCAGGGCCGGACCCTCGGCTTCATCGGCCGGATCGACGAGCCCCGCAAGGGCCTGCCGGTCCTGATGAAGGCGCTCCCGGCGATCCTCGACGCGGTCCCGGACGCCCGGCTGCTGGTCGCGGGCCGCGGCGACGAGGAGGAGGCGGTCGCCGGCCTGCCCGCCGAGCTGCGCTCCCGGGTCGAGTTCCTGGGCATGGTCAGCGATGAGGACAAGGCGCGCCTGCTGCGCAGCGTGGACGTCTACGTGGCCCCCAATACGGGCGGCGAGTCCTTCGGCATCATCCTCGTGGAGGCGATGTCCGCGGGCGCACCGGTGCTCGCCAGCGACCTCGACGCGTTCGCCCAGGTCCTGGACCAGGGCGAGGCGGGCGAGCTGTTCGCCAACGAGGACGCCCGGGCGCTGGCCGACGCGGCGGTGCGGCTGCTGGGCAGTCCCGAGCGACTGGCCGAACTCCGCGAGCGCGGCAGCAAGCATGTGCGGCGCTTCGACTGGACGACGGTCGGCGCGGACATCCTCGCGGTGTACGAGACGGTGACGACGGGGGCGTCCGCGGTGGCCACCGACGAGCGGGTCGGGCTGCGGGCCCGGAGGTGGCTCGCCAAGGACTGAGCGTCCCCCGGCGGGTGGGGGCGGACGGCGGGAGGCCGCCGTGCGGGTAACGTGACGGGGCGTGACCACCATGATCTGGATCGCCGCCGCGATCGTCCTCATCGGCGTCTACCTGAGCTGGACGGCGGGCCGCCTGGACCGCCTGCACGCGCGGATCGACGCGGCCCGGGCGGCACTGGACGCCCAACTGCTCCGGCGGGCCTCCGTGGCACAGGAGGTCGGGACCTCGGGCGTGCTGGATCCGGCCGCGTCGATCGTGCTCTACCAGGCCGCGCATGAGGCCCGGCAGGCCGAGGAGGACCACCGCGAGGTCGCGGAGAGCGAGCTGAGCCAGGCGCTGCGCGCCGTCTTCGAGGAGGAGGCGCAGCTGGAGGCCGTACGGGAGGCCCCGGGCGGGGAGCAGACGGTCACCGAGCTGACCGCCGCGGTCCGGCGGGTCCCGATGGCGCGGCGGTTCCACAACGACGCCGTACGGGCCGCGCGCGCGGTCCGCCGCCACCGGGTGGTCCGCTATTTCCGACTGGCCGGCCACGCGCCGTTCCCGCTGGCCTTCGAGATGGACGACGAGCCGCCGGCCGTACTGGACGGCCGGCCCGCCGGCAGCTGACCGGCCGGGAGACGGCCCGGTCCGGGACCGCGCGGCGGGGAGCCGGCGTGCTTGGACCGCGGGACGCCGGCCCGTGACAAGCCACCGGCCTCTAATTGGCCCTTTTCCCAGGTCCCTGGCCAACGGTTGTGTGGGCGCCGAAGCGCAACCACCCGCACTGAGTGAGGTCTACCGTGTCCAGCACGCCCAACACGCCCCAGAACCCCGAGACCGGAACCGCGCGCGTCAAGCGCGGCATGGCGGAGCAGCTCAAGGGCGGCGTGATCATGGACGTCGTCACGCCGGAAGAGGCGAAGATCGCCGAGGACGCCGGCGCCGTCGCCGTCATGGCCCTGGAGCGGGTGCCGGCCGACATCCGCAAGGATGGCGGCGTGGCCCGTATGTCCGACCCCGACATGATCGACGGCATCATCGAAGCCGTCTCGATCCCGGTCATGGCCAAGTCCCGTATCGGCCACTTCGTCGAGGCCCAGGTCCTCCAGTCGCTCGGCGTGGACTACATCGACGAGTCCGAGGTCCTCACCCCCGCCGACGAGGTCAACCACTCCGACAAGTGGGCCTTCACCACCCCCTTCGTCTGCGGTGCCACCAACCTGGGCGAGGCCCTGCGCCGCATCGCCGAGGGCGCGGCCATGATCCGCTCCAAGGGCGAGGCCGGCACCGGCAACGTCGTCGAGGCGGTCCGCCACCTGCGCCAGATCAAGGGCGAGATCGCCAAGCTGCGCGGCTGCGACAACAACGAGCTGTACGCCGCCGCCAAGGAGCTGCGCGCCCCGTTCGAGCTGGTCAAGGAGGTCGCCGAGCTCGGCAAGCTGCCCGTCGTGCTGTTCTCCGCCGGTGGTGTCGCCACCCCCGCCGACGCCGCGCTGATGCGTCAGCTCGGTGCCGAGGGCGTCTTCGTCGGCTCCGGCATCTTCAAGTCCGGCGACCCGGCCAAGCGCGCCGCCGCGATCGTGAAGGCCACCACCTTCTACGACGACCCCAAGGTCATCGCGGATGTCTCCCGCAACCTGGGCGAGGCGATGGTCGGCATCAACTGCGACACCCTCCCCGAGGCCGAGCGCTACGCCAACCGCGGCTGGTAAGGACCCCTACCGAGATGAGCACCACCCCCACCATCGGTGTGCTGGCGCTCCAGGGCGACGTCCGCGAGCACGTCAAGGCGCTCGCGGACGCCGGCGCCCAGGCGCGCCCGGTCCGCCGCCCCGAGGAGCTGGCCGAGGTCGACGGCCTGGTCATCCCCGGCGGCGAGTCCACCACCATGTCCAAACTGGCCGTCGTCTTCGGCATGTTGGAGCCGCTGCGCGCGTTCGTGAAGGCGGGCCGGCCGGTCTACGGCACCTGCGCCGGCATGATCATGGTCGCCGACAAGCTGCTGGACGCCCGCGAGGACCAGGAGACGCTCGGCGGCGTCGACATGATCGTGCGCCGTAACGCCTTCGGGCGGCAGAACGAGTCCTTCGAGGCCGCGGTCGAGGTCGCCGGCATCCCCGGCGGGCCGGTCGAGGGCGTCTTCATCCGGGCGCCGTGGGTCGAGTCGATCGGGGCGTCCGTCGATGTCCTGGCGACGTACCGTGGACATACGGTGGCCGTCCGGCAGGGTAACGTCCTTGCCACGTCGTTCCACCCTGAACTCACCGGCGACCACCGGATCCACGCGCTGTTCGTGGACATGGTGCGTGCGGCGGCCTGACGCATCCCCGGTAGGATCTCAGGCGATCGTTTCTGAAATGGGTTACGCGAAGGAGACAGGCAGATGTCCGGCCACTCTAAATGGGCTACGACCAAGCACAAGAAGGCCGTGATCGATGCCAAGCGCGGCAAGCTCTTCGCGAAGCTGATCAAGAACATCGAGGTCGCGGCGCGCATGGGCGGCGCCGACATCGAGGGCAACCCGACGCTGTACGACGCCATTCAGAAGGCCAAGAAGCAGTCGGTCCCGAACAAGAACATCGACTCCGCGCTCAAGCGCGGTGCCGGCCTCGAGGCCGGTGGCGCCGACTACGAGACGATCATGTACGAGGGCTACGGTCCCAACGGTGTCGCGGTGCTCATCGAGTGCCTGACCGACAACCGCAACCGTGCCGCGTCCGACGTCCGCGTCGCGATGACCCGCAACGGCGGTTCGATGGCCGACCCGGGCTCGGTGTCGTACCTGTTCAACCGCAAGGGCGTGGTGATCGTCCCCAAGGGCGAGCTGACCGAGGACGACGTGCTGGGCGCGGTCCTGGACGCCGGTGCCGAGGAGGTCAACGACCTCGGCGAGTCCTTCGAGGTGCTCAGCGAGGCCACCGACCTGGTCGCGGTGCGCACCGCGCTCCAGGAGGCCGGCATCGACTACGACTCGGCCGACGCCAACTTCGTCCCGACCATGCAGGTCGAGCTGGAGGAAGACGGCGCACGCAAGATCTTCAAGCTGATCGACGCGCTGGAGGACAGCGACGACGTGCAGAACGTCTTCGCCAACTTCGACGTGTCCGACGACGTCATGGCGAAGGTCGACGCCTGACGCGCGGGCCGACTCACGGTCGTACGACGGGCCGGCGGGGACACACCCCGCCGGCCCGTCCGTTTGTCAGTGGCAGCCACTAACCTGCAGGAACACAGGAACAGACGACCGAAAACGGCGAGGGGGCGGGGCCCGATGAAGGTGCTGGGGGTGGACCCGGGGCTGACGCGGTGCGGGGTCGGCGTGGTGGACGGGGTCGCGGGACGGCCGCTGACCATGGCCGGCGTCGGCGTCGTACGGACCCCGGCGGACGCGGACGTCGCCCACCGCCTGGTCCTCATCGAGCGCGGCATAGACGAGTGGCTCGACACGCACCGTCCCGAACTCGTCGCCGTGGAGCGGGTGTTCAGCCAGCACAACGTCCGTACGGTCATGGGCACCGCCCAGGCCAGCGCGGTCGCGATGCTGTGCGCCGCCCGCCGTGGGCTGCCGGTCGCGCTGCACACCCCGAGCGAGGTCAAGGCGGCGGTGACCGGCTCCGGCCGGGCCGACAAGGCGCAGGTCGGCGCGATGGTCACCCGCCTGCTGCGGCTGGACGCACCACCCAAGCCGGCGGACGCCGCCGACGCCCTCGCGCTCGCCATCTGCCACATCTGGCGCGCCCCCGCGGTCAACCGCCTCCAGCAGGCGCACGCCGCGGCCCGCCGCGCCGCCGCTCCCGTACGCACGCTGAAGGGCACCCGATGATCGCCTTTGTCTCCGGCCCGGTCGCGGCCCTCGCTCCGGACACCGCCGTCGTCGAGGTCGGCGGTATCGGCATGGCCGTCCAGTGCACGCCGAACACCCTGTCCGGGCTGCGGGTCGGCGCGCGGGCCAAGCTCGCCACCTCCCTCGTCGTCCGCGAGGACTCGCTCACCCTCTACGGCTTCGCCGACGAGGACGAGCGGCAGACCTTCGAGCTGCTGCAGACCGCCAGCGGCGTCGGCCCCCGGCTCGCCCAGGCCATGCTCGCCGTGCACTCCCCGGACGCGCTGCGGCTCGCGGTGTCCACCGGCGACGAGAAGGCACTCACCGCCGTGCCCGGCATCGGCAAGAAGGGCGCGCAGAAGCTGCTGCTGGAATTCAAGGACCGGCTCGGCGCACCGGTCGGCGGCGGCCGGGCGGCCGTCGGCAGCGCCGTGACCGCCGGCTGGCGCGATCAGCTCCAGGCCGCGCTGATCGGCCTGGGGTACGCCACCCGCGAGGCGGACGAGGCGGTCGCCGCGGTCACCCCGCAGGCCGAGGCGGCGGCAGCCGCCGGCGGGCAGCCGCAGGTGCCGCAGCTGCTGAAGGCCGCGTTGCAGACCCTGAACCGGGCGCGATGACCGGCGCGCCCCGGCGTCCGGCGGCCCTCCGCGGCGGCCGGCGCGCCGCCGTCCGGGCCCCGCGCCCCCGACCGTACGACCACGCAGGCGGCTCGGCCGCCCCGACCCCGCGAGGCAATCCGCAGTGAACTGGGACGACACCGCACCGCCCACCGCCGAGGACGCCGCCGGCGTCGCGGCCGACCGGCTGGTGGCGGCCGACGCCGATGGCGAGGACACCGCCGTCGAGGCCGCGCTCCGGCCCAAGGACCTGGAGGAGTTCGTCGGCCAGGAGCGGGTCCGCGAACAGCTCGACCTGGTGCTGAAGGCGGCCCGCGCCCGCGGCGCCACCGCCGACCACGTGCTGCTCTCCGGGGCTCCCGGGCTGGGCAAGACGACCCTCTCGATGATCATCGCGGCCGAGATGGGCGCCCCGATCCGGATCACCTCCGGCCCGGCCATCCAGCACGCCGGCGACCTCGCGGCGATCCTCTCCTCCCTCCAGGAGGGCGAGGTCCTCTTCCTCGACGAGATCCACCGGATGTCCCGGCCCGCCGAGGAAATGCTCTACATGGCCATGGAGGACTTCCGGGTCGACGTGATCGTCGGCAAGGGCCCGGGCGCCACCGCCATCCCTCTGGAGCTGCCCCCGTTCACGCTCGTCGGCGCCACGACCCGGGCCGGCCTGCTGCCGCCGCCGCTGCGCGACCGCTTCGGCTTCACCGGCCACATGGAGTTCTACGCCCCCGCCGAGCTCCAGCGCGTCATCCACCGCTCCGCCGGTCTGCTCGACGTCGCCATAGAGACCGAGGGAGCCGCCGAGATCGCCGGCCGCTCCCGGGGCACGCCCCGGATCGCCAACCGCCTGCTGCGCCGGGTGCGCGACTACGCCCAGGTCAAGGCGGACGGGGTGATCACCCGCGAGGTCGCCTCGCAGGCCCTGGGGGTCTACGAGGTCGACGGCCGTGGTCTGGACCGGCTCGACCGGGCGGTGCTCACCGCCCTGCTCAAGCTGTTCGGCGGTGGCCCGGTGGGCCTGTCCACCCTGGCGGTCGCGGTGGGGGAGGAGCGCGAGACGGTCGAGGAGGTCGCCGAGCCGTTCCTCGTACGGGAGGGGCTGCTGGCGCGTACGCCGCGTGGCCGGATCGCGACCCCGGCGGCCTGGACGCACATGGGGCTGGTCCCGCAGCAGGCGGGCGGCGGCGCGCAGCAGGGCTTGTTCGGGGCATGACGGCGCGGAGACTCGCCCGCTGAGGAACTGCGGTGCGATGCTGGGCGTTGTTCCACTGGTGGAGACTCGCTTAGACTCCGCCGATGCCGTCCGTGTGGGCGGTGTATCCACCCCCGCTATATGAGACCGCGGAGCAGCGGTCGTGCGAAGGATTTCCGTCCCGTGAGTATCGTGACTCTCCTCCCGTTCATCGTCCTCATCGGGGCCATGTTCCTGATGACGCGGTCCGCCAAGAAGAAGCAGCAGGCGGCCCAGCAGATGCGCGATGACATGCAGGCCGGCACCGGCGTCCGGACGATCGGTGGCATGTACGCCACCGTCAAGGAAATCCACGAGGACACCGTCCTCCTGGAGGTCGCCCCCGGCGTGCACGCCATCTACGCCAAGAACGCCATCGGCGCGGTGCTCGCGGATGAGGAGTACAACCGCATTCTGGACGGTGCCGACCCGATCGCCGGTGACGAGCAGCCGGTCGTCCCGGACGACATCTCGTCGCTGACCGGTGCCGGTGCCGACGAGGCCACCGAAAAGGGTGACAAGGCCGACAAGATCGACCTCGGCAAGACCGAGGCCGAGGCCGAGCCCGCCGCCGACGAGGCAGCCAAGGTCGACGGCGACAAGGCCGACAAGGCCGACAAGGCCGCCAAGGCCGAGGAGCCCGCCAAGGCCGAGGCCGACACCGCCAAGGAAGACAAGAAGGCCGGCGGCGCCGACGCGAAGTAGTCCGTTCTCCGGGAACCGCGGCACGCCCCCGATCGGGCGCACCGCGGTTCCCGGACGGTCTAGGCTCCGGCGGGGGCACGTCCCCACAAGACTTCGTGGCCGCTCGGCAGACATCCCAGGCCGAGGGGTTGGACAGGGAGAAACGACAAGGTGGCAGCACCGAAAAAGGGCCGCAGGGCGCCCGCTAGCCAGGGGCATCCAGGGCGCACCCTGATCCTGGTCCTGATCGCGATGGCGGGGCTGGTCGGAGGCATGTTCTCCACCGGCACGCTGACCCCCCGACTGGGCATCGACCTGGCGGGCGGCACCAGTTTCACGCTGGCGGCGCAGAACCAGCCGGGCAAGCCCAACGCGATCAACGAGACCAACATGAACACCGCCGCCGGCATCATGGAGCGGCGGGTCAACGGTCTCGGTGTGACCGAGTCCGAGGTCCAGACGCAGGGCAGCAACCACATCATCGTGAACATCCCCAAGGGGACGGACGCGAAGCAGGCCCGCCAGCAGGTCGGCACCACCGCGCAGCTCGCCTTCCGGCCGGTGCTGACCACCACCGCGGGCACCAAGACCCCGCAGCCCACGCCCAGCCCCTCCCAGAGCGGCAAGAACGGCAAGGGCGGCGGCGAGCAGGCCACCGGCAAGAACGCCTCGCCGTCGCCGAGCGCGAGTGCCACGGCCCAGGGCCGCGCCGTCACGGACGCCCTGAAGAAGCCGTCCGCGGCGCCGTCCGCCTCCGGGACGGCCAAGCCCTCCGCCCAGCCGACGCCGCCCGCCCCCGGCGGCGCGGACGTCCCGCCGGCCCTGCAGAAGCAGCTCGGCGCGCTGGACTGCTCCACGAAGCAGAGCCGGGCGACCGCCGGTGAGCAGGCCGCGGGCGCCAAGCCGACCGACCCGGTCGTGGCCTGCAAGGACGACGGTTCGCAGAAGTACGTGCTCGGCCCGGTCGGCGTCGAGGGCACGGACGTCAAGGACGCCAAGGCGGTCTTCGACAGCCAGCAGGGCCAGGGCTGGATCGTCCAGATGGACTTCACCTCCGACGGCGGCAAGAAGTTCGCGGACATCACCGGCAAGCTCGCCACCAAGACGCCGCCGCAGAACCAGTTCGCGATCGTCCTGGACGGCGCGGTGGTCTCCGACCCGCGCGTCAGCGAGCGGCTCAACGGCGGCAACGCCACGATCTCCGGCGGCTTCACCCAGCAGTCGGCGCAGGACCTGGGCAACATGCTCTCGTACGGTGCGCTGCCGCTGTCCTTCAAGATCGACGACGAGACCACGGTGACCGCGGCGCTCGGTGGCGAGCAGCTGCACGCCGGTCTGGTCGCCGGTGCCATCGGCCTGGCGCTGGTCATCGTCTACCTGGTCGCCTACTACCGGGGGCTGGCGCTGGTCGCGCTGGCGAGCCTGCTCGTCTCGGCGATCCTGACGTACACGATCATGACGCTGCTCGGTCCGGCCATCGGGTTCGCGCTGAACCTCCCGGCGGTCTGCGGCGCCATCGTGGCGATCGGTATCACCGCCGACTCGTTCATCGTCTACTTCGAACGCATCCGGGACGAGATCCGCGAGGGGCGCACGCTGCGCCCGGCCGTCGAGCGCGGCTGGCCTCGGGCCCGCCGGACGATCCTGGTCTCCGACTTCGTGTCGTTCCTGGCCGCCGCGGTGCTGTTCATCGTCACCGTCGGCAAGGTGCAGGGCTTCGCGTTCACGCTGGGCCTGACCACCCTGCTCGACGTCGTCGTGGTCTTCCTCTTCACCAAGCCGCTGATGACGCTGCTGGCCCGGCGGAAGTTCTTCTCCGAAGGACACCCCTGGTCCGGCCTCGATCCCAAGCGCCTGGGCGCCAAGCCGCCGCTGCGCCGCCGTCGCACCGCCCCCACCCAGACGAAGGAGGCGTGAGATGTCCAAGCTCGGCAACATCGGCGCCCGGCTCTACCGCGGTGAGGTCGGCTACGACTTCATCGGCAAGCGGATGATCTGGTACGGCGTCTCGATCCTCATCACCATCACGGCCATCGTCGGCCTGTCGGTGCGCGGTCTGAACATGGGCATCGAGTTCTCCGGCGGTGCGGTCTTCACCACCCCGAACACCTCGGTGACGACGGAGGAGGCCCAGCACCGGGCGGAGTCCGCGGCCGGCGGCCACCAGGCCATGGTGCAGAAGCTCGGCGGCGGCGCGCTGCGCATCCAGATCAGCGGTCTGGACACCAAGCAGGCGCTGCCCGTCCAGGAAGAGCTGGCCAAGGACCTCAACGTCCCGGTCAAGGACGTCAACACCCAGCTGGTCGGCCCGAGTTGGGGCCAGCAGATCG
This sequence comes from Streptomyces sp. GS7, assembly GCF_009834125.1. Taxonomy (NCBI): domain Bacteria; kingdom Bacillati; phylum Actinomycetota; class Actinomycetes; order Kitasatosporales; family Streptomycetaceae; genus Streptomyces; species Streptomyces sp. GS7. Next base: position 2,921,949 of record NZ_CP047146.1, read on the forward strand.
CCGACAAGGCATGGCTGGGCCTGGGGATCTTCATGGTCCTCGTGGTGCTCTATCTGGCCATCGCCTTCGAGTGGCGGATGGCGCTGGCCGCGCTGGTCGCGCTGGTCCACGACCTGACGATCACGGTCGGCGTCTACGCCCTGGTCGGCTTCGAGGTCACCCCGGGCACGGTCATCGGTCTGCTGACGATCCTCGGTTACTCCCTCTACGACACGGTCGTCGTCTTCGACAGCCTGAAGGAAGCCTCCAAGGACATCACCAAGCAGAGCCGCTTCACGTACGGCGAGATCGCCAACCGCAGCATCAACGGCACCCTGGTGCGGTCGATCAACACCACGGTCGTGGCGCTGCTCCCGGTCGCCGGTCTGCTGTTCGTCGGCGGTGGGGTGCTCGGCGCCGGCATGCTCAACGACATCTCGCTGGCCCTGTTCGTGGGTCTGGCCGCCGGTGCCTACTCCTCGATCTTCATCGCGACGCCGCTGGTCGCCGACCTCAAGGGCCGTGAGCCGCAGATGCAGGCGCTCGCCAGGCGGGTCCTCGCGAAGCGCGCCGTGTCGGAGGCCAAGGAGGCGGGCGAGGACGGGCAGCCGGCCGCCGACGAGGCCGAGGACGCCGCGGTCGTCGGCCCGCGGCAGCAGCCCGCCTCCCGCAGCCGGGGGCGCGGCGGCCCGTCGGGGAAGCGCCGATGACCGCCTCCCCGGAGCTGCGCGAGCTCCTGCTGAGCCGGATCTCCGACGTCCCGGACTACCCGAAGCCGGGCGTGATGTTCAAGGACATCACCCCGTTGCTCGCCGACCCGGCCGCGTTCGCCGCGCTGACCGGCGCCTTCGTCGACCTGTGCGAGCGCCACCGCGCCGACAAGGTCGTCGGCCTGGAGGCCCGGGGCTTCATCCTCGCCGCCCCGGTCGCGGTCTCCGCCGGTATCGGTTTCGTACCGGTGCGCAAGGCGGGCAAGCTGCCCGGCACGACGCTCGGCCAGGCGTACGAGCTGGAGTACGGCACCGCCGAGATCGAGCTGCACGCCGACGCCCTGGCGCCCGGCGACCGGGTGCTGGTGATCGACGACGTCCTCGCCACCGGCGGCACCGCGGACGCGTCGATGCAGCTCATCCGGCGTGCGGGTGCGGAGGTCGCGGGTCTGGCGGTGCTGCTGGAGCTGGGCTTCCTGGCCGGGCGGCAGCGGCTGGAGCCGGGCCTGAAGGGCGCTCCGCTGGAGGCGCTGATCACGATCTGAGCCGGTCTTCGGCACGGTGCGGGCGGCAGGGGCATCCGGAACATTCCGGGTGCCCCTGCCGCTGTGTCATGTACGGAGCCATGGCCGCGCGGCGGCCGTGGCCATGGGCTCGATACCATGGCATCCCGGCCGCTTCGAGGTCCTGGGGTCCGTACCCGCATGAGGAGTGCTCTTGCCAGACGAGGCCCAGCCGCTCTCCCCCGGACTGCGTCCGGCGGGAACCCCTGCCGCGCGCCCGGACGAGCCGAAGCCGAAGGACACGGCTTCCTCCGCCGCGCCGAAGCCCGAGCGGCAGAGCGCGGCCGGCGGCACCGCCAAGCCCCGGCCGACCGCAGACCGGCCCGCCGGGCCCCAGGCCCCCGCCGACCGGCCCCGCCCGGCCCCCGCGGCGCAGCCGCCGGCCGGGGGCAAGCCGCTGCCGCCCGCCTCCCTGGGCCGCTCCGGCTCGCCCAACCGCGTCCGGGCCCGCCTGGCCCGTCTGGGCGTCCAGCGCTCCAGCCCGTACAACCCGGTCCTCGAACCGCTGCTGCGGGCCGTGCGCGGCAACGACCCCAAGATCGAGACCGCCACGCTGCGCCAGGTCGAGCGGGCCTACCAGGTCGCCGAGCGCTGGCATCGCGGCCAGAAGCGCAAGAGCGGCGACCCGTACATCACCCACCCGCTCGCGGTCACCACCATCCTCGCCGAGCTGGGCATGGACCCGGCGACCCTGATGGCGGGACTGCTGCACGACACCGTCGAGGACACCGAGTACGGACTCGACACCCTGCGCCGGGACTTCGGCGACCAGGTCGCGCTGCTCGTCGACGGCGTCACCAAGCTGGACAAGGTCAAGTTCGGCGAGGCCGCGCAGGCGGAGACGGTCCGCAAGATGGTCGTCGCGATGGCCAAGGACCCGCGGGTGCTGGTCATCAAGCTCGCCGACCGGCTGCACAACATGCGCACCATGCGCTACCTCAAGCGGGAGAAGCAGGAGAAGAAGGCCCGCGAGACGCTGGAGATCTACGCCCCGCTGGCGCACCGGCTGGGCATGAACACCATCAAGTGGGAGCTGGAGGACCTCGCGTTCGCGATCCTCTACCCCAAGATGTACGACGAGATCGTCCGGCTGGTCGCCGAGCGCGCCCCCAAACGGGACGAGTATCTGGCGATAGTGACCGACGAGGTCCAGGCCGACCTCCGGGCCGCCCGCATCAAGGCCACCGTCACCGGCCGCCCCAAGCACTACTACAGCGTCTACCAGAAGATGATCGTGCGCGGGCGCGACTTCGCCGAGATCTACGACCTGGTGGGCATCCGGGTCCTCGTCGACACGGTCCGGGACTGCTACGCGGCCCTGGGCACCATCCACGCGCGGTGGAATCCGGTCCCCGGCCGGTTCAAGGACTACATCGCGATGCCCAAGTTCAACATGTACCAGTCGCTGCACACGACCGTGATCGGCCCCAGCGGCAAGCCCGTTGAACTCCAGATCCGCACCTTCGACATGCACCGCCGCGCCGAGTACGGCATCGCCGCGCACTGGAAGTACAAGCAGGAGGCGGTCGCCGGGGCCTCCAAGGTGCGTACCGACGTGCCCAAGGGCACCGGCAAGGGCGCCGGCCAGGACACCGTCAACGACATGGCCTGGCTGCGGCAGTTGCTGGACTGGCAGAAGGAGACCGAGGACCCGGGCGAGTTCCTGGAGTCGCTGCGCTTCGACCTCTCGCGCAACGAGGTCTTCGTCTTCACGCCGAAGGGCGATGTGATAGCGCTGCCGGCCGGCGCCACCCCGGTCGACTTCGCGTACGCGGTGCACACCGAGGTCGGCCACCGCACGATAGGAGCGCGGGTCAACGGGCGGCTGGTACCGCTCGAATCGACCCTGGACAACGGTGACCTGGTGGAGGTCTTCACCTCCAAGGCGGCCGGCGCGGGTCCGTCCCGCGACTGGCTCAGCTTCGTCAAGTCCCCGCGGGCCCGCAACAAGATCCGCGCGTGGTTCTCCAAGGAGCGCCGCGACGAGGCCATCGAGCAGGGCAAGGACGCCATCGCGCGCGCCATGCGCAAGCAGAACCTGCCCATCCAGCGAATCCTGACCGGCGACTCCCTGGTCACCCTCGCGCACGAGATGCGCTACCCGGACATCTCCTCGCTCTACGCCGCCATCGGCGAGGGCCATGTCGCCGCGCAGAGCGTCGTCCAGAAGCTGGTGCAGGCGCTCGGCGGGCAGGACGAGGCCACCGAGGACATCGCCGAGTCGACGCCGATCCGGCCGCGCTCCAAGCGCCGGTCCAGCACCGATCCGGGCGTCGTCGTCAAGGGCGTCGACGATGTCTGGGTCAAGCTGGCCCGCTGCTGTACGCCGGTGCCGGGCGACCCCATCATCGGGTTCGTCACCCGCGGCAGCGGCGTCTCGGTGCACCGCGCCGACTGCGTCAACGTCGACTCGCTGTCCCGGCAGCCCGAGCGGATCCTGGACGTCGAGTGGGCGCCCACCCAGTCCTCGGTCTTCCTGGTCGCCATCCAGGTCGAGGCGCTGGACCGCTCCCGGCTGCTGTCGGACGTCACCCGGGTGCTGTCCGACCAGCACGTCAACATCCTGTCCGCGGCGGTCCAGACCTCCCGCGACCGGGTCGCCACCTCGCGCTTCACCTTCGAGATGGGCGACCCCAAGCATCTGGGCCATGTCCTCAAGGCCGTCAGGGGAGTTGAGGGCGTCTACGACGTCTACCGGGTGACCTCGGCACGCAGGCCCTGAGAGAGCGGCGGGGGACACGATGGGGGAGGAACTGCTCGGCGGGCGCTACCGCCTCGTCCGGCTGATCGGCCGCGGCGGGATGGGCGCCGTCCACGAGGCGCTGGACACCGGGCTGGACCGCCGGGTGGCGGTCAAGCGGCTGCTGGCCGCCGGCGGTCTCGACTCCGGCTCGACGGCCCTGCGGCGCTTCCAGCGGGAGGCTCAGGCGCTGGCCCGGATCAGCCACCCGGGAGTGGTCCACGTCTACGACAGCGGCGTCCACGAGGGCACGCCGTACATCGTGATGGAACTGCTGGACGGGGTGGGGCCGGCGGCGCTGGTGGAGGCCCACGGACCGCTGCCGCCGGCGCTGGCCGCCGAGATCGGGCTGGGCATGTGCCGGGCGCTGGCCGCCGCGCACGCCGCCGGCGTCCTGCACCGCGACGTCAAACCGACCAATGTCACCGTCACCCGTGCCGGCCGGGTGGTGCTCCAGGACTTCGGCCTGGCCCGGCTCGCCGAGGAGCCGGCCATCACCCAGGCCGGCGCGCTGCTCGGCACCCCGCAGTACATGGCCCCGGAGCTGATCCGCGGTGAACTCCCCGGCCCGGAAGCCGACTTGTACGGGCTCGGCGCCTGCCTGTACCTGATGCTCACCGGCACGCCGCCGCTGGGCGCGGACGCCGTCGACGTCGGCGTGCTGGTGGAACGGGCGGTGGGGCCGGGTATCCCGCGGCTGGCCGAGCGGTACGGCAGCGGCATTCCGCATGCCCTGGCGCACCTCGTGGACACGCTGTGCGGGCAGGAAGCCGGCCGGCGGCCGGCCGCCGCCGATGTCGAGGGGCTGTTGGCCGGGCTGCCGACCGCGGACGACCAGCGCGCGTTACGCGAGCTGGTGGCCCGCTGCGTCCGCGAGCAGGCCGTGGAGTTCGTCTACAGTCCGCCGGCCCAGGACTCCTCGGTGCCGGAAGTGCTGGACTGGGCGGCGATTCCCGGCCCGGTGCCCGCCACCCCGGACGCCCACCGGCCGCTGACCCTGAGCGACGGCACCCTTCAGATGATGCTCAGCGGCATGACGGCGGACAACGCCCGGTCCCGGCAGCGCGAGGCGGTCAACCTGGTGCTGCGCGGCGATCTCCAGGAGGCGGTGCGGATGCTCACCGCGGTCGCCCAGGTCTGCGCCTCGGCCCTGGGTCCGGACCATCCGACCACCTTGACCAGCCAGTACTGGCAGGCGGTGTGCCTGGCGCGGCTGGGCGCCGGGGCGGAAGCACTGGAACTGTTCTCACGGGTCAACACACGGACCGAGCAGAGGAGGGGGCGGGATCATGACTGATCTCGACGTACGGGTGACGACGGAGCCGGGGGGCGACGCGGAGGAGGAACTCCGGTCCCTGATGCGGTGGCTGCACGACGACGAGGAACTGAGCCGCCGGGTACGCGGCCGGCTCGGCGCCGCCCGCGGGCCCCGGCCCGGCGAGATGGGCACCGGCTTCGACCTGCTCCAGCTGGCGATCGGCACCGCGGTGTCCGGCGGCTCGCTCGCGGTCTCGGTCCTCCAATGGCGCGACTCGCGCCGCCGCGCCCCCGAACTCACCCTGCGTTCGGGGGAGATGGAGGTCAGGATCCCGCGTGGTGCGGTCGGCGACCCGGAGACGCTGCGCCGGATCGCCGCGCTGCTCGACGAACCCCAGGAGCCCGGGGGCGATGACCGGACTGCCTGATCCGGCCGCCTCCCGGGCCGTGCTGCTCGGCACCGCCTCCTACCACCACCTCGACGCGCTCCCGGCCGTCGAGGCCAACCTCCGGGACCTCGCGGGGACCCTCGGCGACGCCACGGTCTGGGGACTGCCCGCACCGCACTGCGAGGTGGTCCTCGACCCGGGGAGCGCCGCCGCCATGCTCGACCCCGTGCACCGCGCCGGCGACCAGGCCACCGACACCCTCGTCGTCTACTACGCGGGCCACGGCATGCGGGACTCCGAGTCGGCCGACCTCTATCTCGGCCTGACCGGTTCGCGGGACGGCGTCGGCTACACCGCGGTCGCCTACCAGCATCTGCGCGGCGCCATCCGCGGCGCCCGGGCCCGCCGCAAGGTGATCGTCCTGGACTGCTGCTTCAGCGGCCGGGCCGCCCGTACGCTCGCCGGGCGCGCCGATGTGCTGGCCGCCCAGGCCGCGGTGGACGGCGCCTACGTTCTGACCGCCTCCCCGCGGGACCGGGTCGCCCTGGCACCGGACGGCGAGCCGCACACCGCCTTCACGGGCGAACTGCTCGGCATCCTCCGGCACGGCATCACCGACGGCCCGGAGCTGATCGACCTCGAAACCCTCTACCGGGCCCTGGACGAGCGGCTGCGGGCCAAGAACCGGCCGCTGCCGCAGCGCTCGCAGGAGAACGGCGTGGGACGGCTGCCACTGGCCCGCAACCGGGCGCTGGCGCGGCGCCGCGCGCCCGCCGGGCCGGTGCTCGACGCCGAGGTCCGCGCCGCGATGGTCGCGTCCGGCCTGAGCCTGGCGCGGATGCTGCGGGCGACCGGCAACAGCCGGGACGCGCTGCCGGTGCTGCGGCTCGCCCTCCGGGAGCGCGGACCGGACGGCCGGGGCAGCCTCCCCGCCGTCCAGCTGGAACTCTCCGAACTCCTCGCCGAGACCGGGCAGATCAAGGAGGCCATCGAGGTCCTGGAGCAGGCGTTCCACCAGACCCACCAGGTCTACGGCCCGGAAGCGGTGCTGGTCTGCCGGCGGCTGGCCGATCTGCTCCAGGAGTCCGGCAACCACATCCAGGCGTGTGAGGTCCTCAAGCACGCCCTCGACCTGACGGAGACGGCGCGGCGCAGCCGGCGGTGAGCCGGGCCCGGCACGCGGACGGCCCGCCGGGAAACCCCGGCGGGCCGTCGCGTACGGGCACAGCGTGCTCAGCCGCCGAACTCCTCCAGGCCCTTGAGCGCCTGGTCCAGCAGCGCCTTGCGGCCCTCCAGCTCGCGGCCGAGCTTGTCGGCCTTGGCGTCGTTGCCTGCCGCCCGCGCCGCGTCGATCTGCTTCTGGAGCTTGTCGACGGCGTCCTGCAGCTGGCCGGTCAGCCCCGCGGCCCGCGCCCGCGCCTCGGGGTTCGTACGCCGCCACTCGGCTTCCTCGGCGTCCTGGATGGCCCGCTCGACGGCGTGCATCCGGCCCTCGATCTTCGGGCGGGCGTCCCGCGGCACATGGCCGATGGCCTCCCACCGCTCGTTGATCGCCCGGAACGCGGACCGTGCCGCCTTCAGGTCGGTCACCGGGAGCAGCTTCTCCGCCTCGACGGCCAGCTCCTCCTTGCGGGTCAGGTTCTCCCGCTGCTCGGCGTCCCGCTCCGCGAAGACCTCGCCGCGCGCCTGGAAGAACACGTCCTGGGCGCCGCGGAAGCGGTTCCACAGGTCGTCCTCGTGCTCGCGCTGGGCGCGGCCCGCGGCCTTCCAGTCCGTCATCAGCTCGCGGTAGCGGGCGGCGGTGGCGCCCCAGTCCGTCGAGCCGGACAGCGCCTCGGCCTCGGCGACCAGCTTCTCCTTGGCCTTGCGGGACTCCTCGCGCTGCGCGTCCAGCGAGGCGAAGTGCGCCTTGCGCCGCTTGGAGAACGCCGAGCGGGCGTGCGAGAAGCGGTGCCACAGCTCGTCGTCGGTCTTGCGGTCCAGCCGCGGCAGGCCCTTCCAGATGTCGACCAGCGCCCGCAGCCGCTCACCGGCCGCCCGCCACTGCTCGCTGGCCGCCAGCTCCTCCGCCTCGACGACCAGCTTCTCCTTGGACTGCCGGGCCTCGTCGCTCTGCTTGGCCTTCTGGGCCTTGCGCTCCTCGCGGCGCGACTCGACCGTGCCGACGAGCGCGTCCAGCCGCTTTCTCAGTGCCTCCAGGTCGCCCACCGCGTGGTGCTCGTCCACCTGCACGCGCAGGTGGTCGATCGCGGTCATGGCGTCCTTCGCCGAGAGGTCGGTGGTCTTGACCCGCCGCTCCAGGAGGCCGATCTCGACGACCAGGCCCTCATACTTGCGCTCGAAGTAGGCAAGGGCCTCCTCGGGAGTTCCCGCCTGCCACGATCCGACGACCTGCTCGCCGTCGGCGGTACGCACGTACACGGTCCCCGTCTCATCGACGCGGCCCCATGGGTCGCTGCTCACAGCGCCTCCTCCACATGATGCCGACGGGGCGTGCGGCCCCCCGGCATCGTCCACAGTTTCTGTCCGGCCGGGCAGCGCCCTGGCCGGTCCGACGGGCTGTCTTGCGGGTGAGGGTGGTCAGGCCGTCGGAGCAGGCACCCTACACAACGCCAATCTAGGCGACCGGCGGTCGGCTGTCCGCATCCAGCACGACCGAAATTCCAGATGGGACGACGGGCGCCGCCCCTTCCGGCCGGCGCTCAGGACTTCGTGACGGCCGCCTTGTCGATCACGACGGTGGCGTTGGGCGCGGTGTTGCCGTTGGCCGGATCGGGCCGCGAACCGGCGGCGGCGATCTTCTTCAGGACGTCCATACCGCCGGTGATCCTCCCGAACGGCGTGTAGTTCGGCGGCAACTGGCTGTCCTGATAGACGAGGAAGAACTGACTGCCGCCGGAATCACGGGTCTTGTCGTCCTTGCCGTCGTAGCGGTTGGCCATCGCGACCGTGCCCGCCGGATAGACATCGCCCTTGATCCGGGGGTCCTTGAGGTTCTCGTCCGGGATGGTGTAGCCGGGCGTCCCCTCGCCGGTGCCCTTCGGGTCGCCGCACTGCAGGACGTAGATCTGCGAGTCGACCAGGCGGTGGCACCGGCTGTGGTCGAAGTAGCCCTGGCCGGCCAGGAAGGCGAAGGAGTTGACGGTGTGCGGCGCCTTGCCGGCGTCCAGCGTGAACGTGATCCGGCCGCAGGTGGTGTCCAGCCGCGCGGTGTACGACGCCGAGGTGTCGATGGCCATCGCCGGCTCCTTGGGCCAGGTCTTCGTCGACGGCGCGCCCTTCGCGGGCCTGCCGCACGGGTCGGCGGCCTGGGAGGGCGCCGGGGACACCGCGTCGTTGTAGGCCCCCTGGCGCACGCTGCCGGTCAGCGACACCGAGGCGTACGCGGCGACGCCCGCGGCGAGCACGACGGTCAGGGACGACGCGATGATCACGTTGCGGCGCCGGTACCTGCGGGACTTCTCGGCCCGGCGCTCCTGCTGGCGCTCGTACTTCTGCCGGGCGAGCTGCCGCCGCCGCTGATCGTTGCTGACCACCGGTCGTCTCCTTGTCCTGAGCATCGATCGCTGCCGTCTGCCGTGGCCGTACCGTATACGGGTTCGCCCTGCCGGGAGTCGCGCCGGTAGGCTCTGGAGCTGCCGGGATGTTCCGGGCGCGGCCCCGCGGGCCGGCCCCCACCGATCTTTAAGGACGAACGTGCTGATTGCCGGGTTCCCCGCCGGGGCCTGGGGGACCAACTGCTACTTGGTCGCCCCCGCCGCCGGCGAGGAGTGCGTGATCATCGACCCGGGCCATCAGGCGGCCCAGGGAGTCGAGGACGCGGTCAGGAAGCATCGGCTCAAGCCCGTCGCGGTCGTCCTCACCCACGGGCACATCGACCATGTCGCCTCGGTCGTCCCGGTGTGCGGCGCGCACGACGTCCCCGCCTGGATCCACCCCGCCGACCGCTACATGATGAGCGACCCGGAGAAGGCCCTGGGCCGCTCCATCGGGCAGCAGCTCATGGGCGAGCTGACCGTGGGGGAGCCGGACGACGTCAAGGAGCTGACCGACGGCGCCGCTTTGGAACTCGCCGGGATGGAGTTCTCCGTCGCGCACGCCCCGGGCCATACCAAGGGGTCGGTGACCTTCCGGATGCCCGAGCAGGCGGACGTGCCGCCGGTCTTCTTCTCGGGCGACCTGCTGTTCGCCGGCTCCATCGGACGCACCGACATGCCGGGCGGCGACCACGCCGAGATCCTCCGGTCGCTGGAGCGCGTGTGCCTCCCGCTGGACGACTCGACCGTGGTCCTCTCCGGCCACGGCCCCCAGACCACCATCGGCCGCGAGCGCGCCACCAACCCCTTCCTGAGGCAGGTGGCCGCCGGCCTCGGAGACGGCATCCCGAACGCCGCTCCGCGACGAGGAATGTGACGAGACCTTCCGTGAGCACCTTTCAGGCACCCAAGGGCACCTACGACCTGATCCCGCCGCACTCCGCGACGTACCTCGCGGTGCGCGAGGCGATCGCCGCGCCCCTGAGGAACTCCGGGTACGGCTACATCGAGACGCCCGGATTCGAGAACGTCGAGCTGTTCGCGCGCGGTGTCGGTGAGTCCACCGACATCGTCACCAAGGAGATGTACGCCTTCGAGACCAAGGGCGGCGACCGGCTCGCGCTGCGCCCCGAAGGCACCGCGTCCGTGCTGCGCGCGGCGCTGGAGGCCAACCTCCACAAGGCGGGCAACCTCCCGGTCAAGCTCTGGTACTCCGGCTCGTACTACCGCTACGAGCGCCCGCAGAAGGGCCGCTACCGCCACTTCTCGCAGGTCGGCGCCGAGGCGATCGGCGCGGAGGACCCGGCGCTGGACGCCGAGCTGATCATCCTGGCCGACCAGTCCTACCGCGCGCTGGGCCTGCGCAACTTCCGGATCCTGCTCAACTCCCTGGGCGACCAGGAGTGCCGCCCCGTCTACCGCGCCGCGCTCCAGGACTTCCTGCGCGGGCTCGACCTGGACGAGGACACCCGCCGCCGGGTCGACATCAACCCGCTGCGCGTCCTGGACGACAAGCGCGAGGCGGTCCAGAAGCAGCTCGCCGGGGCGCCCCTGCTCCGCGACTACCTCTGCGAGGCGTGCAAGGCGTACCACGAGCAGGTCCGCGAGCTGCTGACCGCGGCGGGTGTGGCCTTCGAGGACGACGAGAAGCTGGTCCGCGGGCTGGACTACTACACCCGTACCACCTTCGAGTTCGTCCACGACGGCCTCGGCTCGCAGTCCGCGGTGGGCGGCGGCGGCCGCTACGACGGCCTCTCCGAGATGATCGGCGGCCCCGCGCTGCCGTCGGTCGGCTGGGCGCTGGGCGTCGACCGCACGGTGCTGGCGCTGGAGGCCGAGGGCATCACCCTCGACATCCCGGCCGCCACCGCGGTGTACGCCGTGCCGCTCGGCGAGGAGGCCCGCCGGGTGCTGTTCCGCGCGGTCACCGAGCTGCGCCGGGCCGGGGTCGCCACCGACTTCGCGTACGGCGGCAAGGGCCTGAAGAACGCCATGAAGTCCGCCAACCGCTCCGGCGCGCGGCTGGCGCTGGTGGCCGGCGAGCGGGACCTGGCCGAGGGCGTCGTCCAGCTCAAGGACCTGACGAGCGGCGAGCAGACCGCCGTCGCACTGGACGCGGTGGTCGACGAGGCCCGGCGCGCGCTGGGCTGACCGCGTTGGCGAGACGGCTTCGAGGGGCCCGGACGGAACGCCGTCCGGGCCCCTCGCGTCAACGGCGGGTACGCGGAATCACTCCGGATCCGCGCACGACACCCCGGGCTCACAGGGAGGTGCGGCACAATGAAGGACCGGGCCGGGTCCGCCGGCCGAGTCTCATCCCCCAAGGGACCGACGGAACGGCGATATGACGACGACAGCGCTTGACGACGTGTCCACCGACGACGATCACGCGAGCGGCACGGGCCCCATCGGCTCGGGGCGCGCCCTTGCCCTGCTGCTGGTGATCACCGGTGCGCTCGGCGGCCTGGCGGCCTGGGTGATCACCCTGGACAAGTTCGAGCTGCTGAAGGACCCGAACTTCAAACCGGCCTGCAGCTTCAACCCGATCATCTCCTGCGGCAGCGTCATGCAGAGCAAGCAGGCGGCCGTCTTCGGCTTCCCCAACCCGATGGCCGGGCTCGTCGGGTTCGGCGTGGTCATCGCGATCGGCATGGCCCTGCTGGCGGGCGCCCGCTTCCGCCGCTGGTACTGGATCGGCCTGAACATCGGCACGCTGCTCGCCGCCGTCTTCTGCATGTGGCTGATGTCCCAGTCGCTGTACGAGATCAACGCGCTGTGCCTGTGGTGCACCCTGACCTGGTGCGTCACCATCCTGATGTTCTGGTACACGACGGTGCACAACATCAAGCACGGCATCATCCCGGCCCCCCGGGGACTGCGCGACGCGGTCCTGGAGTTCCACTGGGTCGTCCCGGTGCTCTGGTACGGGGTGATCGCGCTGCTGATCCTCACCCGGTGGTGGTCGTACTGGAGCAGCCTGCTCTGAGACCCGTACGGAACCGCACCGCGCCCCGGTCCGCCGATCACGGCGGGCCGGGGCGTTGTCAGTGGTGTGGCATAGGCTCCTGAGCGTGGAGCCCGACCTGTTCACCGCCGCCGCGGAAGACCGTCAGGAGAGGGACCCCGTGGGGGCCCCTCTCGCCGTACGCATGCGCCCGCGCACCCTCGACGAGGTCGTCGGCCAGCAGCATCTGCTCAAGCCCGGTTCGCCGCTGCGCCGGCTGGTGGGCGAGGGGCACGGGGGGCCGGCCGGGCCGTCGTCGGTGTTCCTGTGGGGGCCGCCCGGGATCGGCAAGACGACCCTGGCGTACGTCGTCAGCCAGGCGACGAACAAGCGCTTCGTCGAGCTCTCCGCGATCACCGCCGGCGTCAAGGAGGTCCGGGCGGTCATCGACGGCGCCCGCCGCGCCTCGGGGGGATACGGCAAGGAGACCGTCCTCTTCCTCGACGAGATCCACCGCTTCAGCAAGGCCCAGCAGGACTCCCTGCTGCCCGCGGTGGAGAACCGCTGGGTGACCCTGATCGCCGCGACCACCGAGAACCCGTATTTCTCGGTGATCTCCCCGCTGCTCTCCCGTTCGCTGCTGCTGACGCTGGAGCCGCTCACGGACGACGACCTGCGTCGGCTGCTGCAGCGCGCGCTGACCGACGAGCGCGGGCTCGCCGGGACCGTCACGCTCCCCGCGGACACCGAGGCGCATCTGCTGCGGGTCGCCGGCGGCGACGCCCGGCGGGCGCTGACGGCCCTGGAGGCCGGCGCCGGGGCCGCGCTGGCCAAGGGGGAGCCGGAGATCACCCTTCAGACGCTGGAGGAGTCGGTCGACCGCGCGGCGGTGAAGTACGACCGGGACGGCGACCAGCACTACGACGTCGCCAGCGCGCTGATCAAGTCGATCCGGGGCTCCGACGTCGATGCCGCGCTGCACTATCTCGCGCGGATGATCGAGGCGGGGGAGGACCCGCGGTTCATCGCCCGCCGGCTGATGATCTCGGCGAGCGAGGACATCGGGCTGGCCGATCCGACGGCGCTGCAGACCGCGGTGGCGGCTGCCCAGGCGGTGGCGCTGATCGGCTTCCCGGAAGCCCGGATCACGCTGAGCCAGGCCACCATCGCGCTCGCCCTGGCACCCAAGTCCAACGCCGCCTACATGGCGATAGACGCTGCCCTGGCGGATGTGCGGGCCGGGCACGCCGGCGCGGTCCCCCCGCATCTGCGCGACAGCCACTACAAGGGCGCCCAGAAGCTCGGCCACGGCCAGGGATATCAGTATCCGCACGACCTGCCGGGCGGTATCGCGGCCCAGCAGTACGCCCCGGACGAGGTGCACGGCAAGCGCTATTACGCCCCGACCCGGCACGGCGTCGAGGCGCGCTACGCCGATGTCGCCGACCGGGTACGCGCCAGGCTGCGCGGCGAGAGCGGCGAGAGCGGCGACTGAGCCGGGCGCGGGCGGCACCGTCCGCCGGGGCCCGGTGTCACCGCGCCGCGGCTTCGAAGAGGGTGTGCATCGCCCGGCGCAGCTCGGCGATGTCGCGGACCGGCTCGGGGAAGTCGAAGCGGGCGTCGAAGGACCGCTGCGCCTCGTCGGTGAAGCGGACCCGCAGCCCGAAGCGGTCCAGGCCCAGCGGCACGGCCCGGTCGCGCTGCCCGCAGACGGCGCCCCGGTCGCCCAGCAGCGCGCACAGTCCGCGGACCTGCTCGCCGTGCGCCGTGTGCAGATGCTGGAGCAGCTCCGCCTCGTGGGCGACCAGCGGATCGGGCGCCGCCGCGGCGAAGGCGTCGGGCTCCACGGACTCCGCGCCCCACAGGTCGTCCACTGCGCCCTCGCCGACCTCCAGGCGCAGCATCATCCAGGCGGCCCGCCCGTGGAGTCCCGGCACGGCGTCAGGCCGCAGCGCCTCCCCGATACCGAGCAGCTCGCCGACGGGGTGCCGCTCGGCGAGCAGCAGCGCCGCCGCCGAGCGGTCGTCGTTGCGTACGGGGGTCAGCCAGCCGGCCACCCAGGCGCGTCCGCGGATGCGATGGGGCACCGAGACCGGTGCCACGTCCGTGATCTCCATCACGGCCGCCAGGTCGTCGTCCTGCGCGTGGGCCGCCGCCCGGGCCGCCGCGGAGTCGCCGGGAACCAGCAGCAGCACGTCTCCCTCGTCCGTGACGGCCCGGCAGGCCGGTGCGGAGAGGCCGGCCTCGTCGCGGTCCTCGACTCCGGGCACGTTCAGCGACGCCATACCATGGGATTCGACGAGAGTTCGTATGCGCTCAGCCGCCGAGGGCCGCTGGGCGTCTTCCACGGGACGCGGCTGACCCGCCTTGGTGCTGTGCGCGCCGGGCAGGGGGATCCCAGGTCGAAACATGCGTTCTCCTCGCGGTAAGGTAAGCCTCACCTAACTTACATGGAGGAACGTTCCACGTGAACCAGTCGCGTCCCAAGGTCAAGAAGTCGCGCGCGCTCGGCATCGCGCTGACGCCGAAGGCGGTCAAGTACTTCGAGGCCCGTCCCTACCCGCCCGGCGAGCACGGCCGTGGCCGCAAGCAGAGCAGCGACTACAAGGTCCGGCTGCTGGAGAAGCAGCGTCTGCGCGCCCAGTACGACATCAGCGAGCGCCAGATGGTCCGTGCCTACGACCGCGCTCGGAAGGTCGAAGGCAAGACGGGCGAGGCCCTCATCGTCGAGCTGGAGCGCCGTCTGGACGCGCTCGTCCTGCGTTCGGGTCTGGCCCGGACGATCTACCAGGCCCGCCAGATGGTCGTCCACGGCCACATCTCGGTGAACGACCGCAAGGTCGACAAGCCGTCCTTCCGCGTCCGCCCCGGCGACGTCGTGATGGTCCGCGAGCGCAGCCGCGAGAAGCACCCCTTCCAGGTTGCCCGCGAGGGTGGCTACGCCACCGACGGCGAGACCCCGCGCTACCTGGAGGTCAACCTCCAGGCGCTGGCGTTCCGCCTGGACCGGGACCCGAACCGCAAGGAGATCCCGGTGATCTGCGACGAGCAGCTCGTCGTCGAGTACTACGCCCGCTGATCTCCGGCCGGCGCAGCACGCACCGCTCAGCCCGCCGTCTCCCCGCCGCTCGCGGAGGGGGAGGCGGCGGGCTGGTTCGTCGGGGGCGCGGCGATCCGCACCACCCCGCGCGTCCCGGGGGCGGTGTCCTCGGGGCTCCCGGGCTGGAGGATCCGGGCCACCGTCGCGTCCAGGTCCAGCCGCCCGCCGGTCCGCAGGCAGTGCTCGTAGCGCGCCGCCCCGAGCCGGGCCCGGGCCTGCTGCTCGCACAGTTCGTGCGGCTGGTTGTAGTAGCGCGAGCCGAAGAGCGGCAGCCCCACCGACGGCCAGATCCGGCCGGCCGCGCCCTGGAGCACGGCCGCCTCCTCCGCATCGCCCTCGCCGAGCGTCACCAGGGCCAGCAGCTCGATCGCCAGCACCGCGCCCAGCAGGTCGTGGAAGGAGTGGTCGATGGCCAGGCACTCCTCCAGCAGCGCCCGCGCCCGCCCGCCCTCCCCGCGCGACCAGGCCGCGAAGGCCAGCACGAACTGCGCGTACGCCAGCGTCCAGCGCTCGCCGTGCTCCCCGCACACCTGCCGGACGTCCTCGCACAGCCGAACCGCGTCCTCCAACTGCCCCTGGAAGGCCACCGCCAGCGCCAGCTCGACCTGGCCCATCAGCACGTTGCTGTTGAGCTCGCCCATCTCCCGGTATCGGGCGAGCGCCCCGCGCAGCAGCGTCTCGGCGCGCGGCATGTCGTCGCAGACCAGCGCGAGGCAGCCGGTGCGGTGCAGCGCGTAGGCGGCGGCCGCGGCGTTGCCGGTCCGCTCGGCCTCCTCGCGGCACTCCTGGAGCGCCCCGAGCGCGCCGACCGTGTCGCCCTGGAGGACCGCCACCTGCCCGGTCACCCACAGCGCCTTCAGCCGGGCGTCGTCATGGCCGCTCTCCAGCTCCAGCGCCCGGTCGAGCCAGTGCCGGCCCTCCGAGAGCCGCCCGCAGCCCACCCAGTAGAACCACAGGGTGCCGGCCAGGTACTGGCCGAGGTGGACGTCGTCCGTGCTCTCCAGGCTCTGCTCCAGCGCGACGCGCAGATTGGGCAGGTCGGCGTCGATCCGGGCCGCGATCTCCGCCTGCCGGGGGCTGAACCAGTCCAGCTCGCACCAGGTCGCCAGCCCCACGTACCAGTCGCGGTGCCGGCGGCGCAGCCGCTCGCCGTCCGGCGTCCCCGCCAGCCAGCCCGCGCCGTATTCCCGCACGGTGTCCAGCATCCGGTAGCGCACCCCGGCCGCGGCGTCCTCCCGTACGAGCACCGACTGCGCGACCAACTCCCCGACGGTATCCAGGAGTTCGTCGGCCGGAAGCTCCGGGCCCGAGCAGACGTACTCCACGGCGTCCAGGTCGAACTGCCCGGCGAAGACGGTCAGTCGGGCCCACAGCAGCCGTTCCTCCGGGGTGCACAGCTCATGGCTCCAGCCGATGGCGCAGCGCAGCGTCCGGTGGCGCGGCAGCCCCCCGCGGACCGTGCCGGTCAGCAGCCGGAAGCGGTCGTCGAGCCGGTGCAGCACCTGGTCGACGGAGAGTGCGCGCAGCCGCCCGGCGGCCAGCTCCAGGGCCAGCGGGATGCCGTCGAGGCGGTCGCAGAGTTCGGTGACCGCCGCCTCGTCGGCCGGCTCGGGCGTCGTGAAACCGGGGAGCACGGACACGGCGCGGTCGGTGAAGAGGGCGGTGGCGTCGGCGGTGTTCATCGGGGGCACCGGCAGGTTGTGCTCACCGGGCAGCCCGAGCGGTCGGCGGCCGGCGGCCAGTACGCGCAGCGCGGGGGCGTGGCACAGCAGCTCGGCGGTCAGCTCGGCGCAGGCGTCCACCAGGTGCTCGTAGCCGTCCACGACGAGCAGCAGTTCGCGGTCGGCGAGGTGGTCGCGGAGCGCGGCGCGGGACGGGCGGCCGGTGCGGTCGGACAGTGCCAGCGCCTCGGCGACCGTGTGGTCCAGGAGATGCGGTTCGCGCAGTGCGGACAGTTCGACCAGCCACACCCCGTCGCAGAAGCGATCCTGCAAGATCGCTGCGCTATGGAGGGCGAGCCGGGACTTCCCCACGCCGCCGACACCGGTCAGAGTGACGAGCCGGGCGGCGGCCAGCTGCCGCTCCAGCGCGGCCAGTTCGTCCGCGCGGCCGACGAACCGGTCGAGCTCCACGGGCACGTTGCCCGGCGCCCGCCCCCGCGCGGGGGAGTGGCGGGAAGCGGGACCGGGGCGCGAGAAGCGTCGCATGGCACACGGAGCGTACTCGGGGGGATGCGGACCGTACAATCACCCCTTCCGGTGCCGCTCTCGGCACCGGGAACGGGGTACGGACGGACAGTCACGGCGCGATAAGGTCAAGGTTGCCGTTCGAGCAGGACGAGACCAGACCCAAGAACCAGTCGGAGAGTGGTGCCAGCGTGTCCGGTGGAGAGGTGGCCGGGATCCTCGTGGCCGTCTTCTGGGCGATCCTCGTGTCGTTCCTCGCCCTCGTACTGGTGAGGCTCGCACAGACCCTCAAGGCGACGACCAAGATGGTGGCCGAGGTGTCCGAGCAGGCCGTGCCGCTGCTCGCCGACGCGTCCGCGACCGTTCGCTCCGCGCACACCCAGCTCGCCCGCGTCGACGCCATCGCCGCCGACGTCCAGGAGGTCACCGCCAACGCCTCCGCGCTCTCCTCGACCGTCTCCTCCGCCTTCGGCGGGCCACTGGTCAAGGTGGCCGCGTTCGGCTACGGCGTGCGCCGCGCGATCGGCAAGAAGGGCGAGGCGGCCCCTGCCGCCGGGCGCGCCCAGCGCACCGTCGTCGTCGGCCGTACCCTGCCCGGCGCCCGCCGCGGCGGGCGCCGCAACCGTCGCTCCAAGGACTGATCACAGCGATGTTCCGCCGCGCATTCTGGTTCACCACCGGCGCCGCCGCCGGAGTGTGGGCCACCAACAAGGTCCACCAAAAGCTGCGCAAGCTGCAGCCCGACAGCCTCGCCGCCCAGGCCGCGGACAAGGCCGTCGAGACCGGACACCGGCTGCGCCAATTTGCATTGGACGTACGGACCGGAATGGCGGACCGTGAAGAGCAGCTGCACGACGCCCTCGGGCTCAGTTCGCCGGCCGACGTGCCCGAGCTGCCCGCACCGCGCCGCGCGGTGCTCGAAACGCCGTACCGCACCACGAGAACAACCGGACCGAACGGTCTGACCGGACCGACTGGAAAAGAGGACCACTGATGGAGTCGGCTGAAATCCGCCGCCGCTGGCTGCGCTTCTTCGAGGAGCGCGGGCACACCGTCGTGCCGTCGGCGTCGCTCATCGCGGACGACCCGACGCTGCTGCTGGTCCCCGCGGGCATGGTCCCCTTCAAGCCGTACTTCCTCGGCGAGGTCAAGCCCCCCTACAAGACCGCCACCAGCGTCCAGAAGTGCGTGCGCACGCCGGACATCGAAGAGGTCGGCAAGACCACCCGGCACGGCACGTTCTTCCAGATGTGCGGCAACTTCTCCTTCGGCGACTACTTCAAGGAAGGCGCCATCAAGTACGCCTGGGAGCTGCTGACCGGCTCGCAGGCGGACGGCGGCTACGGCCTCGACCCGGAGCGGCTCTGGATCACCGTCTACCTGGACGACGACGAGGCCGAGCGCATCTGGCACGAGGTCATCGGCGTGCCCAAGGAGCGCATCCAGCGGCTGGGCAAGAAGGAGAACTACTGGTCCATGGGTGTCCCGGGCCCGTGCGGTCCGTGCTCCGAGATCAACTACGACCGCGGTCCGACCTTCGGCGTCGAGGGCGGCCCGGCCGTCAACGACGAGCGGTACGTGGAGATCTGGAACCTGGTCTTCATGCAGTACGAGCGCGGAGCGGGCCTCGGCAAGGAGGACTTCGAGATCCTCGGCGACCTGCCCAGCAAGAACATCGACACCGGCCTCGGTCTGGAGCGGCTGGCGATGATCCTGCAGGACGTGCGCAACATGTACGAGACGGACACCCTCCGCGTCGTCATCGACAAGGCCACCGAGCTCTCCGGCGTCCGCTACGGTGCCGCGGACGCCTCCGACGTCTCCCTGCGGGTGGTCGCCGACCACATGCGGACGTCCACGATGCTCATCGGCGACGGCGTCACCCCCGGCAACGAGGGCCGCGGCTACGTCCTGCGCCGCATCATGCGCCGCGCCATCCGCAACATGCGGCTGCTCGGCGCCGACGGGCTGGTCGTCGGCGAGCTGCTGGACGTCGTCATCAAGACGATGGGCCAGCAGTACCCGGAGCTGCTGGAGGACCGCCGCCGCATCGAGACGGTCGCCCTCGCCGAGGAGGCCGCCTTCGTCAAGACGCTGAAGGCCGGCACCAACATCCTCGACAGCGCCGTCACGGAGACCAAGTCCGCCGGCGGCACCGTCCTGCCCGGCGACAAGGCGTTCCTGCTCCACGACACCTGGGGCTTCCCGATCGACCTCACCCTCGAAATGGCCGCCGAGCAGGGCCTCTCGGTCGACGAGGACGGCTTCCGCCGCCTGATGAAGGAGCAGCGGGAGCGCGCCAAGGCCGACGCCCAGGCCAAGAAGCACGGCCACGCCGACCTGTCCGCCTACCGCGAGGTCGCCGACGCCGCCGGCACCACGGAGTTCACCGGCTACAGCGCCACCGAGGGCGAGTCCTCCGTGGTCGGCCTGCTGGTCAACGGCGTCCCGGCCCCCGCCGCCCATGAAGGCGACGAGGTCGAGGTCGTCCTGGACCGCACCCCCTTCTACGCCGAGGGCGGCGGGCAGCTCGCCGACACCGGCCGGATCAAGCTGGACTCCGGCGCCGTCGTCGAGGTCCGCGACGTCCAGCAGCCGGTGCCGGGCGTGACCGTCCACAAGGGCGTCGTCCAGGTCGGCGAGGTGGTGCTCGGCGCCGCCGCGTACGCCGCCATCGACGTCACCCGCCGACGCGCCATCGCCCGTGCCCACAGCGCCACCCACCTCACCCACCAGGCGCTGCGCGATGCCCTGGGCCCGACGGCCGCCCAGGCCGGTTCGGAGAACTCCCCGGGCCGCTTCCGCTTCGACTTCGGCTCGCCGACCGCGGTGCCCGGCTCGGTGCTGACCGACGTCGAGCAGAAGATCAACGACGTGCTCGCCCGTGAACTCGACGTGCACGCCGAGGTCATGAGCATGGAGGACGCCAAGAAGCAGGGCGCCATCGCCGAGTTCGGCGAGAAGTACGGCGAGCGGGTCCGCGTGGTGACCATCGGCGACTTCTCCAAGGAGCTGTGCGGCGGTACGCACGTCCACAACACCGCCCAGCTGGGCCTGGTGAAGCTGCTCGGAGAGTCCTCGATCGGGTCCGGCGTGCGCCGTGTCGAGGCGCTGGTGGGCGTGGACGCCTACAGGTTCCTGGCCCGTGAGCACACCGTCGTCTCGCAGCTCACCGAGCTGGTCAAGGGGCGCCCGGAGGAGCTGCCGGAGAAGATCTCCGGTGTCCTGGCCAAGCTCAAGGACGCCGAGAAGGAGATCGAGAAGTTCCGCGCCGAGAAGGTGCTGCAGGCCGCGGCCGGGCTGGCCGAGGGCGTCAGGGACGTCCGCGGGCTGGCCCTGGCCGCCGCGCAGGTCCCGGACGGCACCTCCGCCGACGACCTGCGCAAGCTGGTGCTGGACGTCCGCGGCCGGATCCTCGGCGACCGCCCGGTGGTTGTGGCGCTCTTCGCTGTCGCCAACGGCCGCCCGCTGACCGTCATCGCCACCAACGAGGCCGCCCGCGAACGCGGCATCAAGGCCGGCGACCTGGTCCGTGCGGCCGCCAAGGCGCTCGGCGGCGGTGGCGGCGGCAAGCCGGACGTGGCCCAGGGCGGCGGGCAGAACGCCGCCGCCGTGCCCGAGGCCATCGCCGCCGTCGAGCGGCTCGTGGCCGAGGCGGCCTGACGGGCGTGAGCGAGATGCGACGCGGCCGGCGCATCGCGGTGGATGTCGGGGACGCCCGCATCGGGGTCGCCTCGTGCGACCCCGACGGGGTCCTCGCCACCCCCGTCGAGACCGTGCCGGGACGTGATGTCCCCTCAGCACACCGGCGGCTCAAGGCGATTGTCGAGGAGTACGAGCCGCTGGAGGTCGTGGTCGGGCTGCCCCGCTCCCTCAGTGGGGGAGAGGGGCCGGCCGCGGCCAAGGTCCGGGCCTTCGCGCAGGAGATGGCCCGGAACATCGCGCCCGTAGGGGTGCGGCTGGTCGACGAGCGGATGTCGACGGTCACCGCGACCCAGGGGCTGCGGGCCTCCGGGGTCCGGAGCAAGAAGGGCCGCTCGGTGGTCGATCAGGCCGCCGCGGTGGTCATTCTGCAGAGCGCGCTGGAAACCGAACGGACCTCTGGGCAGCCGCCGGGGGAGAGCGTCGAAGTGGTCATCTGATCGCGGTACGGTAACGTTCCGCGGGATGTGGCGGCGGTTCGAACAGCCGCGCGTGCAAGTAGAGGCGGATGGGTACCGCAGGCGCTGCCGGCAAGGGGCGCGCCGCCTCTCGGCTCTAGGGGATCGATGACCGAGTATGGCCGGGGCTACGGCTCCGAACCGTGGCATCCCGAGGACCCGCTCTACGGAGACCAGGGTCCCTACGGAGGCCAGGCGCAGCAGCCTCAGTGGAACGGGCAGCAGCCCGCCGGGTATCCCCAGCAGCACCCGCACCCCCAGCAGCATCCGCAGCACTCCCAGCAGCAGTACGACCCGGGTCACGGCGGCTGGACCGGCGCACCGCAGGCCGGCCGGCTGCCGTACGACCCGTACGACCCCTACGGGCAGCACGCGCAGCATCCGCCGGCCGATCCGTACGCGGCCCAGGGCGGCCACGAGTACTACGGCGGCCAGGACGGCTACCCGTTCCAGGAGACCCAGCAGCTGCCCGCGCAGCAGGCGGCGCCGCCGCACGACCAGCAGCAGTACGGCCAGGTACCGCATCCGCAGCATCCCGACGGGCACACCCAGGAGTACGGTCCGCAGCATCCGCAGCAGGGCGAGCCGCACTACGACGACCCGGCCGCTGTCGGGGACGACTGGCGGGCCGAGCCGGAGCCGGCCGAGCGGGGGCCGGGGGACTCGTTCTTCGCCGACGACCCGGACGACGGGCACGGCGACCTCGACCCGGAGGACGAGGAACAGCCCGGCCGGGAGCGCCGCGGCAAGAAGAACAAGCGGCGCAGCGGCACCGCCTGCCTGGTCGTGATCCTGGCCTTGGGCGGTGTGGTGGGCACGGTCGGCTACTTCGGCCGCGACTTCATCATGCGGCACTTCGGCTCGGCCCCCGACTACACGGGCGAGGGCACCGGCGAGGTGCAGGTGGTGATCCCGGACGGGGTGCCGCTGTCCGAGATGGGCGTGATCCTCGCCAAGGACGATGTGATCAAGAGCGCCGCGGCGTTCACCGAGGCGGCCGACAACAACAAGGCGTCGCGGAGCCTCCAGCCCGGCACGTATTCGCTGCGCAAGCAGATGTCCGCGGCTTCCGCCATCGATCTGATGCTGGACCCCAAGAGCCGTAACGGCCTCACGATCCGCGAGGGTCTGCGCGCCTCCGCGGTCTACGAAATGATCGACAAAAAGCTCAAGCTCAAGGCGGGCACCACCAAGGAAGTCGCCAAGAGCCAGGCAAAGAATCTGGGGCTGCCGTCCTGGGCCGATGACTCCCCGAAGATCAAGGACCCGCTGGAGGGCTTCCTCTACCCGTCGACGTACAGCGTGGGCGACAACGCGAAGCCCGTGGACGTCCTCAAGGAAATGGTCGGCCGGGCCACCCAGGAATACCAGAAGTACGATCTCGAAGCGAATGCCCAGAAATTCCATCTGACGTCTCCGCTCCAGCTCATCACCGTCGCCAGCCTCACCCAGGCCGAAGGCATGACGCACGATGACTTCCGGAAGATGGCGGCCGTCGTCTACAACCGGCTGGCCCCGACCAATAAAGATACGTTTCAGCGGCTGGAATTCGACTCGACCTTCAACTACCTGAAGAACCAGAGCAAGATCAATATCAGTACCGAGGAAATCCGGCACTACAACGACCCGTACAACACCTACTTCTACAAGGGTCTGCCGCCCGGCCCCATCGGAAATCCCGGTGCCGATGCGCTCAAGGCGACCATCAATCCGGATAATTCCGACAAGTGGCTCTACTTCATTTCGGTGGACGGTAAGACGACGGAATTCACGACGAATTACACCGACCATCAGAAGCTGGTCCAGGAATTCAACAAGCGGCAGCAAGAGAAGAAGAAGCAGAACGGGAACTGAAGGCAAGGCCGTGTCCGACAACAAGAAGGCGGCGGTCCTCGGATCGCCCATCGCGCACTCCCTCTCGCCGGTGCTGCACCGCGCCGCCTACGACGCACTCGGGCTGACCGGCTGGGAGTACGGCCGCCACGAGGTCGACGAGGCCGCGCTCCCCGGGTTCCTGGAGAAGCTCGGCCCGGAGTGGGCGGGCCTGTCGCTGACCATGCCGCTCAAGCGCGCGGTGATCCCGCTGCTCGACGAGATCACCGCGACCGCGGCCTCGGTCGAGGCGGTCAACACCGTCGTGTTCGCCCCCGACGGGCGCCGCCTCGGCGACAACACCGACATCCCCGGCATGCTCGCCGCGCTGCGCGAGCGCGGCGTCGACACGGTCGAGCGGGCCGCCGTCCTGGGCGCCGGCGCCACCGCCTCCTCCGCGCTCGCCGCGCTCTCCCGCATCTGCACCGGCGAGGTCACCGCGTACGTCCGCAGCGCCGCGCGCGCCGCCGAGATGCGCGGCTGGGGCGAACGGCTCGGTGTCGCGGTCGCCACCGCCCCCTGGGAGGACGCCGCCGCGGCCTTCCAGGCGCCGCTGACCATCGCCACCACCCCGGCGGGCAGCACCGACGCGCTCGCCGCCGCGGTCCCCGACCGGCCCGGCACGCTCTTCGACGTCCTCTACGAGCCCTGGCCGACGGCGCTGGCCACCGCCTGGGCCGCCCGCGGGGGCGCCGTCGTCGGCGGCCTGGACCTGCTGGTCCACCAGGCCGTCCTCCAGGTCGAGCAGATGACCGGCCGGTCCCCGGCGCCGCTGGCGGCGATGCGCGCGGCCGGCGAGGCGGCGCTCGCGGCCCGCTGATCCGCGGCCCCGCCCCGGGTGCCCCGCGCCCCGGTCCGCAGCGTGGACGGCGCGCCGCCCGGCCCGCGCGACGTGGGAGGATCAGGGGGAAGACCGTACGCGGATGAGCAGCACATGAGCAGTACTGAGGAGCACCGTTGAGCAGGTTGCGCTGGCTGACGGCGGGGGAGTCGCACGGCCCCGCACTCGTGGCGACGCTGGAGGGCCTTCCGGCCGGGGTCCCGATCACCACGGAGCTGGTGGCGGACGCGCTGGCCCGCCGCCGGCTGGGCTATGGCCGCGGTGCCCGCATGAAGTTCGAACGGGACGAGATCACGTTCCTGGGCGGGGTGCGGCACGGCCGCTCGCTGGGCTCCCCGGTGGCGATCATGGTCGGCAACACCGAGTGGCCCAAGTGGGAGCAGGTGATGGCCGCCGACCCGGTCGACGAGAACGAACTGGCCGAGCTGGCCCGCAACGCCCCGCTGACCCGCCCCCGCCCCGGCCACGCCGACCTCGCCGGTATGCAGAAGTACGGCTTCGACGAGGCCCGCCCGATCCTGGAGCGGGCCTCCGCCCGGGAGACCGCGGCCCGGGTCGCGCTGGGCGCGGTCGCCCGCTCCTTCCTGAAGGAGACGGCCGGTATCGAGATCGTCTCGCATGTCGTCGAGCTGGCCGCCGCCAAGGCCCCGTACGGCGTCTACCCCGAGCCCTCCGACGTCGAGAAGCTGGACGCCGACCCGGTGCGCTGCCTGGACGCGGACGCCAGCAAGGCGATGGTCGCGGAGATCGACCAGGCCCACAAGGACGGCGACACCCTCGGCGGCGTGGTCGAGGTACTGGCGTACGGCGTGCCGGTCGGCCTCGGTTCGCACGTCCACTGGGACCGGCGGCTGGACGCCCGGCTGGCCGCCGCCCTGATGGGCATCCAGGCCATCAAGGGCGTCGAGGTCGGCGACGGCTTCGACCTGGCGCGGGTGCCCGGTTCGAAGGCGCACGACGAGATCGTGGCCACCGAAGACGGCATCAAGCGCACCTCGGGCCGCTCCGGTGGCACCGAGGGCGGGCTGACCACCGGTGAACTGCTGCGCGTGCGCGCCGCGATGAAGCCGATCGCGACGGTGCCGCGGGCGCTGGCGACGATCGACGTCGCCACCGGCGAGGCGGCCAAGGCGCACCACCAGCGCTCCGACGTCTGCGCGGTGCCGGCCGCCGGCATCGTGGCCGAGGCGATGGTGGCGCTGGTGCTGGCGGACGCGGTGGTGGAGAAGTTCGGCGGCGACAGCGTGCCGGAGACCCGCCGCAACGTCCGGAGCTACCTCGACAACCTGGCGATCAAGTGACCGCGCCCGTCGTCGTACTGGTCGGCCCGCCCGGGGCCGGCAAGTCCACCGTGGGCGCGCTGCTGGCCGGCCGGCTGGGCGTCGGCTACCGGGACACCGACGCCGACATCGTCGCCACCGCCGGCAAGCCCATCGCCGAGATCTTCATCGACGACGGCGAGCCGCACTTCCGCGAGCTGGAGCGGGAGGCGGTCCGTACGGCCCTGGGCGCCCATCCCGGAGTGCTCTCGCTCGGGGGCGGGGCGATCATGGACGACGGCACCCGGAAGCTGCTGACCGGGCTGCCGGTCGTCTTCCTGGACGTCGAACTGGCCGACGCCGTCAAGCGGGTGGGCCTGGACGCGCCGCGCCCGCTGCTCGCGGTCAATCCGCGCAAGCAGTGGCGCGAGCTGATGGAGCGGCGCCGCCCGCTGTACACCGAGGTCGCGCGCGCCGTGATCGCCACGGGGGAGCGCACCCCCGAGGACGTCGCCGACGCGATCGTGGACGCTTTGGAGCTACGGCCGGCCGCGGATGCCGCGCGGCCCGCCGGCAGGGAGGAACAGGCATGACGGAGCAGGCCACCCGCATCCAGGTCGGCGGTACCGCCGGCACCGACCCGTACGAGGTCCTCGTCGGGCGGCAGTTGCTGGGCGAACTCCCCGGACTGATCGGCACCGCGGCCAAGCGCGTCGCCGTGCTGCACCCCGAGGCGCTGGCCGCCACGGGCGAGGCGCTGCGCGAGGACCTGGCCGGCCAGGGCTACGACGCGATCGCCATCCAGCTGCCGAACGCCGAGGAGTCCAAGACCGCCGAGGTCGCCGCGTACTGCTGGAAGGCGCTCGGGCAGACCGGTTTCACCCGTACCGACGTGATCGTCGGCGTCGGCGGCGGCGCCACCACCGACCTGGCCGGCTTCGTCGCCGCGACCTGGCTGCGCGGGGTGCGCTGGATCGCCGTACCGACCACCGTCCTGGGCATGGTGGACGCGGCGGTCGGCGGCAAGACCGGCATCAACACCGCCGAGGGCAAGAACCTCGTCGGCGCCTTCCACCCGCCGGCCGGGGTGCTCTGCGACCTGGCCGCACTGGACTCCCTGCCGGTCAACGACTACGTCTCCGGACTGGCCGAGGTCATCAAGGCCGGCTTCATCGCCGACCCGGCGATCCTCCAACTGATCGAGTCGGACCCGGAAGGTGCCAAGCGCCCCGACGGCCCGCACACCGCCGAGCTCATCGAGCGGGCGATCCGGGTCAAGGCCGAGGTGGTCTCCGCGGACCTCAAGGAGTCCGGGCTGCGCGAGATCCTCAACTACGGCCACACCCTGGCGCACGCCATCGAGAAGAACGAGCGCTACAACTGGCGGCACGGCGCCGCGGTCTCCGTCGGTATGGTCTTCGCCGCCGAACTCGGCCGGATCGCGGGCCGGTTGGACGATGCCACCGCCGACCGGCACCGCGCCGTCCTGGCCTCCGTCGGACTACCGCTGACCTACCGCGGCGACCAGTGGCCCAAGCTGCTGGAGACCATGCGGGTCGACAAGAAGTCCCGCGGCGACCGGCTGCGCTTCATCGTCCTGGACGGCCTGGCCAAGCCGACCGTCCTGGAGGGCCCGGACCCGGCCATGCTGCTCGCCGCGCACGCCGAGATCGCGGCGTGAGCCCGGTGAGCCGCCGCGTGCTGGTCCTCAACGGCCCCAACCTCGGCCGGCTGGGCTCCCGCGAGCCCGACGTCTACGGCGCCACCTCCTACGCCGGGCTGGTCGCCGAGTGCGCCCGGCTCGGCGCGGAGCTGGGCTTCGAGGCCGAGGTGCGGGAGACCAACGACGAGGGCGAGATGGTCCGTTGGCTGCACGAGGCCGCCGATGGATCGATTCCGGTCATCATCAATCCCGGTGCCTTCACGCACTATTCGTACGCGATGCGGGACGCCGCCGCCCAGCGCACCGCCCCGCTCATCGAGGTGCACATCTCGAACCCGTACGCCCGCGAGGAATTCCGCCACAATTCGGTCATCGCGGCCGTCGCCAGCGGCACCGTCGCGGGTTTCGGTATCGGTTCGTACCGTCTCGCGCTCCGCGCGCTGGCCGAGGAACTCTCCGGCTGACACACCGGCTTCGGTCATCCTCCCTGCCCTCGGCCGTTCATTCGACGGAAGCCGGGGGTAGGGACCCTTCCGGGCGGCCGCCGGGAAGGTACGGTTCACAGCAGCACCACCCACCACCAGCGGTGGGGCACCAACGGCCCTTCCGGGCCGGTCGGTTACCGCACGGCGCACCGGGCAGCCACGCCCGGCGCCGCGCACCGCACCACGTCGACCGCACGAGACGGAGAGCCACCGGATGCAGTACGCAGTGGGGGCCCCGCTGCCGCCGCCCCGCGGGCCGCTTCACACCCCCGGGGCCACCATGAGCTGGACACCCCACCCCGGGCAGCCCCTCCCGCCCGGCCCACCGCCCGCCCCCGCGGGTCCGCCGCCCGCCGCCCCGCCGGCTCCTGCGCCGGCCCCCGCACCGCCCGTGCACGGCGCCCCCGGGCCGGGCTGGCCCGCCCCCGCACCGCACCAGGCTCCGCCCACCCAGCACAGCACCGACATCACCGGCCATATCCAGCTGCCCCCGGGCGCCCCGGTCCCGCTGCCCAGCCCGTCCGCCGGCACCGCCGCACCGGACGCCGCGCACGCCGCCGTCGCGGTGCTGCTGATCGGCCCGGCCGGCGCCGGCAAGACCAGCGTCGCGCGCCACTGGGCCGACACCCGGCGGGTGCCGACCGCGCACATCAGCCTGGACGACGTCCGTGAATGGGTCCGGTCCGGTTTCGCCGATCCGCAGTCGGGATGGAACGACAACTCCGAGGCGCAGTACCGCCTCGCCCGCCGCACCTGCGGCTTCGCGGCCCGCAACTTCCTCGCCAACGGCATCTCCTGCATCCTCGACGACGCGGTCTTCCCGGACCGCCCGGTCGTCGGCCTCGGTGGCTGGAAACGCCATGTGGGCCCCGGCCTGCTGCCGATCGTGCTGCTCCCGGGGCTGGAGATCGTCCTGGAGCGGAACGCCCGGCGCAGCGGCAACCGCCGGCTCTCCGACGAGGAGGTGGCCCGGATCCACGGCCGGATGGCCGGCTGGTACGGCTCCGGGCTGCCGATCATCGACAACTCCCAGCACGACGTCGCCACCACCGCCGGGATGCTCGACGACGTCGTCGCCCGCAGTATCGCCAGCCCGCCCAGCTGGTAGTCCGCGGCCGGTACCCGGTCCCCCGGGCGGCCGTCTCGAACGGCCGCCCGGGGAGTGCGGTCGTACGCTGGCGATATGTCCGAGTTGTACGCGGTTCGACGCACGCGGCTGCGCGACCGCTGCGCCGCAACCGGAAGCTGTGCCGCCCTGATCTCGCGCCCCGCGAACGTCCGCTACCTCACCGGCTGCACACCCCCCGGTGCGGCGCTGCTGCTGGGGCCCGGCGATGACGTACTGCTCTGCGGCAGACCGCTGAGCGGCGACCCCTCCGAAGGGCGTCCCTCCGACGACGTACGGATCTCGGTGCTGCCCAGCCGCGGCGGCGATCCCGTCGTGGCCGCCGCGGACCTGGCCGCCAAACAGGGCGTCCGCACCCTCGCCGTCGAGGAGCACCACCTCACCGTCTCCCGCCACCGGGCGCTCGCGCAGGTCGCCCCGCAGATGCGGCTCACCGATCTGGCCTGCGCCGTCGAGGCGCAGCGACTGGTCAAGGACGACGACGAGATCGCCTGCCTGCGGATCGCCGCCGAGATCAGCGACCAGGCCCTGGGCGAACTCCTGGAGTCGATCCTGGTCGGCCGGACCGAGCGGCATCTCGCGCTCGAACTGGAGCGCCGCCTGGTCGACCACGGCGCCGACGGCCCGGCATTCGCGACCTCCGTCGCGACCGGCCCGAACTCCGGCCGCGCCCGGCACCTGCCCACCGACCGCAGGGTGGAGGAGGGCGACTTCCTGACCGTCGGCCTGGGCGCGAACTACCGCGGCTACCGCTGCGAGATCGGCCGCACCTTCGTCATCGGCACCACCCCGGCGGACTGGCAGATCGAGCTGTACGATCTGGTCTTCGCCGCCCAGAAGGCGGGCCGGGAGGCGCTGGCGCCGGGTGTGGAGTGCCGCGAGGTGGACCGGGTGACCCGTCATCTGCTGGAGACGGCGGGGCACGGCGAGGGGCTCGGACCGTGGACCGGGCACGGCGTGGGACTCGAAATCGACGAGGACCCTCAGTTGGCACCTGCAGCCATGGGTAAACTGGACGCTTGCGTGCCGGTCACCGTCGAGCCGGGGGTTCACATCCCGGGCCGTGGGGGTGTCCGGATCGACGACACCCTCGTCGTCCGCCCCGAGGCGGACGGCGGACCCGAGCTACTCACGATCACGACCAAGGAGCTGCTCGCCCTGTGAGCCCGCGGGCTCGCTGCGCGCGGCTTCGAGGTTTCCACCACCTGTAGTCCAGGAGATTCCGCAACCGTGGCTTCCACGAACGACCTCAAGAACGGCATGGTGCTCAAGCTCGAAGGCGGCCAGCTCTGGTCCGTCGTCGAGTTCCAGCACGTCAAGCCCGGTAAGGGCCCGGCCTTCGTCCGCACCAAGCTCAAGCACGTGCTCTCCGGCAAGGTGGTGGACAAGACCTTCAACGCCGGCACCAAGGTCGAGACGGCGACCGTCGACAAGCGGGGCATGCAGTTCTCGTACATGGACGGCGACTACTTCGTCTTCATGGACATGGACACCTACGACCAGCTGCACGTCGACCGCAAGGCCGTCGGCGACGCCGCCAACTTCCTGATCGAGGGCTTCGAGGCCGTCGTCGCGCAGAACGAGGGCCAGGTGCTCTACGTCGAGCTGCCGGCCGCCGTCGAGCTGGTCATCCAGGAGACCGAGCCGGGCGTCCAGGGCGACCGCTCCACCGGCGGCACCAAGCCCGCCACGCTGGAGACCGGCTACGAGATCCAGGTCCCGCTCTTCATCACCACCGGTGAGAAGATCAAGGTCGACACCCGTACCGGCGACTACCTCGGCCGGGTGAACAGCTAACCGTGGCTGCCCGTACCAAGGCCCGTAAGCGCGCCTTCCAGATCCTCTTCGAGGCCGACCAGCGCGGTGCCGATGTGCAGTCCGTGCTCGCGGACTGGATGCGTCACGCCCGGACCGATCCTCGGCAGCCGCCGGTGAACGAGTACACCCTGGAGCTGGTCGAGGGCTACGCCGAGCATGTCGCACGCATCGACGAGCTGATCTCCACCTACGCCGTCGACTGGGACCTGGACCGGATGCCGGCGGCCGACCGCTCGATCCTGCGGCTCGGCGCCTACGAACTGCTCTGGGTGGACGGCACGCCGGACGCGGTGGCGATCGACGAGGCCGTGCAGCTCGCCAAGGAGTTCTCCACGGACGACTCCCCGGCCTTCGTCAACGGCCTGCTGGGCCGTCTCAAGGAGCTGAAGCCGGGACTGCGGCGCGAGACGCGCTAGCGGCCGGCTGAGCCTCACGACGGGCCCGGAGCGATGAAACCATCGCTCCGGGCCCGTCGCATGCCCGTACGGCGCCGTTCACGCCGTCCGCGCCGGCTGCTGCCCCGCAGACGACGACCGCCGCCCCGGGAGAACCCGGAGCGGCGGTACGTTTCTGCGTGTGAAGCGTGGGGCAGAGGTGGTCAGATCTCCTCGTGCTGCACGGCGCGGCGCGCGTCCGCGTCGAGCACACCCCAGCTGATCAGCTGCTCGGTGAGCACCGAGGGCGACTGGTCGTAGATCACCGCGAGGGTGCGGAGATCGTCCTGTCTGATCGAGAGGACCTTGCCGTTGTAGTCGCCGCGCTGGCTCTGGATGGTGGCGGCGTAGCGCTGGAGCGGGCCGGCCTTCTCCTGCGGGACATGGGCGAGGCGCTCCAGGTCCAGCACCAGCTTCGGCGGCGGCTCGGCAGCGCCGCCGGGCGTCGTGCCCGGGAGCAGCTCCTGCACCGGGACGCCGTAGAAGTCCGCCAGCTCGGCGAGGCGCTGCACGGTCACGGCACGGTCGCCGCGCTCGTAGGACCCCACCACCACGGCCTTCCAGCGGCCCTGGGACTTCTCCTCGACGCCGTGGAGAGAGAGGCCCTGCTGGGTACGGATGGCGCGGAGCTTGGCCCCGAGCTGTTTGGCGTATTCGCTGGACATAAAGCTCCCCAGACGGCTATATGGACATGCGGCTCCGCCGCGTGGCTGGTAACTCACTGTGAGGTTACGCAGCGTAATCTGACTTCGTCAAGCCGAATGGGGCAGACCATCACCCGTCAGGGGGGTGCGCCGCCCCTGACGGGCCTCCTGATAGCCTGAACAACGTAATTCCGACGTCCTTTAAAGTCCGTCCCGTGAGGCGGAGAAGGAGGTCCGTTTCGTATGGACGCAAGAAGTTCCGACACGAGTGTTCAGCTTCCCGCGCGGCCGGTGCTCGAAGGCCCGGACATCGCGCGGATGCTCACCCGCATCGCCCACGAGATCGTCGAGCGCGCCAAGGGCGCGGACGACGTGGTGCTGCTGGGGATCCCCACCCGCGGCGTCTTCCTCGCCCGGCGGCTGGCCGCCAAGCTTGAGGAGATCACCGGCCGCGCCATCCCGGTGGGCTCGCTCGACATCACGATGTACCGCGACGATCTGCGGCTGGGCCCGGCCCGCGCGCTGGCCCGTACGGACATCCCCGCCGACGGCATCGAGGGCCGGGTCGTCCTCCTCGTCGACGACGTGCTCTTCTCCGGGCGCACCATCCGCGCCGCGCTCGACGCACTGGGCGACATCGGGCGCCCGCGCGCCGTCCAGCTCGCGGTGCTGGTCGACCGAGGCCACCGCGAACTGCCGATCCGTGCCGACTACGTAGGCAAGAACCTCCCCACGTCGCTGCGGGAGACGGTCAAGGTCCAGCTCACCGAGGAGGACGGCCGGGACGCCGTGCTGCTCGGCCTGCGCTCCGCTTCGCTCCGCCTCGGCTCTTCGACCGAGTCCTCGGAAGCCGAGCACAACACCCCGGCCGGCGAGCGCTAGCGCACCGCGTACGGACCCGGTGACCCCGGGCCCGCACCCGTGCCCGCTCCACGGACATTCCCGTACACCTCCCTCACCACCGGAGAAAACCGGATGAAGCGCCACCTCATCTCGGCCGCCGATCTCACGCGGGACGACGCCGTGCTGATCCTCGACACCGCCGAGGAAATGGCCCGGGTCGTCGACCGGCCGATCAAGAAACTGCCCACCCTGCGCGGACGGACGGTCTGCAACCTCTTCTTCGAGGACTCGACCCGGACCCGGATCTCGTTCGAGGCCGCCGAGAAGCGGCTGTCCGCGGACGTCATCAACTTCGCCGCCAAGGGGTCCAGCGTCTCCAAGGGCGAGTCCCTCAAGGACACCGCCCAGACCCTGGAGGCGATGGGCGTCGACGCCGTGGTCATCCGCCACAGCGCCTCCGGCGCCCCCTACCGGCTCGCCACCTCCGGCTGGATCGACGCCCCCGTCATCAACGCCGGCGACGGCACCCACCAGCACCCCACCCAGGCGCTGCTCGACGCCTTCACCATGCGCCGCCGGCTCATCGGCCCGGACGCCGGGCTCGGCCAGGACCTCGGCGGCAAGCGCGTCACCATCGTCGGCGATGTGCTGCACAGCCGCGTCGCGCGCTCCAACGTCGACCTGCTGCACACCCTCGGCGCCGAGGTCACCCTCGTCGCACCTCCCACCCTGGTGCCGGTCGGCGTCGAGACCTGGCCGTGCGAGGTGTCGTACGACCTCGACAGCGTGCTGCCGAAGTCCGACGCCGTGATGATGCTGCGGGTGCAGCGCGAGCGCATGAACGCCGCGTTCTTCCCGACCGAGCGCGAGTACGCGCGCCGCTACGGCCTGGACGGCGACCGGATGGCGCGGATGCCCGGGAGCGCCATCGTGATGCACCCCGGCCCGATGGTCCGCGGCATGGAGATCACCGCCGAGGTCGCCGACTCCGACCGCTGCACGGTCGTCGAGCAGGTGGCCAACGGCGTGTCCATCCGCATGGCCGTCCTGTACCTGCTGCTGGGCGGCAACGAGCCCGCCGTCACGAACCCCCGTACCGAGGAGAAGTAAGAGACATGAGCAAGATTCTGATCCGCGGTGCGAAGGTGCTCGGCGGCGAGCCGCAGGACGTCGTGATCACGGACGGGACCATCACGGCGGTCGGTACCGATCTGACCGTCTCCAGCGCCGAGGGCGCCCAGGTCATCGAGGCCGCCGGCAAGATCCTGCTGCCGGGCCTCGTCGACCTGCACACCCATCTGCGCGAGCCCGGCCGGGAGGACTCCGAGACCGTGCTGACCGGCACGCGGGCCGCCGCCTCCGGCGGCTACACGGCCGTGTTCGCCATGGCCAACACCTTCCCCGTCGCCGACACCGCCGGCGTCGTCGAGCAGGTCTACCGGCTCGGCAAGGAGCACGGCTACTGCGACGTGCAGCCCATCGGCGCCGTCACCGTCGGCCTGGAGGGCAGGAAGCTCGCCGAGCTGGGCGCCATGCACGAGTCCGCGGCCGGTGTCACCGTCTTCTCCGACGACGGCAAGTGCGTCGACGACGCCGTGATCATGCGCCGTGCCCTGGAGTACGTGAAGGCGTTCGGCGGGGTCGTCGCGCAGCACGCCCAGGAGCCGCGGCTGACCGAGGGCGCCCAGATGAACGAGGGCGTCGTCTCGGCCGAGCTGGGGCTGGGCGGCTGGCCCGCGGTCGCCGAGGAGTCGATCATCGCCCGCGATGTGCTGCTCGCCGAGCACGTCGGGTCCCGGGTGCACATCTGCCACCTGTCGACCGCCGGCAGCGTCGAGATCGTGCGCTGGGCCAAGTCCCGCGGCATCGACGTGACGGCCGAGGTCACCCCGCACCACCTGCTGCTCACCGACGAGATGGTGCGCACCTACAACCCCGTCTACAAGGTCAACCCGCCGCTGCGCACCGAGCGCGACGTCATGGCGCTGCGCGAGGCCCTCGCCGACGGCACCATCGACATCGTCGCCACCGACCACGCCCCGCACCCCCACGAGGACAAGGACTGCGAGTGGGCCGCGGCCGCCATGGGCATGGTGGGCCTGGAGACCGCGCTGTCCGTCGTCCAGCAGACGATGGTGGAGACCGGCCTGCTCACCTGGGCGGACGTCGCGGACCGGATGTCCTTCGCACCGGCCCGGATCGGCCGCGCCGCCGGCCACGGCCGCCCCATCTCGGCAGGCGAGCCCGCCAACCTCACGCTGGTCGATTCCGCTTACCGTGGAGAGGTGGA
This sequence comes from Streptomyces sp. GS7, assembly GCF_009834125.1. NCBI lineage: Bacteria > Bacillati > Actinomycetota > Actinomycetes > Kitasatosporales > Streptomycetaceae > Streptomyces > Streptomyces sp. GS7. The sequence goes on from NZ_CP047146.1 coordinate 2,956,788, forward strand.
CCCCGCGGGCTTCGCCTCCCGCAGCCGCAACACCCCCTACGAGGGCCGTGAGCTGCCGGGGCGCGTCACCCACACCTTCCTGCGGGGCCGCGCAACGGTCGTCGACGGGAAGCTGGCGTGACTCCTCCACTCATCCATCTGGCCGCAGCGCCGCACTCCGCCCCGGTCACCGACTGGGCCGCGCGGATCGCCTGGGTCGTCGGGCTCCTGGTCTTCGTCGCCTTCGTCTACTGGCTGATGCGCCAGGGCTGGAAGTGGCGCGGCACCCTCCAGGGCGATCTGCCCGAGCTGCCCACGGCGCCCGACGACGCGGGCGAGCCTCGGCTGGCCCTCAGCGGCCGCTACCACGGCTCGACCACCGCCGGGCAGTGGCTCGACCGGATCGTCGCCCGCGGCCTGGGCACCCGCAGCCGCGTCGAGCTGACCCTGACCGACCGGGGTCTGGGCGTCGTACGGCCGGGGGCCGAGGACTTCTTCGTCCCGACCGCCGCCCTGCGCGGCGCCCGCCTGGACAAGGGCATCGCCGGCAAGGTCCTGACCGAAGGCGGCCTGCTGGTCGTCACGTGGGAGCACGGCGACAAGCAGATCGACTCCGGCTTCCGCTCCGACCGGGCCGGCGAGCACCCGGCCTGGGTCGAGGCCATCAACCAGCTCAGCAGCAGCCAGCACACCACCGAGCACACCGAAACGGAAGGCGCACGATGACGACCTCCACCAAGGGGACCGCCAAAATCCCCGCCGTACTCGTCCTGGAGGACGGCCGCACGTTCCGCGGCCGTGCCTACGGGGCCGTGGGGGAGACCTTCGGCGAGGCGGTGTTCTCCACCGGCATGACCGGCTATCAGGAGACGCTGACCGACCCCTCGTACCACCGCCAGGTCGTCATCATGACCGCCCCCCACGTCGGCAACACCGGGGTGAACGACGAGGATCCGGAGTCCGCGCGGATCTGGGTCTCCGGCTACGTCGTCCGCGACCCCGCCCGCGTGCCGTCCAACTGGCGCTCCCGGCGCTCCCTCGACGAGGAGCTGCGCCACCAGGGCGTCGTCGGCATCAGCGGTATCGACACCCGTGCGCTCACCCGCCATCTGCGCGAGCGCGGCGCGATGCGGGTCGGCATCTTCTCCGGCAACGCGCTGCCCGACGCGGGCACGATGCTCGCCGAGGTGCGCCAGGCCCCCGAGATGCAGGGCGCGGACCTCTCCGCCCAGGTCGCCACCAAGGAGCCGTACGTCGTCCCGGCGATCGGTGCGAAGAAGTTCACCGTCGCCGCCGTCGACCTCGGCATCAAGGGCATGACCCCGCACCGGATGGCCGAGCGCGGCATCGAGGTGCACGTCCTGCCGGCCACCGCCACCGCCGAGGACGTCTACGCGGTCGACCCCGACGGCGTGTTCTTCTCCAACGGGCCGGGCGACCCGGCCACCGCCGACCACCCGGTCTCCGTGATGCGCGAGGTGCTCTCCCGCAGGACCCCGCTGTTCGGCATCTGCTTCGGCAACCAGATCCTGGGCCGGGCGCTGGGCTTCGGCACGTACAAGCTCAAGTACGGGCACCGCGGCATCAACCAGCCCGTCCAGGACCGTACGACGGGCAAGGTCGAGGTGACCGCGCACAACCACGGGTTCGCCGTGGACGCGCCGCTCGACAAGGTCTCCGACACCCCCTTCGGCCGCGCCGAGGTCTCCCACGTCTGCCTCAACGACAACGTGGTGGAGGGGCTCCAGCTCCTCGACCAGCCGGCCTTCAGCGTCCAGTACCACCCCGAAGCAGCCGCGGGTCCGCACGACGCCGCGTACCTCTTCGACCGCTTCGTTTCCCTGATGGAGGGCCAGCGTGCCTAAGCGCACCGATATCCAGTCCGTCCTGGTCATCGGCTCCGGCCCGATCGTCATCGGCCAGGCCGCCGAATTCGACTACTCCGGAACCCAGGCATGCCGGGTCCTCAAGTCCGAGGGCCTGCGCGTCATCCTGGTGAACTCCAACCCGGCCACGATCATGACCGACCCGGAGATCGCCGACGCGACGTACGTCGAGCCGATCACCCCGGACTTCGTCGAGAAGATCATCGCCAAGGAGCGCCCGGACGCCCTGCTGCCCACCCTGGGCGGCCAGACGGCGCTCAACACCGCCATCTCGCTGCACGAGGCCGGCACCCTCGACAAGTACGGCGTCGAGCTGATCGGCGCCAACGTCGAGGCGATCCACAAGGGCGAGGACCGCGACCTGTTCAAGGACGTCGTCGCCGCGGTCAACGCCAAGATCGGCCACGGCGAGTCCGCCCGCTCGGTCATCTGCCACTCCATGGACGACGTCCTCAAGGGCGTCGACGAGCTCGGCGGTTACCCGGTCGTCGTCCGCCCCTCGTTCACCATGGGCGGTGCCGGCTCCGGCTTCGCGCACGACGAGGAGGAGCTGCGCCGGATCGCCGGCCAGGGCCTGACGCTCTCGCCGACCACCGAGGTGCTCCTGGAGGAGTCCATCCTCGGCTGGAAGGAGTACGAGCTGGAGCTGATGCGCGACAAGCACGACAACGTCGTGGTCGTCTGCTCCATCGAGAACTTCGACCCCATGGGCGTGCACACCGGCGACTCGATCACCGTCGCGCCGGCGATGACGCTCACCGACCGCGAGTACCAGATCCTGCGCGACATCGGCATCGCGGTGATCCGCGAGGTCGGCGTGGACACCGGCGGCTGCAACATCCAGTTCGCGGTCAACCCCGAGGACGGCCGGGTCATCGTCATCGAGATGAACCCCCGGGTCTCCCGCTCCTCCGCGCTGGCTTCCAAGGCCACCGGCTTCCCGATCGCGAAGATCGCCGCCCGGCTCGCCGTCGGCTACACCCTCGACGAGATCCCCAACGACATCACCGAGCAGACCCCGGCCTCCTTCGAGCCGACCCTCGACTACGTCGTCGTGAAGGTCCCGCGGTTCGCCTTCGAGAAGTTCCCGGCCGCCGACGCCACCCTCACCACGACCATGAAGTCGGTCGGCGAGGCGATGGCCATCGGCCGCAACTTCACCGAGGCGCTCCAGAAGGCGCTGCGCTCGCTGGAGAAGAAGGGCAGCCAGTTCGCTTTCACCGGCGCGCCCGGTGACAAGGCGGAGCTGCTGGAGCTGGCCCAGGTCCCGACCGACGGCCGGATCAACACCGTGATGCAGGCGATCCGGGCCGGCGCCACCCCGCAGGAGGTCTTCGACGCCACGAAGATCGACCCGTGGTTCGTCGACCAGCTCTTCCTCGTCAAGGAGATCGCCGACGAGATCGCCGCGGTCGACAAGCTCGGCCCGGACATCCTTGCGGACGCAAAGCGCCACGGCTTCTCCGACGCCCAGATCGCGGACATCCGCGGCCTGCGCGAGGACGTCGTCCGCGAGGTCCGCCACGCCCTCGGCGTCCGGCCCGTCTACAAGACGGTCGACACCTGCGCGGCCGAGTTCGCGGCGAAGACCCCGTACTTCTACTCGTCCTACGACGAGGAGACCGAGGTCGCCCCGCGCGAGAAGCCGGCCGTGATCATCCTCGGCTCCGGTCCCAACCGCATCGGCCAGGGCATCGAGTTCGACTACTCCTGCGTCCACGCCTCCTTCGCGCTCAGCGACGCCGGCTACGAGACCGTGATGGTCAACTGCAACCCGGAGACCGTCTCCACCGACTACGACACCTCCGACCGGCTCTACTTCGAGCCGCTCACCCTGGAGGACGTCCTGGAGATCGTGCACGCCGAGACCCAGGCCGGCCCGGTCGCCGGCGTCGTCGTCCAGCTCGGCGGGCAGACCCCGCTGGGCCTGGCACAGGCGCTCAAGGACAACGGCGTCCCGATCGTCGGCACCTCGCCGGAGGCCATCGACCTGGCCGAGGAGCGCGGCGCGTTCGGCCGGGTGCTGACCGAGGCCGGGCTGCCGGCCCCCAAGTACGGCACCGCCTTCTCCTTCGCCGAGGCCAAGACGATCGCCGCCGAGATCGGCTTCCCGGTCATGGTCCGGCCCTCGTACGTGCTCGGCGGCCGGGGCATGGAGATCGTCTACGACGAGCCGTCGCTGGCCGAGTACCTGGAGCGGCACGCCGGCCTGATCGACCGGCACCCGGTCCTCATCGACCGGTTCCTCGACGACGCCATCGAGATCGACGTCGACGCGCTCTACGACGGCCACGAGCTCTACCTCGGCGGCGTCATGGAGCACATCGAGGAGGCCGGCATCCACTCCGGCGACTCCGCCTGCGCGCTGCCCCCGATCACCCTCGGCGGCTTCGACATCAAGCGGCTGCGGGCCTCAACGGAGGCCATCGCCAAGGGAGTCGGGGTCCGCGGGCTGATCAACATCCAGTTCGCGATGGCCGGCGACATCCTCTACGTCCTCGAAGCCAACCCGCGCGCCTCGCGCACCGTCCCCTTCACCTCGAAGGCCACCGCGGTGCCGCTGGCCAAGGCCGCCGCCCGGATCTCGCTGGGCGCCACCATCGCCGAGCTGCGCGCCGAGGGCATGCTGCCCAGGACCGGCGACGGCGGCACCCTGCCGCTGGACGCGCCGATCTCCGTCAAGGAAGCCGTCATGCCCTGGTCGCGGTTCCGCGACATCCACGGCCGCGGCGTGGACACCGTCCTCGGCCCGGAGATGCGCTCCACCGGCGAGGTCATGGGCATCGACTCGGTCTTCGGGACCGCGTACGCCAAGTCGCAGTCCGGCGCCTACGGGGCGCTGCCCACCAAGGGCCGCGCGTTCGTCTCCGTCGCCAACCGCGACAAGCGCTCGATGATCTTCCCGGCCCGTGAGCTGGTCGCCCACGGCTTCGAGCTGCTGGCCACCTCCGGCACCGCCGAGGTGCTGCGCCGCAACGGCATCAAGGCCACCGTGGTGCGCAAGCAGTCCGAGGGCGAGGGTCCCAACGGCGAGAAGACCATCGTCCAGCTGATCCACGACGGGGAGGTCGACCTGATCGTCAACACCCCCTACGGGACGGGCGGCCGGCTCGACGGCTACGACATCCGCACCGCGTCCGTCGCCCGCGGCATCCCCTGCCTGACAACGGTCCAGGCGCTGGCCGCGGCCGTACAGGGCATCGAGGCGATGTCCCGCGGCGACGTCGGGGTGCGCTCCCTCCAGGAGCACGCGCGACATCTGACCGCGGCCCGCGAGGAGTAGGCCCGGGAGGGGGACACCACGGCGGTGTCCCCCTCTTCATGAGCCCACCCGAAACCACCCGCGGAAGGCCCGCCCCACCATGTACCGCCTGTTCTTCCAGCTGTTCTTCCAGCGCATGGACCCCGAGAAGGCCCACCACCTGGCCTTCGGCTGGATCCGCCTGGCCGCCCGTGTACCCGTGCTGCGCACCTTCGTCGCGGCCGCCCTCGCCCCCCGTTACAAGGAGCTGCGTACCGAGGCCCTGGGCCGCCGGATGCACGGCCCCTTCGGCCTGGCCGCCGGCTTCGACAAGAACGCCGTGGCCATCGACGGGATGACCATGCTCGGCTTCGACCACGTCGAGATCGGCACCGTCACCGCCCAGCCGCAGCCCGGCAATCCGAAGAAGCGGCTGTTCCGGCTGGTGCCGGACCGCGCCCTGATCAACCGGATGGGCTTCAACAACGAGGGCTCGGCGGCCGTCGCGGCCCGCCTGGCCGCCCGGAACCCGGTGTTCCGGACCACCGTCGGCGTCAACATCGGCAAGACCAAGGTCGTCCCGGAAGCCGAGGCGACCGCCGACTACGTCACCTCCACCGAGCGGCTGGCCCGGTACGCCGACTACCTCGTCGTCAACGTCTCCTCCCCGAACACGCCCGGACTGCGCAACCTCCAGGCCGTCGACCACCTGCGCCCGCTGCTGACCGCGGTCCGCGAGGCCGCCGACCGCACGGTCACCGGCCGCCGGGTCCCGCTCCTGGTGAAGATTGCCCCGGACCTGGCCGACGCGGACATCGACGCGGTCGCCGACCTCGCCGTCGAGCTGGGCCTGGACGGCATCATCGCCACCAACACCACCATCGCCCGCGAGGGCCTGGGGCTGACCTCCGACCCGAAGCTGATCGCCGAGACCGGCGGCCTCTCCGGCGCCCCCGTCAAGGAGCGCTCCCTGGAGGTGCTGCGCCGCCTGTACGCCCGGGTCGGCGACCGGATCACCCTCATCGGGGTCGGCGGCATCGAGACCGCCGAGGACGCGTGGCAGCGGATCCTCGCCGGTGCCACCCTCGTCCAGGGCTACAGCGCCTTCATCTACGAGGGCCCGTTCTGGTGCCGCGCGATCCACAAGGGTCTGGCCGCGCGCCTGCGCAACAGCCCGTACGCCACCCTCGCCGACGCGGTCGGCGCCGAGCACAAGAAGGTGACCTCATGACGGCCCGCCCCGAGCCCTTCGGCGCCCGCCTCCGCCGCGCCATGGACGAGCGCGGCCCGCTCTGCGTCGGCATCGACCCGCACGCCTCGCTGCTGGCCGACTGGGGCCTGAACGACGATGTCGCGGGCCTGGCCCGCTTCACCCGCACCGTCGTGGAGGCGCTGGGCGAGCAGGTCGCCGTCTTCAAGCCGCAGTCCGCGTTCTTCGAGCGCTTCGGCTCGCGCGGCGTCGCCGTCCTGGAGACCGCGGTCGAGGAGGCGCGCGAGCGCGGCGCGCTGATCCTCATGGACGCCAAGCGCGGCGACATCGGCTCCACGATGAGCGCCTACGCCGAGGCGTTCCTGCGCACGGACTCGCCGCTGTTCTCGGACGCGCTGACCGTCTCCCCGTACCTGGGCTACGGCTCGCTGCGGCCGGCCGTCGAGCTGGCGCGGGAGAGCGGCGCCGGGCTGTTCGTGCTCGGACTCACCTCGAACCCGGAGGGCGCGGAGGTGCAGCGGGCGGTGCGCGAGGACGGCCGCACCGTCGCCGCCACGATGCTCGGCCACCTCGCCGCGGACAACGCCGGGCAGGCTCCTCTGGGGTCGTTCGGCGCGGTCGTCGGGGCCACCCTCGGCGATCTCTCCTCGTTCGATCTGGCGATCAACGGGCCGCTGCTGGCCCCCGGCATCGGAGCGCAGGGCGCCACCCCCGCCGACCTGCCCACCGTCTTCGGCGACACGGTCCGCAACGTGGTGCCGAGTGTCAGCCGGGGGGTGCTGCGGCACGGTCCGGACACCGCGGCGCTGCGCGCGGCGGCGGCCCGTTTCGCCGACGAAGTGCGGACAGCGGTCGGATAAGGCGGTCATTTGGTCCCGAAATGTCCTGGTCAGCAGAGTCTGACCAGGACTTTTCGTCTGTTCTCGCTGACTCCGGCGCGATCGGCCGCTAGTCTCCGTCGAGAGCACTGCACGTAAGCGCGTTGCTCGTTGCTCCGCTCATGCGGGGCGACTAGGTTCCACACCGGTCCGTATCCGACAGTTCGACATCCGAGGTGACGTAGGCGTGGCTCTTCCGCCCCTTACCCCTGAACAGCGCGCTGCCGCGCTCGAAAAGGCCGCCGCGGCTCGCCGGGAGCGCGCCGAGGTCAAGAATCGGCTCAAGCACTCCGGTGCCTCCCTCCATGAGGTCATCAAGCAGGGTCAGGAGAACGACGTCATCGGCAAGATGAAGGTCTCCGCCCTGCTGGAGTCCCTGCCCGGCGTCGGCAAGGTCCGCGCCAAGCAGATCATGGAGCGGCTCGGCATCTCCGAGAGCCGCCGTGTACGCGGCCTCGGCTCCAACCAGATCGCATCTCTGGAGCGCGAGTTCGGCAGCCCCGCTTCCTGATTTTCCGGCACCGCCCGGAAGCTGGAATAATCGCTGCATGAGTTCTGCAGTCTCCCGGGGGATGGCCCCCGTCCCCCCGGCCAGACAACCGCGGCTGACCGTGCTCTCCGGCCCCTCGGGGGTCGGCAAGAGCACGGTCGTCGCGCATATGCGCAAGGTCCACCCCGAGGTCTGGCTCTCGGTTTCGGCCACCACCCGCAAACCGCGCCCCGGGGAGCGCCACGGCGTCCAGTATTTCTTCGTCGACAACGAGGAATTCGACAAGCTGGTCGCCAATGGCGAGCTGCTGGAATGGGCCGAATTCGCGGGCAACCGCTACGGCACCCCCCGCAAGGCGGTGCTGGACCGGCTGGAGTCCGGGGAGCCCGTCCTGCTGGAGATCGACCTGCAGGGCGCCCGCCAGGTCCGCGAGTCCATGGCCGATGCCCACCTGGTCTTCCTGGCCCCGCCGAGCTGGGAGGAGCTGGTGCGCCGGCTCACCGGCCGCGGCACCGAGGCGCCCGAGGTCATCGAGCGCCGGCTGGAGGCCGCCAGGATCGAGCTGGCTGCGGAGAAGGAGTTCGATGTGACCCTTGTCAACACCTCCGTCGAGGACGTCAGCCGTGAGCTGCTAGCCTTGATGCTGCGTCGATCTGGGGACCGGGACGCCAGCAGCTGACCCGACTCCGATCCCGGCGCCGCGGATTTTCCGTTTCAGCATTCTCAGCGTGTCCACGCTGCCACCTGCTTCATCCCCTTTCGGAAGGTAGAGAGTGTCCTCTTCCATCACCGCACCCGAGGGCATCATCAACCCGCCCATTGATGAGCTTCTCGAGGCCACCGACTCGAAGTACAGCCTCGTGATCTACGCCGCCAAGCGCGCGCGCCAGATCAACGCGTACTACTCCCAGCTCGGCGAGGGCCTGCTGGAGTACGTCGGCCCGCTGGTCGACACGCACGTCCACGAGAAGCCGCTGTCGATCGCGCTCCGCGAGATCAACGCGGGTCTGCTGACCTCCGAGTCCGTCGAGGGCCCGGCCACCCAGTAAGCGGTGGCGCAGATTCCTCATCGAGGGCCCGGCAGAGCGTCTGCCGGGCCCTTGGTGTGTCATTAGGACATACGGTGCGCGTCATGCGTTCGGACCGAGGCTCGGGGAGCGGCGAAGCGATGGAGAAGCGGGAGCGGGAGCGGCCGAGGGTCGTCCTGGGGGTCAGCGGTGGGATCGCCGCGTACAAGGCGTGCGAGCTGCTGCGGCAGTTCACCGAGTCCGGCCACGACGTACGGGTCGTGCCGACGGCCGCGTCGCTGCACTTCATCGGCGAGGCCACCTGGGCCGCGCTCTCCGGCAACCCGGCCTCCGCGGAGGTCTGGGAGTCCGTCCACGAGGTCCCGCACGTCCGCATCGGGCAGCGCGCCGACCTCGTGGTGGTCGCCCCGGCCACCGCCGACATGCTCGCCAAGGCCGCCCACGGCATCGCCGACGACCTGCTGACCAACACCCTCCTCACCGCCCGCTGCCCGGTGGTCTTCGCGCCCGCGATGCACACCGAGATGTGGGAGAACCCGGCCACCCAGGAGAACGTCGCCACGCTGCGGCGACGCGGCGCGATCGTCATCGAGCCCGCGGTCGGCCGGCTGACCGGCGTCGACACCGGCAAGGGCCGGTTCCCCGACCCCGTCGAGATCTTCCAGCTCTGTCGCCAGGTGCTGGCCCGCGGCGCCCAGGGCCTCCCGCAGGACCTCGCCGGCCGCCATGTCGTGGTCAGCGCGGGCGGCACCCGGGAGCCGCTGGACCCCGTGCGCTACCTGGGCAACCGCTCTTCCGGCAAGCAGGGCTACGCGCTCGCCCGTACGGCCGCGGCCCGCGGTGCGCGGGTCACCCTCGTCGCGGGCAACACCGAACTGCCCGATCCGGCCGGCGTCGACGTGATCCACATCGGCACCGCCGGGCAGCTGCGCGAGTCCGTGCTGAAGGCCGCGGCGGACGCCGACGCGGTGGTGATGGCCGCCGCCGTCGCGGACTTCCGGCCCGCCGTCTACGCCCCCGGCAAGATCAAGAAGCGGGAGGGCCAGGAGCCGGAACCCGTCACCCTGGTACGGAATCCGGACATCCTCGCCGAGCTCTCCGCCGACCGGGCCCGCCCCGGCCAGCTGGTCGTCGGCTTCGCCGCGGAGACCGACGACGTCCTGGCCAACGGCCGCGCCAAGCTCGCCCGCAAGGGCTGCGATCTGCTCGTCGTCAACGAGGTCGGCGAGCACAAGGCGTTCGGCTCGGCCGAGAACGAGGCCGTGATCCTGGCCACGGACGGCACCGAGACGCCCGTCCCGTACGGCCCGAAGGAAGCCCTCGCCGACACCCTCTGGGACCTGGTCGCCCCCCGGATGGCGGGCCCCGGCCGCTGACCCGGGGGAGCCGTAGGGGGCGCGCCACCGCCCTGGAGGGGTCCCCCCTAATTACTCCCACCGGCCCCGCAAAATTCGGCATGTCCTCTTGACCCGACCGATTCTCGAGGTGATCGTCACTACCGTGTGGCGTGGTGTCCCAGGTCACGGGGGTTCCATAAATCGAGACTGCGTGCCCGTGCGCCACATACGACCCGTAAACTGGCAGTGGATTCGGCCGAGCGCAGCTCTCGGCCCTTCCGCCAATGATCAGCCAGCAGCCGCTGCAACCCCAGGGAGCGATGTGTCCCGCCGCCTGTTCACCTCGGAGTCCGTCACCGAGGGCCACCCCGACAAGATCGCTGACCAGATCAGCGACACCATCCTCGACGCACTCCTCAAGGAAGACCCGACGTCCCGGGTCGCCGTGGAGACGTTGATCACCACCGGCCTGGTGCACGTGGCCGGCGAGGTGACCACCAAGGCGTACGCCGACATCCCCAACCTCGTCCGCAACAAGATCCTGGACATCGGCTACGACTCGTCCAAGAAGGGCTTCGACGGCGCCTCCTGCGGCGTCTCGGTGTCCATCGGCGCGCAGTCACCCGACATCGCCCAGGGTGTCGACACCGCCTACGAGAACCGCGTCGAGGGCGATGACGACGAGCTGGACCGGCAGGGCGCGGGCGACCAGGGCCTGATGTTCGGTTTCGCCTGCGACGAGACCCCCGAGCTGATGCCGCTCCCGATCTACCTGGCGCACCGGCTCTCCCGCCGCCTGTCGGAGGTCCGCAAGAACGGGACCATCCCCTACCTGCGCCCCGACGGCAAGACCCAGGTCACCATCGAGTACGACGGCAACAAGGCCGTCCGCCTCGACACCGTGGTCGTCTCCTCGCAGCACGCCTCGGACATCGACCTGGACTCGCTCCTGGCGCCCGACATCCGCGAGTTCGTCGTCGAGCACGTCCTGAACCAGCTGGTCGAGGACGGCATCAAGCTGGACACCGACGGCTACCGCCTGTTGGTCAACCCGACCGGCCGCTTCGAGATCGGCGGCCCGATGGGCGACGCCGGCCTGACCGGCCGCAAGATCATCATCGACACCTACGGCGGCATGGCCCGCCACGGCGGCGGCGCCTTCTCGGGCAAGGACCCGTCCAAGGTCGACCGCTCCGCCGCGTACGCCATGCGCTACGTCGCCAAGAACGTCGTCGCCGCGGGCCTCGCCTCGCGCTGCGAGGTCCAGGTCGCCTACGCCATCGGCAAGGCCGAGCCGGTCGGTCTCTTCGTCGAGACCTTCGGCACCGCCAGCGTCGACACCGACAAGATCGAGCAGGCCATCGCCGAGGTCTTCGACCTCCGTCCCGCCGCGATCATCCGCGACCTCGACCTGCTCCGCCCGATCTACGCCCAGACCGCCGCCTACGGCCACTTCGGCCGTGAGCTGGAGGACTTCACCTGGGAGCGCACCGACCGCGTCGACGCGCTCCGCAAGGCCGCGGGGCTGTAAGCCTCCGCGCCGCCAGGGCTCGTGACCGACGGCCCCGAACCACATGGTGGTTCGGGGCCGTCGGCGATCCACAGCCTCCGCCCGCTGTCGGACCCGTCTGCTAAGACTGATGCTGTGAGCAGGGAGAACGGACGGACGGAGCCGGGTGGGGGGGAGCAGCTGGCCCTTATCCGCGAGGCGGTGCGGGAGACGAAGGGAGAGCGGGCCAGGCCGCGGACGTGGCGGGGGGCCGAGCTGGCGGCCGGGTTGCCGGTGGCCCGGGTGCTGGTCGACAAGGGGCTGGTGCATCTCGACCGGTTCTTCGACTATGCGGTGCCGGCCGCGATGGACGCCGAGGCGCAGCCCGGGGTGCGGGTGCGGGTGCGGTTCGGGGCGGGGGAGAAGGGCGGCCGCAGGGAGGGCGGCAAGCTCGTCAGCGGGTTCATCGTGGAGCGGGTGGCGGAGAGTGGGTTCCGGGGGGTGCTGGCGCCGATCGCGCAGGTGCTGTCGCCGGAGCGGGTGCTGACACCGCAGTTGCTGGCGCTGTGCCGGTCGGTCGCGGACCGCTATGCCGGGTCGCTGGCGGATGTGGTGCAGCTGGCGGTGCCGCCCCGCCGGGCACGGGCCGAGGCGAAGCCGTCCGCTGCGCCGCTGCCGCCCAACGAACCGCCGGAGCCCGGGAGTTGGACGCGATACGGCGCCGGTGCCGGGTTCCTGGCGGCGCTTGCGCGGGGGGACGCGCCGCGGGCGGTGTGGACGGCGCTGCCGGGGGCGACCTGGCCGCAGGAGCTGGCGCGGGCCGCCGCCGCGGCGCTGGCCGGCGGGCGCGGGGCGCTGGTGGTGGTGCCGGACGGGCGGGCCGCGGCCCGGGTGGACGCGGCACTGGAGGAGTTGATCGGAGCGGGCCGCCATGTGCTGCTGACCGCGGATACCGGGCCCGAGGAGCGGTATCGGCGGTGGCTGGCGGTCAGCCGGGGGTCGGTCCGCGCGGTGGTCGGGACGCGGGCGGCGATGTTCGCGCCGGTCGCCGATCCCGGGCTGGTCGCCCTGTGGGACGACGGGGACGCGAGCCACAGCGATCCGCACGCTCCCCAGCCGCATGCCCGGGAGGTGCTGATCCAGCGGTCGGTGAGCGAGCGGGCCGGGTTTCTGCTGGGCGGGCTGAGCTGCACGGTCGAGGCGGCGCAGCTGGTGGAGACGGGCTGGGCCCGGCCGCTGACCGCCGACCGCGAGCAGGTGCGCGCCGCGGCTCCGCTGGTGCGTACGGTCGGCGACGGCGACGAGGCCAGGGACGCGGCGGCGCGGGCCGCCCGGCTGCCGACGATGGCGTGGCAGGTGGTCCGCGAGGGACTGAAGCAGGGGCCGGTGCTGGTGCAGGTGCCGCGGCGCGGCTATGCGCCCCGGCTGGCGTGCGAGCGGTGCCGGACCCCCGCCCGCTGCCGGGCGTGCGCCGGTCCCCTGGAGGCGCGTGCGGCCGGCGAGCTGGGCTGTGCCTGGTGCGGCCGGGAGGAGCCGGACTGGCACTGCGCCGAGTGCGGAGGGGCCCGGCTGCGGGCGCAGATCGTGGGCGCACGGCGTACGGCCGAGGAGCTGGGCCGGGCGTTCCCCGCGGTGCCGGTGCGCACGTCGGGGCGGGACCATGTGCTGGCGTCGGTGCCGGGGGTGCCCGCGCTGGTGGTGAGCACGCCGGGGGCCGAGCCGGTGGCCGAGGGCTCGGGGTATGCCGCCGCACTGCTGCTGGACGGCTGGGCGCTGCTGGGCCGGCCGGATCTCCGGGCGGGGGAGGAGGCGTTGCGCCGCTGGCTGGGGGCCGCCGCGCTGGTCCGGGGACAGGCCGAGGGCGGCACGGTCGCGGTGATCGCGGAGCCGACGCTGCGGCCGGTTCAGGCGCTGGTGCGCTGGGATCCGGTCGGCCATGCGGTCCGCGAGCTGGCCGAGCGGGCGGAGCTGGGGTTCCCGCCGGTGTCGCGGATGGCGTCGGTGGCGGGCCGCGCCGAGGACGTCGCCGGTCTGCTGCGGTCGGCCGAACTCCCCGCGGGGGCCGAGGTGTTGGGCCCCGTGCCGCTCCCGGTGCCGGATCCCGGGCGCCCCCGGGGGCCGGGGGATCCGCCGCCCGGCGAGGCGTGGGAGCGGGCGCTCGTGCGGGTCCGGCCGGGCCAGGGGACGGCGCTGGCCGCGGCGCTGAAGGCCGCCCGCGCGGCGCGCCTGGTCAAGCGGGAGGGCGAGCCGGTGCGGGTGCGGATCGATCCGCCCGATCTCGGGTGAGGCGGGTGCCCGCGAACGGTGCCGCCCCGGGACCGAAGTCGGCAGGCGGTCCCGGGGCGTTGGCAAGCGTCGTTCGCCGAGCGTGCGGAGCGTGCCGGGCCGGTCGGGCGTCAGCCGTTGCGGGGGCCGGGGAAGGCACCGGGGCGCGCCACCTCGTCCCTGGTGGCGGCGGAGGGCTGGGTGGGCATGGAACGGGCGGCGGGCACGGACGGGGAGCCGGGCAGACCGCCGGCCAGGCTGACCGTGCGGGCCGCGGAGGCGTCGGAGGAGCGCACCGCGGAGTCGCCGCCGTCGGCGGGCGGCTGGGCGGCGGCGCGGCGCGCGCCGTAACGGCGGTGCACGGCCTGCTTGGTGACGCCGAGCGCGGAGCCCACCGCGTCCCAGGAGAATCCCAGCGAGCGGTCGAAGTCGACCGCGGCGGTGACGAGGGTCTCGACGCTGTCCCGGAGCTCCTGCGCCAGGCGCACCGTGGGCGCGGGCGCGCGTCCGTAGACGACGAAGCCCGCGGAGGGGCCCGTGCGGCGCGGCCGGTAGACGTTGCCGAGCTGCGCGGTGAGCGTGCGCAGGGCGTCCACCTGCCGGCGGACCCGCTCGATGTCCCGCACCAGGAGATGAAGGCTGGCGCGCGCCTGGGCGTCGTGGGTTGCGTGGTCGGCCATGAGCAAGCCTCTCGAACCGGCGTGGAAAGGAAGGGTGAAAGCGTTCGGGCCGCCAAAGCGGCCCGTATACAGGTCAATGCTGCTTGACCAACGCGACAGGAGTGGCTCTGGTCACGGTACGGGGGCGTACGAGCTTGTGCGCGGGGCGCGGACGACTTCGCACGCCCCCGCCGTCCAGACCCATGACCTGGGCCAAGAGCCATAGACTGGTGCGCCGTTCCGCTGCGTGTGAGAGGTAGTCCGTCACCCATGAGGCTTGTCTTCGCCGGCACCCCCGAGGTCGCCGTACCCGCCCTCGATGCCCTGATCGCCTCGGACCGGCACGAGGTGGTGGCCGTCGTGACGCGGCCCGACGCACCCGCCGGGCGGGGCCGCCGGCTGGTCGCCAGCCCGGTCGCGGAGCGTGCGGAGGAGGCGGGCATCGAGGTCCTCAAGCCCGTCAAGCCGCGGGACGAGGACTTCCTCGCCCGGCTGCGGGAGATCGGGCCGGACTGCTGCCCGGTGGTCGCCTACGGGGCGCTGCTGCCGAAGGTCGCGCTGGACATCCCCCCCAAGGGGTGGGTCAACCTGCACTTCTCCCTGCTGCCCGCGTGGCGCGGTGCGGCGCCCGTGCAGCACGCTGTGCTCGCCGGCGACGAGGTGACCGGTGCCACGACGTTCCAGATCGAACAGGGCCTGGACTCCGGTCCGGTGTACGGGGTGCTGACCGAGCAGGTGCGGTCGACGGACACCAGCGGCGATCTGCTCACCCGGCTGGCGTTCGCCGGCTCCGGTCTGCTCGTCGCCACGATGGACGGCATCGAGGACGGCACCCTCAAGGCGGTGCCGCAGCCGGAGGAGGGCGTCTCGCTCGCGCCGAAGATCGAGGTCGAGGACGCCAGGGTCGACTGGACGGCACCGGCGCTGCGGGTCGACCGGGTGGTCCGCGGCTGCGCGCCGGCGCCCGGGGCCTGGACGGTCTTCCGCGGTGAGCGCCTCAAGCTGATCGCGACCGCCATCGCCCCCGACCGCGCCGAACTCGCCCTGGCGGCCGGCGAATTGGCCGGCACGAAGAAGGCCGTCTACGTCGGCACCGGCAGCCAGCCGGTCGAGCTGCTCTGGGTCCAGCCGCAGGGAAAGAAGCCGATGCAGGGCGCGGACTGGGCGCGCGGCGTACGGATCGCGGCCGGGGAGCGCCTGGGCGAGCAGCCCCCGGCCTGACCCGGGGCCGGCGGTCCGGCCCGGCGCGCCGGCACCGGGGCGCCCGCGTAGGCTGGGGCGGAACCCACTTCCCGTATCCGGAGCACCTTTTCTGTGAGTCAGCAGCCGCCCCGCCGCCATGGCACCCGCAAGCCCTACCGCCGCCCCAAGAAGGACCCGGTGCGGATCCTCGCGTTCGAGGCGCTGCGGGCCGTCGACGAGCGGGACGCGTACGCGAACCTGGTGCTGCCCCCGCTGCTGCGCAAGGCGCGGGAGGGCGGGGAGTTCGACTCCCGGGACGCGGCGCTGGCCACCGAGCTGGTGTACGGGTCGCTGCGCCGCCAGGGGACGTACGACGCGATCATCGCGCAGTGCGTGGACCGGCCGCTGCGCGAGGTCGACCCGCCCGTGCTGGACGTGCTGACGCTCGGCGCCCACCAGTTGCTCGGGACGCGGATTCCGACCCACGCCGCGGTCAGCGCGAGCGTCGAGCTGGCGCGGGTGGTGCTGGGCGACGGGCGGGCGAAGTTCGTCAACGCCGTGCTGCGCAAGGTCGCGGCGCACGATCTCGACGGCTGGCTGGAGCGGGTGGCTCCGGAGTACGACGAGGACCCCGAGGACCATCTCGGGATCGTGCACGCCCACCCCCGATGGATCGTCTCGGCGCTCTGGGACGCCCTGGGCGGTGGCCGCGCCGGCATCGAGGACCTGCTGGAGGCGGACAACGAGCGGCCCGAGGTGACGCTGGTGGCGCGCCCCGGCCGGGCCACCGCCGAGGAGCTGCTGGACGCCGTCGGCGAGGGCGGCGCGCTGCCGGGGCGCTGGTCCCCGTATGCCGTGCGGCTGGCCGAGGGCGGTGAGCCGGGCGCGCTGGACCCGGTGCGCGAGGGCCGGGCCGGGGTGCAGGACGAGGGCAGCCAGCTGGTCGCGATCGCGCTGGCCGACGCGCCCCTGGACGGCCCGGACCGGGTCTGGCTGGACGGCTGCGCGGGGCCGGGCGGCAAGGCGGCGCTGCTGGGCGCGCTCGCGGCGGAGCGCGGCGCGGCCCTGCTGGCGTCGGAGAAGCAGCCGCACCGCGCCCGCCTGGTGGCGAGGGCGCTCGACGGCAACCCCGGTCCCTACGCGGTCATCGCCGCGGACGGCACCCGCCCCGCCTGGCGCCCCGGCGCCTTCGACCGGGTGCTGGTGGACGTGCCGTGCACCGGCCTGGGCGCGCTGCGCCGCCGTCCCGAGGCCCGCTGGCGGCGCCGCCCGGAGGACCTGGAGGGTTTCGCGCCGCTCCAGCGGGAGCTGCTGCGGCAGGCGCTGGCGGCCGTACGGGTCGGTGGCGTGGTGGGCTATGCGACCTGCTCGCCGCATCCGGCGGAGACCCGGGCGGTGGTGGAGGACGTGATCAAGGGGCGCGGCGGTGCCGAGGTGGCGGTCGAGTGGGTGGACGCCCGGCCGCTGATGCCCGGGGTGCCGGCGCTCGGTGACGGGCCGGACGTGCAGCTGTGGCCGCATCTGCACGGGACGGACGCGATGTATCTGGCGCTCCTGCGCCGGACGGGCTGAGCCGCCCGCCGGGCCGGCCGGCGGACGGGACGGGGCGACGGCCTCGGAGGGCCCCGGGCGACGGGCCGTCCGGGGCCGTCGCCGTGTGTCCGCGCGTGAACGGTGTCCGGCAGGGGAGGCGGCGGACGCGGGCGGCCGGTTTCGGCCGCAGTGGGGGCGGACCCCTGTCGAGCGGGCCCCGGGCACGAGATATCTTGATGTCAAGCAATGTTGAGACGTGGATGGAGCGGAGCACCCGGTGACTGACTCGACCATCATTTACACCCACACTGACGAGGCCCCGGCCCTGGCGACGTATTCGTTCCTGCCGGTGGTCGAGGCGTATGCCGCGACGGCCGGGGTGACGCTGGAGAGCCGTGACATCTCGCTGGCCGGGCGGATCATCGCCAGCTTCCCGGAGCGTCTTGAGGAGAGCCAGCGCATCGACGACGCGCTCGCCGAGCTCGGCGAACTGGCCAAGACCCCGGGCGCGAACATCATCAAGCTGCCGAACATCTCGGCCTCGATCCCGCAGCTGAAGGCGGCCGTCGCCGAACTCCAGAAGCAGGGCTACGCGCTGCCGGACTACCCGGACGACCCGAAGACCGACGAGGAGCGCGACATCCGCGCCCGTTACGACAAGGTCAAGGGCAGCGCGGTCAACCCGGTGCTGCGCGAGGGGAATTCCGACCGCCGGGCGCCCGCGTCGGTGAAGAACTACGCCAAGGCCCACCCGCACCGCATGGGCGCCTGGACGCCCGAGTCGAAGACGAACGTCGTCACGATGGGCGCCGACGACTTCCGCTCCACCGAGAAGTCCGCGGTCGTCGCCGAGGACGGCACGCTGCGCATCGAGCTGTCGGGCGACGACGGCAGCACCACCGTGCTGCGCGAGTCGGTACCGGTACTGGCCGGCGAGGTCGTCGACGCGTCCGTCATGCGCGTCGCGGCGCTCCGCGAGTTCCTGGCCGCGCAGGTCGCCCGCGCCAAGGCCGACGGCGTGCTGTTCTCCGTGCACCTGAAGGCCACGATGATGAAGGTCTCCGACCCGATCGTCTTCGGCCATGTCGTCCGCGCGTTCTTCCCGAAGACCTTCGCCCAGTACGGCGAGACCTTCGCGACCGCCGGGCTGACCCCCAACGACGGCCTCGGCGGCATCTACAAGGGCCTGGAGTCGCTGCCGAACGGCGCCGAGATCAAGGCGTCCTTCGACGCCGAGCTGGCCGACGGCCCCGAGCTGGCGATGGTCGACTCCGACCGCGGCATCACCAACCTGCACGTCCCCAGCGACGTCATCGTGGACGCCTCCATGCCGGCCATGATCCGTACGTCCGGCCACATGTGGGGCCCGGACGGCCAGGAGGCCGACACCCTCGCCGTCATCCCGGACAGCAGCTACGCCGGCGTCTACCAGGCCGTCATCGAGGACTGCCGGGCGCACGGCGCCTTCGACCCGGCCACGATGGGCTCGGTGCCCAACGTCGGCCTGATGGCGCAGAAGGCCGAGGAGTACGGCAGCCACGACAAGACCTTCGAGATCCCGACCACCGGCACGGTGCGCGTCCTCGACGGCGCCGGCACCGTGGTGCTGGAGCAGGTCGTGAGCGCCGGCGACATCTTCCGGATGTGCCAGACCAAGGACGCCCCGATCAAGGACTGGGTCAAGCTCGCCGTGACCCGCGCCCGCGCGAGCGGCGACCCGGCCGTGTTCTGGCTCGACGAGGGCCGTGCGCACGACGCCCAGCTCATCGCGAAGGTCAAGGCGTACCTGCCGGAGCACGACACCGAGGGCCTGCAGATCGAGATCAAGTCGCCGGTCGACGCCACCGCCTTCTCCCTGGAGCGCATCCGCCGCGGCGAGAACACCATCTCGGTCACCGGCAACGTCCTGCGTGACTACCTGACCGACCTGTTCCCGATCCTGGAGCTGGGCACCAGCGCCAAGATGCTCTCGGTCGTCCCGCTGATGAACGGCGGCGGGCTGTTCGAGACGGGCGCCGGCGGCTCCGCCCCGAAGCACGTCCAGCAGCTGGTCAAGGAGAACTACCTGCGCTGGGACAGCCTGGGCGAGTTCCTGGCCCTCGCGGTCAGCTTCGAGCACCTGGCGACGACCACGGGCAACGCCCGCGCGCAGGTCCTGGCCGACACCCTCGACCGCGCGACCGGCTCGTTCCTCAACGAGAACAAGTCGCCGAGCCGCAAGCTGGGCGGTATCGACAACCGCGGCAGCCACTTCTACCTGGCGCTCTACTGGGCCCAGGAGCTGGCCAAGCAGACCGGCGACGCGCAGCTCGCCGAGGCGTTCGGGCCGCTGGCCAAGACGCTGGGCGAGCAGGAGCAGACCATCGTCGACGAGCTGATCGCGGTGCAGGGCTCCCCGGCCGACATCGGCGGCTACTACCAGCCCGACGCCGCCAAGGCGTCCACGGTGATGCGTCCGTCGGCGACGCTGAACCAGGCGCTGGCGTCCCTGAAGCGCTAGTCGCACAAGGTCGCAGCAGTTCCGCCCCGGCCGGGTGTCGCATCCGGCCGGGGCGGACCCGTGCGTGCCGGGTGAGGCGCTCTCCGGGCCCGCCGCCGTCCGCGCGCGGGCGCCGGGCCATACTGGGGGCATGGCCTTGATCAACCCCAGCATCCTGTCCGCCGACTTCGCCCGCCTCGCCGAAGAGGCGAAGGCCGTCGAGGGCGCCGACTGGCTCCACGTCGACGTCATGGACAACCACTTCGTCCCCAACCTCACGCTCGGCGTGCCGATCGTCGAGTCGCTGAGCAAGGCGACGGACACCCCCCTCGACCTGCACCTGATGATCGAGGACCCGGACCGCTGGGCGCCGCAGTACATCGAGGCCGGGGCCGGTTCCGTCACCTTCCACGCGGAGGCCGCCGCCGCGCCGGTGCGCCTGGCGCGGGAGATCCGGGCCAAGGGCGCGCGGGCGTCGATGGCGCTCAAGCCGGCCACCCCGATCGAGCCGTACGAGGACCTGCTCCCCGAGCTGGACATGCTGCTGATCATGACCGTGGAGCCCGGCTTCGGCGGCCAGGCGTTCCTGGACATCATGCTGCCGAAGATCCGCCGCACCCGTGAGCTGATCTCCCGGCACGGCCTCCAGCTGTGGCTCCAGGTGGACGGCGGGGTCTCCGCTTCCACCATCGAGCGGTGCGCGGAGGCGGGCGCCGACGTGTTCGTGGCGGGCTCGGCGGTGTACGGCGCCGACGACCCGGCCAAGGCGGTCCGCGACCTGCGGGAGAAGGCCGAGGCGGCGACGGCCGCGAGCTGGGGCTGCGCGCACTGATCGAGCGCGCCCGGCCGGTACGCGGGCCGGGGCCGGCTTTTCCGGCGTCGTGTGCGCCGCCGGTTGTCCTTTCGGCAACCGAGCGTTCATGCTCGTCGGGTCGGTCCTGGTCCCCGTACACCTCGGGTTTCTGAAAGGATGAGCAAAGACTCGATCAGATGCGCAAAAGGGGAGAATTTCGTGGTAGCCAGCCGCCCACAGTCCGGAATGGGCCCCGCCGAGCTGGTGCAGGCCGCGGCGATGGCCCGCCGCTTCTATCTTGAGGGCAAGTCCAAGATCCAGATCGCGGAGGAGTTCGGCGTCAGCCGGTTCAAGGTCGCCCGCGTACTGGAGACGGCCCTGGAGCGCGATCTCGTACGGATCGAGATCCGGGTGCCCTCCGAACTGGACGCGGAGCGCTCCGACGCCCTGCGGGCCCGCTACGGCCTGCGGCACGCGGTCGTCGTCGAATCGCCCGCGGACGCCTCGGAGGACGCCGCCGACCCCGAGAACCTCGGTGAGGTCGCGGCCGACCTGCTCGGCGAACTGGTCGCCGAGGGCGACGTCCTGGGGCTCGCCTGGGGGCGCTCGACCATCCACATGGCGGCCGCGCTGCACCGGCTCCCGCCGTGCACGGTCGTCCAGTTGACCGGTGTGTACGACGCCGGCACCGCCGACCGCGGCTCGGTCGAGGCGGTGCGCCGCGCGGCCGACGTCTCCGGCGGCGAGGCGCACCCGATCTACGCGCCGATGCTGCTGCCCGACTCGGCGACCGCCGCCGCGCTGCGCGGCCAGACGGGTATCGCCCGGGCCTTCGAGTACTTCGACAAGGTCACCGTCGCCTGCGTCTCCATCGGCTCATGGGAGCCGGGCGTCTCGACCGTCTACGACATGCTGTCGGAGGAGGAGCGGGAGCACTACGCCTCGCTGGGTGCCGCCGCCGAGATGTCCGCGCACCTCTTCGACGCCGAGGGCCGGCGCATCGGCCGCGATCTGGGCGAGCGGTGCATCACGGTCGAGGCGGACCGGCTGCGCCGCATCCCCGAGGTCGTGGCGATCGCCGGCGGCCGGCGCAAGGCCGCGGCGATCGGCGCGGTGCTGCGCTCCGGGCTGGTCACCAGCCTGGTGACGGACACCGCCGCCGCCGACCACCTCCTCCTGGAGACCGGCCCCGGGCCGCGGCCCGCCCTGGACCGGGCGGACCCGGACGGCAGGTGACGGCGAGGGCCGTGAGGCCCTCCAGGGCGGCGGGGCGGCTCGCGGTTCCGGTCCGTCGTTGCCGGTCGCGTGCGCTCCGGTGCGCGGACCGGCGAGCAGCCCGGGCGCGGCTGTGACAGCATCGGCGCATGCTGATCCACTCCGCCCCGCGGCGGGCCGCCGCCGTCGTCGGCGCACTGCTCGCCGCCCTGCTTCTCGTTCTCACCGGCTGCTCCACCGGCGGTGGCGGCAAAGGGAGTTCGTCCGCCTCGCACCGGCCGGCCGCCACGAACACGGCGGGCACCGGGGCGTCCGGCACCTCCGGCGCGCCGGGCTGGGCGAAGGGGATGCCGACCGTCCAGGCCGGCCGGCTTCCCGCGGAGGCGCAGCACACCCTGAAGCTCATCGACGCGGGCGGGCCGTTCCCGTATCCGAAGGACGGCACCGTCTTCGGCAACTACGAGCGGCAGCTGCCGAAGGAGCCGCGCGGTTACTACCACGAGTACACGGTCTCCACGCCGGGCGCCCGGGACCGCGGCGCGCGCCGTCTGATCACCGGCAAGAGCCACGAGACGTTCTACACCGACGACCACTACCGGACCTTCAAGGCGGTGCTCCGATGACGTGCAGGATGTTCGACGGGGGAGACACGGGGGGATTTCGGCCACACGCGCCGCGTCCGGGGGCCTGGGAGGCGTCCTTGGGGGGACGCGGTCGGACGGTGCTCCGATGACGGCCGAGGTGCCCCGGCCGCTCGCGGCGGTGCTGGACGGCAGTACGCCCGCGGGGGTGCTGTCCTGGCCGGCGGACCGCCCGGTGGCGGACGCGCTGGCCGCCGCCCGGGACGCGGGCTGGCGCGCCGCCGCGCTCGACCTCGAAGACGCCCTGGACAAGGCCGAGTTCATGGACCGCTGTGCGCGCTCGCTGCGGCTGCCGGACCACTTCGGTCGCAACTGGGACGCGCTGGCCGACTGCCTCACCGACCTGTCGTGGTGCCCCGCCGGCCGCGGCCGGCTGCTGGTCGTCACGGGCTGGCAGGGGTACGCCGCCGCCGTGCCGGAGGACTGGAGCGTGGTCGAGGCGGTGCTGGCGGACGCGGTGGGTTACTGGCGGGACAGCGACACCGGGCTCGTGGTGATCATGGCCAGGGGGCGCGGCCGGCAGGGGGCGTAGCTCCGTCGGGCGTCGGCCCCGCACGCCGTTCCGCGACGTTGCGGGCACACCCGGTGAGCCGCCGTCCCGGTGGCCGGGCTCGGGCTTGGCGGATCGCACCATGCGGCTCGCTGGCACGTAGGACAATCACATGAGTCCTGGTCAGGGCCCGTATCCTGGCGGTATGCGATTCCTGAATCCGAAGAACGGCGCCCTCGAAGAGAGTTCTTCGGTGCCCTACGACCTGACCTACGACGACGTGTTCATGGTGCCCGGCCGCTCCGCCGTGGGCTCCCGCCAGGGCGTGGACCTCGCCTCGCCCGACGGCTCGGGCACGACCATTCCGCTGGTGGTCGCCAACATGACGGCGATCGCCGGCCGCCGGATGGCCGAGACCGTCGCCCGCCGTGGTGGCCTGGTCGTCATTCCGCAGGACATCCCGCTCGATGTCGTCACCGACGTCATCACCTGGGTCAAGCACCGCCACCTGGTCCTGGACACGCCCATCGTGCTGTCCCCGATCTCGACCGTCGCGGACGCCCTGTCGCTGCTGCCCAAGCGGGCGCACGGCGCGGGCATCGTGGTCGAGGGCGGCCGGCCGGTCGGTGTCGTCACCGAGCACGACCTGGCCGGGGTGGACCGCTTCACCCAGGTCGCCGAGGTCATGTCCAAGGACCTGCTGGTCCTGGACGCGGACATCGACCCCCGCGAGGCGTTCAACCGCCTCGACGCCGCCAACCGCAAGCTGGCGCCCGCGGTCGACGCGAACGGCATGCTGGTCGGCATCCTCACCCGCAAGGGCGCCCTGCGCGCCACCCTGTACACCCCCGCCACGGACGCCAACGGCAAGCTGCGCATCGCGGCCGCCGTGGGCATCAACGGCGATGTGGCGGGCAAGGCCAAGGCGCTGCTGGACGCCGGCGCGGACACCATCGTCGTGGACACCGCGCACGGCCACCAGGAGTCGATGATCAGCGCGATCAAGGCCGTCCGGGCGCTGGACCCGCAGGTCCCGATCGTCGCGGGCAACATCGTCGCCGCCGAGGGCGTCCGCGACCTCATCGAGGCCGGCGCGGACATCATCAAGGTCGGTGTCGGACCGGGCGCCATGTGCACGACCCGGATGATGACCGGTGTGGGCCGCCCGCAGTTCTCGGCGGTGCTGGAGTGCGCCGCCGAGGCGAAGAAGTACGGTAAGCACGTCTGGGCCGACGGCGGCGTGCGGCACCCGCGCGATGTCGCCATGGCGCTGGCCGCGGGCGCGTCCAACGTCATGATCGGCTCGTGGTTCGCCGGCACTCTGGAATCGCCCGGCGACCTCCAGCACACCGCCGAGGGCCGGCCGTACAAGGAGAGCTTCGGCATGGCCTCCGCTCGTGCGGTGCGCAACCGCACGAGTGAGGAGTCGGCCTACGACCGTGCCCGCAAGGCGCTGTTCGAGGAGGGCATCTCCACCTCGCGGATGTTCGTCGACCCGGCGCGCCCCGGCGTCGAGGACCTGATCGACTCGATCATCGCGGGCGTCCGCAGCTCCTGCACCTACGCCGGTGCCGCGTCCCTGGAGGAGTTCGCCGAGAAGGCCGTCGTCGGCGTGCAGAGCGCCGCCGGTTACGCCGAGGGCAAGCCGCTGCACGACAGCTGGAACTAGCCGCCCGGAGCCGCGTACGGCTCCCGCAGGCGCCGCACGACGGCCCCGCACCGATCCGGTGCGGGGCCGTTCGCGTCCCCCGGCGGACCGCGATGCCGGGCGCTGGGATGCAACGAACCACCGCAGCCGGGCCCGGTGCGCAATGATCAGCTGCGGTTGCGCAAGGAACCTGCATTACGGCAGGTCAACGCGGGGCCGTAAGGTCATGCGCTGTACGTGGAGTGGCGGAGATCGCCTGCTCGGCGGTCTCCTGCTGGGGCGGTTCGTGCTGCCCGCACACGGCCGCTGCGGTCGCCGTCACGGAAATGTGTCGGAACCTGTCAGTCTGACCGGCAGCGATAAAGGAGCCACCCAGTGTTGGAGAACGGCGCAGCCCCGCCCGCGGGGAACACCGACGCCCCGTCGCCCCCCGCCGGAGGACTCGGCACCCGGCTGATGCGGCGCAAACCGGTCGAGCGCCTGGTGGCCGAGGGCGGCAAGGGCGAGGGAGGAACGCTCCGCCGCTCGATGGGCGTCTGGCAGCTGACCATGATCAGCATTGGCGCCACGCTCGGCACCGGCATCTTCGTGGTGCTCGGCCAGGCCGTCCCGGCCGCCGGTCCCGCGGTCGTGCTCTCCTTCGTCATCGCCGGCATCACCGCGCTCTTCTCCGCGCTCTCCTACGCCGAGTTGGCCGGCACCATCCCCGTCTCCGGCTCGTCGTACTCCTACGCCTACGCCACCCTCGGCGAGCTGGTCGCCTGGGTCTGCGGCTGGTGTCTGATCCTGGAGTACGGCGTCTCGGTCGCGGCCGTCGCCGTCGGCTGGGGCCAGTACCTGAACGAGCTGCTCGACGGCACCCTCGGCATCACCATCCCCACCGCGCTCTCCGCCCCGCCGGGCCAGGGTGGCTACTTCAACCTGCCGGCGCTGCTGGTCGTGATGCTCGCGATGGTCTTCCTGCTGGGCGGTGCCAAGGAGAGCGCCCGCGCCAACACGATCATGGTGTCCGTCAAGATCGTCGCGCTGCTGCTCTTCTGCGGCGTCGCGCTCCAGGGCGTCAAGTCGGGCAACTACGCCAACTTCATGCCGATGGGCATGGCCGGCGTCAGCGCCGCCGGCGCCACGCTGTTCTTCTCCTACATCGGCTTCGACGCGGCCTCCACGGCTGGTGAGGAGGCCAAGAACCCGCAGCGCGACCTGCCGCGCGCGATCATGCTGTCACTGGTCATCGTCACCGCGCTCTACTGCCTGGTCGCCGCCATCGCGGTCGGCGCGATGCCGTGGCAGAAGTTCCAGGGCTCGGAGGCCGCACTCGCCGGGATCCTCAAGTCGGTCACCGGCCAGGACTTCTGGGCCGTCCTGCTGGCCCTCGGCGCCGTCGTCGCCATCGCCAGCGTCGTACTGACCGTCCTCTACGGCCAGACCCGCATCCTTTTCGCGATGTCCCGCGACGGTCTGGTGCCGAAGGTGTTCTCCAAGGTGCACCCCAAGAGCGGCGCACCGCGGGTCAACACCGTCATCGTCTCCGTCTTCTGCGGCGTGCTCGCCGCGGCGGTCCCGCTGGGCCAGCTGGCCGACGCCACCAGCATCGGCACGCTGTTCGCCTTCGCGCTGGTCAACGTCGCGGTGATCGTGCTGCGTCGCACCCGGCCCACCATGCCGCGGTCCTTCCGCACGCCGCTCTCGCGTACGCGGCTCTGGCCGCTCTTCCCGGCGATCGGCTTCCTCCTCTGCGTCTTCATGATGTCCAGCCTCGGCGCCGTGACCTGGGTGGTCTTCGGAGTCTGGATGGTCGTCGGCCTTGTGATCTACTTCGGATACGGCTTGCGCCGCTCCCGATTGGCCACCGCAGAGAAGTGACCCACCCGCAGTGCGACTGAACGATCTCGACGAACGCATCGTGCACGCCCTCGCCGAGGATGCCCGCCGCAGCTACGCGGACATCGGCCAGGAGGTCGGCCTGTCCGCACCGGCCGTCAAACGCCGGGTGGACCGGCTGCGGGCGGACGGCGCGATCACCGGATTCACCGTCCGGGTCGACCCGGCCGCCCTCGGCTGGGAGACCGAGGGGTTCATCGAGATCTACTGCCGCCGCAACACCTCGCCCGAGGCGATCCACCGCGGCCTGTCACGCTACCCGGAGGTAGCGTCCGCCTCCACCGTCACCGGAGAAGCGGACGCCATCGTCCAGGTCTTTGCCTCGGACATGCGGCACTTCGAACGCGTCCTGGAACGGATCGCCGGCGAACCGTTCGTGGAGCGCACCAAGTCCGTCCTCGTCCTCTCGCCACTGCTGCGCCGCTACGGGTCGGGCGCGCCCCGCTAGGGTCTGTCCGATGGGTCATGGCCGGGTCCGGTGCGTGCACGTTCCCGTCCAGGACCGGTCCTCGGGCGGGGTTCAGGCCGTGTCCCGCCGCTCGGTCCCCGGCCCCGTCGCCATCCGCGGCGGGGTTCCCTGCGTCCAGGCGATCCGGAGGGACGACGCGGATATCCGCCAGCCGTCCGGGGTCCGCACCAACTCGCTGTCCGCGTGACCCGCGGAGATGAAGAGGGCTCCGGAGCCGCCCGCCAGGACATGGGTGCTGAGCTGGGCACCTCGGGCGGTGGCCCGGTCGCCGTCGATCTCGATGACGGCGTTGGTGCCCAGGTGCACCGTCCGGTCGAACAGGGCCATCGCCTGGCTGACGCTCGCCAGCAGGGCGTCCCGACCGTGGACGGTGCCGGCGGGCATCACGGCGGTCACCTCCTCGGTGTGGAAGGCGCGGGCCCAGGCCTCGTCGAAGATCCCCTCATCCAGGGAGCGCAGGTAGCGGTCCAGGAGGTCGGTGATCTCAGCCCGGTCGATGAGGTGTTGGAGCTGCGGCGGGAACCGGGGTTCGGTCTCGGGCCGCTGCTGAGCAAGGAACTGTGCCGGTGCGGGGGATGAGGGTGAGGCTTCGGTGGTGGTCGTGGCTCTGTCCGCGGCGTCGGTCTGATCTCCGGTGGGGGTCTGGCGGGCGGCGACGGCCTTGTCGGCGGTGGCGGTCCGGTGGGTGGTGGTGGTCTGGTCGGTGGTGGTCTGGCCGGTGGTGAGGTCCTTTTCCGGCGTCGTGTTCTCGTCTGCGCTCATGTGGCGATCTTGGGATCTCAAGCGGACTTGAGGTCAAGTGCGGTGGGTCCGGGCTTCGGATCAGGGCGCGGACCGGACCTCGATCCGGGTGTCGGACCGGTGCCGGCGCGGTGCGGTCGGGTCTGTTCCGGTGGGGGGCGTTCGGGTGCGGAGGGCGGACATCACCACGGCGCCCGCCACCAGCACCACGCCCGCCGCTATGCGGTAGCCGAGCGCCGCGGCGTCGGTGAACGCGCCGGCCGTGGCCGCGCCGTGGCCCGCCCCCGAGCCGATGCGGACGGACAGGACGGTCCCCACCACGGCGATGCCCAGCGCCGCGCCCAACTCCCGTGCCGCGCCCTGGAGTCCGGAGCCCATACCGGATCGGTGGGCCGGCACGGACGTGACGATCGCGTGGGCGAGGGTCGGCATCGCCAGGCCCGCACCGGTCGACAGCACCAGGAGAAACGCCAGGTAGAGGAGGTAGGGGGTGGTGGCGTCGGCGGTGGAGAGCAGGAGCAGGCCGACCGCTATCAGGGCCAGCCCGGTGCCGGCCGTTCCGGCCTCGCCGATCCGCCGCGCCAGGCTCATGCCGTACTTCGTCACGGCCATCATCCCGAAGGCCATCGGCACGTTGGCGAAGCCGGTCTGGAGCGGTGAATAGCCCTTCACGTACTGCAGGAACTGCGCGTTGACGTAGAACAGCGCGAACATGCCGAAGAAGGCGACGGTGATACCGATACTGCCGCCCCGCAGCCGCGGCAGCCGGAACAGCCGCGGATCCAGCACCGGGTGCGCGGCCCGCAGGCCATGGTGGACGAACCCCGCGAGCAGCGCGAGCGTCAGCGCGAAGGCGCCGATGACGCGGGGTGAGGCCCAGCCGAGGCCCGGGCCCTCGATGATGCCGAAGAGCAGCGCCACCGAAGCGAGCGCCAGCAGCGCCGACCCCGGCAGGTCGAGCGTCGCCGTCTGGCGGGGCACCCGCGGCGCGGACCGCGCCACCCAGGCGAACAGGACGAGCGCCAGCGGCACATAGGCCCAGAACAGCCCCTGCCAGGGCAGGTATTGGAGTATCAGGGCGCCGCCGGCGTTGCCCGCCATTCCGCCGATACTGAGCGCCACGCTCCAAGCCGCCACTGCCGACGCCCTCCGGCCGGGCGGGGTGGCGTGCAGCAGGACGGACATCGTGGCCGGGACGAGCAGTGCGGCGCCGGCGCCCGAGACGGCGCGGCCCGCCAGCAGGACCGGGAGGCCGGGGGCCAGCGCGCTCAGCAGCGCACCCGCGCCGAAGACACCCAGTCCGGTCAGCAGGATGCCCTTGCGGCCGTACCGGTCGCCGAGGGCGCCGGCCGGGATCAGCAGGCCCGCGAAGACCAGGACGTAGGTGTCGACGATCCAGAGGAGTTGGGACGGGGTCGGATGGAGACCGCTTGCGGCGATCTTGGGAATGGCGAGGTTCATCGCGGCCACGAGCGACTGCGCGACGAGGACGCAGGCGCACATGGCGATGGTCACCGAGCGCCGTCCGGCAGAGGGGCCTGCGGCGGCCGATCCGGAGGCCGGTGTGCCGGCGGCCCGGCTGCCGGCGGCCCGGCCATCTGCGGTCTGCGGAGCGGCGGTTGAGGGTCCGGTGGACCGGGTGCGGTCGGTGGGCGGCGGGGGTACTGACGAGGTCATGGCGGGGACGCTAGAGTCCCGGTTAGTTGATCTCAACTGCAAGGTGTGCACTGCATGATTGCGCGGAACGCAAACATCGACCTCAACCTGCTGATCGCATTGGACGCGCTGCTCGAAGAGGAGAGCGTGACCGCGGCCGCCGACCGGCTGGGGCTCTCCGGGCCCGCCATGAGCCGGGCGCTCGGCCGGATCCGGCGGACGATCGGCGACCCCGTCCTCGTACGCGCCGGCCGCCATATGGTGCCGACCCCGCGCGCCCTGGAGATCAAGGCCGACGTGCGGCGGCTGGTGGAGGAGGCGCACGGGGTGCTGACGCCGTCCGCGCCCGCCGATCCGGCGGAGCTGGCCCGGGTGTTCACCATCGCCGCCAGCGACAACTTCGTCACCGCCGTCGGCCCGGCACTGGTCGCCCGGGTCGCGCAGGAGGCTCCGCTGGTCGTGCTGCGCTTCCTCGGTGAGAGCCATATCGATCTGCCGGTGCTGAGGGACGGCGCGGCGGATCTGGAGTTCGGGGTCGTCGAGGGGCGTGAGCCGGAGATCCGTACGGAGGAGGTGTTCGCCGATCGCGGTGTCGCGGTCGTACGCGAGGGGCATCCGCTCACGACGGTGAACGTCA
Source organism: Streptomyces sp. GS7 (assembly GCF_009834125.1). NCBI lineage: Bacteria > Bacillati > Actinomycetota > Actinomycetes > Kitasatosporales > Streptomycetaceae > Streptomyces > Streptomyces sp. GS7. The sequence continues at coordinate 2,986,615 of NZ_CP047146.1, forward strand.
CCGCCCGCCGCTTCGCCGATGCCGCGCACATCAACTTCTCCCGCCGCGGGCGGCTGACCGGCCCGATCGACGCCGCGCTGGCCGAACTCGGCCTGCGCCGGCGGGTGATCGCCACCGTCCCGACCTTCGCGGCCTCGCTGCTGATGGTGCGCGACAGCGATGCCGTGGGCCTGTCCATGGAGCGGATGGCGGCGACGACGGTCCGCGGGCTGGGGCTGCACACGCTGCCGATCCCGCTCTCGCTGCCGCCGATGTCGATGTCGATGGCCTGGCACCCGCGCCAGGACGCCGACGCCGGGCATGTGTGGCTGCGCGGACTGGTCCGGAGAGCGGTGGCCGCGGTGGTCGGCTGAGGCGGTGCGCGCGGTGCCTCGCGAGTGCGGGGGCCGGAGACGACCGCCCCGGAGTGGGGAGCCGCCCCGGAGGCGGGGGTGCAGCGGGCCGGGGGCGGGGGAGAGGCACGGGCGGGCCATGACTGCGGCTGTCCTTTCAGGAGGGGCGATGTGGCGGTTCAGGAGCGGCGATGTGGCGGCCGCCGGTCGGCCGCCGGATGCTCACAGGCTCCCGCCCCACCCCCCACCCGCACATCGCACCGTGGCGTGAAGGTGCGCGCCGACCCGCGGGACCAGGCACCCGCTCCGCTCGCACCACAGGTTGATCACGCCGTCCTGCCAGGGGGCGACGTCCCCGCCGCCGGGCCTGTCCCGCCCCCGGCTCCACCTGCGCCGACGCCCGGCGCAACGAATCGCCGGACAAGCCCTTGAACGCGCAACGAATCGTCCGTCGGCACGCAACGGTGGCGCCTTGTCCGGGATCGGCGGCGGCCCGTACCGTCAATGCGTACCGCCCGAACCGTCCCGCCGAGGGGTCCCATGCCGCCGCTGCACACCGCCCTGCTCCAGAGTTCGGGACGGCCCGGCGACGTCGCGCACAACCTGCGGCTGCTGGACGACGCGGCCCGTGAGGCGGCCGCCACGGGCGCCGGGCTGCTCGCCTGCCCCGAGCTGTTCCTCACCGGCTATGCCATCGGCGGCGACGTCCACCGCCTCGCCGAGAGCGCGGACGGCGCCGGAGCCCGGGCCGTCGCCGGTATCGCAGCCGCCCACGGCATCGCGATCCTCTACGGCTACCCGGAGCGCGCCCCGGAAGGCGAGCGCGACGACGCGGCCGACGGCCTGGCCGTGGTCTACAACTCGGCCCAGCTCATCGGCCCGGACGGCGCGCGGATCGCCAACTACCGCAAGACCCATCTCTTCGGCTGCTTCGAGCGCGAATGGTTCACGCCGGGCGACCGGTCCGTCGTACAGGCCGACCTCGCCGGCGTCCGGATCGGCCTGCTGATCTGCTACGACGTGGAGTTCCCGGAGAACGTCCGGGCGCACGCACTGGCCGGTACGGACCTGCTGCTGGTGCCGACCGCGCAGATGCACCCCTTCCAGTTCGTCGCCGAGTCCGTCATCCCGGTCCGCGCCTTCGAGAACCAGATGTACGTCGCGTACGTCAACCGGGTCGGCGAGGAGGGCGAGTTCGAGTTCGTCGGGCTCAGCTGCCTGGCCGGTCCCGACGGTGTCGTACGGACCCGCGCCGGGCGCTCCGAGCAGCTGGTGCAGGCCGCGGTCGACCCGGACTTCCTCAAGGAGTCGCGGGAGAACAACCCCTATCTGCACGACCGGCGGCCCGAGCTGTACGGCCACCCGGCGTGACCCGCACCGACGCGACCGGCCCCCGGATGCGCCCCGGCCGCCGACGTGACCGGAGGGCTGCCGCGCCCCGGCCGCCGACCTGATACGACCTGCCCCGATGTGACCCACCCCTGACGTGACCTGAACCGCGCCGCCGCACGACGGGCCGCGGGCGGCCGGCTCCGCCCCGGCTCGCCACGCCGCGCCGCCACCCGGCCCCGTACCCCGCCGATCCCCGCTCCGGCCTGCCCCGACACACCGCCCCCGCCCGCAAGGAGTCCGCCCCGATGACGTCCACGGTGCCCACCGCCGCCCACCACGCGGATGCCCAGCCGCCGATCACCATGTTCGGCCCGGACTTCCCGTACGCCTACGACGACTTCCTGGCGCACCCCGCGGGCCTCGGCCAGGTCCCCGCCACCGAGCACGGCAAGGAGGTCGCGGTCATCGGCGGCGGCCTCTCCGGCATCATCACCGCCTACGAGCTGATGAAGATGGGCCTCAAGCCCGTCGTCTACGAGGCGGACCAGATAGGCGGCCGGCTGCGCACCGTCGGCTTCGAGGGCTGCGACCCGGGCCTGACCGCCGAGATGGGCGCGATGCGCTTCCCGCCGAGCTCCACCGCGCTCCAGTACTACATCGACCTGGTGGGCCTGGAGACCAGGCCGTTCCCCAACCCGCTGGCCCCCGACACCCCGTCGACGGTCGTGGACCTCAAGGGCGAGTCGCACTACGCGCGCACCGTCGAGGACCTGCCCGAGGTCTACACCCAGGTCATGGACGCCTGGAACGCCTGCCTGGAGGAGGGCGCGGACTTCTCCGACATGAACCGGGCGCTGCGCGAGCGCGACGTCCCGCGGATCCGGGAGATCTGGTCCCGGCTCGTCGAGAAGCTCGACAACCAGACCTTCTACGGCTTCCTCTGCGACTCCACCGCCTTCCGCTCCTTCCGGCACCGGGAGATCTTCGGCCAGGTCGGCTTCGGCACCGGCGGCTGGGACACCGACTTCCCCAACTCCATCCTGGAGATCCTGCGCGTCGTCTACACCGAGGCCGACGACCACCACCGGGGCATCGTGGGCGGCAGCCAGCAGCTCCCGCTGCGCCTGTGGGAGCGCGAGCCCGAGAAGATCGTGTACTGGGCGCCGGGCACCTCGCTCGCCACGCTGCACGACGGCGCGCCGCGCCCGGCCGTGACCCGGCTCCACCGCACCGCGGGCAACCGGGTCACCGTCACCGACGCCGCCGGCGACATCCGCACCTACGAGGCCGCGGTCTTCACCGCGCAGTCCTGGATGCTGCTGAGCAAGATCGCCTGTGACGACGAGCTGTTCCCCATCGACCACTGGACGGCGATGGAGCGGACCCACTACATGGAGTCCAGCAAGCTCTTCGTGCCCGTCGACCGGCCCTTCTGGCTGGACAAGGCCGTCGACGAGAACGGCGAGCCCACCGGCCGGGACGTGATGAGCATGACGCTCACCGACCGGATGACCCGCGGCACCTACCTCCTGGACGACGGGCCGGACCGGCCGGCCGTCATCTGCCTCTCGTACACATGGTGCGACGACAGCCTCAAGTGGCTGCCGCTGAACGCCAACGAGCGCATGGAGGTCATGCTGAAGTCGCTGTCGGAGATCTATCCGAACGTCGACATCCGCAAGCACATCATCGGCAACCCGGTCACCGTCTCCTGGGAGAACGAGCCCTACTTCATGGGCGCGTTCAAGGCCAACCTCCCCGGCCACTACCGCTACCAGCGGCGCCTGTTCACCCACTTCATGCAGGACCTGCTCCCCGAGGACAAGCGCGGCATCTTCCTGGCCGGCGACGACATCTCCTGGACCGCGGGCTGGGCCGAGGGCGCCGTGCAGACCGCGCTGAACGCGGTGTGGGGCGTGATGCACCAGTTCGGCGGCACCACGGACGAGGCCAACCCGGGTCCGGGCGACGTCTACGACGAGATCGCCCCGGTCGAACTCCCCGAGGACTGATCGGCCCGGTGGCCGGAGGCCGGCCACGCGGATCCGGGCGTGCGGCTCGGCGGCGCGGTCGGCCCCGCCCGGCCGAACGGCGGCGGCCGGTGCGGTGGAACGACGCCGCCCAGGGAGTCCCGTGCCCGGCGGCGGGGTCAGTTCAGCGGTGTCAGCAGGCACCGGCCGATCAGGCCGACGCTCGCGTCCAGGCGCTCGGCGAACTCCTCGGCCACTTCCGGCAGCCGGCGGACGCCCCACAGCATCCGGGCGGCGGCCCAGGCGCCGTCCCGGGCCATCTCCAGGCTCCAGGAGCCGGCCAGATGCAGGAGCGGATCGGCGATGTCGAGCAGGTCGGGACCGGGCATCAGGGTCTCCCGGATGCCCTCCTCCAGACTGGTCAGGACGGTCCCGATCCGGTCGAAGTCGCCCTCCAGGGCGGGTGGTTCGCAGCCGAGTGCCCGGCAGGTGTCCAGTACGGCGAGCGCCAGGTCGTGGCCGATGTGCGCGTTGATGCCGGCCAGCGCGAACTGCAGCGGGCGGACCCCGGGATGCCGCCGCAACTGGAAGAGCGGGCGCCAGCAGGCCGGGGGCCGCAGTCCCGCGGCGTCGGCGTCCACGGCGGTGAAGTAGCGGCGGGCGAACCGGATGTCCAGTTCACCGGCGGCTTCCGGGTCCTCGAAGGCACCGCCCCCCACGCGCTGGGCGACGGCCTCGGTGACGGTCAGATAGACCCGGTTGAACACCGCCACCCCGTCCTGCGGGGGCAGCGATGCGTCCAGGGCGCGCATCCGCGCCAGGACGTCGGCCACACCTGCCGTGGTCGCGGGTCCGGCACCGTTGGGGGGCCGTGCGGCGGGGCTCTCCGCGGTGCGCCGTGTGCCCTTTCCGGCATGCTGCTGAATTGTCGTCATCCGCTCAGCGTGGCACCGGAAAACCCCCGAATATGCCTTTGGCCGTGGTCCGTTGACCGGATCGGAGTAATAGTCGGCGCGCCGTGCCGAGGCGATTCCCACGGGATTCCGGAATGCGCGACGACCTTTGTCACGCGCTTCCGGCAGGCAGCGCCGCACGGCAATGCCCTGTGCGAATCCCCTGTCCCTTCGGCGCCCTGGAAAATGCCGCGATGAACACGGCGCGGAATTCCGGGAGTTGACTCATGCCCCCGAGATTGTCCGCCGTGCCCGCGGCCCCGCTCAGGGCGGTGACCGCGCCGGTGGTGGCCGCCGCCGCGGTCCGGACCGCACCCGCGGACGAGGTGCGGGCACCGCCGGGCCGGAAGCGGACCAGCCCGCCGGTTGTCGCCGGCGGCGCGAGACTCACCACGATCCCCGAGCGTGGCCGGCGATCTTGAGCCAATGGCAGAACGATGGGGTAAATCAGGGCCGTATCGCCTCAGTTCGGTGGTGCTCCACGCGCCCCCGGGAGGAGTTTGGCTTGCGACGGTGGTGCGACTATGAATCTCTTCGGCTCTGTGACGTGCAGGGCGTCGCGGAAGTGGAGAGTGATCATGGCCGGCTTCGGGTGGAAGCTTCACGGAGACGGGCGGCACCTGAGGCCGGGGGAAGTGGTCAAGCCCGGGGAACGCCTGACGTGGGGCCGCACCGTTGCGCTCGGAGCCCAGCACGTGGTTTCGATGATCGGCGCGTGTTTCGTCGCCCCGGTGCTCATGGGGTTGGACCCCAGCCTGGCCCTCATGGCATCCGGCGTCGCCACGGTCCTTTTCCTGGTGATGACGCGTGGACGCATCCCCAGCTATCTGGGCTCGTCGCTCTCCTTCGTCGGAGTATCCGCCGTGATCGCGGGTCAGGGGGGTGACGCCGGCACGCTGACGGGAGCGATGCTGGTCGTGGGTGCCTGCTTGGCGGGGTGCGGGATCGCCATCCACGTTCTCGGGGCTCGCGTGATCCACGCGGTTCTTCCACCGGTGGTGACCGGGGCGGTCGTGATGCTCATCGGCTTCAACCTCGCCCCGGTGACGGCGTCCACCTACTGGCCGCAGGACCAGTGGACGGCTCTGGCCACCATGCTGTTCACCGGCCTCGCTCTCGTGGTCCTGCGAGGATTCTGGTCGCGTATCGCCATCTTCCTGGGTCTGGTCTTCGGGTACGTACTGTCATGGGTTCTCGACCGCGCCACGGGAATGATCCACTCGGCCAACGGTGCGGGGAAGGTGACCGACCACTGGCGTATCGACTTCTCGGCTGTCGAGAAGGCCGACTGGATCGGCCTGCCGACGTTCCACGCGCCGAACTTCTCGGCCTCGGCGATCCTCGTGGCGCTTCCCGTCCTGGTGGCACTGGTCGCGGAGAACGCGGGCCATGTCAAAGCGGTCGGCGAGATGACCGGTGACTCGCTCGAAGACAAGATGGGCATGGCCATCGTCGCCGACGGCACGGCGACGGTTCTCTCGACCGCGGTCGGCGGCCCGGCCACGACGACGTACGCCGAGAACATCGGCGTGATGGCGGCGACCCGGGTCTATTCCACCGCCGCCTATTCCGCGGCAGCGGCTTTTGCGGTGCTGTTCGGCCTGTGCCCGAAGTTCGGCGCCGTGGTGGCCGCGATTCCCGGCGGGGTGCTGGGCGGCATCACCGTCATCCTCTACGGCATGATCGGCCTGCTGGGCGCCCAGATCTGGATCCGGAACAAGGTGGACTTCACCGTGCCGCTGAACCTCATCCCCGCCGCGGCCGGCATCATCATCGCCATCGGCGGCGTCTCGCTGAAGTTCACCGACCACTTCGAACTCAGCGGCATCGCACTGGGGACGCTCATCGTGCTGACCGGCTACCACTCCCTGCGCTGGCTCTCCCGGTCGGCCGGACAGCGCGGCATGCCGCTCCTCGACGTCGGAACCAGCGGTGACGACGGGCCCGCCGACCGCAAGGACCGAGGCTGAGGGGCTTTCGGCACACCGCCGGGAGCAACGTCACGCGGGGGGCTGCGGCCCGTCGTCGAACACGGTGCCCTCCGCCCTGGCGCGCTCCAGCAGGTCGTACAGCACCGCCTCGATCGCGGCCTCGGAGACCAGCAGCCAGTACGCCTCCGAACCCGGCTCCACGCCCTGCGACCGGAGCCGCACATCGTCCCGGATCGCCGGCATGACCCGGTGCTCGTCGGCGCGGCCGAAGCACCACAGGAGGGTTCTGCCGTCGGGGACCCAGTGCTCGGCGTCGGCCATGGCAGCCACCGTAGCGGTCGCCGGGCGCGGGGCGCGGGAGGCCGGTCACCGCTGTACGTAGACGTAGGTGCCCTGTTGGTGGCCCACGGTGCCGAGGGCGGGGGCGACGATCTGGAAGGTGACCGAGCCGACGTACGTCCCGGACCCGATGATCTTCCTGGTGGCGTCCGGCGCCGGGGTGTAGTACGTCACCTGCTGGCCGTTGGTCGGCACGGTCTGGGTCTGGTCGGAGGTCGCGGCGGGGACGGGCGGGCCCTGTGCGGGGTGGCCGGGTGAGCCGCCGGAGACGGCGCCCAGGGTGCCCCACACCCGGAGGTTGACCTCGGGGACGTTTCCGTTGGTCGTGCAGCTCATCCGGGCCTTGAAGATGACGCTGCCCGCGCCGTTGGAGAAGTGCGGGTTGTCGACCTGGGCGGTGCAGGTGGCGACGTCCCGCACGGCGCCGGCGGAAGAGGTGCGCACCGGGGCGGCGGTGGCGGTGGTGGCGGTCAGGGCGAGCAGTGCGGTGGCCGTGAGCGTGGCGCAGCGGCGGGCGGTCTGGGGCGGGACGTGCACGGGGGCTCCTCTCCGGCGGTCCTCGGGCCAGGCGGGGTCAACCGCAGTTGGCGTTGATGTGGTTGGACTCGTGAAACTCGTAACTTCCGTCGGCATGCTGGGAGTTGATGTACACGCGGAAGTCGTGGATGCCGGTGTGCGCGCAGTCGTAGGTGATGGTCTGCGCGTGCTGCCCGGTGAAGTTCTGGGTGGCCATGTCCTCCCAGCCGTACCAGCGTGAGCGCTGGACCACGAGCGTCGCCCCTCCGCTGCACGGCGCGGTGATGGCGCCGGAGCCGGAGATGGTGGTGCCGTCCTGAACGGTGCGGCCGATCGAGGTGCAGGTGAGGTCGGCCCGTGCGGCAGGGGCCGGGGCGGCGCCGGTGGCGAAGAGGGTGGTGGCGGCGAGCACGGACAGTGCGGCGGCCGTCCGCGGCACGCGGCGTCCGCGGGCCCGCTGCTGCCCGGGGGCGGTCCCCGGTGCGGGAGTGGAACGGGCAGAAGAGGCGGCCGGCTTGGAAGGGGCGGAAGGGGCGGAAGGGGCGGTTCCGGGGGTGGTCCGCGGACTGCTCATGGCGATCCCTTCAGGTCCCGCCCTCGGGTATGGGACCGGGTGGATACGGTGAGCAGCGAATCTAGTGCAGTGAGTGACGGGACCGTTCCGGCGTGTGGGGGCATGGGGCGCGTTCGGCGGGGAGCGCGCGCCGGTCTGGTCTCCACGCCCGCCGGTCTGAGCTGTACGCCGTCGTACGACTCGGCTCACGCCGCCTGCCGCCTGCCGCCTGCCGCCTGCCGCCTGCCGACGCGCGTCGCGGTGACCACATGTGCGCGCGGTGGAGTGCCCGGCGATGTGGGGGGAAGTGCGGTGCGGCGGTTGGCTGTTGTGGGTGTGCGTCAGGGGTTTCCGCGGTGTGTGACGCCCGGGGGCGGGGAGGGCGTTGCGTTCAACACGGCGAGGAACGGGCGGCGTTGGTCGATCGGATAATCACGGTTATCCGCATTTCGGGGCCCTTTGCATAAGGGGCGCTCGTGCTGCGCAGAGATGGGTGGGGCATCCGCGAGAGGCGGGGCCCGTTTCCCGACGGAAGGTGGGGGTTGGACTGATGCGTGCAGCAGTGAGCGGGATGATGCTGGGCCTCGCGGTGGCGGCCTTGGTGACGGCGGTCCCGACGGCGGCATCCGCGCAGGAGCGGTCGGACCGGGTGACGGCGACCGTGCCGCTGATGGGCAACGCGAAGGGCACGTTCACCGCTACGGCGAAGTGCCCGCGCGGGAAGACGGTGACCGGCGGCGGCTTCGTCTCTCGGGGCCAGGACGCCAATGGCAGCATCACCGAGTCGTACCCGGACACGCCCACCTCCTGGAAGGTGACGATCAACGACCCCGGAATGGGCAACCGGGCGTCGGTTCCGCATGTGGTGGGCACCGTCTACGCGCTGTGCAGCAGGTAGGTGGCGGAAGGCGGGCCCTGTCCGGAGCCGTAGGGCGGTCGCGAAGTCGGCCGTGAGGGGCCGACGGGTGCTCCGGTGATGGTCGGGTGCGCAGCCAGCCGGGCCGCCGCGGTCGGCACGCGGGTCCCTGGCGGACCGGGGTGCCTGCCGTCGGGTGTCGATGCCGAGTAGCGGCTGCTCGGCATCGCCTCCGACCCTTGGATTCCGGCCGGCAGGGCTTGCGCCCTCGCGGGGTGAACGGGCGTGTCCGTTCACCCCCGGATGTCGCCGGACGTGCGGGTTACTCGTGGTGGGTGGCTCCCGGGGAGTGCCTGACGATGCTCAGGTGTTCCGCGTGCCAGCCGCTTTCGTCCTCCACCGGCACGTAGGTCACCCGCAAGCCCTCGACGACGAAGGTTCCGTCCTCGATGGACCTGCTGTCCACCCGTACCTCGCGGCCGTCGTCCCCGTCGATGTACCCGACGCCCCGGACCTGGTTGTACCACCGGACCACGCCACTGACCCTGTCAGCCATCTGTTCGCCTCCAACTGAGGTTTCTGAGCACGCTGTTGACTGTCACATCGGGTCATTCCCGCCCTGACCCGGCGTGCACCGCGGCGGATGTCCTAACTTCGCTACAGTGCCCGGTCGCGCGAGCCGGGCTTCGGCGAGGGGCGGGCGGTGGGCGGTCGACCGACTCGGGTCGCGGTTGCTGCCGGTGACACGCCGGACGAAGCATTCTAAGCGGTCGCTTACGATGGCTCGGGCTCGTCACAGCAGCCCCGCCGGTGCCACGAGCACCGGTCACCGCGCACAGAGATCCAGGAGCAACAGCAGTGAGCGTCGAACCCCTGCAGGCCGCGACCCCCGTCCCCTATGGGCGACTGGTCCCCGTCACCGTCCACTTCGACGACCTCGACGCGCTCGGCATGCTCCACAACTCCCGCTACCCGCTGCTGGTCGAGCGCGCCTGGGCCGAGTACTGGCACGGCTTCGGGTTCGGGTTCGACGGCGACTGGGCCGCCGCCGGCGACATGTGCAACGTGATCAAGGAGATGCGGGTCTCCTACGAGCGGCCGGTCACCAGCGCAGGCCGCTACGCCGCGCACCTGTGGGTCGAGCGCCTGGGCCGTACGGGGCTCACGTACGGCTTCCGGATATGCGACGCCGACGGCGCCGGCAGCTACGCCCACGGCCACCGGGTGCTCGTCCGCGTCGATGCGGGGACGCTGCGCCCCACCCCCTGGTCGGAGCGGGCCCGCGCGATCGCCGCGGATCTGCTCAGGTCGGAGCGGGCGGACGCGGCGGCGGGCACGGAGGCGGACGCCGCCTGACGCGCCGCGGTCAGGACCGCTCCAGATCGCCGGTCACGGCCGCCGCGCCTCCGGACGCGGTACGGGACGGGACCCGCAGTACCCGTGCGCCCACCACCAGGCCGAAGGCCAGCGCCGTGACCAGCATGAAGGAGACGGTCAGCGAGGTCGCCTGGGCGATGCCGCCGATGGCCGAGGGGGCGATCAGACCGGAGGTGTAGGTGATCGTGGCGACGCCCGCGATGGCCTGGCTCGGGGTGGGGCCGCTGCGCCCGGCGGCGGCGAAGGCCAGCGGGACCACGACCGCGACGCCCAGCCCGACCAGGCCGAACCCGGCCATCGCCACGGCCGGGTGCCGCGCCGCGACGATCAGCAGGCCGCCGGCCGTGGCCAGCGCGCCGCCCGCACGGACCGTGCGCACCGGCCCGAACCGGGCCACCACCTTGTCGCCGGCCAGCCGGGCGGCGGCCATCGTGCAGGCGAAGGCGGTGGTGGAAGCGGCCGCCAGGCCCGCGTCGGTGCCCAGCCGGTCGCGGAGGTAGACCGCCGACCAGTCCAGGGCGGAGCCCTCCGCGAAGACCGCGCAGAACCCGACGGCGCCGATGATCAGGGCCGACCTGGGCGGTGGCGCGAAGCGGGGCGGGGGGTGCTCCTCGGGGGTGTGGCGCAGGTCCAGTACGCCCCGGCAGGCGAGCGCGCCGAGCAGGGTGAGGACCAAGGCCGCACCGGCGAGATGCAGCCGGGCGTCGGTTCCGGCGTGTGCGGCGGCGGTGCCGGCCGCCGAGCCCAGCAGCGCCCCCGTGCTCCACATGCCGTGCAGCCCGGACATGATCGGCCGGCCGAGCCGGTCCTCGGTCTCCACGCCCAGCGCGTTCATCGCGACGTCCGCCATACCCGAGCTCGCGCCGTACGCGAGGAGTGTCAGGCACAGTACGAAGGCGTCGGGGGAGAGGGCGGGCAGGAGCAGGGACAGCGTCCAGAGGGCGAGCAGGCCGCGGAGCGCGGTGCGGGCGCCGAAGCGATGGCTGATCCGGCCCGCGAGGGGCATCGCCAGCGAGGCGCCGATCGCGGGAAAGGCCAGGGCCAGGCCGAGTTGGCCGGGGGAGATGCCGGTGTGGTCCTGGATCCAGGGGATGCGGGTGGCGAAGTTCCCGGTGACCGCGCCGTGTACGAGGAACGCCGCGGCGACGGACCGGCGTGCGCGGCGCAGAACGGGGCGGGGGAGCGGGGTGGCGTCGGGACCGCCGTGGTCGGCCATGACCGGTAAAATATCGGGAACTCCGCCTGGGACTAAGGGAATTCGGGTGTGGGGAGGTGCGATCGCGCCATGCGGGACGGGCCGTCGGCGGCACCGCCTCTCCGGCTCCTCAGCGGGCCACCCGCTCCGCCAGGAAGTCCGCGTAGGTCCGCCGCCCGTCCGCGTGGTCCGGTGCGAGGTTCGCGCCCCGCCGCAGCGCCGCCATGCTTGCGCCGGGCAGCGGCAGCGGGAGCAGCAGCCGGTGCCGTCCGCCCGCCTCAAGGGTCAGGCGGGCCAGCTCCCGGAACTCCCGTGTCTCGGGCCCGCCCATGTCGGGCACCCGCCCGGCCGGCGTGCCGAGCGCCAACTCGGCCAGCCGGTCCGCCACTTCGCCCACCTCGACGGGCTGGATGCGGACACCCGCCGGCACCGGCAGCACCGGCGACTTGGCGAGTGCCTTGACGATGTCCAGCACCAGGTTGTGGAACTGTGTCGTCCGCAGCACCGTCCAGCCGACCCCGGACTCCTCGATCAGGTGCTCCACCGCGAGTTTGGTGCGGTAGTAGCCGAGCGGGATCCGGTCCACGCCGACGATCGAGATGTAGACCAGGTGCGGAACGCCCGCCCGCCGCACGGCCTCGATCAGCAGCTCCGCCGACTCCAGGTCGCCGCCTGTGGCGGCGGTGGCGCAGTGCACCACGGCGTCCGCGTCCGCCAGCGCGTCCGCCAGTCCGGTGCCGTCGCGCAGATCGACGGCATACGACCGCAGCCGGGGCCGCGCGGTGCCCGTATGGGGGCGCCGGCTGAGCGACCGTACGTCGTGGCCGGCGCGGAGCAGCCGGTCGACCAGGGCGCGTCCGAGCGTGCCCGTGCCGCCGGTGACGAGAATTGTCGCCGTTGTCGCCATCGCGGATCAGTCCTTGAGGTGGGGGACGGGAAACCAGAGGGGTGAACCAGAGGGATACGGCCCCATGACGGAACACCTGCGGCGGCTGTGACAGGCGGCGCGCCGGGGTCTGTGAGCCAGCCCACAGGGCTTCGCCCGCATGGGCCACGATCAGCCGTGGCACACTGACCCTGTACTGACATAACAGCAGCAGCGCACTCCGGGGTCGGTGTAATTCCGAACCGGCGGTAACAGTCCGCGACCCGTCCGCAGCCAGCGGCCGGTTGAGCAGGTGGAATTCCTGCACCGACGGTGAAAGTCCGGATGGGAGGCAGTGCGCGGCGGGCGAGCTTCGGTACACCGCCGTCGGCGGCGCGTCCGGTCGTGTTCCGGGCGGGCCCTCTTTTCCGGCCTCGGTGTCCCCGTGGCTCTGTTCCGCTTCTGTCGTCCAGACAGCCCCGGAGTCCGTGCCCTGAGAGGCAGGAGGACCCGGTGGCCACCGCAGCCCCCGTAGAGATCGCGGCGATGCGCCGAGCCATCGAGCTCGCCGCCCGCGGCCTCGGGCACACCAGCCCCAACCCGGTCGTCGGCTGTGTCGTCCTGGACTCCGAGGGCCGTACGGCGGGCGAGGGCTGGCACCAGCGGGCCGGCGGGCCGCACGCCGAGGTCCACGCGCTGCGCGCCGCGGGCGGGCGGGCCCGGGGCGGCACCGCGCTGGTCACCCTGGAGCCCTGCAACCACACCGGGCGCACGGCACCGTGCGCCCAGGCGCTGATCGACGCCGGCGTCGCCCGCGTCGTCTACGCCGTCGCCGACCCCAACCCGACCGCCACCGGCGGTGCCCTGACCCTGGCCGAGGCCGGGATCGACGTCGAGGGCGGCCTGCTCGCCGACGAGGCCGCGGCCGGCAACGAGGCGTGGCTGACGTCGGTGCTGCGCGGCCGGCCGTTCGTGCTGTGGAAGTACGCCGCCACCCTGGACGGCCGGGTCGCCGCCGCCGACGGCACCAGCCGCTGGATCTCCTCGCCCGAGTCGCGGGCCGACGTGCACCGGCTGCGGGCCGCCGCGGACGCGGTGATCGTCGGCTCCGGCACCGCCCGCGCCGACGATCCGCAGCTCGGCGTGCGGATCGCCGGGCTGTCCGACGACGAGGTCAGCCGGCCGCTGCGGGTGGTGGTGGACTCCGGCGCCAGCGCCGTCAAGGCCGGCGCCCGCGTCCTGGACGGCACCGCGCCCACCCTGATCGCGGTCGCCGAGGATGCCGACGCGGCCCACCTCGAAGGGCTCGCCCCCATCGTGCGGCTGCCGCGCGCCGCCAAGGGGCGCGGGCTGCACCTCCCCGCACTGCTCCAGGCCCTGTACGCACGCGATGTGCGCTCCGTACTGCTCGAAGGCGGGCCCACGCTCGCCGGGGCCTTCCTGGCCGCCCGGGCCGTCGACAAGGTCGTCGGCTATCTCGCGCCGGTACTGCTGGGCGCCGGCCCGGCCGCCGTCGGCGACGCCGGAATCACCACGATCGCCGAGGCGTTGCGCCTCGATGTGACCGACACCGCTCGGCTCGGCCCCGATCTGCGCATCACCGCCACTCCCATTCGCCACTCCCGTCCCGAGGAGAACTGAAGTGTTCACCGGAATCGTCGAAGAACTGGGTGAGGTCGCCGCCATCGAGGACCTCGGTGACGCCGCCCGCTTCCGGCTCCGCGGCCCCCTCGTCACCGAAGGCGCCAAGCACGGCGACTCGATCGCCGTCAACGGCGTCTGTCTGACCGTCGTGGACACCGCGGGCGGGGAGTTCACCGCCGACGTGATGGCCGAGACCCTCAAGCGCTCCAGCCTCGGCGCGCTGACGACCGGTTCGCGGGTCAACCTGGAGCGCCCGATGGCGCTCGGCGGCCGGCTCGGCGGGCACCTCGTGCAGGGCCATGTGGACGGCACCGGCACGATCGTCGAGCGCACCCCGGCGGAGAACTGGGAGCTGGTGCGGATCTCGCTGCCGGACCAACTCGCCCGCTACGTCGTCGAGAAGGGCTCCATCACGGTCGACGGCGTCAGCCTCACCGTCGTCGAGGCCGCCGACGACTCCTTCACCATCAGCCTCATCCCCACCACCCTCGCGCTGACCACCCTGGGCATCAAGCAGTCCGGCGACCCCGTGAACCTGGAGGTCGACGTGCTCGCCAAGTACGTGGAGCGGCTGCTCGGCCGGGGCTCCCGGGACACCGACGACCTCGCGGAACTCAAGGAGATGGACCGGTGAGCGTCCTGGACTCGCTGAACGGGACCGCCTTCACGGCCTTCGGACAGCACGTCATCTGGTCGGACATGCTCGGCAACACCATCGGGCTGGCCGCCCTCGCCCTCGGCTGGCGGCGCTCCATATGGACCTGGCCGGCCCAGTTCCTCTCCGGCGTCATCCTCGTCGCCGCGTACGCCTCCGCCCATCTCAGCGGTGGCGTCGGCAAGCAACTGCTGGTCATCGGTGTGGCGTTGTGGGGCTGGCGCCAGTGGCAGCGCGGTCGGCAGCAGGCGCAGGACGGCTCCATCGCCGTACGGTTCGCCGGCTGGCGCGAGCGCGGGCTGCTGATCGGCGGGACGGCCCTGGGCACCGCGGTCGTCGGCGGCCTGTTCACCCTGGTCCCCCAACTGTCCTGGAACCCCTGGCCGGACGCCTACATCTTCGTCGGCACGCTCGCCGCGATGGTCGCGCAGGCCCGCGGTCTGGTCGAGTTCTGGTTCGCCTGGCTGCTGGTCGACGTCGTCGGCGTCCCGCTCGCCTTCAGCAGCGGGCTCGCCTTCTCCGGCCTCGTCTACGTCGTCTATCTCGCCCTCGTCGTGTGGGGCATGCGCGACTGGTGGCTGCGCTCGCGGAGCGCGGACGCCGGTCCCGTCCTGGAAGGAGTTCTGCTGTGAGCGACGCACGCGCGGCCGCCGGGCCGCAGTCGGCAACGAACGGCGCACCTCTGCGCCGCGCGAGCGGAGAAGCGAACGAAGGGGTGGCGGCATGACCGCGTTGCAGAGCTGGTACGACGAGACCGAGGACGCACTGGTGCTGGATCCCGTGGAGCGCGCGATCGCGGACATCGCCGCCGGCCGGCCGGTCGTCGTGGTGGACGACGAGGACCGGGAGAACGAGGGCGACCTGATCGTCGCGGCGGAGATGGCCACCCCGGAGATCGTCGCGTTCATGATGAGCGAGTGCCGCGGACTGATCTGCGCCCCCATGGAGGGTGCCGAGCTGGACCGGCTGGAACTCCCGCAGATGGTCGACCAGAACACCGAGTCGATGCGCACCGCGTTCACCGTCTCCGTCGACGCGTCCGCCGCGCACGGCGTCAGCACCGGCATCTCCGCCGCCGACCGCGCCACCACCCTGCGGCTGCTCGCCTCCGGTGCGGCGGCCCCCGCCGACTTCGTCCGGCCCGGCCACATCTTCCCGCTGCGGGCCCGGCCCGGCGGCGTCCTGGTCCGCAACGGCCACACCGAGGCCGGGGTCGACCTCGCCCGGCTGGCCGGACTGCGCCCGGCCGCCGCCATCGTGGAGATCGCCGGCGAGGACGGCACCATGCTGCGGCTGCCCGAACTCGTCCCGTTCGCCCGCAAGCACGGCCTGGCGATCATCTCCATCGAGGACCTGATCGCCTACCGCCGGTCGTCCGAACCCACCGTCCGCCGCGAGGCCGAGACCCGGCTGCCCACCGCGCACGGCGAGTTCACCGCGTACGGCTACCGCTCCGCGGTCGACGGCGTCGAGCACATCGCGCTGGTCGCCGGCGACCTCGGCGACGGCGAGGACGTCCTGGTCCGGGTCCACTCCGAGTGCCTGACGGGCGATGTCTTCCACTCGCTCCGCTGCGACTGCGGCCCCCAGCTGGACGCCTCGCTGCAGCGGATCACCGAGGCCGGCCGCGGCGTGGTCATCTACCTGCGCGGTCACGAAGGGCGCGGCATCGGGCTGCTGTCCAAGCTGCGCGCCTACGAACTCCAGGAGCGCGGCCGGGACACCCTCGACGCCAACCTGGAGCTGGGGCTGCCCGCCGACTCGCGGGACTACGGCGCCGGCGCGCAGATGCTCCGGGACCTCGGCGTGCGCTCGCTGCGCCTGATGACCAACAACCCCGAGAAGACCGCCGCCCTGGTGCGGCACGGCCTCAAGGTCACCGGCCGCGAGCCGATGCCCGTCCAGGCCGGCGAGCACAACCTGCGGT
This sequence comes from Streptomyces sp. GS7, assembly GCF_009834125.1. Taxonomy (NCBI): domain Bacteria; kingdom Bacillati; phylum Actinomycetota; class Actinomycetes; order Kitasatosporales; family Streptomycetaceae; genus Streptomyces; species Streptomyces sp. GS7. Next base: position 3,003,060 of record NZ_CP047146.1, read on the forward strand.
ACCTGCGCACCAAGCGCGACCGGATGGGGCACGACCTGCCCTGGCTGCCCGGTGCGAGCACCGGCTCCACCGGAGCGGCCGGCGCCGCGCCCGCTGCTGGCGCGGGCACCTGCGGCAACCAGTAACCACCGTCAGACAGATTCAGCACCATCACCCGTACGAGGAGAAACGTGAGCGGCAAGGGCGCACCCGAACTGACCGTGAAGAACTGTGGCGACCTGCGGGTGGCCGTGATCGCCGCGCAGTGGCACGAGCAGATCATGGACGGCCTCGTGGACGGCGCGCTGCGCGCCCTCGCCGAGCTGGGCATCGACGAGCCGACGCTGCTGCGGGTGCCCGGCGCGTTCGAGCTGCCGGTGGTGGCCAAGGTGCTGGCCGGCCGCGGCTACGACGCGGTGGTCGCCCTCGGCGTGGTCATCAAGGGCGGCACCCCGCACTTCGACTATGTCTGCCAGGGCGTCACCCAGGGCCTGACCCAGGTCGCGGTGGACACCGGCGTACCGGTCGGCTTCGGCGTGCTCACCTGCGACACCGAGCAGCAGGCGCTGGACCGCGCGGGCCTGCCCGGATCCGCCGAGGACAAGGGGCACGAAGCGGTCACCGCCGCGGTCGCCACCGCCGCCACCCTGCGCACCGTCTCGGAGCCCTGGCGCTGAGGCGCTGCGCGCCGCCCGCCCGTCTCCCACCACCACCCTTCGTATGAGGCGCTGCGCGCCACTGTGATGTAACCGCGTAGGGTAGGCGGCATCATGTCCAAGAAGACGTTCGAGGAGCTCTTCGCCGAGCTCCAGAAGAAGGCCGCCACCGGCGACCCCGCCACCTCCCGCACCGCCGAGCTGGTGCAGGCGGGTGTCCATACGATCGGCAAGAAGGTCGTCGAAGAGGCCGCCGAGGTGTGGATGGCCGCGGAGTACGAATCCGACGAGGCCGCCGCCGAGGAGATCTCCCAGCTCCTCTACCACCTCCAGGTGATGATGATCGCCAAGGGCATCTCCCTCGACGACGTCTACGCCCACCTCTGATCCCGCCCCCAGTTCCGCCACCAACTCCCTTCAGCTGCAAAGGAATCCGCTCTCATGCTGCGCATCGCTGTCCCCAACAAGGGTTCACTGTCCGAGCCTGCGTCGGCGATGCTGCATGAGGCCGGCTACCGCCAGCGCAAGGACCGCAGGGAACTGGTCCTGGTCGACGCGGAGAACGAGGTCGAGTTCTTCTTCCTGCGCCCCCGCGACATCGCCGTCTACGTCGGTTCCGGCAAGCTCGACATCGGCATCACCGGCCGCGACCTGCTGCTCGACTCCGGTTCGCCGGCCGAGGAGATCCTCCAGCTCGGCTTCGCCGGCTCGACGTTCCGCTACGCCACCCGCCCCGGCACCGCCCAGGACGTCAGCGAGTTCGGCGGCATGACCATCGCCACCTCCTTCTCCGGCCTGGTCACCCGGCACCTCGCCGACAACGGCGTGGACGCCTCCGTCGTCCACCTCGACGGCGCCGTCGAGACCGCCATCCAGCTCGGCGTCGCCGAGATCATCGCGGATGTCGTCGAGACCGGTACCACCCTGCGCAACGCCGGTCTGGAGATCATCGGCGAGCCGATCCTCACGTCCGAGGCCGTGGTCATCCGCGGCACCGGCGCACCGGACGACGACCCGAAGGTGCGCCAGTTCCTGCGCCGCATGCAGGGCGTTCTGGTGGCCCGCCGGTACGTGATGATGGATTACGACATCCGGGTCGAACAGGTCGAAAAGGCCGTCGCGCTCACCCCCGGACTGGAGTCGCCGACCGTCTCCCCGCTGCACCACGAGGGCTGGGTCGCGGTCCGCTCGATGGTCCCGTCCAAGGACGCCCAGCGCATCATGGACGAGCTCTACGACCTCGGCGCCCGCGCGATCCTGACCACCGGCATCCACGCCTGCCGGCTCTGAGGCACCGCCGCCGCACCCGCACCCCCGGCCGCCACTCGCACACCCCTGACGGAAGACGACACGTGTCCGCGCCCGCCTCTCCCGCCGCCTCCCTGCCCGGCCTCCCGGTGACCTTCCGGCCGGCCCGTACCAGGGCCGTGCTGTACGCCGTCGGCATCGCCCAGCTCGCCGCCCTCGTGGTGATCGCGCTGCTGCTGCCGAAGTTGAGCGGCGGCGAGCGGATGAGCTTCGTCGCGGTCGGCGTCGTGGTGGCCGCCGTCCTCCTGCTGCTCGCCCGCCCCAAGGTGGTCGCGCGGCAGGAGGGCATCACCGTCGTCAACCTCACCACCAAGCGCGAACTGGCCTGGGCCCAGGTCGTACGCGTCAACCTCCGGGCCGGCGACCCCTGGGTCCATCTGGACCTCGCCGACGGCACCAGCCTGCCCGTGATGGGAATCCAGCCCGGTATCGCGAAGGACCAGGCCATCCGGGACGCCCGCGCGCTGCGCGACCTCGCCGAGAGCCGTGGTGCCGTCGACCACACGGCCGGGTGAGCCTGCCCTAACGCGGGCCCCGCTGTTTACTCTGTTCTCCGGGGATGCGCCCCGCACCCCGCCCCTCCGTGGGACCACGACAACCCGAGGAGTGACTCCCTCCGGCAATGGACGGATCGTCCTGTAGTACCTGCGCCGCCCCTCCCCATCCCCCGCATACGACGGAGGCGGCGGCATGACCGGCCCCTTGCTCCTGCTCGCGGCGGCACTCGCGCTGATCCTGGCCAACGGCTTCTTCGTGGCCGCGGAGTTCGGCCTCGTCACCGTCGAGAAGGCGGACGCCGAACGGGCCGCGGCCGGCGGCGACCGCCGCGCCGGCACCGTCGTCTCCGCACTCCGTGAACTCTCCTTCCAGCTCTCCGGAACCCAACTGGGCATCACCATCACCTCGTTGGTGGTCGGTATGCTCGCCGAGCCGGCGCTGGCCCGGCTCCTGTCAGCACCGCTGCGCGCCACCGGCCTGCCCACGGGAGCGGTCCCCGGCATCGCCGTCGTCATAGGCATGCTGCTGGCCTCCGCCGTCCAGATGGTCGTCGGCGAGCTGGTGCCCAAGAACTGGGCGGTCTCCAAGCCGCTCCAGGTGGCCCGCTTCGTCGCCGGCCCGCAGGACGCCTTCTCCCGCTTCTTCCGGCCGGTGATCAGCCTGTTGAACACCGTCGCCAACCGCCTGGTCCGCGCGCTGGGCGTGGAGCCCACCGACGAGCTGGCCTCCGCCCGCACCCCCGGCGAGCTGGTCTCGCTGGCCCGGCACTCCGCCCGGGCCGGCGCCATCGAGCAGGACACCGCGGATCTGTTCGTCCGCACCCTCTCGCTCGGCGACCTCACCGCGGAGAACGTGATGACCCCCCGCGTACGGGTCAGCGCCCTCCAGGCGACCGCGACCGCCGAGGACGTCGTCAACCTCACCCGCGCCACCGGGCTCTCCCGCTTCCCCGTCTACCGCACCCGGCTGGACGAGATCGTCGGCATGGTCCACCTCAAGGACGCGCTCGCCGTCCCCGCCGAGGACCGGCTGCGCACCCCGGCGCTGCGGATAGCGGTACCGCCGCTGCTGGTGCCCGAGACGCTCCCGGTGCAGCCGCTGCTGGAACGGCTGCGCAGCGAGCAGCCGATCGCCGTGGTGGTCGACGAGTACGGCGGCACCGCCGGGGTGGTGACCCTGGAGGACATCATCGAGGAACTCGTCGGCGAGGTCCGCGACGAGCACGACCGGGTGGACCTGCCCGAACTGGGCCAGGCCCCGGCCGAGGACGGACGCCCCGCTTGGGACGCCGACGGCGGCTGCCGGGTCGACACCCTGCGGCGGATCGGCCTGGACGCCCCGGAGGGCCCGTACGAGACGGTGGCGGGACTGGTCGCGCACATACTCGGCCGGATCCCGGCGCCCGGCGACACCGCGGAGCTGGACGGCTGGCGGCTGCGGGTGCGGCTGGTCTCGCACCACCGCGCCGAGCGGATAAGGCTGGTACGGATGGCGCCCGCCGCCGAGAAGTCCCGGGAGCCCGTCGCGGCCGGTGCGGAGGTGGCCCGATGACCGTGGCCCAGCTCCTCCTCGCGGGGCTGCTCGTGCTCGCCAACGGCTTCTTCGTCGGGGCCGAGTTCGCCCTGGTGTCGGTACGCCGCAGCCAGATCGAGCCGCTGGCCACCCTGGGCTCCAAGCGGGCCCGCCGGGTGCTGCACGGCCTGGAGAACCTGCCGCAGATGATGGCCGCCGCCCAGTTCGGCATCACCGTCTGCTCGCTGACCCTCGGCGCGGTCGCCGAGCCGACCGTCGCGCACCTGCTGGAGCCGGTGTTCGCGGCCGTCCGGCTGCCCCAGGCACTGATCCATCCGCTCGGCTACGTCATCGCCCTCGCGCTGGTGGTCTTCCTCCACCTGGTCATCGGCGAGATGGTCCCCAAGAACCTGGCGATGGCCGCGCCAGAGAAGACCGCCCTGTGGTTCAGCCCGGGGCTGGTCGCCTTCGCCCGGCTGTGCCGCCCGGTCACCGCGCTGCTCGGCGCGCTGGCCCACGGGGTGCTGCGGCTCTTCAGGGTCGAGCCGAAGGACGAGGTCGAGGCGGTCTTCACCAGCGAGCAGCTGACCCATCTCGTCGAGGACTCCGGGCAGGCGGGCCTGCTGGACCCCGTCGAACAGGAGCGGTTGTCCGACGCCCTGGAACTGGGCAGCCGCCCCGTCACGGACGTCCTGCTCGACCGGGCCGGGCTGATCACCGTCGACCCGACCGTGACGCCCCGCCAGGTGGAGCAGCTGACCGTCAGGACCGGCTTCTCCCGCTTCCCGGTGTGCGCGCCCGGCGGCACGTACATGGGCTATCTGCACGTCAAGGACGTGCTCGACCTGGAGGAGCGGGACCGGGCGGTGCCGCAGCGCATCTGGCACCCGATGACCACCCTCCGCGCCGAACTGCCCCTGGACGACGCCCTGACCGCGATGCGCCGGGCCGCCTCCCATCTGGCGGCGGTGGCCGATCCGGCCGGGCGGGTGCTCGGCCTGGTGGCGCTGGAGGACGTCCTGGAGATGCTGGTCGGCGAGATGCGCGATCCGGCGCACCGGGCCGGGCCGGCGGTCGGCGCGGCGCCGCGCAACGAGCGGGTCGGCGAACCGCGCGAGGGCTCGCCGCGGCCGGCCGAGGACCCTGCGCTGGCCGGCTGACCGGCCACCGGGTGCGCGCCGGCCGCCGTTTCGGCCCGGCGCGCGCCCTGCCGCTCTACAGGTCCAGCCCCTTCGGCGGTGCCTGCGGGCCCGGGCCGCGGCCGGACAGCACCTCGCCGTACGCCTGCATCAGGTCGGGCAGCCGGAGGGTGGCGAGGTCGTCGCGGGTCGGGGTGCCCTGCCAGGTGGACAGCCGCAGGTCGCGGTAGGCGCAGCTCTTCTCGTAAAGGGTGCGCAGAAAGCGGCCGTTGCCCAGCTCGTCGATCCAGCCCTGCTCGACGACATGGCCGTTGATGCTGGACAGCTCGTCGCGGGCCTCGTCGTCCCAGCGGTCGCCGTTCTCGGCGGCCAGCACCTCGCCGATCCTGGTCAGTTCCAGCGGCCGGTAGCTGGGGAAGTCGACGCGGCTGGTGAAACGGGACGACAGGCCGGGGTTGGCGGCGAGCAGCCGGTCCATGCCCTCGGGGTAGCCGGCGAGGATGACCACCAGCCGGTCGCGGTTGTCCTCGGCGCGCTTGAGCAGCACCTGGAGGGCCTCGTCGCCGTACGCGTCGCCCTTGCTGTAGCCGGAGTTGGACAGGCTGTAGGCCTCGTCGACGAAGAGCACCCCGCCCAGCGCCGAGTCGATCAGCTCGTTCGCCTTGACCGCGGTCTGGCCGAGGAACTCGCCGACCAGATCGGCCCGTTGGGCCTCCACGAGATGGTCGCCGCCGAGCAGCCCCAGCGCGTAGAAGACCCGGCCCAGTATCCGGGCCACGGTCGTCTTGCCGGTGCCCGAGGGGCCGGAGAAGACGAAGTGCCGCTTCGGGGGCGCCACCGGCAGCCCCTGGCTCGCCCGCAGCCGCGCCATCCGCAACTGCGCGGACAGCGCCCGCACCTGCCGCTTGACCGGCTCCATGCCGACCATCCGCTCCAGTTCGGCCAGCGCCCGCTCCAGCAGCACCGGGTCGGCGGGTCCGGCGGGCAGCCGCTCGGCGCCGCGCCGCCCCGGCACCGCGGACTTGACCCGGGCCGCGGTCTCGCCCCCGGTCAGCCCGCCGGCCGGCTCGCCCTCCGGCCCGTCCGCCTCCCCGGCCACCAGCAGCTCACGGCCGTCGACCGGATCGAGCGGGGCCAGCGGATCGAGATCGCCGGTGGCCTCCTGGGCAGGGCCCGCGGCGGAGACCGCCGCGAGATCGGCGCCCTCGTCCAGGCCGTCCGCCGCCGCTATGGCTGCCAGCCGGGCCGCGGTGTCCATGAACGCGGGGTCGACCCGGTGCACCGCCCGGTAGAGGGGGAGCGCGGCGGCGCTGCGGCCGGTGCCCTCGTGCGCGCGGGCGAGCCAGTAGCGCAGCTCCTTGCGCTGCGGCTGCTCGCTGCGGCAGCGCATCAGCGCGGCGGACAGCAGCGGCTCGGCCTGCCCGTACATCTCCAGCCGCACCCGCGCCATCCCGCCGAACAGCCCGGCCTCGATGCCCAGTACCGGATCGCCCAGCAGCGGCTCGGTGTGCCGTACGAGCCGGTCCCAGTCCTTGACGAGGTAGGCGCGGCACGCGTGCAGGAAGCGGACCTGGGGGTCGGTGTCCACCGGCGGGCAGCCGGCCAGCGCCTGGTCCAGCTCGGCGACATGGCGGCCGTCGAGCCAGTGGGAGGCGTGCGCCAGCAGCAGGTCGCGTCCGGTCTCCAGCACCGGCTGGACCCACCAGCCCAGCCAGTACCAGGAGTTGAGGGTGCGTCGGTGGCGGGCGCGCTGCTCGCCGAAGCGGTCGCGGTGCTGGTGCATCCGCAGCAGGGCCATGGAGGTGTCGGCGCGCAGCGCGTGTAACCCCAGCCAGGCGTCGGCCATCGTCGGATCGAGCCGTACCGCGGCCCGGAACTCCTCCTCGGCCTGGGGGTAGGCGCCCACGGTGTAGGCGTCGACCGCGCGCAGCCAGGCGAGTTCGGCCGGGGCGGGCGAACCCTGAGTGCCGACATCCATCCCGTCCCCCTACAAAACGTCCCCCCGTGGTGTACCACCGGACGTGTGCCGGGCCGTGGGCCCAGGGCCTGGCCGGCCCTGGCCGAACCGGCCTGCGGCGGGCGGGAGTTGCCGTCACCGCGCAGCCCGGTGCGGATCCTGCGGTGGCACAGACTCGCATCGTACCTGCGCTGTCGGCGCAGGTCGTAGAGGGCCGCACGGGGGAGAAGTGGGGGCGCGGAAGGGGGCGCATCGGCGTGAAGGATGCGGTGACCCTGGGTGAGGGAGGCGCCGTGTGGTGACGGCGGCGGAGGGGAATCCGCACAGAACGAAGCCCCCGATCACGGGGGAACAACCGGGGGCTTCGCGTCTGCGGGCGGTCCGTTGAACCGCACATTGAGAACGTAAGTCCTGTACGCCCCCCAGGTCAAGCCGAGTTGGCGGACTCGGCGGGTCCCTGTCGGCGATGCGCGGCGTGTCCGCCACGGTCGGCTACCCAGCGTGAAATCCGGGCCCGGTCATGGCCTCGTGGCGGGACCCACGAGCACCTCGTACCCCAACTGCCCCTGGTGCACCAGCAGATCGGCATGCGGGCGCGAAGCGTCCGCCGCGAAGTGCGCCCGCTCCGCCGGGATCCAGCCATCCCAGAACGCGGACAGCCCCGGCCCGTCGCGGAGTTGACCCCGTTCCCATGAATGCTCGCTCGCCAGTTCCATCCACAGCAGGCACGCCAGATGCGGCCGCAGCGCCCGCCGCCCGGCACCCACGCCCTCCACCAGGACCACCGGCGCCGGCGGCAGCTCCCGCACCGCGGTGAACTCCCCGCGCACCCAGTCGTAGACCCCGTAGTGCGCCGGCTCGCCCCGGGACAGCGGTGCCAGCAGCTGCTCGCGGAACCGGTCGCTCCAGGCGAACAGCTCGTCATGCGTCGCCAGGTCGTCGGTGTGCACCACCGGCGCCCCGCCCAGCGCCTCGGCCAGCCGACCGGCGAAGGTGGTCTTGCCGGACCCGGCGTGCCCGTCCACCGCGATCAGCCGCACCGGTCCGCAGGACGGCGGAAGGGTGTGCAGTCGGGCGGCGAGCGAGGTCAGCGCGGGGTCCATGCCGTCAGCGTACGTCAGTGGTCCACACCAATATTCATGCCGCGACGCGCGCCGGACCGGCTTCCGAAGCCCGGGGGGAACGGAGATAGTTGACCCCTGCTGACATGCACGTGCCCGAATGCCGCTCTGTACCGAACGCCGCCATCCGCTCGTACGCATCCGACTGGGGGACCACACATGACCAGCTCCGCGCCCCGGCGCACCGTCCTGGCCGCCGCGCTCGCCGCCGCGGCGGGCGCCGCCACCCCCCTGGCGCTGGCCGCCTTCGAGCCCGGCCCGGCGGCCCCCACCGCCGCCACCACGCCCGAAGCCGCCGCCCCGCACCGACCGAAGAGCCTCGTGGACTATCACGCCTGGACCACCGCAGCCGACTGGAACCACGGCCGGGGTGAGGGCGTCGCCGTCCTGCGCGGGCCCCGCCCCGGCGTCCGGATCGGCCGTCCCGCCGGCATCGCCGTCTACCACGACCCGCACACCGGCAGGGCCGCCCCCTGGGAGTACGCCACCTGGACCGGCCCGGTGTACCGCCTTGCGGTCCCCGCGACCGAGGTCGTCGCCTCCTGGAACGCGCACACCCCGGCCGGGACCTGGATCGCCGTGGAGCTGCGCGGCACCTACAGCGACGGCGGCCACACGCCCTGGTACGTGATGGGCCGCTGGACCGCCGGCGACGGGGAGGCCGACATCCGGCGCACCTCCGTCGACGGCCAGAAGGACGGCAAGAGCAGCATCTCCACTGACACCCTCGCCATCGACACCCCGTCGAGCGGTCTGCGCCTGGCCGCGTACCAGCTCCGGCTCACCCTCTACCGCCGGCCCGCCACCCCGCTCACCCCCACCGTCTGGCGGCTGGGCGCGATGGGCTCGGACATCCCCGACCGCTTCGACGTGCCGGCGTCCAGGCCCGGCACCGTCGGCCGCGAGCTGCCCGTCCCCCGCTACTCGCAGGAGATCCACAAGGGCCAGTACCCCGAGTACGACAACGGGGGAGAGGCGTGGTGCAGCCCCACCTCCTCCGAGATGATCATCGAGTACTGGGGCCGCCGGCCCACCCGCGAGCAGCTCGCCTGGGTCGACCCCGCCTACGCCGACCCCCAGGTCTGCAACGCCGCCCGCCACACCTTCGACTACCAGTACAAGGGCTGCGGCAACTGGCCCTTCAACGCCGCCTACGCCGCCACCTACCGCGACATGCGGTCCGTCGTCACCCGCCTCGCCTCCCTCAACGACATCGAGCGCCTGGTCCACGCGGGCATCCCGGTCATCACCTCGCAGTCCTTCCTGAAGACCGAACTCGACGGCGCGGGCTACGGCACCGCCGGCCACCTGATGACCGTCATCGGCTTCACCAAGGCCGGCGACGTCATCGCCAACGACCCGGCCTCCCCGAACGACCCGGCCGTCCGTCGCGTCTACAAACGCCGGCAGTTCGAGAACATCTGGCTCAGGACGAAGCGCCACGACGCAAAAGGCCAGGTCAAGAGCGGTTCGGGAGGAGTCTGCTACCTCTACTTCCCGGCTGAGCCGGCACCAACTCAGCACCGGGTACTCGCGGAGCTGGGAATCCGCTGAGCATGTGCACCCCGAAGGCGGCCTCGACGACCTGACGACAGCGCTCACCGCCGTCGAGGGTGAGGCGCCCGTACCGGTCCACCGTGATCTTGATGGAGCTGTGCCCCATCCACCGCGACACCATCATGGATGGGCACACCGCTGCTCAGGGTCACGGTGGCCCACTTGTGCCTCAGGTCGTGCGGGTTGCAGTCGGGAAGCCCGAGGCGTTCGAGGGCGCGATCCCAGGACTTACGAAAGAGGTCCGGATGGATCATTCCCTCGGCTTGATTCCGTATAGGGAGCCGTTCAACAAGCGGCTCCAGGGAGTCGGGCGCGGGTATGTCGCGCCACTCGCCCCCTTTCCGATGCTTCAGGGGTGCAGAGAGGGCAACGTACTCACCTGAAGAATTCTTGATGCGCACCACTTGCCGTCGGCAACGCAAGGTACCGTCGAGGATGTCCTCCGGAGATACGTCCAACGACTCACCAATGCGCAATCCGCAACGGGCATGACGGGATTTTCGGGCATCTCGGCCGGCTTGACCGGATTCTCGCGGATCCTTTTGTGTCGTACGGCATGAGAAAACAAGCCGAACCGTGATCGGGGCGGACTCGTGGATGATCGAGTCCCACTTGGGGTCTTCGCGGCTGTCGGATCAGGGAAAATAGTTCAGTGCCCGAGGCTCTGACTTGGGCACTGAATTCCTTTCTGCGCAGCATTGGATCGCGGATTTGCGCACCCGTCTGTTGAGCGCGCAGGTCCTGTTAGGGCGCCACGCGTCAGACTGCGACCGAGTGGCCGTCAGGAGCGGCCGCGGTCAGTCGAGTTCCGAGGAGGGCACGGTATGGATGTGTCGCCGGTCGGGGTGTGGAGTACGGCGTTCACGCACGGTGACCCCGAGCGAGCGCGGGTGGCGGCCTGTGAGCTGGAGGACCTCGGCTACGGCACACTGTGGCTGGGCGGCGTTCCCGGCGGCAACCCGAGCGGGGACCTGCGCAGCAGTCTCAACCTCCTCACGGCGACCCGGTACGTGGTCGTCGCCCCGTCCTGCGTCTCCATTTGGAGCCTTCCACCCGGTCGGCTCGCCTTTGCCTACCGTGGGCTTCCCGCACCGTATCGGCAACGGACACTGGTGGGCCTGGCCGTCAGTCACGCGGAGATCGCCGCGGCCTACCGGCGCCCCTACGCGGCGATGTCCGCCTACCTCGACGCGCTGGACACCTCCGCCGGTTCGCTGCCGAAGGCCGCGCGGATCCTGGGCGCGCACCGGCCCCTGATGACCCGGCTCGCCGCCGACCGGACCGCTGGTGTGCAGCCCTACCTGGTACCGCCGTCGCACACCGCCCGGGTACGCGCTGCGCTGGGGGCGGGGCCGCTCCTCGCTCCGGTGCTGACGTCCGTGGTGGACACCGACCCGGTCACCGCCCGTGCCACGGCGCGGCGGGCAATCAGCCCCTATCTCACGAAGACCAACTACGTACGCACCTGGTTGGAAGGCGGGTTCACCCGGGGCGACCTTGCCGACGGTGGCAGCGACCGCTTCGTCGACTCGCTGGTGGCGTGGGGGTCCGCCGACGTCGTCGCGCGGCGTGTCCTGGCACATCTGGAGGCGGGCGCGGACCACGTCGCCCTCCAGGTCGTCACCGACACTCCGCATGCCTTCCCCCTCACCGCGTGGCGTGCCGTGGCCGAATCCCTGCCCCCTGCCTAGAACTGCCTGGCGTTGGGCGAAGCCCCCGCACCGGCCCGGCAGTACGTTCCAGACTGTTCGTTGCGGCCGGGAAGTCTCACGTTCGGGCGGCAGTGGTCAGCCGGGCGGGAGATGGAACAGTTCACGGACACGGCCGATAAGGAGGGGGGTTCCGAGAACCGTGACGAGGCCGCCGGCCCCGACGAGTTCGGTGGCGTGGCGGAGCGCGTCAGCGGTCTCCTGCCGTACGGACAGTTCTCGGCGCGTCGCCAAGGCGGTGCGCATCGCGTCCGGGACCGCTTCGTTGGGGTGCCCGACCCGGGTCAGTACCACCGGCCAGTCAGCGGGCAGCGGCTCAAGCATGGTTGCCACGTTCTTGTACTTGAGGGTGCCGAAGACGAGGGCCGTGTGCTCAGCGGCGCGGGATTCTCGCAGGATTTCCGGGGCCACGGTCGCTGCACCCTGGTGGTTGGCGGCAACGTCGAGCAGCAGGCGGCCGGTCCAGGAGCCGAGGCGGGCCGGTGCCAGCAGTTCGAGGCGGCCGGGCCAGCGGGTCGCGGCAAGGCCGCCGCGCAGAGCCTCCTCCGGGATACCTCGGATCAGTCCTCGTTCGGCCAGCGAGTCGATGCCCGCTACAGCAAGAGCCAGATTGTGATGCTGGTGTTCTCCGCGGAGCGGACAGGGCAATTCCCGGTGGACGGCATATGGGGTGACGACGTCCAGCACGGTGCGAGCATCACGGGCCATGCGTGGCCGGTAGCGGACTTCCTGGTGGATGCGCCAGACGGTCAGCTCCGTGTGGTTGCCGAGGACGACGTCTACGGCCTTGGCCGCCTCCTCGGGCAGCTCGCCGAGCACGACATGATCGCCGTCTCGCACAATGCCTGCCTTGTTCCGTGCGATCTCGCCCAGGGTGTTGCCCAGCAGATGCTCGTGGTCCAGTCCCACTCCGGTAATGACCTTCACCCCGGTGTCGAAGCAGTTGACCGCGGTGCGCCGGCCCCCGATGCTCGCTTCCATGACGGCCAAGTCCACTTCCGAGCAGGCGAAATGCCCCGCGGCTGCGGCTGCATGCACTGCTCCCGCATTGACCGAAAGGCCCGTACTCCTCAGGGTGTCGTCGACCTTCGCGAAGGCTCGGTGACATGCGGTGGGAGAGATGGGCACTCCGTTGATGCGGATGCGTTCGGTGACCCGCTGCAGGTGCGGGCTGGGCATGCTTCCGATCCGCAGCCCGGCCGCAGCCAACGCTGAGACGGCGAACGCGCAGGTCGAACCCTTCCCGTTGGTGCCGACGACCGTCATGCCCCGCAGGTTGCGTCCCGGGTCACCGAGGGCTTTGAGAAGTTGGGGCATCGCACCCGTGCCCGCTCCGTTGAACTGATATCGACCGATGATCTCTTCACAGGCCAGTTCTTCTCTTATTGCCAACTGTGCCACCTCGCAACCAGTGTGGGGAGGGGGATGAATTCGTGCTCGGAGTGTGGTCAACCGGCGTTTGTCTTCAGGATGGCCCGAGCGAGAGCTACCACCTCCCACGTGTCGCAGTCGATAGACACTCCGCCGACATCAGGCACGTACCGCAGGGCAAGAGAATGGGTCAGTACACGGATCGGCAGGCCCGTCAACACTCCGTGCCGAGCGAGGGCCAGCGCAAGACCTCGTCGCACAGCTGCGGTCCGGTATGCGGCGAACAGCGGATTGTCCCGGCCCTGTGTCTCCAACATGACCGCGCCCTCGGTCCCGGAACCAGCCGCCTGGCGCAGCAACTCCGCAACCGTCTCCTGCCGCACGAAGGGAAGATCCGCAGCCAGAACCACCACGAACGGTGCACACACCCAGCTCGCTCCCGCAGCCAGCGCCGCCAGCGGCCCGCCGTGCACCGGACTCTCCTGCACATGACGTACGGGGCGGACCGTGGCCCGGTGCGGGCCCACCACAATCGTCCTCCCCGCCCCGCCACATGCCTGAAGTGCCCGATCGAGCAACGACATGCCACCAACGGACACCATCGGCTTGTCCGCTCCGCCCAAACGCCGGCCTCGCCCTCCCGCCAGCACCACCGCGTCGTAGCACTCACCCGTGTCGTCTGCGGGCATCTCCTCGCTGTTGTCGAGGAGAGAACTCCTTGCTGCCCTGTCGTCACAACGCACACCAACCCCATTCCGCCTTGCCTGGATACACGAAGGCGTAATTGTCGTTCGGAGACTCGAAGGCTCGACTCAGGGAAGGATCGGGCCTGTGAGGTGGAGGTTCCACCTGTTCCAGGCCAAGCTCGACAGCCCCGGCGCACCGGTGCACGCAGCCTTCGAGACAAGCCCGACCTCTGCCGGACCATTGAGACTGCTGCGGCCGTATCGAAGCGACGTTTCCCGCTGTCGTCCCTGGGGGTTGTCCTACCGTGCTTCGGGGATGTTGAGGGTCGTTGCGGGCAGGGTGAGGCCCGGGACTGTACGTGGTGGGGCATTGTGGTTGGTCCCGGGGGAGGGGTGGTCGAGCGTTTCTGTCTGCGGATCACGGCAGGCGCAGTATCGGCTCTCAGTTCATCCGGGGTGGCGCGTGCGGGGTCATCCCCGCTCCTCAACGGTGGCATGTTCAGCCCGGTCACTCCGGAGGTTCGCGATCTGGTCCCGGGCGCGGGCGCGGTAGTGAAGAACGCCGTTGGCCCGGACCTTGTGTTTCCTTCTCAACGGCAGTCCCGAGGTACAGCGGCGTCACCCACAACTCGTACCGTGTGGAGATCAAGGCTACGGTGACCCGGATCGGCGATCGGTATGAACTGTCAGCCGTCGTGAAGTCTTGGTGTAACCACGAAGAGGGGCCGGCACAGAAATGGGGTCTGGCTTTCGGCTCCAGTGCCGAAAGCTGGCGGTATGTGACAGGCCCCTGCGGCAAACATTCCAACGTGAGTATCAAGGAGACGGGCCGTTTGCGTCCGGATGGGCGTGTGTACCTGCAGGCAGGTGCTTACGGTGGAGAAGTGTTCGGCAGTTGGGGTTGGGGAATTCAGAGGAGCGTCTGGGTGTGACCGCGGTGGTTTCAGCGCGACGGGAGCGGGCCGCCCTGCGTGGCGACGCAGATTGAAGTAGACGGCCGCCAGCTTCGTGCGGGCATCTCGCGCGCAGGGAACAGCGGCCGTCGGCCTCGTGGTGCGGTGGGTACCAAACCCGCTAAACGACCGGCGCTGACGTCTACTTGACAGTAGCGGTCCCTTCGGATGTTCACCGACGGGGCCGTTGCTGCAGGTCCCCAAGCTTGGCGTTTAACGTCGCAGGTCACTCGACCTGCTGAGATCCCCGGGAGCCGGGGCGCGTGACGCGGCCGTGCTTCACGCTTCGAGATGTCGAGTAACGAAGCACGAAAGAAATGCTGCTGCCCATGAGCCTCCCCGTCGACGCGCCCGCAGGCGAGGCATTGAGCGTGTTGTCCCGCTTCGGGTCGCGTTCTGCGACTGTCTGTACAGCCGTGCTGATGCGCTCTTCGAGCTCACCGACGCGATCTTGCGCGCGGACGGGCCGGTGAAGACCCTGGTCGAGCTCTGCCTGACGGTCGAGCGCCGGCAGCGCCCGAAAGCGCCGGGGGAAGGTCCGCCTGATCGCGGAACAGGCTCATGCCTACGCTGGAGCCGCCGAAGGGCGGCTTGACTATGGCGGGCCCTCCGTTCCAGTTGATCGCGTCGCCGAACCACGCCCACCATCCGGGCAGTAGCCTTCCGGCTGTCCGCCTCTGCCCTGGAGCCAGGCCGGTACCGGCAACAACGGCCGGACGGCCGCCCACTCCGCATCCGTCATATCCGACGGATACCGGCGCACCCGATCGGGTTGATCGGCCGCGTTGCCGTACACGTGCGCGAGGCAATCGCTCGACCCGGCGGGCGAGTTGAAGTCAACTGGATCGGGCGCGTGCAACAACGACAACAGGGCCTCCGGGAACCGCTCGGAATGGGGTCGCACCCCCGAGCTACCAGGAGGCCCTGCCTTTATGCGCGTACCGCCGGAAGATCCCCCGACCAGGTCCTCCGTCCGACTTGCACGATCCAGGATCGGTTGAGACGCGACTTCTGGTGCATTGACGCCTTGGCATGCAATCTGCCCCATCTGCGCACACAGTCAACAATTACCCCAAGCGGCGATCAATTCCTCTTGAGCGCCAATACCATTCCTCGACGTCAACTTCAATCTGCGTTATTCAAGTTGACTGGTTATGATCGGCGCCCGCTCGGGAATGACCGACTCCGTTTATGAGGACTGATGACCCCTACAGCATCCGAAGGCCCAGGCGAGCCGGTGCCACGGCGTCGACGGCGTGTGGTGCGCCTGCGTACCTTGCTCGTCTGGCTGGCGGTGGTGCCCACCGTGGCCATGGGCGTCCAAGTCCTCGTCACCTCGAATCAGTTGCTGCAGGAGTCGCAGCAACTGCGCCAAGCCGCGGTGGCCGGCCGGCAGACAGGCATACCCCTGTACCAGCTCGTGATCAGATTGCAGTCCGAGCGCGCGATCACCGCCGCGTGGTGGTCGGGCACGCCCGTAGCCGCGGCCGACCTGCGCAGCCACCGAGCGAACACCGACCGGGCCGTGGCCGCGTTCCTGAAGTCGTCGGACCCCGGTCAGGTGCATTCGGACGTCGCCAAGCACCACCTCCAGGAGACCACGCGGCGACTCACGGACTTGGGCACCCAACGCGAGCGCGCCGACACACGCCACGGCAGCCTGGCAGACACCCTCGACTACTACACCGGCGTGATCAACGAGACGATCCGCAGCTACGCGGACTCCAGCTCCGTGGACGACGGTGGGCTGACGCAGGAGAGAACGTCGTTGGTCTCCCTGTTCTCGGCATCGGAGGTGGTGTCGCGCGAGGATGCGATCCTCTCGCTGGCAGACACCTCCGGGAAACTGACGTACGCCAGGTTCGGTGATTTCATCGAAGCCGCCGGCTCCAGCAACTACTTGTACGACACGATCGTGCTCGATCTGCCGGCTGAGGACCAGCAGGCCCTCCGGCGGATCCTGGCCTCGAAGCCCTGGAAGGCCAAGTCCCGCATCGAGCAGGCGGTCATCTCCGAGCACCGGGACACGCCTTCCGGCGTCGTACTGCCGCCTGCCGTCCACGACTGGGATGCGACCGAGGACGCCTTTTCCGCCCAGTTGGACGCCTTCAACGAGAGCAGACTGCACGAGCTGCTCGCACACGCCGACGACCGGGCAGCGCAGTTGGAGAGTCAGATCGCGCTGCTGGTGGCGGCGAGCGGTGCCGCCCTCCTGCTGGTCGTCGCCGTCGTGGTCTTCACCACGCGCTCCGTCCTGCGCCGTTTGCGGGATCTCCACGACCGCACGGTGACGGTCGCCGAGGAGACCCTGCCGGACATCGTGGACCGCCTGCAGCGCGGAGCGGCAGTCGGCGCCGACGCGCTGCCGCAGCCGAAGGGCGAGCAGGACGAGGTCGGACGGATCAGTGACGCCTTCGCCCGCGTCGTCGCCGTGTCCCTTGAGGGGCACCGCAAGCTCGCCGACGAGCGACAGGGCTTCAGCATGTTCGCCTCCGGTATCGCCTCACGGACCGGGAACCTGGTCAGCCGGCAGCTCGCCCTCACCGAGCACCTTCAGGACACCTTCGGCCAGGACGAGGCGCTCCTCGCCGACCTCATGAGGTCCGATCAGCTCACGGTGGGGATGCGGAGACAGATCGAGAACCTGCTCATCCTGGCGGGCGGCGAGATCCCCGACCCGCACACCGAGCCCATGCGCATCGCCGACCTGCTCCGGGAAGCAGCCGCTGAAGTCGAGGACTTCCGGCGCATCGACCGTCACGCCATGGACGAGACCAGTGTCGAACCCAGCACGGTCAGCCAGCTCAGCCACCTGCTGGCAGAACTGCTGGACAACGCCACGCGCTTCTCCCCGCCGACGACGAAGGTCTCCATCCGGTCCGAACTCGTGGGCGACGGCCTCTGCATCGAGATCGAGGACCGTGGCCCGCGCGTGACCGCTGAGAGGTACGAGGAGATGAACGGCCGCCTGCACTCGGCCCCGCCTTACTCCGTACTGGCCGAGAACGCGCACCGGCTCGGCCTCTTCGTGGTCGGCCACCTCGCCGACCAGCTCGGGGCGAAGGTCACGCTGCGCCGGTCGGCGTTCGGCGGAACATCCGCTGTGGTGATCGTCCCGGGTGAGCACCTCGCGGAGACCCCGGAGCGCACCGCGGTGCCCGAGCCGGC
This sequence comes from Streptomyces sp. GS7, assembly GCF_009834125.1. Classification (NCBI taxonomy): domain Bacteria; kingdom Bacillati; phylum Actinomycetota; class Actinomycetes; order Kitasatosporales; family Streptomycetaceae; genus Streptomyces; species Streptomyces sp. GS7. The sequence continues at coordinate 3,020,674 of NZ_CP047146.1, forward strand.
GAAGCGGCCCGCGCCCGTACCGCAGTCCGCCGAGGGACACCAGCCCGAGCTCGTCCCGCAGGAGCGGCCCGACGATCCGGCGGACGACCCCGCTCCCACCGCGTCGGGACTGCCGCGCCGACAGCGGGGAGAGCTGGTCGGGTCGGCCCGGTCCACGGCGCCGGGGGCATCGCCCCGGTCCGGCTCCGGGGGCGTCCCCGCCCGGCCGGCCCTCCCCGAGCGCGTCCCGCAGACCCACATGGCCCGGCAGCTCCACGAGTCGCGTGCGGCCGAACCGGTCGGTCAGGACGCCGCCACGCCCGAAGAGGTGGCCGACGCCTGGGCGGACTACGAAGACAGCACCAGGAAAGTGGAACTCGAGCTCCGACAGGACCAGCCATGACGACGACACAGAACGACGCGATCTACAGCATCCTGGACAACAACCTGAGCAGGATCGCTGGGATCCAGGGAGCCGTACTGCTCTCCAACGACGGGATCAAGCTCAGCTCCTACCTGCTCGAACAGGACCAGGCCGAGCGGGTGGCCGCGGCTGCCTCCGGCATCGCGTCCACCATGAAAGCCATCTCGCGAGAGATCGACGGTGGCGGGGTGATCCGCCAACTCGTCGAGATGGACGACCGATACCTGTGCATCGTGGGGTGCGGGTCGGGCAGCACGCTGATCGTGGTGGCCTCCCGCAAGGCACGGCTCGGGGAACTGGGCGGCGAGACGGTCCGCGCCGCGCAGGCGCTCGGCGAGTGGCTGGGCACCCCAGAACGCACACAGGCGTCCACGTCGTAATGGCAGCCGACCCCCAGCCCGGACGGCGCCGCCGGACGCGACTGTACGCCCTCACCGATGGGCGTACGGCCGCATCCCGCCATGACCTGACGATGGACACGATGATCACAGCGACCACTGACGCCGACGGTCACGGCAGCCTGCCCACAGAGTGGCAGGAAATCCTCGCCATGTGCCCGGCACCGAACGGACGGGCGGTCGCCGAGATCGCCGCCCGGATGCAGATGCGCCTTACCCCCATGGTGGTCCTGCTCGGCGAACTGCTGGACCGCGGTCTGATCCGCCACCGGCCGCCGCTGGACGCCTCCGAGACCTCCAATGTCCACCTGCTCGTGAAAATCAGGGACAACCTTGCCCGACTATGACACCACCGCACCGGAAGCGTCCCCCGTCAAGGTCCTCATCGCCGGGGGCTTCGGCGTCGGCAAGACGACCCTGGTCGAGGCGATATCCGAGATCGATCCGCTGCGCACCGAAGAGCGGCTGACGGCCGCGGGCGTCGGAGTCGACGACCTCGACGGCATCGAGAGCAAGACTGCGACCACGGTCGCGATGGACTTCGGCCGTATCACCCTCACCGACGCCGGAGTGGTCCTGTATCTCTTCGGTACACCGGGACAGGAGCGCTTCTGGTTCATGTGGGACGACTTGCTGTACGGGGCACTCGGGGCGATCGTCCTGGTCGACACCCGGCGACTGGACCGCAGCTTCCCCGCCGTCGACTTCTTCGAGAACCGCGGACTGCCGTTCATCATCGGCGCGAACTGCTTCCACGGCGAACAGCCGTACACCGCCGAGGAGATCAGAGCGGCCCTGCACCTGCGGGACCCGAACACCCCCGTCCTCCTGCTCGACGCCCGCTCCCGGGAGGACGTCCGCGGCGCCCTGCTCTCGCTGCTGGAGCTGCTCATCGCCAAGGCGCAGGTCCCCGCGCCCGTCTGACCGTGGACGGCCGGAGACCGTCGGCAGACAGCCGGAGGACGGGTGGACCGTCTCAGCCGACTACGGCTGGGCGGTCGACCCGCCAAGGGCGCTGAGTACCCGCTGCTCCCCCAGCCTTGCCAGCAGCGCAGGCAACGCGGTCCCGATCGGCTGGCGGATGATTCGTCCGCCAGTGCGTCGTACGGCGTCGGCCATGCCGTGACGATCAGCAGTCGTGCCCGTTCCCGGCGGCGATCCCGGCGTCCCGCCCACCACATGGCGGGGTCGCCCGGGAAACACGGCGCGTCGAGCGGGCGGAGGAACCCATGGCCCGGATCTGGGCGGGAACGGGCATCGGCAAGACCCCACCATCGCTGCGCTGTCTGGACGGTGACGGCACTGTCGCGCCGGGTGTCGAACGACGAGCCGGAGCTGCCGGCCCTGCTTGCCGACGTGCTCCGTCGCCAGTGAAGAACGGCAGTCAGCGTCGGTAGGTGCCCACCAGCGTGCCACTCGCCAGCTCCTGGCCCTTCACGGCATGATGCACTGCATCGGCTGTCGGCCGCCCGTGCAGGGAAAGTGGCTCCGACACGGCCCACAGGCGGAAGAAGTAGCGGTGCACACCATGCCCCGGCGGAGGCATCGGACCAGCCCAGCCCACCCGGCCGAATCCGTTGGGCCACTCCTGGCCACCTTGAGGGACCTCCCCCTCCGCCGCACCGGAACTCTCCGGATCGATGCCGGTGACCAGCCAGTGCAGAAACGCCCCGCCCGGGGCGTCAGGGTCCTCGCAGAGCAGGACCAACTCCGCCGTACCGTCCGGTGCCGCGGACCACGTCAGCGGTGGCGAGACGTCGTCCCCCTCCCCGCTGTGGCGTCGAGGGATCGCCGCATGGTCGTCGAACGCCACGCTTCTGAGCTCAATTCCAGTCATGCGCGCGGCTCTACCCGGAACAGCCTGGTCGGCACCGATCGAAGCGGGCAGAAAACCCGATCGGCCGAGCACCCCGGCCACCGCGCCGGGAACCTCGTAAGGCGGACCTGATCGGAGCTCACGTTGCCCACGAGAATTCTGCTCGAAGGACGCCCCGGCTCGGGCAAGACGACCGTCATCCGCCGACTGGCCGCACTCCTGCGCACCCGTAGGTCTGTCGGCTTCACCACGGAGGAGATCCGGCAAGGCGGCACCCGGGTCGGTTTCGCGTTGGAAACACTGGGGGGAGGCCCGCGAGCAGTGCTCGCCCATGTCGACTTCCCGGGTCCACCGCGGGTGGGCCGGTACGGCGTCGACCTGGGAGTCATGGAGCGGCTTGCATGGCCGCCGCTCAGGTCGGCGGCAGCGGATCCGGCTCCTGGTGAACTCGTGCTGATCGACGAGCTCGGGCGTATGGAGCTGACGTGCACGGCGTTCCGGGACACAGTCCGGTCCCTGTTCGAGTCCGACATCGACATCGTCGCCACGGTCCACGCCAAGAGTGACCCGTTCACCGACGCCCTCAAGCGGCGCGCGGACATCGAACTCGTCCAGGTGACCCGGGCAAACCGGGACACACTCCCTGCCGATCTGGCAGCACGGCTGGAAAGCCGATGACGACCCTCATCTGGGCGCAGCCGTCGCTTCGCCGGGGTTTCACATCGGGCCGAGACCCACCGACTGCCGAAGGGAGAGTGCCGACACCATCGGAGAATGGCCTTGCTCTGAACTTCGATCCACCGAGCAATGACCGGTCCAGAGCGTGGACATGAAGACGCGGATGCCTTCTGAGCTGGGACGATGGGGCTTCCTGCAGGTCCACATCCCCAGAGCAGGAGCAGCCCCTTTGAAGCGGGAAGCGGCCTGGGGGCCACGGCGGGTGCCGCGGGTCCCGGGCCGCTCCCGGGACGCATGGTGCTCGTCAGAAGGTCGTGACCGACTCGCGTCAGGCAGTGAGCTTTCCGCCCATCCACTCCAGGGCCGCCGGGATCTCCCGGCGCCATGTGTTGAAGTTGTGGCCGCCGCTGTCGAGGATGATCGACGCGACGGTGGACGGCGACTTGGTCCCCTCGATGAACTTCAGGGTGGGCTTGTAGTTGCTCTCGCCGACCTTGCTGCTGGTGACCAGCAGGTTCACCCGGGGAGCGGGCAGGTGCTGCTGCCGCCAGAGCAGGTCGTGCTCCCGTTCCAGCTGCTTGCTGCCACCGAAGAGGGGTCCGGTGGTGGCGTCGATCGGCGCCTTGTAGTCGCCGGAGAGGGACACGGCAGTGGAGAACGACTGGGGGTTGCGCATCGTCATCTGCAGGGCGCAGTAACCACCGGTGGAGTCGCCCATGATGCCCCAGCTCTTGGCTTCCTCGCCGACGCGGTAGTGGTCGCTGATGTCCTTGCGTAGATCGTGGGTGAAGAACGTCTGAGTCTGGGGGCCGTTGGGTATGTCCACGCATTCGGTGTCGCGCTGCGCCACAACGGTCGGGCGCATCATCACCAGGACGGTCGGCTGCATGCGGTTCTGCTGGAGCAGGTCGTACTGGGTCTGCGGGTAATGCAGCTTCTTGTAGAGCGCCTCGGCGGTGCCCGGGTAGCCGGTGAGCACCACCGCCGCGGGGAACTTCTTGCCCGCGTACTTCTTCTGGAAGTACTGCGGCGGCAGGTAGACGTAGGCCGGGACGGAGATCTTGGACTTCTCACCACGGATGAGGACCTTGTCCAGTCTGCCGGAGGCTGACGGGACACCGGCGTTCGGGATGCTCAGGCGCTCGGTGCCCAGCACCTGCAGCTGGGTGCCGTACGACCCGGTCTTGGAATGCGTCACCACACCCGGCTCCTGCTCCTGGCCGAAGAGGTCGGCCCAAGAGGCGTAGAAGCCGAAGGAGTTGTTGGCGAACAGGCCGATGGCCGCGAAGAGCGAGAGCTGCGTGGCGAAGAGCAGCCCGATACGACCGAGTACCGCGCGCCCGCGTCCCCTGGAGACGCGCGGCCACAGCCAGATGGTGAGAACGAACAGCGCCACCGCGAGGAGGACGGCAAGAAGCAGCACTTTCTTACTGGTGAGACCCATGTGGAGCCTTCTGCCGGGCGGCCGGGCCAACCGGACCGCAAGTGGAACCCCCAGCCCTGGGATGCCGTCATGCAGGTCGCAGAATATCCAGGTGCTGCGACCAGGGCTCGCACGTTCTCTCGACCGGGGCGTCGGGAAGGTTGATGTCTGACAGGCTAGATGGCGATAAGTCGGGGGAGGTTGCGTGGCGTACGCCACGCCGGCTCGGTGGTCCGCGGCGGTGCCAAGGGGGGTGGACTCCGCCGGGAGGACGGTGAGGGAGATTGCCCGGGAGCCGGGGCCAGCCTGGAGTCGTTGCGCCACATAGGACCCGGTCCGCAGTCCGTCGGACGTGGGTCGGTCGTCTCCGCAGGAGACGCGTCGTTATCGTCCAGACATGACAACGTGCATGGAATGCGGTTTCGCATATGAGCTCACCCTGGCTCCCGCGGTCTCGGCACTCGCCAAGGGTCATGCAGGCGAGTACGCGGACTTGTTGGGGGGCGAAACGGCCGTGCTGCGGCGGCGTTCGGCGCCGCAGGTGTGGTCAGCGCTTGAGTACGCCTGCCACGTGCGCGACGTGCTGCTGGCCCAGCGGGAGCGAGTGCTGGCCGCGCGACGTCGTGAAACGCCGGTCGCTGAGCCCATGGGGCGCGACGAGCGAGTTGACCACGATGGATACGATCAGCAGCAGCCGGCCGATGTCGCCCGCCAACTCCAGGATGCGGCACTGCTGTTCGCCAACGTCCTCGACCGGCTGTCGCCCGCGGACTGGGGTCGCACAGTCGTGTACACCTATCCCGAACGTGAGGAACGCTCACTGAGCTGGCTCGCGGTTCACACCCTGCATGAGCTGCGCCACCACCTGCTCGATATGCGTTGCCAACTGGAACGACACAACACACGACACAACAATGGCGGGTCCGATCTCGGCGACGTTCCCGCCCCGTCGGCCGACTGAGATCTTCAACAGCAAGGGTGCACGCTCACGCGCCCCTGCCCCTGCTCGTCTGGCCCGACCCCGCGCCCAGCGTGGCCACCGTCCCGACACCGCCACCGCACCCGCCGCACCACCGGTAGCGCCACACTGGAGTCTCCACCCTGCGCCGGAGTGGTGCAGGGGGAGACATGGCCGTCCGGCAGCGTTTCGTCGGCCTGCGGCAGCCATGGACCTCGCGCCATGCGCTGCTGGTGATCCCGGTCGTGCTCATCGCAGTGATCACGGTCGTTGACATCGTGGTCCCGGCCTACGTCCACCTCGGTCCGCTCCTGGTCATCGCCCCGGCGATCACGGCCTCGTTCGCCGGTCCCCGGCTGACCGGGGCGATCGGAGCGCTGGCGGTCGAGGGTGCTGCACACGAGGCAACGGCCACGCGCCGCATGGTGGCTTTCGTTGTGCGCATGGTGGCGTTCCTCGTCCCGGGGGGTGAATCAATGATCCTGGGTCGTGGTGGCGCGGTCCGGTGGCCGTGCCCGCTCTGCAACAAGACGTTCGACGTCAGCTTCGTTCCCCTCCCTTCTCTCCGATGTCGGGAGGGCCGAACGGACCAGGGTGCGTGAGCCGAGTGGGCAACGTCCACGTCTGCGCTGTGGAGTCTCCGTGGACGGGGAATCACCCGACGGTGACACCGACTCCCGCGGGAACCGCTGAACCGATCACTCTTTCGTGCGCACATGGTCACTGACGGTGTGAACGTCAAATGGTCGGGAAGCGTGATCCGTATCTATCGATAGGAGAGCTTCATGCGGGTACGCACCAATTTGATCGCTGTTGCCCTGACTGCTATTGCCGCCCTGGCGACTGCGGGAACAGCTGCCGCCGGCGATGACGACGCACCCCGCGGCACCCTCACCCAGACCGTTGACGCAGGTCCGGATTCCGACCAGGGGACGCGTCATCTCGGACACCGCGGTCCGGATTCCGACCAGGGGGCCCGCCATCCCGGGCGCCGCTGGGGCGACGAGGATCGGACCAACTCGGACGAATCCGGCCCCATGTCCATGGGCTGAGCAACTGTGCCTGAAATCCAGCAGCGACAGTCGGCGGCACCGGCACCGTTCGGGGCGGTGGCCGCGCCGCACCTGCGGGGACAGAACGAAAGGCCCTCACCGCGGTGGGGGCCTTCGTCGTGTCGGTGGTTCAGTTGGCGCAGTTGAGCTGGACGAGGGTGATCTCGTTCTCGCCGATGTCGCGACTCCGCCGGGCCGGGGCGTTGGAGCACGACGACTGGCTCATGGGGTCGGTCGTGACCCGCGCCGGCGATATGCACCACCAGCTCGGCCCGTACGACAAGGCTCACGACCGCTACCTGGAGGCGATCGCCCGGGCCGAGAAGTCGGACAGCCCCGGCTGCACGGCAAGACCCTGCTCCCCCTCGGCGGACTCCAACTCGACCTCGGTCGAGCCGCGGAGGCCGTGGGCACCTTCGGGAAGGTCGAGGACCTGGCCAGACGTCTTGGGGACGTCCCCCTGTACTCCGCCGTCCTCGGCAGGCTGGCCACGGCCGAGGCGAAGCTGGGCAACGTGCAGGCGGCCGCCGAACTCCGGCGTCGGTCACGCGCGATCCTGGGCGAGGAGAGACCGGCACCGCGTCGGAGATCGCGATACGTCACCGGCTGCGCCGGCACGGCGCCGTGGCCGAGGACCTGGCTGGGCGCGCGACTTCATCGAACGGGGCGCCGCCCTCCCCGACACCGACGCCAACCGGGCGAGAATCTCCCGCGCTGGACGATCTGGGCCGCCGACGACAGCAACGACGGCCGGGCGCCGGCGCGTACGAGTCATAGCGTCTCGGGCAGAGCAGAGCAGAGCAGAGCAGAGAAGAGCAGAGCAGGGCGGGGCAGGGCCCGCTGGCCCGGGCACGGTCGGAGCGTGGCCGACCGTGCCCGGTCCCGCGGGCCCTGCCCCCCCGGTTCCGTCAGCAGCCCTACGCGGGGTCTCCGTTCTCATTCAGCCACTGGACGCCGTCCTGGCCGTCCTGGGTGAGGTTCTTGGGGATGACGAAGTCCGGGTATTTCCAGTGCAGGTTGAAGTAGCCGGGTGCGTTCGTGATGGACCTCAAGTCGCACACCGGGTCGCCGATGATGCAGTACCGCTTGACCGGGATGCCGTTGAACTTCGCCGGGCCGGCGCCGGCGGCGGTGGCGACCCCGGGGATGCCCAATCCCTTGGGGAGATGCGCGAACAAGCCGGTGTCGGGCTGCATCGGGTCGGCGTAGAGCATGCCGTCGACCTGGGAGCGCGGAATGCCGGTGCTGCCGCTCGCGATCGTCTGGAGCACCTCGTCCGCGGCCTGGGCGCCCTGGGAGTAGCCGGTGATCGTGAGGCGCGCGTTCGGGTGCGCGCGGTGGGTGTCCTCCGCCGCCTGCAACCCGTTCCGGTAGCCCTGTTGCACGCTGGCGTCGTAGGTCGGTGCGGTGGCGGCGTCGGGGTTGAGCTGCAAGGGGGGCTCGATGAGCCCGCCGTGGGGACCGATGAGCGGGCCGGCGGTGGCCGGGTAGCACACCTTGATCGCGGAGGAACCGAGGTGGAGATGGTCGTTCGCGGTGGTGTAGGACTTGGTGATCGTGGGGCAATCGGGACCGGAATCGGTAGGACCGGTGCCGCCGATCTCGATGTAGTAGTGCTCCGCGTTGGCCGCGTGCGCGGCGGACGGGAACGCGACGGCGGCGCTGGTGGTCAGCGCCGCCGCTACGGCCGCGGTGCGAACAGCCCGTGCCGTCCTGCTCGTTTTCGACATTGCCTGATCTCCCCCTGAGGTCGTGGACTAGTCCGAGAGCGAAGGCTCCAGACGCTAGGCACGGGCGTTGACATCGCGATGAAACGCTGATGACTGCGCTGGTGGCGCGGCTGTCACGCACCACTGCTCAGGGCGCAAGACTCAGAGCTGCAGGGCGAGGGCGACGGGTCAGGGCGCCACCGCCGTGAGGATCTCCTGCGCCCGGTCCGCCATGTCCGTGTCCGCGCGGTCGTTGAGGACCCAGGAGCTGTGCTGGGTGCCGAAGGGGGCGGAGGCGAGGATGCGGGCGGTGGCCTCGGAGGAGGTGTCGTCGGGGAGTTGGGACTCCTGCCGGGCCTGGAGCCGCTGCCGACTTCAACACGCCTGCAGCTGGGGGCGATTGACACCACCGTCCGCGCCAAACGACCTGCCCTCGCGTCAGGACTGGGGCCAAGTGGTCCGAGCCGCCGACTGGCGGCGCAGCGCGGTGCACGAACATCGGCAAGCGCAGATGCACGGTTCCTGATGTTCAGTCAGCCATGCGGGGGATTCCTGGAAGACGCCCCGCAGCAAGGTGTTTTGGGCGTGTCCGAGCGGTGTGCACGACGCTCACGGAACCTGAGTCGCCTGAGTCGCGTCTTCCTCGTAGCGTTACGTGCCCCGCTGACCGAAATCGTCCGGGCGTCGCAGACACGGCACGGGGCATGCGATCTGAGCAGCATGCGCGCGACCGCTGTGACCGGCGCTTGCATGCCAGGAACGGGAGTTCGCCGGTGATCGGGGAAGGGGGCGTTCGTGAGGATCGGGTCCGTAAAGCGGCCTGAACGTGTTGCTGTCATCGGAGTAGGCATCGTCGGAGCCAGCGTGGGTTGGAACCTGTCCCGGCGCGGTGCCAAGGTGGTCTTCATCGACGCAGGCCAGCCAGGCGAAGGCGTCACCAACTGGTCTTTCTCGTGGGTCAACGCCAGCAACAAGACCGCGCGCAAGTCCTACTTCGCCCTGAACGTCGCGGGCATGGCAGCCCACCGTGAGCTTGCCGGGGCCATCGGGCCAGACTCCTGGTGGTATCCCAGCGGCCACCTGCGCTGGGCGGACGATCCGGCAGCGGAGATGAAGCTTCTGGAAACAGCCGAACTGCTGGCAAGCTGGGACTACCGGGTCGAGGTGTGCACGGGGGCCGAGGTGCGCCGCCGCCTCGAACCTGCTCTCACGATGCCAGGCGAGGTTCCCGTCCTGTTCTACCCCGACGAAGCCTGGGTGCACGGACGTCATCTTGTCGACCGCCTGGTCAGACAGGCTGTTGCATCCGGCGCCGAGCTCCGGTCCGGCACCGCGGTCTGTGACATCGGCACCGGTACCGACGGGAGCATCCGGACGGTTGTTCTGTCCGATGGGGGTTGTCTCGACGTCGGCATCGTCGTGAACGCAGCGGGCCCCAGCGCCTCCCGTGTCGCCGGGCTCATTGCACGGCACTTGCCGATGCGCCGGGAACCCGGCGCCGTCACCCGGATCGGCTGTGCTCAGGTCCCGGTTCACCGGGCCATGCACGCGCCTCACATCGAGATCCGTCCTGACGGAGACGCTTCGGTGGTCCTCCACAGCCGCGAGATCGACGCACTCATCGACACAGGCGAAGATCCAGCGCAACTCGCACGGCTGCTCCACGAATCGGCGCGGCACGTCGTTCCCGAGCTCGGCAACTCCCGTATCGCACAGACACGGGTAGTCCACCGGCCTGTCCCAGCAGACGGATTCCCCTCGGTGGGAGCGGTACCGTCAGTGCCGGGCTACTACGAGGCCGTTTCCCACAGCGGCATCACGCTCGGGCCGGTAATCGGCCGGCTGCTTGCTTCGGAGATCCTCAGCGGGGCGAGAGAGGAGATGCTGGCGGACTTCCGCCCAGAGCGCTTCCCCCCGTGACAGCCCGGTCAAGCGCCACCGGCATCGCGACCAGGCGGGTGCGTCTCCGCGTGCCCGAAACAGGCGCGTAAGCCGCGCCGCCGCGTCACGCGAGCCGGAAAGACCGGACGGTCTTCCACCTCTGCCGCCCCACCTCGCAGACGAGTTGCTGACTTCGGCTCGTCAAGGCGGCGCCGGACCGTCAAAGGGCAGGCCGGTGCCCGCTATGAAATCGTTGAGGGTGTCGGCCCGGTGGGGGTGTCTGCTACCTCTACTTCCGGCGCGGCCGGCGCCGACGCGGCGGCGGGTGCTGGGGAGTTGGGGATCCGCTGAGGGGTTGCCGGTCAGGGGAGCGTGAGGCGCTGGCCGGGGCGGAGCCGGTGCGGGTCGGGGCCGAGGACGGACCTGTTGCTTCGGTAGAGCGTCCGCCAGTGCTGGCCGTGGGCGTGGCCGATGCGGGTCAGGGTGTCGCCCGGGCGCACGGTGTAGCGGTCGGCGCTTCCGATGGGCGGGCCGGCCATCGCGGTTCCCGGGGAGCAGCCGGCTGACGGGGGCCGTACCGGCAGGGGTGTCAGCGGGGTGCAGACCGGGGTGGCGAGGCCGACGAGCTGGACCAGTCCCTCGCCTCCGGTGGGTGGGAGGAGCTTCGACCAGTTGTTGGCGAGCCAGACGTTGCCCGACGCGTCGATCTGCACCGCGGTGAGGTGCTGGATCGCCTTGTTCCGCAGCCCCATGGGGGGCGACAGGACGGTGCCGGTGGCGGCGCCGGGCGGGCAGGCCGCGGTGTTGGCGCCGCACAGCAGCGATACGGAGGAGTTGCCGAAGCCGGCGACCCACACGCGGTCCTGACCGTCGACGGCGACCGACCAGGGGAGGACGCGGCGGGGAAGTCGGTAGACGCCCGCTACGGTGCCGTCCGGCCGGATCTCGGTGATCGCGCTGCTCAAGAGTCCGGCCACCCAGGCGTTGCCCCGGGAGTCCAGGGCGAGTCCCACCGGTCCCTGGAGCGCGTCGTTGCGGATGGTCCTGATGGGTTTGAAGTCGGGGCCCAGGACGGTGACGCTGCCGCCGACGCTGCCGGGGGCACCGGTCTGCCGGGTCTCCATGAGCTGGGCGAAGGAGATCTGGCTGTTGGTGACCCAGGCCCGTCCGCGGCCGTCGATCTGGAGGGCGAAGGGATGGTTGAAGGCGGGGTCGGTGATGGTGAACGCCTTCGCGGGGTCGCCGTGCGGGTACACGACGACGCCGCCCAGGCCGGCTGCGCCCTTGAGGCCGTAGGAGTTGGCGATCCACAGGTTGCCGCGCTGGTCGACGGCGACGCCCTGCGGGTGGACCAGCCCGCCGTTCCGCCATCCTGTGGACGGGGACAGCGGGGTGCCGTCGGCCGAGTACTTCGCCATGGCGTTGCCGCCGTAACTGGGCACCCATACCGAGCCGTTGTGGTCGACGGCCAGGCCCCACGCCCCGCCGTCCATGCCGCCGCCCCTGATCGGGCTGCCCAGGGTGGGGCGGCCGGCCGGTTCGAGCACGGTGACGAAGGGGCTGGACTGCCGGGTGCCCGGAAGCCAGTTGTTCGACGCCCAGACGTTGCCCTTCGCGTCGAACCCGATGCGGCCCGGGGCGTAGAGCTCGGACGCGGTGCGGCGCAGCGCCAGGACCCAGGCCGAGGGGGGCGCGCCGAGCCCGGGGGCGAAGACCCTGGCCTGACGCGCCAGGGCGTGGAGGGCGGACGGGGACGACGTCGGGTGGTGGACGAGGTTGAGGACCGCCTGCACGGTGTCGGCCGGAGCGGCCCCGCCGCGCGGGGTGGCCAGCCGCAGCAGTTCCGCGCAGGCCGGGGTGCCCGTCGCGCAGAGGGAGATCATGTCGGCGAGCGTGTTCAGGGTGGCTAGGGTCTCGCTGTTGGCGCTGTCGGAGGTGACCGCCCCTCCGGGCCGGCCGGTGGCCGGGTCGGCGAGGTCGAAGGAGGTCGCCGCGGCGTTCTGCAGCCCCGGGCCGGGCCCGGCGATGCCGCGCCGGTCGCTGAACTGGGCCAGGGCATAGGTGGTGGCGACGGTGGTCACCTCGTTGACCGTCACCGTGTTCACCGACCGCGCACGGACCCCGCCGCCGTCACCGACCCCCACCACGGAGCGGAGCCTGAGGCGCCGTCCGTCCCCGGCCTCCACGTACAGCACGCCGGTGGCGGGCCGGGAGGTGGAGAGGGTGAAGGACCCGGATCCGTCGGTCGTCGCCTGGCCGAGTGCCCGCACGCCGGTGTGCGAACCGGCGAAGAGCGTGACGCGGACGCCGCGGAGCGGCTTGCCCGCTCCGGTGACGGTGCCGTGCAGCGGGGTCGTCATGGCACCGAGCGGCGCCGTCGGTATGCACACCGCGCCCAGGGCGACGGCGGCCGAGGCCAGCTGCCACGGCCGGGGCCGCCTCCGCGCACGGCGGGCGGTGGGGCGTGCGGGCCTGCGCGGGGATATGCCTGAGGTGCTCATAGCTCCGAACCATTCCCTGTGCGTAGTTCACGAAGAAGACGAAGGAGGAGGAAGCGGTGTCCGGCGAGGGCGGGCGGGAGGTACGCGGAGGAGCGCGGCGGGCCGGTCATCCCGGCTTCCCGGCCGCGGCCTCGTCCGCCGCCGGTGCGCTGCCGCGCGCCGGCACCCGCAGCGTGAACCAGCCGACCCGGAGTCCGAACAGCCAGACCACGCCCAGATAGAGATCCGGGCCCACTTGGCGCATCTCGTCACGTACCGCGCGGGCGGCGAGGGAGATACGGGAGTAGTCGATGACGATGCAGGCCCGGTCGTCCAGCAGGCTCGGGCCCTTGTAGACCTGGGCCAGGACGGCGAGCACATCGAACGCGGTGATCCGGTTGCTCAGATAGCCCTCGTGGTCGATGACCTTGCCGCGCCACAGGGTCAGCCGCACGAGGCGGGCCAGCGGCCCGGCCACGAGGTTGCCGCCCCACCGGACGATGCCGGTGCCCTCCAGCGGACCCTTCGGGATGTCACCCGGGGGGCTCTTGCGGAACAGCTCCAGCAGCCCGGCGTCGCCGGCCTTGAGCAGATCCGTCTCACTGAGGGCCACGATCGTTCTCCAGAGGTCGTCCGTGCACCGCTGCTCCGCACCGCGTGCGGGCGATCCTGTCGCGTCCGGCGCGGGCGCCGGGGAACGGCTGCCACCGCCCGGCACGCGAACCGGCTGCCGGTTCCCACCCTGGCCGCCGGGGCGTGCGCCCACCACCGCTGCTGGGCCGAACGGCCGCGCGGGCCGGCCGCGCGCCGTCTTCGGCCCGGGAGTGCGGGGACCGGTGTACGGGCACATCCATGCCGCCGCGCTGCGGGCCGTCGTGGTCCACGGCGGCGCGGACCTTCCGGCGGACGGGCCGGGCACCTCCCAGGACCTGGCCGCGCGCTCCGGTACCGGAGCGACCCGGTGCGCCGCACGGCCGGCGGGGTCGAGGAGCTGCTGATGTGCGGAGCTGCCGGTTCGACGAGCTGCCGGACCGCTCCGGGGTCCGGCTCCATCACGTCGTGCCGACCTCGCGTCGTGCCGACATCGCGTCGTGCCGACCCCGGTCCGTGCCCTCGGCCATCGAGGCCGAAGCAGCCCGACGCCCGGTCCAGCGCACGAGCGGCGGACCGGGCGTCGGATGAGTGGTGGACCGGGCGGGCCAGTGAAGTGATGTGCCGTCAGTTCGTTGTGGTGCGGCGGTCGATGACGGTGCGGAGCTTGCCGCTGGTGGGGGTGCGCTCGAAGGCGTCGATGGGGGCGGTCTCGACCGTGCAGGTCAGGAGCGTCTCCGTGCCGGCCGCCGCGCCGAGTTCGGGGATCCGGTCGAGCAGCGCCGTACGGGCCTCGTCAGGGTCCGGTGCGTACCGGCTGTCCAGGCGCACGGTGAGGTGCTCGCGGTCGGCCGCCGAGGTCAGCACGAGCTGCACCTCGCCGCGGTAGCCGAGGTGCTCCTCGGCGACCTGGGTGAAGCGGCGGTAGTTGAAGTGGTAGGTGCCCATGCGGAACACGTCGCCGTAGCGGCCGAGGAGTTCGATGCGGGGGGTGTGGCTGCCGCAGGGGCACACACCGTCGACGGCCCGGCCCAGGTCGCCGATCTCGTAGCGCTCCAGGCGCTGGCCGGCTCTGGTGCGGGTGGTGAAGACCAGCCGGCCGGGCTGCCCGGCGGGGACCGGGCGGTCGTGCTGCGGGTCGAGGATCTCCAGGGTGTGCAGGTCGGTCAGGACGTGGTGCACCGTGCCGTGGGCATGGGTGCACTGGTAGCCGAGCGGGCCCAGGTCGGTGCTTCCGTAGGCGGCGGAGCGGATGAGTTCCACGCCGAACGTCTCGGTGAGGATGCGGCGTTGCTCACTCGTGAAGTGCTCGCCGCCGTAGAACACCTTGCGGATGCCGCCGTAGGAGCGCAGCCGCTCGCCCTGGGTGTGGAACAGCTGCCACAGGTACGACGGCATCCCGAAGAGGGTGTCGACCCGGTAGGTGACGAGGGCTTCCGCTATCGCCTCGTGGTCGGGGCCGGCGGCCATCGGGATCTGGGTGGCGTCGAGGCGCTCCAGGATGGAGAAGAAGCTGATGAAGCTGCCGTACATGCCGCCGCAGAAGAAGAGGTTGGCGGCGCGGTCGTGGGCCGGGTCGAAGCCCGCGGCGAGCAGGCCGTGCGCCGAGGCGCGCATCTGCGTGTCGTAGTCGTCGCAGGTGAAGACGGACAGCGCGGGGGCGCCGGTGGTCCCGCCGCTGCGGAAGTACAGCTGGGCGTGCTCCGGTGCGAGGGAGCGCAGTTGGTCCTGCGCCGCCGCCTTGTCCATCAGCGGGCCGGTGGGCGCGGCGGGCGGGGCGGCGGCGGAGACCAGGTCGTCGAGGCACGGGGTCGCGGCGAACTCCGCGCCGGTGGCCTGCACGCTGACCCGCCGGCTGTAGCGCTGGAGGGCGTAGACGCCGTCGTGGGGCTCGCCGTGGTAGCTGTCGAGCATGGCGCCGAGCGGGGTGACGCGCTGGACGCCCGCGGTGATCAACGTCCTTGCCAGCGCGGCGATGTCGGTACGGCTGCCGCCCACCGAGGCGGTCTGGAGGTAGCGGCGCATCGGCCGCAGCGTCGCGGTGATCTCGCGGCGGGGCAGCGGTTTGATCCAGACGGTGCGGTGGAGGGGGGAGGCGGCGAGGGCCGGGCGGGTGTCGGCGAAGACCCGCCAGCTGCCGTCGCCGGCGGTGACGACCTTGGTCAGCCCCAGGTGCTGCTCGGCGCGGGCGACCAGCTCGGTGGTGGTGATCTCGGCCTGCTCGGCCGCGCGCGCCAGGTCGGCCCGCTCGGTCCCGCCGGCGGCGCCCGCCGGCACCGGGAACTTCGCGGAGACCTCGTCCAGTACGGCGGCGAACTCCTCGGCGAAGGCGAAGAGTTCAGCGGAGGGGGAGGCGCCCGGGGTGCCGGCGTCGCCGGTCGTGGTGTCGTCGGCCCCGGTCTCGTCGGTCCCGGTGTCGAGGTAGACGACCTGGGGGCTGGAGCACGCCTGCTGCTCGAACCGGCAGACGTCGGCGGCGAGCGCGGCCAGGGCGGTCCGGTCCGTCCAGGCGTCGCGGGCCAGATACGCGAACGAGATCTTGTGGCCCCATTCGACGAGCCGGCACCCGGGGGGAACCAGGGCCGCGACGCCCTCCACGGCGTCCTCGCCGCCCCATACGGCCACCGCGTCCGCCGGCGCGCACATCAGCCGCATCAGGTCCTGGCGGCTGGAGGGGAAGCGCAGTGCGACGATCCGGCGGCCGACGGCCCCGGTGGGGTCGGCGGCGGCCAGCTCGGCGAGCAGCTGCAGGGGGAGCGGGGTGTCGGCGCTGCTGGTCTTGAGGACGTTCACGTTGCCGGCGAGGAGGCCTTCCACGACGCTCAGCGGGGCGACCGCCGCGGCGTTGCCGGGCGCGATGTGGACGAGCAGGCCCACCGGCGCCCATGCCTCGTAGGTCGTCTCGCGCGCGTCGGGGCGGGTGAGGCGTTCGGGGCGCGGTCCGCCGAGTTCGCGCCGCAGCTTGCGTTCGAGGGCCGGCCGGGCGAGGGCGTCCGCGATCTCGGCGAGGGTCGCGGCGGCTTCCTCGTGCCCGGCGGGCGCAACGTCGCCGTGCTCCGTACCGCTGGTGCCCGCGGCGCCCGTCAGGTGGCCCATGAGCCGGGTGCGGACCGCGCCGTCCGGGGTGCGCAGGGCGCGGCTGAGGGTGTCGCAGGCCGTCAGGACGGTCTCGGTGGACAGCGGCTCGGCCAGGACGCGGGCGACGAGGGCGGGCAGCTCCGCGAGCCGCTCGGCGGCCTCGGCGTCACCGATGAACGAGCCCTGCCAGAAGTGGGGTTCGGAGATCATGCCATTCCCTTCAGGAGTTCCGCGGCGGCCACCGCGCAGCTGCGGTTGCGGCTCACCCCGGCGCGGCCGTGGATCGTGAACCACGGGGTGGCCAGGGGGCAGCCGCAGGCGTCCCCCGGGTGCAGTGAGGCCAGGTCCCCCATCACGACGCTCTGCGCCGGGACGGAGGTGATGTACGGGGAGACCAGGTGCAGGTAGCCCGGCTCCCCGTAGGGCAGCGGCTGGAGGGTGCGGGTGTCCCGTACGGCGGCACGGGACCAGACCGGTACGTGCAGCCGGTGGTGTGCGCACTCGATGTAGGGCACGCAGTGCTCGACGGAGCCGTAGGTGTCCCGGATCCGCTCCGGGGGGATGCCGAGCTGCCGGGTCACCTCGGCGTAGAAGTCCTCCTTGGCGATCTGCCGGTCGGCGTGGCCCTTCCAGCCGCCGCCGAGCACCACCAGCGACCCGGGCGGGAGCTGGAGCGGCGGCAGGCCGGCGGCGCGCATCCGCTCCAGGGTGAAGTGCAGGAAGGCCGGGAAGCCCAGGATCCGTACCGGCAGGCCGTCGTCGGCGTAGCGCCGGAGGGCGGCGATGCAGCCGTGCACGTCGAACTCGTGGCCGCTGCCGGTGTGCCGCAGGGCGTGCGTGGTGTGCCGCGCGGGGGCGAAGTCGCACAGGTAGTTGTCGGTGAAGGAGGTGCCCAGGCGCACCTCGGGGGCGGGCTCGTAGCTGTAGAGCAGGTAGTTGACGGGCTGGTCGGGGGTGATCCAGCCGTAGTGCTCGAAGATGCGGGCCACCATGCGCTGCGCGGAGCGGATGGTCCACCGGTCGTAGAACATCTGCGACTTCTGTCCGGTGGTACCGGACGAGGTGAGGTGCAGGAAGACCTCGTCGCGCGGGACGGAGAGCACCTCGTGCCGCTTGAAGAAGTTGGCGTGCAGCAGCGGGGTGCGGGTCCGCTCGCCGACGGTGGCGGCCGGGGCCTCCGGGGTGTCGGCGAGGAGGGAGCGGTAGAGCGGGGAGCGGTCCGCGTGCCAGGCGTGGGACTCGGCCATCGCGGCGGCGAACAGGGCGTCCGCCTCCGGGCCGTCGGTGTAGGGCGACGGGATGTCGCACAGGCGCTGGACGGCGGCGAGGGCCACCGGGTCGGGGACCTCGACGGGAGCGAGATGCGGGTTCATCGGACAACCTCGTGGTGGGGCAGGTAGGTCGACGCCCAGGCGGTCAGGTACGCGCTCAGGTAGGGCTGGAGCAGCGGGCTGACGGCCGTGGTCCGGAAGTCGATCTGGCGGTCGGTACGGGAGAGGACGACGTAGTCGTGGAAGCGGTCGCCGATCCGGCGCATGGCCGGATAGCCCGCGCTGGGCACGAAACCGGCGGCGAGGAACGCGTGCAGCCCGGCCGTGTCGGACAGCGGCACCAGCGTCTCGACGTAGTCGGCGCCGGCCCGGCCGAGCGCGGCCATGACCGAGTCGAGAGCCGCGGTGGCGGCCGACGCGGACGGCTGCACCGCGACCAGGGCGCAGCTGCCCGCCGCCTGGTCGAGGTCGGCGTAGATCTCGAACTCGCCGTCCGGCGGCGTCAGTACGGTGTTCGGGGTGCGCAGCGGGGAGTAGGCGCCCGCGGGGTCGGGGAAGCGGTCGCGGAAGCGGCGGCGGACGAAGCCGGGCGCGGTGATCACTTCCATCGGCGTACGGGTCTTGGTGTGCGGGGCCGCGGGAGGGGCCAGCAGCGCCCCCGGGGCCGTGCCGCCGCCGGGGCTCAGCGGTGCGGACGGCTCCGCGGCGGCGAGGGGGAGCCCCCCGGCCGCGTACGAGATCCCGGTGCTCTCCTCGGCGGCGCCGAGCAGCGGCAGCAGCGCCCCCGGTACGGCGGCGACCGGCTCCCGGCGGTCGAGGACCCCGGGGGCGTAGCAGGCGAACAGGGCCAGGGTCTCGCAGCCGGACACGTCCGCGGCGTTGGGCAGCAGGCCCAGGGGCCGGTATCCGTTGCGGGCGACGACGCGCTGCGGGGCCTGGGTGACCATGCGGACGGTGGTGTGGACGGAGTCCAGCGCACCGGTCGCGAACGCGTCGGCGGTGACCGCACCGGTCAGCCGGCCCGCCAGCCCGTGCTGGCGGTGGCGCGGGTGCACCGCGAGGCCGACGAGCTTGCCGACGCGGTTGCCCCGGTCGGTCTGCACGACCACGGACCCGGCCAGTTCGCCGGTGTCGGCCCGGCGCGCGGTGAGCCAGTGGCAGTGCGGGTCGGTGATCAGGCGGTGCATCTCGGTGGGGTCGCTGCCGAGGGCCACCGGATAGCCGTGGCCGTACACGTCGAAGTACAACTGCCGGAGTTCGGCGATGTCCTGGGGCGTGGCCGGCAGGATCGTGGCGGTCATCGGGCTTCCTCCAGCGGCACGTTGGCGGGCGCGGCGGTGGCGGACGCCGTCGGGGCGGCATCGGCGGTCGCGTCCGGTGGGGCCGTCGTACGCCTGCCGGACCACCACAGCGCCACGGCGAGCGGAACCAGCCCGACGGCCTGGAGCAGGCACAGGGTCCGCGGCGAGAGGTGGTCGCCGAGCGCGCCGAAGACCAGTGAGGACAGTGGGAAGGTCGCGCCGAGCAGCGCCTGCATCATGGCGAAGAAGCCCGGCTTGTCCTCTGCCGGGACCAGCCGCTGGAACAGCGCGACGAACCGCACCCCGATGGCTCCCACGCACCAGCCCGCGACGACCAGGGCCGCGACGGCCGCGGTCCGGTCGGCGAACACGCCGGGCGTGCCGAGGGCCGCGGCCGTCAGCGCCAGGCAGGCCCCGCCGAGCGTGGTGGCCGATCCCGGCAGCCGCGCGCCGGTGAACGACCCGATGAGCGTGCCGATGCCCAGGGCCGCTTCCAGCGCGGCCACGGTGGAACCGTGGGCGTGCAGCACGGACCGCGTATACAGGGGCATGACAACGTAGATCGCGGTGGTGAAGAGGTTCACCGCGGCGAAGCAGAGCAGCACCCGCCGGATGAAGGGGTGGTCGGCCAGGATCTGACGGAGCGTCCGCCGGGACGCCGCATCGCCGGACGGGGCGTCCGCGTCCCCCACCGCGGTCCCGCGCGGGAAGCGGGTGAGGGCCACCAGCGCGGCGGCGGCGAGGTACGCACCGGCGCATCCGGAGACGATGCCCGTCAGGTCCCAGGCGTCCACGACGAGCGGTCCGAGCAGCCCGCCGGCCAGGCCGGCCAGGGACTGGGTGGCGAGTTCGAACCCGGTCGCGGCCTCGATGTCGGCGTCGTCGACGAGTTCGGGGACCGAGGTGGTCAGGCACGGGTCGAAGAGAGCCTGGCAGCCCGCCAGCAGCAGCGCGGCCCCGTAGGCGACGACCGCCGGGGGCGAGGCCGCGTACGTCCAGCCGGCGGTGGCGGCGGCCACCAGGCCCGCCACGGCGGCGGCCGAACCCAGCACCGTGCGGTGCCGGCAGCGCGCGATGACGGTGGCCACCAGCGGGGCGAGCGCCACCGCGGGCAGCGTGCTCACCGCGAGGAACACCCCCGACGCCAGGCCCCGGTCGCCCTCCCCGCCGGCGGCGTGGCCGACCAGCCACCACACCACGCCGACCTGGAACATCCGGCCCGCGGCCTGGGTGAGCACCTGCGCGGCCCAGACGGCACCGAAGGCCCGGTTGCGCAGCACGACCGGCAGGCGGCGCGGGGCCGCAACCGGCGTCATGAGTGCGGCCGTTCGTCGATGACCCGCTTCAGCTTGCCGGTGCGCGGGTTGACGACCAGCTCGCCGTGCCGGACCCACTCCACGGCCAGCGGGTGGATGCGAGCCGCCTCGACCTCCTCGGCGTACATCTGCCGGGCCGCGAGGATCTCCTTGGCGACGGCGCCCGCCAGATGCCCGAGCCCCGCCTGCTCGGCGTCGCCGCCGGCCGGATCCCCGTCGACGGCCAGCCGCAGGACCAGCCCGTCCCGGCCCTCCCAGCGGCGCACCACGAGCTGGATGCCGATCACCAGGCCGGTCGGGTCGGCGGCGCGCACCAGGTCGTGCACGTCCTGGGTGTAGAGGGACACCGCACCGATGCGCACGCCTTCCTCGGCCCGGCCGAGGATCCGGAAGTGCCCGGCGTCGGCGTCGGTCCATTCGGCCCGGTCGCCGACGGGGTAGCGGATGACGGGCATCAGCCGCCGGCGCAGGTCGGTGACGACGACGCGGCCCGCGACGCCCTCACGGGTGAGGGGCTCGCCGGTGTTCTCGTCCAGGATCTCGACGACGGTGTGCGGCGTGAACGCCCGGTGGACGCGGGGGTCGGCGCCCGGTACGGCCTGGCCGAGAAGCCCGGAGTCGACACCGGCGTAGCCGATGGAGCGGGCCTGCGCCCGCGGGAACGCCCTGCGGAGCAGCGGCCGCTGGTCCTCGTACAGTCCCTCGCCGCCGAAGAACAGGATCCGCACGCCGGGAAGTTGGCGCCCGGCCCGTACGAGATGGTCGGCGAGGGTGCAGAGCGTCGTTGTCGTGCCGGCGACGACATCGACGTCGAATTCCTCCAGCGTGTGCACCGTTGATTCGAGTGGTGCGGCGCCTCCTATCGGCAGCCGGACGTTGGCGACGGGGGCGCGGTGGAGGGAATCCAGGATGAAGGTGAAGCTCGCATAGAGTTCGCCGGCGTAGAAGAGGTCGGCGACCCGGTGGCCGGGGCGCAGCCCGGCCTCGACGAGTCCGCCGCCGAACGCGGAGGTGAATTCCCGCCATTCCTCACGGGTATAGACGGAGAACTTCGGGGAGCCGGTGGTGCCGCCGCTCTTGAAAACCACCGCCTCATCGAGCGGTCCGGTCAAAAGACGGTTGTCGCGCGGGGTGTTGGCGCGCCAGAATGCGTCCTGGGGGACGACCGGCAGTGCGGTCAACTCGTCCACGTGGTCGGGGAGTCCCGCGTAGAGCTCCCGGTAGAAGGGCGAGTTGCGCCGCACGAAGCGTATGAGTTCCGTTAATTGTTGAACGGGCATTGCTTTCCTGTTTTTTGGCATTCGGAAGGAACTGGCGCCACGGGGTGTGCGGCGCCAGTTCTTGGCGTGGTGTCAGCGGCGGGCCGCTCGGGAATCCCGGTCGGGGCTTCTTCGTAGCGGCATTCGGTGGCGACTGCTTCGATCGGTGATGTTATGTCATGAACGATGTTCCGGGTGACGACCGACTCCGTCGTCAACGGGTTTTTTATACCAGACGCATTACAGTGGATGCCCCACGCATCCACCCGGTTCCTTTGCTCGTGGTGACGTACCTCACCAAGCGGCTTTAGCGCGCGCCGGCCGGATGCCGGTGAATGGCCGAATGTCGAACACCGTTAGCTGCAAAAAGAGTTCGTGATCCGCATAACCATGCGTCGGCGCGCGTCAGGTGACCGAGAAGCCGCCGTCCACGAACACCGTCTGGCCGGTCACATACGCCGCACCCGGACCGGCCAGGAACACCGCGGCGCCCGCGACATCGGCCGGCTCGCCGTTGCGTCCGGCCATCGTGCGGCGGGCCATCGCCTCGGCGCGCACCGGGTCGGCGAAGACCGCCTCGTTGAGCGAGGTGTGGACGAAGCCGGGCGCCAGGGCGTTGACGCTCACGCCGTGCCGGGACCACGCCTCCGCCTGGGAGCGGGTCAGGGCCGCGAGCCCCGCCTTGGAGACCCCGTACGCACCGCTGTTGCCGAACGCCCGGACCGACTGCTGGGAGGCGATGTGCAGGATCCGCCCCCAGCCGCGGTCCGCCATCCCGGGTCCGAAGCGCTGCCCGAGCAGGAACGCGGCATCCAGGTTGACGGCCATCGTGCGATCCCAGTCGGCGGTGCTCAACTCGCCCATCGGCGGACGGGGGTTGACGCCGGCGGCATGGACCAGGATGTCGGGCTCGCCGAAGCGCCGTACCGCCTCCGCCGCGCCCTCCCGCAGCGCGTCCCGGTCGCCCAGGTCGGCGGCGACCCAGTCCGCCGCGCAGCCCGCCGCCCGCAACTCCCCGGCGGCGGTGCGCAACGGATCCTCCCGGCGGGCCATCAGGACCACCTCGGCCCCGGCGCGGCCCAGCGCCTCGGCGATGGCCCGGCCGATCCCGGAACTGCCTCCGGTGACCAGGGCCCGGCGGCCGGTGAGGGAGAAGAGCGCGTCAAGATAGGCGGCGGACATGGGGGGTTGACCTCCTGCGGGGTACGGAACGGGGTAGGGCCGGGGGCGGCTCGTGGCCCGACGATCACACACCCCGCCGGCCGCCGGAAGCCGCCGCGCGACGGGCGGTCGGCTTCCCGGAGCCGGCGCGCGGCGCCGATCGGGACCGGCGGAACACGTGCTTCCGCGCCCGGCGGGGGCATCATCACGCGATGGAGCCCACGCTGCCGGTCCTGTTCCTGGACGTCGACGGACCGCTCAACCCCTGGATGGCGAAGCCGCACCGGCGTCCCGACGGGTACACCGCGCTGCGGATGCGCCCCACCGGCTGGGAACCGCCGCGCCCGCCGCTGTGGGTATGGCTGAATCCGGACCACGGACCGCTGCTGATGGGGCTGGGTTGCCGGCTGGTCTGGGCCACTACCTGGCAGGCGGAGGCGAACGCCTGGATAGCGCCGGTGCTGGGCCTGCCGGAACTGCCCGTGGTGCACTGGCCGCGGCTGCACCGGCGGGACCCGGAACGTGTGCACTGGAAGACCCGGCACCTCGTCGACGTCGCGGCCGGGCGGCCGTTCGCCTGGGTGGACGACGAGATCGGTCGGTGGGACACGGTGTGGATCGCCCGCCACCACCCGGGCGCCGCCCTCCCCTACCGGGTCGATCCGGCCACCGGGCTGCGGCCGGACGACTTCGCGGTGCTGCGGGAGTGGGCGGCGGGGCAGACGGCGGGGGCGTAGCGCCCGTCCGGTGGACCCTGGCCGGTCCCGTACGGCGCTCCCCGCCGCGCGGGTGCCCGCACCCGTCTCAGCCGACCAGGTCCAGCACCGGCCGCAGCCCGTCCGGGCGGCGGTCCACGGGGAGATGGTCCACCGGCAGGTAGGCGCAGCCCAGGGCGGTGGCGCCGCCGTCCGCGGTGCGGTCGTCGCCGACCATCAGGACGCCGGCGGGGGCGAGGCCCAGCTCCCGGCAGGCGAGGGCGAAGAGGGCCGGGTCGGGTTTCTGGCGGCCGTGTTCGTACGAGAGCACGCAGGCGTCCAGATAGCGGTCGAGGCCGTGGGCGCGCAGGACCGGGCGCAGGTCCCAGCCGATGTTGCTGACGACGCCGGTGCGGATACCGCGGCGGTGCAGTTCCGCCAGCACCCCGGCGGCGTCGGGGTAGGGGATCCAGGCGTCCGGGGTGCGGTGGCGGTCGTAAAGCGCGTCGTAGAGGGAGTCCGGCAACTCGGGCCGGGGGAGCGGGACCCGGCGGGCCAGCGCGGTGTAGAGCGCGCGGTGGCAACGGGCGTCGCGGTCCCGGACCTCCCACAGGGCGCGGAGCCCGGCGGGCAGCTCGGCCAGAGAGGGAGAGGCGCCACCGGGGAGGGCGCCGGCGCGCTCCAGTGCGGCGGCCAGCCGGGCGATCCCGGCGTCGTCCAGCACGGCGGCACCGGCCGCACCGGCCGCGGCCAGGGCCGCGCGCAGCCAGGACTCGGCCGGCTCGATACGGAGCAGGGTGCCGGAGAAGTCGAAGAGCACACCCCGGATCCGGCCCGCGGTCCCGTGGGTGCCGTCGTCGTCGCTCGTCGTCATGGTCGCCATCCTCGCGGGTCGGCGGCGGTCGGTCAGGTCAGCGCGCGCAGGCCCGGCATGAACGTCACCAGCAGCGGGATCGCGGGGACCAGCAGCGCGCACGCGGTCAGCCGCAGCCGCCGCGCCGGGGTGAAGCGGGCGCCCGGGGCCAGCAGCCGGTCGACCCGCTGCGGGACCTGCGCGTGCTGGTCCGGGCAGGGGCCGAACACCCCGCGGTCCTCGTTCAGTTGGACCAGGGCGAGCGCTATCGTGACCCGGCCGAACCGGCGTGAGGCGACATCGTCGGCGGCCATCTCGACCAGCCGGTGCACCTGGTCGCGGAAGGCGGCGAAGACCGGGATCTGCGGGAAGCCGGCGGCCAGCGCCGACGCGCAGTGCAGCAGCACGTCGTGCCGGGCCCGGGCATGGCCCTGCTCGTGGGCGATCAGCGCATCGAGCTGACGCCCCTTCAGCCGCTGCAACGCCGAGGTGGTGATGACCAGTTGGGGCGAGGAGTGGTGCAGCCACCAGGCGCCCGGGCGGCCGTCCTCCAGCACCACCAGGCGGCCGTCGCGGGGGTCCTCGCCGGGCAGCAGCGGCGAGCGCCGCAGCAGATCGGCCCGGCGCTGCCGGCGGCGGGCGCGGGCCGCCCCCACCTCACGGGTCAGCGCGAACGCCGTCCACGCGCCGCCGCCCGCCAGCAGGACGGCCAGCACCCCGGCCCAGGGCCCGTACGTGTTGAGGGCGTACGCCTCGACGACCGCCCGCGGGGCCGGTCCGAACACCGGGCTGCGGACCTGCTCCCACGCGGCGGCGGCGGTCAGCGCCATGGCCAGCACGCAGCACAGCAGGACTCCGGCGACCACGCACTGCCACACCCACAGGGCCAGCACCGGCTCGCGGTCGGGCCAGTCCGAACGGGCCATCAGCCGGGGCGCGGTGGCCGCGGCCAGCACGCCGAGAACCATCAGCGCGAGGGGGACCATCATGCCGTCACCCTATGAGCGGCCCGCTACCGGTTGGTACGGTCGCACCGAGGATGTGACGTACGCCACGCGTGGCGGAAGTGTCGCACGTGGCCGATACGGAGCGGTGCGGCCCCCACGGTCCGGCGGGGACGGTATGCCCCGGCTCCGCCCGGGCGTTCACAGCGCCAGCAGCATGGCGAGCATGCCGATACCCATGGCCACCTGGCAGGCCCGCAGCACGACGGGCGGTCCGGCCGCCGCCCCGGTGGCCGTTCCGATGGCCGGGGCCAGCCGGATCCCGGCGGCGATCACGTACACCGCGTAGTACGCCAGCAGCAGTCCGGTCAGCAGCGGCACCCCGGCCGGGGCCGCATGCGCCCTCCCGCCCATGCCGTCCATGCCGCCCGCGCCCGCCATTCCCGCCATCCCGGCCATGCCGCCGGCGCCGTGCGCCCCGCTCATACCGGCCATCGCGAGCGCCATGTAGACCATCGCCGCCATGCCCACCGCATGGTGCAGATGGCGGCGGGCCAGCGCCCACAGCCCGGCCGGGCCGAAGACCGCGGTGAACAGCCAGGGCGACCACGCGGGCGGCGCCACGGCGGACGCGGGCAGCGCCATCACCGCCATGCCCAACGCCATCAGGCCCTCGCCGCGCGCCGTCCTGCGCACCGCGGCCGGACCGGTACGCATACGGGACAGGCAGTACGCGCCGGCGCCGGCGCACAGCAGCACCAGCAGCCAGCCGACCAGCGGAGGTGTGTGCACGGGGCGCCTCCCCGGGGATCCGTGCGGAGCGCGATCACGGCCGGATCGCGAGGGTCGGTGCGATACGCCCGCAGGATGCCCGTCCGGACCCCGGCACACGGGAGCGCACGGGCGCACCCGGGGAGCGCAGGGAGTGCGGAGCCGGCCGCGGCGCCACCCCGGGCGGCCGGTGAGCTCCCCCGCACCGGCGCGCGCCGCTCCGGTCAGCCCGCCGCGCGCTTTGGCCCGCACCACGCGGTGAGCGCGGCCCGCAGCGGCCCCGCGTCCACCGCACCCTCCGCGGCCCACGCGAGGTAGCCGTCCGGGCGCACCAGCAGCGCCGCGGCATACGGCCGTTCGGCCTCGGCCCGTACCACAGTGACCCGGTCCGACCACGGGTCGGCGGCGTCCAGCGCCGCCGACCCGCCGCCGTTCAGCCCCAGCAGCAACGGGCGCCCGGGGCGCAGGAGTTCGGCCAGCCGGGTCGGCCCGCCGGGCGCCGTCAGCGAAAGGTCGCGGGCGAACGTCCCCACCAGCGGGTGGTCGTCCGGCGCGCTGCCGTAACGGATGCCGGTGCCGTAAA
Source organism: Streptomyces sp. GS7 (assembly GCF_009834125.1). Classification (NCBI taxonomy): domain Bacteria; kingdom Bacillati; phylum Actinomycetota; class Actinomycetes; order Kitasatosporales; family Streptomycetaceae; genus Streptomyces; species Streptomyces sp. GS7. The sequence continues at coordinate 3,047,295 of NZ_CP047146.1, forward strand.
TGATCTCGCTGAGATAGGTGTTGACCTCGTCCATGCCCATCAGGTCGACGAACATCTCCCGCAGCGCGTCGACCTGCGGCCCCGGCCGCATCAGCGCCACCTGCGCCCGGGTGTTGTGCAGCACCCGCGCGGCGACCGGGTGCCGCTCCGCGCCGTAGCTGTCCAGCAGCCCCTCCGGGGCCCCGCCCCGGCACTGCGCGGCCAGCTTCCAGCCCAGGTTGAACGCGTCCTGCATACCGAGATTCACGCCCTGGCCCCCGGCGGGGAAGTGGATGTGCGCCGCGTCCCCGGCCAGCAGCACCCGCCCGGCGCGATAGCGGCTCGCCTGCCGGGCGCTGTCGGTGAAGCGCGTGACGTGTTCCGGAGCGGAGAGCGTCACGCGCCGGCCGGTGACCCGGTGAATGCTCTCGGTCAGTTCCTCGACCGTCACCGGGCTCTCCAGGTCGTCCGGCACCTCCCATTCGGTGACCGCGATCCGCCCGTCCGGCATCCGCATGTACCAGCCCCCTTCGGTCCGCTGCCAGCCGGCCGGCAACTCGCCCCCGCCCTCGACCTCGAACACCCCGCGGCCCATCCGGGACACCACCGACGGCCCCGTACCCGGGAAGGCGATACCGGCGCTCTTGCGGACGGTGCTGCGCCCGCCGTCGCAGCCGACCAGGAAGTCCGCGCGCAGCGGGTAACTCCCCTCCGCCGTACGGATGGTGACCGTCACCCCCGCCTCGTCCTGCGCCAGCCCGATGACCTCCTGACCGTGGCGGACGACGGCCCCCAGGGCCTCGGCGCGCTTGCCGAGCAGTTCCTTGACGATCTCGCGGGGGAGCATCAGGCCGTGCGGCTGCTCGGCCTCCGCCTCGTTCCGGCCCAGTTGGTATATACCGGCGAAGTGGCCGCGCGTGCCGTGGTCGTTGAGCCGCCGGCGGTAGTCCGCCAGGCCCCCGACGCCGTCCTGGGCGGCGGCGAAGTCGCTCAACAGGCCGCGCCGGTCCAGGGATTCCAGGGTGCGGGCGTGCAGGCTGAGCATCCGCGGCTCGCCCTGACCCGGCTGTGCCTGCTCCAGGACCAGCGTCGCGATTCCGTGGAGCCGCAGTTCGCCGGCCAGCAGCAGCCCGACCGGCCCGCCGCCCGCGATGACGACGTTGACGTGTTCCCTGCCGAGGTGTTCGGAATTTCCCATGGCCGGGACGCTAGCGGCCACCGGAATTCCCCACCAGTTCCCGCCGTGCAGACCACAGTTGCACCGGACGCAACCCCGGCCGAAGGCCCTGCTCGGAGCCCTCGCCGGGGCTGCTCCGGGTCCGTTCCGGCACGGAGTTCCGGGGTGGAATCCGGGGCGGAGACCGGCGCCGACGTCAGGGCCGGTACCGCAGCGGGTGATCCGCCGGCACCTCCACGATGACGACCTTGTGCCCGTCCGGATCTCCAGGCCACAACTCGTTCGCCCGGGGGCGGAGGCTGACCTGGATGGTGGTGCGGTGCACCAGGCGGGGTCAGGGGGGAGTGAGGCTGTCGAGTTGGGCGGCGAGGCCGGGGTGGGTGGCTGCCAGGTGGGGGCGGGTGGCGGTCAGGGGGGCGATGAGGTCGGCGGGGTCGTTGTGGGCGAGAGCCGCGTGGAGCTCGCTGAGCGGGCGGCGGGCGGTGGGGGGCAGGTTTGTGAGGGCGGTGATCTGGCCGGCGAGGCGGCGTAGGTCGGCGGCGTTGTGGCGGGCCCAGGTGGCGGTGGTGCGCTGGGCGGCGCGGGCCTGGCGGGTGGCGGTGACGCGCTGTTCGCCGGTGGTGCCGGCGGGGCCGGGGCGGCCGCGCAGGTAGCGGCGTTCGGCGGCCTGGCGGCTGGTGACGCCGAGGGGGTGGGCGAGGTCGGCCCAGCTGGCGCCCGCGTCGCGGGCGGTTTCGATCAGGCCGGTCTCCCATCCGGCGAGCTGCTCGCGGACCTGCCGCAGCAGCATCAGGGAGGCCAGGGCCTGCTCCGGGCCCGGCCCGGTGCCGGGGCTGCCAGGGGTCTCGTGCTGGGCTGTGTGCAGGGCGTCGTTTATGGCGTTGAGGGCCGCCGCGGCGGCGAGGAACGACGCCGGGCTGTGGGCGTCGGTGCTGGTTGTGGACGGCTGGTCTGCTGCGGTCACGGGCACCTCCCTCGTCATGTCATCAAGTCGACGACATCATGTTTGTCATCCATTGGATGACATGTTACAACGGTGTCAGTGCAGCGCATTGGCAGCAACTGCCTACAAACCGCTGGAGGTGTTTCACGATGTTGATGCGCACTGACCCCTTCCGTGAGCTGGACCGGCTGGCACAGCAGCTGATGGGCCCGGGCACCTGGTCCAAGCCGTCGGCGATGCCGATGGACGCCTACCGCGAGGGCGACGAGTACGTGGTGGCCTTCGACCTCCCCGGTGTCACCGCGGACGCGATCGACATCGACGTCGAGCGGAACATGCTCACCGTCAAGGCCGAGCGCCGGCCGGTGGCGAAGGCCGACGACGTGCAGATGGAACTGTCCGAGCGGCCGCTGGGCGCCTTCTCCCGCCAGATCGTGCTCGCCGACACCCTCGACACCGAGCACATCCAGGCCGACTACGACGCGGGCGTGCTCACCCTGCGCATCCCGATCGCCGAGCGCGCCAAGCCCCGCAAGATCTCCATCGGCGTCGGCTCCGGCCGCAAGGAGATCTCCGGCTGACACCAGCCGGCCGGACCGGTGCGGAGGACAGGCACCTGATCTCCTCCTCATCACCCGTCCTCCGCACCCCTGGACAGTTCGAACAGGAAAGGGGCGGCCGAGATGACTCTGCGACGCGAAGCGTTCCTCGATCACGTGAGAGAACGCGGTGAGTACGAGACCGTGCAGGAAGCGGAGCGGGCGGCCCGCGTGGTTCTCGCCCTGCTCGGCGCGCACCTGGTCGGCGAGGTCCGAGCCCAGCTCGCCGCACGCCTGCCGGAGGAATTCGCACTGATCCTGCTGAACCCGCTGCAGAGCGCCGAACCGCTGCCCCCCGAACGGTTCGTCCGCGCGACCGCGGCCTGGATCGAAGGCGCCACCGAGCACACCGCGACCTGGGACGTCAGCGCCGTCCTGTCCACGGTCGCCGACACCGCCGGCAACGACCTGACGGGGCAGATCCTGCTCCAGCTCCCCGCCGGCTACGACCTCCTCTTCGGCCGCCCACAACCCACCTGACCAAGACCTGGAGTGGTGCCACACCCCCGGGCGCCACCCCATCCCGGCTCCGATGAAAGGCATGCACAGCAGTGATCACCGACGTACGCGCACCTCAAGGGCACCAGCAGCCGTACGAGACGGCGTACGAGCAGATGCTGGAGAAAGTCCGCTACGAGGGCGCCTACCCCACCCGCGAGAAGGCCGACGAAGCCGTCCGCCTCGTCCTGGGAGGGCTCGGGCGTCAGCTGACCGGCGACGAACGCGTCGACCTGGCCGCCTGCCTGCCCCTGGAGGCCGCACGTGTCCTGACCGCACAGATCCCCGACACCCAGCCGCTGACCGGCTGGGCCTTCGTCAAGGACCTCGCCGCCCGCTCCGGCGCCTCCCTGGCCACCACCCGCTGGGACACCGGCTCCGTATTCGCCGCCGTCACAGCCCACGCCGGCCCCGACCTGATCACCCGCATCCTGTACCAGCTTCCCACCGGCTACGCCCTGCTGTTCGGCCGCGCCGAACTCGCCCCGGCCGCGTAAGCGGGCACCCGGAGCCGTAACAGAGGCCCGCCCCGACCCCCGCCGGACGGTCTCGTACTGGTGAAGTCCCCGATCGCGCGGATCGGGGACTTCACCTTGCTGGTCACCGTCCGGGCCACGCTGGCCCGGACCCCCGCCGATCCCGGATTCGTCCTCAGAACCCGTTCTCACTCAAAAGCGGAACGGACCCCCTTCTGAGACTTGCATTGTGCGAAAATCCGGGCCCATGACAGACCCTCAGCCCCCTTCCTCGACCGACCGGTCGGACGCGGACGACGTGGAGCAGCACGCCTGTCCGAAGTGTGGCGCCCAGCCCGGCTCGCCCTGCCGCTCGCGCGGCGGCGCGGTCGCCTCCGCCTACCACACCCGCCGCTTCACCATGGTGCCCCGGCTGAAGAAGGCGCTGCGGGTCCCGACCCCGGCGGACCGGGGCCCGGGCCGGCCGTGGCGGCCGGGCACCCCGCCGCCGGCGCCCATCGACCCGGACCTGCCGAGCGCGGACATCCGCATCGGCTACGCGCGCTGCTCGACGCTCGGGCAGGAACTTGATTCCCAGCTCGACGCGCTCGCGGGGCACGGCATCCCGAGGGACAAGATCTTCAGCGAGAAGATCAGCACCCGGGTGCGGGTCCGCCCGAAGTTCGAGGAGGCGCTGAGGACGGCGCGGGAGGTCAAGGCACACGCCCCGCACTGCCGGGTCATCTTCACCGTGTACGAGATCAAGCGGCTCGGCCGCGACGCCGCCGAACTCACCGCCCTGGCGGACCATCTCACCGCCCACGGCCTCATCCTGGAGATGCTCGCCGGCCCGCTGCCCGGCATCTACGACCCCACCGGGCCCGGGAAGCTGCTGTTCGCGTTCTTCGCGGCAATGGCGGAGACGGAGCGGGAGAACATCCGGGAGTCGACGCTGGAGGGGCTCGACACCGCGGCCCGCAAGGGCAAGCACGGCGGCCGGCCCCCGGTCATCACCGACGACATGCTCCACACTGTGCTGCGGCGCCGCGCGGGCGGCGAGTCCGTCGAGCAGATCCAGCCCGACCTGATCATCCCCATCGGCAAGCGCAAGGACAGAACCCCTCCGTCGCCAGCATCTACCGGGCCCTCGCCGAACACGCCAAGCGCGAGGCGTACCCCGAAGCCGTCGCCCAGGCCCACTCCGACTTCGCAGCCCTCCAGGCCAGCGGCGCGCTTCCTGAGCCCCGTACCGGAGCCGAGGCCGTGGCGACGCGGTGACGGCCTCTGTCGCCGGGCGGGATCAAGGGGCTGACCCCCGCCTGCGACGAGCGTCCCGCCGACGCTCAAGGAAGCGGGGCCAGCCAGCCACCCAGCACACCAGGATTCTGCTCATCAATCACGGAGCAAGATCATCCCATGGCCCCTTTTGGGCTCACCTCGGCGATACCCCAGGTAGCCAGGCCGGTGGGGTCGGTGGAGATGACAGTGCGGTTGGCGACGGTGGGGGTGGGTGGGGAGGCGCCGAGGTGGTGCAACCACCAGGCGATGGAGGGGATCGGGAGTGGGGTGGGGGAAGTGTCGCGGGGTGTGTCACGCCAGACGCCCGGCCGGATCGCGCAACTGCCGCCACGGCCGTCGAGATAGACGTAGCGGTCCGTTGGGACTACTAACGGCTCGTCCAACACTCGGAGACGCTGATCACCTGGGCAGCCATCACCCTCATGACCAGGCGCCTACGACGTGTCCGACGGCTCCTATCAGGCCCGCGCCAGGCAGGCCATGGGCTGCCTTCCCGGCGGTGCTGACCAGTCTCGCGGTCACCGGCGGCCTCGTCGTCCTCGCGGCGCTGAGCCCGGTCGGTCGATGCCGCGTTCTGGGTGAGGTCAGCCGAGCGTGTGGACGTACGGGGTGGTGGTGGCCAGCGGTACGAACCCGAGGCGTCGCAGGATCGGACGGCTCTGGTCGGACGCGTCGACCTGGAGGTAGCGGTAGCCGTGTTCGGCGGCGATGCGGGTACGGAAGGCGACCAAGGCCCGGTAGACGCCCCGGCCGCGCCACTCCGGCACCGTGCCCCCGCCCCACAGGCTCGCGAAGGACGTCCCCGGGTGCAGCTCCATCCGTGCGGCGCTCACCGGCACGTCACCGGCCATGGCGACGACCGCGGGAGGCAAGCCGGCGGCCAACTGGCCGAGCAACAGATGCCGATGGTACTGCCGTGCCTCGCCGAACGCCCGCTCCTGCGCGGCCACCGCGAGCTCGACCCCGGCAGCATCGGTAACCGGGAGCAGGCGAACACCCTCGGGCAGCTCGACACTCGTGGGCAGGTCTTTGATCTCGGCGACCATCAGCGTCTCCTCCGGCTCGGGTACGAAACCCGCTGCCCGCAGCCGTCCGGGCAGGTCGGCCGGCCGGTCGTACCCGTACAACTTCCACTCGAACCCGCGCCCGAGCCAGGTGAAGTACTCCACCTGTTCCGCGATCGCGGCGTCTGCCGTGGCCTCGTCCAGCTCCGACCAGACGACCCCGTTCCAGCCGTCGGCGTCTGCGCCCACATGACGTACGACGCCGCCCACCCTCTCTACCCGGGCTCCGGGCCCATCGGCCCGGATGCCCTGCCGCATCTCGCGATCGAAGACCGCCAGCACTGTGTCCTGATCCATCCGCTCACTCCAGCATCACCAGGCGCACGAGGCAACGAAAAATGAGCGGACCGAACCGGCCCCTACCCGAACCGGGCCCAGCCACGGCCTCCCGGTAGCCACCCTTGACCTGCGTGGACTTGAGGCGACGACGACAAGAGTGCGCACGATGCCGATGCCATCACTGCTTTAAGTCCACTAACTTGACATTTAAAGTTGCGAGTTGGAACGCGATACAGACATCGGGTCTGGAGACAAGCGCCACTTGTCTCCAGGCCCAACGGCTACAGGCGGTGCCGCCGATCCGGCACTCCTGAGCGGATGCGCCGAAGTCAACTGCTGACACTTCGCCCTGATGACTTCGTAGTCAGCAGGATCGTCACGGGACCAGCAATGGACCTCGTTCTGTCCGCTCAGCTGTCCTGTGCTGCCAGTGCCGCGACCGCGGGGATCGCTGCGAAGGCTTTGTGCATGTGCCGGATGAGTGCAGGGCGGTCCTGCCGTGCGGTGTGTGATGCGGTCCATGCCTCCAGCGCGCAGTGCCAGGCGGCGAGCATGAGGTCGAGCAGCAGGCGTAGTTCGGTGTGGCCGGGGACCTGTCCGGCCAGCCGGTCTGCGACGATGCGAACGACGTTCGCGGAGACCTCTGAGCAATGGCGAAGGCTGTGCGCGGTCAGCGTGGGGGTGCGGTCGGCCAGGCTGCGGCTGGCCAGGAAGCGCTGCTCCCAGCCGTCCGTCATCTGTTCCAGTGCCGCGAACAGCGCGTCTTTGTAGGCGCCAAGCAGGTGCTCGCCGGTCAGGGGCCGGGTCTCGATGTCGGTGAGGTAGGCGGCCCACAGTTCCTTCTCAGGGGCCAGTGCCACGTCTTCCTTCGAGGTGAACGTGCGGAAGAAGGTGCGCTTGGAGACTTCTACCGCATCGACGATCTCGTCGAGTGTGACCGCGGTGAAGTCCCGAGCGGTGAACAGTTCGAGGGCCGTGTCGACCAGATCTTGACGGGTCCGCAGCTTCTTGCGCTCACGCAGCGGCAGTTCCTTCGGGTCCTTCTGCACAGGATGAAGCCTACCAGCAGCTTTTGCCACTTGTAAGCTTATGCCACTCAGTGGCACTATCTCTCGCCATGAAGGCACTGACGATTGATCACTCAGCCCCAGGAAGCCTTGCGTTCACCACGGTCGCCGACCCCGAACCCGCCGCCCACCAGGCCCTGGTCCAGGTCCACTCGTTCTCCCTCAACGCCGGCGAGGTCCACCATGTGGTCCCCGAGGGTGAAGCCGGTACGGTGCCCGGCTGGGACGCCGCGGGTGTGGTGGTCCGGGCAGCCGCCGACGGCTCCGGTCCCGTGGCCGGCACCCCCGTCGTCACCGTGGGGGACGACGGCGCCTGGGCCGAACTGCGCGTCGTGGACACCGACTTGATCGGCACCGTGCCCGAAGGAGCCGACCTTGGCCCGATGAGCACACTGCCGGTCGCAGCGGGCACGGCCCTGCGCGCCCTGCACCGCATCGGCCCGATCCTGGGACGACGCGTGCTGGTGACCGGCGCGGGCGGCGGCGTGGGCCGCTTCACCCTGCAACTCGCGGCCCGGGGCGGCGCACACGTCACCGCAGTGACCAGCGATCCGGCGAAGGCGGACGCGCTGTGCGCACTCGGCGCCGACGAGATCGTCACCGACCTGGCCGCGCTCCAGCACCTCGAACCGGTGCACGGCGTGGTCGAACTGGTCGGCGGCGCCCACATGGTCGCCGCACACGGTGCCCTGGCCGAGAACGGCGTGCTGGTTGCTGCCGGGCACATATCCGGCGACGGCGAGCAGTTCCCCTACGGCGCCCTCTTCGGCAACGGCCGTCGCCACAACCGTCAGATCGCCACCTACTACCTGCTGGACGATGCCGTAGGTCTGGGCGCCGACCTCACCTGGCTGGCCGCACTCACCGCCCGCGGCGAGCTGGACCCGCAAGTCGCCCTGCGTACCGACTGGACGCAGGTGGCGCGGGCAGCCGCCGAACTGGCAGGCCGCCGCGTGCCGGGCAAAGCCGTCATTGACATCCACTAGGCGGACAGAAAGACGTCCGCTGCTGGTCCCGTGACAACCCTGCGGACTGCGAGCCATCAGGGCGAAGTGTCGGCAGTTTACTTCGGCGCATCCGCTCAGGAGTGCCGGATCGGCGACACCGCCTGTAGCCGTCGGGTCTGGAGACAAGTGGCGCTTGTCTCCAGACCCGACGTGTGTATCGCGTTCCAACTCGCAACGTTAAACCTCAAGTTGAGAAGCTGTTTTCAACGCCCAGCCTCCCTGGGTAAACCGTCAGCACCGCAACTCCTCCGGGCCGTCCAGCAGCTGGGCCGTACGCTCCAGCGAGCGCGCCAGGTGCGGGCCGGCCAGGTGCGCCTCGAAGGCATCTCAGGGCTCCCGCTCGTCCACGACCACCCAGGAGCGCGGATCGTCCGGGTCCACGTAGTTCCGGTACGACAGGCAGCGGGCTCTGCCATGCTCAGCACCACCATCGACCGCGCCTGCTCCCGCATCTCCGCCTCGCGCCCCGGCTTTGCCCGCAGCCGCGCGACCGCCGTGACCCGCTGCGATATCGACGCCCCCGCTCGTCGTTCTGTGTCCTCTCGGCTGAGCCAACCACCGCCGAGGCCCCGATCTTCGCGGACCTCGTGCTCAGAACCCGGTGGGCAGCCGGGGGGTGTACGGACGCTCCAGCGTCGCGAGTTCGTCGCCGGTCAGCCGGACGTCCAGCGCGGCCGCCGCGTCGTCCAGGTGGTCCGGGCGGGTCGCGCCGATGACTGGGGCGGTGACCACCGGGTTGCCCAGCACCCAGCCGAGCGCGACCTGCGCCATCGGCAGGCCCCGGGCCCCCGCGACGGACTGCACGGCGTCCACGATCGGCCGGTCGACGTCCGCGAAGAACCGCCGGGCGACCGGATCCCCGGCCGAGCGGGCCGTCGCCTGCCCGTACGGGCGGGCCAGCCGCCCGGAGGCGAGCGGGCACCACACCAGGCTGCCCACCCCCTGGTCGGCGAGCAGCGGGAACATCTCCCTCTCCTCCTCGCGCTGCATCAGGCTGTACTGGTGCTGCATCGACACGAAGGCCGGGCCGCCGTCCCGCGCCGCGGTGTGCTGCAGTTTGGCGAACTGCCAGGCCCACATCGAGGAGGCACCCACGTACCGGACCTTCCCGGCCGCCACCACCTCCCGCAGGGCCGCCACGGTCTCCTCGACCGGGGTCGCCGGGTCGAAGCGGTGCAGCTGGTAGAGGTCCAGGTAGTCGGTGCCGAGGCGGGCCAGCGAGCCGTCCACCTGCGCCAGGATCGCCTTGCGGGACAGCCCGGAGCCGCCCGGGCCGTCGTGCATCGGCAGGCCCACCTTCGTCGCGAGGACGACGTCTTCGCGACGGGTGTACCGCCGCACCGCGCGGCCGACCAGTTCCTCCGAGGCACCGCCGCCGTACACGTTGGCGGTGTCCCAGAAGGTGATGCCGAGCTCGACCGCCCGCCGGAAGACCGGCGCCGCTGCCTCTTCGTCCAGCGCCCATGGGTTGTGCCCATGGCCGCTGCCGCCGAAGCCCATGCAGCCGAGCGCGATCCGGCTGACCGTCAGGCCGGTGCCGCCGAGTTTGACGTACTCCATCGTTCCCCCGCTCATGCCGGGTACGGTTCGGCGGCCCGCGCGTGCTTCAACGCGCCCGCCCACCAGGACAGTTGGTCGAGCATGGTCTTGGCGTAGCCGGCCGCCTGCGGGTCGTCCGGGCGGCCGTCCGTCCAGGCGGTGAAGTAGTTCGGGAAGGCCAGGCCGTCCCGGATGGTCACCGCGTGCAGCTCGGTCAGCACGTTCTCCAGGTGCAGCACGGCGTGCCGGCCGCCTGCCGCGCCGCCGTAGCTCACGAAGGCGACCGGCTTGGCCGTCCACTGGGTGAAGTGCCAGTCGATGGCGGCCTTCAGCGAGGCAGGGTAGCTGTGGTTGTACTCCGGCGTGACGATCAGGAAGGCGTCCGCGCCCTCCAGGGCCTCGGTCAGCCCGGCCATCCCGGCCGGGCGGGGGTAGTCGGCGCCCGCGAACTTCGGCGGGGCAGAGGGCAGGGCCAGTGGGAGGTCCACCTCGGCCAGGTCGACCACCTCCACCTCGAACCCGCCGTGCGCGACGGCCTGTTCGGCCACCCACGAGGACACCACCGGGCCGAACCGGCCCTCCCGGACGCTGCCGACGAGGATCACCAACTTGTGCGTGTTCTTCTCCATGTCCACCACCATCGGCCCGCCCGCCGGCCGCAACCAGACCGTGCCCAGGCTGGCCCCCGCAGGGCCACCCTCCGTGCTGCCGCCAACCGCTACGCTCGTCGCATGGGCACACCACTGGGGGACTTCATCCGCGCCAAGCGCGACAGCATCCAGCCCGAGACGCTCGGCCTGCCCGACCACGGCCGCCGCCGCTCGCCCGGGCTGCGCCGCTCCGACCTGGCCGTCCGCGCCGGCATCAGCGTCGAGTACCTGACCCGGCTGGAGCAGGGCCGCGACCGCAACCCCTCCCCGGCCGTGGTCCACACGCTCGCCGACGCCCTCAGCCTCGACCCCGCCGAGCGCGGTCACCTGCGCTACCTTGCGAAGATCACCGGCGGCGCCTGCGCCGGCCACACCCGGCCCGCCCCGCCGCCCCGCGACGTCCGCCCGGCCGTCCGCGAGACCCTGCGCCTGCTCGAACCGGGCGTCGCCGCCGTCACCAACCGCCTCGGCGACATCCTCGCCCACACCAGCGGCTACGCCGCCGTCCTCGGGACGACCGGCCTGCTCGACGGCCCGGCTCCGAACCTCACCCGCTACGTCTTCACCGACCCCCGGTCTCGCACCCTCTTCCCCGACTGGGACGAGGTCGCCGACGAGCAGGCCTTCGACCTCTGGCTCGGCCCCTCGGCCGAGAACTCCGAGTGGCTCAGCACCGAACTCGCCCCCGTGGCCGGCTCCGAGTTCACCCGCCGCCTGGGCAACCACCGCGTCCCCCGCCGCGGACCGCTCCGCCTCCAGCACCCGGCCGGGCCCGAACTCCGCCTGCTGCGCGAGAGCTTGGACCTCACCGCCGACGCCCAGCAGCTCCTCGTCCTGCTCCCTGCCGACGAGGACACCGCCGCCCACCTCGACCGGCTCACCCAGCCAGCCCCGGCCCGCCTGCGGGCGATCTCCTGAGCGTGGCGAATTCGACGATCCGGTCCAGGGACGGCTTCCAGCATTGCGTGGTATCCACGACCAGGCAGGGGACGTCGAGCGAAAACGCACCCCACGACTCGATCGGCGCTTCCCCTACGCGATGCTGAGCCCGGCAGGAGGTCGAACCACGCTCACCATCGACCAGTCGATCCTGCCGTCTGCCGTCTGCCGTCTGACGACCAGCGCCTGTGGCGTTCGTACATGCTCCTCCGCGAACCGAAACGCGCAGGCAGATCCCGCCATGGCATCCCGATACGCTGCCGGTACAGGATCCCGTTGACGATCTTGCAGTGGCTCGCCCAACGACCGCCGCGCCTATCGGACTTCGGCAGATGAGACTTCAGCCGGACCCACTCCGTGTTCGTGAGATCTTCGCGCGTCGTGCTCATGCCAATGATCCGGGACCGCAGCGGTCACAGGTTCCGCGGAACAGACCCTAGTTCAGATCGGCGAGGAGGCCGTCCAGGGCCTCCTCGAGGGCTGCGGCGTTGGCCGGATCGAACCAGGTGGTGCGGATGCGCTCGTTGTTCCCTTTGGGTGTCTCGTGGTCGGCGGCGAGTTGGTGCAGAGGGCGGGTCTCGTCGTCCAAGGAGCGGCCGACGTTCTGGAAGAGGCCGCGCACATAGCGGTCGGCGGCGTCGGGGGCGATGCCGTTGCCGACAGCCCAAGAGGTGAGCGTGGCGAGGTAGGTGTAGTGGGCGGTGAGCGTCCCGGTCAGTGCGGAGAAGACGTTGAAGGCGCCCTCGTCCGCGACGGGGAGCGCTCCTCCCAGTTGATCGAAGAGGGAGTCGACCGCTGGGTGCGAGGGGCAGGTCACGGTGACGGAGCGGCGCTCGCGCACTGCGGGCAGCGGGATGGCGCGGACGATCGGGGCGCCGGTGGCGAGGGTCCGGCGCAGGTCGTCGGTGGCGACGCCGGCGATCAGGTTGACCACGATCTTGTCGTCGTTCACCTTCAACCCGGTGAGGGCCTCGTGGTGGTCCTGGCGGCGCACGGCGATGACCACCAGCTCGGAGCGGTCCACAACCTCCTGGTTGTCGGCGCATACCTGGACGCCCTCATAGCGCTCGGACAGTTCGGCGGCGGTGCGGGCCCCTCGGGGAGACAGGAAGACGTCTGGCAACGCACTGCCCTCGTTGCGCAGGCCCTCGACGATGGCCCGGCCGATCTCGCCCACTCCGATAATGCCGATGCGCTGCACTGTGTCTTCCTCCATGGTGCGCGGTAGTCGTGACTTGTGTTGGTGCTCGATCTGTGCGGTCGCGATGGTTGCCGTCGGCTCCTCACATATGGAGTCGAACGAGTCGACGTCACGTCAGTCGGGGGCTTCTCCACAGCAATGTGACCGCGGCGACGCCCGCCAGGCTGGGAATCATCCCGGCCCAGCCCAGCTCCGGCGGCAGTCCGGTCGCACCGGAGGTGTCCTTGGTCAGCAGCCCGGCCAGTCCGACGCTGGTGCCGAGCATGAACACCACGGTCGCGGCGGGACGGGCCCATCGCTTGCCTGCCTTGACAGCCCAGGCCATCGTGAGCCAGGCAAGGACGCCGAGCGCTCCGATGACGGACATCACGACCAGGCAGGTGGTGACGGCCGAGTCGACCCGCGCCTGGAGGTAGCTGGGATAGGCGGCCCGGATGTGGTCGGCCAGCAGATGGGTGGTGCCGCGGTCGATGTACGGGGCGATCGTCGCTAGGACAGTGAGCGCAAGGCCCACGTACATCGCTGCGAGCAGCCTTCGTGCATGGGGTGGTTGCGTCATCAGGGTGCTTCTCTCTTCATTTCCCTTCATTGGTCGATCAGGGCGATGCCGTGGTCGCCATACCGGGCCCCTTGGGCCCCGGCGTCGGGAACGGCGGCGTCGATGTCGCCGAGGTCGGTGGCGGTCAGGTGCAGGTCGAGGGCGGCCAGGTTGTCGCGCAGGTGGGGGCGGCGGGAGCTGCCGGGGATGGGGATGACGTCGCCGCCGCGGGTGAGGAGCCAGGCGAGGGCGATCTGAGCGGGGGTTGCGCTCTTGGCAGCGGCGAGGTGGGTGATGGCGTCGACGATGGCGAGATTGGCCTTGAGGTCGTGGCCGTTGTAGCGGGGAGCGGTGGCGCGGAAGTCGCCGGGTTCGTACCGTGTAGTGGCGCGGACGGACCCGGTCAGCAGACCGCGACCGAGAGGGCTGTAGGCGATCAGAGTGGCGCCGACACTGCGGATCGTGGGCAGGATGTCGATTTCGACATGGCGTTCCCACAGCGAGTACTCGGTCTGGACGGCGCTGATCGGATGGATGGCGTGGGCGCGGCGGAGGGTGGCGGCCGAGACCTCGGACAGGCCGATGTGGCCCACCTTGCCCTGGGCCACCAGGTCGGCCAGGGCGCCGACGGACTCCTCGACAGGCACGGCGGGGTCGATGCGGGCTAGGTAGTACACGTCGATGTGTTCGGTGCGCAGCCGGCGCAACGAGGCTTCGCAGGCACGCTGCAGATCGTTGGGTGAGCCGGCGGGGACCAGGCCTTCGGCGGTGCGGCGGACTCCGGTCTTGGTGGCCAGTACGACGCGATCGCGGTGCGGTGCGAGGGACCGACCGAGGAGTTCCTCGTTTACTCCGTCGCCGTAGAAGTCGCCGGTGTCGAACAGTGTCACGCCCGAATCGAGGGCCTCCAGCAGGGTGGCTGCGGCCTCGTGCGGGTCGGTGGGGCCGTAGATGCCGGTCATGCTCATGCAGCCGAGGCCGAGTCGGGAGACCGCCGGGCCGTCGGGTCCAAGGGTGGGGTTCATTGCTCCTCCGTCACTTTGCCAGGGCCGCGCGGAGGAACGCGAGGATCTCCGCCTGGGCGACCGCGGCCTGTGGTTCCACGCCGGGCAGGGTGAGGAACGCGTGCTTTGCGCCCGGGTATTCGGAGAGTCGCGCAGAGGTCCCTGCCTCGCGCAGTCGCTCGGCGTAGCGGCGGCCGTGGTCGGCGACCGCGTCCTGGGTGGGCACCACCACGAGCGCCGGGGCGAGCCCACTCAGGTCGTCCGCGTGCAGCGGCGAGACGGCGCCGGCGTCGGCTCCCGGCGGGACGGCGAGCCGCTGGAAGAGCCGGAGTAGTGGCAGGGCCCGGGTCGGGCTGTATGCGTACCCGGCGATCGAGGGGTACTCGAACATCGTCTCGGTCACGTCGACTGCGGGGTTGACCAGCACCTGCGCCGTGAGCTCCAGCCCGGCTTCCCTGGCCCGGATGGCCGTCAGCGCGCTGATCAGCGCGCCGCAGCTCTCACCGAAGACGGCCGCGCGCGCCGGGTCGACGCCCCACTGCGCGGCGTGCCGCATCACGTGCCGGAGCACGTCCCAGCCGTCGTCAGCGGCGTGCGCGAGCGGGCTGCCGGGGGCGAGGAGGCGGTGCTCGACCGAGACGACGAGGGCGGGCAGTCGGGCGGCGAGGTGGCTGTTGGTCCAGTCGCACTGCACCGCCGTGCCCACGAAGCCGCCTCCATGGACATGGACCACGAGAGGCAGGTCGGTTCGAGCTGCGGCTTCGTCGTCTCCCGTCGGCGCCGGCCGATAGACCCGGACCGGGAGGGCGCGGCCGGGCAGCGCGATCTCCTGCCAATCGATCGCAGCGCCGGGATCCGGCTCTCCGAGGATCGCCCGCGCCTCGCCGGAGGCCCGGAAGCGGTTCTCCGCGTCGCGATAGGCGAGCAGCTCCTCGGCTGTGATCGCCGAGAAGTCCGGCTCCGGCGGCCGTATCGCGGTGGTGGTCTCGCTCATGTGTCCTTCTCCCCTTCCGGCTGGACGCCGGGTGTGTCGTCGTGACTGGACCACGTGTTGCACCCCATTATGCACGCAGTGCGTGCATCAGCAAGTGCATAGATTAGAGTGAGTCCTGACGAGAGGGGCGAGATGACTGGCCGAAGGCGATGGTCGACCGAGGAGATCCTGGACACGGCGGCGGAACTGCTGCGCACGAGCGACGCCGAGTCGTTCAGCGTGCGCAAACTCGCCGCAGCGCTCGGGACCGACTCCTCCAGCCTCTACCGGCACTTCCGCAACAAGACCGAACTACTGCGCGCGGTCGCCGACCGGATCCTGCTGGCCGCCATGGACGGCTACCGCCCCCAGGGCGACTGGAAGCAGCGCGTCACCGCCCTGGCCCTGCACCTGCGCGAGGCATTCGGCGAGCAACCCCAACTCGCCGCCGTCTGGGGACGCTACGGGTCCGGCGGCACCGGATCCCGATTGGTCATGGAGGAACTGCTGCAGGCCCTGGGCACGTCCGGCCTGCCCGACGAGGAGGTCCCGGCGCGATACCACCGCATCGTGATCCTCCTCGCCGCGCTGATCTCCTCCGAGGCGGGTATCAGCACCATCACCCCCAAGGAGTACGAACAGGGCATGGAGCAGTTCCGCGTCGCGGTGCTCGGCGCCGACCCCGAACACTTCCCCGCCCTGGCCCACTTCGCCCGCGACATCCGCCCCCTCGGAGCCGACCGCCGCGCCGCATTCGAAGAAATCCTCGCCGCCCAACTCGCCCACATCGAGGCCCAGATCCCCTGATGCACCGAATCACGCGTGCCATGCGGTCGGGGCGCGCCGCTGCCGCAGGCCCGGTGCCGCAGGCTCGGTGCTGGAGCAGCGGCCGAGGAAGTTGAAGTGGTCGTACCGGCGCGAGGAGACCCGGGCGGTCGTTCAGACCGAGCCTGACCAACCGCCCGCCGATTGGACAGTAGGCACTCCGGGCGCGGGGCGGGCCGGACGCCCCGGCCGCCGTGGCTGGGGCCGATTCGAGGTGGGAGTTCATGTCCGGCTCGAACCGACCGTAGGGGTTCACATGGTGCCAGAACGGCGGGGATAGGGCTCGCCGTTCGGCGTCGGTGAGCCGCTTCTCCTCGCTCAGGCCGTACGCACCGCCCGGCCCAGCTCCTCGATCGCCTGGTAGGTGGGGTGCTTGGGCCCGCCGCGGGCGAAAGCGCCGCAGGACCTGCTCGGCCTCGGCGGTGTCCAGGCGCAGGGCGGTGGCGCACTTCACGATCTGGTCGTATTGCCGGCGGATCAGGGCCCAGTCGATCGTCTTGCTCGACAGCACCGGCCCCCGGCGAGGCCACTTCTCGTCCTCCCCGGCCGCCGGCCGGTACAGCCGCGCCGAGCCGACGTTCTCAGCAACGTGGAGCGGCCCCTCAAAGGATCTGCACCCATAGAGGCTCTACCACCGCTTGCGGTCATCCTTCACTGACACGAATCTGCAAGTGGTCGTCCTTCGCCGACACGAAAGGCCGTTGTCGCCCTTCGGTGGCAATCGATCAACGATCACTGGCGCAGGTCGTCGGTCTCCCAATCGACGAGCGTAGCGGCGATCTCGGTGCGGGTGGTTCTCCTTTGCCAGGACCGTAACCCTGGCTTCAGGGACTCCACAAATCTCAGTACAGCTCACACCGTGTTTCCACAATGACCGCATCACAGTACTCCTGGGCGATGCCCGACGGGCGCTGAGCACCATGGATGCGGCGTCCGTTGAGTGCACCGCCACGTTCCCTCCGCACTGGCAGACCCGTGACTATGAAGGCGCCTCAGGGCAGTTGGGACAGGAAGCTACCGTCGCGGAATCCGGCCTCCGGCGCATGCCTCATTTGGCTGGGCCCTCCTGCCCGGAAGCTGGGCATTCGACGCTCAAGGGGATTCACCCATCGGCAGATCCTGTGGGGCGATTCAGGGCTGGAACTGTGTGTGCCGGTCGTCCGGTTGCGCTGGACACATGGCGAGTGACGACAAGTGACATGGATATCGCCCGCTGTATCGCCGCACGCTTCGGCGGCAAGCCGAAACGGTGCGGTCAGGAGGGTGGCGACTCGATTGAGGTCACGACCACGGCTGCTTCTGTTGATGTGGTCGTAGATCGATTGGATGCGATTGAAACTCGCATGAGGATTTACGGCTCGGATAGGTTCGCCGTCGCTACATCCACACAGAAAGCACGACGGTTCCCGCCAGTAGGGGAGGGTGCGAGACAAGGGGCAGTATTGCCAGCTCGCACATTCTTGACCCGGGTGAGGCAAGGGTTGCGACCAAGCATCGTCGTGGAGTTTCAGTTGACCGAACTGCCTTACGCGGGGCGGTTTCGATTGGTGTCGGCAGCGTGGTCGCTTGTCGAGGGCTTGCATGTGCTGGTCGAGGAGCTTCGCGCAGAGGGACGCCCTGTTCGCGCGCGATTGGCCTTGGAGCGTGCAGTGCCTTCTGATAAGGGCAGCCACTTCAGCTACCCCGTGGTGCGGTTCCCGCGGCATGGTTAGCACTGGATGTGCTATGGGATCTGCGACCATTTCCAGCCGCCTCTCTGCCAGTCTGCGATCGACGTGAAGGCGGCCGGTGGAGATCAGTTTGCGGCGCAGGGCCGTACGTGGTTGGAATACGTCTTGTACGCGTAAGAGTTGCTCGCAGAGCTGTTCAGACAGCGCCAAGCGATCGGGCGATGGGCAAGCTACTCACACAGAACGCGGTGAAGATAGCGTGGAGCATGTCGAGGTCTTTCGGATGGGCAGTGTAGGAAGAACTTCCATCCTGGAAGACCTCGACGCCTACCCGCCAACACCCCCGACTACACTCTCAACTGCGAAGAGCCACATTTCTCCTCGGCGAGCCGGTACTTACCACCCGCCCTGTACGCAGATGGCGAGTAGGTGCTGGTGTGGAATCCGCGTACGCCTTCCGAGGCCAGTGCTGTGACCGCGTAGGTTCGCCGGGTTGGTGGTCGTGACGGTTGGATGTGCGGTGACGTCCATTCGACCGCTGGAGGCGCGGTGGCTGAGCCTGTCCGTGTACGCAGATTGACTGACAAGGAGGGGCAGAAGCTGAAGCAGATCGTGCGCCGGGGCAGCACGAGTTCGGTGCGTTACCGGCGGGCGATGATGCTGCTCGCTTCGGCGGGCGGAAACCGGGTGCCGGTGATCGCCCAGCTGGTCCAAGCCGATGAGGACACCGTGCGCGACGTGATCCACCGCTTCAACGAGATCGGCCTGGCCTGCCTGGACCCTAATTCCTTGGTAACGGCACCGCCGAGACTTCTCGGAGCGCTGCCGGACTGTTCGAGTGCGGGACTGTGACGCCTTCCTGGACCCCGGCTGACGAAGCCTCCACTGAGAGCGGCGCACGAACCGTACTTGTGAGCACTGGGACATGAGGCCTTACGTCTTCCTGGCTCCGAGCCCTCGCGGGAGAGCGGCCCAGGTCCCCGTGCTCATGGTGGTGGCGGTCGCGTGGACGCCGGGCGGACAACCTATACAAGCCCCGGCCCGCGATGCCTCTCGGTAGAGCGGTGGCGTTCGGCGTCTTCACGGCCGCCACCACCCCCATGCGGGAACACTCGTTGATGTTGGTGGTACGAGCCCGCTTCACGGTGACCTCTTGCCAGTCCCGAGCCGTCGAGCTCCGGGCAAGACCGAGGCCCGTGGCGCGCGCTGGTGCCACGAACGGCTTGTGAGATGTCGGACCGAAGAGTCCTGGAATTAGGGAGCCGCGTGGCCCGCATGCGCTCGTGACCAGCGCAAATACCAGCGCCAAGGGGAGGAACAACTTGATCTACTGCGGGATCGACTGGGCCGAAAAGCACCACGACGTCGCCCTCGTCGACGACACCGGACAGCTGCTGGCCAAGCGGCACATCACCGACGACGCAGCCGGCTACCGGCTGCTGCTGGACCTGCTGGCCGAGTACGGCGACACCGAAGAAGACCCCATCCCGATCGCGATCGAGACCAGCCGCGGACTCCTGGTTGCCGCCGTGAGGCAGGGCAAGCGGAAGGTCTTCGCTGGTCAACCCGATGGCCGCCGCCCGTTACCGCGACCGGCACGGTGTCTCGCGCAAGAAGTCAGATCCCGGCGACGCCCTGGTCCTGGCGAACATCCTGCGCACTGACATGCCCATACACCGCCCGTTGCCGGACGACACCGATCTGGCCCGCGCTATCGCAGTCCTGGCCCGTGCTTAGCAGGACGCCACCTGGAACCGGCAGCAGATCGCCAACCAGCTCCGCTCCCTGCTGCGCGAGTACTATCCCGCTGCCCTGGATGCCCTCGCCGGATGGCGGAACGGCCTGTGCCGCCCCGAAGCCCGCGAACTACTCAAGGTGGCGCCGACGCCGGCACAGGCCGCGCGGCTCACCCGCGCCCAGCTCCGCTCCGCCCTCAAACGGGCCGGTCGCAGCCGCGGCATCGAAGCAGAATCCGAGCGGCTCCGCGAGATCTTCCGGGGCGACTACGCAAGCCAGCCACGGTTGGTCGAGGACGCGCTCGGCAAACAGACCCTCGCTCTCCTGAGACAGCTGGAAGCCGCCTGCCTCGCAGCTGACGAACTCAGCGAAGCGGTCGAGGCGTCTTTTCTCCAACACCCGGACGCTGAGGTGATCTTGAGCTTCCCCGGCCTCGGGGTTCAGCTCGGCGCCCGGGTACTCGCCGAGATCGGAGACGACCGTCAGCGGTTCGCCGACGCCCGCGGCATGAAGGCATACGCGGGATCCGCCCCCGTCACCCGCGCATCCGGGAAGAAACACCATGTCGGACGCCGCAAGGTCAAGAATGACCGACTCAACCACGCCGGCTATCTGTGGGCCTTCTCCGCCCTGCGGTCCTCACCCGGAGCCGAAGCCCACTACCGTCGCCGACGCGAGCAAGGAGACTGGCACGCAGCCGCCCAGCGGCACCTGTTCAACCGCATGATCGGCCAGCTCTACCACTGCATCCAGACCGGCGAACTGTTCGACGAGCACATCGCGTTCCCGTCCCAACTGGCGTAGCAGCTTGACAACTTGGCATCGTGAGATGTCTCAGTGGGCGGGAGGCCGTCCCCGCCTGCTCACCCCTGACGACGAGGACTTCGTCATCCGGACGGCCACCACCCGCCCCACCAGGCTCGGCCAGCCCTTCACCCACTGGTGGATCCGCAAACTCGCCGCCTACCTGCGGGAGGTGCACGGACGTGTCATCCGCATCGGCCGTGAAGCCTTACGGTGCCTGCTCCGGCGCCGCGGCATCACCTTCCAGCCCACGGCGTCACCTACTTCCACGGCTGCTACTCCGTGGGCGACGACCGCCTGTGGGGCGTCAACCGCCGCCGCAAGGGCACCGCCAACACCCTGGCCGCGCTGAAGTCGATCCGCGCCGCCCGACCCGACGGCGCCCCGATCTACATCATCCTGGACAACCTCTCCGCCCACACCGGCGCCGACATCCGCCGCTGGGCGAAGAAGAACAAGGTCGAGCTGTGCTTCACCCCGACCTACGCATCCTGGGCCAACCCGATCGAGGCCCACTTCGGCCCGCTGCGGCAGTTCACCCTGGCCAACTCCCACCACCGCAGCCACCCCACGCAATCCCAGGCACTGCACCGCTACCTGCGCTGGCGCAACGTCAACGCCCGCCACCCCGACGTACTTGCCGCCCAACGCAAGGAACGCGCCCGCATCCGCAGCGAGAAGGGCATCCGCTGGGGCGGACGCCCCCTCAACGCCGCAGCCTGACCGACCGCGAACCGCAGCCCCGGAGTGCCGAAAGGGACAAGTTCACGAGAAGGACAGCGACAGAAGGACGACTCAGGAGGTGGACGGCTCGATCTCCCCCGCAAAGACGATGACCTGGTCGATGAGGCTCCGCCGCAGATGGACGACGTCCGTTCCCGCCAGGCGGGGGCCTCCATCCGGCGTGGTGAAGACCCACTGGTACCGGGCCCACTCGTCAGGCATGTCCACCGCTGAGCAGCGCACCATCGTGCCGGTCCCCGCCGGGTGGCGCCGGATGTCCAGCACGAACCGCTCGACCGCCGCGATTCCTTCGCTGCGACCCAACGGCCCCCAGAAGACCACGTCTGAGGTCAGGGCTTGGGAGAGCAGGGCAGTCACATAGCTGTCGTCCGAGGCGTTAAACGCGGAGATGAACGTGTCGATCGCGGAGCGTGCCGTCTCTTCCTGCATGCCCCAGTAATACCAGCCGTTGCGCCTGCGCTCGTCCCGTGAGCCGCCTTCCGATCACGGTGGACCATCCCGGTCACAGCACTAGGCGACAGGAGCTGGGCTTCGGCGGAATGCCGAGGAGCTGCGCGGCGCACCGATTCCGTCCCTGG
Organism: Streptomyces sp. GS7; assembly: GCF_009834125.1. NCBI lineage: Bacteria > Bacillati > Actinomycetota > Actinomycetes > Kitasatosporales > Streptomycetaceae > Streptomyces > Streptomyces sp. GS7. Next base: position 3,068,864 of record NZ_CP047146.1, read on the forward strand.
CGCGTCGGCTTTGCGGTCCTTGCCGGGGGAGCAGGCTAGTGATTGAGCATCTCGGCGCGGAAGATAGAGCCCCTGGTCGCACACGAAGTGTCCCCGGCAAGGATGGCGACTCCGAAGAGCCTATGGAAGGCGACCCGAGGTCCCGTTAGGCTGCGTTTTTGTCAGGGTCGGTATCGGAGTGGATGGTCCGCTGGGATTTCCACGATTACAACTTTGTGACCGTCCGGATCGGCGATCCACATCTCGATCAGCCCCCACGGCTCCCGGACGGGTGGCCGCAGCACCACCACCCCGTGCGCCACCAGCTCCTCGTGCGCCCGCGCCGCGTCCGCGACCTGGAGCCACAGCTGGAGGGTCGGCGTGGCCGCACCGGTTGCCCGGCCGGAGACCTCCAGGAAGCCGCCGCCGAGGAAGTACACCGTGCCGCGCTCCGGTCCCGTACCGAACTCCCGGTAGACCGCCAGCCCCAGCGCCTCGCCGTAGAACGCCCGCGACCGCTCCGGATCGCTCGGCCGCACCAGCACCCTGCTGCTCAGTACCTGCACCATGGCACGGACCCTACGCCGCGCGGCAGGGCGGTCCCGGCCGCGGCGCACCGCCACCGTCCGAAGGGCGAAAGCCCCTGACACCCGGAGCCCCCCTCTTGTTAGCCTCGCGGCAGCCATTCGTACGGCCGAGAGGACCCGCACACCATGCCCACCAGCCCGCTGACCTTCCGCACCGCCACCGACGCCGACATACCCGGGCTCGTCGAGCTGATCGAATCGGCGTACCGCGGGGACGCCAGCCGGGCCGGCTGGACGACCGAGGCGGACCTCCTCCAGGGGCAGCGCACGGACCCGGACGGTGTCGCCGAGGTGGTGCGCAAGGAGGACGGCCGGCTGCTGGTCGCCGAGCAGGACGGCCAACTGGTGGCCTGCTGCCAGCTCGACCACCGCGGGGACCACACCTACTTCGGCATGTTCGCGGTGCGCCCCACCCTCCAGGGCAGCGGCCTCGGCAAGGTGATCATCGCCGAGGCCGAGCGCACCGCGCTGTCCACCTGGGGCGCCCCGGAGATGCGGATGACCGTCATCCGGCAGCGCGCCGAGCTGATCGCCTGGTACGAGCGCCGCGGCTACCGCCGCACCGGGCAGCTCAGCCCGTTCCCGTACGGCGACGAGCGGTTCGGCGTCCCGCAGCGCGACGACCTGGAGTTCGAGCTCCTGGTCAAGCCCCTCGGCTGACCCACCGGACAGACCCCGGAGCCGCCCCGCCGGGGGAGGAGTCCCGCGGGGCGCAGCCGACCGCCGCGGCGAGCGGCACGGTGGCGGCGCACCCGGCGAGGCGTACGGGGCGGGGGCGGCCGCCTGCCCGGAGAGGCCCGGAGAGCGACGGCGCACCGGGCCGTCTGCCGAGATCACCGGGCCGAACGTCCGTAGGGGGGAGGCTCGTTGCGCTCCTGTGAACCGTGGACTTCCGCTCCGCCGCGCATACCCCGGCCGGCCGTCCGCCCCGCCCGCCGCGGTCCCTCAGGCGGTGAAGCGCACCGCCCGCCGGATCTCCGGCTGATCGGTCACCACGCCCGCCAGCCCCAGGCCGCGCGCCAGCCGCAGCTGGTCGTGGGTGTTGACCGTCCAGCCCAGCACCTTCAGCTGCGCGGCATGCGCCCGCTCGACCAGTTCGAGGGTGAGCCGCCGGATGTTCAGCGACAGCGTGCCCGCGCCGACCGCCTTCGCGCGGTCCACCACATCGGCGCCGTAGCGGTCGCCCACCAGTGCCGTCCGCACCGACGGCAGCAGCGTGCGGATCGCCGCCAGCGCCTCGTCGTGGAAGGAGATCACCTCCACCCGGCCGGCCAGATCGCGCGTTCGCACGACCTCGGCCAGCGCCTGCGCCGCCGCCACGTCCTTGATCTCCGCCTGGAGCGGCGCGCCGACCGCGTTCACGACCTCCTCGAAGACCGGAATCCGCTCGCCCAGCCCGGCGTCCAGCTCCCGCAGCTCGGCGAGGGTGCGCTCGGCGATCGGGCCGGTGCCGTCGGTCGTCCGGTCCACGTCCGCGTCATGCATCACCACGAGCGCGCCGTCCTTGCTCAGGTGCAGATCCAGCTCGATGACATCGACGCCCTCGCGTTCGGCGCGTACGAAGGAGCGCAGGGTGTTCTCCGGCTCCACACCCATCATCCCGCGGTGCCCGATGGTCAGAAAGGTCAAGGCTGCCTCGATTCTGTCGGCTCGGTTGCTGTCGGTCCGTGCACGTGTCGGCCGCCGGCGGCCTGCTGCCCGAAATGGCCCACAGCCTAATCCGTTCACGAGCGGCAGAGCCGTAGGGACAAGTGCCTCCTAGCCCGTACGAGTGCCCCCGTATTCCGCCGTCTACGCACCGCCGGCAGACCCGGGCCGTATCACCGGCGCCCCCGGGCCGCGAGCGGGGTGCGACCGGTGCCCCGCGGCTCCCCGAGGCCGGCGCTCCGGTCGTCCGCTCGCGCCGGCCCGCGTGGGGCCGCCGCCCACCGGCGCCGCCGCTCGCGCCGGAGGAAGCGCGGCAAGTCGAGGCTCTTCTGGCAGGAACTGTCGTCAAAAGCTCTAGCCACAGGAAAATTGAGCGTGACCATGGGGTCCGAACAGAATAATTTTCACCGACCCCACTTGAACGGACGATCCTCTGCTGGTTACGGTGTCCTGACAGGACGATCTACCGCCGGAGGGCAGTCATGACGGAAATTCTTTCGCCTGTGGGTGTCCGGGGCAGCTCCACAGCCTCCGAACGTGTGGTCGCGCACCCGGCATGGCCCGTGCTCAAGGACGCCGTGGAAACGATTCGCCCCTGGCAGTCGAAGGACGGCTCGATCGACCTCGCGGCGGACGGCGCACCGCGCGCCGAGGCCGTCCGCGACGAGGTCGACCGGGTCATCGCCGCCATCGGCGATCTCGCCCCGCTGCTGCCGCACGACGCCGCCTACCACCGGGCACTCGCCGACGATCTGCGCCGCTGGGCCGACGACGGCTTCGGCGTGCCGGACTTCCTCGACTCGCTGCTCGCCTTCCAGCCCGCCCGGCAGCGCGCCGACGGCCTCCAGCACCTGGTCGTCTTCCCCATGTACACCCAGAACGGCAACCCGAACCGGAACTTCGAGGCCGTCGTCCTGCGGATGGTCTGGCCGGAGTGGCTCGCCGAACTGGAGCGCACCCGCTACGACAACCCCCTCTTCTGCGGCATCACCTTCGAGGACTTCACGGCCGGCTACGACACCAACTCCGCCGTCCTGTTCCCCGAGACCATCGCGGTCCGCGAGGCCCCCGAGCGGTTCAGCTGGGGCGGCATCTTCTGCGACCGCGAGGCCGCCCGCTTCCGCCGCGTCACCGAGGCCGCCGTCGAGACCCTCGGCGTCCAACTCCCGCCGGACATCGCGGCGTTGATCCGCGACCAGGAGCGCTGCCAGCAGGCGTTCGTCCTGTGGGACATGGTCCACGACCGCACCCACAGCCACGGCGACCTGCCGTTCGACCCGTTCATGATCAAGCAGCGCCAGCCGTTCTGGATGTACGGCCTGGAGGAACTGCGCTGCGATCTCACCGCCTTCAGGGAAGCCGTCAAGCTGGAGGGCGAGGGCTACCCGCAGGCGCGCGACGTGCAGTTCGCGGTGATCTTCGACCGGATGTTCCGGTTCCCCGTCACCGGCGACCGGATCCGCAATTATGACGGCCTCGGCGGCCAGCTGCTCTTCGCCTACCTCCACAAGCACGACGTCGTACGCTGGACGGACAACACACTGCACATCGACTGGGAGCGGGCGCCCAAGGTCACCAACCAGCTGTGCGGCGAGATCGAAGAGCTCTACCGCGACGGCATCGACCGGCCCAAGCTGGTCCATTGGTTCGCCGCCTACGACCTCGTCTCGACCTACCTCGCTCCGCACCCGGGCTCGGTCTGGGCCAAGGGGCCGGACGCCCTCGACCTGGACCAGCCGCCGCGCAAGCTCGTGGACGACGTGCTTCCCGACGAGTTCCCGCTGAGCATGTTCTACGAAGCGCTCGCCAAGAAGCTGCGTGCTGTGATCGCATCGACCAAGGGCATCACGGCCCACAGTGACACGCTGGCGGCGGCGTGACGAGCGACCGGAAGACCCGGCGGACGGCCGTCCAGGGGCAGGACGAGGAGGCGACGGAGATGGTTACTTCGACGGGCGGCCAGGGGCCGCTGGAGGGGGCGGTCATCGCGGTGGCCGGAGCGGCCGGCCCGGCAGGCCGCGCCACCCTGCTGCGACTGGCCGAGGCCGGCGCGGTGGTGGTCGGCTCGGACTCCAACGCCGAACGGCTGGCGGAGGCCGTCGACGCGGCCCGCTACGCACATGGCGGCGCCACCGTCATCGGCGACACCGTGGACCTCCTCGACGTGGAGCAGACCCGCGAATGGGCGGCCCGTACGCAGAAGGAGTTCGGCCGGGTCGACGGCCTCGTGCACCTGGTGGGCGGCTGGCGCGGCTCCTCCACGTTCGCCGAGACAGACCTCGCGGACTGGGACGTCCTCCACAAGCTCCTCGTCCGCACCGTCCAGCACACCTCCCTCGCCTTCAACGAAGCCCTCGAACGCAGCGGCAACGGCCGCTTCCTGCTGACCAGCGCGGCCGGCGCCGGCAAGCCCACCGGGGGCAACGCCGCCTATGCCGCGGCCAAGGCCGCCGCCGAGGCGTGGACGCTCGCCATGGCGGACGGTTTCCGCAAGTCAGGGGGCGAGCAGGGGCCGCGCGCCGCTGCTGCCATCCTGATCGTGAAGGCGCTCGTCAACGACCAGATGCGCGCCGAGCGACCGAACGCAAAGTTCGCGGGCTTCACGGACGTCAAGGAGCTGGCCGAGGCCATCGCCGGAGTCTGGAGCCGGCCCGCACAGGAAGTGAATGGACAGCGTCTGTGGCTGACCCCCAAGCCGTGACCCGAGCGAAGACCGACGCCCGGCAGCACCACGACCCTCAGATACGCGGCTTCGCCAGCGACAACTACGCCGGTGCGCACCCGGAGATCCTCGCCGCGCTCGCCCTCGCCAACGGCGGCCACCAGATCGCCTACGGCGAGGACGACTACACCGCGCACCTCCAGCGTGTCGTCCGCAGCCACTTCGGCCAGCGCGCGGAGGCGTTCCCGGTGTTCAACGGCACCGGTGCCAACGTCGTCGCGCTCCAGGCGGTCACCGACCGCTGGGGCGCGGTGATCGCCGCCGACACGGCCCACATCCACGTGGACGAGTGCGGTGCCCCGGAACGCGTCGGCGGCCTCAAGCTCCTCACCGTCCCCACCCCCGACGGCAAGCTCACCCCCGACCTCATCGACCGCGAGGCCCGCGGCTGGGACGACGAGCACCGCGCCATGCCACAGGTCGTCTCGATCACCCAGAGCACCGAACTCGGCACGGTCTACACCCCCGAAGAGGTCCGGGCGATCTGCGACCACGCCCATGAACGGGGCATGCTCGTCCACCTCGACGGCTCCCGCATCACCAACGCCGCCGCCTCCCTCGACGTCCCGATGCGCGCCTTCACCAACGCCGTCGGCGTCGACATCCTCTCCTACGGAGGCACCAAGAACGGCGCCGTCTTCGGCGAGGCGGTCATCGTCCTCAACCCCGACGCGGTCCGGGCGATGAAGCATCTCCGCAAGCTGTCGATGCAGCTCGCGTCCAAGATGCGCTTCGTCTCCGTCCAGCTGGAGGCCCTCCTCGCCAAGGACCTGTGGCTGCGCAACGCCCGCCACGCCAACACCATGGCCCAGCGGCTGGCCGCCGGAGTCCGCGAGATCCCCGGCGTGGAGATCCTCTACCCGGTCCAGTCCAACGCGGTCTTCGCCCGCCTCCCGCACGATGTGAGCGAACGCCTCCAGAAGCGCTACCGCTTCTACTTCTGGGACGAACGGGCCGGCGAAGTCCGCTGGATGTGCTCGTTCGACACCACGGAGGACGATGTCGACGGCTTCCTGGCGGCGCTGCGGGAGGAGATGGGCCGATAGTCGGCCGGCGGCGGGGAGCGAGCCGTCGCGCGGCTCCCCGCCGTCCGCGGCCACCGGCTGCGCTTGACCCTCCGGTAACAGGAGGCCCTACGGTCCCGAGCCATGAAGATTGTTGTTCATGACACCGCGACCACCATGATCGAACTCCTGCACCGCCCCGTGGAAGAGCGGCCCGAGGCCCTGCGGGAGATGTGCGAACCCCTGCACGGCGTGATGTCCAAGGTGATGGGTGGCGATCTGGACCTGGTCCAGGCACATCAGAGCCTGGGCAGTGGCTTCCGGCTCGACCGCGACGACCCCCGTTACCTGCCCGCTCTGCACCGGATGCGGGACGCGGACGTGTGGAACCGGACAGAGGACTCGCTCGCCACCGCGTGGGAGCGGATCAGCGGTGCGGCGCCCGGCATCAAGCACGCCGAGACCGTGCACGTCGTCATCGTGCTCGGCAACCCCGACGACGACCACCTGATGGTCCGCAGCTCCGGATACTTCGGTCAGGGCGGCTTCCCGGGCGCGATCCACCTGGTGATGTGGCCCACCGACGTGGCCCTGGAGAAGATCGGCCACGCCGCCGCGCACGAGCTCCACCACAACGTGCGCTATGCGAACGTGGTCTGGAACCCGATGACCGTCACGCTCGGCGAATGGGTCGTCGCCGAGGGGCTGGCCGAGGCGTTCGTACGGGAACTGGCCGGCGAGCAGGCCATGGGCCCCTGGACCGCGGCACTGACCGGCGCCGAGCTGGACAGCGCCTACGAGAAGATCACCGGCGACATCGACCTGGCGGGGATGCACAACCTGACCGCGTACATGCTCGGCGACACCACCGCGGAGCTCATGGGGCAGCCGACCGTGGGGCTTCCGCACTTCGCCGGATACGGGGTGGGACTGCGGATCGTCGACGCCCACCTGGCGGCCACCGGCCTGACCGCCGCCGGCAGCGTCGCCCTGCCGGCGCGCGAGATCCTCACCAACGCGGGCGTCCCGACCACCGCGTAACCACGGGCAGGTGTGCATATAAATGCGTTTGGTGGAAAAATCATTGACCCGTGGAGGCGGGCCTGGCTACGCTCCCCGGTCATGGAGCTGATCCAGAACGCCCCTGATATCTCCGCCTACTTGGCGGAATCCGAGGCCATCGACCACGGGCATCCGCTCGTACGGGCGACCGCGGCGGAGCTGTCCGCCGCGGTCGACGATGCATATGCATACGCCAAGGCGGCCTTTGCGTTTGTCCGCGACCGCATTCCGCACTCGGCCGACACCGGCGATCCGCGGGTGACCTGGCGGGCCTCCGACGTACTGGAGAAGCGGACCGGGATCTGCTGCGCCAAGGCGCACGCCCTGGTCGCGCTGCTGCGCGCGGAGGGGATTCCGGCGGCGCTGTGCTACCAGAAGTTCGAGGTCGTCCACGGTCTGGTGGCGGTCCGGCTGCCGGGGTGGGAGCGCTGGGTGCGGCAGGATCCGCGGGGCGGCGAGCCGGGGGCGGCGGCGGAGTTCCGGGCGGATCGGGAGCGGATCGCGTTCCCGGTGCGCCCGGAGTTCAATGAAGTGGACTATCCGGTGCTGTTTGCTGAACCGCACCCCGTCGTGCTCCAATGCCTCCGGGAGGCCGTCGACCGGTCTCACCTCTGCAAGCTGCTCCCTACCGAACTCTGAGGTGCCGCCGCATGCCCCGCCCCCTGCACGTGTCCGACGAGGTCCGCGCGCTCGCCCCCGGCTTCGGCTACCTCGCGGTGGAGGCGCACGGCCTGACCAACGGGCCGAGCGACGAGGCCGGTTCGGGACTCCTGGAGGAGGCCGGCCGCCGGCTGGCCGACCGGCTCGGCGGCCGCGCGCCGCAGGACGATCCGCACATCGCCGCCTGGCGCGCCGCGTACACCGCCTTCGGCTGCAAGCCCTCGCGCACCCGCAACTCCGCCGAGGCACTGGCCAGGAGGGCCCTCGCGGACGGCGGGCTGCCGCGGATCAACCGCCTGGTCGACATCTACAACGCGATCAGCGTCGCGCATCTCATCCCGGTGGGCGGTGAGGACCTGGACCGTATCCAGGGCGGCATGCGGCTCGTACGGGCCACGGGACAGGAGCCGTTCGCGACCGCGGCGGGCGGCGACGAGGTCATCGAGCACCCGGACGCCGGCGAGGTGGTGTGGTGCGACGACGAGGGCGTCACCTGCCGCCGCTGGAACTGGCGGCAGGGGGTGCGGACCCGCCTCACCGAGGATTCGGTGAACGCGCTGTTCCTGCTGGAGCGGATGGCACCGATGACGTTCGACGAGCTGACGGCCGCCGGCACCGAACTCGCCGAGGCGCTGCGGAAGGCGTGCCCCGAGGCCCGTATCGAGGTCGGGGACGTCTGGCCCCGGTGAACCGGGGCCTCCTGACGCGCTCCCGTCAGGCGATGGTGCCAGGGGCCACCGGCGCCGTGCCGCCGAGGTGGGCCGGCATCCACCAGGTGTCCTCGGGGCCCTTGGGGCGTACCGGGTAGGCGCGCTGGGCCGCCTCCAGCAGGTCCTGGACGCGGGACCGCAGCCGGTCGGTGATCTTCTCCGCCTGGTCGGCCGGATCGGCCTCGAACGGCTCGCCGACCCGGATCGTTATCGGGATGTGGTGGCGGCCCAGATCGCGCTTGTGGCCCTTGGTCCACAGCCGCTGGGTGCCCCACAGCGCCATCGGCAGCAGCGGGACGCCGGCCTCCTGTGCCAGCCGGGCGGCGCCCGACTTGAAGTTCTTCAGGGTGAAGGACTCGGAGATCGTCGCCTCGGGGAAGACCCCGATGATCTCGCCCGAACGCAGCGCGCTCAGCGCGTGCTTGTAGGCGTGCATGCCCTGCGCCCGGTCGACCGGAATGTGCTTCATCGCACGCATCAGCGGCCCCGACACCTTGTGCCGGAAGACCGCTTCCTTCGCCATGAACCGCACGAGCCGCTTGGCCGGCCGCGCGGCCAGACCGCAGAAGACGAAGTCCAGATACCCGATGTGATTGCTCACCAGCACCGCCCCGCCGCGCCGCGGGATGTTCTCCGTGCCCGCGATGTCGAACTTGAGGTCGAGCGCCTTGAAGAGTGTGCGGGCGGCGCCGATGACGGGCGGATAGACGAGCTCTGCCATGTCCGGGGGACCCCTTTTCTGTGCCTGGGGAGGGTTCTCCCGGCGGAAACCTACGCGGCCGTAAGTATGCGGCTCCGGGAGATCGTGCCCGATGTCTGCCCCGGCGGCCACCAGCTGGGCCCCTGCGAGCGGGAGATTCTCGTCACGTGCGGGGGCGCCTCAGCCGGCCGCCCGCCGCAGCAGAAGGTACACCTCGCACCCCAGGCAGTACCCGAACGCCGCGTTGAGGAAGGCCGCCGCGAGGGCGCAGCCGGTGGCCGCCGGCCCCAGCCACTGCGGCCCCAGGGCGTAGCCGGCCAGCCCGAGAAGGGCGAAGAACAGCCCGACGGTCTGGGCGAAACGGGGCGGCGCGGCATCCTCGAACACCTCCGGCGGGGCGAGCCGCGGCCGCACCGCCACCTTGAACAGCCAGCCGTACGGCGACCGCCGCACCCCGGCCGCCGCGCCCACCGCGAACACCACCGCCTGGCAGGCCAGCAGCCATCCGCTGCCACTGATCAGCACCGCGGCCAGCACGGCGCTGGTCAGCACCGCCCCGAACCGCGGACCCCGCACGTCGACCCCGCCATCCGCCATGACCGCATCCTTCCCGGACCGTTCCGCACCCGTCCGCACCTCCTGCGGCTCCCGGCGCCCGCACAACAGCCTCCCCCGGAACGGCCCCGATACGACCCCGGGAATCTTTGCGGTCTCGTGAACGCTGCACCCTGAGATGACCGGACTCATGGTGTGCATCGCGGTGCTCGCGGCGGCGAGCGTCTTCGGCCTGCTGCACCAACGCCGCAACGGGAGGCTGACGGTGCGAAAGCGGGACGACGGGGCGCGGCTGGGCGCCGCCGAGATCGGCGCGGAGCTGGGGGAGCGGGCGACCCTGCTCCAGTTCTCCAGCGCCTTCTGCCAGCCCTGTCGCGCCACCCGGCGCACGCTTGCCGAGGTGACCGGCATGGTCGACGGGGTGGTCCATGTCGAGATCGACGCGGAGGACCGCCTGGAGCTCGTGCGGAGGCTGAACATCCTGCGCACGCCGACGGTGCTGGTGCTCGACCGGGACGGTGCGGTGGTCCGCCGCGCCTCGGGCCAGCCCCGCAAGGCGGACATCATCGCGGCGCTGGGCGCGGCCATCCGTGATTGATCTCCCAGATGCCGGGCCCCACTTGACGCTGCCGGTCACGCATCGTCAGTCTGACGTTATGCGGCCAGGACCCCTTCTCTACGGACGCGCGCATGTCGACCTGTTGCGGACTGCCAGCGCGCGCTGTCCCCGTGTGTGAGCAGCGACGACCCCACCGCTCCCGGCCGCCGTACGGCCGCCGGCGGCCCCGCCTCGGCTCGTAGCCCACAGCAGAAGGACAACTCCATGACGGCCTCGCCCGACCTCGGCACGCCCCGCACCGCCTCCCCCGAACTCCTGCGTTCCGTCTTCCGGCAGCACGCCGCGGGCGTCGCGGTGATCACCGCGCACGGCACCCGCCCCGTCGGCTTCACCGCCACCTCGCTCACCTCGGTCGCCGCCGAGCCGCCGCTGCTCTCCTTCGGCATCGGCACCGGCGCCTCCAGCTGGCCGGCCGTCGCCGAGGCCGAGCACATAGGCGTCCACATACTCGGCGAGCACCAGGAGGAGCTGGCCGCCACCTTCGCCCGCAGCGGCGCGGACCGCTTCGGCCCGGCGACGTCCTGGCGCACCGGGCCGGAGGGCGTGCCCCTGCTGGACGGCGTACTGGCGTGGCTGGTGTGCCGGGTCGTGGCGCGGGTGCCGGCCGGCGACCACCGGATCGTGCTCGCCGAGCCGGTCGTCGGCGACCCCGCGGGCCCGGGCCGTCCGCTCCTCTACCACCAGGGCCGCTTCAACGCGCTGCGCGACTGACGGGTTCCCGTCCACCTGCTTCCCCACCCGGTCAGGGCCGTTGGCAAGGTCACATTTCGACGGCCTTGATTCGGGGCAACAGACTGGATGTACTGGCGAGTAATATGGCGGTCGGCGCGGGGACTCGCATCCGACCGGGAGCCGCCCCAAGAGGCGCCTATGCTGCCAGCACAAGGCAGTTCTGAAGAGACGAGCAGGTAGGAGAGCCGGCGTGAGCTTGAGGATCGTTGTCTGTGTGAAGTACGTGCCCGACGCCACCGGCGACCGGCACTTCGCCGAGGACCTGACCGTCGACCGCGACGACGTTGACGGCCTCCTCTCGGAGCTCGACGAGTACGCCGTCGAGCAGGCCCTCCAGATCAAGGAAGCCAGCGACGACGACGCGGAGATCACGGTCCTGACCGTCGGTCCCGAGGACGCCAACGACGCGCTGCGCAAGGCGCTGTCGATGGGCGCCGACAAGGCCGTCCACGTCGAGGACGACGACCTCCACGGCACCGACGCGCTCGGCACCTCGCTCGTGCTCGCCAAGGCCATCGAGAAGACCGGCTACGACCTCGTGGTCTGCGGTATGGCCTCCACCGACGGCACGATGGGCGTGCTGCCCGCGCTGCTCGCCGAGCGCCTCGGGGTCCCGCAGGTGACCCAGCTCTCCGAGGTCTCCGTCGCCGACGGCAAGGTGACCGGCCGCCGCGACGGCGACACCGCCAGCGAGCAGCTGGAGGCCGCGCTGCCGGCCGTCGTCTCCGTCACCGACCAGTCGGGCGAGGCGCGTTACCCCTCCTTCAAGGGCATCATGGCCGCCAAGAAGAAGCCGGTGGAGTCCCTGGACCTGGACGACCTGGACATCGACGCGGACGAGGTCGGCCTGGAGGGCGCCTGGACCAAGGTCGAGGACGCCGCCGAGCGTCCGGCCCGTACCGCGGGCACGATCGTCACGGACGAGGGCGAGGGCGCCAAGCAGCTCGCCGAGTTCCTGGCGGGCCAGAAGTTCATCTAAGGCCGGCGGTTCGCCGGAACCACCCTTCCTCCCCTCCGCCCGCACTCTTCCCGCAGGAGCACTTCCCATGGCTGAAGTCCTTGTCTACGTCGACCACGTGGACGGCGCCGTCCGCAAGCCCACCCTCGAACTGCTCACCCTGGCCCGCCGCATCGGCGAGCCGGTGGCCGTGCACCTCGGTGCCGGCGCGGACACCGCCGCCCCCGTGCTCGCCGAGCACGGCGCGGTCAAGGTCCTGACCGCCGACGCGCCGGAGTTCGCCGAGTACCTGGTCGCCCCCAAGGTCGACGCGCTCCAGGCCGCCTACGACGCGGTCTCCCCGGCCGCCGTCCTCCTCCCGTCCTCCGCCGAGGGCAAGGAGATCGGCGCCCGCCTGGCCGTCCGCATCGGCTCCGGCATCATCACCGACGCCGTCGACCTGGAGGCCGGCGACGAGGGCCCGGTGGCCACGCAGTCCGTCTTCGCGGCGTCCTTCACCACCAAGTCCCGTGTCTCCAAGGGCACTCCGGTCATCACCGTCAAGCCCAACTCCGCCGCTCCGGAGGCCGCGCCGGCCGCCGGTACGGTCGAGCAGCTGGCCGTGACGATCGCCGAGTCCTCCAAGGGCACCAAGATCGTCTCGCGTACCCCGCGCGAGTCGACCGGCCGCCCGGAGCTCACCGAGGCCGCGATCGTGGTCTCCGGTGGCCGCGGTGTCAACGGTGCCGAGAACTTCCCCGTCATCGAGGCGCTCGCCGACTCGCTCGGCGCGGCCGTCGGCGCCTCGCGCGCCGCGGTGGACGCCGGCTGGTACCCGCACACCAACCAGGTCGGCCAGACCGGCAAGTCGGTCTCGCCGCAGCTGTACATCGCGGCGGGCATCTCCGGCGCGATCCAGCACCGTGCCGGTATGCAGACCTCGAAGACCATCGTCGCCATCAACAAGGACTCCGAGGCGCCGATCTTCGACCTGGTCGACTACGGCGTGGTCGGCGACCTCTTCGACGTCGTCCCGGCGCTCACCGAAGAGGTCAAGTCCCGCAAGGGCTGAGCCCGTTCGGTCCGCCGCAGCCGGCTCCCGGTGAACGCCCGAAGGCCCCGTACGCGCGGTGCGTACGGGGCCTTCGGGCGTGGCGTGCGAGGTGCGCCGCCTCAGGGGTGTGACAGCCGCCCCTTGTCCGGCGCGCCGGCCGGCACCGGCTCCAGCACCGCGACGTCCATCGGCCCGTCCAGCGCGTCAGCTATCTCCGCACCCAGCGCGGCCAGCACCGGGCCGGCCGAGTGGGCGTCGAGGGCGGGTTGGTCGGCCCAGTTCTCCACCACGGTGACGCGGTCGTCGCCGGCGTGCACCGCGTAGAGCAGGCAGCCGGGCTCGGCGTGCACGGCGGCGGTGTGCCGGCGGAACGCGGCGAGGACGTCCTCGCGGCGGCCGGGCCTGGTCCTGAGGGTGGCGACGACGACGGGCACGGGGCCTCCTGGGGTACGCGGGGTGGGAGCGATCCTGCTGGTGAGTGCGACCCTATGCGCTGGTGGATCACGGTCGGAAACCGGTCGATCGCCCGCGGTCCGTACGCCGTCCCCGCCCGGCCGGGCGCGCGCGTCCCCTCAGGCGCCGGTTGCGCCGTCGATGCCCTGGCGGAGCAGATCGGCGTGCCCGTTGTGCCGCGCGTACTCCTCGATCAGGTGGACGTACACCCAGCGCAGGTTCAGCGTGCGCCCGTCGGTGGCGGTGAAGGTCTCGTCCAGTCCGCGGCCCGCCGCCACCGCGTCGCAGGCGGCGACCTCGGTGCGGAACGCGGCGAAGTCGGTCTCGGCGGCGGCCGGGTCGAGGTCGTTGAAGTCGGCGTCCGGGTCGTCCTCGGTGCAGTAGAGGTCGCCGATCGGCTCACCGGCGAAGCGCCGCCGGAACCACCAGCGTTCCACCTCCGTCAGATGGCGCACCAGGCCGAGCAGGGTGAGGGTGGACGGCGGGGTGCCCGCCCGGGCGAGCTGCTCCGGAGTGAGGCCGGCGCACTTGACGAGCAGGGTGTCGCGGTGGAAATCGAGCCAGCCTTGCAGCATGTCCCGTTCGCCGGCCGCGGCCGGGGCGCTGGAACGTTCTCTCTGGGGTGCGGTCCACGTCATGACGGCGATTGTGGCGGTCCGGGCGAGGGGGCGCCACGGAATTGTCGGCCGGGCGCGGGCCGGTGACCTGCGTCGCCACGGGCGGGGAGGTGTTGACCTCGCCCATCGACACCGTTAGCTTCGCTATACGGATTGTTGATTCCGTTAAGCGGAAAAAGCGTGACGCCGGCCGCGGCGTCGGGCACCGGCACCGGGAGGGTACCGAAATGGGGCAGCAGGAGACCGTGGCGACGAGCCTCGCGGACACCGTACGCGAGGGAATCGGAGCCGCCCTCGCCGCGGTGGACGCCGACCTGGCACGGCGCTACCCGGGAGACCCCGGCACCCGCCAGCCGGTCCACACGGTCTACGTACCCGGTGACGCCTTCGCCGCCGACACCCTGCGCTCCTGGGGCGAGGCGGCCCTCGCCGCCCTCGACGAGCACGCCCCCGACGCCGGCGCGCTCGCCGCCGTCCTCGGCATCCCGGACGAACTCGCCGGACCGGTGCACGAGCGGGTCCGCGCCAAGCTGGAGCGCGAACCCGTCGAGGACCTGCGGATCGACTTCGAGGACGGCTACGGCCCCCGCCCGGACGCCGAGGAGGACGCCGCCGCGGCCCGCGCCGCCGCCCTCGTCGCCGCCGCGTACGCGAACGGCACGGCCGCCCCTTACATGGGCATCCGCATGAAGTGCATGGAAGCCGCCGTCCGCGACCGCGGCATCCGCACCCTGGACATCTTCCTCACCGGCCTCATGGAGGCCGGCGGCCTGCCCGAGGGCCTGGTCCTCACCCTCCCCAAGGTGACCTACGCCGAGCAGGTCACCGCCATGGCCCGGCTCCTGGAGGAGTTCGAGAAGGCCCGCGGCCTGGAGAGCGGGCGGATCGGCTTCGAGATCCAGATCGAGACCACCCAGGCCATCCTCGGCGCGGACGGCCGCGCCACCGTCGCCCGCATGATCGAGGCCGCCGAGGGCCGCGCCACCTCCCTCCACTACGGCACCTTCGACTACAGCGCCTCCTGCGGCGTCAGTGCCGCCTACCAGGCCAGCGACCACCCCGCCGCCGACCACGCCAAGGCCGTCATGCAGGTCGCCGCCGCCGGCACCGGCGTACGCGTCTCCGACGGTTCCACCAACGTGCTGCCGGTCGGCCCCACCGCCCAGGTCCACGACGCCTGGAGGCTGCACTACGGCCTCACCCGCCGCGCCCTGGCCCGCGCCTACTACCAGGGCTGGGACATGCACCCCGGCCACCTGCCCACCCGCTACGCCGCCGTCTACGCCTTCTACCGCGAGGGCCTGGAGAAGGCCGCGGCCCGCCTCGCCGCATACGTCGCCAAGGCCGGCGGCGACGTCATGGACGAGCCCGCCACCGCCAAGGCCCTCAGCGGCTACCTGCTCCGCGGCCTCGACTGCGGTGCCGTCGACACCGACGAGGTCGCCCGCCTCACCGGCCTGACCCGCGCCGACCTCGACGCCCTTGCGGGCCGCCCGGCGAAGACCGCCTGACCCGGTCCGCCCGCTGCCTCCGCCTCCGTGTGCGGCCCTCCAACCGAGCGCCGCACACGGGGCGTTGGCGCCATGAGGGGCCGAACGGGGCGGGGGGACGGGGCTGTTCGCGGCAGGTGCGTTGCCGGGGACTGCCCGCCGGCCCGCTCGCGCTGAGCGGCCGTCACCCCTCGTACGGCCGGACTTCGCCCGAGCCGCGGGGGATCAGCCGGGTGGGGATCTCCATGCGGCGGGGCGTCTCGTCGACGCCGTCGAGGCGGCGGAAGAGCTGGACGGCGGCCGTACGGCCCATGCGGGCGGCGTCCTGGGCGACGACGGTGATGGCGGGGTGGACGAGGTCGGCGAGTTCGAAGTCGTCGAAGCCCACCAGGGCGACCGGGTGCGGGCGTTCGCGCAGCACGCGGACGGCGGTGACGGTGACGCGGTTGTTGCCCGCGAAGAGGGCGGTGACCGGTTCCGGGGCGTCCAGCATCGCCGCCGCGGCGGCCCGTACCCGCTCCGGGGCGGTGGAGCCGAGCGAGACCCAGGAATCCTCGACGGGCAGGCCGGCGGCGGCCATCGCGGTGCGGTAGCCGCGCAGCCGCTCGCGCGCGGTGTGGATGCGCGGCTGGTCGCCGATGAAGCCGATCCGGCGATGTCCGTGGGCGATGAGGTGGGCGACCGCGTCCCGGGCGCCGCCGAAGTTGTCGGAGAGGACCACATCGGCGTCGATCCGGCCGGCCGGGCGGTCCACGAAGACGGTGGCGACCCCGGCGGCTATCTCCGGCTCCAGATACCGGTGGTCGTCGCCGGCCGGGATGACGACCAGGCCGTCCACCCGCCGGGCGCACAGCGCGAGCACCAACTCCTGCTCGCGGGCCGGGTCTTCGGCGCTGGAGCCGTTGATCAGCAGGGCGCCGTGGCTGCGCGCGACCTCCTCGACGGCGCGGCTGAGCGGGCCGTAGAAGGGGTCGGCGAGGTCCTCAAGGACCAGGCCGATGCTGGCGGTACGGCCCTTGCGCAGGATCCGGGCGGAGTCGTTGCGCCGGAAGCCGAGGGCGGCGATCGCCTCCTGGACGCGGCGTTCGGTGTCCGGGGTGACGCCCGCTTCGCCGTTGACCACTCTCGACACCGTCTTGAGGCCGACCCCGGCGCGGGCCGCGACATCCTTCATCGTGGGGCGGGTGCCGTAGCGATGGGAGGTGCCGCGGGCGGTGTCGGTCACGGTGTGCGGTCCTGTTTCTGTCGGCGCCGGCCGGCGCGTCGGGTCGCGGTGGGGGCGCGTCGGCGTGTGGCGTCGAGCATAGCCTCTAGACAACGTTGTCAACTGAGGGAAGACTGGCGTTCTCACGCCGGGCCGGTACCCCCGGCCCCCGGGCCCACCAGGAGATTCGACACCGATGCAGACGGACCTCAGCGCAGCGTTGGACATTGGCGGCACGAAGATCGCCGGCGCTCTGGTGGACGCACACGGAAGAATGATCGTACGGGCCGCCCGGCCGACCCCCGCGGACCGGGACGGGGCCACCGTGATGGGAGCGGTGGCCGAGGTCGTCCGAGAGCTGGCCGCCGGCCCGGACTGGGCGCGGGTGGCGGCCGTCGGCATCGGCAGCGCCGGCCCCGTGGACGCCTCGGCGGGGACCGTCAGCCCGGTCAACATCCCTGGCTGGCGCGGCTTTCCGCTCGTCGCCGGGGTGCGGGAGCTGGTCGGCGGGCGCCCGGTGGCGCTGGTCGGGGACGGGGTCGCGATGACCGCCGCCGAGCACTGGCAGGGTGCCGCACGCGGCCATGACAACGCGCTGTGCATGGTGGTCTCCACCGGGGTCGGCGGCGGGCTCGTGCTCAACGGGCGGCTGCACCCGGGCCCCACGGGAAACGCCGGGCACATCGGGCACATCAGCGTCGACCTCGACGGCGATCCGTGCCCCTGCGGCGGCCGCGGCTGCGTGGAGCGGATCGCCAGCGGCCCCAACATCGCCCGCCGGGCACTGGCCAACGGCTGGCGGCCGGGCCCGGACGGGGACGCCAGTGCCGCCGCGGTAGCCGCCGCGGCGCACGCCGGCGACCTCGTCGCCCTGCGCTCCTTCGAGCGGGCCGCCCAGGCGCTCGCCGCCGGCATCGCCGCCACCGCCACCCTCGTCGAGATCGACATCGCGGTCGTCGGTGGCGGTGTCGCGGGCGCCGGCGAGGTCCTGTTCGCCCCGCTCCGCGCGGCTCTGCGGGACTACGCCACCCTGTCGTTCGTGTCCGAACTGACCGTCGTCCCCGCCCAAATGGGGACGCATGCCGGCGTGGTGGGCGCCGCCGCGGTCGCCGCACAACAGTCCCGTCTCGATGCGTTCGCGCCTGCCCGATGAGGGCACCACAGGCGCCCGCCCGACCCGTAGTCTGGTGACCACCGCGGCGTACGCCGTGACGTGCACGGCGTACGGGCGAAGACACGGCATCGAGGGGATCGGCGACGGTGACATCGGGGGAGCGTGAGCAGCACGGGCCGCAGGAGCCCCGGGGGGCGGGCGGCGGGAGCGGTCCCGGGCCGGGGGGCGGCCCGCCGCCGGCCGGCGGCGACGGTGCGGGTGCCGGCCCCGGTGCGCCCCGTGCCGCGTCCCGCAGCGGACCGAAGCGCGGCACCGACGACGATCTGACCGGCCGGCTGATCGGCGGTCGCTACCGCGTCACCGGCCGGATCGGCCGCGGCGGCATGGGCGTGGTCTGCCGCGCCGACGACCAGGTGCTGGGCCGCGAGGTCGCGCTCAAGGTCCTGCGGGCGTACACGGACGCCTCCGCTCCCGAACTCGCCGACCTGCGCACCCGCATGCAGCGCGAGGCGCGGGCCGCGGCCCGCATCCGGCACGCGGGCGTGGTCACCGTCCACGACGTCATCGACGAGGCCGGGCGCCCGGTCATCGTCATGGAGCTGGTGGACGGGCCGTCCCTCGACGACGCCATCGACCGGCGCGGCCCCCTGGACCCCCGCGAGATCGCCCGCATCGGCGCCGCGGTGATGGACGCGCTGGACGCCGCCCACCGGGCCGGCGTACTGCACCGCGACGTCAAGCCCGGCAACGTCCTGCTGGACTCCAGCGGCCGGGTCGTCCTCACCGACTTCGGCATCGCCAGCATCGAGGCCCCCGGCGACGGCGCGACCACGAACATCACCCGCAGCGGCGAACTGGTCGGCTCCCTCGACTACTTGCCGCCCGAGCGCGCCCAGGGCATGGACCCCTCCCCGGCCTCCGACATCTGGTCGCTGGGCATGACGCTGTACGCGGCGGTGGAGGGCGGCGGCGCCCCGTTCCGCCGTACGTCCGTGTACTCGACGCTGACCGCGATCGTCACCGAGCCGCTGCCCGCGCCGCGCCGCGCCGGACCGCTGGCGCCCGTCCTGTACGCCCTGATGGCCAAGAACCCGGCCGACCGCCCGTCCGCCGCCCAGGCGCGGAGCATGCTGGAGGCGGTGGCGGACGGCCGCGACCCGGGTGTGACGCCGCCGCCCGCACCGCAGCCCGGCAGCCCCTACGTGCCGACGGCCACGAACGTCCGCGGCGCGGCGGCGCCCGGGAGCGCTGCCGACGCGCCGCCCGGTGCCGCGTCCATCGGCGGCGCCAACGCCGGTGCGCCGCCCGCCAGTTGGCTCTCGGGGCCGGGTTCGCAGGGCGCGCCCACCCCGCAGGAACGGACCTCCGGCGCCCCGCAGGGACCTGCCCAGGGCCCGCTCCAGGACCCTCCCGGTGTGACGGCCGGACCCTTCGTGGGCGCCACCGGACCGCACCCCTATCCGGGTGGCCGCGGTGTCACCCCGGATGGGGACACCGCGCGGCTGCCCGCCCGGCGCCGCCGCCGGGTGCTGCTGGCCGCGGCGGCGGTGCTGGCCGTCCTCGCCACCGGCGGCGGAGTCACCTACGCGCTGGTCGGCGGTTCCGGCGACCCGACCGAGGCCGACGGACGGCAGTCCGCGGCGCCCGCCACGGCGCCGGCCCGGCCCGGTGAACCGAGCGTGACCACCGGCCAGGGCGAGGCCAACGGGAAGGGCAAGGAGCAGAGCGCCTCGCCGTCCGCCCCGGGCAAGCCCGCGGGCGGCGCCTCGTCCCAGCCCTCCAAGCCCGCGGGTACGGGCGGGGGTTCGGGCGGCCAGGCCGCCGGCGGCGCGGCCTCGGGAGGCGGCCAGGGCGGCGCTACGGGCGGTCTGATCGGCGGTGCACAGGGCGGCGGAAGCGGAGGTTCCGGCGGCACCGGCGGCTCCGGAGGCGGCACCACCACCGGCGGCGGTGCGGCCACCGGCGGCGGTGGGCCCACCCAGGGGCCCGCGTGCACCGCCACCGCCGGCGGTAAGGCCAACTGCGCCGTGTGGCGTACCGCGACCTCGTACACCGCCTCCTTCCAGCAGGTCGGACACCTGAACGCGGGCACGAACTACTTCTACTGCCAGGCCAACCTCGGCCGCCGCGAGACGTACGGGAAGTGGACGAACGTCTGGTGGGCCAAGACCGATGACGACAGCGGCAATTCCGGTGTCTACGTGAGCGTCGTCTATCTGACGGGCGGGGAGAACGACCAGCCCGTCCCCGGTCTGCGCACCTGCTGATCCCCTGTGTGCCGGAGTGTCCCGGAAGGCTTCCGCCGGCGGTCCCATGGGACATGGTCATATGCGGCACACCGCCCTCCCGCCGGCGGGCGCGAGCCCGTGAGCGGGTGGGGGTTTCGGTGCTGGAGGGGCTGGGGAGCGCTTGTTTGCCGGGGGCTTCGCGGCGGGGGAGTGCGCGACCGGCATCCCCCGCGCGGTGTGTTCAGCAGGCGGTGTTCCCGGTCATGCGCGCGGCCCGTGGTCCCGAGCGTTTCCGTGGCAGGGTGTTGCGGGCAACTCACCTGGGTCTAGGGAAGAGGGGAAACCGTGATCGTCTGGCTGAACGGCACGTTCGGTGCGGGCAAGACCACAGCGGCTCATGAATTGCTCGACCTGCTTCCCGGAAGCACGCTCTACGACCCCGAACTCCTCGGCGCCGGACTGCGGTTGATGCTGCCGGCCAAGCGGTTCGAGGAGGTCGACGACTACCAGGACCTGCCCTCCTGGCGGCGGATGGTCGTGGACACCGCCGCCGCCCTGCTCACCGAGGTCCCGGGCCCCCTGGTCACGCCGATGACGCTGCTGCGCCAGGAATACCGCGACGAGATCTTCGGCGCCCTCGCCGCCCGCCGCATCCCCGTACGGCATGTTCTGCTGCATGCGGAGGAAACGATCCTGCGGACGCGAATAGCGCACCGGGAGGAGACGCCGGGCGATGCCGAGGGCAGCGCGTCCGTCCGGCGCTGGTGCCTGGAGCACCTGGGGCCCTACGCGCAGGCACTGGACTGGCTCAAGAACGACGCCCATGTCGTCGACACCACGGAACTGACACCCCGGCAGACCGCGGAGCGCGTCGCGGAGGCCGTACGCACCGGGGCCGGCGCCTGCGACATCGTGCAGACGCCCGAGCCGACCGCGGAAACCCTCGCCGCCGGGGTGCTGCTCTTCGACGACCGCGACCGGGTGCTCCTCGTCGACCCGACGTACAAGCCCGGCTGGGAGTTCCCCGGCGGCATCGTGGAGCCCGGCGAGGCGCCCGCCCACGCCGGCGTACGGGAGGTCGCCGAGGAACTCGGCATCCAACTCCCGTGCGCCCCACGGCTGTTGGTGCTCGACTGGGAGGCCCCCAAACCGCCTGGATTCGGCGGCCTGCGGCTGCTCTTCGACGGCGGCACGCTGACCGGCGACCGCATCCGCCAGCTGCTGCTGCCCGGCTCCGAACTACGCGACTGGCGCTTCGTCACCGAAGCAGAGGCCGAGACGATGCTGCCCCCGGTGCGCTGGAACCGCCTCCGCTGGGCCCTGCGCGCACGGGAACGGGGCTGTCCGCTCCACTTGGAGGCGGGTGTTCCTCTCGGCTGACGTTCCGCTGCGCTTGGCTTGCTTCCCACGTTTTTGGCTTTCCCGCCGTGCGCCTGCGGCGGGGCGGCTTCCCACGTTGCCGGGTGCGGCGCGGTGGCGCCTGCGGCGGGCCCCTCCGCTGCGCTTTGCCTGCTCCCGACGTTGCCGGGTGCGGCGCCGTTGCGCCTGCGGCGGGCGGGTCCGCTGCGCGGGGCTGTCGGGTGCGGTGGCGGTCCTGCGGGGCAGGGTGTCCGGACTGCTTCGCTTTACGTCCGGACACCCTGCCCCTCCGGCCCGCCCCCTCCCGTGAGTGGGTGGGAAAAGGCCGATGGGGTGCGCGTGAGGGGGACCGTGCCGGTTCGTGGGTGAAGGGAAAGCGTCAGTGGACCACTTGGCCCTGCCCCCACCCAGCGTCTTTCTTCCCTCCCTCAACGGGAGGGGGTGGGCCGGAGGGGGTGGTGTGCAGGACGTAAAGCGAAGCAGTCCTGCACACCGGCCCCGGAGGACCGCCACCGCACCCGAAAGCCCCGCGCAGCGGACAACGCCCCGCGCCGCAGGCGCAAGCACGCGAACCCCCACGGCGGGACAGCCGACAACGTGGGAAACTAGCCAAGCGCAGCGAACCCGCGCAGGAACAGCGCCTCCGCCAGCGACAGCCGCTCCAGTTCCTCGGGCGAGACGCTTTCGTTGACGGCGTGGATCTGGGCCTCCGGTTCGCTCAGGCCGATCAGCAGGATCTCGCTGTCGGGGTAGAGACCCGCGAGGGTGTTGCACAGCGGGATCGAGCCGCCCAGACCGGTCGTCTGCATCTCCTGGCCGTCGTATGCCTCGCGCAGCGCCTCCGCCATGGTCGCGTACGCCGGGCTGCTGGTGTCCGCGCGGAACGGCTGACCCTGGCCGACCTGCTCGACGGCTACCCGGGCGCCCCACGGGGCGGCGCCTTCCAGGTGGGCGGTGAGCAGTTCGGTCGCCTCGGCGGCGTCGGTGCCCGGCGGCACCCGCAGGCTCACCAGGGCGCGCGCCCCGGCGTGTACGGACGGGGTGGCGCCCACGACCGGCGGGCAGTCGATGCCCAGCACCGTCACCGCGGGCCGGGCCCAGAGCCGGTCCGCGACGGTGCCGCTGCCGATCAGCTCCACGCCGTCCAGCACCTTGGCGTCCTTGCGGAAGTCCTCTTCCGTGTACTGGAGGCCCTCCCAGCCGGCGTCCGCCGCCAGCCCGCGCACCGTCGTCGAACCGTCCTCGGCGCGCAGCGAGTCGAGGATCCGGATCAGTGCGGCGAGGGCGTCCGGGGCCGCGCCGCCGAACTGTCCGGAATGCAGGTTGCCTTCCAGGGTGTCGACCCGGACGCGCACCAAGGTCATACCGCGCAGCGTCGCGGTCACCGTGGGCAGTCCGGCCCGGAAGTTGCCGGAGTCGCCGATGATGATCGCGTCGGCGGTCAGCAGCTCCGGGTGCGCTTCCGCGTACCGCTCCAGCCCGCCGGTGCCCTGCTCCTCCGAACCTTCCACGATCACCTTGACGTTGACCGGGATGCCGCCGTGCTCCTTGAGCGCCCGCAGCGCGGTCAGGTGCATGATCAGGCCGCCCTTGCAGTCGGCGGCGCCGCGCCCGTACCACCGGCCGTCGCGCTCGGTCAGCTCGAACGGCGGGGATATCCAGGCGTCCTCGTCCAGCGGCGGCTGGACGTCGTAGTGCGCGTAGAGCAGCACGGTCGGGGCGCCGGCCGGGCCGGGCAGGAAGCCGTAGACGGATTGGGTGCCGTCCGGGGTGTCCAGCACCGCCAGGTCCTGGAAGTCCTCGGCCCGCAGCGCGTCCACGATCCAGCGGGCGGCGGCCTCGCTCTCGCTCTTCGGGAACTGCGCGAAGTCCGCCACCGACTTGAAGGCCACCAGCTCCGCGAGTTCGGCCCTGGCACGGGGCTGCAGCGCGGCGACGGTCTGTGCGAGCGGGCTGTCAGGCATGGAACGCTCCTTGTGGGGGGCGGCGTCGAGTACGTGGGGGCACGTCCGGCGGGGTGAGCCGGGCGGGCCGGACGTACGGGTATGAGTCCCCCGATCTTCCCACAGGCGGTGCGCCGGAGTGCGGCCCGTAGGATGCGAACGGTAGGCGCAGCCGGCATCGAACGGGAGCAGAAGTACAGGTGAGCAGCGAGCAGGCAGCCGAGGGCAACCAGCAGGTGTGGGACGTCGTGGTGGTGGGCGCGGGGCCCGCGGGAGCCTCGGCCGCCCATGCCGCGGCGTGTACGGGACGCCGGGTGCTGCTCCTGGAGAAGGCCGAACTACCCCGCTACAAGACCTGCGGCGGTGGCATCATCGGCCCCTCACGGGACTCCCTGCCGCCCGGCTTCGAGCTGCCGCTGCGCGACCGCGTGCATGCCGTGACGTTTTCCCTCAACGGCAGGCTGGCCCGCACCCGCCGCTCCAAGACCATGCTCTTCGGGCTCATCAACCGTCCCGAGTTCGACGCCGGACTGGTCGAGTCCGCCAAGGACGCGGGCGCCCGGGTCCGTACGGGCGTCACCGTCTCGCGGGTCGAGCAGCACGGCGCGGAGGTCCCCGACCGGCGGACCGTCGCGGTGGTGCTGTCGGACGGCGAGGTGATCCTGGCCCGGGCAGTGGTCGGCGCGGACGGCAGCGCGAGCCGGATAGGCGGGCACGTCGGCGTCAAGCTCGACCAGGTCGACCTGGGCCTGGAGGCCGAGATCCCGGTACCCGAGACGGTCGCCGAGGACTGGGCGGGCCGGGTGCTCATCGACTGGGGCCCGATGCCCGGCAGCTACGGCTGGGTCTTCCCCAAGGGCGACACCCTCACCGTCGGCGTGATCTCCGCCCGCGGCGAGGGCGCGGCCACCAAGCGCTATCTGGAGGACTTCGTCGGACGGCTCGGCCTCGCCGGCTTCGAGCCCCGGATCTCCTCCGGCCATCTGACCCGCTGCCGCGCCGAGGACTCGCCGCTCTCCCGCGGCCGGGTCCTGGTCTGCGGCGACGCGGCCGGTCTGCTGGAGCCCTGGACCCGCGAGGGCATCTCCTTCGCCCTCCGCTCCGGCCGGCTCGCCGGCGAGTGGGCGGTACGGATCGCCGAGGCGAACGACGCGGTCGACACCCGCCGCCAGGCCCTCAACTACGCCTTCGCCATCAAGGCCGGGCTCGGTGTGGAGATGGGCGTGGGACGGCGGATGCTCAGCGTCTTCGAGCGGCGTCCGGGAATCTTCCACGCCGCGCTGACGGGCTTCGGGCCCGCGTGGCGTGCGTTCGCGAAGATCACGCGGGGCACCACGACGCTGGGTGAACTGGTCCGGGCGCATCCGATGGCCCAACGGGCCCTGGACGCGTGGGACCGGAGGGAAGAGAGCAAGGACTCCAAGGAGGCCGGCGGAGCCGGGGGGACCCGGGAGGCCGAGGGAGCCAAGCAGCAGGTGGGCTGAGGGGGCTGCCGCGCCTGCCCGTGCGGTGTCGGCGGTGGTGCGGGCCCGGCGACGGTGTTCGCTTCGCGTCGGTCCGTGGCCGGGGTTGCGGCGGGCGGTCGGTGGCCGGCGGTCCGTGGCGGTGTCACTGTCTCCGGTATCCATGCCTCAGTGGCCATGTGCCGGTGTCCATGTCCCCGGCGGCGACGGGTGGTTGGCGGGGGCGGTGCTCAGGCTTCGGTGATGCGGAAGACCGGGTGGTGCGGGGCGACGGCGCGGAGTTCGTCGTCGGTCGAGTCGGCGGTGGCGCCGCCGAAGTACGGCTTGACCTCCCAGCCCCAGCGCGCGAGGTAGGCGCGGAGCAGGTCCGTGGTCTCGGCCGGGGGCAGTTCGACGGCGGTGAAGGCACGGGTGCGGCGGCCGACCCGCAGTTCGCCGCCGCCCGCGGCGCGCATGTTGCGTACCCATGCGGAGTCACCGCGTGCGGAGACGAGATAGCGGCCGTCCTCAAGGGTCATCGGGTTGACCGGGACGCGTCGCCATTCGCCGGTCGTGCGGCCGCGGACGGCGAGGTCGGCCGAGCCGGCGAGGCTGACGCCCCGGCGGGCGAGCCAGCCGACGAAGCTGTTGACGCGGGTGGGCTTGAGGTTCTGGGACATGGGGTTCCTCCTGCTGTGGTCTCGTCGCGAAGTGAGTGATGTTCCTTTTCGAGAGCACTGCTCTCTGTTGTGAGCAGTATGGAGGTGGTCGACGCATTAAGGCAAGAGCAGTGCTCTCGTTTTTGTGCGGCGATCCGACGCGGGTGGGGAAAGTGGGAGACTGCTGTCCATGACTGCGATTCGAGGTGCCAGGGAGCGGGCCCGTAGCGAGATCACCGAGGCCATCAAGGACGAGGCCCGCAGACAGCTCGCCGCGGAGGGTGCGGCCAAGCTCTCACTGCGGGCCGTGGCCCGCGAACTCGGCATGGTCTCCTCGGCGTTGTACCGCTACTTCCCCAGCCGCGACGACCTGCTCACCGCGCTGATCGTCGACGCCTACAACGCGGTCGGCGAGGCCGCGGAACGGGCCGGGGGCGCCCTTCGCGGCCCGGACGCGGAGCACCCGGCCGCCCGGTGGAGCGCGATCTGCGCCGGGGTGCGCGACTGGGCCCTGTCCCATCCGCACGAGTACGCGCTGATCTACGGATCGCCCGTCCCCGGCTACCGCGCTCCCCAGGCGACCACCGGGCCCGCCGCCCGCGTGGGCCTCGCGCTGATGGGCGTCGTACGGGACGCGCACGCCGCGGGAGCGCTGAAGGAGCCGTCGGAGCCGCTGCCCGGCGCGGTCGCGGGCGATGCGCTGGCGCTCGGCGCGGAGCTGGGCGTCGAACTGCCGCCCGCCGTGCTGGCGCGGCTCGTCGGGGCCTGGGCCCAGCTCTTCGGGCTGCTGAGCTTCGAACTCTTCGGCCAGTTCAACCGGGTGGTGGAGGCCCGCACGGAATTCTTCGAGCAGGCGGTGGCCGGTATGGCGCGCGAGGTCGGGCTGCCGGTGCCCCGCCGGGGCGCGGCGGGCTGACCTCGCGCGCGGTGACCGACCCGGCTGCGTCCCGCGGTCACGCGGGGCGGCCTGCCGTGACCAGCCAGGCGGCGCTGCGCAGGCGGACCGCGCCGGCCGCTTCGTGGGCGCGCAGGGCCTCGGTGAGTGCGGTGCGGGCGCGGTCCCACACGTCGCGTGTACGCGAGCGGCTCTTCGCCGCCGCGGAGCGGGTGCCGGCCAGGGAGGGGCCGGGGGTGCTGACCAGCCGGGCGATCACCGGCGAGGCGGGCCGCTCCAAGGGGCTGCTGCACGCGCACTTCGCCGGCCGCGACGCGTTCGTCGCCGAGCCGTGCCTGGACCGGTTCGCGCGCACGGCACGGCAGGCCGAGGAACTCAAGGGACGGGCGGGCCAGGGCACCGTCGCCGGCAACCTCGTCGCGGTGGCCGGCGCGCTGCTGGCCTCCGCGGGCCCGACCATCGGCGGCCTCGCCATGACCAGGCCCCCGCCTTCCTGGCGATTCGCGAGGCGCTGGAGGCCGGGGCGCCCGGCTTCGACGCGATGCAGGACGCCGTCACCGCGTATCTGGATGCCGCGATGCGGCTGGGCCGCATCGCGGGCGGCACCGACACGGCGTCGGTCGCGCTCGCCCTCGTCGGGACCGTGCACCATCTGCTGATGACCGGATGGGCCGGGGTGCCGGATCCGCGCGAACGGGCGGAGCGCCTGGTGGCGTTGCTGGTGGGCCCGGCGGGGGACCGCCCCGGGGGAGAGCGGCGGGCGGACGGCGCCGCGGAGTGACCGGGCGGCCCGGCCGCCCGCCCCGATGACCTCGGCCTACTCCCCGGGGAGTACGCCTGCTGACTGCGCCGGGCTGACGCCGCCGGGCCCCGCCGCGGTCTAGCGTGACGGCATGGACAACGCACGGCCGCCGTGGGCGCGGCGCTGCCTCGGTACGGCGCGGGAGCGGTGGACGCCGACCGGGTATCCGGCACCCGGCACGCGGGCCGGCCGGCGGCTGCCCTGGCTCTCGACGCTGGCGGTCGCGGCCGTCGTCATGGTCGGCACCAACGCCGCCGCGCACGGCCAGACGGGACGCACCCCGATCGATCCGCTCGGGCGTGCGCTGCTCCTCTTCGGTGCCCTGCTGCTGCTCTTCCGGCAGCGGTATCCGCGCACCGTGGCGCTGGGCACCGCCGCCTCCTGCGCGGTCTACCTCGCGGCCGGCTACCCGTACGGGCCGGTCTTCCTCACCCTGGTGCTGGGGGCCTTCGCGGCGATCGTCGCCGGGTACCGCGCGGTGGCCTGGTGCGCGGTGGGCGGCGTGTGGGCCGGCCATCTCCTCGTCGGGCACTGGCTCTACCCCTGGCTGCCGCCGTACCGCGGGCCCGCCCCCTGGGGGCAGGAACTGGTCGTCACCGCCTGGGTGGTGGCCGTGGTGGCGGTCGCCGAGCTGGTCCGGATCCGCCGCGAGCAACTGGCCAGGATGCGTGCCGAACGAGCCGCCGCCGAACGCCGCAGGGCCGACGAGGAGCGGCTGCGGATCGCCCGTGAACTGCACGACGTCCTCGCGCACAGCATCTCGGTCATCAACGTCCAGGCGGGCGTCGGGCTGGCGCTGCTGGACTCCGACCCGGAGCAGGCGCGCACCGCGCTCACCACCATCAAGTCCGCCAGCAAGGAAGCGCTCGGCGAGGTCCGGCAGGTCCTGGACACGCTGCGCACCCCGGGGGACGCCCCGCGCTCCCCGGCGCCCGGCCTCGACCGGCTGCCCGAACTCACCGAACAGGCCGGGGGCGTCGGCCTCGTCGTGGACGTCACCACCGAGGGCCCTCGGACCCCCCTGCCGCCCGCCGCCGACCTCGCCGCGTTCCGCATCGTCCAGGAGGCGCTCACCAACATCGTCCGCCACTCGGGCTCGCGTACCGCCCGGGTGCTGCTCCGCCGCACCGCGGGGGCGCTGGAGATCCGGGTCGACGACGACGGCCCGGCGACGTCCGGTACGGGGGAGCCGGCCGGCGGCAACGGCCTGGTCGGCATGCGGGAGCGGGCCGCGGCGCTGGGCGGCAGCGTCGAGGCGGGCCCGCGGCCCGGCGGCGGCTTCCGGGTCCGGGCGCGGATCCCGCTCGGCGGTCCGGCCGGCCGCCGGCGGCCCGGGGCCGCGGATACGGTGAATCCCGGCCGCACCGAGGAGGAGTCGTGATCCGGGTACTGCTCGCCGACGACCAGCTGCTGGTCCGGGCCGGCTTCAAGGCGCTGCTGGACGCCCAGCACGACATCGAGGTGGTCGCGGAAGCCGGGGACGGCCGGCAGGCGCTGGCCGCGGTCCGCGAACACCGCCCGGACATCGTCCTGATGGACATCCGGATGCCGGTGGTGGACGGCCTGGTGGCCACCCGCCGGATCACCGGGGACCCGGCGCTGTCCGACGTGAAGGTCGTCATGCTGACCACCTTCGAACTCGACGAGTACGTCTTCGAGGCGATCCGCTCCGGGGCGTCCGGCTTCCTGGTCAAGGACACCGAACCGGAGGAGCTCCTGCGGGCGGTGCGCGCGGTCGTCGGCGGCGATGCGCTGCTCTCGCCGGGCGTCACCCGCCGGCTGATCGCGGAGTTCGCCGCCCGCTCCAAGGAGCCCGCGTCGGCCGACGCGCTCCGCGGGCTCACCGAACGGGAGCGGGAGGTGATGGCGCTGGTCGGCATCGGCCTGTCCAACGAGGAGATCGCCCGCCGGCTGGTGGTCAGCCCCCTGACGGCCAAGACGCATGTCAGCCGCACGATGGTGAAGCTGGGCGCGCGGGACCGGGCCCAACTGGTCGTGCTGGCCTACGAGTCGGGGCTGGTGCGGCCGGGGTGGCTGGGCTGAGCGGCCCCGGCCCCCGCCGGCCGCGCCCCGCCCCACGGAGTCAGGGGGCGCCGTGCTCCCGCCAGAGCTCGGCCGGGGCCGGATCGCCGGTGACCTTGAGCGCGTCCCACGGGAGGCGGTTCCACAGGGCGAGGTACAGCCGCTCGGCCGGGCCCTCGACCGTGCAGTCCGCGGCGCCGCCGGCCGCCGCGCCGTCCGCGTCGGCGGCGGGCGTACGGACCGTCTGCGGCGGGCCGTCGGTGAGCCGGACCGTCCAGTCCGCGCCGTGGGTGTCGGTCGCGCGCAGCCGCAGCGTCCGCGGCGGATCCGCGTGCAGGGCGCTGCGGGCGGTGGAGTGAAAGCCCGTCAGGAGTTCGTCGACGCCGTCGGCGGCGAACCGCGACGGGAGCGGAGTGAGCGGGACGCCGGCCGCCTGCTGGGCGTCGGCGCGGTGGACGGACGTCTCGTGCGCCTGGCGGCGCGCCCAGAAGGCGAGCGGGGACGGCGCGGGCAGGAACACCCAGGTCTCCAGGTCCCGCGGCGCCCCGTGGAGCGCCAGTACGAGGCGGTGGTGGCCTTCCCGCAGCCAGGGGACCAGCTCGTCATCGGCCAGCTCCGGCGCCTCGTCGGGACGGCTCGGCCGCATCCGGGGCTCGGTGACGAACCCCGTGGCCCAGCGGTGGATACGCCCCATGTGGACGACCAGGTCCCGGACCCGCCACTGGGGACAGGACGGCACCGGGGCGTCCGGCCCGGCCTCGTCCGCGGCGTCCGCGAGCAGCGCTCCGTCCAGTCGCAGCGTTTCGACGAACTCGGTGATCTCCATGCCCCGAGTGTGTCAGCCGGCAGGGGAAACGGACCCCGGCGGGGGTGGGCCGGCGGCCGTGCGGCCCATCGGCGCCGATCCGGCCCCCGGCGCGCCGACCAGTCGCGATGCCGCCGCCGCGGCCCTCAACTCCCCCTCGGGCGGCCCGGATTCGGCGCCCGGCGGATCGCCCGCGAGGGGGAGTCGGCGGAATCAGCCGCGCTCGCTCCGGTGCGCCCCACGGGTCGCGTAGGCGACCGCCACCGCCACCGCGGCCAGCAGCGCGACCGTGGTCAGCGCGACGGGCAGCCCGAACGCCTCGGCGAGGAAGCCGATCGCGGGCGGGCCGAGCAGCATGCCGCCGTAGCCGACCGTGGAGGCCACCGCGACCCCGTCCGGGCCGCCGGCCTCTCCGGCGCGGGCGATGGCGATCGGGAAGATGTTGGCCAGGCCCAGACCGGCGACGGCGAAACCGGCGCAGGCGGCCCACGCGGTCGGCGCCAGCGCGCCGAGCAGCATGCCGGCCGTGGCCGTGGAACCGCCCGCGATCAGGGCGCGGGCCGGGCCGAAGCGCTGGACGACGGCCGTGCCGGAGAGCCGGCCGGCGGTCATCGCCAGGGCGAACACCGCGTACCCGGCGGCGGCCAGGCCCGGCCCGGCGGCCAGGTCCTGGGAGAGGTGCAGCGCGCCCCAGTCGGCCATCGCGCCCTCGCCGTACGCGGTGCAGAGCGCGATCAGGCCGAAGACCAGAACGAGCCGGCGCGCCCGCCCACTTCCGCCGGCCGGCCGCGAACGGTCCGACCGGGACGTGTCGGGCCCCTCGGGGAGCGGCGTCCGGCCCGCCGCCGCGGGCTCGCGCAGGGCCCGTCCGGCGACCGCCGTCACCACCAGCCCGACGACCGCCAGCACCAGCAGGTGCACGGCCGGGGACAGCCGTCCCGCGATCAGCCCGCCGAGACCCGCGCCCAGCATCCCGCCCAGGCTGAAGGCGGCGTGGAAGCCGGACATCACCGGGCGGCGCAGGGCGGCGATCAGGTCGACGGCGGCGCTGTTCATGGCGACGTTGAGGGAGCCGTACGCCGCGCCGAAGACCAGCAGTACCAGGCCCAGGGCGGTGGCGGAGTGGGTGAGCGGCGGCAGCAGGATGCTCAGCGCCATGGCGGCGCCGGAGGCGGTGGTCACGGCATGACTGCCGAAGCGGCGGCAGAGCCGCCCGGTGATCATCATGAAGGCCACCGCGCCCGCGGACACGCCGAGCAGCGCGAGCCCGAGGGCGCCCGCGCCGGCGCCGGTCTGCGCCTTGATCGCGGGGATGCGGACGACCCAGCCGGCGAAGAGGAAGCCGTCCATGGCGAAGAACGCCGTGAGGGCGACGCGGAGGCGGGTCAGTCGGGGATCGGTCGGTCGGGGATCGGAGAGGAGCGGGCCCCGGTTGCGCGTCAGGGCCGTCCGTATTTTGTTTAGCGTCGGCACAAAGTCAGAATAGAGGCGTGACCCACACTCGGACAACCAGGCTGGAGCGGGGCCGCAGCGCCCTCGGACCCGCACTGGAGCTCGTACACACCGGACGCGCGCCCACCCGCGCCGTGCTGACCTCCGAACTCGGCGTGACGCGGGCGACCGCCGGGGCGGTGGCCGCCGAACTCGAAGCGCTCGGCCTGATCACCGTCGACTCCCGGCCGCACGCCTCCGCCGGCTCCCAAGGGCGCCCCTCCCACCGGCTGTTCGTCGACGAGAACGGCCCGGTCGTACTCGCCGCGCAGATCCACGCCGACGGCTACCGCGCCGCGCTGGTCGGCCTCGGCGGCCGGATCGTCGCCACCGCGCCCGGCTGCGGCACCATCCCCGCCGACCCGGCGCACGTCCTCGCCGAGGTCGTCGCGGCCGGCTCCGCCCTGCTGGACGAGACCGGCCGCCGCTGCCTCGGCGCGGGCCTCGCGGTGCCCTCCGCGGTCGCCGAACCGGACGGTGAAGCGCTCAACCCGCTGCACCTCGCCTGGCCTTCGGGCGCCCCCGTACGCGAACTCTTCCTGCGCGCGCTCGCCGACGCCGGCATCCCCGGCGTCACCGCCGGGATCGGCTTCACCGGCAACGATGTCAACCTCGGCGCCCTCGCCGAACACCGGCACGGGGCCGGCCGGGGCGCCCGCCACCTCCTCTGCGTCGCCTCCGGCCACCGCGGCGTCGGCGGGGCGCTGGTGCTCGACGGCCGCCTGCACAGCGGCAGTTCCGGCCTCGCCCTGGAGGTCGGCCACCTCACCGTCAACCCCGAGGGCGCGCCCTGCCACTGCGGCAGCCGCGGCTGCCTGGACGTCGAGGCCGACCCCCTCGCCTTCCTCGTCGCGGCCGGCCGGGAACCGGGCCCCGAGGTCTCGCTCCTCCACCAGGCCGTGGAACTGCTGCGCAACGAGTACGCCGACCCGGGCGTACGCGCCGCCGCGGACCTGCTCATCGACCGCCTCGGCCTCGGCATCGCCGGCCTGGTCAACATCCTCAACCCCGACCGCATCATCCTCGGCGGACTCCACCGCAGCCTCCTGGAAGCCGACCCCGAACGTCTCCGGGCGGTGGTCGCCGACCGCAGCCTGTGGGGCCGCAGCGGCGGCGTCCCGATCCTGCCGTGCAGCCTCGACCACAACAGCCTGGTCGGCGCGGCCGAACTGGCGTGGCAGCCGGTGCTGGATGATCCGTTGGTGGTGTTGGACTAGTCCGTCTGCGCTTGGCTGGCCTCCCACGTTGTCGGCTGTCCCGCCGTGCGCCTGCGGCGGGGCGGCCTCCCACGTTGTCGGCTTTCCCGCCGTGCGCCTGCGGCGGGGCGGCCTCCCACGTTGTCGGCTGTCCCGCCGTGGGGGTTGCTTGCTTTTGCGCCTTCGGCGGGCGGGGCCGCTGCGCGGGGCTGTCGGGGTGCGGTGACGGTCCTCCGGGGGCGGTGTGCAGGACTGCTGCGCTTTACGTCCTGCACACCACCCCCTCCGGCCCGCCCCCTCCCGTGGGTGGGAGGAGAAAGACGGTGGATGGGGGCTTGGGCGAGTGGTCCGGTGACGGTCTCTTTCCACCCATGAACCGGCACGGGCCCAGTCACGCGCGCCCCACCCGTCTCTTTTCCCACCCACTCACGGGAGGGGGAGTAGTGATAGACCCTGCCTGACCCGTCCTTCATGTAACCATCCGTGGCTCTGAGTAGCCATGGGTGGGCGGGCATGCGAACGGCCACCCTCCGTGACGTTGCGGAGGGTGGCCGTTGGGTTTGGGTTGGCGGTTAGTGGGTCGCTTTGAGCGTCCGCCTGGTGAGTGGTGTCCGCTTTTTGATTTTGGTGTCGCACGAGTCGGCAAGGATGTGGGCGACGTCTTCGGTGGCTTCGGCAAGTGGTTCTTGAACGGCTTTCCGTGCTCGTTCGATGATTTCGCGGTCAAGCGGACTGCCTACTGTGCACTGTCCGTCACTCGCCTCGTAGAAGTCCTTGCGGGTGAAGGTTCGCTCTGCAACCAGGTCGAGAACCATCTGATCTACGTGCGGTCGGGCGACTTCCACTAGATCCAGGGCCATGCTGTGTGACTTGGCTTCCTTGGGGTGGTGCAGTAGCCCTAGTTCAGTGTCGAGTCCTAAGGCGTGGCAGGCTAGGCGTGATTCGGCGTAGCCGATCGAATAGCCCAGGTTCAGCATTGCATTGAACGGGGTGACAGCCTTGCGGGGTGTCTTACCGTGGCTCTGCAATGCGGAGGAACGCGTTTGGAACGTCGTCCAGTGTTCGGGCACGTCATCGCGGAACTTCACCTCAGTTCCTTTGAGGCTTTGCCAGTAGTAGCGGCTGGTCTTCGCTTCGATCGCGGAGATTTCGCGGATGGTTTCCACGTCGTGTTGCAGCCGGATCAAGTGGTCTTTGATCCGGGGGTGCCCGCTCACCTCGTACTGACCGGTGATTTTGCGGACCATGATGTATCGCACGGCTTCGGTACTGCCTAGTGCTTGTGCTCGGTGGAGCCTGCCTTCGTAGTACGCGTGCCCGGACGTCATGAGGACGTCGCCGGTCGGGTCAAGCATGATGACGCTGATTCCCACGTCTTTGCACCATTGCATGGCGTCGATCGTCAACTCACCGTTCACGGCCGTGACGATGATGCGTTCTACCCTCCGCTCAATGCGAGAGAGTTTGTCGGTGCGGCGGTGCGGGCCGAAGCCGTCGTGTATGACCAACTGTCCGCGTTCCACGGTGAGTTTGGCGCCGAAGCCTTCGACGATGATCGCGGGGCCGATCTGACGGGGTGCGAAGATCTGGGCCAGTTCGGGGATTTCAGCGTCTGTCATGCTGACATTTTATCGAGCCTCACCCCTATTTCTCTCAGCTTTCCCAAACTTGGGGACGGTTCTTGCCTAGCAACCGTCGCAACATGCGCCGGAACCGACCGACTTTCACGGTCACAGTCTGGAAGACAGCGTTCCCTTCCCCGTCGATGTGCGCCACCAGCTTCCCGCCTGCGTCGTACACGTGCAGTGAGTCAAAGGCGCGTTGAGTTCCTTCGCCCCATGGCATTAGATCAGCCCTTCTAGTTCGGTGAAAAGTGTTGCTACGGGTGGGTTGACGCCAACGTCGGTGAGCCACACGAGGTAGAGCCGTGTTCCGGGTGGGATGGAGACCTTGTGGTAAGGCTCGAATTCTCGCGTTGTGGCGCTCGGTGCCCCGGAAATCATCACGCTGTCATTCCGGAGTTCGAGGGTGGTGTTCGGTGGGATTCCGCTAGGTGGGTTGATCGCTATCCGGTAAAAGGTCCTTGGCCGGTTGTCTGGCGGGAATTGGATTGCCCAGACCTGTTGTCCGGGTGCGCCGAATGCAGTTCCGTCTACAAGTGAGCCTTGTTCGGTGATAGGCGAAAGACTAGGCACGATATCCCCTCATTATTGGTTCAGAAATGCGGAACGCCCCGACGTGGGTCGGGGCGTTGTGGCGCACGTTCTACTTACGCATCATTGCGAGTACTTGGGGGAGCATCGCTGCGTATTGGGCGGGGATTGGTTGGCGTTCGGTGGTTCCGGTGTCCGGGTCAGCGATTTCGACGGTAAACGTGCCGTCGTCTTCGCGGTACAGCTCTGCCCGCAGAATGAGCTTCGGCTCAACCATCGTGGTCCGCCTGCTCTCGCTCGGCCTTGAAGGCGACGCCCAATCCCCCTCGGCGGGTAGCCACGTGGAAGGGGTAGCGGGTGGATCGGTTGACGTGGTGCAGCAACTTTAGGAGCTTGTCTGCGTCCTCAATGCGCTTGACTGCGGCGGAACGCCACTCGCCGTCATTGGCGCTTGCGGCGACGGCTTCTAGCAGCCAGGGAGGGACAGTGGGCCCGGGGCGCCCCCGCCCGGCCGGAACGTCGCTCTCCGGGACTATCTCAATAGAGACATCCTCCAACATTTTTGACCCCCAATGCTCGTACGTGCTCGAACAGTAGTTGAACTCTAACCGAACGTGACATTGACTGCATGTGAATAAACTGTGCCTATGTGATCAAGGTTCCTCCCAACTCCTCACATACCGTGGGCATGTGACAGGGCATCACCAACCATTCGCCGCGTGCTGTCAGAGTTGCCATTCCCGCCCCACCGGGACTTCCGCCACGTACATGAGCCCGGAAGCACGCTCAGCCACTCCCGAACCGGCCACGATGAGCGGCTGAGTACCGAACAGGGTGAGTTGGTTGTCCTGCCATCGCATGACGTGATCGACGTCGTCCCCACGTTCTACGCCAACCAGTGACGACGGGTCGGTTGTCTGCGTATACACGCGAAGCGGGCTGCGTGCGTCGAACACGACGGAGAGAAGCTTGACCGACCACACGAAGCCGGATTCCGGCGCATCGACGGTCACGGGAAGAGTTCCGGAGTAGGGGATGCGCTTGTACCGAACTCCACCCCTCCACGGGCCCAGTTGGTCAGTGAGTACCTGATTGAGTTCATCCTTCGTGAGGAAATCAACCTCGGCTCCAGCCTTGATTCTGAACTTCATAGGTTGTCCTTTGCGAAGAAGACCAGCCCGATAATGAAGAACACGACTCCCACAGCGATGAACGCGACTTTCATGCGGTTGGTCCACCACCACGTGAGCAAGGTGCCCAACTCCGTGAAAGGCTGCGCAATCAGCGTGAGCGGCATGGCAAGTGCGGAGATGAGTCCGCCTATCCCGAAGTCGAAGAGCCCCGCATCCTGCGCCGTCCCCGGAGTGCCAGCGCCGCCACCTCCTGGCGACGCTCCGTCGGCCGGCGCATGACCCCCGAGAGCGCCCGTCGTAGCCCGCCAGGCCGCGTGCACGCTCTCAGCACCGCCTGATGCGTAGTAGCTCTGTGCCGGGGCTTCAGCGGCTACCGCAGCCTGTTCTGCGGCACGCTCAGGGTCGGAGCGCCACAGGGACTCTGGCTGTGATGAGGCTCCCCTTTGGTAGGCGCTAAGCATGTATCGGGTTGCCCATGAGGGATCTCGCGCCTCCTGGGCCGTGACGCCGGGGTGTGCGGGCAGGTGGATCTGGAAGGGACCGAAGGAAGTGCCCCCGTCGCCTACAGCGTTGGGGTTCCAACTCGATTCCAGTCGGGAGCCCAGAAGCATGGATTCCCGAACGTGGGGGTCTTTGGTGGCGTCAAGAATCGCTTGAACGACGGAGTCAGCCAAAATACCTGCTCCTTGACGGTGCCTTGGGTTCCTTCTTCCGCTCTGAATTCCCTTCAGCTTCAGCGGTTTCCTCGGTCGATTCCTTCGCCGGTTCCTCGTTCTTCTGTGGAGATTCCGCCGCCGTGAGCCCGAAAGCCTTCTTGAACGCTTCCGCATTCCCCCGGAAAACTATGATCTCTTCCGACCCGGCTGCGTCCACCTGATCAGCAATCTTCTCAGGTTCCGATTCGGTCTGTTCCTGTTCTGTTTCCTCCATCAACCGCTTGAGAAGTGCTTTTTCATTGGCGCTCAAACGTGCCACGATTTTCCCTGCCTTTCCTGGCGGTCGTGGGGCCGTGAGGCACCCCGCGTTTTCATGCTCTGACCAGCGAAGATGCAGGTGCCGGCATAGGCGGGTTGGAACGCACCTGCCGTTTCCTGGAATTCGCTGGCATGCTTTGAGTGTAAGCACTCAGCACCCGATCCGGGAGAGTCATGTCGATACCACAAATTGAGTTCGATATTCTCGAATCCGATCCGACAGCAGCACCTAAAGAGCCGAAGCCCGGAGAAAGGTCGAAGAAGGGGCGGGGTAGGCGGTCGAATGCGTCGATTGAGGCGGAGATTCGAGACCAATTGCAGGCTTTCATGCAGCTTGCCGCACTTTTTTGGGGCACACAGGACGACGTATGCGCCGGAGTTCTCGGACAACAGGCACCGTTGATCGCCGAAGACCTTGCAGCACTGGCCATGAAAAGCGAATGGGCACGGAAATACCTCACAAAGACCGCCGACATGGGCCGGGTAATCCCACTGCTCATGCACATCACACCGGTTCTACAGGCGGTACGGGTGCACCACATCACCTCTCGTTTTGAGAACGGGGGTGACGATGCCCCCGGAACGAGTCCCCTGGGTTGAACTCGGGCCGGAATTCATGAACTCATGGGGATGGCCGGGTGGGAAATGGGAACCGGAACACCTGGCGATTCTCGGGCCGACGGGTTCCGGGAAATCGTTCTTTATGCTGCATGCCATTGACCAGCGAGCCAGACGCAGCGGGGCTAATGCAGTCATTATTGTGACGAAACCCGCTGACAAAACTATGGACCGGCTGACCAGGACTGGAGACTGGAAGATACGCCGTACATGGCCACCCTCCTATGGGGAGGAACGCGTTATCCTCTGGCCGAAGTCAACGGGATTGGCAGAAGGGATTCCACAGCAACGCAAGGCCGTCTATGAAGTCCTCTCGGAACTGTGGAAACCTGACGCGAACACCATCGTCGCTTTCGACGAAATCGCCTACGTCGAACAAGATCTACGCCTTCAGCCTTTCATCACGAAGTATTGGAGAGAGGCAAGGTCACTCGGGATCACCATCGTCGCTACAACGCAGCGACCAAGGTACGTATCCCGCTACATGCATTCGGAACCAACGTGGTCAGTCGCTTTCCGGCCCAGTGATGAGGATGAAACAAAGCGAGTTGCTGAGATTATCGGTGGAAGGCGCAAGTACACGGACGTTCTCATGTCTCTTGAGCCGCGAGAATTCCTCATTATTCATCGCAGAAAACGACTTGCTTATATTTCCCGGATCGCGTAGTACCCTGGGCTGCGGGGCCTCTCGCTAAAGCATTTTCTCGGGGTTCCTCCGGGTTTCACTTCGTCATGTCGAACGGAGGTGAATATGCACACGCATTTTAGCGCCATGGCGGCGCTTGGTGCCTTTCTCGGAATAGTCGTGGTGGGCACCCTTTGGCGCCTTATTGCAGCTCATCTGACAGCGGCCAACAGCTCTTTTGCGAACCATCTAGGAAAGGCGATGGCCTTCCAATATTGAAGGGATCACTCACATGCCCGCTGCCACTAATGGTGCCAATGGTGCGGCGCCTGGCGCCACAATTGGCACCGGCGGTGTTCCATTCGTCGTCGGCTCCAACCACTACAGTGAGCAAAACTTCCAGTTCTCGCTAGTCCAGGACTCTTCCGCTCACGAATACGTCCACAACATCACGCCCGGTGGATTTCTGCGGGGGATACGTATTCAGGTCAGCAACTCGGGCGGTTCTGGAAGCGCCAAGTACCACCAGGACGCGCCATGGTCGATTATCCAGAGTATTTCCCTGGAAAACATCGACGGATCTCCCATCAAGTACCCGATGAACGGGTT
Organism: Streptomyces sp. GS7; assembly: GCF_009834125.1. Lineage (NCBI taxonomy): Bacteria > Bacillati > Actinomycetota > Actinomycetes > Kitasatosporales > Streptomycetaceae > Streptomyces > Streptomyces sp. GS7. Next base: position 3,107,664 of record NZ_CP047146.1, read on the forward strand.
CTCCTGGTATCTCCAGAACAAATACTGTTCGCCATGGCACGGCGACCCGGCACGGGGGCCGCGTGCTCAGAACATCGGGCACTCCGGCGGGAATTTCTCCTTCGAACTGCGCATGTTCCCCGAAATTCGTGACACTGCCGGAGTCCTGGCGAACACTGACGCCAGGGCGCAGTACCGCATTCGGATCACGATGGCTCCCGCTTCACAGGTCTACAGCACCGTTCCGGCGACCATGCCGATTACGACCGTCACGGGCGTGATGGAAGCGTGGGCACAGACGGATACGGCGGACTTGCATGGCAATCCCATTCAGGCCCGGCCCGATGGGTTGGCGGTTGCTGCGATTACCCGGCATCAGATTCTCACACTCAACGCTGCCGGGGCCGACAACACCTTTCAGCTCACGAACACGGGTAATGAGGTGCGGTGCCTCATCATTGTGGCGCGTGATTCGAAGGGGGTCCGGCAGGATTATCTTTCGTCGCCGGTACGGTTCCGTCTGGATGACCGTTCTCTTTCGGTTTTCTCTCCGACCACCATCGTGAATAAGATGGCGGATTTCTACCCGTTCCTCGCGAATGGCACGAGCCATCGTGAGACTGGCGTGTATGTGATTCCGCGTTTCCGGCGTCCTGGTGACCTGATCGGTGAGTATTGGCTCGGTACGTCCAACGCTACGTATCTCGTCATCGAGTCGTCCACACCAAATGACGCTGCAAATGTGCCCGGAACTGCCGAGTTCATCACGGATGAAGTTGTTCCCGTGGCACCGGTTCCGGTCGAGCTTGAGGGGGTCTGAGGATGCAATACCGACTCGGCGTAGATCTCGGAGGGTCTTCCGGGGATATCCCCAACAGCCAGCCGGTCAACAGCCCTAATTTCTCCCGAAAGGGAGGGGTCACGGCATGGCATCCGACTTCCGTCTATCTCGTTCTTCTGGTGTTGGCAGAGTTCGCGACCTATGCAGTACTCCGTAATGTCTTCCGGAATGCTCACGGGGGTTGATACCGAATGAATAAGCACATCGTCATGGCGTTCTTTGTCGGGTGGCTGGCCGCGCTGCTGATCTCCCCGACAATTCTCCTGGCTGGATTCAAGGGGCTCCGCAATGGGGTCTAGGTTCACGACTGGCGTCGTCTTCGGCGCAATTGCCTACGCGCTCCTGGCGGAGTTCTTCCGCCAGTGCTCGGCACGTCTGGTGATTGCTGAAGCCACTGACCTTTGCCGTTGGTCATGGGTGACGTAATCGGGCTGATGCTCATGGGTGTGGGAGCCATGCTGATATGGATCGGCGTACACGGCCACGAGGGAACCATGTCGGAAATGCTCGGTCAGTTCTTCGGGAAGGTGCAGGCGACCGAGAAGGGGGGCGGCGGTGCCTAGTGAAAAGGTCCAACAAGCCGCCCAAGTTGCCGCCAAAGTGGCACCGATCCCCGCCGTTAAGGCGGGCGCCATGGCGGTTGCTGCCAAGGGAGCGAAAGACCAGGCGAAGGGGCAGACGCAGGGAAAGTCAAAGGGGGCGCCGGCACCGAAGGGGAAGGCGAAAGGGAAACGTCCTGGTGTTCCGCTACCAAAGGCCACCGGACGCTACCCCCAGGCAGTGAAGGCTGAATTCCTCGTAGCCCTGGAAATCATCGCTCTGTTTCCCCTCGTGGCGAAGAAATTTTCACCGGTTGCGTGGCTCAAACGCCTTATCGCAGTGTGGCTTACCTTCGTGTTCCTGATGCTGGCTTCCAAATTCGGAGCCAGGACAGGAAAGGTCGCGTCCGGACTTGGCGGGCTGATTGTGCTGGGTCTGCTGGTCTATGGAGGGACGGCCAGGGAAGGGCTCTTGCTCTCCGGCGCTTTGGGGAAACTCGGGCAGGCTCTTCAATCTGGTGACGGAGGGGCGAATGCAAGTCAGTCGAGTGACACCAAACAGCAAACGCTGTTCTCCGGTGTCACTTGGCCGACCAACACCAATAGCGGTTTCGGCACCGGAACAACAACGGGACCGGGAATTCCGCCGAGTAATCAAGGGAATGGAAGTGTGAGCACGTGAACAAGGTCGTTGACATTCTTACCGGCGTGATTATCGTCGCCGGGATCATGGTCCTTGTGCGTCCGGGATCGCAGGGGCCCAGCTTGGTGAACTCCGTTGGTTCGTCGTTCTCTTCGATGATCAAGGCGGCAACGGGCGGGGGGTCGTGGTCGTGATGGGTCACCGCAGTAGCACCCCCTTGCCGTACGCCCAGCCACGCTCTGACACGGCGACCCTGCGACGGGGCGACGCGTCCGGCGGACCGCCCGAGAGTGGCCGTGTACGGCACGCCTGGGGGCCGATTGAGCGTGTCGGGGGCCCCGTGTTCGCCAACCCCTCAGGCGCCGTTGAGACGCGCCGCAGGGAGCCGTACTGGCGGGCGGGCAACATGCGACCCGTCGCCGACCCGATCCGATGGACCGACTCAGGCCCCATCAGGGCCGAGCTGCACATGGACACCTTCACCTGGCGCCGCTGGAGTGGGGAGAGCCACCAGGACCGGACAGGGCTCCACACCGGTACCCCCGTCGCCATGCGGACCGCCAGGACGGCCGGGAGCAACAAGCCCCGGAACATGACCCGGCCCCGCCGGAACCGGCTGACCGAACAGCGCTACCGGGGCCAGACGTACTCGGCCACCACGCAGGTGATCGGGGGCCGTGATGGCTGAAGGGGTGGACCGTGAGTTCTTCACCCGTGATCTTGGGCCCTGGCCCATGTGGGTGTGGATTCTCGGTGGGGTCGCAGCGATGTATCTCTGGGAGAAGTTCAAGGGTTCATCGAAGAAACCTGCTGGTCAGAGTATGCCGGCGGGGACCGGCCAGCAGGGCCAGGCCGTGAACGACGGGACCACTCCCACCAGCCAGGCCCCGGCGGTGTTCGTGCTGCCGCAGGGGGTCACGACCGATGACGCGACGCGGGTGCAGGGTGGCTGTACCGGGAACTCGGGGGTCAACTCCGGTAACCCGCCGGGGAGTTCGGGTGGCAGCGTCAAGCCCCGTCCGGGCAACGGAGGGACTTCCGCATGAAAAAGTACCTGTTTCTGTTGAGGTTTCGTTTCGCATTCCGCGTGCGTTTGCGTCGCCTGCGGAGATCGCAGGCGAATGTGAATGACTTCGAGTCACTTCCGCGGGACTTGCTTTAGATTTCCTCGCTATAGGTCAGCGATCATCCATAGTAAAGACGAATAAGCCACCCCTGGCGGTGCCGGGGACATCGTCCTAGAGTCTTTCTCCCACCGAGCGACACACGGAGGTCACAGTGCCGCGTAAGGCGACGCAAAGCACCGACGTAACCACCACCCCCGAAGCGGAGATGACCCGCTTCACAGATGAAGAACTCACCCGAATCCGAGAAGCCGGATTCGAATCCGTCGCATCCCATGCCGTCAACTATGAGGAATTCTCCAACTCCTACCCCGTCATCAAGGACAAGCGCGAACTCGTTGGTGTCCCGTTCATTTCGCTGGAGTGGCGATTCCATGACGGAAACAACAGCGAGTACGTGTCGGTGGTCATTATGCGCCGAGACAACTCTCTCGCGGTGTTCAGCGACGGAGGGACCGGAATATGCAAGCAGTACAAGGAATTGACCGAGCGCATCGAACGACAGCGCGGTCCGATTAGGCACGATGACGGATTGAGCGCATCGGAATACTGGTACAACGCGGATACTGGGGCCATTTCCCGGAAGCAGCCCAACGATGGTGGGGACTGGCGAAAGGCGACCACCTTCTATCTCGCCTGATCACCCTGGAAAACTGGCGGGGCACGCGCAATGGGCAACGTGTGCCCCGCCTTTCCTGTAGCTGAAAGGGGCGCTTAGTGGCCAGTCGCCGCGAATGGTCCTCCCTCAGCGACGGATACCGCTCACGGCTCGAAAGGTCCGGCATCGACCGTGCAGCCTATGAATCCGGGGCATCCCTCAAATCCGCACGAGGTCACCGGGAGACACCTGAGCACCCACGCGACGCGGCCCGGCGACCGGCCGAGTTCACTGCCTACCGAGTTCGCAACGCGAAGAATATCAACGTGCTCACCGATGACGGGCTACGGCGGGTGCGACTCGACAAAGCCGACCGTAGCAAAGTCGCGCAACACTGGAATGCCGCCAAGCTATGGGCGAAGAAAGGCCAGGCCGACAAAGTCAACGCCATGGCTGGAGTCACCGTGCAAGACGTAGACACCGGAGAAAACATTCCACTTGCCGGAGCGAGCATGCAGCTGTACCAACTCGCAATCACTGGGCAAATGAACGTCGAATCCATCTACGTCCCCGCCGCGTGAAAGGGTGAATGTGCGCTACGAAGAACACCACATAGCCGGACGACGAAACGGCAACGCCACCATCCGACTGTGCGTCGATTGCCACCGCCGTATTACGGCGTGCCAGGGGGCTGTAGGCGTTCCCCTTTCCGGCACCATTGAGGAAACCCAACGCACCGCAGCCATGGTTCTGGGACTACTCATCATAGTGGAGACGATCACCAATGCCTACGCCCGACGAATCGCCGAACGCTACGGACTCCACCCCGACCCCCGAACGGGATACCGAACCCCTCGTGCTGCCTAAGCCCGAAGACCTCATTCCGACTAAGCCGCGAATCATGGACGTCATTTTCCGGGGGCTGGAACCATGAGGCACATTCTCGTTTTCGACACCGAAACCACGACTGACACCGTGCAGAATCTCAACTTCGGCGCGTTCCGCATCTACGAACTCGACTACGAAGGGCAGATACTCACCCTGATAGAAGAAGGCATCTTCTATCAGGACGACTTGCCGGAACGCGATCCGGCGGGATTCGCAACACTGCGGGAATACGCCGAGTCCCACACGGCCCCGATCGATCACCGCATCCTGTCGATATCGATCGCGGTGCGGAAGCTGCATTTCCTCTCCCGTGCCGAATTCGTCGAACACTACCTATGGCGACGAGCCTACCGGTATCGCATGGGAGTGGTCGGTTTCAATCTTCCATTCGACATTTCGCGTATCGCCATCGACGTGGGCGCCGCACGAGGATTCTACGATGGCGGATTCTCGTTCAAACTCTGGGAAGACAACGACCGCTGGCGCCCCCGTCTTCGCGTAAAGCACCTGGATTCGAAGAAGTCGTTCATAGGGTGGGGGACGACTCCCGAGCACAAATGGCGGGGACTTTTCATTGACTGCCGCACCCTGTCATTCGGACTCACCAGCATGCCCCACTCCCTCGAATCAGCCTGCCGGGCATTCGGCGTTGTAGGGAAGAACCCTGTTACGGAACACGGCGTGATCGCCCCCGAGTACATCGACTATTGCCGTGAGGACGTAGCCGCGACCGCCCGCCTTTTCGACGCCATGCTGAGGGAGTTCTACAAGCACCCCATACCTAAGTTGGCGCATCAGGTCTACTCGCCCGCCACATTGGCGAAAGGCTATTTCGAAGCCATGGGCATTACCCCGCACATGGGCCGTTCCTCGGTTCCGGACGACGTGTTGGGGTTCACCATGTCCACCTTCTACGGGGGCCGGGCCGAAGCACGCATCCGACGCGTGCACGTCCCCGTGAGCGTTCTCGACTTCACATCGATGTATCCCACCGTTGGTCACCTCATGGGTCTGTGGGACCTGATCACGTCTGCCGATATCCAAGCTGAGGAATTTGACCTCGACCTGTCGAACGTCGATGTGGGCTACTGCCTGAATCCTGATAACTGGCCTGACTTCGTCGGCATCGCTCAAGTCTGGCCGGAGAAAGACGTGCTACCCGTACGCACTCACTATGGGCCAGACGAAACCCCCAACATCGGTGTCAACTACTTCAGCGCCACCGAGCCACATTGGTACGCCATTCCCGACGTAATCGCATCGACTCTCCTTACCGGAAAGGCTCCGAGGGTGTTGAAGGCGTATCGGTTCACGTCGGCCGGCCGCGCCCCTTCACTTCAGCCTGTGTCGCTCCTGGGGCGCATCGCAGTATCCCCGGAAGAGGATTTCTTCAAATACGCAGTGGAGGAACGCCAGCGGGTGAAGAACTCCGATCCACAATTGGCAGCGCTACTCAAAACCGTAGTGAACTCCGGCAGTTACGGAATTTTCGCCCAGGTCAACCGCAAGAAATTCGCGCAACCGACACCGGGCAAACTGCTGCACCGTACCGGAGTAACCCAACGCGTAAGCACGACCAAAGAAACTCCCGGCGAGTATTGCTACCCGCCACTGGCAACCATGCCGACATCCGGCGCCCGACTCATGCTCGCACTCATGGAACGCATCGTGATGGACGCTGGAGGCTATTACGCGTTCATGGACACAGATTCCTGTGCGGTAACTGGCGCCGATCCCGATGCCATCATTGAACGATTCGACGCACTGAACCCCTATGACCGGGACTTGGTGCCCCACATGCTCAAACGGGAATTTGACGGATACGCTTACGTCATCAGTGCCAAGCGCTACGTACTCACCGACGCGGCCGGGAACATCGTCAAGAGTTCGGAACATGGTCTCGGCTATCTCATGGCACCGGAGAAGGGCAAGCACAAAGCGTGGATTGAAAAACTGTGGCGTGCCATTCTCGATGACGAAGAACCAGAATGGGGAACCCTCCCCGCCCTCATGCCGCACAGCGTTTCATCCTGGAACCTCTACAACGCCTTCCGGACCCTCAACGAGAAAAAGCCCTACCCGCAGCAAATGAAACCCTTTAATTTCATGATGATCGGGCAGGTGCAGCCCATGTACCGGCAACCGGAAGGGGGAATGCTCATCGCACCCTACGAAGCCGACAGTACGCAATGGGGGCACGTGACATGGGTGGACAGGAACAACCCCATCAAGCCCCACAAACGGCCTCCCCTGGTGAACTTTCAAGACGTCATCGACGACTACGCCGTACACCCGGAATGGAAATTCGAAGACCTCAACGGACAGCTCTGTGTACCGCCAACCCGAGGAATACTACGGCGCCAATGGATACACGCCCCGAGCGCCACCACAATAGGCAAGGAATCCAACAGCCTGGAAGGAACCGAACTACTCGAAGCCGAAGGAATCGCAACGGTCCTTTTCGGGAAGACCTGGGAAGACTGGTTCCCCCTCGTTGACTTTTTCCTCGACCGGTGCGCCGAAAACAGAGTCGCGTCACGAACCCAAGTCAAGCAGTACCGAAAATGCAGCAAACCCCGACCGCAGAAAATGAAGGAGATCATCCAAGCCAGCGCACTCTACGCATGGCAAGACCTCAAAAAAGAACACGCGGACTCGATACTGAACCTCGACCCGCTACACGTACTGCAAACCTGGTATCACCTACACCACGGTGACCCCGACATGCCGATCTGAAAAATAAAGGACCCTCCAGCCCCACGCTGGAGGGTCCCACTGTGTCTGACAACTCGGTCTGTCAGGCGACACCACTATAGCCGCTGATCTGGGCTACATAGCTCGTCAAGGTGATGAGGTTGCACCAGATGCACGTCAATTGGTTTCCGTTTCGTAGCTCTGTCTCGTGCTCTCCGGTGGGGCTGTCAGGACACATTGCGTGGCTCTTTTCCTTGGTTGGTCCCCGACGGACGGTCAGTGAAAACCGCCCTGCAATAGTCGAACGCTGTCAATTCGAAGTGATCGTCACCGGTGTCACGAGCGTGCTTGAGACACCACTCCCGAGCTTCCTCCGGGGTTGGGGTATCGACGCAGAATTCCCCGCAGATTTGGCACTTCCCCACGTGCAGCTGATGCCAATTCGGATTGAACAGGAGCGTCCATTCCTGCGGGCTCTTACGCGCACTCATGACGTGCCCTCCGGGCGCTCCGGGGCATCACTGGCTGCTGCCTGCACGGCATCAATGCACCTGTCCAGACCACGAACGATCTCTTCGAGTTCCTGCTCCGTCAGAGCATCCATCCACGCGGTACGTGCCTGGAGTGCCGACCGCAGCGGCTCAAGCTGCCCGTCCAACTCCCTATGCCTTGCAGGCCGCTTCCACGCTCGCTCTCCCCGGTCGCACAACCGCCACCAGGCGCTCATTTGCGGGCCGCCTTCGGGTGAGGGTGCTCCCCGATCTCCACCGTGCACATAGCGGCACGGCCATGCTCCTGGCGCTTCCGAGCGTCAGCTCGCTGCTTCACCAGCTCCCGGCAGACGTCGCACCCCGGCGCCGGTTGAGGGTCCCCGTACGGGTCCGGCAGGTGCACGGGAGGAGTCATGCTGTCCATCAGCACCCCACCTCCACACCGTGAATCCAACGCGGCCCCGCCTCGACGCCATACGTCGCCAGCCACAGAGCCCGGCGCCGTCCACGCTGCAACCGCCGCTCCTGGCGCTCCTGGCGCTCTTCGGGGGTGAGGATGTACGGACGGAGGAACGCCACGTCCTCACCCCGCAGCAACCGCTGTTCGGCAGGGACACGAGGGATCGTGAGCGTGGGGGTGTCGGGGAGTTCGGGGGTGGGCGGTGCGTCGGCCGAACGATGCCGACCCCCGGCGGGCAGTAACGCCCGCAGCAGCGATTCGAAGATCGTTCGGATAGTGTTGCGCATGCTTCAACCTCCACACGGTTGGGGCCACGCCCCCGGGCCGGTCGCATCGGTCGCGGGGGTCTTGCGTGTGGCCGTGTCTCTGTAGCGCTCTCTCCCGAGACTTCCGAGGAAGACATCCGGGACTAGATCGAGCCCTCACATCTGCACTGGTTTCAAAGGCAGTTGAAGCCAGGACAGGCGGTCAGCATGCTCTTGATGGCAAGCAATCTGCAAGACCTCAGAGTGCAGTTCAGCGATAAGTCAACCCCCATTGCGAAGTGAGGCGCTTCACTGCTTTCATTTCGAGTGGCCAGAGTCCTTCACACTGAGATGAGGAAGGGGGCGGCGCATGGCGGAAGGGGCAACCGGTTCGACCGTGCCACGTAGGCAACTCGGGCGATATCTACGCGACTTACGCAACAGGGCACGCCTGACTGTGCGCACGGCATCGCGAAAGCTTGAGTGGTCAGAGGCGAAGTTGTGGCGGATCGAGTCCGGGCAAACTTCTCTGCGTAGCCTCGATGTTGAGGCGATGTGCAAGATCTATGGCGCACCAGCCGAACTGACAACGGCGCTGATGGGTCTCGCCAAGGAGACCAAGGCACGTGGGTGGTGGCATGCCTACGGCGACGTGATCCCGGAAGGGTTTGACCTCTACATCGGGCTGGAAGAGGCAGCGTCACAGCTGGACTGGTACGAGAGTGATCTCATGCCAGGGCTTCTCCAGACAGATGACTACGCGAAAGCGATCATCAGCGCTGATCATCCGGATGAGTCCGCAGACGAGATCGATAGTCGAGTGAATCTGCGCATCGCCCGACAGATCTTGATCACCAGGACCACCGAGCCACCGACCTTGAATGTCGCACTCAACGAGGCAGTGTTGCGGCACTCCATCGGTGGATGCGACGTGATGGCGGAACAGCTCAACCACCTGGCGGAAGTCAGCGAGCTACCCAACGTGACGATCAAGGTAGTCCCGTTCGGCGCCGGTCTGCACCACGGCGTGATGACGGGGCAATTCACCATCCTGAGGTTTCCGCTCAACGGGGAAGGGCGTCCCAGCGAACCACCCACGGTGTATCGGGATGGCTACACGGGAGCCCTGTACCTGGATAAGCAGCATGAGGCGGAACGCTATACCGCAGCTTTCCAGGACATCTGGGAGAAGGCGCTTGACGAGCAGGCGTCAAAGGATCTGATCTCTGAAACGGCAGGAAGCTATGCACAAGGTTGACCCTCAGCGCACGATGTGGCGCAAGAGTAGCTACAGCAACGGCAGTCAGAGCTGCGTAGAAGTCGCCGACGGCTTCGCGGGTGCCGTCCCTGTCCGAGACAGCAAGGACCCGCACGGCCCGGCGCTGGTCTTCCCGGCCGACGACTGGTCATCTTTCGTATCAGCCATCAAGCGGGGGGAGTTCCCCGGCTGAGCAGACCCGCCGAAGCCCAACGGCCACCCTCCGCAACGTCACGGAGGGTGGCCGTTCGCATGCCCGCCCACCCATGGCTACTCAGAGCCACGGATGGTTACATGAAGGACGGGTCAGGCAGGGTCTATCACTACTCCCCCACTCACGGGAGGGGGCGGGCCGGAGGGGCAGGGTGTCCGGACGTAAAGCGAAGCAGTCCGGACACCCTGCCCCGCAGGACCGCCACCGCACCCGACAGCCCCGCGCAGCGGCCCCGCCCGCCGCAGGCGCAACGGCGGGACAGCCAACAACGTGGGAAGCCGCCCCGCCGCAGGCGCACGGCGGGAAAGCCAACAACGTGGGAAGCAAGCAAAGCGCAGCGGACCGGCTACGGCCACTCGGCCGAAAACGCCCGGGACGGATTGTCCGTGAGCATTCGCGTCACCACGTCCACGCCCAGGGCGAGTTCAAGTCGTCGGCGGTGCCTGCGCAGCAGATACGGCATGCCGGGGCCGCCGTTCACCGACCGGGCCGCGGCCGTGGTGGTGTCGCCGCCGAGCAGGATCCGGTCGGCGAAGCCCGCGTCGGCGAGGGCGGACAGCGCGTCCGGCAGCCGCCAGTCGGTCGCGTGGTTGGCGCGCGAGGGGCCGTCGAAGGCCAGGTACGCGCCGGCCTCGGCCGCCATCCGGTGGACGACGGGATCGGGGGAGCGGTTGAGGTGCCCGAGGATCACCCGGTCCGGCGGGACCGCCAACTCGCCGCAGAGCAGGTCGAGTACGTCCAGGGCGCCGGTGCCCAGCTCCAGATGGACGCCGATGACCGCCCCGGTCGCCAGCTGGGCCTCGGCAGCCGCGGCCATGGTGTACCGGGCATGCCGGTCCAGGCCGTGGAAGCCGCCGGCGACCTTGATCATCCCGGCCCGGGGCCGGGCACCGTGCTCTTCGGCGGCGCCACCCCCTTCGGCGCTGCCGATCCCTTCGGTCAGCTCGGCGACGAACAGCCCGGCCAGGTCCTCGCGGACCCGCTTTCGCGCCAGGACCTCGGGGTCGTAGTGCGCCGCCTGGTGCAAGCCGGTCGCGGCGACGAGGGTCACCCCCGATTCGCGTGCCAGCCGCGGCAGTTCACCGGCGAACCGCCCCATCCCGTACGGCGTCCACTGGATCACCGCGGCGCCGCCGGCGGCCCGGAACGCGTCCAGTTCGGCCGCCGCCGCCCCGGGGTCGGCCAGTTCCTGGCCGGGCAGCTGGAGGCTGCGGAGGAAGAGGTGGTCGTGCGCGTCGCAGATGCCGAGTTGGGCGGGGGCGATGTCCCCGAGGACGGTGCGGACAGCGGGGCCGGCGGGGCGGGCCGGTGCGGCCTCGTGTGCGGTGCTCATGACCGCCGCTCCGGCTGCCGGACCGTCACGGCGTGCGGTGCGGCGACGGGGCGGCCGGAGCCCGGGGCGGACAGATGCAGCACCCGGAAGCGCTCGCCGGCCGCCGATTCCGGGACGGTGTCCGACCAGAGGGTGAAGTGGACCAGTTCCCAGCGCCGCGGGTCGAGGCCCAGCGCGGTGGTGTGCACACCGTCGGCGGCGGCCAGTTCCTCGTGGGCGGTCCGCGCGTTCTCGATGGCGCCGGCCGCGTCCGCGTCGTCGGGGATCGGCTCGATCCGCCGGGTGAAGGCGCGCGGCGGGCGATCGGCCGCCGGTCCCGAACGGTGGTACAGGCCCTGCCAGTTGAGGACGGTGGGCCGCCCGAAGTCGCGGGCCAGGGCCCGGAACCCGTCGCCGGTCAGGAACCGGTTCATGGCGTCCGGGTCGTCCCAGAGGTAGAACGGCGCGTACTGGTTGACGGGCGAGCCGTCGACCCCGCGCTCACGGATCCCGTACGCCTTGAGGCCGAGTCCTTCGAAGGTGTCCAGGAGGGGCCCCTTGGATTTCACGCGGCGCCGGATGATCTCCATGTCGTAGTCGGCGGGCAGGGTGACGGCGTAGTGCATGGCGTGCACGGCGGCTCCGTAGGGGAGTGGGGAGTGGGGAGTGGTCAGGGGGTGCCGGGCGACGGGGCGGGGGTGACCGTTTGCGCGGCCAGCAGGGCCAGGACGCCGCGGACCGCCGCGTCGAACGGCGCGGTGTCCTCGGCCGCCCGGGCCAGCACATAGCCGCCCTGGACGACGGCCGCGACGGCCGCGGCGGTGGCCACCGGGTCGAGGCCGGCGGCGAGTTCGCCGCGCCGCTGCCCCTCGGCCAGGACCTCGGCGATCCGGTGCCGGAGCCGGCCGAACGTCTCGTCCAGCGGCTGCCGCAGCTCGGGGCTTCGGACGACGTCGCGGTCCTGCGCCATCCGGCCGATCGGGCAGCCGCGCAGCACCTGCCGCTCCCGCAGCAGATAGGCCGCGACCCGGTCGTACGCCGTCCCCGGGCCGGCGAGGCACTCCTCCGCGGCCCGCTGCATGTCCTCCGCGGTCCGCCGGATCGCGGCCAGTGCGAGATCGGACTTGCCGGTGAAGTGGTGGTACATGCTGCCCTGGCCGACGCCCGCGCGCTCCAGGATCGCCTTGGGGCTGGTGCCGACGTAGCCGCGCTCCCACAGGAGTTCCCGGGTGCTCGCGATCAGCCGCTCCTGTGTGCCGGCCGGTGCGGTCGCTGCGCTGTCCGGTGTGCTGCTCGTGCTGTGTGGGGTGCCCATGAAGGGACTGTACATACCAGTAGTTACAAAGATCAAGAGGGTGCGGGCCGGGAGCGGTGGGGCGGCCGTCCGGCGTGGTGGAGGGGGGAGCAGGCGGGGCGGTTCCGTGTACTTCCCCGGTCGTACGGGCGGAGCCGCTGGCGGTACGACGACGTGCGGCCCCCGGACGGCGAGGCTCGAAGAGAGCCGGCGGAACACCGTTGACCGGCCGGCGGTGCCTTATCCATCAAGGAGATGATCCCCATGTACGCACTCGCGGAGCCCTGGTCCGGCGGCGGACCGGGCCCCTGGATCCTGTTCGTTCCCGTGGTCTGGGTGGCGGTCGCCTTCACCGCGGTGACCGTGCTGCGCCGCACCGTGTGGCGGCACGGCGGGCCCGGCGGGCCGATCCGCGGCCCCTGGGGTGCCCCCCGGTCCGCGGCCGGTGCCGGCACGCCCTCGCCGATCGCCGTCCTCGGCCGGCGCTTCGCGGCCGGCGACATCGACGAGGAGGAGTACTGGCGCCGGCTCTCCGTGCTGGAGGAGCACTTCGGTGCCGGCCCCAAGAGCGGCCCGGCGTGACCGCCACCGTCGCCTCCGGCGTACCCGGGTGACCGGCGGCCCCAGGGCCGGCAGACCCTACGGGTGTCCGTCAGCCGACCCTCGCGCTCCGCGTACGGGGACGGGGGTCGGCCGCCGTGTCCTCCAGCGGCGCGGTGTCCCAGCGGGTGCGGACCGCGCGGGCTTCCTCGGGAGCGGTGGTCAGTGCCGGGAGGGTGAACCAGACGACCTTGCCCGGGTCGTCCGGGCGGACCCCCCAGCTCTCGCTGAGTGCCGCGATCAGCGCCAGCCCGCGCCCGCAGGTCTCCCAGCTGTCGGCGACCCGGATCCGCGGCAGCCGCGGATCGAGATCGTGCACGGAGACCGTCAACTGGTCCAGCAGGACGCACAGTTCGACGGTGCACTGCTTGCTGGGGCGGGCGTGCCGGTGGACGTTGGCGAGGAGTTCGGTGACCCCGAGGGCCGCCGGGTCGATCAACGCGTCGAGACTCCAGTACCGCAGTTGCGCGGAGACGATCCTGCGCACATGCCCGATGCGGGCCGGGACGGCCTGGAGCTCCACCGTGCAGTGTCTGCTGGGCTGCCTGATCACGACCGCGACTCCCTGATGAGGTCGGGGCCCCTTTACCGGGCAGGGGCGAAGATCGGATCCAGCGATGCCGGCTGCATCACAACGTCACCGCTGGTGAACCCTCAGTGATACGTGTCCAGGGTCATGCAGGCGGTGCGCCCCCGCAACCGCACCACCTCAGCCGCAGCCGGCGTTCACGCGCGTGGCCGACGCGCCGTCTCCACGGCCTTGAGGAAGCGGTCGGGGGCGCCCAGCGTGAGCGAGTAGCGGTTCCCGTTGAGGATGGCGAGCGCCCGGTCGCGGGCGGCGAACAGCGGCTTGTGGGCCTCGACCGCGCCCAGGGGAGCGCTGTCGATCTCCGTGCCGTAGCTGGTCAGCAGCGCCAGCCGCCCGTTGCTGATACGGACCTGGCCCGCCCTGGTCAGCGACCGCAGCCACCGCTCGATCCGTACGCCGGTCGCGTTGAACTCCGACTCCGCCATCCCCACCACTTCCTCGGCGCCCCGGGCTGGTGCCGTCCACCGCCCCTCTCGGGAAGTTTGCCCCCACTGCGCCGCGTATACCAGTGCCGCCCCGGGTGCGACGCGGGCAACAGCCGTCCCCCAGGGCCTTCTTGGGGCCCCTCAAAGTGATGTTTATGCAGGTGAGAAGCGTGCGGAGGGTGGTTATAGTCGGAACCGGCCCGCCGTTGCGCGCGGGCTCGTAACCCCCCGTTGAGGAGTGCGCCGGTGAGCATCGCACCACAGCCGCAGAGCCGGCCCGACCGCAGCAGCGCGGCCCAGGAGCCGACGCCGACCGTCCTGCCGACCACGGACGTCGACCGCACGGATCCGGACTACCGGAACTGGCTCAAAGACGCGGTACGCAAGGTCCAGGCGGACGCCAACCGCACCGCCGACACCCACCTGCTGCGCTTCCCGCTGCCCGAGGAATGGGGCATCGACCTCTACCTGAAGGACGAGTCGACGCACCCCACCGGCAGCCTCAAGCACCGGCTTGCCCGCTCGCTGTTCCTGTACGGGCTGTGCAACGGCTGGATCCGCCCCGGGAAGCCCGTCATCGAGTCCTCCAGCGGCTCGACGGCCGTCTCCGAGGCGTACTTCGCCTCGCTGATCGGGGTCCCGTTCATCGCGGTGATGCCGGCGACGACCAGCCGCGAGAAGACCCGGCTGATCGAATTCCACGGCGGCACCTGCCATCTGGTCCAGGACCCGCGGACCGTCTACGAGGTCTCCGCCCGGCTCGCCGCCGAGTCCGGCGGGCACTACATGGACCAGTTCACCTATGCCGAGCGGGCCACCGACTGGCGCGGAAACAACAACATCGCCGAGTCGATCTACCAGCAGCTGCGGCTGGAGCGCTATCCCGAGCCCGCCTGGATCGTCGCCACCGCCGGCACCGGCGGCACCTCCGCGACCATCGCCCGCTACGTCCACTACATGCAGTTCGACACCCGGGTCTGCGTCCCCGACCCGGAGAACTCCTGCTTCTTCGACGGCTGGCTCACCGGCGACGCGGGGACCAACTGCGAGACCGCGTCGCGGATCGAGGGCATCGGCCGGCCCCGGATGGAGCCGAGCTTCGTGCCCGGCGCGATCGACCGGATGATGAAGGTCCCGGACGCGGCCAGCGTCGCCGCCGTCCGCGCCCTGGAGACGGCGATCGGCCGCAAAGCGGGCGGCTCGACCGGCACCGGGCTGTGGAGCGCCCTGAAGATCGTCGCGGAGATGGTCGCCGAGGGCCGTACGGGATCCGTGGTCACGCTGCTCTGCGACCCGGGGGACCGCTATCTCGACAAGTACTACTCGGACGACTGGCTGGCCTCGCAGGGCCTGGACATCACGCCCTACGCACGCACCATCGACACCTTCCTGGCCACCGGCACCTGGAGCTGCTGACCGGGCGCGGCGTCGGCGGGTGCGGCTCAACGGCGGGCCAGGCGCCGGTCCAGGGCCCGTACGGAGTCCCGGAAGGCGCGGCCAAGTCCCGGCCGGGCCGCCGTCATCAGCCAGCGGAACGGCGCCGGGCCGTCGGCCGCGAACGTCCACCGCACCCGCGTCCCGCCGCCCGCCGGGGTCAGTCGCCAGTCCTCCAACAGGGCCCGCGGTCCAGGGGCGTTGGTGGTGTCGACCCGATAGGCGTAGTGCGCGTCGGGCTCGGCGGCCAGCACCGTCTCGCCGAACCGCGCGCCGCCCGTCAGGCGGATGTCGCGGCCCGCGCCGTCGCGCGTCGGTGCCGAACGGGACACCCCCGTGAACCAGTCGGCCCAGCCCGCCACGTCCTCCGCCAGAGCTCGGTGCACGATCTCCGGCGGTGCGGCGGCCTCCGTGGCGAACACCAGCCGCAGCGGGGCGCCGGCGACGAAGTCGAGCCCGACGGGGCGGAGTCGGCGTGGCACGGTACGAGCACCCCCTGGGAGACGGCCGGCGGGACAGGGCGGCACACCCTGACCGGCGCGGCGTCAGATGTCTGCGCCGGCGGCCGGTTCGCCCGCCACCACCAGCTCGGTCGGCAGCTCCGCGAACTCCGCCCGCACCTCCGCCGGCAGCCCGGCATCCGTCACCAGCACATCCACCTGGTCCAGGCCGGCGAACGAACTCAGGCCCACCGTCCCCCACTTGGTGTGGTCGGCGACCACCACCACCCGCCGCGCGGACCGCACGAAATGCCGGTTGGTCTCCGCCTCCGCGAGATTCGGCGTCGACAGCCCCGCCTCCACCGATATGCCGTGCACCCCGAGGAAGAGCAGATCGAAGTGGAGCGACCGGATCGCGGCATCGGCCACCGGCCCGACCAGGGTGTCCGACGGCGTCCGCACCCCGCCCGTGAGCACCACCGTCGCCGCCTCCGCGGCCGGCATCCCCTCTCCGCTGGCGGCGGCCCGCTGGGCGTTGTAGAACACATCGGCCACCCGCACCGAATTCGTCACCACCGTCAGCTCCGGCACCTCCAGCAGCTGGTGCGCCAGCGCGAACGCGGTCGTGCCGCCCGCCAGCGCGATCGCGCTGCCCGGCACCGCCATCCGCGCCGCCGCCTTGGCGATCTCCGCCTTGGCGCTCAGCTCCAGCGCCGACTTCACCTCGAACCCCGGCTCATGGGCGCTCGGGTCGCTCACCGGCAGCGCGCCGCCGTGCACCTTCTCGACCATGCCCTGGCGGGCCAGCGCGTCCAGATCGCGACGGACCGTCATGTCCGAGACGCTGAGCCGGCGGGTCAGCTCATTGACGCGCACCCCACCCCGCCGTCTGACCTCGTCGAGAATCAGGGCACGCCGCTGCTCCGCGAGGAGGTTCTGGTTGTCGCTCACCCCGGCCCGTCCCTTCCGCCCGGCACCGCGTCCCGGGTCCTGCACACGGGCTGCCCGCCGCCCGCGATCACTGGTGCCCTCATCCTCGCACGAGGGTCCGACAACGGCCCCGACGCCGCTGTGCACGGCACCCGCAGCGGACCCCGCGGACCGCGGGAACCGAAACCCGGATGAAGTCACTCCCAGGGGAAAGAGACAATCCCGGGGGACCACGGACCGCACGGCACACCGCACTCCGCATCACGCGCCGCATCACACACCGCACCGCACTGACATCGGGGGAGAGCCAGTGGAGACCGCGGACACACCACGGCACACCGGCCCAACGGGCCGTACCACCACGACAGATGCCGCACCGGACACCGCGCCGCTGCCCCGGCTCAGCCTGGAGCTGCTGGTCCACGGAGTCGGCGGCACCACGCCCGAGAAGATGCTCGGCGACCCGCGCGTCCAGCGGATCACCGGCGACGACACCGCCGCCTGCTACCGCCGCACCGACGACGCGGACGCAGAGGAGCGGCCCGGCGACCACCTCTCCGAACCGGTCCGGGAGGCGTACTGCTGGAGCAATCTGACGTCCGGCAACGGCGCCCGCGCGCTCTGGCTGGTCCTGGTGCCCTTCATGGTCGCCAACCTCGCCCACTGGATGCGCCCGGCCGCCCCGCCCGAGCACCGGGCGCAGCGGATCTACGACCTCCTGGTGCGCCTCCTCGCGCTCACCCTCACCGTGCTGCTCGCCGCCGCGGCCTGTGAGGTCGCCCTCGACCTCACCGCCTGGCAGTGCGCCGGCACCCCCGTCTGCGTCGCCGGGAAATCCTGGCTGGGCTTCCTCAGCCCCGACAACGCCGGCTGGTGGAGCGTCCCCGGCCGCCGGCTGGCGCTCGCCTCCGTCGTGCCCCTGACGGTCGTCGGCTTCCTCTGGTGGCTCTCGCACCGCACCTGGAGCGCGTACGAGTCCGCCTCACCGCCGCCCCGCCGGCCCGGCGCCTCCCGCGACACCCCCGTCGAGGAACGCACCGCGCTCAACCTGGACGGCTTCTGGTACGGCCGCCGGCTCGTCGCCCGGCTGCGCGCCGCGCACACCACGGCCGGGATCCTGACCATCGCCGCCGCCCTGCTCGTCGCCTCCCTCCGGAGCGACCGGCGGGCCGGCGACGGCACCCTCGTCGCCCTCGGCCAGGGCCTGGCAGCGCTGGTCGTGCTGCTCGCCGCCGGCACCCTGCTCGTCGTCTGGCGCACCGCCCGCAGCGAGGCGGCACCGGACCACGGGGCCGACCACCCGGCCGTACGGGCGCTGCCGTACGCCGCCCTGCTCGTGCTGGCGCTGACCGCCGTCCACGCCGGCTGGGCGCGCCCGGAAGCGCGCAGCCACGGCCCGCTGCCCGGTGTCGCGGCCTTCGGCGGGATCGCCGTCCTCCAGGGCGCCTTGGTCCTCGCGCTGGCGGTGACCGCCTGGTTCCTGCAGCACGCGGCCCGCGACGAGGCCCGTACGGCGCTGCGCGGGATGGGCGGGCCCGCCGTCGCGCTGCTGTCCTGCGCGGTCGGCGGGGTGCTGTCCGGGGGAGTGGCGGTGCGGTTCGCCGACTGGATCGGCGGGCCGGCGGCCCCCGGCCGGGACCCCTCCGCGATCCCCGGGCCGCCGGTCCTGCTGTCCTGGCAGGCGTCGATGATCCCCGCGCTGCTGGTCGTGGTCGCCGTCGTCGCGGTGCTCGCCGGGATCCGGGTGATCGTGGTCCGCAACCGCGTCGCCGAGGACGTGCCGGGCCTCTACGACCCGCGCGAGCGGCCCGACGCGCTGCGCACCCGGCGGATCGCCGGCACCATCGCACGCGCCGGGCTGACCGACGCGGCGCCCGTCCTGGTGGCCGCCACCGCCGCCGTCACGCTCACTCTGGGGGCGGGCGCGGTGGCCGGCGCCTGGATCACCGACCAGGCGCCCGGCCGTGCCACGGCGGGCGCCCCGCCGGTCCTCCACGCCGCCGCCGAGACCGCCGAATCCCTCGGGTCCTGGCTCATGGGCGCCGGTGTCATCCTGCTGCTCACGATGGGCCGGCGCGCCTACCGCGACCACTCCGCCCGCCGCACCATCGGCATCCTCTGGGACGTGGGCACCTTCTGGCCGCGCGCCGCGCACCCCTTCGCGCCGCCCTGCTACGCCGAGCGCGCGGTGCCCGACCTGACCTGGCGGATGGCCACCTGGACCGAGCGGTTCGACGGCCGGCTGGTGATCTCCGGGCACTCCCAGGGCAGTGTGCTGGCCGCGGCGGCCGTCTGGCAGCTGGACCTGGTCACGCGCAGCCGGGTCGCGCTGCTGACGTACGGCAGCCCCCTGGAACGCCTCTACGGCCGCTGGTTCCCCGCCTTCTTCGGCCCGCCCGCACTCACCGGGCTGCACCGTGAGATGGACGACTGGCGCAACCTCTGGCGCTTCACCGACCCGATCGGCGGCCCGATCCGGCTCACCTGCGAGGACGGCCGCCGGATCGACGAGGGGCCGCTGCGCGACCCGCTCGCCTTCGGCCGCACGCTGCAGAACCCGCTGCCCGCCCAGATCCTCGGCCACGGCGATTACCAGGCCGACCCGGTCTTCGACAAGGTACGCGCCGAACTGATCGCCCGGCTCGGCCCCGCGATACCGTGCCCGCGCGCCGAACGGGCGCCCGCTCACGGCAGTTCGGGCAGGTCCTCCGCGTAGAGGAGGGTCAGGTCGTCGGTGCTCGGGTCGGGCAGCTTCGCCACCCGGCCCGCGTGCCGCTCGACCATCGCCTCGAACGTCTGCCGCGCGGTACGCCCGTTGCCGAACGACGGCCCCTTGGGCAGCGCCGTGAAGTACTTCAGCAGCGCCTCGCCGGCCCCCTCGGCGAGTCGGTACTCATGCTCCTCGCCCTGCTGCTCGACGATCCGCAGCAGCTCCTCGGGCGCGTAGTCGCCGAAGGTGATGGTCCGTGAAAAACGGGACGAGACACCGGGGTTGACCGCAAGGAAGCGCTCCATCTCGGCGGTGTAGCCGGCCACGATCACCACCACCGCGTCCCTGTGGTCCTCCATCAGCTTCACCAGGGTGTCGATGGCCTCCTTGCCGAAGTCCCGCCCGGAGTCCTCCGGCGAGAGGGCGTACGCCTCGTCGATGAACAGCACCCCGCCGCGCGCCCGGTCGAACGCCTCCTGGGTGCGGATCGCCGTCGACCCGATGTGCTCGCCCACCAGGTCCACCCGCGACACCTCGACGAGGTGCCCGCGCTCCAGTACGCCCAGCGCGTGCAGGATCTCGCCGTACAGCCGGGCCACCGTCGTCTTGCCGGTGCCGGGGGAGCCGGTGAAGACCAGATGGCGGCGGACCGAGGCGGCCTTGAGCCCCGCCTCCTGCCGCCGCCGGCCCACCTCGATCATGTTGATCAGGCTGCGCACCTCGCGCTTGACGCTCTCCAGCCCTACGAGGGTGTCCAGTTCACCCACCACCTCCTCGGGAGGACGGCCGGCCACCGGCTCCTCCGGGGGCTCGGCGGCCGCCGACGCTGCGCGCTGCGCCGGGACGTTGCCCAGCAGCCCGGCCGTCTGCGTAGCCTGCTGCACCGAGGGCGCCGTCACCGCCCCCGCGGCCGGCGCCTGTGTGGTCCGGCTCTCGTCACTGGTGCAGTCCTCGACGGTGGGGCCGCCGCCGGTGCCCTGCACGTCGGCGAACTCGTAACCGCCGCGCGCACAGCGCTCCGTGCGGCACCGGGTCAGCGTGGTGCGGCAGCCGTCGATCACATGGAAGCCGAAGCCCGAACTGCCGGTGACCCGGCAGCCGTGGAACGTGCCGCGGCCCTCCGCCGAGACGTAGAACCCGGCCTCGGTGGGCGAACTGACCGTGCAGCCCTCGATGGTGGGATCCGCGCCCTTGGTGACGATCACGCCGGTCTGCGCCGCGTCGATGGTGCAGTTGGCGAGCGTGCCGCCGCTGCCGTGGTCGCGGAACCAGGCACCGGTCGAGGTCTCCCGGATCCGGCAGTCGTCCAGCTGGACGGTCGCGCCGTCGCTCACCGACACCGCGGTGTTGCGGACCTGCGCGATATCGCAGTCCACGACGTCGGCGCGGGAGCCCCGGTCGAGGACGAACAGCGCGTCCGGCACGTCGTGCACCCGCGTGGAGTCCAGCACCGCGGTCGCGCCGTCGCTGACCCACACCGCGGGATAGTCGCCCGTACTGTCGTGGATCTCGCACTGGTTGACGTCCACCCGGGTGCCCGGGTCCCATACGGACAGGCCGTTGCGCCCGAAGTGCCGCACCGTGCTGCGGGTCAGCGTCAGCACCGACCGCGAGCGGAGGTCGACGGCGTTCTCCGGGATGTCGTGGATGTCGCAGTCGGCGAGGGTGAGCACCGCGTCGGTGTCCAGGGTGACGCCGTCAGCGGACGTCCGGTGCACCGTGCAGTCGGTGAGATGCCCGGTGGCCCGCGCAGCCACCTGGATGCCCGCGCCCTTGATCTCGTACAGCTCGCAGCCGACCGCCTCGACCGCGCTGCCCTCGCCGGTCAGCGACAGGCCCGCTCCCGAGGCGTGGTGGATCCGGCAGTTCTCCAGCCGCGGATGGGCGCCGCCGCGCACCGCCACCCCGGCCTGCCCGGCGGCCATCACCTCGCACTCCTCGAAGACCCCGCCGGCGCCGTCCAGCACGCTGATGCCGACGCCGCCCGCGTTGTCGACCGTGCAGCGGCGCACCGTCGGACGGGCCCCGCCCCGGACCTCGATACCGGCCGCGGACCGGGTCACGACCCGGATGTCGGCCAGTTCGGGGGCGCCGTCCTCCACCAGCAGCGCGGGCGAGGCGGAATCCGTCGCCTCCAGGTGCAGGTCGTGGACGGTGGCCGAGGCCCGTATCGTCAGCGCCACACCGTCGGCCGGCGCGATCCGCACCGACCCGCGGGCCCCCTCGGGACCGCGCAGCGTCACCGCGCGCAGCAGCACCAGGTTCTCGCGGTACGTACCGGCCGGCACGGTCAGCACGTCACCGTCCCCGGCGGCCTCCAGGGCGGCGGCGAGCGAACTGTACTCCCCGGTGCGGCGCCGCCAACGCGACGATCCGGAGTGCGTCACCTGGACCGAGCCCTGTGCCATGGCGGTGTCGTGTCCCCACTTCGTGCGGCGGATGTCGCCCCGGCAGCCATACGTCCGCGGATGTCCGCATCGGGGTCTGCGAGGCCCCAGCCGAGAGGCTGGCTGCACCACCGTAGCGCGCCCGGCGAGTGGTGGCGGACACAGTCCGCCGCCTGGTCAGCCGCACCTCAACTCCCGGCGTCCGCCCGGCCCCAGTCCTGCCCCGCGCGCTCCCATGCCGCGTCCCAGCGGCGGTACCGACGCACCATCAACTGCCGGACGGCCAGTCGCCGGGCGGCGTCGACGAGTCCCCCGGCGGCCCCGGCGACGCCCAGTCCGGCCAGCACCGCATGGGTCGCCGCCGCGCCCGTGTCCATCGGGCGCGGCACCATCCGCCCGCGGCCGTCGGTCCAGATGCGGAACCGCGCACCGGGCTGCACGGCCCGGGTTGCCGCGATCTCGGCGGTGTGCGCGCTGCCGTCCCGCCCGGTCCAGCGAGCCACCGTCCGTTGGCGCGCCCCGTGCGGGGCGGAGGTCTCCGGATCGGGGCGGGCGGACGGCCGGGAGGCCGGCCGGTCGGCGGTGGCCCACACCGGATACCGCTCCCGGTGCTGCCGGCGTACGGCCTCCAGCAGCGCGCCGTGCGCGGCCCGGCCGGTGAACCAGCCGAGCGCGGGCGCCCCGAGGACGATCAGCAGGGCGGCGGCCAGCGCGATCCAGGCTTCGATCCGGTCCGTCCGCCGTCGCACCGGATTGTGCCGCCAGTGCCATAAGCCCCGCATCGCCCGCATCGCCGCCCCTTTGCTGCCTTTGCCGCGCCCGGATCTGTGCATACCGCGTGGCACGGCGTCCATGCGAAGGTTCGGTGAAGAGAGAGTGACATCACGCCGCGGGGCGGCGGCCGGTCCGGTCGCACCCGCCCCACCGGGCCCACCCGTTTCGTGAACACCCCATGCCGCGGGGCAAGTTGGGGGCGTTTGAGGGGAGTTGTGACGCTCGTCGCGAGAAGGCCGAAGAACGCCCCGTACGCCACGGTGTCAGCGCAGCCGTACGGCCACGGTCACCACCGCGCCCGCCTCGCCCGCGGCCCCGGGCGCCCCCGTCCCCCTGGACACCGCGAACCGGTCGGCCACCAGCCGCGCCAGCCACAGCCCGCGCCCCTTCGGCGCGCCGTCCAGGCCCGGCAGCAGCTCCGGGATCACGGCCTCGCTGAACCCCGGCCCCGCGTCGCTGATCCGGCACTCCAGCTCATCGCCCACCCGCCGCAGCACCAGCCGTCCCGAACCGCCCGCGTGCTCCACGGCGTTCCCGGCGATCTCGTCCACGGCCAGCACGAACTCGCCGCGCCGCGGCTCGCACAGCCCCTCGCGGGCCGCGCACTCCTCGACCAGCAGCCGCAGTTGCGGCAGCAGGCGCGCGGTGAAGCGCCGCTGCAGCAGCCGGCGGCCGGGCTCCTCCGCCGGCACCTCCGCCCGACCGGCCGGTTCCGGGTTCAGCACGGCCGTACCACCTCCGTCGGCGTCAGCCGCGGCACCGCATCGGAGCCCAGCCGCCGCAGCATCCGGCGCTGCCCGCCGTCGCAGCGCACCTCGACCAGATCATGGCCCGCGGCGCCCCGGGCCAGGGTGAGCAGCGCCACCGCGCAGCCCACCGAAAGGAAGTGCAGCCGCGTCAGATCGACGGTGAGCCGGCGGGCCGCCGCCGTCCGGGCCAGCGCGATCTCCAGCGACCGGGCGAACGCGGCCTGGTTCGCCGCGTCCGCCTCGCCGACGAAGCACAGCGCCTCGTCGGGGCCGCGCACCGACCGCAGAGTCCCCAGCCGCTCCAGCACGGCGCGCGGGTGCGCCCGTTCCATCGCGGCCACCACCTTCCGGTCGAACCGGCGGCGGTCGTACGCGCAGATCTCCGTGTACGGCCGCCCGGCGAACAACGCGTCCGCACCGGTCTCCCGGCGTTCCATCACCGTGACGTCGGTGCCGAGGGCCGGCACCCAGCCCATGTCGATGAACGCCCGCAGCCCCGCATAGCCCTCGGCCGTCGCCCGGTCGGTGGCAGCGCGCAGCCGGCCGAGCTGCCGGGCCGCGGTGAACTCGGTGTCCGGCAGGAGCAGTTCCCGCATGCTGGTCAGCACCAGCTGACCGCGCTCACGGGCCGGGACCGTGCTGCGGCTCGGGAAGTCGATGCGGGCCAGCACCTCTTCCTCCGGCACGCCGGGGCAGGGCAGCACCAGGACCTTCTCGCCGCGGGCCAGCCCGAGGCAAACGAAGGCCGTGACGACCTCCCAGCGCACCTCGTCGTTGCCGTAACTCACAAAGGCGTGGTCCCCGGGCCGCAGATGCTGGACAGGGATGAGAAGACCGCCTCCGGCGTCCCTTGCAGGCATCGACACAACAGCTCTCTGTCTCCCCCCGCGGCCGGTCCCGTCGGCGACGCTGTGCGCTCACTGTAGGCAGCCGCCGACCGGCCCGCAATGCGTACGACGGCAGCCGTGCGCACCCGTGGCGCGACCACGCCGGAGGGTCGCGCCGGCCCGTCAGTCGAGTATCTCGAACGGGTCGCCGATCCGGATCGCGCCCGTCCCGCGCGGGATCAGATTCTGGCCGAAGACCAGCCGGTCGCCGAAGCGCCGGTGGCGGGCCAGCGTCCGCAGCGGTTCCCTCCCGCGCTCGGCGGTGGACTGGTCGGTGGTGGTGACCACGCACCGTGCGCTGGGCTTGGCCACGTCGAAGACCACCTCGCCGATGCGCACCCGCCGCCAGTCGTCCTCCGCCCAGGGCGCGGTGTGGTCCACGACCACATTGGGCCGGAAACGGTTCATCGGCAGCGGGCCCTCGTCGGGGAGGTCGCCCTGCGCGACGAGGGAGTTGAGGGCGTCCAGCGACGCGGTGGTGGTGAGCAGCAGCGGATAACCGTCGGCGAAGCTGACGGTGTCCCCGGGCAGGCCGTACTCCGGGTCGACGGGGCGGCGCTTCTCCGGGGCGTCGAGATGCACCATCCGGCACTCGACGCCGAGATAGGCACGCAACCACTCGGCCGCCTCGGCGCCCGCGGGCACCGCCTCGACCTCGTCCTTCCACACCCCGACCGGGATCGTCTCCACCGGGGCCGGCACCTCGACCGTCAGCGGCGGCACCCCGGGCGCGGTCAGCCGCAGGGCACCCTCGGGCCGCTCCTCGGCACGGGCCAACGCCAGCGCCGGATGCTGGCGTTGGGTCACCAGCCGCCGCTCGGCGTCCACCACCAGCCAGCGTCGGTCCCCGGCGAGCCCCCACGGCTCCACGACCGCCTCGCCGGGACCGGACCCCGCCATGGATTTGACCGGATAGAGATGGAGCGACTGCAGCACGGACGTCGACATGGCCCCATCCTGCCAGCCGCCTCGGACAATTGACCGAACGGCCGGGACGGGACCGTCGGTCCGGTCAGTATCCGCGCGGGTACTGGCGGCCGTACGGATCGTCGAAGGGCGAGGCGGGCCGCGGTGCGACCGGGGCGGCCGGGCGCATCGCTTCGTAGCCGGTGCCGCCGGCCGGGCGCTGGTGCTGCTGCGGGGGCTGGTAGCCGCGGGTTCCCGCCTGCTGCGGGATGTACGGGGCCGGGGTGTGCTGCAGCGGGGCGACCGGCTGCGCGGCGGCACCCGGATACCCGTTGCCCGCGGAGGGGTGGGAGGGCCCCGGGGGAAGCGCGGGCAACGCCGAAGGCAGCGCCGGCAAATGGGAGGAACCGGTGTCGTAAGGGGACGGATTCACGCGGATCGGGGCGATCTGCGGGGTACCCCGCTCTGCGACGAGGCTGTCGTAGATCGGGGTGTCCGGGAAGGAGGGCGAAGCGTAGTAGCCGCCGCCGTAGGTAGAGCGGGGGGAGGTCATGCTTCATAAGTTAAGCCCACGATGTGTCGATTGGGGAGCCTGAAAAGAGGGTTGTTTTATGGGTTGCGAGCGACCATGGGTCCACAATGCGAGCGAACTTGTGAAAATCGGTCGCGATCGCCCGTAGGAATCGTGTAAAGAGCGCGCTTCTCGCGGATGAACAGTTGGCGATTCCGGGTGCTCACGGCCAAGTAGGTTGGGGTGCGCCGCCGCTGACGGGGTGCGAGGGCGAGCGGAACGAGGGGACCGGGAGACCGGGAGGAAGGTGCGGCGATGCCGATGCTCAAGGGCGGCCATGTGCCGGTCCCGGCCCCGGCGGTACGGGTGGAACTGGGCTGGCGGCCTGCCCCCGGGGTGCCGGACGTGGACGCCTCCGCGCTGCTCCTGGTGTCCGGAAGGGTCCGCGGCGACGCCGACTTCGTCTTCCACAACCAGCCGGCGCACGCCTCCGGCGCCGTACGCCACGAGGGCAGGCGGGCGGCCGGCGGGGCGATGACCGACGTCCTCGCGGTGGATCTGGCCGCCGTGGAGCCCGCCGTCGAGACGGTGGTGCTCGCCGCCTCCGCCGACGGCGGCTTCGGCGCCGTGCGCGGCCTGCACATACGGGTGCTGGCGGCGGCCACGGGGGCCGAGCTGGCCCGCTTCGACAGCACGGACGCCACCACCGAGACCGCCTTCGTCCTGGGCGAGTTCTACCGCCGCGACGGGGCCTGGAGGTTCCGTGCGGTGGGGCAGGGGTACGCCAACGGGCTCGCCGGGCTGGCCACGGACTTCGGCATCTGCGTCGAGGAGGAGCCGCCCGCGCCGCCGGCTCCGGCGGCCCCGTATTCCGGCCAGGTCCCTCCGGTGCCCGCGCCGCCCCCGTTGCCGGCGGGTCAACCGGTGGCGTCAATTCCGCCACCGTCCGGGCAACCCGCGCCGGCTTCCGCGCCCCCTCCCGTGCGCCGGGCAAAAGTCACCCTCACGAAGGACGCTCCGGCGGTTTCGTTGACGAAGCAGGGCGGCACGTCCGGCACGATGCGGGTGAACCTCAACTGGAGCGCGGGCAGCACCGGGAGGCGCTTCACCAAGAAACTCGGCCGCAGGGCCATGGAGGCACTGGGCGCCCGCGGCGCACTGCTGCCGCCGTCCGGCGATATCGACCTCGACCTGTGCGCGCTCTACGAATTCACCGACGGCTCGGCCGGTGTCGTGCACCCGCTCGCCGACGCCTTCGGCGCCCTGGACGCCCCGCCGTACATCCGGCTCGACCGCGACGACCGCACCGGCGCGGTGGAGACCGGCGAGAACCTCACCGTCAACCTCGACCACCAGGCGCGCTTCCGGCGCATCCTGATCTTCGTGACGATCTACGCCGGCGCCCGCAGCTTCGACGGACTGAACGCCACGGTCACCCTCCAGCCCCGGCACGGCGCCCCCGTCGAGTTCTCGCTCGACGCCTGCACGGTGCCCTCCACGGTCTGCGCACTGGCCCTGATCACGCACACCGGCGGCGAACTCGTCGTGCGGCGCGAGGCCCGCTACCTCGTCCCCGAGCCCGGCATCAGCCCGCAGCGCACCGTCGACCGCGCCTACGGCTGGGGTCTTACGTGGTCCCCGGCCGGCAAGTGACCGCGGCGCCGGCCGGAGCGCGGCTCACACCGCCCCGTAGGTACGGCCCTTCCAGGCCGCGCCGCGCCCCCGGTAGTGCTGCACCGCGGAGTCGACGGTCATCAGGAGGTAGAGCAGCGCGGTGAAGGGCAGCAGCGGGGCCGACCACAGCGGCTGCCGGTAGTAGCGCAGCATCGGCAGATACGTACCGCACATCAGAGTCCAGGCCGCGCCGCCCGGCACGGCGAGCGCCGGACGGCCGGCGGCCAGTCCGGCCAGCAGCGCGACCGGCGGCGCCAGATAGACCAGCGCCAGGCCGAGGACCGTGCCCAGCAGGAGCAGCGGCTGGTGCCGCAGCTGGGCATAGGCGCTGCGGGAGACCATCCGCCACAGTCCGGCCAGCCGCGGATACGGGCGCACGCTGGTGACCCGGTCGGCCAGCCCCAGCCAGATCGCGCCGCCGGACCGCTGCACGGCGCGCGCCAGTGTCACATCGTCGATCACCGCGTGCCGGATCGCCTCGGGGACGCCCGCCCGTTCCGCCGCCTCCCGCCGCAGCAGCACGCAGCCGCCGGCCGCCGCGGCGGTCCGGGCGCCGCGGCGGTTGACCCGGCGGAACGGATAGAGCTGCGCGAAGAAGTACACGAACGCCGGCACGACCAGCCGCTCCCAGAAGGTCACCACCCGCAGCCGCGCCATCTGCGACACCAGATCCAGGTCCGCGGAGTGGGCCGCGGCCACCAACTCCCGGAGGCTGTCCGGGGCGTGCGCGATGTCCGCGTCGGTCAGCAGCAGGTACTCCGGCGCCGCGCGCTCCCGGGCCAGCGCGATGCCGTGCCGCACGGCCCACAGCTTGCCGGTCCAGCCCGGCTCCGGCTCACCGGGGGAGGCGACGGTCAGCGGCAGCCCGCCGCGCCCGTCCGCCAGCTCGCGGGCCAGCGCGCCGGTCCCGTCCGTGCTGCCGTCGTCGACGAGGAAGACCTCCGCCCGGCCGGGGTACTTCTGCGCGAGCAACGTCGGCAGGCTCGCGGGCAGCACCTCGGCCTCGTCGCGCGCCGGGACCACCACCGCGACCGACGGCCAGCGGTCCGGATCCCGCCGGTCCGGCAGCCGGACGTCGGTCCGCCAGAAGAAGCCCTGCCCCAGCACCAGCCACACCCAGGCCAGCAGCGACCCGGCACCGATCCACTCCATCGCTCCCACGGGCGCAGTCTGCCCACCACGGCCGCCGCTCAGCGGTGATCGACACGGCCTCCCGGTGCGGACGTTCCCCCGGCCGGTATGACAAGTCGGGCGGGCGGCTGAGTAAAGTGTCCGGGTGAAGATCGCGCTGATGGACTCCGGGACCGGGCTGCTCGCGGCAGCCGCCGCCGTTCGCCGTCTGCGGCCGGACGCGGATCTGGTCCTCTCCGCCAACCCCGACAGCCTGCCGTGGGGCCCGCGCAGCCGGGACGAGGTCACCGCCCTCGCGCTGGACGTGGCCCGTGCCGCGGCGGCGCACCGGCCCGACGCGCTGATCGTGGCCTGCAACACCGCGTCGGTGCACGCCCTGCCCGCGCTGCGCGCCGCACTGGAGCCGACCGTGCCGGTCATCGGCACCGTCCCGGCGATCAAGCCCGCGGCCGCCGGTGGCGGCCCGGTCGCCATCTGGGCCACCCCGGCCACCACCGGCAGCCCCTACCAGCGGGACCTGATCGAGCGGTTCGCGAGCGGGGTGGCGGTCACCGGAGTGCCCTGCCCCGGGCTCGCCGACGCCGTGGAGGCGGCGGACGACGCCGCGATCGACGCCGCCATCGCCGCCGCAGCGCATATCACCCCGCGGGACGTACGCGCCGTCGTGCTGGGCTGCACCCACTACGAGCTGGTCGCCGAGCGGATCCGCGCGGCCCTGCAGCAGCCCGGCGCCCCGCGCCTCGTCCTGCATGGCTCCGCCGAGGCCGTCGCCGCTCAGGCACTGCGCCGGATCGGCGCCGAACCGGCGCCGTCGGCGGCCCCGACCGGCACCGTCACCGTGATCCTCGGCGGCCGTCCGGCCGCGCTGCCGGCCATGGCGCTGGCGTACGACGAAGGCCGGCTGCTCAACGCCGACGTCATCCATGACGTCGGCGCCGCCGCGTCGGCTTCGGGTGCGGCGTGACGAACGACGCGCCGTGAAGCGCTGCCGTAGCGTGCGAAGGCGCGTACGCTGCGTCCCATGAGGGACCACCCCCACGAGGGGGCAGCAGCCCCCGATCGCCACGGCTCCGCGGACGGCGCGGCCGGCGGCGCACCTCGCTCCGGCGGCTCCGGTGCGGAGATCCCCGAGGTCTGGCACGGCACCGCCACCAACCGCATGCAGTGGCTGCTGGCCGTCGTGGGCGCGGCCTGCCTGGCACTGGGCATCGCCCTCGCCGTCGAGAGCACCTGGACCTCGGGCCTGGCGCCGCTGGTGATGTCCGTGGTCGGCTGTGTCGCCGCCGGCCTGCTGGTGCTCTTCGGCACCCTGGCCTTCGTCCATGTCGCGGTCCGGGTCGACGACGACTGCCTGGAGGTCCGGTGCGGCCACATGGGAGTGCCGCGGCGCCGGATCCCGCTGGACACGGTCGTCGGCGCCGACGTCGATCCCCGCGTCACCCCCCGCCACTGGGGCGGCTGGGGCTACCGCTGGCGTCCCGAGCAGGGCACCGCGGTGGTGGTGCGCCGCGGGGAGGGGATGGTGCTCCGGCTCGGTGACGGGCGGACGTTCACCGTCACCGTCGACGATGCGGAGGGCGCGGTGCGCTGCGTCCGCGAGCGGCTGCGGCTGCGCCCGCCGGCGTCGACGGCGTGACCGGGCCGGCCGCGCGCCCCTGAAGACGTGCCTGACAGGTGCCCGACACGCGTCCGTGGTCCCGGCGGGTGTCCGGCCGCGGCGGGCGTCCGCGATCCCGGTTCGCGGCGGGGAGCCGCCCGCCGGGTCCCGTAGGGTCGACGCATGGCAACCCCCGAATTCATCCGCGAACTCCGGAGCTCCATCGGCCGGCAGCTGCTGTGGCTGCCCGGGGTGAGCGCGGTCGTCTTCGACGGCGACGGCCGGGTGCTGCTCGGCAAGCGGGCCGACACCGGCGGCTGGTCGATCATCGGCGGCATCCCCGAGCCCGGTGAGCAGCCCGCCGAGACGGCGACGCGCGAGGTGTACGAGGAGACCGCGGTGCGGGTGGTGGCCGAGGACGTCGTGCTCGTCGAGACCATGCCGCCGACCGAGTACCCCAACGGCGACGTGTGCCAGTTCATGGATGTCACGCTGCGCTGCCGGGCGGTCGGCGGCGAGGCGAGGGTCAACGACGACGAGTCGGTGGAGGTCGGCTGGTTCGCCCTCGACGCCCTCCCGGAGCTGGACGGCTTCGCACTGACCCGGATCAAGAAGGCCGTGGAGGCCGGGCCGACGTGGTTCCACGGTATGGGGGAGGAACTCGCGGTTCCCTGAGGGGCCGGGGCGGCGGACGGCGTGGCGTCGGTGCCCCGCCGCGCCCTACAACGCGGTCGTCGACGGCCGTGCCACCGGGGTCACGGAGTCATCGGGCAGGCTGGGCAGTTGGGAAGCGCCCGGCGGGCCGCCGGGGCCACCGTCCCGCCCGGTCGGCTCCTCCGTGTGCATCTCCCGCTTGTCCTTGCGGCAGCTGGTGATCCAGGTGCCGGTCGGCCCGCTCTCGTACTGGCACAACCAGCCCCGGACGGCGAGCGCACCGCGGTTCGCGCGTGACGGGGGCGCCCGCAGGAAGAACTCGGCCATCACGTCGTGCGCCTCCGTGCAGCCGACCGTGCCGCCCGCGCCGGGGTCGGCGAACAGCGCGACGCCGTGCGCCCGGCCCAGCGCATCGGCGATCTCGCCGCAGCTCACCGGCTGACCGGGGACGGTGGGCGACGCCGGGTCCGGCGTACCGTCGCCGGAGCTCTGCGGACCCGGGCCGCCGCCCGGTTCGCCGGCCGACGAGGCGGCGGTGGACGTCTCGCCGTCCTCTCCCGTCCCGCACCCCGCCGCCGTGAGAGCGAGCAGCATCGTCGGCGCGATGATCAGCCTCCGCATGGTCGGCCTCCTTGTGGCGGCGGTGCGCAGACGGCACGCCGCGTCGTTCGACGCTAGGAGGCACCAGGGGGCGAGGCGATCCGGGGCGGCCGTTCGAGTGAGTCCGCGGATCGCCCTCCTGCGGCCCCGGACCCGGCCTAAGGCGCGGGCATGACTGCGATCACCGGCCCCGGCACGCCGGACACCCCGGGCGCGTCCCCCGGTTCCCCGGGTTTCGCGGGTTTCCTCGATCTGCGCGGCCGGACCGCGCTGGTCACCGGCGCCGCCGGCGGCATCGGGCGGGCCTGCGCGCTGCGGCTGGCGGCGGCCGGCGCCACGGTCCGGGCGGTGAACCGGGACGCCGCCGGACTCGCCGGGCTGACGGCCGCCCTCCCCGGTGGCGCGCCGGGCCGTATCGAGCCCCGCCCGCTGGACCTCACCGACCTGGCCGCCGCCGAGCGGGCCGCGGCGGGCAGCGACGTGCCGGTCGACAACGCGGGCATCCAACTCGTGCGGCCCATCGAGGACTTCCCGCCCGAGGTGTTCCACGAGGTGCTGACCGTCATGCTGGAGGCGCCGTTCCGGCTGCTGCGCGGGGCGCTGCCCCATATGTACGGGCAGGGCTGGGGCCGGATCGTCAACATCTCCTCCGTGCACGGGCTGCGGGCCTCGCCGTTCAAGTCCGCGTACGTCGCTGCCAAGCACGGTCTGGAGCGCCTGTCGAAGACCGCCGCCCTGGAGGGCGCCGCGCACGGCGTGACCAGCAACTGCGTGAACCCCGGATACGTGCGGACGCCCCTCGTGGAGCGCCAGATCGCCGACCAGGCCGCCGCGCACGGCATCCCCCGGGAACGCGTACTGACCGACATCCTGCTGGCCGATTCCGCCCTCAAGCGGCTGCTCGAACCGGAGGAGGTCGCCGAGGCGGTCGCCTGTCTCTGCACCCCGCAGGCGTCGTTCGTCACCGGGACGTCGTTGGCGATGGACGGGGGCTGGACGGCGCACTGAGGGGGCGCGCCCGCGTCGCGGGGGCGGGGCGGGCCCCTTCCTACCGGTGGGTACCGGGGCGCTCGGCGAACGGTTTCGGCCAACCGCCATACTGCGAGCGATCTTGCTCCCCGCGCGAAGGGAACCGCCCGCCGTGTCCGCACCCTCGTCCTCCCACCCGCCCGCCGAGCCGTCCGAGCCGTCCGCGCCGCCTGTGCCGTCTGCGGTGCCGGGGAGTTCCCGTACCTCCGTCGTCATCGTGGGGGCCGGGCCGGCCGGTCTGACCGTGGCGAACGTCCTGCGTGCCGCCGGTGTCGACTGCGTGCTACTGGAGGCGGAGAGCCGGGAGTTCATCGAGCGGCGCCCGCGCGCCGGGTTCATCGAGGAGTGGGCGGTCCGGGCGCTGGCCCGGCAGGGGCTGGCCGGGCGGCTGCTGGAACGGGCCGAGACCCAGGCGGAGTTCGAGTTCCGGTTCGGCGGGGAGCGGCACGCGATACGGACCGCGCGGCTGTCGGGGCGGCGCCATTTCGTCTATCCGCAGCCGCTGTTGGTGAGCGACCTCCTGGCGTCGTACGTGGAAGGGGCCGGCGGCCGGGCCCACTTCGGGGTGCGGGACGTGCGGTTGCACGACGTCGACGGGAGCGCGCCCGCCGTCTCGTACCAGGATCCGGGGACGGGGGAGCGGCACCGCCTGGAGTGCGACATCATCGTGGGGGCCGACGGGGCGCGGGGGGTGTGCCGGTCGGCGATACCGGCCGAGCGGGCGGTGATCACGCGCTACGACCACGGCGTGGCCTGGCTGGCGGTCCTCGCCGAGGCGCCGCCGTCGGCGGACGGGGTGGTCTTCGGGATCCACGAGCGGGGGCTCGGCGCGCACATGGCGCGCAGCCGTGAGATCACCCGCTACTACCTGGAGGTGCCGTCCGGCGACGGCGCCGGGGACTGGCCGGACGAACGGGTCTGGGAGGAGCTGCACATCCGGCTCGCGGCTCGCGGCGCCCGGCCGCTGACCGAGGGGCCGCTGTCCGAGAAGACGGTCCTGGACATGCACAACTACGTTGTGGAGCCCATGGCGTACGGTCGGCTGTACCTGGCGGGGGACGCGGCGCACCTGGTCGCGCCGATCGCGGCGAAGGGGATGAACCTCGCGATCAACGACGCGCTGCTCCTCGGCGAGGCGCTGATCGCCCACGCCAAGGGCGACGACCGCGGCCTGGCCGGCTATTCGGAGGCGTGCCTGCGGCGCGTGTGGCAGTACCTGGAGTTCTCGCAGTGGCTGTCCGAGGTGCTGCACGGCGCCTCGTCCGGCGATCGGTTCCGGGCGGGGACCGCCGCGGCGCGGCTGCGGCGGCTGCTGGGGTCGGAGTCCGCGGCGAAGGCGTTCGCCGGGCTGTACATCGGCGAGGAGTCGGATCTGTAGGTGACGCCGGGTCTGCAATTGGAGGCGCCGGCAACGGAGTTGCGGGGCGGCCGTCGCGCGACCGGGTGCGGGGGTGCGGGTGCGGTGCGCTCGGCCGCGGTACGGCGGCGCTAGGCGGTCGCGTAGACGCGGGTGGCGAACTCCGCGACCTGGGCGTCGGAGAGGTGCTTTGCGAGGTCGGCCTCGGAGATCATCCCGATCAGCTGGTGGCCGCCCTTGACGTCGATCACCGGGAGGCGCTTGATCCGGTGCTGCTCCATGGTGCGCAGCACGTCGGTGGCGTCCGCCTCGGCGTCGATCCAGTGGAGCTTCTGCTCCAGGGTCCCGGCCTGCACCGTCGCCGGATCGATGCCCTCGGCAATGCACTTGATGACGATGTCACGGTCGGTGACCATGCCCGCCAGCCTGTTGTTGTCACCGCAGATGGGCAGGCAGCCGACCTTCAGGTCACGCATCATCTTCGCCGCGTCGAGCAGCGTCTGGTGCGCGCCCACACACTGCACTCCGCCGGTCATGATGTCCCGGGCTCGCTGTTTGCTGGCCATGATTCCTCCCGCCTTCGGAGCGTGGTCGACGTTGCGTCGTTGCTTCGATGACACCACGAATGGCGCATGCCCGCTTCCGGGGCCGGAGGGGGTCCCGGACCGGTTCCCGGAAGGCCCCGCGCTGCTGCTGCCACACCGGGGAATCGGGCATATCGTTCATAGTGTGGCCGGGTGCGGAGTAGCGGACCGGGAGAGGCGGACGGTGCCGGGCGGGGGGCGGTGCGCGCACGGCCGACGGTGTGTCCCCGTGCGAATCCACTCGCGGAAAGAAGGGTTCCGATGCATGCTGCGCTCAGCTCTGCCGACCTCGCCAAGCTCCGGCGGCAGCGGCCCTATCCGGCCGTGACGGTCCTCATGCCGACGCATCGCCGGGAGCCGGACAACGCACAGGACCCGGTCCTGTTGCGCAACATGATGGCCGAGGCCAAGGAGCAGCTCCAGGCCGATCCGGACATCAGCAGGGACCGACGGATCGACGTCATCGAGCAGTTGGACCAGGCCCTCTCGGAGATCGACCTGACGCACGCCGAGGACGGGATGGCGGTCTTCGCCGCGCCGGGCGAGCACCAGGTGTGGTCGCTGGGCCGTACGGTGCCCGCCCGTGTGGTGCTCTCGGACACCTTCCTGACCCGCAACCTGGTCGCCGCGCAGGCCGCCGAGCGGCCGTTCTGGGTCATGGCGCTCTCCGCCGGCCGGATCTCCCTGTGGAGCGGTGCGGCGGACCGCGTCACGGAGGTGCAACGGGGCGCCTTCCCGCTGACCCGCAGTCTCGTCGACCCGGACGCGGAGAACCAGGAGCAGGTCGGCGAGATCCCCAGCACCTTCAGCGACGAGCACACCCGGCAGTTCCTGCGGGAGGCGGACACGGCGATGGGCGCCGTCCTCAGGTCCGACCCGCGGCCGCTGTACGTGGCCGGCGAGGCGGCCGCGCTCGCCCTGCTGGACGATGCCGGCACCGTCCTGCGCGGCGCCAAGGGTGCCAAGGGGGAGGTCACGCAGGTGCCGCAGGCGGGGCTGGCGGCCGGACCGCCCGACGCGGTGTGGCAGGCCGTACGCCCCTACGCCGAGAAGCGGGCGGCCGGTGAGGTCGAGGAGGTGCTGGCCGAACTGGACCGGGCGCGCGGGCGCCGGGCGTTCGCGGCCGGGGTCGACGAGATCCGGCAGAACGTCACCACCGGCCGGGTCGCCCTGCTGGCGGTGGAGGAGAACTACCGCGAGACGGTGCGGGAGACCGGCGGCCATCTGACACCGGCGGAGCCCGGTGAGCGGGACGCGGTGGACGACATCGTCGACGAGATCGTCGAACGGTCCCTGGACACCGGCGCGGAGGTGCGGTTCGTACCGGACGGCACACTGGCCGAGGTGGGCGGCATCGCGAGCGCGTTGCGCTACTAGCGCGCCGCGGTGTCGGCCACGGACCGGCGAACGGCGGTCAACGGGCCATCCGTTGACCGCCGTTCGCCGTCCGGCGTCAGGCCGGTTGCATCCGGAAGTGGCGGGTGAACCAGTCGCGGGCGAGGACGCAGACCCGGTCCAGGGCGCCGCGCTCCTCGAAGAGATGCGTGGCGCCGGGGACGATTTCGAGCGTGTTCTCGCAGCCCAGCGCGGACTGCGCCTGGCGGTTGAGGTCCAGCACCAGGGTGTCGTTGCCGCCGACGATCAGGAGCGTCGGCGCCTGTACGGAGCCGAGCAGCGAGCGGCCGGCGAGGTCGGGGCGGCCACCGCGGGAGACCACGGCGCCGATGTCCGCGTCCGGGTAGGCGGCGGCCCGCAGTGCGGCGGCGGCCCCGGTGCTGGCGCCGAAGTAGCCGATGGGCACGGGCGCGCGGGCGCGCAGCCAGCGGGTGGCGTCCGCGAGCCGGCGGGCCAGGGTGTCGATGTCGAAGACGTTGGCCCGGTTGGCCTCCTCGGCCGGGGTGAGCAGGTCGAAGAGCAGGGTGCCCAGGCCCGCGCGGTTGAGGGCCGCGGCCACCGCGCGGTTGCGGGGGCTGTGCCGGCTGCTGCCGGAGCCGTGGGCGAACATCACGATCGGCGCGGTGGCGGTGGGCCGGACGAGATCCCCGGTGAGCCGCACCGGGCCCGCCTCGATCCGGACCTCCTCCTCGGTCGGCACGCTCGCCGGCGTTCCGGTCCCGGCACGTGCGGCCGGGCCGGCCGCGGCCTGGGCCAGGAGGGAGACGACCTCGTCGTCCGAGGTCTGGGAGAAGTCCTCGTACCACTCGCCGACCGCGGAGAACGCGTACGGGGTGGAGAGGCAGACGATGTCGTCCGCCTTGCCGCGCAGGCGCTCGGCGGCGTCGGGCGGCGCCACGGGGACGGCCAGTACGACGCGGGCCGCGCCCTGGGCGCGTACCACCTCGCAGGCGGCCGCCGCGGTGGCGCCGGTCGCGACGCCGTCGTCGATCACGATCGCGGTCCGGCCCTCCAGCGTCAGCCGCGGCCGGCCGGCCCGGAAGCGGGCGGCCTGCCGGGCGAGTTCCGCCGCTTCCTCGCGCTCCACGGAGGCGACGTCGGACTGGTTGATCCGGCCCCGGCGGATGATGTCGTCGCTGATGACGCGTACGCCGCCCTCGCCGATGGCGCCGAAGCCCAGCTCGCGCTGGTACGGGACGCCGAGTTTGCGGACGACGATCACGTCGAGGGGGGCATCGAGCGCCTGGGCCACCTGATAGGCCACCGGGACGCCGCCGCGGGGCAGGCCCAGGACGACGGGATCCTCGCTCTCCAGGTGGCGCACGGCCTCGGCGAGGCGGCGTCCGGCGTCCGCGCGGTCAGTGAACAGCACGATGTGCACCCCCTACCCAGGGGAGACGAAGCCACGTCCACACCTAGTTCGAAATAACCCCAAATCGTCTCATTGCGCAAGTCCGAGCAGGGCGACGATCTCCGGGACCGACCACCGAGCGTCGACCCCCGGACACGCGGCGAGATATTCCGCGGTGCGCTGCCGGGTCCAGCCGTGGGTGGCCATGATCCCGGCGGCGATATGGCGCAGATAGGCCGGGGCGGGCGGGTTCGGCGGGACGTCCGCGCTGCGCCAGGGGGCGGTGAAGGTCAGCACCGGGTGCCCGTCGAGCCGGCCGGGGCAGACCAGGGTCTCGTACCGGCCGGGGCCGAGGCGGGCGCGCCCGCGGGTGAGGACCGGTGTGAGGTCGAGGTCGCCGGACGGCTCGCGGTACATCTCCTGTGCGGCGATGTCGGAGAATTGAGAGAGCGTCAGAAGATAGGCATGGGCGGGGAGTTCGCCGTCCGCGTCGGCGTCGTAGAAGGCCCGGCCGCCGGTCCACAGCGCGGATTCGGTGGCGAAGTACAGTCGGCCGCGGAGGACGACGGGTGCGCTGCGCGCGGGACGGCGGGGGTCGCGGCAGCCGGGGTGGTCGCGCCCGCCGCCGGGCGGACGGCCGCCGGCGAGGTAGTGGCCGAGCCTCTCGGGGTGCATGTTGGACCCGTAGGCGGCGTACCAGACCAGGGGCGCGGGGGCGGTACCGGCCGCGTACCGCCCGGGCTCGCGGGGTTCCAGGACGCGCGGGGTCATCACGTGTCCACGGTATCGCCGCGGGTCACCGGGGAGCCCGCGGCCGGCCCGGACCGCGCGCTGTGCGGCGGGCGAGCGGGCGCTGGTTGATCGCTCCCCCGACGGGCTGATAGACCTCCTGTCCGTGGCTACTACCAGCGAGAACAGCAACCGGTGGATCCGCCGGTTCCGGCCGGCCGACGACGCGCCCTGCGGATTGGTCTGCTTTCCGCACGCCGGGGGCTCGGCGACGTTCTACTTCCCGGTGGCGCAGGCGCTGTCCCCGCAACTGGACGTGCTCGCCGTGCAGTACCCGGGCCGCCAGGACCGGCTGTCCGAGCCGTGCCTGGAGGACATCCACGAGGTGGCCGACCAGGTCACCGCGGCGCTGGAGCCCTGGACCGGCCGGCCGCTGGCGCTCTTCGGCCACAGCATGGGCGCCACCGTCGCCTACGAGGTCGCCAGGAATCTGGAGCGGTCCGGCAGGCCGCCGCTGGGCCTGTTCGCCTCCGGGCGACGCGCCCCGTCCCGGCACCGCGACCTGTCGGTCCACCTGCGGGACGACGACGGACTGGTCGCCACCCTCAAGGAGTTGAGCGGCACCGACGAGGCGGTGCTCGCCGACGAGGAGCTGCTGCGGATGGTGCTGCCGGCGGTCCGCGCGGACTACAAGGCCGTCGAGACCTATCGCCATCGCGAGGGGCCCCGGCTGAGCTGCCCGGTCTCGGTCCTCGTGGGGGACAGCGATCCGGTCACCACCCCGGAGGAGGCGGACGCCTGGCGCGAGCACACCACCGGCCCCTGCGAGCTGACGGTGCTCCCCGGTGGCCACTTCTACCTCAACTCCCAGGCGGAGGAGGTCAGGAAGGTCATCGTGCGCGACATCGGGAGCTGGGCGTAGGGCGGCTCGGGGGCCCGTGCGCGGGTGCGGCCGGACCGGTTCCGCCCGCCGCGGGGCCGGCCGGGCCGGTCAGTACGCGTGGTGGTTCACCCGGTGCGACCACGCCTCGTAGGCGCCGGCGCCCAGCTCGGGGTAGATCTGCTGGATCTTGATCCGGCGCTGGTCGAGCGGCCTTTGGAAGTCCTCGTACTGGTACGAGTCGTCGAAGCCGATCCGCCGGGTGTCCTCCAGGCTGCAGCTGAAGTAGACCGCGTCCAGCCGGGACCAGTAGATGGCGCTCATGCACATCGGGCAGGGGGCGCCGCTGATGTAGATCGAGCAGCCCCGGAGCATGCGGGCGCGTTCCGGCACCGGGTCCGGCGAGCCCTCGGGCCGGGGCACGTACTGCAGGGTGCTCTCGTTCTGGTGCTCCTCGGAGATTGACGGCGCCTCAGGGTTGAGCATCTGCACGGCCTTGCGGATGGTCTCCACCTCGGCGTGCGCGGTGGGGTCGCCGGTCAGCAGGACGCGGTTCTGCCCGCGGGCGACGATCTCGCCGTCGCGGGCGATGACCGCGCCGAACGGCCCGCCCCAGCCCTTGTTCACGGACTCCGTGGCGAGCCGCACCGCCTCGGCGATCAATTCCTTCGGTTCCATTGCCACGTCTCCGATCGGCCTCTGATCCTTGATGGAAAGGTCAAATATCTGCCCCATTTGCCGCTTAATTTGCTTTTGTACTACGCTACTCCAGGTGAGTGCCCGTGCAAGCCGTCGCTCGGCGGCCGACAGCGCCACCGTGGTGACCTCGCAGAAGGTGCGTGCAGGCCGGACCGACGAGTACCAGCGCTGGCAGGAGCGGACCAACGAAGCCGCTCGCGCCTTCGACGGGTTCATGGGCGCCGAGGTGTACCCGCCCGCGGCCGGCACGGGCAACGAATGGGTGGCCGTCTTCCGCTTCGCCGGCATCGAGCAGCTGACCGCCTGGCTGGACTCCGCGCGCCGGCGAGAGCTGCTGACCGAGGGCCGCGGGCTCTTCGAGGGCCCGCCGACGCTGGAGGTGCTCCAGGGCGGCACCCCCGAACCGGCGCCGCAGGAGGCCGTCACCGCCGTCATCTCCCATGACGTGCGCCCCGGTTGCGAGCAGGGCTTCCTCAAGTGGCAGGAGAAGGCGCTCAAGGCCCAGGAGAAGTCGCCCGGTTACCTGGGGTCCGAGCTGTTCCAGCCGGTGCGCGACGTGCAGAAGCACTGGGTGGCCGTCTTCCGGTTCGACACCCGCGAACACCTCGACGACTGGCTGGAGTCCGACACCCGCAGGGCGCTCCTGGACGAGGGCCGCGCCTACTTCGCCTCGTACGACGTGCGCAAGGTCGACTCGGCGTTCAGCGGCTGGTTCCGCTTCGAACGCCGTACGGGCTCCGGGGCGCCGCCCAACTGGAAGCAGGCCATGTCGGTGCTGCTCGCGCTCTACCCCACGGTCATGGTGCTCACCCTGACCTTCGGGGTGGAGATGAGGCGGCTCGACGTCCCGCTGTACCTCGCCCTGTTCTTCAGCAACGTGCTCAGCGTCAGCGCCCTGACCTGGCTGCTGATGCCGCTGGTCAACCGGGCCCTGGCCTTCTGGCTGGCGCCCGGCCGGGCCCGGGGCTTCCCGGCGCACCTCGCCGGGGTGCTGGTGGTGCTCCTCGGCTATCTGCTGTCCGTCGTCGTCTTCGGGCTGATCACCCATGCCCTGCTCTGAGCACCGGCCGACCGCCGGCCGCACCGGGAGGAGAGCGAGATGCACCCACCGGCAGCCCCGCCCGCGGGAGACCCCGGCGGCCCCCTGATCCGCCGCGGCGACCCCGGCTACCCGGCCGCCCGCGAGGGCGCGGTGTGGAACGTGCGCACGCCGCGGCGGTTCCCCGACGCCATCGTGCGGGCCGCCACGGAAGCCGACGTCGCGCACGCCGTCCGCTACGCCCGGGACCGGGGACTGCGGGTCGCGATCCGCTCCGGCGGGCACAACTGGTCCGGTACCCCACTGCGCGACGGCGGCCTGCTGATCGACCTCTCCGCGCTGCGGACGTGCACCCTCGGCGCCGGCGCCCCGCCGACGGCCGACGTGGGCCCCGCCGCCACCGGAGCGGACCTGGTCGCCGCGCTCACCCCCGCGCACCTGGCGTTCCCGGTCGGCCACTGCCCCACCGTCGCGGTCGGCGGCTTCCTGCTCAGCGGCGGCCTCGGCTGGAACTCCCGTGCCTGGGGGGCCTCCTGCGCGGACGTCGTCGGGATCCGGGCGGTCACCGCCGACGGCCGCACGGTCACCTGCACCGAGACCGAGCACCCCGACCTCTTCTGGGCCGCGCGGGGCGCCGGGCCCGGCTTCTGCGCCGTCGCCATCGGCTTCCGCCTCGCCCTGCACCCCCACCCGGGCGCCATC
This sequence comes from Streptomyces sp. GS7, assembly GCF_009834125.1. Classification (NCBI taxonomy): domain Bacteria; kingdom Bacillati; phylum Actinomycetota; class Actinomycetes; order Kitasatosporales; family Streptomycetaceae; genus Streptomyces; species Streptomyces sp. GS7. The sequence continues at coordinate 3,149,007 of NZ_CP047146.1, forward strand.
CTGACCACCGCCCTCACCTTTCCGCTGGCCGAGGTCGCTTCCGTGGCGGACTGGGCGGAGCGGACCGCGCGCGGGCTGCCGCCGTACGTCGAGACGGCCCTGGTCCTGCTGCCCGCCGGAGCCGGGCCGACCCCGGCCGGCCCCCGGATCACCGTCTCGGCCACCGCATTCGCCGCGACCGGGGAACAGGCCGGGCAGGCGCTGGAGCCGTTCACCCGCTGCCCGCTCGGACCGCGCGCCGGCACCGTGCAGCCGCCCGGGCCGACCTCCTTCGCGGCCCTGCACCGGGGCGCGGAGGCGCTCTGGCCGCCGGGTCACCGCTACGCGGCGGACACCCTGTGGTCCGCGGCCGACCACGCGACCCTGCTGACCCGTGCCGCGGGCGCGGTGGCCCGCGCCCCCTCGCCCGCGTCCCTGGTCCTGTCACCCGTCCAGCCGGTCTCCCCGGATCCGGTGCTGCTGCGGAACATGGCCTTCGCCCCGCTCGGCGCCTCCTACCTCGTCGGCTACGCGGTCTGGGACCTGCCGGCCGACGACGGCCTGCAGACGCGCTGGCTGCGGGGGCTGATGGCCGACGCCGACCCGGACGGCACCGGCCGCCGCTACATCGCCGAGGCGGATCTGGAGGCCGGCGCCGACCGGGCCCGGCGCGCGTACCCGCCCGCGCACTGGGACCGGCTCCAGGAGATCAAGGCAGAGTGGGATCCGGAGAACCGCTTCCACTCCTACCTCGCCCCATAAGGGCAGAAGGGTGGCCCGATGCTGCTCGCCCGACTCGCACAGGTCTCGGGGGAGGTCGCCGCCACCACGGCGCGGTCCCGGAAGATCGCGCTGCTGGCCGGGCTGTTCCGGGCCGCCGCGCCGGAGGACGTCCCGGTCGTCATCGCGTACCTGGCCGGACGGCTGCCCCAGGGGCGCATCGGCATCGGCTGGAGCGTACTGCGCGCACCGCCGCCGCCCGCCGCCGAGGCCGCGCTGACCGTGGGCGGGGTCGATGCCGCGCTGACCCGCCTGGCCCGGGTCGCCGGGCCCGGTGCGCAGGCCGAGCGGCACCGGCTGGTCGGGGAGCTGCTGGCCGCGGCGACCGCGCCGGAGCAGCGGTTTCTGCACGGTCTGCTGACCGGCGAGGTGCGGCAGGGGGCGCTGGAGGCGCTGGCCGCCGAAGGGCTCGCCGCGGCCACCGAGGTGCCGGCGGCCGACGTGCGCCGGGCCGTGATGCTGGCCGGCTCGCTGCCGGACGTGGCCCGGGCCCTGCTGTCCCGGGGCCCGTCGGCGCTCGCCGACTTCCGCCTCACGATCGGCCGCCCCGTCGGACCGATGCTCGCGCAGACGGCCGCGTCGGTCGACGAGGCGATCGACAAGCTGGGCCACTGCGCCGTGGAGGAGAAGCTCGACGGCATCCGGGTGCAGGTGCACCGGGACGGGCCGGACGTACGGATCCACACCCGCACCCTCGACGAGGTCACCGACCGGCTGCCCGAGGTCACCGACCTGGTCCGGGGGCTCCCGGCCGAGCGCTTCATCCTGGACGGCGAGGTGATCGCCCTTGACGCCGAGGGCCGGCCGCTGCCCTTCCAGCGGATCGCCGGCCGGTTCGGCTCCCGGGTCGATGTCGACGCGGCCCGGGCCGCCCTCCCGCTCACCCCGGTCTTCTTCGACATCCTCGCGATCGGCGACCGCGACCTGCTGGGACTCCCCGGCGACAAGCGGCACGCCGAGCTGGCCGCGCTGGTCCCCGAGCCGATGCGGGTGCGCCGCTGCGTGGTGCGGGACCCGGTGGACGCCGCCGCCCGCGCCGCCGCCGCGGAGTTCTGGGTCCGGACCCTGCGCCGCGGCCACGAGGGCGTCCTGGTCAAGGCCCTCTACGCGCCCTACAGCGCGGGCCGCCGCGGTGCCGCCTGGCTGAAGGTGAAGCCGGTCCACACCCTGGACCTCGTGGTGCTCGCCGCCGAGTGGGGGCACGGTCGGCGCACCGGCAAGCTCTCCAACCTCCACCTCGGCGCGCGCGACCCGGACGGCGGCTTCGTGATGCTCGGCAAGACCTTCAAGGGCCTGACCGACGCCACCCTCGACTGGCAGACCGAACGGCTCCGGGAAATCGCGGAGTCGGACGACGGCCAGGTGGTGGCGGTCCGCCCGGAACTCGTCGTCGAGATCGCCTACGACGGTCTCCAGACCTCGCCCCGCTACCCGGCCGGCGTCACCCTGCGCTTCGCCCGCGTGCTGCGCTACCGCGAGGACAAGTCGGCGGCGCAGGCCGACACGATCGGGACGGTGCTCGCCGCGCACCCCGGCGGGCACGGCTAGCGGCGGCGGCTCGTGGCGGGCAGGCGCAGCGCGGGGCTGCTGCTGTACCGGGGCGGTGCGGACGGCGGCGTCGAGGTGCTGCTGGCGCACATGGGCGGACCGTTGTGGGCCCGCCGGGACGCGGGCGCCTGGTCCGTCCCCAAGGGCGAGTACGTGGCGCCGGAGGAGCCGTGGGACGCGGCCCGGCGGGAGTTCGCGGAGGAACTGGGGCTGCCGGCGCCGGACGGGCGGTACCTCCCGCTGGGGGAGGCCCGCCAGTCCGGCGGCAAGGTGGTCACGGTCTGGGCCGTCGCGGGCGATCTCGACCCGGAGCGGATCGTGCCCGGCACCTTCGCGATGGAGTGGCCGCGCGGGTCGGGAGTGGTCCGCAGCTTCCCCGAGGTCGACCGGGTGGCCTGGTTCGCCCCGGAGGCGGCCCGGGAGCGCCTGGTGACCGGCCAGCGGGTGTTCCTCGACCGCCTGGCGGCCCGCCTCGACGAGGGCCGCTGAGCGCCCGGCCTCCCGCTTCCGCACGCCGAGGGGCAGGCCCGGGCGCACCCGTCGGCGTACGGAAGCGCACCGCCCCCTCCCGCACGGCGCGACGGCCGCGCACCCCGGGCTCCGCACCGGCGAGGCGGCAACCGGCCGCCTCAGGGCCGTACTTGGATCTTCCGCCCCCTCCCCGCCCGGAACTGCTCCAGCGCCGCCCCGTACCGCTCCAGCGGGTGGCGGTCGCTGATGAACACCTCCGGGTCCAGCACTCCGGCGGCGAAGAGCGCGGCGGCCCGCTCGTAGCTGTGCAGCACGGCCATCGAGCCGGTGATGGTGATCTCCTGGTGGTAGATCCGGTACGGCTCGATGGTGGCTCGGGCCGCGTAGTCGGAGACCCCGAACTGGAGGAAGGTGCCGCCCCGGCCGACCCGGCCCAGCGCGTCCTGGATGGCGCGCTCGCTGCCGGTGGCGTCGATGACCACGTCCCAGCCGCGCGGCTGGTCCAGCGCGTCGGCGGAACCGGCCGCGTTGCTGCACCCCAGTTCACGGGCGGCGGCCAGCCGCTCCGGGTTGATGTCGACGACGTCCACGCCCGCCGCGCCGGTCCGCTTGGCCAGCTCCAGCATCATCAGGCCCATCGTCCCGGACCCGTAGATCAGCACCTGGGTGCCCAACTGCCGGCTGCGCAGGATGTCGTACCCGCGCACCGCACAGGAGAGCGGTTCGATCAGCGCGGCGTCCTCGGTGCGGACGTGGTCGGGCAGCCGGACGCAGTTGGCGGCCGGTGCCACCGCGAACTCGGCGGCGCCGCCGGCCGTGGTCACCCCGATGGCGGCCCACCGCTCGCAGAGGTTGTTGCGGCCGGTCCGGCAGTAGTGGCACTCGTAGCAGTAGAGGGAGGGGTCCACCGCGACCCGGTCGCCCTCGGCCAGCTCGGTCACCGCACTGCCGGTCGCGACGACCGTACCGGCGAACTCGTGCCCCGGTACGACGGGCAGGCTCGGCGCGAACTCGCCCTGGAGGATGTGGAGATCGGTGCCGCACAGCCCGCAGGCGGCGACCTGCACCACCACCTCGCGGGGACCGGGCGCGGGGTCGTCGACGGTGGCGATCTCGACCTCGCCGGGGGCGCTGATCACTGCTGCTTTCACTTGACGGCTCCAAGGGAGAGGCCCTGGACGAGCTTGTCCTGGGCGGCGAACCCGGCGATGAGCACCGGGAGGGAGATCACGGTGGCCGCGGCGCACACCTTGGCCAGGAACAGGCCCTGGCTGGTGACGAGCCCGGTCAGGAACACCGGCGCGGTACCGGCCACGGTCCCGGTCAGGACCCGGGCGAACAGCAGCTCGTTCCAGCTGAAGATGAAGGAGATCAGGGCGGTCGCCGCGATGCCCGGCATGGCGACCGGGGCGACGATCCGGGTGAGCGTGGTGGGCAGTCCGGCCCCGTCGATCGAGGCGGCCTCCAGGATCTCCACCGGGACCTCGGCGAGGAACGAGCGCATCATCCACACCGCGATCGGCAGGTTCATCGCGGTGTAGAGGACGACGAGCAGCCAGATGCTGTCCAGCATCCGGGTGTTCTGGGCGACGAGGTAGACCGGCAGCAGCCCGGCCACCAGCGGCAGCATCTTCGTCGAGAGGAAGAAGAACAGGACGTCGCTCCACTTGCGCACCGGGCGGATCGACAGCGCGTACGCCGCCGGCACGGCCAGCACCAGCACCAGCAGCGTCGAAACCACCGACGCGGTGAGCGAGTTGACCAGCGGCGGCCAGGGGCTGACGCCCGCGCCGCCGGCGCCGAAGAACTCGCGGTAGCCGTGCAGGGTGAGCGGTGCGGCCAGGCTCGGCGGATTGGCCGCCGCGTCGCTCTCGCTGTGGAGGGACGTCAGCACCATCCACGCCACCGGCAGGAAGAAGGCGATCCCGCAGAGCCAGGCCAGCAGGCCCAGCGCCCCGTTGGCACGCCGCTGCCGCCGGGGCAGCGGGGCACGCTCCGGCAGGTGAGGTCCTCGCGTCATCGGGTGATCTCCTCGCGCAGCAGGGACGACACGGTGCGCAGCGCGAACGTCGCCACCAGCAGCGAACACAGCACCACCACGACGCCCTGCGCGGACGCCCGCCCGTAGTCGTGGGCCTGGTAGAAGGTCTGGTAGATGGTGTACGGCAGGTTCGCGGTGCCCAGCCCGCCCGAGGTGATGGTGAACACCGCGTCGAAGTTCTGCACGATGTACACCGTCCCCAGCAGCGCGGCCAGTTCGAGGTACCGCCGCAGATGCGGCAGCGTCAGGTAGCGGAAGACGTCGAAGGGGGACGCCCCGTCCATCCGGGCCGCCTCCACCGCGTCCGCCGGCCGGCTCTGCAACCCGGCCAGCAGGATCAGCATCATGAACGGCGTCCACTGCCAGATCAGCGACAACTCCACCGCCATCAGAGGGGAGTTGGTCATCCAGTCCGGCTGCGGCGGGTGGTCGCTGCCGAACAGCCGCCACAGCCACGTCAGCGATCCGTTGAGCAGCCCGTACGAGGCGTTGTAGAGCGCGTGCTTCCACAGCAGCGCGGAGGCGACCGGCACCACCAGGAACGGGGTGATCAGCAGCGTCCGTACCACGCCGCGCCCGCGGAAGCGGCGGTCCAGCAGCAGCGCCAGCGCCAGCCCCAGTCCCAGGCTGACCAGCACCACGGTCGCGGTCAGCAGCACGGTCGTGCCGACCGACGCCCGCAGCGCCGGATCGGTGAAGACCGCCCGGTAGTTGTCGAGGGCGGCGAACCCGCGGTGGTCGGGGGCGAGCGCGTTCCAGCGGGTGAAGGAGATCACCACCGTCGCCACGAACGGGAGTTGGGTGACCGCGATCAGGAAGACCAGCGCCGGCAGCAGGGGAGCGCGGCGCGCCCACGCCATGGCCCGTCCGGTGCGGTCAGTGGCTCTTGTACGCACCGGACACCTCCCGCGCCAGTCGCTGGCTCTCCGCCAGCGCGTCGGCCACGCTCTGCTTCCCGGCGATCGCCGCGCTGATCTCCTGGGACACCTTGGTCCCCAGGTCGGAGAACTCCGGTATGTCGACGAACTGGATCCCGGGCGCCGGCCGGGGCTGCACGCCCGGGTCGTCCGGCCGCGCCGAGCGGATGGCCCCCTCGGTCGCCGCGGCGAACGCGCCGGCCTCCTTGAGGTACTCCGGGTCGCGGTAGGTCGAGGCCCGCTTGCCGGCCGGCACCTTCGACCAGCCCAGTTCGCGCCCCACCAGCCGCTCGTACGACGTCCCCGATGCCCAGCGGACGAACTTCCAGGCCGCTTCCTGGTGGGTGCCGGCCTTCTGGATGCCCCAGGCCCAGGTGTAGAGCCAGCCCGCGCCGCCGGTCCGCTCGACCGGTGCCGGGACGTAGCCGATCTCGCCCGCGACCTTGGAGTCCGCGCTCTCCAGCGAGCCGGCGCCGGCGGTCGCGTCGTACCACATGGCGACCTTGCCCTGCTGCATGTCGTTGAGGCACTCGGTGTACCCGGCCTGCGGCGCCCCCGCCTCCCCGTGCGCGCGGAGCAGACCGACGTAGAACCCGACGGCCCGGCGGAACTCCGGGCTGTCCAACCGGGCGTGCCAGTCCTTGTCGAACCACGTGCCGCCGAAGGTGTTGACGACCGTCGTCAGCGGTGCGGTCAGCTGCCCCCAACCCGGCTGCCCGCGCAGGCAGATGCCCTTCATGCCGGTGCGGAAGCCGTCCAGCCTGGCGGCCATGGCGGCGACCTGGGTCCAGGTCGGCCGCGCCGGCATGGTCAGCCCGGCCGCCTTGAACAGGTCCTTGCGGTACATCAGGAACGACGACTCGCCGTAGAACGGCTCGGCGTAGACCTTCCCGTCGGCCGCGGTGAGCGAGGCGCGCACCGGAGGGAGAATGTCGCTCTGGTCGAACTCGCGGTCGTTCTTGGCGAGTTGGTCGAGCGGGGTGAGCCAGCCGTTGCGGGCGTAGATGGGCGTCTCGTAGTTGCTGAGGCTGGCCACGTCGTACTGCCCGGCCTGGCTGGAGAAGTCCTGGCTCATCTTGTCGCGGAGGTCGTCCTCGGGAAGCACGGTGAAGTGGACGCGGATACCGGTCTCCTTGGTGAAGTGCTCGGCGGTGAGCCGCTGGAGGTCGACCATCTGCGGGTTGTTGACCATCAGGACGTTGAGGGTGTCCGGGCCGACGTCGCCGGCTCCGCGGTAGCAGCCGGCGGTGGTCAGGGACAGGGCGACCGCGAGGGCGGTCAGCCATCTGGCGCGGCGACCGGGGCTGCCGCCCGGTCCGGGGGATCGTGCTCGCACGGCTCCTGCCTTTCTGGGGATGTCTGCCCGCGCGGAGGGGGATGCGGGCATGCCGGGATGGCCGCCGGAGGCCGGCGGCGGTGAGCTGTGGGGGTGAGGGGTGGGGTCAGACCCGGAGCACCTGCGGCCCCAGGAGCGAGTAGCGATGGGCCTCCGGGGCGGACAGCCCGGTGTCGGTGACGATCACGTCGAAGTCACCGATGTCGGCGAACCGGCAGAAGCTGCTGGCGCCGAACTTGGTGTGCACCCCGACCAGCACCCGCCGCCGTGCCGAGCGCACCGCCTGCGCCTTCACATCCGCGACCGCCGGATCGGGGGTGGTCAGGCCGTGCTCCCGGGAGATGCCGTTGGTGCCCAGGAACGCCAGGTCGACCACGAACCCGGCGAGCATGTCCCGGCACCAGGGCCCCACCGTCGCCTGCGTCCCGGCGCGCACCCGGCCGCCGGCCAGCAGCACGGTGGTGGAGTCCGACGCCGCGACCAGCGAGGCGGTGCGCAGCGAGGCGGTCAGCACGGTCAGCGGGCGGTCGGACGGCAGGAGCATCGCGACCAGCTCGGGCGTGTACCCCTCGTCGACGAACACCGTCTCCGCCTCGCCGACCAGCTGGGCCGCCGCCGCCGCGATCCGCCGCTTCTCGGCGACGTGCTGCGTCTCGCGCCGCGCCAGCGTGGTCTCGAAACCGGCGCTCTCGACCGGATACGCCGCGCCGTGCGTGCGCCGGACCAGCCCGCGGCGCTCCAGCTCGCTCAGATCGCGCCGTACGGTCTCGCGGGCCACCCCGAACTCCGCGGCCGCGTCGGCGACCTCGACCCGTCCGGTCTGCCGGGCGAGCGCGAGGATGCGGCTCTGGCGTTCCTCGGCCCTCATGGCTCTCTCCTGCCCTGTGCGCGTTCGCTTGGTGTGCCCGGCCCACCGCGTTCCGTTCGGTCACGGTGCTGCCCGTTTCTGCCCGCATGCAGGTTTATAGCAACCGGACCGGTGCGCGCCGCTGCCCGTAACAGCACCAAACATGCCCGTTTCCGCCCGCCCTCAGACCCTTCCGCACCGGCTTCCGGCCCGGTCCGGTGCCCGTACGGGCCGGTGGCAGGGCCCGGATCGCGCGCCCGGCCCGGTCCGGGTGCGCCGGGGCCGCGCCGGTGGTGCGGGCCACGGCGGCGCTTAGGCTGGACGGCATGAGCTCGGAGATGCGGTCGTTGGCGGTCACTGCGATCGTCCAGGAGGAGGAGTGCGCGGTGCTGCGGGTCAGCGGAGAGCTGGACCTCCGCACCGAGCAGGCGTTCCTCGCCGAGGCGCGGTCCATCGTCTCGGCCGGCCACCGCTTCCTCGTGCTCGACCTGACCGCGCTGCGCTTCTGCGACTCCCGGGGGCTGAGCTGCCTGCTCGCCCTGGAGTGGCTGTGCCGCCGGCTGGAGGGCCGGCTCTTCCTGGCGTCACTGGGCGTGCGGATGCTGCGGCTGCTCGTCGGCACCCAGTCCCTCGGTGTCTTCTCCTGCTACCCCACGGTCGGCCACGCGCTGGCCGCCGTCCCCTCCGGCAGCCGCCCGGCCTGGCCGCCCGCGCCGGAGAGCAGCGCGGGCTGACCGGGGCCCGCCCGACGGGCCGGGGTCGGGGTCGGACCCTGGGCCGTGTGGGGGACCGGTCACGCCTGTGAGGGAAGCGCCCCGTCCCGCCCGTGCTGACTCCTGAGTGTGACGTTCCGCGGCCCCGGGGCGGCCGGCCCCCGGGTGCCCGGCTCCTCACGGCGCCGCGCCGGTCCGCAACGCGTCGATCAGCGCCGCCACCGACGGCCGGTCGCGGGCGGCGGCCCCGACCGCGACGACGATGTGACGCTCGACCACCTCCCGCAGCGGCAGCGGCACGATCCCCTCGGACCGCAGCCGCAGCATCAGCTCGGTCAGCGGCGCGACCCCCAGCCCCGCCCCCACCATCGCCAGCGACGTCGCGGTGTCCGTCACCTCGTGCGCCACCCGCGGCTCGAATCCGGCCCGCCGGCAGGCGGTGCGGACGGCCCGCCCGTAGTAGGAGCCGGGCGCGGGCAGGATCCAGTCGCAGTCCGCGGCCCCGGCGAGCGGCAGCGGCGTCCCGAAGGCGCCCGCCCGTCCCTCCGGAACCGCCAGCGAGAACCGCTCCGAGCGCAGCCGCACCAGCTCCACCGCGCCGTCCCGGTCCAGCGGCGCGTCCGGATAGTCCAGCCCCAGCGCCAGATCCACCCGCCCGGCGCAGACCTCCGTGTACGCCAGGTCCACGTCCACCTCACGGCTCTCCACCCGCACCCCCGGGTGCCGCGCCGTCAGCCGGCGCAGCGCGGGCGGCAGCAGCACGGCCGCCGCCGTGCCGAAGACCCCCAGCCGCAGCCGCCCGGACACCTCGCCGCGGGCCCGCTCCAGGGCCGCCACCGCCTCGGCCTGCGCGCCCAGGATCCGCTCCGCGTGGACGGCGAGGGTCTGCCCGGCGTCCGTCAGCTCCACCCGGCGCCCCGCCCGCCGGACCAGCTCCGTACCGGTGGCCCGCTCCAGCGCGGCGATGTGCTGGGAGACCGCGCCCGGCGTGTAGCCCAGGGCCGCGGCCGCCGCGGTCATCGTGCGGCTCCGGGTCAGCTCCCGTAGCGTCCTGAGCTGAACCCCCGGCAACTCCATGGCGGCACCCTACCGATCAGCACCCCGCGCCCCCGCGAAACCTCAAAAAGCCCAGACCTCCTCACAGATCACGTCCAGCAACTCTGCATGGACGGGCGACGGCCTTCCCGCCACCATCGGAGCGACCGGCCTCCGTTGACGCACCGGTGGGCCGGGACGCCCACCCGACCGCGCGGTACGCGACGACGGGAAGACAGGAAGGTGCTCCGCATGGCTCCGAGTACGGCTTCTGCTCCCTCGGCCTCCGGCTCCCCGCCCGAGCCCCTCCCGCAGGCGGCCGACGTCGTGATCGTCGGCGGCGGGGTGATCGGCGCCAGCATCGCCTTCCACCTGGCCGAGGCGGGCGCCGGCCGGGTGCTGCTCCTGGAGCGCGAACTGCCCGCGTCCGGTTCGTCCGGCAAGCCGATCGGCGGGGTACGCGCCCAGTTCTCCGACCCGCTCAACATCCGCCTCGGCCTGCGCAGCCTGGACGCCTGGCGGGACTTCACCCGGCGGCCCGGCGCCGACATCGGCCTGGAGACCGTCGGCTACCTCTTCCTCCTCGGCAGCGAGCGCGAACTCGCCACGTTCACCGAGGGAGTCGAGGTCCAGAACGCCCACGGCGTGCCGAGCCGGATCATCACCCCGCGCGAGGCCCACGAGCTGTGCCCCTACCTCGACCCGTCCGGTCTCGTCGCCGCCGCCTTCTCGCCCACCGACGGCTACGCCCTGCCCCGGGCCGCGGTCACCGGCTATCTGGACGCCGCCCGCCGCCTCGGCGCCACCGTCCGCACCCGCTGCCCGGTCACCGCCATCGACACCGTCGACGGCGCCGTCCGGGCCGTCCGCACCCCGCACGGCACCGTCCGCACGTCCGCGGTGATCTGCTGCGCCGGCGCCTGGTCCGGGGCCGTCGGCGCGATGGCGGGCGTCGACCTCCCCGTCACGCCGCTGCGCCGCCAGATCGCCTTCACCGGGCCGCTGCGCCCGGCGCCGCCCCGGATCCCTTTCACCCTCGACTTCGACTCCACCTTCTACTTCCACAACGACGGCGCCGCCGGGCTGCTCATGGGCCTCTCCGACCCCGCCCAACAGCCCGGCTTCGAGCGGGAGTTCAGCCGTGAGTGGCTGACGCCGTGCCGAGCCGCCGCGGCCCGCCGGGCGCCGGAACTCGCCGGACTGCCGGTCACCGGCGGCTGGGCCGGCCTCTACGAACTGACCCCCGACCGCAACGCGCTGATCGGCGAGGCCGGCCACCTCGACCGGTTCCTCTACGCCACCGGCTTCTCCGGCCACGGCTTCCTCCAGGCCCCCGCGGTCGGCGAGATCGTCCGCGACCTCTATCTGCACCGCGAACCCTTCCTCGACGTCGGCCCGCTCGCCGCCACCCGCTTCGGCGCCGGGCACACCGCCCGCCCCGAGGCCCACATCATCTGAACCGCCCGCACCCGGGAGTCCCGTATGGCCATGGTCCCCACCTGGCGGCTGCGCGCCGCGTTCGCCCGCCGGCTGTCCGACATGTACGGCACCGAAGTCCCGGCCTACACCACCCTGCTGGAGGTCGCCGGGCAGATCAACGACGAGGTCGCGGGCCGGGACCCGGACGCCGGCCGGCTCGGCAGCATCAGCCGGGTCACCGCCGAGCGGCACGGCGCCATCCGCGTCGGCACCCCCGGCGAACTCCGCGAGGCCGCTCAGATCTTCGCCGCACTGGGCATGCGCCCGGTCGGCTTCTACGACCTGCGGGACGGCGACATCGGCGCCGTCCCCGTCGTCTCCACCGCCTTCCGCCCCACCGCCACCGACGAACTGGACCGCAACCCCTTCCGCGTCTTCACCTCCCTCCTCACCACCTCCGACCGCCGCTTCTTCGACGCCGACCTGGAGTCCCGGCTCACCGCCTTCCTCGCCCGCCGCCGCCTCTTCCCGCCCGAACTCCTCGAACTGGCCGAGCAGGCGGAGAAGGCGGAAGGACTCGACGAGCCCGCCGCCGAACGCTTCCTCACCCTCGCCGTCGCCGCGTTCCGGCTCTCCACCCAACCCGTGGACCGCGCCTGGTACGCCGAACTGGAGCGGATCTCCGCCGTCGCCGCCGACATCGGCGGCGTCGCGGCCACCCACGTCAACCACCTCACCCCCCGCGTCCTGGACATCGACGCCCTCTACCGGCGCATGGGGGAGCGCGGCATCACCATGATCGACCGGATCCAGGGACCCCCGCGCTGGGACGGCCCCGATGTCCTGCTGCGCCAGACCTCCTTCCGCGCGCTGGCCGAACCCCGCGCCTTCCGCGAGCCCGACGGCCGGGTCACCAGCGGCGCGCTGCGGGTCCGCTTCGGCGAGGTCGAGGCCCGCGGCATCGCCCTGACCCGCACCGGCCGGGCCCGTTACGACGCCCTCATGGCGGAGACCGACCGCCGGACGGCCGACCGTCCCGGCGCCGACCGCGCGCAGACCGCCCGGGACCTGTGGCAGCGCGGCTTCCCGCCGACCGAGCACCAACTGGCCGTGGAACAGCTGGCGTTCTTCACCTACCACCCGGTCGCCGACCGCCCGCGCGACGGCCACCACCCGCCCGCCGACCTCGCCGGGCTGCTCACCGGCGGCTGGCTCACCGCCCGCCCCATCGTCTACGAGGACTTCCTGCCCCGCTCCGCCGCCGGCATCTTCCACTCCAACCTCACCGGCGACGGCACCCGCGACGCCGCGCGCGCCGGCACCCCCTACGACGCCCACCGGCTCTCCGCCGCGATCGACCGCCCGGTGCTCGACCCGTTCGCCCTCTACGCGGCCCAGCAGGACCGCTCCCTGCGCCAGGCCCTCGACACCCTGGGCGCCGATGCCGCCCTCCGCGCCCTCGACGACCCAGCCGACATCTAACTGACTACCTATCAAGTCCCATATCCAGCAAGGAGTTGCCTGATGAGCCCGGCCACCGCCGACCCCTCCGCACCGCGCCTGCCCGACACCGCCGCGCTGCGCGCCCGCGCCTCGTCCGCGCTGCGCCGCTGCGGCGCAGCCGACCTCGACACCTACGCCGCCGAAGCCGCCACCGGCGACACCCTCGCCGCCCGCACCCCGCTCACCGGCGCCACCCTCGCCCAGCTCCCGGCCACCACCCCCGACCAGGCCGAGGCGGCGCTCGCCGAGGCCCACCGCACCTTCCTCACCTGGCGCACCGTCCCCGCCCCCGTGCGCGGCGCCCTCGTCAAGCGGCTCGGCGAACTGCTCACCGCCCACCAGGAGGACCTCGCCGACCTGGTCACCATCGAAGCCGGGAAGATCCGCTCCGAAGCGCTCGGCGAGGTACGCGAGATGATCGACATCTGCGACTTCGCGGTGGGTCTCTCCCGGCAGCTCTACGGCCGGACCATCGCCGGCGAACGCCCCGGCCACCGGCTCTCCGAGACCTGGCACCCGCTCGGCGTCGCCGGGGTGATCTCCGCCTTCAATTTCCCGGTCGCCGTGTGGTCCTGGAACACCGCCCTCGCCCTGGTCTGCGGCGACCCGGTGGTCTGGAAGCCCTCCGAGCTGACCCCACTGACCGCACTCGCGTGCTCCGCGCTGCTGGCCCGGGCCGCGGCCGACACCGGCGCACCGGCCGGTGTCCACCACCTGCTGCTCGGCGGCCGGGAGTGGGGCGAACTGCTGGCCGACGACCCCCGGGTGGCGCTGGTCAGCGCGACCGGCTCGGTGCGGATGGGCCGGCAGGTCGCCCCGCGGGTGGCCGCGCGCTTCGGCCGGTGCCTGCTGGAGCTCGGCGGCAACAACGCCGCCGTCGTCACCCCCTCCGCCGACCTCGACCTCGCCGTACGCGGCATCGTGTTCGCCGCCGCCGGGACCGCCGGGCAGCGCTGTACGACGCTGCGCCGGCTGATCGTCCACGAGGAGGTCGCCGAACCGTTGATCGAGCGGATCGTGCGCGCCTACGGCCAACTCCCGCTCGGTGACCCGTTCGACGCGGCGACCCTCGTCGGCCCGCTCGTCAACCCCGCCGCCGGGACGGCGATGGCCGAGGCGCTCGCCGCCGCCCAGCGCGACGGCGGCAAACTCCTCGCCGGCGGCGACCGCTGCCTGACCGCCGAGGCCCCGGACGCCGCCTACGTCCGCCCCGCCCTCGTCCGGATGCCCGACCAGACCGAGATCGTTCGCACCGAGACCTTCGCGCCGATCCTCTACGTCCTGACCTACCGCACGCTCGACGAGGCCATCGCCCTGCACAACGGCGTCCCGCAGGGCCTGTCCTCCAGCATCTTCACCCGCGACCAGCGGGAGGCCGAACGCTTCCTGGCCGCCGACGGCTCCGACTGCGGCATCGCCAACGTCAACATCGGCACCTCGGGCGCGGAGATCGGCGGTGCGTTCGGCGGCGAGAAGGAGACCGGCGGCGGCCGGGAGTCCGGCTCCGACGCCTGGCGCGCCTACATGCGCCGGGCCACCAACACCGTCAACTACTCGGCGGACCTGCCACTGGCCCAGGGCGTCAACTTCCTTTAGCCGGACGGCGACCGGCCGGACGGCGCGACGTCACCACCCTGTCCGGACACCACACCTAGCGCAGGGCGCGCCCCAGGTCGCGGACCAGGGTCGGTGAGGGACGCGGGATCTCCCCGAAGTCCTCGTCGTCGCCCTCCACCACCAGCTGGCTGATCACGCTCTCCAGTGCGTCCGGCAGGGTGGGCGCCAGCCCGCTGTGCCACTGCACGAGGAGGTTGTGCCGGGCGTCGTCCGGGAGCAGCTGCTTCTCGTCGAACGCGGCCACCGCCCGGCGCTCCTCGTCGGGCGCGTGCGCCGCCTGCTCGCGCCAGTAGGCGGCGTCGCGGAACTCGCCGTCGCGGCGGTGGGCGAGATACAGGCAGTAGGCGGCGGTGCGGCTGCCGGCGCCGGCGCCGAAGTGCCACCAGAAGTGCGCCGCGTCGGTGCGCCCCGTGATGTGCAGCAGACAGGCGAAGACCAGCGCGCCCTCGGGGTCGATGTGGTGGTCGTTCACCAGCCGCTCCAGACTGGCCGCGGCCGCTGCGGCGTTGACGACCAGCGCACAGGCCAGCTGGAGCTCGTGCGTGGCCTCGTCCCGGGCGCTCGGGTAGCCGCTGGGCGCCCCGAGATCCGGCCGGACGATCGGCGGCACCGCCGCGGGCGCCGCGCCCGCCCGCCGGTCCCGCACCCCCGCGCAGGTGCTCCGGCGGCCGAGGCCGTCGAGTGTGCCCGCCTCGTCGAGATCGCTGAAGCCGGCCAGCCCGTCGATGCCGGCCACCGCGGCGGCGGCGCTGAGCAGTGTCTCGACGGTCTCCCGGCGTTCGAGCGGATCGCTGTACCGCATGGTCCGTTCCCCCATTTCCGTTTCCCCGATCTATTCCTGGTCGATTCCGAGCGCGCCGGCGAGCTTGCGCTTGCCCCGGCTCGCGTACGAGCGCACGGTGACCTCGTCCACCCCGAGCAGCGCGGCGATCTGCGCGTCGCTGTACCCGATGACATGCCGCAGCACGATCACGTCGCACTGCCGCTCCGGCAGCCGGGAGATCGCCGCGTAGAGCCCCAACTGGCTTTCCAGCATGGCGAACTGCTGCTGGCACTCGCGCAGCAGCGCATGGGTGACGACCGCGAAGGCGGCGGTCTCGGTCAGTGCGGTGGGCTGCTGGTGGTCGTAGAGCCACTCCACCACCCGCTCCTTGAGCACCGCCCAGGCGTACGCCTCCACCGACGCCTGCCGCAGCGCGTGCGGCCACACCCGGCCGAGCCGCCCGTACGCGGCGCGGGTCACCTCGCGGGCCGCGGCTTCGCTGCCGGTGTGCAGATAGGCGTAGGTGAACCATTTCCGGGCGTGGGTCGCCAGGAACGCCTCGAAGGTGATCGATAACGATCCGTCGGATTCCTGCGGGCCGATGGCTATCTCCACTGTGGCAGCGCGGGCCGGGCTCCACGCCGGCGGATGTGGGTCCCGGTCTCTGCTCACGCGCTGTCCTCGTTCCGTTCGCCGTGCACCGCCGCGGTGGCGCCGGGAACGGCGACCGCAGCAGGAAGGTGGTTTGCCCTCACCTTCCAATGAACAGGAAACCGAGCCGTTTTGTGGCACCCGGACGCAAATAATCCTGCGCTCCGTATTCGTATGACTACCCATGACGAAGTTTGGTCAGGCACGCACCCCAGGTGACTGACTGTCATTGACCGTGATCCCGGCCCGACCGGATCGGGTCGTCGCATGATCGCTCCCCGTCGCATGATCCGGCCCGGCCCGGGGCAGGGCTCTGCCAGCCGGGCACGCGAGGCTCCCGGCGCCGGGGAGGCGGCACACCATGAGCGAACACGAGCCGGTCGTGGACCTGCAACTGGACCGGGCGCACTCGTCCCGGATCTACGACTACATGCTCGGCGGCAAGACCAACTTCCTCGCCGACCGGCTCGCCGCCAGCAGCGTCCTGGGCGTCTTCCCCGCGGCTCTGGTGGCCGCCCGGATCAACCGCGAGTTCATGCACCGCACCACCCGCCACCTCGCGCGCGCGGGCCTGCGCCAGTTCCTGGACATCGGCACCGGCATCCCCACCCCGCCGAACCTGCACGACATCGCCCAGGGCATCGCCGCCGACGCCCGGATCGTCTACACCGACAACGACCCCATCGTCCTCGCGCACGCCGCCGCCCTGCTCCTGAGCACCCCCGAGGGCCGGACCGCCTACGTACAGGCCGATGTCACGGAACCCGACAGCATCCTGACCGCACCACAACTTCGCGAAACCCTCGACCTGACCCAACCGGTCGCACTCAGTCTCAACGCCCTGATGCACTTCGTCACCGACGACGGACGCGACCGCGCACACACCGTCGTCGAGGCCCTCAAGTCCGCCCTCCCCAGCGGCAGCACCCTGGCGATGACCCATGCCACCCCGGACTTCAGCCCCGGGACGATGGACAAGATCATCAGGATCTACCGCGACGCCGGCACCACCCTCCAGTTCCGCACCCGCGCCGAGTTCCTCCGCTTCTTCGACGGCTGGGAGCTGCTGGACCCCGGCGTCGCCCTCTCCCACCAATGGCGCTCCGACCACCCCGAGGACGCCACCCACGTCACCGACGCCGAGGCCGCCTGCTACGCCGCCGTGGCCCGCAAACCCTAGGGGCTGTCCGGTGGGTCAGGGCCGGGTCCGACCCTGACCCACCGGACAGCCCCCGCCCTCGGCGGGGTCCCGGCTCACTCCTTGCGGTAGCCGTATGCCTCGCCGGCCGCCGCGGCGACCGCCGCCAGGTCCGCCCCGGCCGACGCGCCGACCACCGCCGCCACCGCCCCCTCCACGAACGGGGCGTCCACCAGCCGTGCACCGTCCGGCAGTTCGTCCCCCTCCGCGATCAGCGCCTTCACGGTCAGCACCGCACTGCCGAGGTCCACCAGCAGCGCCACCCCCACGCCCCGGTCCACCTCCCGCGCCGCCGCGGCGATCAGTTCCGTGCTCGTCCCGAGCCCGCCGTCCGGCGTCCCGCCGGCCGCGGCCACCGGCGCCGTCGGGCCCCCGCCGGCCAGTCCCACCGCGAGGGCCGCCACGGATTCGGCGACCTCCTTGCTGTGCGACACCAGCACCACCCCGACCAACGGACCGCCGCTCATCGCGCCACCTCCGCCAGGGCCGCGAACAGCAGCGCCGACGACGTCGCCCCCGGATCCTGATGGCCGATACTGCGTTCCCCGAGATAGCTGGCGCGCCCCTTCCTGGCCAGTATCGGCACGGTGGCCAGCGCCCCCTCCTCGGACGCGGTGGCCGCCGCGTCGAAGGACGTCTCCAGCGCCTGGACGCCGGGCACCAGCGCGTCCAGCATCGTCTTGTCCCCGGTCCGCGCGCCCCCGAGCTGACCCACGGCCGCCACACCGGCGTCCAGCCCCGCCCGCAACTCCGCCGCCGTCACCTGCGGCGCCTCGCCCAGACTCTTCCCGGCCCGCCGCAGCAGCGTCCCGTACAGCGGCCCGGACGCCCCGCCCACCGCCGAGATCAACTGCCGCCCCGCGGCGGTCAGTACGGCACCCGGCGTCTCCGGCGGCCGTGCCGTCAGCGTGGTCACCACGGCGGCGAAACCCCGCTGCATGTTGCTCCCGTGATCGGCGTCCCCGATCGCCGAGTCCAGCTCGGTGAGCCGCTTCGCCTCCCGGTCGACCAGACCGGCCGCCGCCGTCATCCACCGCACGAAAAAAGCCGCGTCAAGGATTGCCTCGGACACCCACTGCTCCTTTTCCCACCGGTCTCACCCGTCCCGTCAGTCGGCACCAGGCCGGCGACGCACCGCAACCCGCCCGCGCACACGGCCGCGCCGCCGCTCAGCGCCCCCAGCGCAGCCCCGCCGTGGCCACCGGGGCATCCCACCACCGCAGCAACTCCCCGTCCACCTGGCACAGCGTCACCGAGCAGCCGGCCATGTCCAGGGACGTCACATAGTTCCCCACCAACGTACGGGCCACCGGCACCTCCCGTTCGTCGAGCACCCGCCGCACCTCCGCCGAGAAGCCGTAGAGCTCCAGCAGCGGGGTGCCCCCCATCCCGTTCACCAGCACCAGTACCGGGAGCCGCGGTTGCAGGTCCTCCAGAATCACGTCCAGCGCATAGTCCGCGATCTCGCCCGAGGTCATCATCGGCCGCCGCTCCCGCCCCGGCTCGCCGTGGATGCCCACCCCCAACTCCAGCTCACCGGGCGGCAGGTCGAACGTCGGGCTGCCCTTCGCCGGCGTCGTACAGGCACTCAGCGCCACACCGAAGCTCCGTGACGACTCCACCACCCGGCGGGCCACCGCCTCCACCCGCTCCAGCGGCATCCCGTCCTCCGCCGCCGCCCCCGCGATCTTCTCCACGAACAAGGTCGCCCCGGTGCCGCGCCGCCCCGCCGTGAAGGTCGAGTCGGTGACCGCGACGTCGTCGTTGACCAGCACACTGGCGACCTGGACCCCCTCGTCCTCCGCCAGCTCGGCCGCCATCTGGAAATTCAGCAGGTCCCCGGTGTAGTTCTTCACCACGAACAGCACCCCGTGCCCGCTGTCCACCGCCGCCGCGGCCCGCACCATCTGTTCCGGCACCGGCGAGGTGAACACCTCCCCGGGGCAGGCGCCGTCCAGCATCCCCGGCCCGACGAACCCGCCGTGCAGCGGCTCGTGCCCACTGCCGCCGCCGGACACCAGCGCCACCTTCCCCGCCACCGGCGCGTCCCGACGGACGATCACCCGCTGCTCCACGTCCACCACCAGCTCGGGGTGGGCCACGGCCATCCCGCGCAGGGCGTCCGCCACCACGGTCTCGGCGACATTGATCAGCATCTTCACGGGTACCTCCTGGTGAACTGGCAGCCTGGCCTCTGAGCAGTGTTTCCGCAGTTCACGGCACTCATGCCGGGCTCTTGATCTTGGCGGTCCATGGCGGTGTCGAGCGGCTCTCGGCGGGGTTGACGCCGACTCGACGCCGACTTCTCTGACGAGTCGTCCATGGCACGCGGAGTCCTGCGCCGCCCTCTCCCTGAGCCGTTCGGCCTCAGTATCGACCCCATGGCGTTCGAGGTCACGGATCATGCGCGGAAGTGCACTCGGCGACCACGGCGGCGGGCCGACGCCGAAGCCCTCGTCCGTGTGATCAACCAGCTGACCACGGAGAATCGTCGGATTCGCAGGCAGCTCACCGCCCCGGAGCCGCGCCGGTTCGCCGAGGCCGAGCAGCCCGAATCCCGGGTGAACCTGTCCGCGCTGGTGCGGCAGTTGGCGGACTCCCTCGGCCTGACCGTTCCCGGGATGCGGGCCAACTGCTGGCGGATCGAACCGGCCGCCGGCGAGGCGTCCGCTTCGCCGCGGCCGGCGGCACGTGCCCCGGCACGGTCCCGGTTGAAGGTCGTCGCGGAGGGCGAGGGACGGGTGCGTCGTCGACCCCCCGGCGCCGCGGGTCGTATCGGAGTGGATCGGGCAGCACCGTGTCGTACCGGACGGCTTCCGGAAGGGTGAGCCGTCCACGCTCTACAACGGGCAGCTGTGGCGCACGGTCAATCACTGCCGGATTCAGCCGGGCGCACAGGCCGGGCAGTTGGCGACGGCGTTCAGTGATCGGCGCTCCCAGGCCCAGCGGGTCGTCGGTCGTGGGTCGTCCCATAGAGTGCCGTCGCGAGGGTGGCCAGGCTGTTCGTCACAAAACGATCTTGGAGGCCCTCGTTCTCGTCTCCGCGGGCGCCCTTGAAATTGATCACCTGGTGCGTCCTGCCAGTCACCGGTACACCAGAAAGGATCGTGGCATGTCCGGCGACCGTCTCATGCGCGTCCACAGCCCCGAGTTCCAGGCCATGGCCGAGAGGGTCCTGCGGGTCACCGAGCTCACCTCCCGCCTGAACGTCCTGCCTTTCGATGACGAAGCGGGCAAGGAGGAACTGTTCGAACAGATCCTCGGCAAGCCACTGCCACCGAAGGTCACGATCTATCCGCCCTTCTACACGGACCACGGCCTCCACCTCGACCTCGCCGAGCGCGTGTTCATCAACCAGAACTGCACGTTCCTGGACTACGCCGGCATCCGGCTCGGCGAGCGCGTGATGATCGGCCCGAAGGTCACGTTCATCACCAGTGGCCACCCGGTCGATCCCGAAGAGCGGCGGCTGTACCTCACCGGCGCACCCATCGACGTCGCGGAGAACGTGTGGATCGGTGCCGGTGCCACCATCCTGCCCGGCGTCAGCATCGGTCGCGATGCCGTGGTCGCCGCCGGCGCGGTCGTGGCCGATGACGTTCCGCCGGCAAGCCTGGTGACGAGTAGGAAGGCAACCGTGCAACGACGGTGGTGACGGCCTCTCCGGGGTCACGCCGGGCCCCCGACCACGGGCAGTCATCAACCCCCATGGGAAGCCTGGCGCCCCTCCCCGAGGCGAGAGGAGAGGCGAATTCCCCTTCGGCTTCGGACAGTTCATGGCGATATGCCACCCGACGGTGATCCACCACGCGAGATCATTTCAAGATGCGGCCGAGGAGCGGGGCTCTGCGCGTCGACTGCGGAGCAGACAGAGTCCTCCGGCCGCTGTCAGGCAGATCAGGCCGGAGTATTCGGTGCCGGGCTTCTGGTCGGTCACGACATCGACGTCTTCACCCTGCAGCACGCTCGCGAGTTGGCTGTCCAGATCGGCGCCATTGCCGGCCCGCGCGCTGACGCCCTGATCGATCCGGTTCTCCGGTGAGGGCGTGGTCCGAGGCGAGCATGGTTCCGTCGGGGGAGACGAGCCACCACCGGCCGCCGCGTCGTACGGCGGGAGTGCCGGCACACCGCTCGGTACGGCGGACGGAGGCCCAGGACGGTTGCGGGACGGCCGCCGGTGTGGCGTGCTTTCGCGCCCCCTCGCGCAGGAGTGTCCCGGGCACTGCGCGCCGCGTTGCTCTGTTGCGCACCACCGCGTTGCCAAGTCGGGTCCCTCGGCGTTTCCCTGCCGTAGACCTCTATTCAAGGAAGTCCGATATGCCCCGCCCTGCTCATATCGCCATGATCGGCACCCCTGTGGTCGGCCATGTGCTGCCCAGCCTGGAGATCATCCGTGAGCTGGTGGCCCGCGGCCATCGCGTGACGTACGCCAACGCCGGCAACGTCGCCGAGCTCGTCACCCACACCGGTGCCGAGCTGGTCCGCCTGACCTCCACACTGCCGGTCGCCGACAGCAACTGGCCGCAGGATCCGATCGCCGCAGCCTCCCTCTTCCTCGATGAGGCGATGGCCGTACTGCCACAGTTGCACGCCGCGTACGACGACGCCCCCGCCGACCTCTACCTCCACGACATCGGCGCGTACGCGGGCCGCGCGCTGGCCGAGACGCAGCGCCGCGGCCTCGTCCAGCTGTCGCCGATGCACGTGGCCTGGGAGGGCGCCGAGGAAGAGATCGGTGCGGCGTTCTCCGGGCTGCCCGGAGGTCCCGCCCACCGGGCGCGGTTCGCCGCCTGGCTGGCCCGGTGCGGTGCGGTGACCACGAACGTCGAAGAGTTCACCGCTCGGCCCCGGCGGGTGCTGGCCTTGATCCCGCGCGCCATGCAGCCACATGCGGACCGGGTCGACACCGAGGCGGTGACGTTCGTCGGCCCGTGCTTCGGCGCCGGCGAGGAGCACGGCGGCTGGATGCGGCCGGCCGGTGCGGAGAAGGTGCTGCTGGTGTCGCTGGGCGGCTCGGCGTACCCCCGGCAGTGGGAGGTCTACCGGCAGTGTATGGCGGCCTTCGCGGATCTTCCGGGCTGGCATGTGGTGCTGCAGATCGACAGCGGCGGCGATCCGGTCCAGCTGGGGGAACGGATTCCTCCCAACTTCGAAGTGCGGCCGTGGGTCCCGCCGTTGACGATCCTCGGACAGGTGGACGCATGGCTGACGCACACCGGCATGGGCAGCAGCGGTGAGGGCCTGTACGCCGGTGTGCCGATGATCGCGGTACCGCACGGGGCCGAGCAGTGCCTCAACGCCGACCGGCTCGTCGAACTGGGTGTCGCCCGCCGGATCGACGCCGCGGACGTCACGGCGGCGGCACTGCGTACGGCCCTGATGGAACTCATCGGCGATCCACAGGTCGCCGCGCGCTCGGCATGGCTGTGGGCCGAGGTACGCACCGAGGGAGGCACCCGCCGGGCCGTGGATCTGATCGAGGAGCAACTGGCGGGGGAGCGAGTGGGCTGACAACGCGCGGCCGGCCGAGGAGGCGCTCCGGCGCGGGCTGCGGCGGGACCGCACCGACGTGATGCCGAGTTCCCCGACCGGCGATCAGCCGATCGGGCGGGCCCGCGACGCGATCGCTCCGGCGGGCCGTCCGCCGGGCCGGGGAGATATCCGCTGGCGGCGGCCCGGTCGGTGACGCCTAAGGTGCAGTTGACCACCTGACTTCCGTTGACCAACTGCCTTCCACGAGAAGGGCGTTACATGCCGATCGCACGCAGATCCCTCCTGACCGGTTCGACGGCGGCCGTCGCTGCCACCGCACTCGGCGCCGCGGGGAGCGCCGAGGCCGCCGCTCCGGCGCGGTCCGCGCCGCTGCCCCTGCTGCCGCGCACACCGGGCCGTCTCGGCGTACCCGGCGTCACCGGCCTGCACCTCCAGTTCGGGGCCGACCCCGCCAGCGAGATGACGGTCTCCTGGATCAGCCCCCGCTCCGTACGCCGCCCGCAGGTGCGCCTCGGCACCCATGCCGGAGGCGTCGGCAGCGTGGTCGACGCCGAGACCCGCACCTACCGCGACGGACTGAGCCGCGAGGAGGTGTACGTCCACCACGCCCGCCTCACCGGACTGCGGCCGGACACCACCTACCTCTACTCGGCCGGGCACGACGGCGCCGCGCCGGAGACCGGTGCGTTCACCACGGCGCCGCGCGGGCGCACCGCGTTCACCTTCACCAGCTTCGGCGACCAGGGCGCGCCCAATCTGCGCCGGGTCGTCACCTGGCCGGCGGGCGGCGCCCCGTCCCCCTCGGGGCGCTTCCCGCTCTACACCAGCAGCCAGGCCGGCAGCCCCGCCTCCGCCGACATCGTGGCCGCGGTGGAACGGGTCGGACCGCTGTTCAACCTGGTCAACGGCGACCTGTGCTACGCCTCCGCGGCCGGCGTCTTCGGCCAGAACCGCGTCGCGACCTGGGCGGACTGGTTCATCGGCAACAGCCGGTCGACGCGGCTGCGCCCGTGGATGCCGTGCGTCGGCAACGGCGAGAACGAGAAGGGCAACGGCCCCCTGGGGCTGACCGGCTACCAGACCTACTTCACCCTGCCCGGTCCGACGGGTGCCGACCCCGAGACGCGGGGCCTGTGGTACGCCTTCACGGTCGGCGCGGTCCGCTTCATCAGCCTGGCCAACGACGACGTGGCGATCCAGGACACCGGCGACAGCTATGTGCGTGGCTACTCCGACGGGGCGCAACGCCGATGGCTGGAGCGGGAGTTGAAGGCCGCACGCGGCAACGCGGGCATCGACTGGATCGTCGTCTTCATGCACCACCCGATGATCTCCAGCAGCCGTGGCGGCAGCGGCAGCGACCTCGGGATACGCACGGCGTGGGGCCCGCTCTTCGACGCGTACGGGGTCGATCTGGTGCTGTGCGGCCACGAGCACTACTACGAGCGTTCGCTGCCGGTCCGCGGCGCGCTGCCGAACGAGGCCCGCACTCCGGTACCGGTGTCCACCAGGACCGATGTCGCCGACACCGCCGAGGGCACAGTCCACATGATCATCGGAGGCGGCGGCAACTTCGCCACCACCCAGGACGACCTGTTCCAGGAGCCCAAGGGGCGCGTCGTGGTCGACCTGGCCAAGGAGACGGAGGGCCGCCACCGCAAGGCCGTCTTCGTCACCGAGGACGCCCCCTGGCGCGCCGTCCAGGACCGCGTCCACACCCACGGCTTCGCCGCGTTCGACGTCGACCCGGGCGACCGGCGCACCGGCCGCACCCGCATCCACGTCACGTACTACACCTTCGACGGCCCCTACGGAGACCTCACCCCCGTGGACGCCTTCACCCTGGAACGCCCCCGCAGGGACGCCGGTCACTGAGCAACGGCGCCTTCTCGTACGGGTGTTGCCGCGTCGGCCGCCTCGGCCGGCTGCCGGGGAGCCTCGGCGGCCCGCCTTCCCCAGGCGGTTCCGATGAGGATCAGCGCCGCGCCGGCGTAGCCGGGCGCCCCCGGCTGGTCACCGCCGAGGACGACACCGATCACGGCGGCCCAGAGCGGTTCCGTCCCCAGCAGCAGGCTGACCCGGGACGGGCCGGCGCGGCGCACGGCCCACAGCTGGACGAAGAAGGCGAACAGGGTGCACAGCAGCGCCAGATAGAGGAGGGCCAGCCACTGGCCCGCGTCCAGAGTGGCGGCCACCCGCAGGGGCGAGGTGCCCACACCGGTGGAGAGCGCCGCGAAGCAGATGACGGCGGTGGACAGCTGGACGAAGGTGAGAGCGCCGTCATCGGCGTTCTTGAGGGAGGGGAGCCGGTGCGTGGTGAGCACGTTGGCGGTGCGGGCGAGGGCCGCGAGCAGCATGAGCAGGTCCCCGACCGAGGGCGCGGTGAATCCGCCGCCCTGGGTGAGGAGCAGCACCCCCAGGACCGAGCCGGCGGCGGCCATGACGAACGACGCGGTGGGCGGGGTACGGCGCAGCGCCGCCTCGGCCAACGGGGTCATGACCATGGTCAGGCTGATGATGAGGCCGGCGTTGGTCGCCGAGGTGTGCACGACACCGTAGGTCTCCAGCAGGAAGACGCAGGCGAGGATGAGCCCGATGAGGACTCCGCCGCGCACCTCGGCCGCGGTGAGGCGCCGGATGGCGCGGAGGCGGAGCGGCCCGAGTACGGCGGCGGCCGTCAGGAAACGCAGCAGCAGCGTGGCGATGACGGTCGACGGACCGGTGATGCTCTTGGTCGCCAGATAGCTGGAGCCCCAGATGACGGCGACGGCCAGCACGGGTGCGTCGGTCAGCCGGCCGCGGTGCGACGAGCGGGCAGGGGGCATGGAGGTTCCCAACGGTGACGGTGGCGGCGGGCCCCACGGGTCGGGCCGTGGTGGGGGCGAGCGGCGCTGTGCGGACGGTTCTCTTCATCGTCGAACCACGTCGTTGTAGCCCGCTGGTGCCGGAGGTCGACTCGGCGGACGTCACGGTACCGCTGCATGATCGTGACACGACACGCCTTTTGTCACACCGTCCCTCGGCGGTGTGTCTGCGCGTCGGCGCGGGTGCTTCAACTGGCGGGCAGTACACCCCAGTTGTCGTTCGGCGGGGGTTCGCGGGGCGGGCGGTGAAGGTGCTCACCATGCGGACGGGGCCCTGCCGTCCGGTCCGAGGCCGGAGACGTGGCGGCGCTCGACGACCGGGTCGACACCCGGACGGTTGCGGCGGCCTTCCGCCCAGGTGGCCCCGACCCGGCGGACGTTCCCTGCGCCGCGGATTCCCTACGCCGCGGAGTGGAAGAGCGCCGCCGCCTCCCCGCGCGAGCCGACGCCCAGCTTGGTCAGGATGTTGGCGACATGGAACTTCACGGTGGACTGGCTGATGTGCAGTTCTTCGGCGATCACGCGGTTGCGGTGGCCCAGTGCGAGATGCGCCAGCACCTCCAACTCCCGCTCGCCCAGGCTGGTCAGCGGGTCGGGCGCCGGGGCCTGGAAGGCGGTCAGCGGGATGGTCGCGGTGACCGTGGATCCCCATCCGGGGACCGCGTCGACGTCCAGCCGGCCGTCCAGGACGTCGAGCCGTTCCCTGACCCGGCCGGGGGTGAGGGCGTGCGCGGTGAGGGTGCCGGGGCCGTCGTCCCGTACGGTCGCGCGCAGTTCGCCGTCGGTGAGCTGCCAGCCGACATGGACCCGGCTCACCGCGTCCTGCGCCAGGGCCTCCAGCAGCACGGTGCGGACGACGGCGCGGGCGGCGTGGGCGACGTCGGCGGCCAGGCTGCCGGCGGAGTCGGGCGCGCCGAACTCCAGCCGCACCGGGCTGTAACGCACCAGTGGCCGCAGCGAGTCGGCGAGCCGGGCGAACGCCTGGCCGGCCGGTTCCTCGGCGATCTCCCGGTCGCGTTCGGCCTCCGCGCGCAACTCCACCAGCGCCGAGGCGGCCAGGTCCGTCGCGGTGGCACGGGCCGCCGCGTCGTCCAGACTGCGGCTGCGCAGCACCCCCAGCAGCCCGGTGAGGACGGCCGAATGCGCCTCGCCCAGCTCGGCGATGACCCGCGCACGGGTCCCGGCGGCGGTCCGCGAACGAGCCAGCGCACCCGGCATCGCCGCCGTCGCCAGCCGGTCGAAGTGGCTGGTCACGAGGTCCCAGAGAGCCTGCACGACGGCGGTGACGGTGTCGTCGAGAGGCGGCACCGGGGCGCCGTCCGGCACCGTCCGCACGAGGAGCAGTACGGCGCCCCTCGGGGTGGCGTGGCTGGTGACGGCGAGGACGGGGCGCTCGGCGCCGGCGAGCGGGAGGGTGCCGAGCCAGGGCCGGCCGGGGACGCCCGAGGCGAGCAGCGGGGTCATGTCGGCGGTGGAGAGCCGGCGGGTGATCTCCGGATCGCCGTACGTCTTGAACGGTGAATGGGCGCAGTGCGTGGAGAGTTCGGCCGCCGCGTGGTGCGGGATCGGCCCGGCCAGCAGTCCGGACAGCCGGGGCAGGATCTCGCCCAGGGGTGCGCGGATCACCTCGTGGGCGGCGGTCAGGGCGGGCAGCGGGCCGGTCAACTCCATGCGGCTCAGCGTAGTCCCGGACCGTGCCGTCCCACCTGGTCTTTCGGCCAGGTGCGACTGTTCCGATGACCGGCCGCCGCACCGCCCGCCGCACGTCAGGCTGATTCCGTCCGACCAACAACGCCACGCCTCATGAGGGGCGACGGGGAGATCGATATGCGAGCGATTGTGTACCGCGAGTTCGGCGGTGCGGAGGTGCTGTCCCACGAAGACGCCGGCACGCCGGAGCCGGCGGCGGGCGAGGTCCGGGTCAGGGTGGTGGCCGCGGGCGTCAACCCGGTCGACCACAAACGGCGTTACGGCTGGGTCGAGCAGTACTTCCCGACGACCTTCCCCGCCGTCCCGGGCCTGGAGTTCGCCGGCGTCGTGGACGCGCTGGGCCCGGGTGCCACCGGATGGGCCGTGGGCGACGAGGTGTTCGGCTGGACCCGGACGGGCGCCTACGCCGAGTACGCCATCGCCGCGGAGATCGCGCCCAAGCCCGCCGGGCTGAGCTTCGAGGCCGCCGCCACCCTGCCGGTCGCCGGCGAGACCGCCCAGCGCGTCCTGGACGAACTCGGCCTGAAGGGCGGCGAGACGCTGCTGCTGCACGGCGCGGCGGGCGCGGTCGGCCAGGTCGCCGTCCAGCTCGCGGTGGCCGCCGGTGCCACGGTGATCGGCACCGCCTCCCCGGCCAACCACGATTTCCTGCGCACCCTGGGCGCGGTCCCCGTGGCGTACGGGGACGGCCTGGCGGAGCGGGTCCGGGCGGCCGCCCCGCAGGGCGTCGACGCGGTCTTCGACGCGGCCGGCAAGGACGTGCTCCCGCTCTCGGTCGCGCTGCGCGGCGGCACCACCGACCGCATCGTCACCATCGCCGACACGAACGCCGCCGAGCACGGCATCCCTTTCTCCGCGGGCGGTACCCCGTCGGCGGAGATGGTCGCGGGGCTGGCCCGGCACGCCCGGCTCGCCGTCGAGGGCAAGCTGGCGGTGGCGGTCGCCGGCACCTTCCCGCTCGCCGAGGCCGCCGCCGCGCAGCAGGTCAGCGAGGCGGGGCACGCACGCGGCAAGCTGATCCTCACGGTCTGAGCCGCCGCCGGCGGGCCCGGGTGGGTCGGGGGAGGGACGGCGCGCTCCCTGGCTCAACCGGTCCCTTCCGGTGGGCAGTCGCGGGGCCGCGGCCCGTCCGGATGCCCGTACGGTGCCGCGGTCCTACGCTCGGTGTATGCCGGGAGGCCGCGCACCGTGGCGTACCGCGGCGCCGCGCAGGGCAGCCGGGGCAGGGCGGTGTGTACGCGGAGCCGTCGCCGCGCTGGCGGCGTTCGCGCTGGCCGGCGCCCTGACGGGGGCCGTGGCCCCGGCGGCGGACGGTGCCGGGACGCCGGTCCCGGTCCCGAACCCCGGCCTGGCGCGCTTCTACCAGCAGCGGCCGGCCTGGGAGCGGTGCCCGCCCGACGTGCTGCGGTCCGGCTCGTCCGGACAGGGCACGCCGCGGCCCGGCTACGCGGACCGCCTCCAGTGCGCCCGGCTGGAGGTCCCCCGCGACTACGCCCACCCCGGGCAGGCCACGCTCCGTGTCCAGCTGATCCGGCTCGCCGCGACCGGCCCCGGCAAGCGGCTGGGGTCGCTGGTCATCAACCCCGGCGGCCCCGGTGATTCAGGCGTCAACTACCTCGTCGACAACGCCGACGCCTTCGCCCACCTCGGGCAGCGCTACGACCTGGTCAGCTTCGACCCCCGCGGCACCGGCCGCACCGAACCCATCTCCTGCGGCACCACCTTCACGCCGGTGACCGGCGCGGGCGCGCAGAGCCTCGGGGCGAGCGAGCAGCGCCTCAACGAGGCGTGCGGCCGGTACTCCGGCCCGCTCCTGCCCTGGGTCGGCACCCCCGACGTCGCCCGCGACATGGACGTGCTGCGGTCCGCCCTCCGCGATGCCAGGCTCAACTACCTGGGCTTCTCGTACGGCACCCGGCTCGGCGCGGTCTACGCCCACGAATTCCCCCGCAACGTCGGGCGGATGGCCCTGGACAGCGTCGAGGACCCGACCAAGAACACCTGGCAGACCGCGGTGGCCCAGGCCCGCGGATTCCAGCGGGCGGTCGACGCCTTCGCCACCGACTGCGTACACGGCTCCGCCTGTCCGCTGGGCACCGACACCAAGGCCGCGCAGGACCAACTCACCAAGTGGTACCGGAACCTGACCGACCATCCGCTCCAGGCGCAGGGCACCACGGTCGACCAGACGACCTATGTCTACGCCCTCCGGGGGGCCCTCTACAGCAGGGAGACCTGGCCCGCGCTGCACCAGGCACTGGCGCAGCTGCGCAACGGCGACGGATCGGGGATCCTGAACCTGAGCGGCAGTGGCAGTGGCAGTGGCAGCGGCAGCGCCGCGGGGCGGGCCCGGCGCGACGCGAGCGGCCGGCTGCCCTCCCAGGAGCAGCTGGCCCTGCGGGCGATCAGCTGCCGGGACACCTCCGAGCGCTACGGCCCCGCCGACTTCCCGCGCGCCCAGCGCGAACTCACCCAGGCGTCCCCGCTGTTCGGCCCGGACATCGCGCCGACCCTGCTGGACTGCTACGGCTGGCCCGTCGCGGGCGACGACGCCTCCCGCCAGGTCGCGGCGCCCCACGCACCGCCGCTGCTCCTCGTCGCCACCACCGACGACCCGGCCACGCCCTACGAGGGTGCCGCGAACATGGCCCGCGCGCTGGGGAACGCCAGCCCGGTGCTGACGTACCACGGCGAGGGGCACGCCGCGTACACCTCCGGAAACCCCTGCGTACTGCGGGAAGTCGACGGCTTCCTCCTGGGCGGCGCGCTGCCGGTGGGCGGCGCGGGCTGCCGCTGACACCTGGCACGGGGCCGGGGTGCGGAGTGCTCCGGAGCGCCCGTACGGCGAGGGCCCCGGCCACGACCCGTCGGAGCCACGACCCGTCGGACAGGCCCGGACAGCCCCTAGCCCGCCCGTCGTCCGCGCCCGGCGCCCGCGGTCCGCTTCGCCGCGGCCGGCGTCTCCGCGGCCTTCCGGCCCGCCGCGGTCTTCGCCGCCGTCTTCCCCGCGGTCTTCTTCGCGGCGGTGGTCTGCTGCGCCGTGCCCTTCTTCGCCGTCGCGGTCTTCTTCGCCGCGGACTTCTGCACCGCGGTCGCGGCCGTCTTCGCCGCGGACTTCTTCGCGGCGCCCCCGGTCCCCGTGCGCCCGCTCCCCGCACGCCGAGTCGCCGCCCGCTCTCCGGCCGCCACCTCCCCGCGGGCCTCCTTCGCCGCCCGGACGCTGTCCTGGAGGGCCGCCATCAGGTCCGTCACCCGGCCCGCGGGCTGCTCCGCGCCGGCCGCGAACTCCGGTGCGCGATGGGCGAGCTTGGCCGCCACGATCTCCTCCAGCGCCTCGCGGTAGTGATCGTGCACATCTTCCTCGGACAGTTCGCCGAAGGAGTCCATCAGGGTCTCGGCGGCCCGCACCTCGTTGGCGGCGACCGTCACCTCCCGCTCGGGCAGCACCCCGTCCATCGGGCGGATCTGATGCGGCCACAGCAGCACCTGCATCACCAGCACGTCCTCCACCGGCCGGATCACGGCCAGCGTCTCGCGGCCGTGCAGCGCGATCTTGCCGAGCCCGACGCGCTGGTGCCGCTCCATGGCGTCCCGCAGCAGGACGTAGGGCTTGGCCGCGGCCGGGCTGTCGACGCCCAGGTAGTAGCCCTTGCCCAGCTGGAGCGGGTCGATGTCGCCGCCGGCGACGAAGGCCAGGATGGTCAGGGTCTTCGCGGTCGGCAGCGGAAGGGCGCCGAGATCGTCGTCGGTGAGCGGCACGACGGTGTCGTCGTCCGTCCGGTAGCCCCGGCCGATCTCGTCGGGGGAGATCTCGACGCCTTCGCGTGAGCAGACCGCCTGGTTGCGCACCCGTCCGCCGTCCGCCGTGTGGATCCGTACGAAGCTGACCGAGGCGGAGGTGTCGGTGGCGTTGTACGCGGCCACCGGGATCGTGACCAGGCCGAAGCTGATGGAGAACTTCGCCGTGGGGCGCATGGGAGCCGCCTTCATCGATACCGGTGCGGTGCGGATCGCTGCCGTTCCATGCTAGGCGGGCCGGACGGCCGCCACCTCCCGGCCCGCGCCCTCGGGCCGGGCCCGAGGGCCTCAGGCCGGCGCGTGGCGATCGCCCGCGCACAGCGCCCAGATGATGAAGACGTCGACGGCGACCAGCACCATCGCCCAGAACGGGTAGTGCGGAATCCACAGGAAGTTGGCCACCGCTCCGAGACCGGCCAGCACCACGCCGACCACCCGCGCCCACATCGCGCCCGTCGCGAGCAGCGCACAGCCCGCGAGGAGGATGACGATGCCGAGGACGAGGTGGACCACGCCCCAGCCGGTGAGGTCGAAGGAGAAGACGTAGTTCCGGGTGGCGACGAAGACCTTGTCCTTGTGCAGGGCGGCGATGCCCTGAAGGAGGGCCATCGCGCCTCCGAAGATCATCAGGACCGCGGCGAACGCCGTCCAGCCCGTGATCATGGCGTTCCGAGTAGCCATGGGTCGCTCCCTCACGTGCGGAGCCCGGCGACCCCCGAGGAACCAGGCCGTCCCTTCAACGGTTCCACAGCCCCCGGACACCCGCATCTCTGCCCGCGCCCGCCTGCGGGTGCCCCGCGGCCCGCCGCCACCCGGACGCGGGAGCGTACCGCCGCACCGACCGGGTACCCCGCTCGCAGGGACGCCCCCCCGGCCCCGCACGGCCACCCCGCGCGCCGCCGGACGTCCGCACACCACCCGCCCGCCCCGCATCCCCAGGAGTGACGCCATGAGCCGGCGCCCGTCCCAGCAGGACATCGTCCGCGCACTGCTCGACCGCCACGGCCGGACCTACGCCGCCGAGGCCGGCGTCCCGCTGCGCAACGCCCCGCAGCCGCTCTACCAGGCGCTCGTCGTCGCCGATCTGCTCAGCGCGCGGATCCGCGCCTCCGTGGCGGTGGCCGCCGCCCGCGCCCTGTTCGCCGCCGGGCTGCGCACCCCGCGCCGGATGGCCGACGCGCCGTGGCGGCAGCGGGTCGACGCACTCGGCGAGGGCGGCTACCGCCGCTACGACGAGAGCACCGCCACCCGCCTCGGGGAGGGCGCGGTGCTGCTGCTCGGCAGATACGGCGGCGATCTGCGGCGGATGCGGGACGCGGCCGGCGGCGACACCGCGGCGCTGCGCGGCGCACTCCAGGAGCTGCCGGGCATCGGGCCTGCGGGGTCCGGCATCTTCGTGCGCGAAGTGCAGTGCGTATGGCCCGAGTTCGCCCCGTATCTCGACGCCAAGGCCCTCCAGGGCGCGGCGGAACTGGGGCTGCCGGGCGACCCCGGGCGGCTGGCCCGGCTGGTCGGCCCGGACCGGCTCGCCGCCTTCGCCTCCGGGCTGGTGCGGGCGGCGCTCGACCCCGCGGTGGCCGACGACCTACGGGCGCACACCTCCGTCTGACGGCCGCCTCGCCCACCTGACCGCACGACACCCCTACCCTGGTGCGCCGCCCGCCCAGGTCCACTCCGCGACCTCGGGCAGATCGGTCCCGTGCTCGCGGATCCAGTCGTGGTGGCGGGCCCGGATGTCCGCCATCGCCTGCCGCAGCGCCACCGCGCGGACCCCCAGGCCCGGCACCCGGTCCACCACGTCCATCACCAGCCGGAAGCGGTCGAGGTCGTTGCGGACGACCATGTCGAAGGGCGTGGTCGTGGTGCCCTCCTCCTTGTAGCCGCGGACGTGCAGATTCGGGTGCCCGGCGCGGCGGTAGCCGAGCCGGTGGATCAGCCAGGGATAGCCGTGGTACGCGAAGATGACCGGCTTGTCGCGGGTGAAGAGCGCGTCGTACTCGGCGTCCGGCATCCCGTGCGGGTGGGCGTCCGCCGGCAGCAGCCGGGCCATGTCGACGACGTTGACCACCCGCACCGCCAGCTCGGGCAGATGGCGGCGCAGCAGATCGGCGGCGGCCAGCGTCTCCTGGGTGGGGACGTCGCCGGCGCAGGCCAGCACCACGTCCGGGCCGCGGCTGCCGTCCTCCGTGCCCGCCCAGTGCCAGGCCCCGGCGCCGCGGGCGCAGTGGGCGCGGGCCTCGTCGAGGGTGAGCCAGTCGAAGCTCGGCTGCTTGCCGGCGACGATGACATTGACGTAGTCGCGGCTGCGCAGCACGTGATCGGCCACCGAGAGCAGGGTGTTGGCGTCCGGCGGGAGGTAGACCCGGACGACCTCGGGGCTCTTGTCGAGGACGTGGTCGACGAAACCGGGGTCCTGGTGCGAGAAGCCGTTGTGGTCCTGCCGCCAGACGTGCGAGGTCAGCAGGTAGTTGAGGGAGGCGACGGGGCGCCGCCAGGGCAACCGGCGCGCGGTCCGCAGCCACTTGATGTGCTGGTTGACCATCGAGTCGACGATATGGGCGAACGCCTCGTAGCTGGAGAAGAGGCCGTGCCGCCCGGTGAGCAGATAGCCCTCCAGCCAGCCCTGGCACAGGTGCTCGGACAGCACCTCCATCACCCGGCCGTCGCGCGCCAGATGCTCGTCGGTGTCCAGCGTCGCCGCCTGCCACGCCTTGCCGGTGGCGGCGTAGACCGCGTCGAGCCGGTTGGACGCGGTCTCGTCCGGGCCGACGAGCCGGAAGTCGCGGCGCTCGGCGGTCGCCGCCATGACATCGGCGAGCAGCCCGCCCAGCACCCGGGTCGGCTCGTGCAGCGCGGTCCCGGGTTTGGCGACGTCCACCGCGTGCCGCTCCAGCGGCGGCAGCGGCAGCGCGCGCAGCAGCAGCCCGCCGTTGGCGTACGGCGAGGCGCCCAGCCGGTGCCGCCCCTCGGGCACGCAGGCCAGCACCGCAGGACGCGGCCGGCCCGCCTCGTCGAACAGCTCCTCGGGCCGGTACGAGCGCAGCCACCGCTCCAGTTGGTGCCGGTGGTCCGCGTGGTCCCGTACGCCGCCGAGCGGCACCTGATGGGCGCGCCAGGTGCCCTCCACCGGCTGCCCGTCGACCTCGTGCGGCCCGGTCCAGCCCTTGGGCGTCCGCAGCACGATCACGGGCCAGCGGGGACGGTCGGTCGCGCCCTCCTCGCGCGCCCTGCGCTGGATCGCCGCGATCCGGTCCAGCGAGCGGTCCATGGCGGCGGCCATCGCCTGGTGTACCGCGGCCGGGTCGTCGCCCGTGACATGGACCGGATCGTGGCCGTAGCCGCGCAGCAGCGCGTCCAGTTCGGCCTCCGGGATGCGGGCGAGCACCGTGGGATTGGCGATCTTGTAGCCGTTGAGATGCAGGATCGGCAGCACGGCGCCGTCGTGCACCGGGTCGAGGAACTTCGTGGAGTGCCAGGACGCGGCGAGCGGCCCGGTCTCCGCCTCCCCGTCGCCGATCACGCAGGCGACCAGCAGCCGCGGGTGGTCGAACGCCGCGCCGTAGGCATGGGTGAGGGAGTAGCCCAGCTCACCGCCCTCATGGATGGAGCCGGGAGTCTCCGGCGCGACATGGCTGGGCACCCCGCCCGGGAACGAGAACTGCCGGAACAGCAGCTCCATCCCCGCCCGGTCCCGGCTCACGTCCGGATACGTCTCGGAGTACGTGCCGTCCAGCCAGGAGTTGGCCAGGACGGCCGGCCCGCCGTGCCCCGGCCCCCACACGCAGAGCGCGTCCAGGTCCCGGGCCGCGATCACCCGGTTGAGGTGCGTGTGGACCAGGTTCAGCCCCGGTGAGGTGCCCCAGTGCCCCAGCAGCCGCGGCTTGATGTGCTCGGGGCGCAGCGGCTCCTCCAGCAGCGGGTTGGCCATCAGGTAGATCTGCCCGGCGGAGAGGTAGTTGGCGGCCCGCCAGTGCGCGTCCAGCGCCGCGAGCTCCGCCGCACCGAGAGGGTCCGCGACCGCCGGCGCCGCGGACACCGTGGCGCTCGCCGGTCCCGCATCGTCCCCTGGCATCTCCTCGACCTCCTCGGCCTCTTCGCCCTCTTCGACGTCCTTGCCCCGCGGCGCCCGCCCGAGCCGGTCGGCGGCGATCGGCTACCCCTTCCCGCGCTTCACCGTCCGGGGGACCGTCCGGCCGGCCGCGAGGTACCGCTCCGCTTCGATGATCGCCTCCTGGACGGTGCGCCGGCCCATCAGCACGCACAGGGTGTAGGCGATGTCCTCCAGCCGCCGCCGGGCCACCGGATCGTGCGGATCCGCGAGCACCATCCGCTCCCACAGGCGATACCGCCGCAGCAGCGAGGTGAGCACAGACTTGTCCGGCAGCAGCATGCCGTCTCTTCTCCCGACATCGGCCCGGCGTGCCCGGGGCGGCTGACGGGCGCGCGGATGCGGCGCCCGAACCGGAGCGCCTCCCACCTTGCGTCGGCGCCACGGCACCTGCAACCCGGAGCGGGGCATCGGGGGACGCGGCCCGCGGCCACCGGCCGCTCAGTCGGGCGGCTCGGGAGCCGGGGGCTCACCCGGTGCGGCTCCGGGCGGCTCCTCCGGGGCGGCCGCCGGCTCGTCCCGCGCGCTCCCGGGTGCGGTCACCCGTTCCGGCCCGGGGCCGCGCGGCTCCGGATCGTGCGGTACCGGATGCGGATCCCGGGGCACCGGCCCCGGCCCGTCACCCGTCGTTCCCCTGCTCATGACCGGCCCCTGCCCGCCCGTCTCCGCTCGCCCATCCATGGTGCGCCGCCCGCCCTCCCGCCGCCCCTGCGGGCCGCAATCCCCGTACGGCGGCGTCCGGCACTGCCAGGTTCGCCGCATGGACGCACGCACCTTCGACGGCAGCGCCGGAGACGTCGACCACGGCAGTGTCGGGGGCGGTTACGCCGCCTACCGGCAGCCCGATCCGCGGATCGCCGCCCGGATCCGCGCGGCCCTCGGGACCGCCCGCACAGTCGTGAACGTCGCCGCGGGGGCCGGTTCCTACGAGGCCACCTCGCTCGACGTCACGGCCGTCGAACCCTCCGCGTCGATGCGCGCCCGGCGGCCCGCCCACCTCTCCCCGGCGGTTGACGCGGTCGCCGAGCAACTCCCGTTCCCCGACGACTCCTTCGACGCGGCGATGACGACGTTCAGCGTCCACCAGTGGAGCGACCCGGCAGGCGTGCTCCGCCTGGAGCTTCACCGACGAGGTGACCCGGGCCCGGTTCGCCGCCGAACTGCGCCGCGAGCTGGAGGACGGCGGCTGGGACGCCCGCTACGGCGCGCTGCGCCAACAGCCCTTCCTGGAGGGCTCGTTGGTCACCTGCGCGCCGTCCCGGACTGACCGGACCGACCGGGCGGCGGCCGGCCGGCGGCCGCGATCGCACTTTCCGGGCGGCTGTGCTCCTCTGGTACGGAGGACGATCCGCACCGAGGAGCACCGCGCCATGCCCGCCACCACACTCCGCATCGCGATCATCGGCGCCGGTCCCGGCGGGCTGGTCTGTGCCCGGGTGCTCCAGCGCCACGGCGTACCGGCGGAGGTCTTCGAGCAGGAGGCCGGCGCGGCCGCCCGCCCGTGGCACGGCACCCTGGCGCTGCGGCCGGAGTCCGGGCAGGCGGCCCTGCGCGCGGCCGGGCTGGAGCGGGAGTTCCGGGCGCTCGCCCGGCCCGAAGGGCAGGAGACCCGGCTGCTGGACCGCACCGGCGCGGTGCTCGCCCGGCCTCCGGCGGAGCCCGGCGCGGCCGGGACCGCCGGGGCCCCGGCGCTGCCCGGGATCGGCCGGCCGGAGCTGCGCCGGCTGCTGCTGGACTCCCTCGCCCCGGGAACGGTCCACTGGGGGCGGTACCTCCGTACGCTGCACCCGCGCGGCGCCGGCCGCCACGAGGCCGAGTTCGACGACGGCCGCGGGGAGACCTTCGACCTGGTCGTCGGGGCCGACGGGGCCTGGTCCCGGGTGCGGCCGATGCTCTCCGACGCCACCCCGCACTACTCCGGCGTGACCTTCGTCGAGACGGGCTTCGAGGACGTCGACGCCCGCCATCCGGAGATCGCCCGGCTGGTCGGCCACGGCCGGGTGATGGCGTTCTCCGGGACCGTGGGCCTGATCGCCCGGCGCGACGGCCGCGACCGCGTCCGGGTCCAGGCCGCCTTCCGCGGCTCCGAGGACTGGGCGCGCGCGGCCGGGCTGGACCTGGCGGACACCGCGGCCGTCCGCGCCGCGCTGCTCGGCCGGTTCGCCGGATGGGACGCGCGGCTGCTGGCGCTGCTCCGCGACAGCGACAGCGGCTTCACCCACCGGCCCCTGCTCGCCCTGCCGGTGCCGCACACCTGGCCGCACACCCCGGGCCTGACCCTGCTGGGCGACGCCGCGCACCTGATGACGCCGCTCGCCGCGCCGGGCGCCGACCTCGCGCTGCTCGACGGCTGCGAACTGGCCCGGCACCTCGCCGAGGCGCACACCTGGCAGTCCGACCCGGACCAGGGGGTGCGCGCGTACGAGGCGGCCCTGTTCGCCCGCTCGGCCGCGGCCGCCGCGAGCGCCGCCCGCGCCCTGGACGACGCCCTACCCCCGGAGCCCGCCCACCGCGCTCCCCGCCACCGCTTCATCCGCCCGCTGCACCGCCGCTGACCGGGCCCGGCACCCGGGTTGCGGCTCCGTCCCGCCCGTCGGACGATCGGCAGCGTACGGAGGCGGCGGGCGGTGTACCCGCAAGGACCGCGGCCCGGCCCGCGGTGCGCGGAGGGACGGAACCGACCGTGAAGATCACTGAGCCCACGCCCGGAGCGCCCTGCTGGGTGGAACTGGGCACCTCGGACGTGGACGCCGCCAAGGTGTACTACCGCCAGGTCTTCGGCTGGCGCGCCGAGACCGATCCGCGCCCCGAGGCCGGCGGCTACACGACCTTCTCGGTGGGCGACGCCCCGGTCGCCGCGGTCACCCCGCTGTACGCGCCGGGGCAGCCGACCGCCTGGACCGTCTCGTTCGCGACCCGGGACGCCGATGCGCTGGCCGCGGCCGTCACCGAGGCCGGCGGCAGGGTGCTGATGGGCCCGATGGACGTCTTCGACCTGGGCCGGTTCGCCGTACTGGCCGATCCGGCGGGGGCGGTCTTCTCGCTCTGGCAGGCCCGGGAGTTCGCCGGCGCCGGGCTGCTCAACGCGCCCGGCTCGCTCGGCTGGGTCGAACTCGCCACCGGCGACGCCGAGTCCGCCACGTCGTTCTACCCGCGGGTCTTCGGATGGACCGTCAGCGCCCATGGCAGCTATCCGCAGTGGGGCGTCGGCGGTGCCGACTTCGGCGGGATGAGCACCTTGGAGGCGCGCGACCGGGAGGACGTCCGGCCGCACTGGCTCCCGTACTTCGCGGTGGCGAGCGTGGACGCGACGGCGGCGCGCGCCGCCGAGTCCGGGGGCATGCTGCTGCTGGCTCCGACGGACGTCCCGGACGGGCCCCGGATCGCGATGGTCCGCGATCCGCAGGGTGCCGTCTTCGGCATCCACCAGGTGGGCACGGAGGGCTGACCGCTCCCGTGGCGGCGCGCCGACGGACGGGTGATTTTCCTCGTCCACCGGGCGTCGGCGGCGTCACACGATTGGCTCCCCGGTCGTCGTTTCACCACACTGCACAACTGATTTGCGCGTAATGTCCCCAACGCGCCAATCGGTGGCATTGCGCGTCAAAGGATCGCGCGTCAAGAACAGGAGACCCCCTATGTCCACGACCGACGTCTTTGTGGTCCGAGGCCAGAAGCTCGCAGCCGGTGCGGGCGCACTGACCATGGTTGTCGCCCTGGGGGCGACGCTGCTCGCGGCGGCTCCGGCGCAGGCGACCCCGCAGCCCAAGCCGCAGTCGCAGTCCCAGCCGCAGCCGCAGTCGCCGAGCGATCTCGGTGGGCCGTACGGCACCGTCACCGCCGCGCGTGGCATCTCCGAGCGCATGGCTCCGAGCACCGACGCCCCCACGAAGGGCTTCCTCCGCAACCGTGAGGGGCTCGTCCTGGAGTGCAAGGTCCGCGCCCAGGGCATCCGCGGCAACGACGTCTGGTTCCGGGTCCACGGGCACGGCTGGGTGTCGGGCAAGTACGTGACCAACAACGGCTACGTCCGGTACTGCAAGGACGTCCAGCGCACCACGGGCCGGGACAGCGACGGGGCGCGCCGCGCCGGCTGAGCCGCGACACCGAGGAGGCCCGGCGCGGCACCGCGGAGGTGCCGCGCCGGGCCGTTGTGCGCCCCGGTCGTCCGGCCGCCGCCCTTCCGTATCGCTGGAACAAGTTCTACTGTGCCCCTCGACCTGGAATCCGACGGACCGTCAGGACAAACGGGAGGGGCCGTGCACCTCGAATACACCCCGGAGCAGCAGCAGTTGCGCGCCGAGCTGCGGACCTACTTCGGCGAGCTGGTGCCGGACAACGCCTACGCCCGGTACGCCGAGCCGGCCGCCCGGAAGCGCTTCTACCGCGAGACGGTGCGCCGGCTGGGCGCGGACGGCTGGCTCGGGGTCGGCTGGCCCAAGGAGTTCGGCGGGCGCGGGATGACGCCCATGGAGCAGTTCGTCTTCTTCGACGAGGCGGCGCAGGCGGGGGTGCCGCTGCCCCTGATGGCGCTGAACACCGTCGGCCCGACGATCATGCAGTTCGGCACCGACGAGCAGAAGGCGTACTTCCTGCCCAGGATCCTCTCCGGCGAGATCGACTTCGCGATCGGCTACAGCGAACCGGACGCCGGCACCGACCTGGCCTCCCTCAAGACCCGCGCGGTGCGCGAAGGCGACGAGGAGACCGGCCGCTACGTCGTCAACGGCCAGAAGATCTGGACGACCAACGGCGACACCGCCGACTGGGTCTGGCTGGCCGTCCGCACCGCGCCCGTGGCGGACGGCGTCCCGCCGCACAAGGGCATCACCATGCTCCTGGTCCCCACCAGCGAGCCCGGCTACTCCTGCACCGTGATCGACACCCTCGCCTCGCACGACACCACCGCGAGCTACTACGAGAACATCACCGTCCCCGCCACCCGCCGGGTCGGCAGGGAGAACCAGGGCTGGCGGATCATCACCAACCAGCTCAACCACGAGCGGGTCACCCTCGCCGCCCACGGCACCATGGCCATCCGCGCGCTGCACGACGTCCAGCGCTGGGCGGCCGGGACCAAGCTCGCCGACGGCCGACGGGTCATCGACCTGGCCTGGGTCCGCGGCCGGCTGGCCCGTACGCACACCCGGCTGGACGCCATGAAGCTGCTGAACTGGCGGATGGTCGACGCGCTCCAGCAGGGCACGCTGACCCCGCAGGACGCCTCGGCGGTCAAGGTCTACGGCTCCGAGGCCCGGCGGGACGCGTACGCCTGGCTGATGGAGGTGGCGGGTGCGGCCGGTCCGCTCAAGGAGGGCTCGGCCGGCGCGGTGCTGCACGGCGAACTGGAGCGCGGCTACCGCTCCGCCGTCATCTTCACCTTCGGTGGCGGCAACAACGAGATCCAGCGCGAGATCATCTCGTGGATCGGCCTCGGGATGCCCCGCGTACGGCGCTGAGCCGGCAACGGGAGGTGCGGTGATGGCGGGTGACGAAGGGCTCTTCGGTCCGCGCTCGGTGACCTGGCAGTTGCACGGCGACCCGATGATGTGGATCGCGGGCGTCCGCGCGCTGTACCTCCAGGCGCTCCACCCGCGCGCGGTGCGCGGCGTCACCCAGAACTCGGCAGCCTTCCGTATGACCGGGCGGGGCCGGCGCGACGCCTGGGGCCGGCTGATGCGGACCGCGAACTTCGTCGGGACGGTCACGTACGGGACGACCGGCGACGCCGAGCGGGCCGGCGCCGCGGTCCGCGGGATCCACCGCAGGCTGACCGCCACCGACCCGGCCACCGGCGAGCGCTACCGCGTCGACGACCCCGCGCTGCTGCTCTGGGTGCACTGCGCGGAGGTGGACTCCTACCTCCAGGTGCTCCGCCGCTCCGGCTACCCCGTCGGCGACACCCAGGCCGACCGCTA
This sequence comes from Streptomyces sp. GS7, assembly GCF_009834125.1. Lineage (NCBI taxonomy): Bacteria > Bacillati > Actinomycetota > Actinomycetes > Kitasatosporales > Streptomycetaceae > Streptomyces > Streptomyces sp. GS7. The sequence goes on from NZ_CP047146.1 coordinate 3,189,716, forward strand.
TCTGCGCGAACAGCGCGCCGGCGCCCGGCTCGTCGGCCTCGACCCGGCACAGGTCCCCGCCGACCGGGCCGCGCTGGCCGCCTACTTCGCACGCGTACGGCCCGAGCTCGCGCTCACCCCGGAAGCCCGGCTGATCGACGGCTTCCTGCGCCGCCCGCCCACCCCGGCCCCGCTCGTCCCCCTCCGCGCGCTGCTCTGGCGCCCGGTGGCGGACCTGGCGTACGGGGCGCTGCCCGCCCACGCCCACCGGCTGTACGGCCGGCCGGCACCGCCGCCCGCCGCCGTCACCCGCAGGCTGCGCGCCACCGGCCGGCTGCTGCGCGCCGTTCCGCCCGCCCTCCGCTGGCAGCTGCCGCCGAAGCACATCCTGCGCGCGGTGGCGCGGCTCGGCCCCGGTACCCGGCCAGGGCCGTAGGGAGCTGTCCGATGGGTCATGGCCGGGTCCGCGGCGCCTGGCACGGCACTCCCCCAGCTGACGCTGGGGGTGCCCCCACGCCGCGTTGCCGAACCGTCCCGATAGCTCCGCTATCAGGACGCTCCGGCGCCTTGCGCTCCGCTTCGCTCCGCCTCGGCTCTTTGGACGGTCGCCGGAAGCCGAGCTGCACCGCACCAGACGCCGCGGCCTATCCGACCCTGACCCATCGGACAGGCCCTACAAGCTCCGCGATTCCGCCGCCATACTGGACGGGCAGGGCACACAGGGGGATCCACGCGGCTGAACGCGGGGGGCGGGGGCGGCGATTCAGGATGGCGGAGAACAGACTGATCCAGGGGCGTTACCGGTTGCTCGACATCATCGGGCGCGGCGGCATGGGGGAGGTGTGGCGGGCCCGTGACGAGTCGCTGGGCCGCCAGGTCGCGGTCAAGTGCCTCAAGCCCATGGGCCAGCGGCAGGAGCCGGGGTTCCTGCGGGTGCTGCGCGAGCGCTTCCGCCGGGAAGCCCGGGTCGCCGCCGCGCTCCAGCACCGCGGCATCACCGTGGTCCACGACTTCGGCGAGGACGGCGGCATCCTCTTCATCGTCATGGAGCTGCTGAACGGCCGCAATCTCAGCCAGCTGCTGGACGACAACCGGCGCCAGCCGCTGCCCGTCGCGGACGTCATCGAGATCGCCGAACAGGTCACCGCGGCGCTCGCCTACACCCACGAACAAGCCATTGTCCACCGCGATCTGAAGCCGGCGAACATCGTCCGCACCACCGACGGCACGGTCAAGATCTGCGACTTCGGCATCGCCCGCCTCGGCCACGACATCGGCTTCACCGCCCGGCTCACCGGCACCGGCGTCGCCATGGGCAGCCCGCACTACATGTCACCCGAGCAGATCGGCGCCGGCACCGTCGACCACCGCAGCGACCTGTACTCCCTCGGCTGCGTGCTCTACGAGATCGCCACCGGCGCCCCGCCGTTCGCCGAGGGCGACGCCTGGGCGGTGCTCGTCGGACATCGCGACACCGCCCCCGAACCGCCGCGCCGGGCGCGCCCCGACCTGCCCGAGGCGTATGAGCGGATCGTCCTGGACCTGCTCGCCAAGGCGCCGGACGACCGTCCCGGGGACGCCGACGAGCTGGGCAAGCGGCTCGCCGACGCCCGCCATCGGCGCACCGTCCGGGGCCCGGGCAGCGGGTCTGGGGACGTCACGGTGCCCACCCCGTGTCTGCCCTCCTGGACGCAGGGGATCACCGTCGGCTCCCCGGCCGCCGGCGCCCGGCCGCGCCGCCGCCCGGTGTCCGACCGGGCCGCCGCGGTCCTCACCGACGCCTGGACCGTCGGCGGCGACCCGCAGCGCGGGGAGTCGTCCCCGGCTGTCGGGCTCTTCCAGCCGGCACCGGCCGAAGGCCACCACGCCACCCTCGCGGCGCTCACCGACCGTCTGGAGAGTGCCCGGCAACTGGCCGGGATCGGCCGGCACTTCGAGGCGCACCAGCTCTTCACCGAGGTGCTGGCAGGCCGGGAGCGCACCCTGGGCCCCGACCACCCCGACACGCTCGGCTGCCGCCACCACCTCGCGGTCGGGCTCGGCCGGCTGGGCCGGCTGGAGGACGGCCGGCGCACCGCCCACGAGGTGGCGGCCGCCCGCGCCCGGGTGCTCGGCGCCCACCACCCGGACACCCTGGCGAGCCGATTTCAACTCGCATCCGTCACGGGGCAGTTGGGTGCCTGGCCGGAGGCGCTGCGGACGTACCGGGAGGTCGCCGCGGCGCGCGCCGAGTCGCTGGGCCCGGACCACCCGGACACCCTCGCCGCCCGCTACGAGGTCGGCATCTGCCTGGGCCGGCTGGGGCGCAGCGCGGAGGCCCTGACGCACTACCGGGAGCTGGTGGCGGCCCGCACCCGCGCCCAGGGCGCCGACGACCCGGAGACGCTGCGCGCCCGGCACGGACTCGGTGTCAACTACGGCCGCCAGAACCGCTGGGAGGAGGCGCTGGCCGAGGCCCGCCAGGTGACCGCGGCGCGCGCCCGGGTGCTCGGCGCCGACCACCCCGACACCCTCACCAGCCGCCGGGAGACCGCCGTGGCGCTCGGCCGGCTCGGGCGCTGGGGCGATGCGCTGGAGGTCTACCGCCAGGTCGCCGACGACCGCGAACGGATCCTCGGTCCGGCCCACCTCGACGCGCTCGCCAGCCGCGGCGACCAGGCGCAGTGCCTGGAGCAACTGGGGCGCACGGACGAGGCCGCGGCCCTCTACCGCCGGGTCGCGGCGCTGCGCCAGGAGCGCGCGCGACACCGGCGGTAGCGTGCGGTTGACGGGTCGTCAGTGCGGGGTGACCCGGTAGAGCACCGTGCCGTGCGGCGGGACGTTCCGGGCGATCAGGTCCCGGCGGGTGAGCGTGGTGCGGCCGGTCACCAGATCCCGCACCCGGTACGCGCCGGCCTCCGGCAGCCCCGTGGCGCCGGCCGCGATGGACAGCGTGCGGGCCGTCTTGCCCGAGTTGAACAGCGCGACCGCCTGGTCACCGTTCTTCAGCGGCTTGGACAGCACCACGCCGTCGCCGTCCTGCTGCACGATGTGCCCCTGGATGCCCAGCGGGTCCTGGTCGACGGCGATGATCCCGCGGTTGCCCAGGATCGCCCGCGCCTGGGGGGAGAGCCTGCCGAGGTCCGTACTGGAGATCAGCGGCGCGGCCATGATCGCCCACAGCGACATCTGGCTCTGCATCTCGGCACGCGACAGCCCCACGTCACCGACCAGCAGGAAGTCGGGGTCGTTCCAGCGTCCGGGCCGCTGGAGTTCGGCCAGGTTGGCGTTGTAGCGGAAGTTGAAGGCGATGGAGGCCCACTTCTTGGCCGGGGTGCTCTGCTGCACCGCGATGTCCGCCCCGCCCCGCCACAGGTTCCCCAACTGCGCCGACCAGCCGATGACCTGGTGCCAGACCTTGTCCCCGTTGTACTGGAAGTAGGCGGGCGCGGAGATGGAGAAGGTGATGGGCCGTCCGGTGGCCCGCAGCGCCCGGCTCTGCTGGCGGTACAGGTCGTGGTACACCTGCTCCTTGCTCTGCCCCTTGGCGACCGGCACGTTGCAGCCGTCGGCCTTGAGGTAGTCGACCCCCCAGCTCGCGAACAGCTTGGCGTCCTGGGGGAAGTGCCCCAGGCTGCCCGGATACTTACCGCAGGTCAGCGTGCCGACGTCCTCGTAGATCCCGAACTTCAGGCCCAGCTTGTGGAGTTGCTGGCCGAGGTAGGCCATACCATGCGGGAACTTCGCCTTGTCCGGAACCAGTTCGCCCTTGGGGCCGCGCTGCTTGGCCATCCAGCAGTCGTCGACGGTGACGGTGCGGTAGCCGTTGTGCGCCAGCCCGCTGCGCACGAGGGCCCGCGCGTTGTCCAGGACCACCTGCTCGTTGACGTTGCACATGTAGTACGACCAGTTGTTCCAGCCCATAGGGGGCGTCGGGGCCAGGTTCGGGTACTGGCCGTCGCGCTGGGGCCCGGGTGCGCGGGCGGAGGCGGGGGCGGTGGCCGAGATCAGTCCCGCCGAGCAGGCGGCGACGGCGGTGAGTCCGGCGAGGGTGCGGCCGATGCGGGATACCGACGGATGGGACACGGGTCACCTCACGTGGTGGGTGGGACGGCCTGGTCGATCGGCCGTCGGGGCGGTTCCGGGGCGGCGCACCGCCGGACGCTAGGAGCCCGTACGGATCCGGTCAAGAAGACGCACCGGCCGAAGTGAGGCATTCAGCCGCGCGGGCCTGGCGAGCGAGATCACCGCGTGCTACCAAGGGGCATGCCGGAACGGACTTCGTATGACGCGGTCATCGTCGGCGGCGGCCACAACGGACTGGTGGCCGCCGCCTATCTCGCGCGCGCCGGGCGCAGCGTGCTGGTGCTGGAACGGCTGGACCACACCGGTGGGGCCGCCGTGTCGACGCGGGCCTTCGCCGGGGTCGACGCCCGGCTGTCCCGCTACTCCTACCTCGTCAGCCTGCTGCCGCCGAAGATCGTGCGGGACCTCGGGCTGCGCTTCGCGGTCCGCAAGCGCACCGTCTCGTCGTACACCCCCACCGTGCGCGGCGGCCGGCCCACCGGTCTGCTGGTCGGCGGCGGGCCGGACCGCACCCGCGCGTCGTTCGCCGAACTCACCGGATCGGACCGGGAGTTCGACGCCTGGCAGCGCTTCTACGACACCACCCACCGGCTCGCCGGCCGGGTCTTCCCCACCCTCACCGAACCGCTGCCCACCCGTTCCGCGCTGCGGGCCCGCATCGACGACGACGCCACCTGGCACGCCCTCTTCGAACGCCCCCTGGGCGAGTTGATCGAGGAGACGTTCGACGACGACCTGATCCGCGGGGTGGTCCTCACCGACGCCCTCATCGGCACTTTCACCACCGCCCACGACCCGTCACTCCGCCAGAACCGCTGCTTCCTCTACCACGTCATCGGCGGCGGCACCGGCGACTGGGACGTCCCGATCGGCGGGATGGGCGCCCTCACCGACGCGCTGGCCGACGCCGCCCGCCGAGCCGGCGCCGAGATCGTCACCAGCTGCCCGGTGACCGCCATCGCCACCGACGGCCGCACCGCGGAGGTCACCTGCGACCAGGGCACCATCGGGGCCCGCCGCGTCCTGGTCAACGCGGCCCCCCGGGAACTGGCCCGGCTGCTGGGCGAGTCGGAGCCGCCGCCCGCCGAAGGCGCCCAGCTCAAGGTGAACATGCTGCTCACCCGGCTGCCCCGGCTCCGGGACGCCGGCGTCGACCCGCGCGAAGCCTTCTCCGGCACCTTCCACATCGCCGAGGGATACGGCCAGTTGGAGACCGCCCACCGGCAGGCCGCAGCCGGCGAGCTGCCCGCCGCGCCGCCCTCGGAGATCTACTGCCACTCCCTGACCGACCCCTCCATCCTGGGCGCGGACCTGGTCCGCCAGGGCTACCACACCCTCACCCTGTTCGGCCTGCACACCCCCGCCCGGCTCTTCACGGCCGACACCGCCGCCAAGCCGGCGACCCGCGACCGCCTCCTCGCCGCCACCCTCGCCCAGTTGGACGCGCACCTCGCCGAACCGCTCGCCGACTGCCTGGCCCTGGACGCCGAGGGCCGGCCCTGCATCGAGGCTCGCAGCCCGCTCGACCTGGACCGTGAACTGGGCCTGCCCGGCGGCAACATCTTCCACCGCGAGCTGGCCTTCCCGTACACCGACGAGGCGGACGGCGCGGCCGGTGCCCCGGCCCGCTGGGGGGTGGCGACCGGGCACGCCAACGTCCTGCTCTGCGGCGCGGGCGCGATCCGCGGCGGGGGAGTGAGTGGGATCCCGGGGCACAACGCGGCGATGGCGGTGCTGGAGGAGGGGTGAGAGCGGCTCCGCTCTCCGGCACCGTGTTCGTCGACGGTTTCTGACGCAGCATCAGAAAATCTCTTCCCTCGTACGGCCCGCTGCGGCATCCTTCGCCCATGCAGACGGAGCTGAGCAACGCGCTGGGAGTCGAGCACGCCGTCTTCGGGTTCACGCCCTTTCCCGCGGTCGCCGCGGCGATCACCAGGGCCGGCGGGTTCGGGGTGCTCGGCGCGGTCCGCTACACCGCGCCCGGTGAACTGGCCCGCGACCTGGACTGGTTGCAGGAGCACAGCGACGGACTGCCCTACGGCCTCGATGTCGTGATGCCCGCCACGAAGGTGGCGGGCGTCACCGAGGCGGAGGTGGAGGCGATGATTCCCCCCGGGCACCGGCGGTTCGTCGACGGGATCCTGGCGAAGTACGACGTGCCGCCGCTCGCGCCGGGGGAGGCGTCGGGCTGGCGGATCACCGGCTGGATGGAACAGGTCGCCCGCACCCAGCTCGACGTCGCCTTCGACTACCCGATCAAGCTGCTGGCCAACGCCCTCGGCTCACCTCCCGCGGACGTCATCCGGCGCGCCCACGACCACGGCGTACGGGTCGCCGCGCTGGCCGGCAGCCCCCGGCACGCGCTGCACCACAAGGCCGCGGGCATCGACGTCGTCGTCGCCCAGGGTTACGAAGCCGGCGGTCACACCGGCGAGATCGCCACCATGGTGCTCACCCCCGAAGTCGTGGCCGCCGTCGCCCCGTTGCCGGTGCTGGCCGCCGGCGGCATCGGTACCGGCGAGCAGATCGCCGCCGGACTCGCCCTCGGCGCCCAGGGCGTGTGGCTCGGCTCGATCTGGCTCACCACCGAGGAGGCGGATCTGCACTCCCGGCGGCTGACCGCGAAACTGCTCGCCGCCGGACCCGGCGACACCGTCCGCTCCCGCGCCCTGACGGGCAAGCCCGCCCGCCAGCTGCGCACCGCGTGGACCGACGCCTGGGACGGCCCGGACGGCCCCGGCACCCTCCCGATGCCGCTCCAAGGACTGCTGGTCGCCGAGGCCAACTCCCGTATCCAGCGGCACGAGGTCGAGCCGCTGCTCGGCACACCGGTCGGCCAGATCGTCGGCCGGATGACCAGCGAACGCAGCGTCCAGGCCGTCTTCGACGACCTCACCCGCGGCTTCGAACGGGCCATCGACCGCATCAACCGCATCGCCGGCCGCGCCTGACCCGTTGTCCCGCCGATCCGCCCCTGCCCGAGGAGGACCCGCCCATGCCCGACACCCCCAACGGCTTCTGGGCCCAGGCCATCGCCGACCCCGGCCGGACCGTCCTGGTCGCCCCGGACGGCGAGGAATGGACCGCCGGCCGGCTGCACGCCGCCGCCAACCAGCTCGTCCACGGGCTGCGCGCGGCCGGGCTGGAACGCGGCGACGCGTTCGCCGCCGTCCTCCCCAACGGCGTCGAGTTCTTCACCGCCTATCTCGCCGCCTCCCAGGCCGGCTTCTACCTCGTGCCGGTCAACCACCACCTGGTCGGCCCCGAGATCGCCTGGATCGTCGCCGACTCCGGCGCCAAGGTGCTGATCGCCCACGAGCGGTTCGGGGAGGCCGCCCGGCAGGCCGCCGACGAGGCCGGGCTGCCGGCCGGGCGGCGGTACGCCGTCGGAACCGTCGACGGCTTCCGCCCGTACTCCGAACTCCTCGGCGGGCAGGCGGAGTCCGCTCCCGCCGGACGGACCCTCGGCTGGGTGATGAACTACACCTCGGGCACCACAGGACGCCCCCGCGGCATCCGCCGCCCGCTGCCCGGCAAGCCTCCCGAGGAGACCTACCTGGGCGGCTTCCTCGCCATCTTCGGCATCCTGCCGTTCGACGACAACGTCCATCTGGTCTGCTCGCCGCTCTACCACACGGCGGTACTCCAATTCGCCGGCGCCTCCCTGCACATCGGCCACCGCGTCGTCCTGATGGACAGGTGGACGCCCGAGGAGATGCTGCGCGCCGTCGACCGGCACCGCTGCACCCACACCCATATGGTCCCGACCCAGTTCCACCGGCTCCTCGCCCTGCCGGAGGAGGTGCGGTCGGCGTACGACGTGTCCTCGATGCGGCATGCCGTCCACGGCGCCGCGCCCTGCCCCGACCACGTCAAACGCGCCATGATCGAGTGGTGGGGCGGCTGCGTCGAGGAGTACTACGCGGCCAGTGAGGGCGGCGGCGCCTTCGCCACCGCCGAGGAATGGCTGAAGAAGCCCGGTACGGTAGGCCGCGCCTGGCCCATCAGCGAACTCGCCGTCTTCGACGACGCCGGCAACCGGCTGCCGGCCGGTCGACTCGGCACCGTCTACATGAAGATGAGCACCGGCGGATTCTCGTACCACAAGGACGAGGGCAAGACCCGGAAGAACCGCATCGGCGACTTCTTCACCGTCGGCGACCTGGGCCTCCTCGACGAGGACGGCTACCTCTTCCTCCGCGACCGCAAGATCGACATGATCATCTCCGGCGGGGTCAACATCTACCCCGCCGAGATCGAAGCGGCCCTGCTCGCCCACCCCGCCGTCGCCGACGCCGCCGCCTTCGGTATCCCGCACGACGACTGGGGCGAGGAGGTCAAGGCGGTCGTCGAGCCCGCCGAGGGGTACCCGGCCGGGCCGGCGCTCGCCGCCGAGATCCTCGCCCACTGCGCGCGCCGACTCGCCGGCTACAAGCGCCCGCGCTCGGTCGACTTCACCGAGGCCATGCCCCGCGACCCCAACGGCAAGCTCTACAAGCGGCGGCTCCGCGACCCGTACTGGGCGGGCCGGGAGCGCGCCGTGTAGCCGTTCCGGGGGCGCCTCCCCGGATTCCTCAGCGCTCGGCGACCCGTACGACGCGCAGCTGCGGCGAGGCCAGGATGTCCCGCTCGCAGAACCGCTCCCGCACCATCCGCCCGGCCGAGAACAGCCGCGTCTGATCGCTGTGGTGCGGGGAGTTCGGGTCGGACGACTGCGCGTACGTCAGGAGCGTACGGGCCACCGGGCAGCCGCTGCCGTCGAAGCCGACCGCCTGGAGGAAACTGGAACCGGTGCTCACCTCGGTGTAGCCGCCCCGCGCGGCATCCCAGACGCCCTCGACCTTGTTCCACACCCCGAGCCGCTCGGTACCCCCGCCGAGCGGGATGCGCCGGCCGTCGCGGACCACGAACTGGTGGTCGCCCAGCGGCGCGTCCAACGGGATGCCGGCCGCGCGCAGTTCGCCCACCGCGTCGGCCAGCGCCCGGCCGAATCCGGGCTCCGAGGTGTCGAGGGTGTTCGGGGTGGCCACCGGGTCGGCGGCCGAGAACGGCACCCGCCACAGCCGCTGCGGCGGCACGCCGTCGGTCAGCTGCCGCCAGAAGCGGTCGAAGAGCAGGGCGCCCCTGCTGCCGGCCCGCATCGTCCGGTCCCAGCTGCGGATCACCCGGCAGGCCGCGGTGACGTCAACGGCCTTGCCCGTACTGCTTGTTGCCGTGCCATGGGGCAGTGCCGCACAGGCCCGCGCGGTGTCGGCCGCGGCCAGCGCGCCGGCCGGTGCGCGGTCGGCGAACTGCCGGCGCTGGAGGTCGCCCACGGTCAGCCCGCCGTGCGCCGCCATGGCAGAGACGTCCTCGATGGCGCCGCGGGTGCGCAGGGTGCGCGGGGTCGCCGTCGGACCGAAGATCCGCGGATAGCCGGTCAGCGGATGGTCGGCGTTGGTCAGCCAGGCGCTGTCGTTCGAATTCTCCACGCAGGGCGCGTCCTTGAGCGTGGGCATCGCGGACGGCCCGAAGACGCCCGGCTGCACCGCGTCGGGGTCGCGGCCGAGGGCGCAGCCGGCCCGCGAACCGTCCAGCACGGCAAGGCCGGTGGCGGGGTAGGTGGTGCGCCCGAGCGCCGTGGAGCAGCGCCGCGCGAGGGCGTCGGTGATCCGCGGGAGGACCTGCGACTGGCTGTAGAGGGTGTGCCCGGCGGCGTCGGCGGCGACGGTGTTCGTCCAGGGGAGCCCCTGGGTACGGCGCAGCGACCGGGCGACGCCGTCCACCCCGGTGGCCCTGCTGAAGCCGAGGGCGGTGTCCTGGGCCCGCAGGTTGGCCGCGTTGGGGTCGTTGAGCGCGTACGCCGTCGCGGCGGTCCAGGGGAGCCGCAGCGGCCCGAGCGAGGTCAGCACCGGCCCGTAGCGGGTCCACCACTGGGTGCGGGTGACGTCCGAGCCGCCCTGCACCGGGACGGTGACCCTGCGCCGGGTCATCCGTTCGGGGACGCCGCCCACGAGATAGACGGTCGGGTCGGACGGGTCCAGGGTGAGCTGATGCAGATTCATCGGCACGCCGGTGGCGACCGTATGGCTCCAGGCGATGCGGGAGTTGTGCCCGATGGAGAGGGTCACCGAGCCGAGCAGCGAGGCACCGGACGCGTCGAGTTCGCCGGGGATGGTGACCTGCGACTCCCAGAAGCGCCGGCCACCTGCCCACGGGTAGTGCGGGTTGCCGAGCAGCAGCCCGCGCCCGTTCGCGGTCGTCGAGCCCCGGAACGCCACGGCGTTGGAGCCCATGTCGGAGCCGTCCTGGGAGAAGAAGGCCCGAAGTCCGGTGGTGTCCGGCGCGTCGGTCGTGCCGTGCGCGGCGGGTGCGGGGCGCGCGGCGGGGGAGTCGGCGGGCGGCCGGGCGGCGGTGATGCCGTCCACCGCCTTGCCCTGGCCGCCGAGCACGGCCAGCGCGTAACTGCGCCGGGCCACGTCGAGGGTGGTCACCGGCCGCACCCACGGGCGGCCCGCGCACGCCGGGTCGCGGACCCGGTGCTGCCGCAGCCAGGCGTCGTAACCGGCGGCCCAGCCCCGCATCAGCTCCCTGACCTGGTCACTCGGCCCGGCCGGTGCCGGTCTGCGCAGCAGCTTCTCCACCGTCCCGGCGTCGCGGACGCCCGCGAAGTACAGATCGCTGGAGAGGTTGCTGCCCGCCGACGACAGCGACTGGTCGGGGGCAGCCGCCGCACCGAAGTAGCGCGAGCGCTCGCCGCGTACGGTCACGAAGCCGTCGGCCAGGGTGCACACCTGGTCCGCGGCCTGCGCCCAGCCCTCCCCGAACCCGAGGTCCGGGTAGTCCTTGGCGACGATGTGCGGAATGCCGTACTCGGTGAAGCGGATGACGGCCGAGAGTCCGCCGGCCGACGGATACCGGGACCCGCCGGCCGCCGCCGCACCCGGGGGCGGTGGGGCCGCCGTCGCCAGCAGGGCCACCCCGGCGAGTGCGAGGGTTCTCAGGCGGTTGCGCATGATTTCTCCCAACGGACGTGAGAGCAAAGGAGGTTGAGCGTACCAAGCGGTCGGTCATCCGGTACCCCTCATGCCGAACCGGGCTGCACGGACCGCGCGCCGCCGCCGCCCGGCGCCTTGACCCGCCCTCGGCCGCGCCCCAGGATCGCCGCATGACGCAAGCGCGGAGCAACACGGTCGACGGAGTCCTGCGGCGCAGCGCCCGGCGGGTGCCGGAGCGCACGGCGGTGCGCTACGGACCGCGGAGCTGGACCTATCGCGAACTGGACGCCGCGGTCAGCGCCGCGGCCCGGGTGCTGCTGGCGGCGGGGCCGCGGGCGGGCGACCGGGTGGCCTCCTACGGGCGCAACTCCGACGCGTATCTGATCGGTTTCCTGGCCTGCTCCCGCGCCGGACTGGTACACGTACCGGTCAACCACGGCCTCACCGGCGAGGACCTGGACTACCTCCTGACCCAGTCGGGCAGCACGCTGGTGCTCACCGACCCGGCGCTGGCGCACCAACTTCCCGCATCGGTACGCACGTTGCCGCTGTACGGCGCGCCCGACGGGCTGCTGGAGCAGATCGCCGGGGCGTGCGGCGCACCGGACGGGGAGCCCGACGAGGACCCCGGCGACCCGACCGCCGCCGGGTCCGGCGACGCCCTCGTCCAGTTGCTCTACACCTCGGGAACCACCGCCCTCCCCAAAGGGGCGATGATGACCCACAGCGCGCTGGTGCACGAGTACACCAGCGCGATCGTCGCCCTCGACCTCAAGGAGAGCGACCGGCCGGTGCACTCGCTGCCCCTCTACCACTCCGCGCAGATGCATGTGTTCCTGCTGCCCTATCTGGCGGTCGGCGCGGAGAACACCATCCTCGACGGGCCCGACCCGGACCGGATCTTCGAACTGGTGGAATCCGGCCTGGCGGACAGCCTGTTCGCCCCGCCGACGGTCTGGATCGCGCTCGCCGGCCACCCCGGCTTCGCCGTCCGGGAGCTGAGCGGGCTCCGCAAGGCGTACTACGGTGCGTCGATCATGCCGGTGCCCGTCCTGGAGCGGTTGCGCGCCCGGCTTCCCGGACTGGCGTTCTACAACTGCTTCGGGCAGAGCGAGATCGGGCCGCTGGCCACCGTCCTCGGCCCCGACGAGCACGAGGGCCGGATGGACTCCTGCGGGCGCCCGGTGCTGTTCGTGGAGGCACGGGTGGTCGACGAGCACGGCCGGGAGGTGCCGGACGGCACCCGGGGCGAGGTCGTCTACCGCTCGCCGCAGCTGTGCAGCGGGTACTGGGACAAGCCGGCGGAGACCGCCGAGGCGTTCCGGGGCGGCTGGTTCCACTCCGGGGACCTGGCCGTCCGCGACGCGGAGGGCTACTTCACCGTGGTCGACAGGGTCAAGGACGTGATCAACTCCGGCGGTGTCCTGGTCGCCTCGCGCCAGGTGGAGGACGTGCTCTACGAGCATCCGCAGGTCGCCGAGGTCGCGGTCATCGGGCTGCCGGACGAGCGCTGGATCGAGGCGGTGACCGCGGTCGTCGTCCGGCGCACCGGCGGCGCGGACGGCGGCGGAGCGGACGGCGGCGACGCCGGGGTGGGGGAGGCGGAGCTGATCGCCGCGGCCCGCGCCCGGCTGGCTCCGTTCAAGATCCCCAAGCGGGTGGTGTTCGTGGACGCGCTGCCGCGGAACGCCAGCGGCAAGGTGCTCAAGCGCGAGCTGCGGGAGCGGTTCGGCACTCCCTGAGCGGCGCGCGGAGGGCGGCTGTCAGTGCCCCCTGCCATGCTGGGAACCGGCACTGACCACCGCGCGATGGGAGCACCTCTGATGTTGACGACCCACTTCGTCCCGGGCTCGCCGAACTGGCTCGACCTCGGCGCACCCGACGTCGACGCCGCCGCGGCCTTCTACTCCGCGGTGTTCGGCTGGACCTTCCAGTCGGCCGGCCCGGAAGGCGGCGGCTACGGCTTCTTCCAGCTCGACGGCAGGACGGTCGGCGCGGTCGGCCCGCTGACGGAGGAGGGCGCGAGCCCGGCCTGGACGCCGTACTTCCACACCGCGGACGCGGACGCCACCTGCAAGGCGGTGGAGCAGGCCGGCGGCCGGGTCCGGGTCGCGCCGACGGACGTCTTCACCGCCGGCCGGCTGGCCATGCTCACCGACCCGACGGGCGCCGACTTCGCCGTCTGGCAGCCGGGCGACGTCAAGGGCCTGGACGTGGTCATGGAGCCGAACGCCCTCTGCTGGACGGAGCTGTACACCACCGACGCCGCCGCGGCCAAGGACTTCTACGGTGCCGTCTTCTCCTGGAGTTACACGGACGCGCCGATGGGCGGCGACATGGTCTACACCCTCGCCTCCGCACCCGGCGCCGGCCAGGGCGACGACACCGCGCACGGTGGCATCCTGCAGCTCCAGCAGGTCCACCTGGACGCCGGTTCGACGTCCGAGTGGCACCCCTATTTCGGCGTGGCCGACTGCGACGCCACCTTCAACACCGCCGTCCAGCACGGCGCCACGCCGCTCATCCCCCCGATGAACACCCCCGGTGTCGGCCGCCTGGCGATGCTGATGGATCCGGCGGGCGCCCCCTTCGCGCTGATCAAGGGGGATCCGTCGACGACCTGACGTCACCCGTCCCGGCGGGCGTCCACGATGCGCTTGAACTTCCCCACCGACCGTTCCAGCGTCTCCGGGTCGAGGATCTCGACCGCGACCGAGACCCCGATACCGTCCTTCACGCCCCGGGCGATCCGGTCGGCGGCCGCCGTACGGTCCTCGGGAGTCGCGTCCGGCCGGGCCTCGGCCCGTACGGTCAGCCGGTCCATCCGGCCCTCGCGGGTCAGCCGGAGCTGGAAGTGCGGGGCGACGCCGGGGGTGCGCAGCACGATCTCCTCGACCTGCGCGGGGAAGAGGTTGACCCCGCGCAGGATGATCATGTCGTCGCTGCGCCCGGTGATCCTCGCCATGCGGCGGAAGGCCGGGCGAGCGGTGCCGGGCAGCAGCCGGGTCAGGTCCCGGGTGCGGTAGCGGACGACCGGCATGGCCTCTTTGGTGAGGGAGGTGAAGACCAGCTCGCCGTGCTCGCCGTCCGGCAGCACCTCGCCGGTGATCGGGTCGACGACCTCCGGGTAGAAGTGGTCCTCCCAGATGTGGAGGCCGTCCTTGGTCTCCACGCACTCCTGGGCGACGCCGGGCCCCATGACCTCCGACAGGCCGTAGATGTCCACGGCGTCGATCGCGAACCGCTCCTCGATCTCCCGGCGCATCTCCTCCGTCCACGGCTCGGCGCCGAAGATGCCCACCTGGAGCGAGGTCTTGCGGGGGTCGACGCCCTGCCGCTCGAACTCGTCCAGCAGGGTCAGCATGTAGGTGGGCGTCACCATGATGATCTCCGGGCGGAAGTCCTGGATGATCTGCACCTGGCGGCTGGTCATCCCGCCGGACGCCGGCACGACCGTGCAGCCGAGCCGCTCCGCGCCGTAGTGTGCGCCCAGCCCGCCGGTGAACAGCCCGTATCCGTAGGCGATATGGACGGTGTGGCCGGGGCGCCCGCCGGCCGCGTGGATGGACCGGGCCACCACGTCCGCCCAGTGCGACAGATCGCGCTCGGTGTAGCCGACGACCGTCGGGCGCCCGGTGGTGCCGCTCGACGCGTGGATGCGCCGTACCTCGCTCCTGGGGACGGCGAACATCCCGAACGGATACTGCGCCCGCAGATCGTCCTTGACCGTGAACGGGAAGCGCGCGAGATCATCCAGCGAGCGGCAGTCCTCGGGCCGCACGCCCGCCCGGTCGAAGGACTCCCGGTAGAAGGGGACGCGCTCGTACGCGTGCCGCAACGTGGCCTGCAGCCGGGCGAGTTGCCGTGCGCGCAGGGCGTCCGGAGAGAGCCGCTCGGCATCGTCGAACCCCCCGGCCTGTCCGGACGTCCCGCTGCCCGCAGCCGCTTGTGGCATGGAGTCTCACCGCCTCGTGTACCTACCGATCATTCGGTAGCCGCATGCGGATCCAAGTAATCAGCGCGCGGCGACCACGTCAAGGGGCCTGCCGCAAGCAGCCCCAGGCCAGTGTCCCGGCGCTGGGCGGCGTACGGAAGGCGCAGGTCGGTGACGTCCGGCCGGCATACCGGGCGCGGGGGCGGCGGCGCCCGTGCGATCCGCCGTCGAGGGCGCGGGCCGACCCGTCCACGAGGAGCGGCCGGGGAGTTCCCGGCGGCGGTGGCGCCGTTCCCGGCGGGGTGCGCGGCGAGGGCTGACGGTGGGTCAGGAGGGCTGGCCGGCCGGCCCGGTGGTGTCCGCACCCCCGACGGGCCGTAGGCTCCATCTGCCCGCACGCCTCCCGTAGTGACGAGAAAGGCCGACCGTGCAGCCGACTTCCTCCCTGCGCCGTACGTTGCTCGCCGGTGTCACCGCGGCGGCGCTGTTCGCCGGGGCCGGCGGTGCCGTCGCGGCGCCCTGTGCCGCGCCCGGCGGCGGTGCCCCGGCCGCGACCGCCGGCGCCCCGGCCGCCCGCACCGCACCCGCCCCGTACGACCGGCTGCGGCCCCTGGCCGCGCTCTCCGAGGAGCGGCTGGCCACCGCCGATGCGGTGGCCGCGGCGAAGTGGGGCACCGACAGCCCGATCGACGACCCGGCGCGCGAGCGGCAGGTGCTGGACGCCGTGTCGCAGCAGGCCCGGCGGCTGGGCGCCGACCCGGAGACGACGGTGCGGATCTTCCGGGACCAGATCGAGGCGAACAAGGTCGTGCAGCGGGGGCTGTATCGCCGGTGGGCCGCGGATCCGTCGCAGGCGCCGACCGGCCGGCCGGATCTCGCCCGGGTCCGCCAGGAGATCAACCGCATCAACGGCGAGCTGGTGCGGGCCATCGCCGCGTCCCCGCAGGCGCGTTCGGCCCCCGGGTGTGTGCCGTGGCTCGCGGTGGCCGCGGTGCGGGTCGGCCATCGGCGCCACCTGGACGTCCTGCACGCGGTGGGGCTGGCCCGGTCGCTGCGGTCGGTCTGCGGAGACTGAGTCGCGGCCCCGGCTCTCACGCCCCCCGCTCGCCCGACACCACGGCCTTCGCCCAGCGGTAGTCCGCCTTGCCGCTGGGCGAGCGCTGGATGCGGTCGGTGAAGACGACGTCGCGCGGGATCTTGTAGCCGGCGAGCCGGGCCCGGCAGTGGGCCTGGATCCCCGCGGCGTCCAGCACGTCCGCCCCGTCGCGGAGCTGGACGACGGCGGCGACGCGATGGCCCCAGCGCTCGTCGGGAACACCCGCCACCAGTGCGTCATACACATCCGGATGGGACTTCAGGGCCTGCTCGACCTCCTCCGGATAGACCTTCTCGCCACCGGAGTTGATGCACTGCGAGCCGCGGCCCAGGACGGTGACGACGCCCTGCGCGTCGACGGTCGCCATGTCGCCGAGCAGCACCCATCGGTCGCCGTGCGCCTCGAAGAACGTCTCGGCGGTCTTGGCGGGGTCGTTGTGGTAGCCGAGCGGTACGTGGCCGCGCAGGGCGATGCGGCCCGGCTCGCCGACCGCCACCGGCTCGTGGCTGACCGGATCCACCACCGCCGTACGGGAGTTGACGTTCAGCCGGAAACCGTTCCGCGGCCCCGAGTCGTTTGTCGCGGTGCCGTTGAAGCCGGACTCGGAGGAGCCGAAGTTGTTCAGCAGCATCGCGTCCGGGACCAGAGCGCCGAACTGCGCGCGCACCGTCTCGGAGAGGATCGCGCCGGAGCTGCTGACGCTGAGGAGGGAGGAGCAGTCCGCCCCCTTGAGGGGGCCGCCGAGCGCGTCGACGAGGGGGCGCAGCATCGCGTCACCGACCAGCGAGACGCTGGTGACCCGCTCCCGCTCGACGGTGCGCAGAACCTCTTCGGGCACGTACTTGCGGTGGAGGACGACCTTCTGGCCGAAGTGGAAGGCGATGAACGCGGTGAGGGTGGAGGTGCCGTGCATCAGCGGCGGCGTCGGGAAGAAGACGAGGCCGTCACCGCCGGCCGCGACCCGTTCGGCCAGTTCCGCGGGGCGCCCGACCGGCTCTCCGGTCGGTGCGCCGCCGCCCATCCCGGAGAAGAAGATGTCCTCGTGGCGCCACACCACACCCTTGGGCATGCCGGTGGTGCCGCCGGTGTAGATGACGATCCGGTCGTCGGCGGAGCGGGGGCCGAAGCCGCGCTCCGGCGAACCGGCCGCCTCGGCGTCCGCGAGCGGGACGGGGGCGGGCCGCGGCTCGGGGGCGCCGGGGGGCGGGGTGCCGACCCGGACCAGGTGCCGCAGCTTCGTCGTCTGCGGCAGGGCGGCGGCGACCCGTTCGGTGAACTCCGCGTCGAAGACCAGCGCCACCAGGTCGGCGTCGCGGTAGAGGTAGACCAACTCCTCTTCGACGTAGCGGTAGTTGACGTTCACCGGCACGGCACGGATCTTCAGGCAGGCGTAGGCGGCCTGGACGTACTCGACGCCGTTGTAGAGGTGCAGCCCGACGTGGTCGCCGGGGCCGATGCCGCGGTCGGCGAGGTGGTGGGCGAGGCGGTTGGCGGCGCGGTCGAGCTGCGCGTAGGTCAGCCGCCGCTCCGCGCCGGTGCCGGGATGGTCGAGGTACACCAGCGCCTCGCGGTCCGGGACCGTGTCGACGATCGACTCGAAGAGGTCGGCAAGGTTGTACTCCACGTCTCCTCCAGATCGCGCGGACGGCGGCGGACGGCGGCCCGGCGGTCATTAGAGCGCCGCGGGGAAGAGCAGGGAAGGGCCGCGGCGAAGAAAACTGACTGTGCGTCAGAAAAGCCTTGAACTCGCCGTGCCGCTACTGCAACCTGTTCTCGTCGTGAGACGGGAGGACGCAATGGGCGGGACCGAACGACCCTCGACCACACCGCGACCGCAGCGGGCCGAGGGCACCGAACACCTCACCGTGGAGCGCGTCGGCGCGACACTGGTGCTCACCCTCAACCGGCCGGAGGCCAAGAACGCGCTCTCGCTGCCGATGCTGGTGGGCCTGTACGACGGCTGGCTGGCCGCCGACGAGGACGACGGGATCCGGTCGATCGTGCTGACCGGCGCCGGCGGCGCCTTCTGCGCCGGTATGGACCTCAAGGCGCTGGCCGGCGGCGGAATGTCCGGTGAGCGGTTCCGCGAACGGCTGCGCGCCGACCCCGATCTGCACTGGAAGGCGATGCTCCGGCACCACCGCCCGCGCAAGCCGGTCATCGCGGCCGTCGAGGGCCACTGCGTCGCCGGCGGTACCGAGATCCTCCAGGGCACCGACATCCGCGTCGCCGGCGAGAGCGCCACGTTCGGGCTCTTCGAGGTCCGGCGCGGACTGTTCCCGATCGGCGGCTCCACCGTCCGCCTCGCCCGCCAGATCCCGCGCACCCACGCCCTGGAGATGCTGCTCACCGGGCGACCGTACCCGGCGCCCGAGGCCGCCCGCATCGGCCTGATCGGCCATGTCGTGCCCGATGGCGGCGCGTTGCCGAAGGCGCTGGAGATCGCCGAGCGGATCAACGCCTGCGGCCCGCTCGCCGTCGAGGCGGTCAAGGCGTCCGTGTACGAGACCGCCGGGATGGCCGAGGCCGACGGGCTCGCCGCCGAACTCGCCCGCGGCTGGCCCGTGTTCGACACCGCCGACGCCAAGGAGGGCTCCCGCGCCTTCGCGGAGAAGCGCCCACCCGTCTTCCGGCGCGCCTGACCCCCCAGAGACCGAGGAGTCCGCATGTCAGAGGTCCTCACGGCGCCGCTCGTCGTGGAGTTCCCGTTCACCCGCTCGCTGGGCCCCGTCCAGAGCGCCTTCCTGACCGGGCTGCGTGAGCGCTGCGTGCTCGGGGTCCGGGCGACCGACGGGCGGGTGGTCGTACCGCCGGTCGAATACGACCCGGTCACCGCCGACGAGATCCGCGACCTGGTCGAGGTCGGCACCGGCGGCACGGTCACCACCTGGGCGTGGAACCCGTCCCCCCGCCGCGGCCAGCCCCTCGCCGCCCCCTTCGCCTGGGTCCTGGTCCGGCTCGACGGCGCCGACACCGCCCTGCTGCACGCCCTGGACGCCCCCGGCCCCGAGGCGGTACGCACCGGTATGCGGGTCCGCATCCGCTGGGCCGCGGAGCGCACCGGCGCGATCACCGACATCGCCTGCTTCGAACCGGCGGAGGGCGACCGGACGGTCCATCAACCCCAAGCGCACAGCGGGGAGTTCGACGACCCGCTGACCGGGATCACCACCCCGGCCCGGCTCGACTACACCTACTCGCCCGGCCGCGCCCAGTCCCGCTACCTCCAGGCCCTCGCCGACCACCGGACCATCGGCGAACGCTGCCCCTCCTGCCGCAAGGTCTACGTCCCGCCCCGCGGCGCCTGCCCCACCTGCGGCGTCGCGACCACCACCCAGGTCGAGGTCGGCCCCCGCGGCACCGTCACCACCTACTGCATCGTCAACATCAAGGCCCGCAACCTCGACATCGAGGTCCCCTACGTCTACGCCCATATCGCCCTGGACGGTGCCGACCTGGCGCTGCACGCCCGGATCGGCGGGATCCCGTACGACCAGGTCCGCATGGGGCTGCGCGTCGAACCGGTCTGGACCGACGGCTCCCGCTACCCCGACCACTACCGGCCCACCGGTGAGCCCGACGCCGACTACGACAGCTACAAGGAGCTGATCTGATGCCCGAGCCAGCGCGCGCAGCGGCGCGGGAACCGGTCCGGGGCGCGGCGCGGGACGTCGCCGTCGTCGCCTTCGCGCAGAGCGGG
Source organism: Streptomyces sp. GS7 (assembly GCF_009834125.1). Taxonomy (NCBI): domain Bacteria; kingdom Bacillati; phylum Actinomycetota; class Actinomycetes; order Kitasatosporales; family Streptomycetaceae; genus Streptomyces; species Streptomyces sp. GS7. The sequence goes on from NZ_CP047146.1 coordinate 3,209,467, forward strand.
CACGTCCGCGACAGCGCGGCGACCTCCGAGGTCGAGATGCTGCTGCCGGTACTCCACGACGTCCTGGCGCAGACCGGACTCCGCGCCCGGGACATCGACTTCACCTGCTCCGGATCCTCCGACTACCTCGCCGGCCGGGCCTTCTCCTTCACCATGGCCCTGGACGGCGTCGGCGCCTGGCCGCCGATCTCCGAATCCCATGTCGAGATGGACGGCGCCTGGGCGCTCTACGAGGCGTGGGTGAAGATCCTCACCGGCGAGGCCGACACCGCACTGGTCTACGCGTACGGCAAGTCCTCGTCCGGCGACGTCCGCGAGGTCCTCACCCGACAGCTCGACCCGTACTATGTCGCCCCGCTGTGGCCGGACTCCGTCGCGCTCGCCGCGCTCCAGGCCCGGGCGCTGATCGACGCCGGACTGACCGACGAGCGCCGGCCGGCCGGCACGGCCGCCCGGCGCCGCGGCGGGCCGGTGCGGCCACCGGGCGAGTACGTGGTCGCGCCGCTGCGCACCGGCGACTGCCCGCCCGTCGTCGACGGCGCCGCGGCCGTCGTCCTCGCCGCCGGGGACACCGCCCGCCGGCTCACCGACCGCCCCGCCTGGATCCGCGGCCTGGACCACCGCATCGAGGCCCACAGCCTGGGCGTCCGCGACCTCACCGACTCCCCGTCCACCCGGCTCGCCGCGGAGCGCGCCGGCGCCTTCGAACGCCCCGTGGACACGGCCGAGTTGCACGCCCCGTTCGCCTCTCAGGAGGTCGTCCTGCGCCGCGCACTGAAGCTCGACGGGCCGCGGGGCGCGCACGTCCGCATCAACCCGTCCGGCGGCGCGCTCGCCGCCAACCCCGTCATGGCCGCCGGCCTGATCCGGATCGGCGAGGCCGCCGCCCGTATCCGGCGCGGCGAGTCGGACCGCGCCCTGGCACACGCCACCTCGGGCCCGTGCCTCCAGCAGAACCTGGTCGCCGTCCTCGAAGGGGACCCGCGGCCGGGCACCGGCGGACAACCCGAGGAGGGGCAGTGAGCAAGGAGCCCGTGGCCGTCGTCGGCATCGGCCAGACCAAGCACGTCGCCGCCCGCCGCGACGTCTCCCTCGCCGGCCTGGTGCGCGAGGCCGCCCAACGCGCCCTGGACGACGCGGCGTTGCACTGGGCGGACATCGACGCCGTGGTCATCGGCAAGGCCCCCGACTTCTTCGAGGGGGTGATGATGCCGGAGCTCTACCTCGCCGACGCGCTCGGCGCCGTCGGCAAGCCGATGCTGCGGGTGCACACCGCCGGCTCCGTCGGCGGCTCCACCGCCCTGGTCGCGGCCAACCTCGTCGCCGCCCGGGTGCACCGCACGGTCCTCACCCTCGCCTTCGAGAAGCAGTCCGAGTCCAACGCCATGTGGGGCCTGTCCCTCCCCGTCCCCTTCCAGCAGCCGCTGCTGGCCGGCGCCGGCGGATTCTTCGCCCCGCACGTCCGCGCGTACATGCGGCGCACCGGCGCCCCCGACACCGTCGGCTCCCTCGTCGCGTACAAGGACCGCCGCAACGCCCTCAAGAACCCCTACGCCCACCTCCACGAGCACGGCCTCACGCTGGAGAAGGTCCAGTCCTCGCCGATGCTCTGGGACCCGATCCGCTACTCCGAGACCTGCCCGTCCTCCGACGGCGCCTGCGCGATGATCCTCACCGACCACACCGGCGCCGCCGGCTCCCCGCGCCCGCCGGCCTGGGTGCACGGCGGGGCGATGCGCAGCGAACCCACCCTCTTCGCCGGCAAGGACTTCGTCTCCCCTCAGGCCGGCAAGGACTGCGCCGCCGACGTCTACCGCCAGGCCGGCATCACCGACCCGCGCCGCCAGATCGACGCCGTCGAGATGTACGTCCCGTTCTCCTGGTACGAGCCGATGTGGCTGGAGAACCTCGGCTTCGCCCAGGAGGGCGAGGGCTGGAAGCTCACCGAGGCCGGCGTCACCGAACTCGACGGCGACCTCCCCGTCAACCCCTCCGGCGGCGTCCTGTCCACCAACCCCATCGGCGCCTCCGGCATGATCCGCTTCGCGGAGGCCGCCCTCCAGGTGCGCGGCCAGGCCGGTGAGCACCAAGTGGACGGCGCCCGCCGGGCGTTGGGACACGCCTACGGGGGCGGTTCCCAGTTCTTCGCCATGTGGCTGGTGGGCGCCGAACCGCCCGCCCGCTGACGTCCGACCGCGCCCGCGGACCGCCGCCCGACGTCCCCTGTCGGTCCCCGGGCGCAGTCGTTACGCTGGCCCGGACGACGACCGGGAGGAGCGGTTACGTGGCCGACAGCATCACCGAGCAGCGGCTCGCGGGCGGGCCCAGGCCCGAACTCGACCTGACGCACGCCGAATGGCAGTCGAGCAGCCAAGGGGTGGGCGGCGATGTCCAGGTCGCGTTCATCGAGGGGTACATCGCCATGCGCAACGGCCGCAGTCCGGAGATACCGGCCCTCATCTTCACCCCCGCCGAATGGCGGGGCTTCGTCCTCGGCGCCCGCGAGGGCGAGTTCGACCTGACCTAGGGCGCGGGCGAGCGCGGGACGGCGGCGTCGCCGCGTCGCGCTTCGGACACCTCGACGGGCACGTCTCCCCCCCCGCCGCGCTCACTGCTACGCCGGAGCGAAGGGTGCGAGCGCGTAACCGTCCCAGATGCGGCGGGAGGCGTCTTCGGGGTAGGGCGCGGTCGTGGGTTCGGCGTCCAGGACGCGGGTGAGGTGCCGGTCCGGGGTGTAGGCGGACCACCCGGCGTCCCCGGTGGTGGCGAAACGCACCCACGCCTGGTGCAGTTCCCGCGATACCGCGAGTGCCCCGGGGGTGGGCGGGTCGCCGACGAGATCCCTGCCGGTGGGGCTGTCCAGCGTGCCGAAGGCCAGGGGGACGTCGAGGCCGTGGCAGGCGCCCAGGGCGCCTCCGACGGCCGGGGACGGCAGCCGCAGTTCGAAGAGGAACGAGGTGCCGCCGGCCGCGGCGTTCGTCTGGGCCAGGTGCAGTGACGGCATGCGGAAGAGGGCGTCCGCGTAGACCGTTTCCAGCAGTTCCCCGGGGGTGGCCCGCGGGTGGGCGGCGCGGTAGGCGGCCGGACCGTCCGGCGCCGGGGCGAAGAGAGCCAGGGCGGTTGCGGCCTCCTCCTCGGTGAACCCCTTCGCCCGTCCGCTCATCACGCTGAACAGCCGGAACTCGTCGCGGGTATGGCCCACGAGGAGCTCGATTCCGCCGGCTCGGCCACCGGCCGGCGGCTGCCAGGGCGATACGGCGAGGACCTCGCCGTCGACGACGGGATGGACGGCGACACCGGTGCGGGAGATCGGTCCCCAACTCTCCAGATACCGGGGGAGTTCGGTGCCGAGCGAGGTCAGTTCCGCGGCCAGACGCCGGGGGGAGACACCGGAGAGGGCCCGTGCGGTGGGCGCCGTGCCGAGCCGGCCCGCCAGCGCGGCGGTGACCTGCTCCGCCAGTGCCGGCGTGCAGTGGCCGCCCGGCACGGAGTGGGCGATGGCGCGTCGGAACAGGCCGCGCACCGGCTTCATCGTCAGCAGGGCGGCGACGGATCCCGCCCCGGCGGACTGCCCGGCCACAGTGACCTGGTCGGGGTCCCCGCCGAACGCGGCGATGTTCCGCCGTACCCAGTGCAGCGCCGCGATCTGGTCGAGGAACCCGCGGTTGGCCGGGGCGCCGTCGAGGAAGGCGAAACCCTCGGCGCCCAACCGGTAGTTGACGCTCACCACGACGAGCCCCGCCGCGGCCAGCGCCGCGGGGTCGTACATCGGGTCGCTCGACGTCCCCGCGATATAGGCGCCCCCGTGGATCCACACCAGCACCGGCAGCCCCGCCGCTCCCGGGTCCGGCGTGCAGACGTTGAGCGTCAGCCAGTCCGTGCCCTCTTCCGTGCTCGCCCGAACCGGCCCGGACTGCGGTGCCGCCGGCCCGAACTCCGCCGCCTCCCGCGTCCCGTCCCAGCGCGGCACCGGCACGGGTGCGGCGAACCGCAGCGCTCCCACCGGCGGTGCGGCGTACGGGATGCCGCGGAACACCGCGTGCCCCTGCCGGCGACGCCCGCGTAGCGCGCCTTCCGCGGTACGTACTGTCGGCTGCTCGGACATGCAACTCCCTTCCTCCGTGGGCCTCCAGGGTTATCGGCCATCTGTATTATGTCAAGTGTATGGAGAAGGGCTGGAGGGGCGGCGAGGGGGAAACGGGTGGGGCACGCGAACGAGCCCCACCCCGCCCCCGCCCCCGCCCCCGCCCCCGTCGACCGGCACCGGGACCGGTCCCAAGACCGCTACGTGGACCGGACGTTCGACGGAGGCGAGGGGCGCGCGGGGCCCCTTGTGGGGGGGGAACTCGCTTCCTTCCGGCGGTGGTTGAGGCCCCGCCGGACCGGCGCCTCAGGGCCAGTCGCGCAGTGCGGGAAGGGGGGAGCCGGTTCCCGCGCGGGTGCAGTGGAGCGGGCCGCGCGGGGCCCGGCCGGCCAGCCAGGCGGCGAGGTCGGTGAGGGTGCCGCGCACGGTCACCGTGGGCGCGTCCGCCGGTCCGCACGGTGGGCGCGGCGCCGCGTCGGCGGTCGCTTCGAGGGTGAGGCGGATGCCCTTCGGGGCGCGGGGGGCCAGGTGGTCCAGGAGGTGGTGGCACAGGGCCGGGGGCCAGTCCGCGGGACTGTCGCCGAGGAGCGCGTCGGCCGTATGGATCGTCAACTCCCGCCACCAGCACAGCAGTGCGCCGCGCAGGTCGCCGTCGCGGTACCCGACCGGCCGTGACCAGTCCGCGGGGCCGACCGCGGCCCAGGCCGCGGACGCCTCGGCGAGGGTGTCGGTCACGGCCTGGCGGAGTGCCGCCGCGTCGCGCCGGGAGCCCTCCTCGATGGCGGCGGTCCGGGCCGGGAAGCCGCCGTCGTAAGCGACGATCAGCTCTCCGCGCAGCGCGTAGCGGGCCTGGCGGGCCATGGCGCGGCCGATGCCCTCGATGTGGGAGAGCACATGGGCGCGGGACCAGCCGGGCAGTGCGGCGGGCTCGCGGGCGGCGGTGTCGGTGAGGGCCGGGAGCAGGGCGCGGAGCCGCGCGTGTCCGGCCTCGACCTCGTCGCGTACCGCCTCGGCGGTCGTCGGGGTGGGCGTCGTCATGGCCACAGGAGTCCCTTCTGCCACGTCGCGCCGGTCCGGCGGTACAGGAGCCGGGTGTGGTTGCGCTCCTTGTCGCCCTGCCAGAACTCCACCGACTCCGCCCGGACGGTGTGCAGCGTCCACTGCGGCGGCACCAGGTCGGGGTCCCGGGCGAGGCGGGCGGCGGAGGCGGACACCTCGGCGTCCCGCTCGGCGGGGCCGGTCAGCGGGGTGCTCTGCCGGCCGATCAGTGCCTCGGCGCGCGCCCCGGCGCCCCGGGCGCGGAAGTCGGCGGCGGACCGCTCCGCGCTCTCCCGCACCACCGGCCCCCGTACGCGCACTTGGCGGGCAAGCGGCTGCCAGTAGAAGGTCAGCGCGGCATACGGGCGGGCGGTCAGCTCGCGGCCCTTGGTGCTGTCGTCGTGCGCGGCGAACCGCCAGCCGTCCGTGTCGAGGTCCTTGAGGATCAGGGTGCGGGCGGACGGGTTGCCGTCGGCGCCGGCGGTGGAGACCGTCATCGCGTGGGGTTCGGGGATCTGCGCCCGGATGGCGCCGAGGAGCCAGGCGGTGAACAGGTCCACGGGGTCGTCGGGCGTGTCCGCCGGGTCGAAGGCAGGCGGATCGCCTCCGAACACCGGGAGATCGCGGAGCAGTTGACGCAGGTCGGCCATGTATCCCCCTCAGGTATTAATGGTTGATCGAGAAGCTACCATTAGCTCCATGGATGCAACACGGCTCGCCCTGGATCTCGCGGTCACCATCCGCCACGACGGGCACGGCGGCGTCGCCGACGATCTGACCGACACCGCGGGACTCGCGGCATGGGTGGCGGAACGTGCCGCCCTCCTGGACGGCTGCCAGGACCTGGGCACCCCGGACGCGTCGCTGCTCGCCGCCGTCCGGGAGCTGCGGGCCGCCGTCCGGTCGCTGTTCGCCCGCGCCGTCCGCCCCGGACCGCCCAGCTCCGCCGACGCCCACCGGCTGCTCCGCGAGGACGAGGCGATCCGCCGGCTGAACGCCGCCGCGGCCCGGGTCCCGACCGCCCCCCGGCTCAGCTGGGAGCCGGGAGCACCGCCCGCACTGCGCGACCTCCCGGCCGGCACCCCGCCGACCGCCGACCGGCTCACCGCCGCGCTCGCCCGCGCCGCCATCGCCTTCCTCCACGGCCCGGACCGCGAACGGCTGCGCGCCTGCCTGGCCCCGCGCTGTGTGCGCTACTTCGTCAAGGACCACCCCCGCCAGGAGTGGTGCACGCCCTCCTGCGGCAACCGCGCCCGGGTCGCCCGGCACCACGAACGGCACCGCGAGCAACACGGCGGCGCGCCCGGGAATCCGACCGGCTGACGGTGCCGCGCCCGTTGACGCGTCACGGCCGACGTCCGCGCGGCGACCGGGGCCGGGCCACGTACGATGGCGGCATGTCCTTCCTCCGCCGCCGTAGCGCCACGCCCGCCGGTCCAGACTTCGACGTACTCGCCATGGACCCCGGGGACTGGCCCGGCAATCTCGGGGCCGGGCTGCTGCCCGCGCCCGACGGGAGCTGCCAGGGCGTCTTCCTCCGCTACGACCTGTTCGGCGGGCGCGGCCCCGCGATGATCATCGGCAATCTGCCGGAGGGCTCACCGGCCCGCGAGCTGGAGGAGGGCCAGGTGCCCTTCGAGGTGGCCCAGCTGCTCGCGGCGCTCGGCAACGACGAGCCGGTGACGGTCGTCGAGAGCGAGGACACCCCCGTGATGCACGAGGACAACCTCCTCATCGTCAAGCGCATCAAGTGCTCCGAGAGCCGCATCTCCTGCGCGCAGTTCGACCGCAGTGACGGCGTGCTGGTCACCATCGCCAGCTGGGACCGCCCGATCACCGACGACCTCTACGCGCTGCTCAAGCCGCTGCCCGCGGAGCTCTTCCAGCAGGGCTGACCCGGAGCGGACATACCGCGGGCGGCGTCGCGCCCGGTGGACGGCCCCTGCCGACCACCGGGCGCGACGCGCTCTTCAGGTGCGCACCCCGATCGTCTAGGGCCCCGACGCCGGTGCCTCCGAGGACCTGACGTCGACATCGGCGGCCCGCACATACCCCACCCGGTGGCCGAGCTGGATCTCGTAGTACACGTCCCGGCCGCGGACGACCGCATGCTGGGCGAGGTCGTAGGTCGGCGAGTAGAAGTAGTCGCTCCGCACCCGCCCGCCGACCGCGTACGCCTGACCGGCGAGGAGCTTGTACGGCAGCGGGGAGACCGCCTGCACCGGCACCTTCGACGGGTAGGCGGCGGTCTCCGGGTACGCCCGTCCGTAGACCGGGATCTCCGCCCGGCCGGCCTTCGGGGTGGCGACCGGGCCCTTGGCGTCCACGGCCGTCGGCATGCCGAGCGGATTGCGGAACCACGCCTTCTGCCCGAGGTACCAGATCGCCGTCCAGTCGCCGGATCGGCCGGCCACCGCGAACCGCTGGCCCGTCGTTGCCCGCGCCCCCGTGTCGTTGACCCCGGTCGTCGTGGCGGAGCCGTCCGGATGCAGTCCGATGTCCCGGATCAGCGGGGCGTCGTCGCTCGGCGCGGTGTGCAGCCGGACGGCCGTGGAGCCGTGGACCGGGCACTGCCGCCCGTCCTTCTCGCAGCCCGTGTAGACCGGCCGGTTCAGCTGGTAGAGAGGCCGGATGGTCACCAGGCCGCCGCGCGGGCCCGCGGTGGGGAGGAACGGCCGGCCCAGCAGGGTGAAGTAGTGCGCCCAGTCCCAGTACGGCCCCGGGTCGGTGTGCATCCCGGGGATCGTGGACGTCGTGGTGCCGGGGACGTTGTCATGGCCCAGGATGTGCTGCCGGTCCAGCGGGATGCCGTACTTGTGGGCCAGGTACGTCACCAGGCGGGCCGACGTCAGGTACATCGCCTCGGTGTACCAGGCGTCCGGCGCCGCGAGGAAGCCCTCGTGCTCGATGCCGATCGAGTGCGAGTTCACGAACCAGTTGCCCGCGTGCCAGGCGACGTCCTTGGTCGGCACGTGCTGCGCGATCAGTCCGTCCGAGGAGCGGACGGTGTAGTGCCAGGAGACGTACTTGGGGTCCTTGATCAGCCGAAGGCTGGTCTCCCAGGAACCCTCGGTGTCATGGATGACGATGGTGTCGATCCGCTGGTCCTTGGGGCGGTTCGCCAGGTCGTGGTTGCCGTAGTTGGTCTTGTCGTACACCTCGTACGGAGCCGGCCAGGACTCGCACGCGACGGACCAGGGGCACTCCAGCTCACCGGCGGAGCCGTGGCCGGCGGCCCGCCGCGCGGAGCCGGCGGACGCGCCGATACGTTTCGCCTGGGAGGGGTCGGGGGTGAGCGCCGGTGCGGCGGCCAGGGTGACCCGCTGCCCGGCGTCGGTGGTCCGCGACTGCCCCCGGCGCATCACCGCGTACACGTCGTTCGCGAAGGCGGCGCCGCCGCGTGCGCTGTCCTCGCCGCCGTAGCGCGCCACCGCCGCGTACCACTTCGCCGGGTCGCTGCTGGCCGGCAGCCCCAGCCCGCGCTGCGCCGCGGCCAGCAGCGCGGCGCCGCCCATCACGTTCGCCGCGGAGTCGGTGCGCAGCGTCGCCGCCGGCAGCCCGGTCAGTCGCGCGGCCTGCGGCAACGTCCGTAGTCGGGCCGGGACTTGGGCGGGCAGCACCGCCCGGCGCCGCTGCGTGGCCGGTACCGTACGGCGGGTCCGGGCGGTGTCGCCGCGGGCGTCCTCGCCGTCCGCGCTGAACTCCGGCTGCCCCGCCACGGCCGCACGGGCGTCGGTCAGGTGCATCGGGCCGTAGCCCCCGGAGACGCTGGGCGCGCCGCCGTGGCCGTCCCAGCGGGACTCCAGGTACGAGACGCCCATCAGCACACTGCGTGGCACATGGAAGCGCGCGGCGGCCTCGCCGAAGGCATGCTGGAGGGTGTCCGAACGGGGCTGCCGGGCCTGCGCGGACGGGGCCGCCGAGACCAGCGGCAGCAGCAGTACCGCGGCGGCGACGGCGGTGGCGGACCTGCGCAGGGCGGGACGGTGGGGTCTGGTGTCGTCTTCCGGGGCGGATCCTCGCAAAACAGCCTCCTCAAGCCGGCCCGAGCCGGGGCGGTGTGACGGTGTGCCAGGACCCGGTCCGGCCTGCGCCGTCGGCCGGGTCCTACGGCCGTGCGGGAGAAACCGAGACTAAAGCCCTCGGTCGGCTGAGAGCCAGAGGCTTGCCGACGTTCCGTCAACTACCTGATCCGGTCAGGATGTCGCCTGTCAGGGCATCACCGGAGGAGCTTTCCCGGAGCGGGCCCCGGGCCTGCGGGGCGTCGGTGGAATGGACCAATACAGGGGTGAGCGGCGCGCCCCCGAGGGGCTGCGCCGCTCACCATTCCCCTTCGGGGGTGCCGCCTCGCCGGCACCCCCGGCGGTCAGCGAGTGCCGACCGCCGCCCGTACCGCACGGCGTGCCATCTGGCAGTCGTCGTGCAGTCGGCGCAGGAGCAGCCGCTGCTCCTCGCCCGCCGCGGGCACCCCGGGCTGTCCCGGACCCGGTGTCCCGGTCGGCGTGGGCTCGCGCATGGTGCGCTGGACCGCGGTCTCGTAGCGACGGATCTCGCGGGTCAGCACCAGCATCAGATTCACCAGGAAGGCGTCCCGCGAGGCGGTGCCCGCGGACTGGGCGAGCTGGCTGATGTGCCGGCGGGCCACCGGCGCGTCGCCGAGCACCGACCACAGGGTGGCGAGGTCGTAGCCCGGCAGGTACCAGCCCGCGTTGTCCCAGTCGAGCAGCACCGGGCCCGCGGGGGACAGCAGGACGTTGTTCAGCAGTGCGTCGCCGTGGCAGAACTGGCCCTGGGTGTGCGAGAGGCCGTGCAGCAGCTTCTGGAGATCACCCAGATCGCGGTCGGTGAGCAGCCCCAGGTCGTGGTAGCGCCCGATCCGGCCCGCGTAGTCCAGGGGGGCGTCGAACAGCCCGGCGGGCGGACGCCAGGCGTTGACCCGGCAGATCGCCCCGAGCGCGGCCCGCACATCGGCCCGCGGCGGCGCCTCGGAGGGGTGCCGGGTCAGGGCCGCCACCCGGCCCGGCATGCGCTCCACCACCAGCGTGCAGTTGTCGGGATCGGCCGCCACCAGACGCGGCACCCGGACCGGTGGACGGTGCCGGACGAACGCCCGGTACGCGCTTATTTCCTGCCGGAAGCTCTCGACCCACGCGGGCGAATGGTCCAGTAAACACTTGGCGACCGCGCTCGTCCGACCGGTCGTGCCCACCAGGAGCACGGACTTTCCACTGCGGCGCAGCACCTGGACCGGATTGAACTCCGGACAGATGCGGTGCACCGAGGCTACGGCGGCGCGCAGCTGGGCGCCCTGGGGGCCGGACAAGTCGAGTCTCCCGCTGAGCGGTTGGGTGCCCATCCCCTGTGCCCGCCGGTTCCGGCCGCCGGGGAGACCGGTCACCGCCCCCGCGGAAGGGGAGGGATCGAGATACGGCCCGCTGCCGGCAGGATGCGGGCGGTACGTCCGGGTGGGGGCGGTCACGGCGGACGATGCTGCATACATGGGTGAGACAGATCCCTTCGTGCGCCGACGAGTTGCGTGCGCTCCCGGCCCGGTGGGGGAACCCGTGAACGGGCCCCGTGCAGAAGGCCGATCCAGGGTCCCTGTGAAGGGCGCGCACCCTGGGGAATGCGGTCCCGCCACCGGGCCGGGGGCTGCACACCTACCGAACACGTGGCTATGGGTGGCAGACCATCTGGCGCACCCTGGCGAACCCTGGCGAATGGTCGCACCGCATGTCACCGGCCCGTTACTGTCAACTCAGTCGAGGAACCTGGGGGCTTGACGTGAACAGGGAGCCGAACACCCGTCTCGCGGATCTTTTCGGCCTGGCCGGCTGGTCCAAAGGAGAGCTGGCGAGGCTGGTCAACCGGCAGGCGGCGGCCATGGGCCATCCGCAGCTGGCAACCGACACCTCGCGGGTACGGCGCTGGATCGACATGGGGGAGACGCCCCGGGATCCGGTGCCCAAGGTCCTGGCTTCCCTCTTCACCGAGCGCCTCGGCCGTGTCGTAACCATCGAGGACCTCGGGTTCGCCAGAACCGGTCGCTCGGGGAAGCGGCAGGCCATGGACGGTCTGCCGTGGGCTCCCGAACGGACCGCCGCGGTCCTCACGGAATTCACGGGAATGGACCTCATGCTCAATCGACGCGGCTTGGTGGGTGCGGGCGCTGCGCTCGCCGCGGGCTCCGCACTCACCGGCGCCATGCACGACTGGCTGCACACCGACCCGGCCTCTACCGCCCTGCGCCACGACGATCCGCTCGCCCACTCCTCCCTGCACGAACTCGACCAGATCGGCCTCGACCGCTACGAGGCGGCCCCCGTGGGGTCGCAGGAGATCGACGCGCTGGAGCGCTCGGTCGAAGTCTTCCGCGCCTGGGACGCGGCCCGCGGGGGCGGGCTGCAGCGCAAGGCCGTGGTGGGCCAGCTCAACGAGGTCGGCGGCATGCTCGCCTACCGCCACCCCGACCACCTCCAGCGCAGGCTCTGGGGCGTCGCGGCCAACCTCGCCGTACTGGCCGGCTGGATGTCCCACGACGTCGGCCTGGAACCCACCGCCCAGAAGTACTTCATCATCGCCGCCCATGCGGCCCGCGAGGGCGGCGACCGCCCGCGGGCCGGCGAGGCGCTCTCCCGGGCCGCGCGCCAGATGGTCCACCTGGGCCGTCCGGACGACGCCCTCGACCTGATGAAGCTGGCCCAGTCCGGATCGGGTGGCGAGATCCTCCCGCGGACCCGCGCCATGCTGCACACCATCGAGGCGTGGGCCCAGGCGTCGAAGGGGCACGGCCAGGCGATGCGCCGCACGCTCGGCGAGGCGGAGGAGCTGTTCGTCTCGGACAAGGGCGATGTGCCGCCGCCGTGCTGGATGCAGATGTTCGACGAGGCGGACCTCCACGGCATGCAGGCGCTGGCGTTCCGTACGCTCGCCGAGCACGACCCGTCGGCCGCCAAGATCGCCCAGAGCCATGCCAGGAAGGCCCTCCAGTTGCGGGAGCAGGGCCGTCAGCGGTCGCAGATCTTCGACTACATCTCGATGGCCTCGGCCTGCTTCATCGGCGACGACCCCGAACAGGCCGACCGCTACGCCCGGCTGGCGCTGGTCTCCATCGGCGAGAACTCCTCGCACCGCACCTGGGACCGGCTCCGCGAGATGTTCCGGCTCACCGGCCAGTACGCCAACTTCGGCAAGATCCAGGATCTGCGCGAGGAGATCCAGCAGGTCCTGCCGAAGGCGAAGCCACGGCCCAAGGGAGCGGCGCTGGGGCCGGGAATCGGGACGGGACCGAACTTCTCCGTCTGAGCAGCACCCGCGCTACGGGCGTGGCGCCGAGCCCCGCCGCGCGGTTCCTCCCGGCCGCTCCGGCACACCGTGCGACCGCGTGGGCGTCAACGTGTGCCACGATCCGCGTTCGCCACGATTCGCATCCGCCGTCAACAACCGATCAACAACAACCCATCAGCAACCATGCTCGACCGATCGTCACCCCTTCCCGACCGGCCTCGACCGACCCCAACGGATCGATGCCAGCGGGAATATGACGAGCCGTCAACCCACTCCGAACTCCTCACCGACCCCGACCCCCTCGGGGCGACCGGCATCCCCACAGCCGGTCCGCCCTCGGCCGCCGCGGTGTCGTGTCAGCCGCCGACCCTGGCGATCAGCACACACGCGTCATCCTCGCGCTCGGTGCTGCCGAACTCCTCGACCACGACACGGACGCTGTCCTGTGCGTTGCGGGCCGCGCTGAACCGCGGTGCCAGGGCCAGCAGTTGTTCGGCGCCCTCATGGGCGCTCTGCGGACCGTGGGTGCGACGCGGGGCGAGCCCGTCGGTGTGCAGGACGAGCAGATCGCCGGGCTCCAGCCGTTCGGCGCGCTCGGCGTAGGTCGCACCTGAGGTGGCCCCGAGCAGGACACCCTCGGGCGGGTCCAGTGCGCGCCCCGTGCCGCCTCGGAAGAGCAGCGGGGCGGGGTGCCCGGCCTGGGCCCACTCCAGCGTGCGCGCCTCGGGGTCGAACCGGCAGCACACCGCGCTGCCCAGCGCCGGCTGGGCGGAGGTGTCCAGCAGCTGGTTGAGAAAGCCCATCAGCGGCCCGGGCCGGTGGCCCGCGACGGCCATCCCGCGCAGCGCGCCGAGCACCATCGCCATCCCGGACGTCGCGGCGACGCCGTGCCCGGTGAGGTCGCCGACGCTCAGCAGGGTCTTGCCGTCGGGGAGTTGCAGGGCGTCGTACCAGTCCCCGCCGATCAGCGCGGACGTCCCCGCCGGAAGGTAGCGCCCGGCCAGGTCGAGGGTGACGGGCCCGCCCTGCGGGAACCGCAGGGAGCCGCGCCATGGCGGCAGCACGGCTTCCTGCAGCTCGACCGCAAGCCGGTGCTCGGTCTGCGCGATATGCCGTTGGCGCTGCAGCGAGTCACGGGTCTCGCGCACCGCCATCTGGCTGCGGCGCAGCTCGCTGACGTCCCGGAGGACGGCCCACATGCAGGCCGTGCTGCCGTCGGCGTCCAGCACCGGCTCGCCCACCATGTGCACCGTGCGGACGCCGGCGTCGGCGCGCACGATGCGGAATTCGCCGTCGATCGGCCGGCCGTCCACCAGGCAGTCCGTGACCATCACGGCGAGTGACTCCTGGTCGTCGGCGTGCACCAGGGACGGCAGTTCGTCAAGGGTCAGCGGGCCCTCGGAAGGATCCCGGCCGAACATCGTGAAGAGCTCGTCGGACCAGCTCACCTCGTCGGTGAGCAGGTTCCACTCGGCGCTGCCCACCCGGCGCAGCAGCGCGCCGCGCTCATGGGTCTCCGGCTCGGGCGGGGCCATCGGCGGCTCGGCGCACGGCTCCGGCTCCTCCTCCGCGATCTCGGCGGGCAGGCCCTCTCTGAGCTGGTCGAGGTGACCGCCGAGGTCGTCCAGGTGGTGGACGGCGAGATCGCACAACGCCCGCTGCCAGCGCAGCTGCGGGTCGGCGGCGAGATCAGCTGCCACCGAGGACTCTCTGCGCACCGCGTCGAGACCACCGCGCAGGCTGCGGGCCTGCGAGATGAGTGCCTCGACCGCGTCGCGCTCGGGTGTCCGATCGGCTGGGTGATCCGCGAAGAGAGGGGGCGGCATGACGTACTCCGTGATCAGGCGGCGCCGGGTCGTATGGGCCGGTAACGACTCTTGCACAGGCTGCGACCGTCCGTAAGGGATTTGGCATTACCCGATACGGTGGTGCACCTGTCATATGCCAACGGCCTCCCGGCGGCAGCCTCTGCCGAATCTGCGGAATGCCGGCTTCCACGCTAGGCTGCGGGCCGCCGTACAGCTGTCTACCCCGCCGATCCACGGTGGGAACGACGCATAGGGCCCGCGGTCACCGGCAAGAATGCCGGTCAGCGGAAATCCCGTTGCCAGCCTGTCCCCCGCACCGGATGCTGACCTCATGTTCGATCCAGACATAGCGCCCAGTGGCACCCTGCTCGGCCTCCTCCAGCGAGGCCGCGGCGACGGGACCCTGCATGCCCTCGCGGCGCCGCGGGCCGAGGCGCTCGCGGCACTCAACGACAGCGTGCTGCGCGACCCCCGCCGCGACTGGCAGGTCGAGAACCGCTCGCTCTACTACGCGCGCCTCTACATGCAGCTCGACGGCGGGCTCGAAGAGATCGAACGCCACCTCTTCCACCCCGACGACCTCACCGACGCCGGCGAGGAGCGCACCGGCCTCGCCCTCTCCGTCCTCGGCCACCTCGCCGCGTACGGCAGGGACGCCGCCCGGCTGCTGCTGCGCAGCTACGCCGCGGCCGGCAGCAACTGGCGCTGGGCGCTGGACGAGCTCGCGCTGCGCGACGACGACGCCGGGCTGATGACCCTGGCCCCCGCCGTCCTGGCGCGCTTCCCCGAGACCGAGGAGGGCGCGGCCGGGCTGGCCGCCGCCGTCCGCGACGCCTTCGAACCCCGGCCCTGGCGTCTGTGGGCCGAGGACCCCCGGTACGGCGCACGGCTGGCCGCCGCCGGGGAGCAGGGCTCCTTCGACCGCTGGCAGCGGCAGCTGCGGCCCCGCGGGCCGCGGCCCGGCTGGAGCGTCACCGAGGTACTGGACTGGGCCCAGCAGGAGCTGGACCCGCGCCACGGGGAGCACCGGCACATCGCCGCCGCCCGCTGCCTGAGCGCCGTCGCCGGACCGGAGGACCGCCCCGAACTGCTGCGCGCGGCGCGCACCGGACCGGACACGGCGCGCGCCGCCGTCCTTCACCACCTCGCCGAACGCGGCGACGCCGAGGTCCTCGACCTCATCGAGGCCGCGGTCGCCGATCCGCTGTCCTCCGGGCAGCTGACCGCCGCCGCGCTCGCCTCGTACGAGCGGATGCGCAGTGTGGCCGCCGTCGAGCGGGCCCGGGTCTGGGCCGCGCGGACGGACCGGCTGGGCGCGTCCGCCGCCGCGATGCTGGCCCGGCGCGGCGCCCGGCGCGACACCGAGCTGGTGCTGGCCGCGCTGCGCCGCACGGTGCGCGAGGAGGGGCCGGACGCGCACGGACTCTGGGAACTGGTCGACGGCGCCGGCCGCCTCGGCGTCGCCTGCGCGGCCCCCGTGCTGCGCCACGTCTACCGCGAGACGTCCTCCTCCCAGCTCCGCGGCCGGGCCGCCGGGGCGCTCGCCGTCACCGACCCGGGCTTCGCGGCGGGCTTCGCCGTCGAGTGCCTGTGGGACTGCGAGGAGACCACCCGCGAACTGGCCGCCCGGCACGCCGCCACCGGCGACGACCGGGTCGTCGAGCAACTCCGCCGGCTGGCCGCCGACCCGGCCGAGGAAGCCGAGGTCCAGACGGCCGTCCGCAGCCGCTTCGGCCCGGACGCCTCGGCCGTGTGAGCGGTGCGGGAGGGCTGCGCGCCGCCGCTGTCCTGAGGCGGCGGGCGGCCGGCCGGCCGGGCGGTGCCGCCCCCTCCGCGGGGGAACGCTCATGGGACGTTCGCCGGTTGGAAAGATCCCCTTGGTCCGGTCCACGCACGGTGCGTGGACAACAGCGGTATGCGTGTCGTCATCGTCACCGAATCCTTCCCGCCCGATGTCAACGGCGTCGCCCACTGCGCCCTGGAGACCGCCCGGCATCTGGTCCGGCGCGGGCATGAGCCGCTGGTCATCGCGCCGCTCGGTGGCTCCGCGCCGGCCGCCGGTTCGTACGGGTACGAGAGCCCGTGCCCTGTGGTGCGGGTGCCGTCGATGCCGTTGCCCGGGTACCCGCAGGTGCGGATCGCGCTGCCGGGGCGGCGGCTGTCCGCGGCGCTGGCCGGGCACCGGCCCGATCTGGTGCATCTGGCCAGCCCGTTCGTCCTCGGTGCGCGGGGGATGGCGGCGGCGGCGCGGCGGCGGGTGCCGGCGGTCGCGGTGTACCAGACCGACATGGGGCGTTACGCCCGTACCTATCTGGGGCGCGGCGGGCCGACGGCCTGGCGGCGGATCCGGGCGGTGCACGCGGCCGCCGATCTCACGCTCGCGCCCTCCAGTTCGGCGCTGCTGGATCTGACCGAGCACGGTGTGCCGCGGGTGCGGCTGTGGCCGCGCGGGGTGGACTCGGAGCGGTTCGACCCCGGCAGGCGGGACGCGGTGCTGCGCAGTTCGCTGCTGGCCGGGCGGGAGCTGCTGGTGGGGTACGTGGGGCGGCTGGCGCCGGAGAAGGACGTCCGGCTGCTGGCCGAGACCTCGCGGCTGCCCGGGGTGCGGACGGTGGTGATCGGCGAGGGGCCGAGCGCCGCCGGGCTGCGGGCGCAGCTGCCGGAGGTGCGGTTCCTGGGGCGCCGGACGGGCGACGAACTGGCCCGGCTGTACGCCTCGTTGGACGTGTTCGTGCACACCGGGCCGTACGAGACCTTCTGCCAGACGGTGCAGGAGGCGATGGCGTCCGGTGTGCCGGTGGTCGCGCCGGGCGCCGGCGGGCCGCTGGACCTGGTCGACCACGGCCGTACGGGCCTGCTGGTGCCCCCGGGCGACGGCGGTGCCGTACGGGACGCGGTGCGGCTGCTGGGCGGCAGCGCCGAGCTGCGGGTGCGGTACGGGGCGGCGGGGCGGCGGGCGGTGGCGGACCGCACCTGGGAGGCGGTCGGCGACCAGCTGCTGGGCTACTACGACGACGTGCTCGCCGACCGGACGGCGGTCGCGGCATGACCGGGTACCGGGACCGGGACGCCGCGCGGGGCCTGCGGATCGTACGGATCGCCAACTTCGTCACGCCGGCTTCCGGCGGCCTGCGTACCGCGCTGCGCGAACTGGGCGTGGGCTACCGGGCCGCCGGCCACGAACCGGTGCTCATCGTGCCGGGCCCGCCCGGCACGGCGCCCGGCGCGGGGATACGGGACGAGCACACCGCGCAAGGGAGGGTGATCACCCTCCCCGGCCCGGTGGTGCCGGGCAGCGGCGGCTACCGGGTGCTGACCGACCGTCGGCGGCTGCAGCGGCTGCTGGAGGCGCTGGCCCCCGACCGGCTGGAGGTCTCCGACCGGACGACGCTGCGCTGGACGGGGCAGTGGGCGCGGCGGGCGCGGGTCCCCGCCGTGATGGTCTCGCACGAGAGCGTGGACGGGGTGCTGCGTACCTGGGGCGTGCCCACCCCTGCGGCCCGCACCGCCGCGGACCGGCTCAACCGGCGGACCGCGTACGCCTACAGCCGCGTGGTGTGCACCACCGAGTGGGCGGCCGCGGAGTTCACCCGGGTCGGGGCGCAGAACGTGGTGCGGGCGCCGCTCGGGGTCGATCTCGCCGCCTGGCATCCGGACTGCCGGAGCGAGGGGCTGCGCGGCCGCCACGCGGGGCGGGCGGCGGTCCTGCTGCTGATGTGCTCCCGGCTGTCGCAGGAGAAGCGGCCGGGACGGGCGCTGGAGGCGCTGGTGGAGCTGCGGCGGCGGGGCGTGGACGCGGCCCTGGTGGTGGCCGGTGAGGGGCCGCTGCGGGGGAGGCTGGAGGCCCGGGCCCGGGCTGAGGGGCTCCCGGTGGCGTTCCTGGGGCACCTCGCCGACCGGGAGCGGCTGGCCGGGCTCCAGGCGAGCGCCGATGTGGTGCTGGCGCCCGGCCCGGCCGAGACGTTCGGGCTGGCGGCGCTGGAGGCGCTGGCCTGCGGTACGCCGGTGGTGGCGAGCGCCGCCTCGGCGCTGGCCGGGCTGGTGGGCGGGGGCGGCGACACGGCGCTGGACGACGGCCCGTCCTTCGCGGACGCGGTGCAGCGGCTGCTGGCGCGGCCCGAGGCGGTCCGCAGGGACGCCGCCCGGCGGCGTGCCGAGGGGTACGGGTGGCGGCCGGCGGTGGCGGCGTTCCTGGCGGCGCACGATGCGCCGCGGCACAGCGGTGACCCGTCGGTTCGGGTCGCCGATCCGGTCGTGCCGCGGCCGGTGGGGCCCCGGGGCGGGTGGTGACGGTGGCGGCGCCGCGGTTCGTCGCGCTGGGCGATTCGCTGACCGAGGGGCTGGGCGACCCGGTGGCCGGGGGCGGTTGGCGGGGCTGGGCCGCGCTGCTGGCCGATGCGGTGGGGGAGCGGCCCGGGGACCTGGAACTCGTCAACCTCGCGCGGAGCGGGGCGCTGGCGGGCGATGTGGCCGAGCGGCAGTTGCCCGCGGCGCGGGCGCTGGCGCCGCGGCTGGTGTCCTTGGTGGTGGGGGCGAACGACACGCTGCGCGCCGCGTTCACCATCGAGCGGGTGGCCGCCGCACTGGATCACGCGCACCGTGCGCTGAGCGCCGACGGGGCCGTGGTGCTGACCGCCTGCCTGCCCGACCCCGGGCGGATGCTCGGGCTGCCCGGACCGCTGGCCCGGCCGCTGGCGCGCCGGATGCGGGCGGTGAACACCGTCGTGCACGCGGTGTCGGCACGCTACGGGGGCGTCCATCTGCATCTCAACGACCACAGCTGGGTGGCCGACCGGGCTTCCTGGAGCGTCGACCGGCTGCACCCCAGCGAGCGCGGCCACCGGCTGCTGGCCCGCGGCTTCCACGCCGCCCTCGCCGAGCGGGGGCTCGCCGCGGGGCCGCCGCCCTCGCTCGCCCTGGACGGTCCGCCGCCGACCCGTACCGGTTCCGCGGTGTGGATGGCGACCCGCGGGACCCGGTGGGTGGTGGACCGCTGCACCGACCTGCTGCCCGGTCTGCTCGCGCTCGCCGTACAGGAGTGCCGCTACGGGCTGGCCGGATCCGGGCGGTTGCTGGACGCCGCGGCCGACCGCGCCACGGGTACCGCGCTCGCCGCCCTGTCCGACCCGAAGGGCGCTGCGACAATGGCGGGGTGACCGGACGCTGGGAGTTCTGGATCGATCGCGGTGGCACGTTCACGGACGTCGTCGGCCGGCGGCCGGACGGGCGGCTGGTCACCGGCAAGCTGCTCTCGCACCACCCCGAGCGCTATCGGGACGCCGCGGTCGCCGGGATCCGGATGATGCTGGGGCTCGGCCCGGACGAACCGGTGCCCGCCGAGCGGGTCGCGGTCGTCAAGATGGGCACCACCGTCGCCACCAACGCGCTGCTGGAGCGCACCGGCGAGCCGACGGTACTGCTCACCACCGAGGGGTTCCGGGACGCGCTGCGGATCGCGTACCAGAACCGGCCGCGGATCTTCGACCGCCGGATCGTGCTCCCGGAGGCGCTCTACGACCGGGTGATCGAGGTGCCGGAGCGGGTCGGCGCGCACGGCGAGATCATCCGCCCGCTGGAGGGGGAGGGGGTCCGCCGGGCGCTGGTCCGGGCCCGGGCGGACGGGCTGCGCAGCGCGGCCGTGGTGCTGCTGCACGGCTACCGGCACGCCGCGCACGAGCGGGCCGTCGCCGAGCTGGCCAGGGAGGCCGGCTTCCCCCAGGTCAGCTGCTCGCACGAGGTCAGCCCGCTGATGAAGCTGGTGGCGCGCGGGGACACCACGGTCGTCGACGCGTACCTCTCGCCGATCCTGGGGCGGTACGTCGACGAGGTCGCGGCCCAACTCCCCGGGATCCGGCTGATGTTCATGCAGTCGAACGGCGGGCTGCGGGAGGCCGCGCACTTCCGGGGCAAGGACGCGGTGCTGTCCGGGCCGGCCGGCGGGGTGGTCGGCATGGTGCGGACCGCCGCGGAGGCCGGCGGCGGCGCTCCGGACGCGGCCGGCTTCGACCGGGTCATCGGCTTCGACATGGGCGGCACCTCCACCGATGTCTCGCACTACGCGGGCGAGTTCGAGCGGATCTTCGGCAGTGAGGTCGCCGGGGTGCGGATGCGCGCCCCGATGATGAACATCCACACCGTCGCGGCCGGCGGCGGCTCCGTACTGCACTTCGACGGCCGCCGCTACCGGGTCGGCCCCGACTCGGCCGGCGCGGTCCCCGGACCGGCCTGCTACCGGCGCGGCGGACCGCTCACCGTCACGGACGCCAACGTGATGCTCGGCCGCATCCAACCCGCCCACTTCCCGGCGGTGTTCGGCCCGGGCGGAGATCAGCCGCTGGACGCCGCGGTGGTCCGCGCCCGCTTCGCCGAGCTGGCCCGGCGCATCGCCGCGGAGACCGGCGACGACCGCGGCCCCGAGGACGTCGCCGCCGGCTTCCTCGACATCGCGGTGCTCAACATGGCCAACGCGGTCAAGAAGATCTCCGTCCAGCGCGGCCGGGACATCACCCGCTACGCCCTCGTCAGCTTCGGCGGCGCGGGCGGCCAGCACGCCTGCGCGGTCGCCGACGCACTGGGCGTCGGCACGGTGCTGGTCCCGCCGCTGGCCGGGGTGCTCTCCGCGTACGGCATCGGCGTCGCCGACGCCACCGCGATGCGTGAACAGGCCGTCGAGGAACGGTTCCTGGAGCCGGGCGCGATGGACCGGGTGCGCGGGGTGTGCGAGACGCTGGCCGAGCAGACCCGGCAAGAGCTGCTCGACGACGGGGTGCCGGACGCGTCCGTCACCACCCGCGCCCGGGTGCTGGTCCGCTACGCCGGGACGGACTCCACCATCGGTGTTCCGCTGGCCCCGGCCGACACCATGGCCGCGGAGTTCGTCCGGACGCACCGCGAGCGCTACGCCTTCACCATGGACAAGCCGCTGGTGGCCGAGGCGGTGTCGGTGGAGGCGCTCGGAGCGGCCGGCGGGGCGAGCGGACACGACGTACGACCCGGTTCCAGGGAAGGGGAGTTGAGGGCCGCCGCGACGGTGCGGACGCATGCCGGCGGGCGGTGGCGGGACTCGGGGCTCTACCGCCGTACGGAGCTGCGGCCCGGCGACGTCCTCACCGGTCCGGCGATCATCGCCGAGGAGGACGCCACGACGGTGCTCGACCCCGGCTGGCAGGCGGCCGTGGGGGAGCGCGGGCATCTGCTGCTGACCCGGGCCCGGCCGCGGCCCCGGCGGACCGCCGTCGGCACCCGGGCCGACCCGGTGATGCTGGAGGTCTTCAACAGCCTCTTCATGGCGATCGCCGAGCAGATGGGCGTGCGGCTGGAGAGCACCGCGCACTCCGTCAACATCAAGGAGCGGCTGGACTTCTCCTGCGCGCTGTTCGACGCCGAGGGCAATCTGATCGCCAACGCCCCCCATATTCCCGTGCACCTGGGGTCCATGGGGGAGTCCATCAAAGAGGTGCTGCGGCGGCGCGGCGGCGATCTGCGGCCGGGCGACGTGTACGCGATCAACGACCCGTACCACGGGGGGACGCACCTGCCGGACGTCACCGTCGTCACCCCGGTCTTCGGTCCACCGGGACCCTCGGGAGGGGAGCTGCTGTTCCTGGTCGCCTCCCGCGGCCACCACGCCGAGATCGGCGGCGTCACCCCGGGCTCGATGCCCGCGTTCAGCAGCACCATCCAGGAGGAGGGCGTCCTCTTCGACAACTGGCTGCTGGTGCGCGACGGCCGGCTGCGCGAGCGGGAGACCCGCGACCTGCTCACCTCCGGGCCGTACCCGTCCCGTGCGCCGGACGTCAACCTCGCCGACCTGCGCGCCCAGATCGCCGCGAACGAGAAGGGGATCCGGGAACTGCGGCGGATGACCGAGGAGTTCGGGCTGGACGTCGTACGGGCGTACATGGGCCACGTCCAGGACAACGCCGAGGAGTCGGTGCGGCGGATCCTCGGCCGGCTGCCGGACGGGAGCTACCGCTACGAGACGGACAGCGGGGCGCGGATCCGGGTCGAGCTGACCGTCGACCGTGCGGCCCGCAGCGCCGTGCTGGACTTCGCCGGTACGTCGCCGCAGCAGCCCGGCAACGCCAACGCGCCCAGTTCGGTGGTGATGGCGGCGGTGCTGTACGTGCTGCGGACCCTGGTCGCCGAGGACATCCCGCTCAACAGCGGCTGCCTCAAGCCCGTCGAGGTCCGCATCCCGGAGGGCTCGATGCTGGCACCGGTCTTCCCCGCGGCCACCGTCGCGGGCAACGTGGAGACCTCCCAGGCGGTCACCGGCGCGCTCTACGCGGCGATGGGCATCCAGGCCGAGGGATCGGGCACGATGAACAACGTCACCTTCGGCAACGAGCGGGTGCAGTACTACGAGACCGTCGCCAGCGGCTCGGGCGCCGGCGACGGCTTCGACGGGGCGGACGCGGTGCAGACCCATATGACCAACTCCCGGCTGACCGACCCCGAAGTCCTGGAGTGGCGCTATCCCGTCCGGGTCGACGGCTTCGCCCTCCGCGACGGGAGCGGGGGAACCGGCCGCTGGCGCGGGGGCCGCGGGGTGGAGCGGCGGCTGCGGTTCCTGGAGCCGATGACGGTGGCCCTGCTCTCCAACCACCGGCGGGTCGCGCCGTACGGCATGGCCGGCGGCGGGCCGGGCGCGCTGGGCCTCAACTTCCTGGAGCGGGCGGACGGTTCGCGGGAGGAGCTGCGGGGGTGCGACACGGCCGAGGTCGGGGTCGACGACGTGCTGGTGATCCGCACGCCGGGCGGCGGCGGGTACGGCGCGGCGTAACCGGCGACGCGCACGTGGGCCGGCGGTGCGCCCCGGGGGTCAGCCGGTGTGCGCCACCGGTGCGGAGCGCCGCCCGACACGGACGAAGCGCACCGCGGTGCCCGGCACCGCCTGCGCCGCCGGGGCCAGGAAGCGCTCCGGGACGACCCCCGCGACCGGGTAGCCGCCGGTGGTGGGGTGGTCGTGCAGGAAGAGCACCGGCAGGCCGTTGGGCGGGACCTGGAGGGCGCCCAACGGCATGCCCTCGCTGGGGAGTTCGCCGTCGCGGGCGCGCTCCAGAGGGGTGCCTTCGGTGCGCAGCCCGATGCGGTTGCTCGCCGCGGAGACCCGGAAGCGGCCGGTGGTGAGGGTGCGCAGCCCGGCCGCGGTGAACCAGTCGTCGCGCGGGCCGGGCAGGAACGGCAGCACCAGTTCGGCCACCGGGCCGGGGTGCGGCACGGCGTCGGCCGCGGCCGGCGGGCCGTATGGCGGGTGCAGCGGAAGCACCGCGCCGTCGGCGAGCGGGTCGGGGCCCAGGCCGGAGAGCAGGTCGGTGGCGCGGCTGCCGAGCACCGGCTCGCTGGCGATGCCGCCGGCGAACGCCAGGTACGAGCGCAGCCCGTGGGACGCGGGCCCGGCGTCCAGGACGGCGCCGGCCGGTACGCGGACCGGGGCGCCCCAGGGCGCGGGGTGGCCGTCGACCGTCACCGGGCAGGGGGCTCCGGTGACCGCGACGGTGGTGGCGGCGCGGAGCCGGACGGCGCAGCCGGTGACCGTGGTCTCCAGCGTGGCGGCTGGCCCGGGGTTGCCGACCAGCCGGTTGGCGAGGCGGTGCGCGGGCTCGTCCAGGGCTCCGGCGCGCGGCACACCGAGGTGGGCGTGACCGGGCCGGCCGAGGTCCTGGACGGTGGTGAGCGCACCGGCCCGGACGACCGAGAGGGCGCGGTCGGTCATCGGGCGGGCTCCTGGCGCGTACGGCCGTTCCCGGGGGCGGCCGGTCGGGGCACCTGCCTCCGGGCCGGCTGCGGGACGAAGCGGACGCGGGTGCCGGGTGCGAGCAGCGCCGCCGGCTCGCGCCCCGGGTCCCACAGGGCGGCGTCGGTGCTGCCGATGAGCTGCCAGCCGCCGGGGGAGGAGCGCGGATAGACCCCGGTGTACGGGCCGGCCAGCCCGACCGAGCCGACCGGGACCTTCGTGCGCGGGGTGGCCCGGCGCGGTACGTGCAGCGCCTCCGGAAGGCCGGTCAGATAGCCGAAGCCGGGGGCGAATCCGCAGAAGGCGACGTGGAATTCGGTGCCGGAGTGCAGCCGTACCACGTCCTCGGGGGTGACGTCCCAGAGGGCGGCGACGTCGGCGAGGTCCGGGCCGTCGTAGCGGACGGGGAGTTCGACGGTGGGGCGGTCGCCGGTGGCGAGCGGCGGGATGTGCCAGGTGGCGAGGTCGGCGATCAGCCCGCGGGGGTCGGCGAGGCCGTCGAGGAAGACCGTGCGGGCGGCCGGCACGATCTCGCGGACGGCGGGCAGGGTGCCGTCGGCGGCGCGGCGCAGCAGTTCGGCGTGGAGCGCCTCGACGTCCGCGGCGCGGTCCAGTTCGATCAGCAGTCCGTGGGCGCCGACCGGCAGCGGCCGGAGGGGGAGCGGTCGGGTGCCGTCCACGCTCATCCGAAGCTCCGGACGCGGACGCCGGCCGCGGTCAGCTCGGCCCGTACCCGGCGGGCGAGTTCGGCGGCGCCCGGGGTGTCGCCGTGCAGGCACAGCGAACGGGCGGCGATCGCGATCCGGGTGCCGTCGCGGGAGGTGACGGTGCGGTCGCGGGCCATGCCGACGGCGCGTTTGACGACCTCGTCGGGGTCGTGGACGACGGCGCCGGGCTCGCGGCGCGGCACGAGGGTGCCCTCGGCGGTGTAGGCACGGTCCGCGAACGCCTCGCCGACGACCGGGAGTTCGGCCGTCTCGGCGGCCCGGTGCAGCCGCGAGCCGGGCAGGCCCAGGACCGGCAGGCCGCCGCCCGCCATACGGATGCCGGCGACGACCGCGGCGGCCTGCTCCGCGTCGTGGACGCAGCGGTTGTAGAGCGCGCCATGTGGTTTGACATAGCCGACCCGGGCCCCGGCGGCGCGTGCGAAGACCTCCAACGCGCCGATCTGGTAGGCGACTTCGGCGGCCAGCTCGTCCGGCGGCAGGTCCATCGCGCGGCGGCCGAAGCCGGCCAGGTCGCGGTAGGAGACCTGGGCGCCGATGACCACCCCGCGCTCGGCGGCCAGCTCGCACACCCGGCGCATGGTGGCCGGGTCGCCGGCATGGAAGCCGCAGGCGACGTTGGCGCTGGTGACGACGGACAGCAGGGCGTCGTCGTCGGTGAGCTGCCAGCGGCCGAAGCCTTCCCCGAGGTCGGCGTTGAGGTCGATGACGGGAGGGGCCGCCGGGTCGATCATGGGTGTCCCTAAGAATGTGAGGCGGTCCGGGAGGGCCGGGTATGGCTGATGGGTGACTGCCGTTGATGGCTCGAACGGAATGGCCGCCCGGTCCTCCGGGACGCTCCGACCACTGATTGAGAACTGCGGTCATCGCTGGTTAGGGACCTGTCGGCGGGGTGTTCTGCGGGCCACGGGAGTGCTGGTCTCGGTGGAACGGAGCGACGAGTGTGAGCGCGTCTGACAAGCGGATATGGGTCGGCATCGACGCCGGCAAGGGGCATCACTGGGCGGTGGCGGTCGACATCGCCGGCGAGACGCTGTTCTCGACGAAGGTCATCAACGACGAGGCCCAGATCCTCACCCTCATCGAGACCGCGCGTGAGCGGGCGGAAGAAGTGCGGTGGGCGGTGGACATCTCCGGCCGGGCCTCGACTCTGCTGCTGGCCCTGCTGATCGCTCACGGTCAGCACGTCGTCTACGTGCCCGGCCGCACCGTCAACCGCATGTCCGGCGCCTACCGCGGCGAGGGCAAGACCGACGCCAAGGACGCGCGAGTTATCGCCGACCAGGCCCGCATGCGCCCGAAGGGCTTCGCCCGGTTGAACACGCCTCCCGAGCTGGTCACCACGCTCCAGGTGCTGACCAACTACCGCGCCGATCTCATCGCCGACCGGGTGCGGCTGATCAACCGGTTGCGGGACCTGCTGGTCGGCATCTGCCCGGCCCTGGAACGGGCCTTCGACTACTCCGCGGCCAAGGGCCCGGTCGTGATGCTGACCGAGTACCGGACCCCGACCGCTTTGCGGCGGATCGGCGTCAAGCGTCTGACGACCTGGCTGGAGCGCCGCAAGGTCCGCGGCGCCGACGCCATCGCCGCGAAGGCGGTTCAGGCCGCGCAGTCGCAGATGGCCGAACTGCCCGGTGAGAAGCGGGCTGCGAAGCTGGTCTGCGACCTGGCCCACCAACTCCTGGCTCTGGACGAGCGGATCAAGGACAACGACCGTGAGATCCGCGAGACCTTTCGCACCGATGAGCGCGCCGAGATCATCGAGTCCATGCCCGGTATGGGCCCGATCCTGGGCGCGGAGTTCGTTGCCATCGTCGGCGACCTGTCGGGCTACCAGGACGCGGGCCGCCTGGCCTCGCACGCCGGCCTGGCCCCGGTCGCCCGGGACTCTGGCCGCCGCACTGGCAACTACCACCGGCCCAAGCGGTACCACCGGCGCCTGCGGTACGTCTTCTACATGGCCGCCCAGACCGCGATGATGCGGCCAGGCCCGTCCCGGGACTACTACCTCAAGAAGCGCGGCGAAGGGCTGCTGCACACCCAGGCCCTGCTCTCGCTCGCTCGCCGCCGGGTCGACGTGCTGTGGGCGATGCTGCGTGACAAGAGGCTGTTCACCTCCGCCCCGCCGGTCACGCAAGGGGCTTGACACGGTCATTGAGATTCCGTTCCGGGGAGTGCGGATGCGGGGCGCAAGCCAACGTACAGATCGTTGAACGATCCGACAAGGGGTGTGTTGTCTCGTCCTGCCATCTGGGATTGACTTCCGCCGACAAGACACCTGGACGGGTCCCCGCGGTCCGTCCATACGGGACGGAGCGCGCTGCGTATGGCCGGCGGAGTGACGAAGAACGATCAGCGACGGCTCGCCGAGGTCGCGGGCCTGGAGCGGGACCGCGCGCTGCTCGGGCGCTCCAGCACGGCCGAGCGGGTCGCCGACATCCTGCGGGACCGGATCACCGAGGGCTACTTCCCGCCCGGCACCCGGCTGTCGGAGGAGAGCATCGGCGGCGCGCTCGGCGTCTCCCGCAACACCCTGCGGGAGGCGTTCCGGCTGCTCACCCACGAACGGCTGCTGGAACACCGGCTCAACCGCGGGGTGTTCGTGCGCGTGGTGACCGTGGAGGACCTGGACGACATCTTCCGGGTGCGGATGCTCGTGGAGTGCGCGGCGGTCCGCGGTCTGGGGCAGGGGCCCTACGGCGCCGGGCCGGCCGAGGGCGTCGCGGCGATCGAGGCGGCGGTGCGGGCCGGCGAGGCGGCCGCCGCGGACCGGCGGTGGGACGACCTGTCGAC
Source organism: Streptomyces sp. GS7 (assembly GCF_009834125.1). Lineage (NCBI taxonomy): Bacteria > Bacillati > Actinomycetota > Actinomycetes > Kitasatosporales > Streptomycetaceae > Streptomyces > Streptomyces sp. GS7. The sequence goes on from NZ_CP047146.1 coordinate 3,236,944, forward strand.
CGCCAACATCCGCTTCCACCAGGCCATCGTCGCCCTGGCGGGCAGCCCGCGCACCGACGAGCTGATGCGCGGTGTACTGGCCGAACTCCGGCTGGTCTTCCATGTGATGGCCGATCCGCAGCGCTTCTACGCGCCGTATCTGGTCCGCAACCGGCAGATCGCGGAGTCGCTGCTGGCGGGCGACGCGGCGGCGGCCGAGCGGCTGCTGCTGGCCTATCTGGAGGACTCGCGCGGCCAGCTGTCGGGGGCGTACGCCCAGCGCATCGCCGAGAGCTGAGGGGCGCCGGAAGTCCGCTGCCGCCGACCCCTTGTCGGATCGTTCAACAATCACATAGCCTCCGCAGCAATCTTTTCTCGCTCCCCACGGGTCCGTGGGGCATCCCGTACGCGGAAGGCGGATCCATGATCGTGCTTCTCGGCGTGCTCGTGGTCGTGCTCGGCTTCGCCACGAAACGCAATCCCCTGCTGGTCGTCGCGGTGGCCGGAATCCTCACCGGCTTCCTCGGCGGACTCACCCCCGGCAAGGTGCTGGCCGCGTTCGGCGAGGGCTTCGCCGGCAGCCGGGCGGTCACCATCTTCGCGATCACCCTCCCGGTCATCGGCCTCCTGGAGCGCTACGGCCTCCAGGAGCAGGCCCGCGCCCTGATCGCCCGGTTCGGCCGGCTCACCACCGGGCGGTTCCTCACGCTCTACCTGGGGCTGCGGCAGATCGGCGCGGCCGTCGGGCTGACCAACGTCTTCGGCCACGCCCAGACCGTCCGCCCGCTGGCCGTCCCGATGGCGGAAGGCGCCGCCGAGCGCGCCCACGGCCAACTCCCGGACCGGACACGGGAGAAGATCCGCTCGTTCGCGGCCAGCGCGGACAACGTCGGCGTCTTCTTCGGCGAGGACGTCTTCCTCGCCGTCGGCTCGATCCTCCTGATCACCGGCTTCGTCAACACCACGTACGGCACCCACCTCGAACCGCTGCACCTCGCGCTGTGGGCGATCCCCACCGCGCTGTGCGCCTTCGTGGTCCACGGCTGGCGGCTGCTGCGCCTGGACCGGCAACTGGAGCGCGAACTGCTCACCGCACCCGTCCACCACACCAGCGCAGCGGAGGCCGGCCGGTGATCAAGGCAGAGTGGTTCTACTGGCTCGTCGGTCTCAGCTTCCTGGTGATGGCCGCCCAGATGGTCACCGACCGCAGCAACCCCAAGCGCTTCGGGACCGGCGCCTTCTGGGGCCTGATCGGCGCCGGATTCATCTACGGCAGCTGGGTCGTCACCAAGCAGGCGCCCGCCGAACCGCTGGGCGCCGCCGTCCTCGTCATGGCCGCGCTGGCCGGCTTCGGCTTCACCGGGCGCGGCACCCCGCGCACCACCACCCCCGAGGAGCGCGCCGCCAGCGCCGCCCGCCTCGGCAACAGGCTGTTCGTCCCGGCCCTGACCTTCCCGGTCGTCGCGCTGGCCTGCGCCGTCGGCGTCAAGCACCTCTCTCTCGGGGGCCGACCGGTCCTCCAGGAGGGCAGCGAGACCATCCTGGGCCTGGGGCTCGGCGCGGTCGTGGCGCTGGCGGTCGCCATGGCGATGCTGCGCGAGAAGCGGATATCCGTGCCCGTACAGTCCGGGCGCTCCATGCTGGAGGCGATGGGCTGGGCGATGCTGCTGCCGCAGATGCTCGCCACGCTGGGCACCATCTTCCAGGTCTCCGGCGTCGGCGGCCAGGTCGGCAAGCTCGCCGCCGCCGTCCTGCCGAAGGACTCCCTCTACGTCGCCGTGGTCGTCTACTGCGTCGGGATGTTCGCCTTCACCACCATCATGGGCAACGCCTTCGCCGCCTTCCCCGTGATGACCGCGGCCGTCGGCTGGCCGGTCCTCGTCGGGCACTACCACGGCAACCCGGCCGCCGTCCTCGCCCTCGGCATGCTCGCCGGCTTCTGCGGCACCCTCGTGACCCCGATGGCCGCCAACTTCAACATCGTCCCGGCCGCCCTGCTGGAGCTGAAGGACCAGTACGGGCCCATCAAGGCGCAGTTGCCCACCGCGGGCGTGCTGCTCGGCTGCAACATCGTGGTCATGGCGCTGTTCGCCTTCTGAGGCGGAGCCGTCCCCACCGGCCTTCGCCGGCCGCCCCACAACCCACGGAAGACCGTATGACCCGCGTACTGCTCACCGGATTCGAACCCTTCGACGGGGAATCCACCAACCCCTCCTGGCAGGCGGTCCGCGCCGCCGCGGCCGAACCGCTCGCCGGGGCCGAACTCGCCACCGCCGAGCTGCCCTGCGTCTACGGCGGCTCGCTGACCGCCCTGCGCACCGCCATCGACGCCGCACAACCGGACATCGTGGTGTGTGTCGGACAGGCGGGCGGCCGTCCGGACATCACCGTCGAACGGGTCGCCCTCAACCTCGACGACGCCCGCATCCCGGACGCCTCGGGCGCCGAGCCGATCGACGAGGTGATCGTGCCCGGCGGGCCCGCCGCGTACTTCTCCACCCTGCCGATCAAGGCGTGCGTGGCGGCGGTCCGCGCCACGGGACTGCCCGCCTCGGTCTCCAACACCGCCGGCACCTTCGTCTGCAACCACGTCTTCTACGGGCTCGCCCACCTCCTCGCCACCGAACTGCCCCGCGTACGCGGCGGATTCGTGCACGTCCCGTACGCGCCCGAGCAGGTCACCGACCGCGCCCAGCCCTCGCTCCCGGTGGACGCGGTCGCCCGGTCCCTGCGGGAGATCGCCGCCACCGCGGCCCGCACGCGGACCGACATCCGCGTCGCGGAGGGGGCCACGCACTGAGCCGCCGGTGACGCCGTAGACTGACCAGTCGGCCGGGCGGCAGGTCCGTCAACGGACCCGGCGGCGGTCCACCCATGAGCGGATCCGCGCCGTTTCGTCCGTTGTCAGTGCCAGCGCCTACTCTGTGCGACGTGACTTTTTCCGCCCCGGGGGCCGCAGCGCCCCAGCTCAACGGCCCCAACCGGCCCGCGCCGGGCCCGGCCGCCGACGAAGGACTGGCCCGCCGGCTGCGCGCGCTCGCGTGCACCGCGCCGCTGCACGACCTCGATGTGCGCAAGGCCAACCTCGCGGGCGAGTACGGGGTCTACGCGATGGCGGAGGTGGCGCTCGCCGTCATCGACCTGGTCACCCTCAACATGGACTTCGACACCGGCGCCGACCACGAGGAGATAGTGGCGAAGGTGCTCCCGCGGGTCGCCGCGCAGGCACCGCACCGCCCGGCGGCGGAGCACGAGCGGGTCGCCCGCTGGGTGCTGGAGAACCTGATCAACGTCGGCAGTGTGGACCGCGGCTTCCGCGCCGTGTACGGCACCTTCACCACCGACGGCGAGTACGTCCGCCGCGACTACGACTTCAAGCTCGTCGAAGAGGTCCCCGGCGCGGGCGGCACGGTCTATCTGCGCGCCACGGACGAGGCCGTCAACGTCCTGGTCGGCGCCCTCGACACCGACGTCACCAGCGCCCAGATCGCCGCCGAGGTCAAGCTGGAGGTGCTGATCAGCCGGGGCCGCCTGGCCGACGCCCAGCTGGCCGCCGAGCAGGCCCGCTACCGCACCGTCCAGTACGCCGAGACGCTGCGCAGGACGCTGGACGCCACCCGGCGCAACGTCCGCGCCGTCGACTGGCTGCAGACCGTCCCCGACATGATCACCGAGGCGCTGGACCACGTGGCGGACCGCTACCGCCACGAGAACGCCATCCTCACCAACATCCGCAAGGCCCGCGACGAGGCCGAGGCCGTCGACGAGAAGACCAGCGAGCACAAGCGGCGCGCCGCCGAGCTCGTCGACATCGTCAAGGACTGCATCCGCCGCCACACCCAGCTCCAGTCCCGGCTCCTGGAGGCCGGGCCGCTCTTCCGCGCCGAGCAGGACCGGCAGGCGTTCGCCACCCCGACCGCCCGCGCCGGCCTCGACCTCTACGGCCAGCTCGTCGCGCCGGTGCTGCCGCTCTCCGTGGAGCACGCCACCCGGGTCACCGACGCCTTCTTCGCACGCGGCACGGGCCTGCGCACCCCCTCCGCGGTCCGGGTCGGCGACCTCGTCGAGATGCTGCTGACCCCGCCCATGGAGCGCGAGCACCTCGGCGCCGAGATGCCCGAGCCCGATCTGGTGGCCACCCCCGACGACAGCCGTTTCAGCGAGGCCCAGCTGGATGCCGCGACGGCGCTGCTGGACCTCCCCGCCGACGCCCCCCGCCGGCTCTCCGGGCTGCTCGCCGAGGCGCGCCGCAGCGACCCCGAACTCCCGTACCTGGTCGCCCTGCTGGCGGTGCACGCCGCCAGCCCGCCGGTCGGTACGGCCTACCGCCAGGGCGAACAGCAGCTCCTCTTCGCCGTCGACGACGGCACGGAGCTGACCGACCCCGAATTCGGCGGCGCCGACCTCATCGTCGGCACGGCCCTGCTGGACGCGGCCGGGATGGCCGCCGACCGCTCGGAGGTCGCCTGATGCCCGTGGCACACGGCCTCCCGCCGATAGCGGACGGCCCACCCCCGGCGGCCCGCCGGGCCGCCGCGCCGTACGGCCACCCGTCCGCGCCCCGGAGGGCGGCGCCTTCGCACCGGCCACCGCAGTACGAGATACCCCCGACCGTCCCCCGCAAGGAGCCTGTCCCGTGAGCCAGTACGACGCCGACGAGGTGCCGGAGCCCGACCCGGCGCCCGGCACCGGCGAACCGGGCCGGGGCACGCCCGCCGACGGCACCGACCCGGCAACGGCGAGGACCGCGCCGCTGACCCCCGCCGACGCGGCCGACGCCGCCCGGCTGGTCGCCTTCGGCCTCCAGCCCAAGCTGCTGCCCGCCCGCGACGCGGAATACGGCGAACTGCTCCGCCGCTATCGGGACGACCCTCCCTTCGCCCGGCTCGCCGACGCGGTCGCCGCCGGCCTCGGGCTGGTCGTCCTGGAGGTCTCCACCCGCGCCGGGATGGCCGTCACCGCCGCCGAGGACTCCGTCTTCGCCGTGCGGATGGGCGACTACGCCCGCCGCGCCTCGGTCGACTCCGGGGACCGCTTCCTGCACGGCCTGGCCCATCTGGCCGTCGCCGCACTCGCCTTCCCGCGCCCCGAGGACCTGGCCGACGACGGCTACATCGGCCGGATCACGGTCAACGGCGTCGACGCCTTCGTACGGCAGGCGTGCCGCCGCCTGGAGGAGCGCGCCGAGCAGGACGGCGAGAACACCGACCCGGCAAGCGACGCCCCCGGCCTGGAGTCCGCCTGGAGGGTCTACGCCCGGCGGAGCGCGACCGGCGCCACCAAGGACGCCCGGCGGCTGGCCGGTTCGACGACCGGCATCATCGCCAAGGCCGTCACCTTCCTCGTCGACTCCGGCTTCCTCCAGCGCACCGGCGACGACGCCGGCGGTGCGTACCGGACCACCGCCCGCTATCAGCTCCAGGTCCGCGACATGGCCGGCAGTGCGGCCATGGCCGAGCTCCTGGAGCTGGGCATCGTGCCCGTCGCCGACGGCAGCGCCTCCCTGCTGCCCGGCGAGGAGACCGACGACCTCGACCTGGTCGCGGAGGCGGGCCTGCCGTTCCACTCGGGCTGAGAGGGTGGGGCGGGGCGGGGCGGGGAGCGTGCGGTGCTTCGGCTGAGGCGCTCGGCGGTTCCCCCCACCCCCGAACCCACCCCCCGCCCCCTCCCCCCGAAGGGGGAGGAGGGGGAGGGGGCGGGGGACGAAAACGCCGGCCCCGGCCCTGCCCGACGCCCCACCCCGCCCAACCGCCCAACCGCCCCCCGCCCCACCACCACACACCGTCACCCCCACCCGCCCCACCCGCCCTCCACACCAACGAGAGTCCGCCATGTACGAGCTGTCCCGGGTCCGCCTCTACTCCATCGGGCCCGCCGGTGCGCGCTATGCCGACACCGTCCTGGACCTGCGCGGAGTCGGCGCGCCGGTGCCGCAACCGGCACCGGCGCAGGCGGACTTCTTCGAGGACGAGCCGGTCGGCCCGCCGCGCCGCCCGGCGCCCGCGGGTGTCCTCTTCCTGGAGAACGGCGGCGGCAAGTCCGTCCTGCTGAAGCTGATCTTCTCGGTCATGCTGCCCGGTCACCGCAACACCCTCGGCGGTGCCAGCTCCGGTGTGCTGCGCAAGTTCCTGCTCGCCGACGACTGCGGGCACGTCGCGCTGGAGTGGCAGCACGTACTGACCGGCGAGACCGTCGTGGTCGGCAAGGTGAGCGAGTGGCGGGGGCGGCAGGTCTCCAACGACCCGCGGAAGTTCGCCGAGGCGTGGTACAGCTTCCGGCCCGGTCCCGGGATGAGCCTGGACTCGCTCCCCGTCGCCGAGGCCACCCTGGTCCGGCCCCGGCGGGAGGACGGCGAGGGCACGTCCGGTGCGCAGGGCCGCCGCCGCACGATGAAGGGCTTCCGCGACGTCCTCACCGAAGCCGGGAAGAACTACCCCAACCTGGACGTCGTCTGGGAGGAGATCCACGAGCGCTGGAACGAACACCTCGGCGTCCTCGGTCTGGACCCCGAACTCTTCCGCTACCAGCGGGAGATGAACGCCGACGAGGGCGAGGCGGCCGGCCTCTTCGCGGTCAAGAACGACTCCGACTTCACCGACCTGCTGCTGCGCGCCGTGACCGACACCCGGGACACCGACGGCCTGGCCGACCTCGTCCACGGCTTCGCCCACAAGCTCGGCCGGCGCGCCGAACTCACCGCCGAGCGGGACTTCACCGCCGGCTCGCTCGACCTGCTCTCGCGCATCGCCGAGGCCGCGGGACACCGCGAGCGCGCCCGCCAGGTGCACTCCGGCGCGGAGCGCCGCACCCGCGCGCTCGCCCAGCGGCTGCACGCCCGCGGCACCGAGGAGCGCGGCCGGGCCGCCGAGCTGGCCGAGGCGGTCGCCGCCGCCGCGCACCGCGTCACCGACGCCGAGCGCACCCGCGAGCGCCGCTCCCTGGTCTCCGCCGAACTCGCCTACCGGCACGCCTCGCTGGCCCTGGCCGCCGCCGAGAAGGGCGCCGCCGCCCAGCGCCGCGAGCTCAACGACGCCCGTACGCTGCACAGCGCCTGGCAGGCAGCCGAGATCGCGCTGCGGCACCGCGCCGCCGCCGACCGCTCCGCGCGGGTCGCCGCCGCCATCCGCGAGGCCGAGCGGGACGCCGCCCCGGCGCTCGCCGCCCGTGCCACCGCCGCCGCCGACCTGGTCCGCGCGCTGCACAGCGCCGCCGAGGCCGGTGAGCGGCTGGCCAACGAGGAGGAGGAGCGGTCCGCCGCTCTCCAGGAGGCCGGCGAGTCGGCGCACCGCGACGCCACCACGGCCGCCACCCACGCCCAGCGCGCCCGCAGTGAGGCCGACCACCTCCGGCAGCGGCTCGCCGAGGTGGCCCAGGAGACCGAGGAGGCCGTGCGGGCCGGCTGGCTGGACGACTCCGCCCCGGACGCCGATCCGGCCCGTGCCGCGCTCGCCGCCTCGGACGCCGAGAAGACCGCCGTGGCCGCCTGGGACTCGGCCCGTGAGGCCGCCCGGCAGGCCACCGACCGGGCCCGCGAGGCCGCCGCCCGGCACTCCGCCGCCGAACTGGCCGCGGCCCGTGCCGAGGACGCCGCCCAGGCCGCCGGGCGCGCCCACGACGCCGAGCGCCGCGCCGCCGAGTCCCTCGGCGGCGAACAGCGGCTCGCCGAACTCCTCGGGCTCCCCGAGGCGGCGGCCGTCACTCTGCCCGGCCCGCGTACGGCCACCCCCGGCGCGGAGTCCGGGACGCCGCGCCGCTCCGCCGGCGGCCCGCTGTCCGCCGAGGAACTGGACCGCAGCGCCGAGGCGTTGCGGGAGCTGCTGGAGGAGGGCGTCGCCGCCGCCGAGCGCCAGCTGTTCGAGCTGCGGACGGCCGCCGCCGACGACGCCCGGATCCTGGGCGCGCTGGGCGACGGCGGACTGCTGCCCCCGGGGCCCGATGTGCTGGCGGCGGTGGAGTACCTGGGCGAGCACGGCGTCCCGGCGCTGCCCGGCTGGCGCTATCTCGCCCAGTCCGTCGACCCGGCCGACCACGCGCGGCTGCTGGCCGCCCGCCCCGAACTCGTCGACGGCGTGATCATCACCGACCCGGACACCCATGCCCGGGCGCGCGAGGTGCTCGCCCAGGCCGCGCTGCTGCCCCGCTCCGCCGTCGCGGTCGGCACCGCCGCGGCTCTGCTCGCGCCCACCCCGCCCGCCGGCGAGGACGACCCGGGCTCCTCCGGCGTCTTCCTCGTGCCGCCGAACCCGGCGATGCACGACGAGTCCGCCGCCGACGAGGAGCGCCAGGCGCTGCGCGCCCGCGCCCTCCGGCGCGACGAGGAGATCCGGGCGCTGGCCGCGCGGCTCGCCGGGGACCGGGCGCTGGCCGCCCGCCTCGGCTCCTGGCGCGCGGGCTGCCCGTCGGGCCGGCTCGCCGAGCTGGCCGAGGCGGCGGAGGCGACGCGTACGGCCGCGGAGGCGGCTGCCGCCGAGCTGGCCGACGCCCGTACCGCCCGCGCCGAGGCCGACGAGGCCGCCGCGGAGGCCACCGGCGTGCGCGACGAGCGGCAGGAGGCCGCGCAGCGTGCCCGGCGCGCCGCCGATCTGCTGGCCGGGCTCGCCCACCGGCTGCGCGAGCGCGCCGGCTGGCAGTCGCGGCTGCGCGAACTGGCCGACGAGGCGGCCGAGTTCGAGGCCCGTGCGGAGGAGTGCGTGGACCGCGCCCGGGCCGCCGACGAGGACCGCCGGGCCGCCCAGCGCGCCGCCGACGACGCCCGCCGGACCGCCCGCGCACTGCGCGCGGAGCGGTCCGAGATCGCCGGCGTCCCGGACGACCTGGGCGAGGCCCCCGCCGAGCCCACCGCCTCGTTGCCCGCGCTCCGCGAGGCGTACCGCGCCGCCTCCCAGCTCTACGAGAAGGTCGGCGTCGGCGCCGACCTGCGCGCCGAGCAGGCCCGCGCCGAGGGCGACGAGTCCGCGGCGCTGGCCGAGCTGAACCGTCTCACCAACAAGGTCCGCACCCGCGCCGAACAGCTCCTGGAGAGCCCGGACGCCGCCGACGGCCCGTCCCGCCAGGCCGCGGCGGCCCGCGCGGAATCGCTGGTGCAGATGCTGGAGACCCGCGCCTCGGCCGCCAGCGAGCAGCTGGGCCGGCTCCGCGGCGAGGCGGAGCGGCTGGCACCCACGGACGGCGAGGCGCACACCGAGCTGTCCGACGAGCTGGCGCCGGCGGACGCCGACCGGGCCAAGGCGCTGCTGCGCTCGGCCAACGGCGAACTGGCCACCGCCACCGAGGCGTTGGAGACCGCCCGGGACCGGCACGAGGAGCTGCTGCGCGGCCACCGTGCCGCCGAGGACGCGGCCGGCGGCTTCGACGAGACCGCGGCCCTGCTGCGCGATCTGCTGCGCGACCAGCAGGACACCGAGGAGGGCGTGGAGGCGTCGTATGAGCCGTACGCCGGCGGGCTGGCCGAGGCCCGGCAGGCCGCTGCCGAATCCCGCCGCTCGCTGCGCGGCTGCGCCGCCGACCTCTCCGCCGCCGAGGCCGCGGTCCGCGAGGCCGCCGACATCCTCGTCCGGCACGCCAACTCCACCCGGTACGAGCAGGTGCGCACCCCCGCCCGGCAGCAGATCCGCGAACTGCCCGCCGCGGCGCTGCCGGACCACGCCGCCAAGTGGGCGGAGGCGTTCGCGCCCCGGCTGCGGGTGCTCACCGACGAGTTGGCGCAGCTGGAGCGCAACCGCGACTCCATCGTCGACCGGCTGCGCGGCCTGGTGGAGTCGTCGCTGACGACGCTGCGCTCCGCGCAGCGGCTGTCCCGGCTGCCCGAGGGGCTGGGGGAGTGGTCCGGCCAGGAGTTCCTGCGGATCCGCTTCGAGGACCCCGATCAGGCCACCCTCACCGAGCGGTTGGGCGACGTCATCGACGAGGCGACCCGCGCGGCGGTCCGCAAGAACAGCGATCTGCGGCGGGACGGCATGTCGCTGCTGCTGCGCGGGGTGCAGGCCGCGCTGCTGCCGCGCGGGGTGGCCGTGGAGATCCTCAAGCCGGATGCGGTGCTGCGCGCCGAGCGGGTGCCGGTGGGGCAGATGGGCGATGTCTTCTCCGGCGGGCAGCTGCTGACCGCCGCCATCGCCCTGTACTGCACGATGGCGGCGCTGCGCAGCAACGACCGGGGCCGCGACCGGCAGCGGCACGCCGGCACGCTGTTCCTGGACAACCCCATCGGCCGCGCCAACGCCACGTATCTGCTGGAGCTCCAGCGTGCCGTCGCCGATGCGCTGGGCGTTCAACTCCTCTACACCACCGGGCTGTTCGACACCACCGCACTCGCCGAGTTCCCGCTGGTCATCCGGCTGCGCAATGACGCGGACCTGCGGGCGGGACTGAAGTACATCAGCGTCGAGGAGCACCTGCGGCCGGGCCTGCCGCAGCAGGACCCGGCCGGAGAGGCGGTGCACGGGCAGATCACCGCGACCCGGATGTACCGGCGGCCCGAGGACGACCGGGAGACGGCGGGCGGCTGACCGGGCGCGGTGGCGCGGTCGCCGGACGACCGCGCCGCTGCCGCACCGGGCCCGTGCGCCCGCGTTACGCGCCGCTCACCGGTGGCGCGGCAGCCGGCGTGTCAGGCGCCGCGGTCCGCGAAGGGGCCGCCGGCGGTGAAGGCCAGCCCGGCGAAGCGTTCGCCGATGCGGCGGTGGGTGGCGGCGTCCGGGTGGAGCCCGTCGGGCAGCGGCAGTTCGGCGGAGTCGGCCTCGCCGTACAGGTCGCGGCCGTCCAGGACGTGCAGGTGCGGGTCCTCGGCCGAGCGCTGTGCCACGATCCGGGCCAGCTCGTCCCGGATGACGCCCAGGGTCAGCTTCCCGCTCGCGCGCTCCGCCGGGTCGCCCGTGGCCCGGAACCGCAGCTGCCCCCTGCCGAGGGCACCGAGGTCCGGGGCGCTGGGGCCGGGGGTGTCCTCGTGGATCGGGCACAGGATCGGCGAGACGACCAGCAGCGGTGCGGTGGGGTGGCCGTCGCGGATGGTGTCGAGGAAACCGTGCACGGCCGGGGCGAAGGCGCGCAGCCGCATCAGGTCGGCGTTGACCAGGTTGATGCCGATCTTGACGCTGATCAGGTCCGCGGGCGTGTCCCGCATGGCACGCGCGGTGAACGGGTCGAGCAGGGCGCCGCCGCCCAGGCCCAGGTTGACCAGTTCCGTACCGCCCAGCGCGGCGGCGAGGGCGGGCCAGGTGCTCGTCGGGCCGGCGGCGTCGGACCCGTGGCTGATCGAACTGCCGTGGTGCAGCCACACCTTGCGGCCCCGGTCCGCCGCGGGCTCGACGGGGGCGTCGGTGCGCAGGGCGACCAGCTCGGTGGTCTCGTTGTGCGGCAGCCAGATCTCGACGTCCTTGACGCCGGCGGCCAGGCCGGTGAAGCGGACGGTCCCCACGGGGCCGGGCCGGTGCTCGGCCTTCCCGGTGGCCATGTCGATGGTCAGGGTGTTGCCGCCGGCCACACCGGACCGGCCGGCGAGACGGCCGTCGACGAGCAGGTCGTAGACGCCGTCCGGGCGGGGCGGGACGCCCACGTAGACCCGCTTGGTGGGCAGGGTGTCCAGTTCGACGGCGGTGGCCCGGGTCCGGAAGACCAGCCGTACGCCGGAGGGCTGGGACTCGGCCATGGCGAGCTGTCCGTCGGCGCACTGGGCGCGGGCCCGGGCGGGCAGCCGGTGCGGCAGCAGGCCGTGCGCGGTGCGCTCCAGGTCGAGGGCGCCGCGCAGGAGGTCCGGGGTGAGGGGCGTGGTGATCCAGCCGTGCGTGGTGTTCATGGTCTCAGCCTGTTGGTCGAGGTGTCGGGAGTGAGTCGGGGCTGCGGCCCGGTGGGGCGCGGCGGGGTCAGGCGGCGGGCCAGTTCCGCAGCAGGGCGTCGAGGGCGTCCAGGATCCGTGACCAGGATTCCTGCGGGTCGGGCGCGCTGTGGTCGAACCCGCCGGCCGTCTCCAGGCTGACGTAGCCGTGGAAGACGCTGCCCAGCATCCGCACGGCGTGCGTCTGGTCCGGCTCCGCAAGGTCGTAGCCGCGCAGGATCGCCCGCATCATCCGCGCGTGCCGGCCGCCGGCGCTCGCCGCCGCGGCCTCCGGGTCGAGCCGGAGCCGTGCCGCGGCGTAGCGGCCGGGATGCTCCCGGGCGTAGTCGCGGTAGACGTCCGCGAAGGCGGTCAGGGCGTCCTTGCCGGCCCGGCCGGCCAGCGCGTCCGCGGCCCGGTCGGCCAGTTCCTCCAGGGCGAGCAGGGCGATCCTGGTCTTGAGGTCCTGGGAGTTCTTCAGGTGCGAGTACAGGCTCGCGACCTTGACGTCGAACCGCCGGGCCAGCGCGGAGACGGTCACCTGGTCGAAGCCGACCTCGTCGGCCAGTTCCGCGCCCGCCCGGGTCAGGCGTTCCGGGGTCAGTCCTGCGTATGCCATGCCCGTCCTCCCACGATGCGGCAGAACTGATTATGCAGTTGCCTAATGCCTTTAGGCAACTGCCTTCATGGAAATGCGGAGGGGAGGGGCTCGGGGGAGGGTCGGCATCGCGCAAGCGTGTCCCTGGTGTCGCGACCGTGCCGGCACGCGACGGGGCGCGTGCGAGGGGGGTGGCCTCGCCGCCCCTCGTACGCGCCCCGGGTGTCCTCGCCTAGAGCGACACCACCGACCGCAGCACCTCGCCGCGCTGCATCTTGCCGAAGGCCGCCTCGATGTCGTGGAGCGTGATGGTCTCGCTGACGAAGCGCTCCAGGTCGAGCTTGCCGCTCAGGAAGAGGTCGATGAGGACGGGGAAGTCGCGGCTGGGCAGACAGTCGCCGTACCAGGACGACTTGAGCGCGCCGCCGCGCGAGAAGAGGTCGATGAGCGGCAGCTCGATGCGCATGTCCGGGTCCGGCACCCCGACCTGGACCAGCGTCCCGGCCAGGTCGCGCATGTAGAACCCCTGCCGGTAGGTCTCGGGGCGCCCCACCGCGTCGATGACCACATCCGCGCCGTGACCGCCCGTCAGCTGCCGTACCGCCTCGACCGGGTCCGTACCACGGGAGTTGACGGTGTCGGTGGCCCCGAACCGCTCGGCGGCGTCCAGCTTGCCGTCGTCCAGGTCGATGGCGATCACCCGCCGCGCGCCGGCCCGCGAGGCACCGGCGATGGCGGCGTTGCCGACGCCGCCGCAGCCGATCACGGCGACGGTGTCCCCGCTGCCCACGCCCCCCGTGTGCACGGCCGCGCCGTACCCGGCCATCACCCCGCACCCGATCAGCCCGGCCGCCTCCGGACGCGCGGACGGATCCACCTTCACCGCCTGCCCGGCCGCGACCAGCGTCTTCTCCGCGAACGCGCCGATACCCAGCGCCGGGCTGAGCGGTGTGCCGTCCCGCAGCGTCATCGGCTGCGCGGCGTTGCGCGACGCGAAGCAGTACCAGGGGCGCCCGCGCCGGCACGACCGGCAGTGACCGCACGGCGCCCGCCAGGCCAGCACCACGTAATCCCCCGGTGCCAGCTCCGCGACCCCGTCCCCCACGGCCTCGATCAGCCCCGCCGCCTCGTGCCCCAGGAGGTACGGGAACGCGTCGCCGATCGCCCCCTCGCGGTAGTGCAGATCGGTGTGGCACACCCCGCACGCCTGGACGGACACGAGGACTTCTCCGGGGCCGGGATCGGGCACGAGAATCGGCAGGACCTCGACGGGTGCGCCTGGCTTGACGGCGACGACGGCGCGGGCTTCGTGCGGCATGTCTACTCCTCATACAGCGCCTGCGGTGGCGGCAGGGGCGGGGTGCGCATGGAGTTGGCACGGATGCCTGTGAGGGGTGGAGTCGGTGCACTGTGCGGGGCGCGGGGTGCCGGGCGGCACAACGCCGCCAGGCACCGGGTGTTGCTCATGGCGCGCGAAGTTGCGCCATAGGAGACATGCTGGAAGGCCGTCAGGGATCCGTCAAGGGGTGGCCGGCGCGCCCCGGCTCAACCCCCGTACCCCATGCGGCGGGAGAGTTCGGCCGCCGCCTTCGCGGACCGCTCGGCGAGCTCCGGAAGCCGCTCGCGGGCCATCCGGTAGGCGGGTCCGGAGACGCCGATCGCGCCGATCACCGCGCCGTCGTACGCCCGCACCGGCGCCGCGACGGCGTTCAGGCCCTTCTCGAACTCCTCGTCGGTGCAGGCGAATCCGTTCTCGCGGGCGGCCGTCAGCTGCTCGCGCACGCCGGTCGCCGCGGTCAGCGTGTTCTCGGTGAACCGCGGCAGCTTGCGGCCGAGCAGGGCCTCCCGGCGCTCCCGCGGCAGGTGCGCCAGCAGGACCTTGCCGCTGGCGGTGGCGTGCAACGGGGTACGGCGGCCGAGCCAGTTGAAGGCGGTGACCGCGGCGGAGCCCCTGGCCTGCATGATGTTGACCGCGGCATCGCCGTCCAGCACCGCGATGTTGGCGGTCTCACCGGTCTCGTCGGCCAGCGCCCGGCAGACCGGCTGGCCCTCCTGCGAGATGTCCAGCCGGATCGCCGCGGCGCCGGCCAGCCGCAGCACGCCGGCGCCCAGGAAGTACTTCCCCCGCTCCTTCTCCTGCTCCACCAGTCCGCGGTTCTCCAGGACGCCCAGGATCCGGAAGGCGGTCGACTTGTGGACCCCCAACTCCTCGGCGATCTCGGTCACTCCGGCCTCGCCCAGCCGGGCCAGGCTCTCCAGTACGCTCACCGCGCGGTCCACGGACTGGACGGATCCCGCTCCGCCGCGCCGGTCCTCGGACCGCTCGGCCGCCGTGTCGGTCGTGTTCGCCATGGCTCTTTGCCTCACTACCCGTTGCCCCCGACGGGCACACCTTCGGGACGCTCTCCGGGAAGCCCTTGACGGCCCGCCCCCGGCTTGGATTCTGTTGCGCATCGCGCGATGCGATGCGTCATTCACAACACCATGATACCGGTGACCAGCGTGAGGGGGGCCAGACGATTCCCGTCTGCCGCATCGAGGACCTGCCCGTCGGCGAGTCCGTCCGGATCGAGATCGACGAGGCCACGCCCGCGATCGCCGTGTTCCACACCGACGCGGGCCGCTACGCCGTCGACGACACCTGCAGTCACCAGGACGCCTCGCTCTCCGAGGGCTGGGCGGAGGGCTGCTTCGTCGCATGCCCGCGGCACGCCGCGCTCTTCGACCTGCGCACCGGAGCGCCCACCTGCCTGCCCGCCCGCCGCCCCGTACGCACCCATGAGGTCGGCGTCCTGGACGGGATGGTCCATGTCCGGCCCGCCGTAAGGGAAGAGGCGGTGGCATAACGATCGGGGCCGGGCGCCGGCGCGGCACCTCGGGGCCCGGCGGCCGCCCGGGCGCGGCGCGGTCAGGCCGCCGCGCGGTCCGCGTGCGGCGGCCCCTCCGGCGGCTCCCGGCGCCCGTCGCGGCGGGACCGGCGGCGTTCGCGGCGCAGCTCCCTGGCCGTGCTGCTCGGCCGGGACTCGACACCGTGGCGCTGCACCCAGACCTGGCGGGTCACCCAGACGTCCAGGACGGCCCAGGTCGCGACCACCGTGCTCGCGACCGTGCCGAGCACCGCGGGGAAGGCGAACCAGGAACCCGCGAGCGTGCACAGAAAGGCCACCATGGCCTGGATCAGGGTGAGGGCGACGATGATGACGGCGCGCACCGCGGCCGTACGGACCGGGTCGGCCATCCGACGCCGGGTCGCCGGCTCCTCCTGCCACAAGGGACGCCTGCCGTCGTCCATCGCGTCACACTCCCCGCACTCTCCCCGGCAGTCCGACTCTTCGGTGGCTGCCCGGATTTCACCGGATACATGCCACACCCACCGCCCCGCTGTCCAGTCCGCGTTCCCCCTCCATCGTCACGCACAGGGGTGGTGCGGGGTTACCCGGGGTAGGCGGATTTCAGCCGCGCGCCGGGTGTCCATAGCCACACTCGCGGGGCGGGTTGCCCGGGCATCGCCGGACAACTCGTGACGATCCCGCCCCGTTCGTACCCCGCGCCGTCCGGCCGGGCCTTCGGATCGATCCCCCGTCAGTAGTAGGCTCGCGCCGCTGTTGACGGAACACCACCCCCGTGCGCCGGGGTTGACGTAGGGGAGGCCATGCGCTTTCGCGGGAAGTCGATCCGCCGGAAGATCGTGGCGCTGCTGCTCGTGCCGCTGGTGTCCCTGACGGCCATGTGGGGCATCACGACCTACGTCACCGGGCGCGAGGCCAACCAACTGCTCGACGTCGGCAACGTCGTCAGGAACCTGGGCTATCCCGTCGAGGACGTCGTCCAGGCCCTCCAGCGCGAACGCCGCCAGAGCCTGCTCTACCTCGCCGACCGCCGCGGCGCCAACGCGCTCACCGAACTCCGCGGCCAGACCCGGTCCACCGACGACGCCGTCGACCGGCTCCGCGCCGACGCGGACACCCAGGACGTCCGCACGGACCTGACCGGCGACAACGCCGACCGGGTCGCCGGCCTCCTCAAGAGCCTGGACGGCCTGGACGCGCTGCGCACCCAGGTCGAGGACAACAGGGTCTCCCGCGACGAGGCGATGGAGTCCTACGACGCCCTGGTCGACCCCTGCTACGACCTGCTCGGCGCGCTCCACGCCCTGGAGAACGTCGAGATGGACAAGCAGGGCCGCGCGCTGGTCGGCATCACCCGCGCCCGCGAGGCGTTCTCCCGCGAGGACGCGCTGATGTCCGCGGCGCTCACCTCCGGCAGCCTGACCAAGCACGACCAGCGCGCGCTCTCCGACCGGGTCGCCGAACGCCGCATCCTCTACAGCACCACGCTGCCCCTGCTGCCCGCCACGGACCGCGGCCTGTACGAGGACTACTGGCACTCCGCCGGCGCCCGCGAACTGGTCTCGTACGAGGACCGGGTGATCGCCGCCGACCCGGCCGCCGCACCGCACGTGGTCAACGCCGATCGCTGGAACACCGCGGCCGAGAAGGCCCTCGGCGACCTCCAGCGGATGGGCAAGGAGGCCGGCGACCGCTACCAGCGGCGGGTCGCGCCGGTCGCCACCCGGATCGTCCTCAAGGCCGTCGCCACCGGCGTCCTCGGCTTCCTCGCGCTGCTGGTCTCGATCGTCGTCTCCTTCCGGATCGGCCGCCGGCACGTGCGGGACCTGACCCGGCTGCGCAAGACCGCGCACGAGGTCTCCGGTGTGCGGCTGCCGAGCGTGATGCGCCGGCTGGCGGCCGGCGAGCAGGTCGACGTGGAAACCGAGGCGCCCCGGCTGGAGTTCGGGCCGGACGAGACCGGGCAGGTCGGCCAGGCGCTCAACACCCTTCAGCGGGCCGCCGTCGAGGCCGCCGTCAAGCAGGCGGACATGCGCCGCGGCGTCTCCGAGGTGTTCGTCAACCTCGCCCGCCGCAGCCAGGTCCTGCTGCACCGTCAGCTGACCCTCCTGGACGCCATGGAGCGGCGCACCGAGGACACCGACGAACTCGCCGACCTCTTCCGGCTCGACCACATGACCACCCGTATGCGGCGGCACGCGGAGGGCCTGGTCATCCTCTCCGGCGCGGCCCCCTCCCGGCAGTGGCGCAAGCCGATCCAGCTGATGGACGTGGTGCGCGCGGCGGTCGCCGAGGTCGAGGACTACGAGCGCATCGAGGTGCGCCGGCTGCCGCGGCTCGCGGTGGACGGCGCCGCGGTCTCCGACCTGACGCACCTGATCGCCGAACTCCTGGAGAACGCCACCGTGTTCTCGCCGCCGCACACCGCCGTACAGGTGCTGGGCGAGCGGGTCTCCAACGGCTTCACCCTGGAAATCCACGACCGCGGCCTGGGCATGACCCCCGACCTCCTGCTGGACGCCAACCTCCGGCTCGCCGAGACGCCCGAGTTCGAACTGTCCGACACCGACCGGCTCGGCCTGTTCGTGGTCAGCCGGCTCGCCCAGCGGCAGGGCGTACGGGTCTCCCTCCAGCCCTCGCCGTACGGCGGCACCACCGCCGTGGTCCTCATCCCCGGCGCGATCCTGACCGAGACGGCGGAGGGCGCCCGCGACGACGCGCCGGCCGCGGCGGGCGCACCGGCCGGGGACGCCGAACCCGACCACGCGGCGGGCGCGTTGGCCGCCCTGGCCCAGATCCCGGTACCGCTCCCGCGCCGCCCGAAGCGCGGGGCTGTCGACGGGCCGGTCGAACTGGAGCCACCGCTCGGCGCCGACGACGCGGACCCCGCCGGCGAGGAGGGCACCCTCCTGCGCGGCCGGGACCGGGGCCGCGGCCGGGACCGCCGCGGCAGCCGGGGACCGGCCGCCGTCCCCAAGGCCACCCCGTCCGTCTCCCGCGCCCCCTCCGACTCCGACGAGCAGCACCAGCAGGCCGGCGACCAGGCACCCGGCGGGCTCGCCCCGCTGCCGCGCCGCCCGCGCCCCCCGGTCCTGGTCTCCGATCACGGCCGTACGGTCGACGCCCCGGAGAGCCGCGACACGGCCGAGGGCAGGGCCGAGGGCGAGCCGGCGGACGGGCCGGCACGGCGCACGCCCGAGGCGGCGGCCGAGCGGCCGGAGCCCGCCGACCGTACGGAGCGCCCCGGGGGCGGTACGCCGTCCCCCGCGCCCGGCGCCCAGGCCCCC
This sequence comes from Streptomyces sp. GS7, assembly GCF_009834125.1. Taxonomy (NCBI): domain Bacteria; kingdom Bacillati; phylum Actinomycetota; class Actinomycetes; order Kitasatosporales; family Streptomycetaceae; genus Streptomyces; species Streptomyces sp. GS7. The sequence continues at coordinate 3,255,466 of NZ_CP047146.1, forward strand.
GACGGCACGCCCGCTCCGGCCGCCACCACCTCCAAGGGCCTGCCCCGGCGGGTCCGTCAGGCCAGCCTGGCCCCCCAGCTCAAGGCCGACCCCGCCCGGGACCCCGGGACGGACCGGCCGGCCCCGCCGCCGGCGGACGACCGCGACGCCGAGGAGGTCCGGGCCCGGATGGCCTCGCTCCAGCGCGGCTGGCAGCGCGGTCGCCGGGACAACGGCGAGGCCCCGCACACCCCCACACCCCCGGAGACCGGCGACGCTGATGCCGCCACCGGGGGCAGCACAGCACCACCACGAACCACATCGGGAGAGGACGGTCCATGACCGCACCGAAGGCATCTTCCAGCGCAGCGTTCTCGGCGCAGGGATCCGGAGAGCTGAACTGGCTGCTGGACGAACTGGTCGAGCGGGTCGGCAGCATCCGGAAGGCACTGGTCCTCTCCAGCGACGGACTGCCCACCGGCGCCTCCAAGGACCTCACCCGCGAGGATGGCGAGCACCTGGCCGCCGTCGCCTCCGGCTTCCACAGCCTGGCCAAGGGCGTCGGCCGGCACTTCAACGCCGGCCGGGTCCGCCAGACGCTGGTCGAGCTGGACGGCGCGTTCCTGTTCGTCAGCGCGGCCGGCGACGGCAGCTGCCTGGCGGTGCTCGCCGACGCCGACTCCGACGTCGGGCTGATCGCCTACGAGATGACGCTGCTGGTCAAGCGCGTGGGCACGCACCTGGGCACCGCGCCCCGGTCCGGGCAGGCCGGCTGAGCACGACTACGGTGATGCCATGACCGACCAGGACGGCCCAGCCGTACCGGGACGGGGCGCGGCCCGTTGGTTCGACGACGACGCAGGCCCCGTCGTCCGGCCGTACGCGATGACGCGCGGGCGCACCCGTACGGCAGCCGAGGGGCGGCTGGACCTCATCGCGCAGGTGATCGCCGAGAGCCGGGCCGAGGGGCCCATCGCGGACCAGACGCTCTCCCCGGAGCAGGTCGACATCGTCGGGCGCTGCCGGCACTCGCCGCTCTCGGTCGCCGAGCTGGCGGCCGAGCTGGATCTGCCGGTGGGCGTGGTCCGGGTCCTGATCGGCGATCTGCTGGACGCCGGGCTGGTCCGCGTCAGCCGCCCCGTACCGCCGGCCGAGCTGCCGGACGAGCAGGTGCTGCGCGAGGTGATCGACGGCCTGCGCGCGCTGTGACACGCTGCGTATCCGCACGACCGTGCCGCCCGCCCGGGCTCTCCGGGCGGGCGGCACGGCGCTTTCCGGGGCCGTGCGGACAGCCTGTTGAGCATTGCTCAATGCCGCAGTACGGTTGTTGTTGAGCAGCTGTCAACAGCGCGACAAAGGAGCTCGCCGCCATGGTCACGGACGCGACATTCACTCCCACCGGTCACCTGCACGCCTTCGAGCGGCTGAAGATCGACGTCGGCCCGCACACCCATGACGCCCTGGCCTGCGGACCGGCCGACGGCGAGGTGGTCCTGCTGCTGCACGGCTGGCCCGAGTTCGCCGACTCCTGGAGCGCCGTACTGCCCGCCCTCGGCGCGGCCGGCCACCGCGCGGTCGCGGTCGACCAGCGCGGCTACGCCCCGGACGCCCGCCCGCCCCGGATCGCCGACTACGCCGTCCCCGAACTCGTCGACGACGCCCTCGCGTTCGCCGACGCGCTGGGCGCGGACCGCTTCCACCTGGTCTCGCACGACTGGGGCGGCATCGTCGCCTGGGCGCTGGCCGGCGCCCACCCCGAGCGGCTGAAGTCCCTGACCGTCCTGGCCACTCCGCACCCCGAAGCGCTCAACCGCGCCGCCGCCGGGGACCCCGACCAGCACCACCGGCTCGACTACGTCCGCTTCTTCCGCCGCGAGACGGGCATCGCGGAGGCCGCGCTGCTCGCCGACGGCGCCGCCCGGCTGCGTGCCGTGTACGGCGGCAAGGTCCCCGCCGAACTGGTCGACGGCAACGTCCGCCGACTCGCCGAACCGGGCGCGCTGACCGCGACGTTGAACTGGTACCGCGCCCCCGAGTCGGTCATCTCGGTGCCTGCCGGGCGGATCGCCGTGCCCACCCTCTTCCTCTGGGGCAGCGAGGACATCGCCCTGGGGCGCACCGCCGCCGAGGCGACGGGGGAGTGGGTCGACGGCCCGTACCGCTTCGAGGTGCTGGACGGCGCCAGCCACTGGCTGCCGGAAGAGGTGCCCGACCTGGTCACCCCCAGGATCCTGGACCACCTCGGTACCCACCGGCAGGGCTGAGATGGCCGACCGGCGGGTCACCCGGCTCACCCCCGACCAGCGCCGGGCGCAACTGGTCGCCATCGGGCTGGAGTTGCTCGCCGAACGCTCCCTGGACGAGCTGTCCACCGACGAGGTCGCTCGCCGGGCCGGTATCTCCCGCGGGCTGCTCTTCCACTACTTCGACTCCAAGCGCGACTTCTACCGCGTGGTGGTCCGGACCGCCTGCGACCGCTTCACCGCCGCGACCACGCCGGACGACGCGCTGGAGCCGGTCGCCTGGATGCGGGCCTTCATCGCGGGCTTCGTGGACCACGTCCTGGAGCACCGCCAGGTCTATCTCGCCCTCGTCCGGGGCGCGTCCGGCAGCCATCCCGCGGTGACCGACATCCTCGGCGAGACCCACGAGACGCTGGCCCGCCGGGTGAACGACGCCCGGCGGCGGCTCGGGGCGCCGAGCGCCCCGCGGGCCGAACCGGCGTCCCGCGCCTGGATGGCCTTCGCCGAGGAGGCGGTCGTCACCTGGCCGGTCGGGGAGGAGGGCGCCCGCGACGAGCTGTGCCGGTTCATCGAGGCCAGCTTCGTGAGCCTGCTGGGGCTGCTCGAACGGCCCGCGCTGCTCGGCCCGGAGAGCTGACGGGCGGGCCGGTCCGCCGCCGGACCAGCCCTTTTGGGCCGGTTGGCGGCCTTGGCCCGTCGCGTCCCCGCCGTGCGGCCCGCCCTCAAGTGGGCGCCGTGCGGAGCACGTTGTACCGTTCACTGGCAGCCGCCGGACCGCGGCGCGCAGGCGGCTGCTCCGCACCCGGGACAGGTGTGCGCTCCCGCGCATTCCCCCCCCGCATCCACGGCAATCCAGGAGAAGAATCCCATGGTCTTCGGGCGTTCTGAGCGCCGCCGCCGGTCCGCCCCGGCCGAGCCGGTGACGCTGAAGATCCTGGTGGCGGGTGGCTTCGGAGTCGGCAAGACCACCCTGGTGGGCTCCGTCAGCGAGATCAGACCGCTGCGTACGGAAGAGCGGCTGACCGAGGCCGGCCGCCCCGTCGACGACCTGGACGGCGTGGAGGGCAAGTCCACCACCACCGTCGCCATGGACTTCGGGCGGATCACCGTCCACGACGAACTGGTCCTCTACCTCTTCGGCACCCCGGGACAGGACCGCTTCTGGTTCCTGTGGGACGAGCTGGCCCGCGGCGCGCTCGGCGCGGTCGTCCTCGTCGACACCCGCCGGCTGGCGGACAGCTTCTCCGCCATCGACTACTTCGAGCGCCGCGGACTGCCCTTCACCGTCGCGGTCAACTGCTTCGACGGCGCCGACCGCTACCCCGTCGAGACCGTCCGGGACGCCCTGAACCTCGACACGGGGGTGCCGGTGATGCTGTGCGACGCCAGGGAGCGGGAGTCCGCCCGGGACGTACTGGTCGCCGTCGTCGAGCACGCGATGCGGCGCGGCGCCCAGCACCGCGAGCCCGCCCTCCCCTGACCGGCGCTCCGCCCGCAGCGCCGCCCCGACCCGCGCTTCCCTGACAGGGCGCGGAAGTACGGCCCGTACCCCGCCGCCCGGGGTGCGGGCCGTACGTCTGTGAGCCGCTGCGCGCGGCCCTTCCAGGGGCTGATGCGACGGGGCAGGGTCGGACCCGGCCCTAGCCCTGCGCCGCGCCGTCCTCCGCCAGCCAGCCGAAGCTCCGCTCCACCGCCCTGCGCCAGTTGCCGAACTCGCGTTCCCGGGCCTCGGCCGCCAGCCGCGGCGTCCACTCCCGGTCGCGCTGCCAGTGCGACCGCAGCTCGTCGAGGTCCTGCCAGACGCCGGTGGCGAGCCCGGCCGCGTAGGCGGCGCCCAGGCAGGTCGTCTCCGAGATCACCGGCCGGATCACCGGCACCCCCAGCACATCGGCCTGATGCTGCATCAGCAGGCTGTTGGCGGTCATCCCGCCGTCGACCTTGAGCCGGGTGATCGGCACCCCCGAGTCCTGGAACATCGCGTCCACCACCTCACGGGTCTGCCAGCTCGTCGCCTCCAGCACGGCCCGCGCCAGATGGGCCTTGGTGACGAAGCCGGTCAGACCGGTGATCACACCGCGCGCGTCGGACCGCCAGTACGGGGCGAACAGCCCGGAGAACGCCGGTACGACATAGGCTCCGCCGTTGTCCGGGACGCTCGCCGCCAGCGGCTCGATCTCGTCCGCGGAGGCGATGATGCCGAGCTGGTCGCGGAACCACTGCACCAGCGCGCCCGTGATGGCGATCGAGCCCTCCAGGCAGTAGACCGGCGCCTCGCCGCCGAGCTGGTAGCCCAGGGTCGTCAGCAGCCCGTTCTTGGACGGCACCGGGCGGTCTCCGGTGTTCAGCAGCAGGAACGAGCCGGTGCCGTAGGTGTTCTTGGCCTCGCCGACGCCGTAGCAGGTCTGCCCGAACACCGCCGCCTGCTGGTCGCCCAGCGCCGACGCCACCGGCACCCCCTGCAACTGCCCCACGGCCGTCCCGTAGACCTCGGCGGACGGCCTGATCTCCGGGAGCATCGCCTCCGGCACCCGCATCGCCGACAGCAGCGCCGGGTCCCACTGGAGGGTCGCGAGGTTCATCAGCATCGTGCGGCCGGCGTTGGTCACGTCCGTGACGTGCACCCCGCCGTCGGTGCCGCCGGTCAGGTTCCAGATCAGCCAGGAGTCGATGGTCCCGAACGCGATCTCGCCCCGCTCGGCGCGGGCCCGCAGCCCCGGCATCTCGTCCAGCAGCCAGGCCGCCTTCGGCCCGGAGAAGTAGCTGGCCAGCGGCAGCCCGGTGGCCTCCCGGAAGCGGTCCTGGCCGTCCGCACCGCCCAGTTCCGCGCAGAGCGGGCCGGTACGGGTGTCCTGCCAGACGATGGCGTGGTGCACCGGTCGGCCGGTGGCCCGGTCCCACAGCACCGTGGTCTCGCGCTGGTTGGTGATGCCCAGCGCGCTGAGCTGGTCGGCGCGCAGGCCCGCCTTGGTCAGCGCGCCCGCCACCACCGCCTGCACCTTCGACCAGATCTCGGCGGCGTCGTGCTCCACCCAGCCCGGCCGGGGAAAGATCTGGCGGTGCTCACGCCGGTCGACGGCGACGATCGCCCCGGCGTGGTCGAAGATGATGCAGCGGCTCGACGTGGTGCCCTGGTCGATCGCGGCGACGTACGTCCCGCTCTTCGGGGTGTGCTCCGTCATACCGTCACGTCTCCTGACGTCCTGGACCGAACTGCGTACGGGATGTGCCGGCGGCGGTCAGAACACCGCCGTGTAGACCAGCCCCGACAGCACCGCGCCGATCAGCGGCCCGGCCACCGGGATCCACGCGTAACTCCAGTCGGAGGAACCCTTGTTGGGGATCGGCAGCAGGGCGTGCGCGATCCGCGGGCCGAGGTCGCGGGCCGGGTTGACGGCGTAGCCGGTCGGCCCGCCGAGCGACAGCCCGATGCCGACCACCAGCAGCGCGACCAGCAGCACGTTGATCCCGGAACCGTAGACCCCCACCCGCGCCCCCGGAACCTGGCCGATACCGATCCCCTGGTTCCGGCCGAAGAACAGCAGCGGCAGCACCAGCCCGGTGGTGGCGATGATCTCGGTCACCAGATTGGCGACCGGCCGGCGGATCTCCGGGGCGGTGGCGAAGACCCCCAGCGTCGGCTGCGGGGCGTGGCCGGTCCGCCCGTCGTTGGCGGCGAACTGCGCGTAGTACAGCGCCCAGGCCAGCACGGCTCCGATCAACGCCCCGGCCAACTGCCCCAGGACGTACAGCGGCACCTTCGACCAGGGCGTGCCGCCGGCCACCGCCGAGCCGAGCGTCACCGCCGGATTCAGGTGCCCGCCGGACAGCGGCGCCGAGGCGTACGCCCCGGCCAGAACGCCCATGCCCCAGCCGAACGCGATCACCACCCAGCCCGCGCCCCGCGCCTTCGAGTGGTGGAGGGTGACGGCGGCACACACCCCGGCCCCGAACAGGACCAGCAGCGCGGTACCGATCACCTCACCGACGACGATGTCCCCATTGGCATACATGGCGGCTCCTCGGCCCTCGTCCGGGGAGGTCCCCGGTCCTCCGTGCAGGGTGCGTGCCACGCCTGAGTACGGCGGTGCCGAAGTGGCATCCGGCGACCGGCACCCGGAAGTGTTCACCGCGGGTGATGGAGCGTCAAGGTCGCGTGCATTCACGGAGGTTGGGGCACCACGCGGCAGCCGTACGGGGTCACCCGCGGGCCCGCGCGCCCTCCTGCCCGGCCGGCTCGCCGGCCCCGTCCGGGGCGCCCGCCCCGGGGCACCCGGCCGGTGCCGCCGCCGGTCCCGGCACCCGCTCCGCCGCCCCGCGCCGGACCTCCGTACGCTCCGTACCCGGTCGCCCCAGCACCCAACTCGCCCCCGGCAGCGCCTTCGCGGCCTTCTTCAGCGGCGCCAGCGCGGCCGCCGCCGCACCGTGGCCGATGACGCTGCCGGGCGGGCACACCACCGTCGCCAGCGACAGCGTCACCGGCATCTCGCCCGCCGACCAGCTCACGTCCAGCAGCGCCCCGGCGAACGGCTCCAGGCCGTCCGGATCGGCCAGCACCAGGAAGTCGTCGCCGCCGATGTGCCCCACCCGGGCGGCCGGTTCGTCCTCCGCGACCTCCGCGAGGGCACGGCCCACGGAGCGGATCAGCTCATCGCCCGCCGCGAACCCGGCACCGTCGTTGACCTGCTTGAACCCGTCCACGTCCAGCCAACTCAGCGCGAACTCCCGGCCCTCGGCGATCCGCCGGTCGACCTCGGCGTTGACCGCGTCCGAACCGGGCAGCCTGGTCAGCGGGTTGAGCCGGGCCGCCTCCTCCACCCGGCTCTCGGCCAGCCCCCGCAGGATGTCCGCGAGATGCACCACGCCCATGCAGCGGCCGCGCTCGTCCACCACCGCCACATCGTCCCCGGTACGGTCCCGGTCCCCGTCGGCGATCACGTCCAGCACCTGCCAGGCGGTGGCGTCCGCGCCCACCGTCCGCGGCCGGTCCGCCAGCCGCAGCGCCGGCCGGTCGGCGTACAGCGCATGCCCGTACCGCCCGGACAGCGAGAGCAGGAACCGGTCCCGGTCGATCGCCCGCACCGGCACCCCGTCGCTGTCCACCAGCAGCACCCCGGACACCTCCGGGAAGCCGGTCAGATGGCTGCGTACCGCGCCCGCCGACACCGACATCGGCAGCAGCGCGGCGGGCTGCAGGAACTGGGCGACCGGCGGCCCGGACGGCGGGCGGTAGGGCGCCCCGCGGCCGCTCGCCGGCGGCGGATGCGCGGCCGGCAGGTACACATCGGCGGCGGCCCGGCGCGACGGCGGCGCGAACAGGTGCCCCTGGGCCAGCTGCACCCCGGCCTCCCGCACCGCCGCGTACTGCCGCTCGGTCTCCACCCCCTCGATGGCCAGCAGCCCGCCCATCCGCTCGCACAGCTGCCGCATCGCCGCCACCGCGGCCTGCCGCCCGGGGTCGCTGTCCAGCCGCGCGCACAGCGACGCGTCGAGCTTGACGATGTCCGGCGCGAGAGCGCCGAGCAGCCGCAGCGGCAGATCACCGTCCCCCACGCCGTCCGCGCAGATCCGGTAGCCCTCGTCACGCAGCTCCGCCACCGCGTCCAGCAGCGGCCGGTGCCGGACCCGGGTGAAGGGCCCGACGAGGTCGAGGGTGATCTCCCAGGGCCTCCGCCCCGCCTCGTGGACCGCTTTTCCGAGCGACGTCAGACCCGGCCGCTCCGCCACCGTCTCCGCGAACACGTTGACGTGCAGCGGCAGCAGGGTCTCCTGCTGCGCCGCGGACCGTACGGCGAGCGCCGCCAGTTCCGCGTCCAGATCGGGGCAGCGGCGCGCACAGCTCAGCACGTCGACATCGCTGTCCTCGGGGCGGGCGAGTGTTTCCAGCGCGGCGACCGAGCCGGTCGCGAGATTCACCACGGGCTGGAAAGCGAAGCGAAGCTGGTCCGTCCAGGGAGGCACGGGAGCAGCATGCCGCCCCGCCGGAGCCAACTAACCTTCGTTCACGCACTGTTCATGCATCCTTCCGGAGCGTACGGATGCTCCGTGCAAAGACCACACGAAACGGGCCGCAACTCCCCTCCGGTTCCCGTGCGCACGGCCGCTCACCGGACGGCGACACCACCGCCGAACCGCGCCCGAAGTGTCTGTGATGGACAGTCAATTATCTCTGAAACCCCAGCACTTGGTGCTCACCGGCGGGTCCGCGCGGCTGCCGTGCCGGTCCATCGCCGGTTCCGGCGCCGGCTCCATCGCGACCAGGGTCTACGGCCGCCGCGCGGACTGCGCACGGAAGCCGCTGGACGCCGTCGATCCCTCTTGCTATGTTGTTCTCGATTCGAGAAAGACTCAGAGTGAGAACAACGCTCCGGGTGGCGAGCGACGACGACCGGAAGGGGGGACGGGGCATGACCGCGCACCATCGGCGCACCGTGGACGGCGCCGCGGCGGGCGACCCGGCCGCACACGACGAGACGGCCTTCCTCGCCGCCTACGACCCGCACGCCTTCCCCGCCATCGCCGTCACCGTCGACATCGTCGCGCTGACGCTGCGCGGCGGCGCGCTGCACGTCCTGCTCGTCGAGCGCGGCGGCCCGCCGTTCCAGGGGGCCTGGGCGCTGCCCGGCGGTTTCGTACGCGCCGGCCGGGAGTCCCTCGACGGGGCCGCCGCCCGCGAACTCGCCGAGGAGACCGGACTGGACGCCGCCCTGCTGGAGCGCGTCCACCTCGAACAGCTCGGCTCCTACGGCGACCCCGGCCGCGACCCGCGGATGCCCGTGGTCACCGTCGCCTACCTCGCCTTCGCGCCCGACCTCCCTGAGGCCCGGGGCGGCGGCGACGCCGCGACCGCGGCCTGGGTCCCGGTCGCCGGCCTCGCGGCCGACCTGGGGGGCGCCGCCGCACCGGAGCGCGGCACCGAACCGGACGCGGCCCGGCCGCGTCCCCAAGAACAGGGCCCGGGGCACGGGATCGACGGGGGTGATTCCGTGCCCCGGCCCGCCCCGCTCCCGCTCGCCTTCGACCACCCGAGGATCGTCGCCGACGGCCTCGACCGCGCCCGCGCGAAAATCGAGTACACACCGCTGGCCACCGCGTTCCTCGCCGAGGAATTCACCATCGTCGAACTCCGCGGTGTCTACGAATCCATCTGGGGCAGTCCGCTGCACGCCGGGAACTTCCACCGCAAGGTGCTCTCCGTCCCCGGATTCGTCGAACCCACCGGCACCACCGCGGCGCGCGGCGGAGCCCGCGGCGGACCCCGCGCCCGCCTCTACCGCGCGGGGTCCGCCCGGCTGCTGCACCCGGCGCTGCTCCGCCCGGCGGCCCCGCAGTCCGCTGTCAGCGAGCCCCGCGACACCGGAAAGTCGAAATAGGTGTCGGGAAACGTCTCCGGCGTAAAGGTGTAGTGCCACCATTCGGCCGCGTAATTCACGAACCCGGCCCGCTCCAGCCCCTTCTTCAGCAGCAGCCGGTTCGTCAACTGCCGCCCCCTGACCCGCGGATCGAGGGTGTGCGCCAGCGTGTCGAAGCAGTCGAAGCCGGTCCCCATGTCCAGCGAATTGTCCGGGAACCGGAGCGCCTTGGGCCCGTAGCACGACGCCAGCGGCTCGCCCGGCACATACGGCCGGGTCGGCACCGCCGGCAGCCGCACCAGCGTCAGATCGACCGTACTGCCCCTGCTGTGCCCGGACTTCTCCGCGATATAGCCGTCCCGGAACAGCGTCGACTTGTCCACCCGCGGATAGAACTCCGCCTTCATCCGCTGATCGGCGAGATCCTTCGCCCAGGCCACGAAGTGGTTCACGGCGCGCTGCGGCCGGTAGCAGTCGTACACCTTGAGGGAGTACCCGCGCCGCAGGAACGAGAGTTGCGCCTGGTGCAGCGCACGCGCCGCGTCCCGCGTCAGAATGCACATCGGATCGCGGTAACCGGTCACCGGCACCCCCATGAAATCGTGCGGGGTGGCATAGCGGATCTCCTGGATGATCGTGGGATCCACCGCGCGCAGCGCCACGAACTCCCTTGGCGCCTTGGGGTCGTCGGGCGCCCTGTGCGCCGCGGGCGACGACGGCGCCGGGCGGGCGGCGGTGCCCGCCGCGGCGCTCGACGGTACGGCGATGGGGGCACCTCCCATGCCCATGAGGGGCATGGGGGAGGTCGTCAGGGCGGCGGCAGCGGCGGCCAGGCCGCGCAGCGCGGCAGCTAATCTCGGCATGGCCCCCGTCTACCAGGCACCGCGGACCCTAGGGAAGACCCCGCACCCGCACCGGATACCCCGCCGGCCCGCCACCGCGCCGCTCGACGACCACCCGCCCCGCCTCCAGGCGCGTACTGAAGCGCTCCACCGCCGGCCGCCGCCAGCCGTCCCCGGCATCCGGCACCACCAGCCCACCACCGGTCCGCCCGGCCACCGGGGCCCACACCTCCAGCTCCGTCCCGCCGTCCGCGCCCGCCACCGGCAGCACCGCCCCGGCCCGCGCCAGCACCGGAATACGGGACAGCGGCGCATCCACCCACACCCGCCCCGGTCCCTCATAGACCCGCCCGGTCGCGGTGTCGTACCACCGGCCGCGCGGCAGCCGCACCGCCCGCCGGGTCGCCCCCGCCTCCAGCACCGGTGCCACCAGCAGCGCGTCCCCCAGCAGAAACGCGTCCCCGCAGTCCCGCAGCGCCCGGTCCCGCGGCGCGCTCCACCACAGGGGGCGCACGTACGGGGCCCCGGACAGCCGGGCCAACTGGCCCAGCGTCACGAAGTACGGCAGCAGCCGCTCCCGCTCCCGCAGCGCCGCACGGGCGTGCTCCAGGACCTCGCTCCCGTACTCCCACGGCTCCCGACGCCCCGCCCAGAGCGCCGAGTGGGTACGGAACAGCGGGAGATACGCCCCCAGTTGGAACCACCGCAGATACAGCTCCTCCGAGGGCACCGCCGAGAACCCGCCCACATCCGGCCCGCTGTACGGCACCCCGCACAGCCCCAGCCCCAGCACCAGCGACAACGACGCCCGCAGCCCCGGCCAGCCCGTCGCCACATCCCCCGACCACGTGCCGCCGTACCGCTGCAGCCCCGCCCAGCCCGACCGCGAGAACAGGAACGGCCGCTCCCCGGGCCGCAGTTCGCACAGCCCCTCGAAGCCCGCCTGAGCCATCGCCAGCCCGTAGACGTTGTGCGCCTCCCGGTGGTCACCGCCCCGGCCCTCCAGGTCGTGCCGCGCCGAACGCGGCAGCGTCGGCTCCCCGAAGGCCGCGAACGACACCGGCTCGTTCATGTCGTGCCACACCCCGGCGAACCCCTGCGCCAGCCGCTCCGCGTACAGCGCGCCCCACCACTTGCGCACCCGCGCGTCGGTGAAATCCGGGAACACCGACTCACCGGGCCACACCACACCGCGCACCTCCCGCCCCCGTGCGTCCCGTACGAACGCATCCGCCGCGGCCCCGCTCTCGTACACCGCGTTCCCCGGCTCCGCCTTCACCGCCGGATCCACGATCGACACCAGCCGCACGCCCTCGTCGCGCAACTCCCGTGCCAGGCCCGGCAGATCGGGAAACCGCTCCCGGTCGACGGTGAAGACCCGGTGCCCGTCGTAGTGGTCGATGTCCAGATGGACGGCCGACAGCGGCAGCTCCCGCTCCCGGTAGCCCGCCACCACGCGGCGCACCTCGTCCGCACTCCCGAACCCCCACCGGGCGTGCTGATGGCCCAGCGCCCAGCGGGGCGGCAGCGCCGGCGCACCCGTCAGTCCCGTCCACCCCAGCAGCACCCGGGCCGGCGTCCCCGCCAGCACCCAGTAGCGCAGCGGCCCGCCGTCCATCCGCACCTCGCAGGTGCCCGGCCGGTCATGGCCCGAGCCCGCGCCCTCCACACCTTCGTGGAGCGTCACCCGGCCGTCCCACGAATTGTCGTGGAACACCAGATGCGTCCCCGCGTCCGCCACGACCAGCTGCACCGGCATGGTCAGATACAGCGGATCGTCCCCCGGCCCGAACGCGCCGCCCGGATCGGTGTTCCACAGGCGGTACACCCCGTCCCGCAGCCGCGGCCCGCCCGCCCGGCCACCCAGGCCGAAGAACCGCGCATCGGCCGCCACCTCCGAGCGCTGCACCCACCGCGACTCCACCACCTCCTCGGGCCGGCCGCCCCCCTCCGACGCCGCACCCTCCCGGCCACCCTGCGCCGCGCCCGCGGTCTCCGTACAGTCCCACCAGCGCGGCGGCAGCTCCCGCCGCAGGACCGCGCCACCGGGCGTCCGCACCTCGACCGCGCCGAACCGGGACACCGCCACCAGCACCCGCTCCGAGACCACCCGCCAGCCGCCCTCGGTATCCGGCTCCAGCACCGCCCGCGCGTCCACCTCCGGGCACGCCCCGGCCAGCGCGTACGAGGGCTCCGGTCCGGCCCCGTCCCAGCCGCAGAACACCGCACCGCCCGACGCGACCCGCACCCGCAGCGACGACCGCGCGAAACGGATCACCCCGCCACCGGGCTGCGGCTCGGCCCCGCGCGCCTCACCGGGCACCCGCGCCCGCTCCGCACCACGCCGCGGCAGCGCCAGCGCGTCCGCTCTGCGCCGGCGCCACGCCGACCGCACGGACCGGAGCCCCTGCGCCGGCCCGACCGCCCTGACCATCCGTACCGACCGCACCAGATCACGCCCGTCCATGCCGGTCAGCCTGCCACCGACGGCCCCCTGTGCGGGAACCGTTCAACTGCCGTTCACCTGCGAGGGGTCACGCTCGGCCACCTTCAGGCCCGCGCACCGCCCGCCGCTGGCCGGATCCGGCCTCTCGACATCGCCCGCGGTCCCTGTGGGCGGCCTTCACACGTCCGCCACCCCCGAATGCGGTGGTCCACCAATGTGGGGTCCACCCTGGTGCACCAGTCGATCACGTGGCATCGTCCAGGCAAGCCATGCCGCGCGCAGCCGCCCACTCGCTGGGCACGGGGGACCCCCGGCACCGCGCGCGACCGACGCCCACCACGCGTACCGCCCAGGAGCCGCAACATGACCACCGCACCGCACTCCGCCTCCCAGCCGGAACCCCTCTGGCAGCCAGGCCCGGACCGGATCGCCGGCGCACAGGTCACCCGCTTCCACGCCTGGGCCGCCGAACACCACGGCGCGCCCGCCCCCGTACCCGGCGACCCCGCCGCCGACTACGCGGCCCTGCACCGCTGGTCCGTCGACCGGCTCCCCGCCTTCTGGCAGGCCACCGCCGAGTGGTTCGACGTCCGCTTCACCACCCCGTACGACACCGTCCTCGCCGACCGCACGATGCCCGGCGCCCGCTGGTTCCCCGGCGCCACCCTGAACTACGCGGAACACGCCCTGCGGGCCGCCGAGGACCCGGACCGCGCCGAGCGCCCCGCCCTGCTCCACGTGGACGAGACCCACACACCCACCACCGTCACCTGGGCCGAACTGCGCTCCCAGGTCGCCTCGCTGGCCGCCGAACTCCGCCGCCTCGGCGTCCGCCCCGGCGACCGCGTCAGCGGCTACGTCCCCAACATCCCGCAGGCCGTCGTCGCCCTCCTGGCCACCGCCGCGGTCGGCGGCGTCTGGACCTCCTGCGCCCCCGACTTCGGCGCCCGCAGCGTCCTGGACCGCTTCCAGCAGGTCGAACCGGTGGTCCTGTTCACCGTCGACGGCTACCGCTACGGCGGCAAGGAACACGACCGCCGCGCCACCGTCACCGAACTCCGCGCCGAACTCCCCACCCTCCGTGCCGTCGTCCACATCCCCCTGCTCGGCACCGCCGCCCCCGAAGGCGCCCTGAACTGGTCCGACCTGACCACGAACAGCACGGAGCCGGTCTTCGAACCGGTCCCGTTCGACCACCCGCTGTGGGTCCTGTACTCCTCCGGCACCACCGGGCTCCCCAAGGCGATCGTCCAGTCCCAGGGCGGCATCCTCCTCGAACACCTCAAGCAGACCGGCCTGCACTGCGACCTCGGCCCCGACGACCGCTTCTTCTGGTACACCTCCACCGGCTGGATGATGTGGAACTTCCTCGTCGGCGGCCTCCTCGTCGGCGCCACGATCGTCCTCTACGACGGCAGCCCCGGACACCCCGACATCACCGCCCAGTGGCGGGTCGCCGCCGCCACCCGCGCCACGGTCTTCGGCACCTCCGCCGCCTACGTCATGGCCTGCCGCAAGGCCGGCATCCACCCCGCCCGCGACCTCGACCTCTCCGCCGTCAGCTGCGTCGCGACCACCGGCTCCCCGCTCCCGCCCGACGGGTTCCGCTGGCTCCACGACAGCTTCGCGGAGAGCGGCGCCGACCTCTGGGTCGCCTCCGTCAGCGGCGGCACCGACGTCTGCAGCTGCTTCGCGGGCGCCGTCCCCACCCTCCCCGTCCACATCGGCGAACTCCAGGCCGCCTGCCTCGGCACCGACCTGCAGGCATGGGACCCCCAGGGCAAGCCCGTCATCGACGAGGTCGGCGAACTGGTCGTCACCAACCCCATGCCGTCCATGCCCACCCGCTTCTGGAACGACCCCGACGGCACCCGCTACCACGACAGCTACTTCGACATGTACCCCGGCGTCTGGCAGCACGGCGACTGGATCACCCTCACCCCCCGGGGCAGCGTCGTCATCCACGGCCGCTCCGACTCCACCCTCAACCGCCAGGGCGTCCGGATGGGCTCCGCCGACATCTACGAGGCCGTCGAGCGCCTCCCCGAGATCCGTGAATCCCTCGTCATCGGCCTCGAACTCCCCGACGGCGGCTACTGGATGCCCCTCTTCGTCCACCTGGCACCCGGCGCCACCCTGGACGACGCCCTGCGCGACCGCATCAAGCGCACCATCCGCGAACAGCTCTCGCCCCGCCACGTCCCCGACGACATCATCGAGGCCCCCGGCGTCCCCCACACCCTGACCGGCAAGCGCATCGAGGTCCCCGTCAAACGCCTCCTCCAGGGCACCCCCCTCGAAAAGGCCGTCAACCCCGGCTCCGTCGACAACCTCGAACTCCTCCGCTTCTACGAGCGGATCGCCGCCGACCGCAGCAACGGAAAGTAGTCAACCCGGCGCCGGTTCACCGCTCCGACCAGGGGAAACCGGCGCCGGACCGCCATTGTCAGACCCCGTGGTTACTCTCAGTGACAAGTGACGTCGACCGACGCACCTCACCGAGGGGGAGCCATGACACCCAGCATCCGTCCCGCACGGCAGACCGCCGCCGGCCGCACACTCCGCCGCGAAGTCCCCAGCACCGCCGCCGTCCTGGCCGACGAACGGGACTTCGCGGCCATGCGCCGCTACCGCACCTTCCCGTTCGACGACCACCACAGCTACCTCCAGCAGATGGAAGCCCTGCTGCACACCCTCGCCTCCCAGGGCGTGCACACCACCCTCAGCCTCTTCGACCCCACCGCCTACGAGAAATACTGCGCCGAGCACTCCCTCGACCCGGACCAGCCCGACAGCCGCACCCGCTATGCGGCCGCCGTCGCCTGCACCGGCGCCACCGTGCCCTACGAAGGCCAACCGCTCGCCCAGCTCCTCCCGTTACTCCGCGAAGAAGCCGCCCGCCAGGCATCCTGGGAGCGCGCCACCGCCCTCCTGGCCCGCGCCGGCCGCTGCGAGGACTGCGGCGAGGACCGCACCCCGGCCGCCCTCGCCCGCGCCACCCATACCCTGCGGCAACTCCTCGAAGCCCTCGGCGCAGGCACCCACCACCTCGTCTGCTCCATCCCGGCCGGCACCCCGTCCCTCTCGGCCGAGCTGTACGCCACCGCCGCCCCCGACGGCAGCCCACCCCAGCTCACCGAAGCCCAGACCGTCCTCTTCTGCACGGTCCTCGCCGTCGGCTGCGCCCTGCGCACCCCCGGCGCCATCGTCTGCCGCACCACGACCGAAGCCGACGGCACCGCCGGCACCACCCGCATCACCGTCCGTGGCTGGCGCCTCAAGGACGCCTGGCCGCACGCCCTGGGCGCCGCCGAGATCTTCAACGCCTACTGCACCGACGACACCGGCCACCCCATCCCACCCGAGCACCGCGTCGACTACGCCGCGGGCCTGCCCCTCACACCCCCACCCGACCCCCACTGCCACCCCTGACCACCGCCCCGGCCACTCCACGCAGAAGGCCGCCCCGCCACAACGGCGGGACGGCCCTCACACTCACTCCGGCGACGCGCCGCGCCGGATCACTCCCCGGAGAGCACCGCCTGCGCGGCGGCCCGGGCGTCCTCGGCGGTGTCCGCGGCACGGGCCGCGGCAGCCGCCCGCTCACACTGCGCCAGCGTGTGCTTGGCCAGCGTCGCCCGCACATACGGAATCGACGCCGCACCCATCGACAGGCTGGTGACCCCCAGACCCGTCAGCACACACGCCAACAGCGGATCGGAGGCCGCCTCACCGCACACACCACAGCTCTTGCCCTCGGCCTTCGCCGCCTCGGCGGAAGCCGCCACGAGGTCCAGCAGCGCCGGCTGCCAGGGGTCCTGCAGCCGCGACACGGCGCCCACCTGACGGTCCGCCGCAAAGGTGTACTGCGCCAGGTCGTTGGTGCCCAGCGAAAGGAACTCCACCTCTTGAAGAATCGACCGCGCCCGCAGAGCCGCCGACGGAATCTCCACCATCGCGCCGAACTTCGCCCGCAGGCCCGCCTCCCGGCAGGCATCCGCGAACGCCCTGGCATCGATCCGGTCCGCCACCATCGGCGCCATGACCTCAAGGTAGACCGGCAGCCCCTCGGCCGCCTTGGCCAGCGCCGAGAGCTGGGTACGCAGCACGTCCGGGTGGTCGAGCAGCGTCCGCAGCCCCCGCACACCCAGCGCCGGGTTCGGCTCGTCGGCCGGCGTCAGGAAGTCCAGCGGCTTGTCGGCCCCGGCATCCAGCACGCGCACCACCACGCGCCCCTCGGGGAAAGCCTCCAGGACCTTCCGGTAGGCGTCGACCTGCTTCTCCTCGGACGGTGCGTTCTTGCTGTCGTCCAGGAAGAGGAACTCCGTACGGAAGAGACCGACCCCCTCCGCACCGGCCTCCACCGCCGCCGGCACATCCGCCGGACCGCCCACGTTCGCCAGCAGCGGCACCTTGTGCCCGTCGGACGTGGCACCGGGACCGGACGACGCCGACAGCGCCGCCTTCCGCTCCTCCGCCGCCTTCGCCAGCTCCACACGCTTGGCGGAACTGGGGTCCACGAAGACCTCACCCGTGCTGCCGTCCACGGCGATCACGGTGCCCTCGGCAAGCTCCCCGGCACCCGGCAGCGCCACCACGGCCGGCACCCCCAGCGCCCGCGCGAGAATCGCGCTGTGGCTGGTCGGCCCGCCCTCCTCGGTCACGAACCCGAGCACCAGCGTCGGATCCAGCAACGCCGTGTCGGCCGGCGCCAGATCCCGCGCGATCAGCACATACGGCTCATCGCTGTCCGGCACGCCCGGCATCGGCACCCCGAGCAGCCGCGCCACGATCCGGTTCCGCACGTCGTCCAGGTCGGCCACCCGCCCGGCGAGGTACTCACCCGCACCGGCGAGCAGCGCCCGATAGGCGGCGAACGCGTCGTACACGGCACGCTCGGCCGTGCTGCCGACCGCGATCCGCCGCTCGACGTCGGCCATCAGCTCGGGGTCCTGAGCCATCATGGCCTGGGCTTCCAGCACATGCTGCGCCTCGCCGCCCGCCAGATTGCCCCGCGCGATCAGATCGGCGGCCACGGCCTCCACGGCCTGCCGTGCACGCCCCTGCTCACGCTCCGCCTCCTCGGCCGGAATCTGCTTGGCCGGCGGCTCCAGAACCGCCGTACCCATGTGCCGCACCTCGCCTATGGCCACACCGTGGCTCACGCCGACGCCTCGCAGCGTTGTCTCCATGTCACCCGTCTCCGGTTGCTTGCGGCGGGCCGAGCCGCCGCGGTGGATGTCGTACCTGCCGTGGGGAACGGCGCCCGGCTACTGCCTACTGCCAGGAGAAGAGCGAGTCGCCCGCCTTGACGTCGCCGTCCTCGCGGACATCACCGAGCGAGTCGGCGGTGGCCTCCAGCGCGACGACCGGGCACACCGGCGACTTGCCGGCCGCCTCGACCGCGGCCGGGTCCCAGCGCACGACGGCCTGGCCCCGCGACACGGTGTCGCCCTTGTTCACCAGCAGCTCGAAACCCTCGCCGTTGAGCTGAACGGTGTCGATACCAAGGTGCGTCAGGACACCGTGTCCTTCGCCGTCGACAACGACGAACGCATGGGGGTGAAGCGAAACAACGACGCCGTCCACGGGCGAAACCGCCTCCGACGGCTCACGAACGGGGTCGATGGCGGTACCGGGACCCACCATCGCTCCGGAGAACACCGGGTCCGGCACTGCCGAGAGTCCGATGGCGCGTCCTTCAAGAGGGGACGTCACGGTGGTCATGGGAAGCCTCCCGGGGGTGAAGATTCATCAGGCCGCCGTCACTGCCTGTCCTGGACGGCGCACCGTTCAGAAGCGTAAGTCATAGGAACTGACGGTTCCGCACGAGAGACACCGGTTGGCGCCCCGCGTCCTCGCCGAATCGATTTGCCTCGCCCACACCGCCCCTGTACTGTCTGAGATCTGCCCCGGACAACCAGGAAGCCCGCAACGGCTGACGGTTGGGTGGGCGGCACTCCTCAGAGTCATGATCCTGATTCTCGAATCATGCGCTTCTGCATGCCTGCAGAAAAGCGGTGGTCCGAAAGCCGGAAAAGCCCTGATAGAGTGTGAAACACCGAAGGGAAGCGCCCGGCGGAAACCCGAAAGGGAATCCAAAGGAAGCGTCCGTTCCTTGAGAACTCAACAGCGTGCCAAAAGTCAACGCCAGATATGTTGATACCCCGTCTCCATCATGGAGATGAGGTTCCTTTGAAAGTCCTTCCAAGTTTTTGGGAGGCGCACACAGCGAGGACGCTGTGAACGACTGGGACTATTCCTCCTGGTTGTTCCGCTCAACGCGAGTGTCACCGGATTACCGGTAAACATTCACGGAGAGTTTGATCCTGGCTCAGGACGAACGCTGGCGGCGTGCTTAACACATGCAAGTCGAACGATGAACCGGTTTCGGCCGGGGATTAGTGGCGAACGGGTGAGTAACACGTGGGCAATCTGCCCTTCACTCTGGGACAAGCCCTGGAAACGGGGTCTAATACCGGATATGACACACGGAGGCATCTCCTGTGTGTGGAAAGCTCCGGCGGTGAAGGATGAGCCCGCGGCCTATCAGCTTGTTGGTGGGGTGATGGCCTACCAAGGCGACGACGGGTAGCCGGCCTGAGAGGGCGACCGGCCACACTGGGACTGAGACACGGCCCAGACTCCTACGGGAGGCAGCAGTGGGGAATATTGCACAATGGGCGAAAGCCTGATGCAGCGACGCCGCGTGAGGGATGACGGCCTTCGGGTTGTAAACCTCTTTCAGCAGGGAAGAAGCGAGAGTGACGGTACCTGCAGAAGAAGCGCCGGCTAACTACGTGCCAGCAGCCGCGGTAATACGTAGGGCGCAAGCGTTGTCCGGAATTATTGGGCGTAAAGAGCTCGTAGGCGGCTTGTCGCGTCGGATGTGAAAGCCCGGGGCTTAACCCCGGGTCTGCATTCGATACGGGCAGGCTAGAGTTCGGTAGGGGAGATCGGAATTCCTGGTGTAGCGGTGAAATGCGCAGATATCAGGAGGAACACCGGTGGCGAAGGCGGATCTCTGGGCCGATACTGACGCTGAGGAGCGAAAGCGTGGGGAGCGAACAGGATTAGATACCCTGGTAGTCCACGCCGTAAACGTTGGGAACTAGGTGTGGGCGACATTCCACGTCGTCCGTGCCGCAGCTAACGCATTAAGTTCCCCGCCTGGGGAGTACGGCCGCAAGGCTAAAACTCAAAGGAATTGACGGGGG
The DNA here is from genome assembly GCF_009834125.1 of Streptomyces sp. GS7. Taxonomy (NCBI): domain Bacteria; kingdom Bacillati; phylum Actinomycetota; class Actinomycetes; order Kitasatosporales; family Streptomycetaceae; genus Streptomyces; species Streptomyces sp. GS7. The sequence goes on from NZ_CP047146.1 coordinate 3,275,542, forward strand.
CCCGCACAAGCAGCGGAGCATGTGGCTTAATTCGACGCAACGCGAAGAACCTTACCAAGGCTTGACATACGCCGGAAAACCGTGGAGACACGGTCCCCCTTGTGGTCGGTGTACAGGTGGTGCATGGCTGTCGTCAGCTCGTGTCGTGAGATGTTGGGTTAAGTCCCGCAACGAGCGCAACCCTTGTTCTGTGTTGCCAGCATGCCTTTCGGGGTGATGGGGACTCACAGGAGACTGCCGGGGTCAACTCGGAGGAAGGTGGGGACGACGTCAAGTCATCATGCCCCTTATGTCTTGGGCTGCACACGTGCTACAATGGCCGGTACAATGAGCTGCGATACCGCGAGGTGGAGCGAATCTCAAAAAGCCGGTCTCAGTTCGGATTGGGGTCTGCAACTCGACCCCATGAAGTCGGAGTTGCTAGTAATCGCAGATCAGCATTGCTGCGGTGAATACGTTCCCGGGCCTTGTACACACCGCCCGTCACGTCACGAAAGTCGGTAACACCCGAAGCCGGTGGCCCAACCCCTTGTGGGAGGGAATCGTCGAAGGTGGGACTGGCGATTGGGACGAAGTCGTAACAAGGTAGCCGTACCGGAAGGTGCGGCTGGATCACCTCCTTTCTAAGGAGCACTTCTTACCGGGCTTCGGCTTGGTCAGAGGCCAGTACATCAGCGAGTGTCTGATGCTGGTTGCTCATGGGTGGAACGTTGACTATTCGGCACGGTCGGTTGGGATCATTAGTACTGCTTCGGCGTGGAACGTGGGTCTTAACTGGTCGGGTCGGGCGCGCTGTTGGGTGTCTGAGGGTGCGAGCGTTGCTCGCCCTTCGCGATGCCGGCCCCAGTGAACTCAGCCTTCGGGTTGGGGTGGTGGGTGGCTGGTCGTTGCTTGAGAACTGCACAGTGGACGCGAGCATCTGTGGCCAAGTTTTTAAGGGCGCACGGTGGATGCCTTGGCACCAGGAACCGATGAAGGACGTGGGAGGCCGCGATAGGCCCCGGGGAGCTGTCAACCGAGCTTTGATCCGGGGGTGTCCGAATGGGGAAACCCGGCAGTCGTCATGGGCTGTCACCCGCTGCTGAACACATAGGCAGTGTGGAGGGAACGCGGGGAAGTGAAACATCTCAGTACCCGCAGGAAGAGAAAACAACCGTGATTCCGGGAGTAGTGGCGAGCGAAACTGGATGAGGCCAAACCAGTCACGTGTGATACCCGGCAGGGGTTGCGTGGTTGGGGTTGTGGGAGTTCTCTTGATCGGTCTGCCGGCCGGTCGGCGAGTCAGAAACCGTTGATGTAGGCGAAGGGCATGCGAAAGGCCCGGCGTAGAGGGTAAGACCCCCGTAGCTGAAACATTGACGGCTTGCTTGAGAATCACCCAAGTAGCACGGGGCCCGAGAAATCCCGTGTGAATCTGGCGGGACCACCCGTTAAGCCTAAATATTCCCTGGTGACCGATAGCGGATAGTACCGTGAGGGAATGGTGAAAAGTACCGCGGGAGCGGAGTGAAATAGTACCTGAAACCGTGTGCCTACAAGCCGTGGGAGCGTCGCGCAGAGATTTTGTCTTTGCGTCGTGACTGCGTGCCTTTTGAAGAATGAGCCTGCGAGTTTGCGGTATGTTGCGAGGTTAACCCGTGTGGGGAAGCCGTAGCGAAAGCGAGTCCGAATAGGGCGGTTGAGTAGCATGCTCAAGACCCGAAGCGGAGTGATCTAGCCATGGGCAGGTTGAAGCGGAGGTAAGACTTCGTGGAGGACCGAACCCACCAGGGTTGAAAACCTGGGGGATGACCTGTGGTTAGGGGTGAAAGGCCAATCAAACTCCGTGATAGCTGGTTCTCCCCGAAATGCATTTAGGTGCAGCGTCGTGTGTTTCTTGCCGGAGGTAGAGCACTGGATAGGCGATGGGCCCTACCGGGTTACTGACCTTAGCCAAACTCCGAATGCCGGTAAGTGAGAGCGCGGCAGTGAGACTGTGGGGGATAAGCTCCATGGTCGAGAGGGAAACAGCCCAGAGCATCGACTAAGGCCCCTAAGCGTGTGCTAAGTGGGAAAGGATGTGGAGTCGCAGAGACAACCAGGAGGTTGGCTTAGAAGCAGCCATCCTTGAAAGAGTGCGTAATAGCTCACTGGTCAAGTGATTCCGCGCCGACAATGTAGCGGGGCTCAAGCACACCGCCGAAGTCATGTCATTGCAGCATGAGGGCTAACGCCTGCTGTGATGGGTAGGGGAGCGTCGTGTGCCGGGTGAAGCAGCCGCGGAAGCGAGTTGTGGACGGTTCACGAGTGAGAATGCAGGCATGAGTAGCGATACAAGAGTGGGAAACTCTTGCGCCGATTGACTAAGGGTTCCTGGGTCAAGCTGATCTGCCCAGGGTAAGTCGGGACCTAAGGCGAGGCCGACAGGCGTAGTCGATGGACAACCGGTTGATATTCCGGTACCCGCTTTGAAGCGCCCAATACTGAATCAGGCGATGCTAAGTCCGTGAAGCCGCCCTGGATCCTTCGGGTGAAGGGGAGTGGTGGAGCCGACGGACCAGACTTGTAGTAGGTAAGCGATGGGGTGACGCAGGAAGGTAGTCCAGCCCGGGCGGTGGTTGTCCCGGGGTAAGGGTGTAGCCCGAGAGATAGGCAAATCCGTCTCTCATATAAGGGTGAGACCTGATGCCGAGCCGATTGTGGTGAAGTGGATGATCCTATGCTGTCGAGAAAAGCCTCTAGCGAGCTTCATGGCGGCCCGTACCCTAAACCGACTCAGGTGGTCAGGTAGAGAATACCGAGGCGTTCGGGTGAACTATGGTTAAGGAACTCGGCAAAATGCCCCCGTAACTTCGGGAGAAGGGGGGCCATTTCCGGTGATGACACTTACTGTCTGAGCTGGGGGTGGCCGCAGAGACCAGCGAGAAGCGACTGTTTACTAAAAACACAGGTCCGTGCGAAGCCGTAAGGCGATGTATACGGACTGACGCCTGCCCGGTGCTGGAACGTTAAGGGGACCGGTTAGTCAATCTTCGGGTTGGCGAAGCTGAGAACTTAAGCGCCAGTAAACGGCGGTGGTAACTATAACCATCCTAAGGTAGCGAAATTCCTTGTCGGGTAAGTTCCGACCTGCACGAATGGCGTAACGACTTCTCGACTGTCTCAACCATAGGCCCGGTGAAATTGCATTACGAGTAAAGATGCTCGTTTCGCGCAGCAGGACGGAAAGACCCCGGGACCTTTACTATAGCTTGATATTGGTGTTCGGTTCGGCTTGTGTAGGATAGGTGGGAGACTTTGAAGCGCCAACGCCAGTTGGTGTGGAGTCGTTGTTGAAATACCACTCTGGTCGTGCTGGATGTCTAACCTGGGTCCGTGATCCGGATCAGGGACAGTGTCTGGTGGGTAGTTTAACTGGGGCGGTTGCCTCCTAAAGGGTAACGGAGGCGCCCAAAGGTTCCCTCAGCCTGGTTGGCAATCAGGTGTTGAGTGTAAGTGCACAAGGGAGCTTGACTGTGAGACTGACGGGTCGAGCAGGTACGAAAGTAGGGACTAGTGATCCGGCGGTGGCTTGTGGAAGCGCCGTCGCTCAACGGATAAAAGGTACCCCGGGGATAACAGGCTGATCTTCCCCAAGAGTCCATATCGACGGGATGGTTTGGCACCTCGATGTCGGCTCGTCGCATCCTGGGGCTGGAGTCGGTCCCAAGGGTTGGGCTGTTCGCCCATTAAAGCGGTACGCGAGCTGGGTTTAGAACGTCGTGAGACAGTTCGGTCCCTATCCGCTGTGCGCGTAGGAGTCTTGAGAAGGGCTGTCCCTAGTACGAGAGGACCGGGACGGACGAACCTCTGGTGTGCCAGTTGTCCTGCCAAGGGCATGGCTGGTTGGCTACGTTCGGAAAGGATAACCGCTGAAAGCATCTAAGCGGGAAGCCTGCTTCGAGATGAGGGCTCCCTCCCACTTGATGGGGTAAGGCTCCCAGTAGACGACTGGGTTGATAGGCCAGATATGGAAGCATCGTAAGGTGTGGAGTTGACTGGTACTAATAGGCCGAGGGCTTGTCCTCAGTTGCTCGCGTCCACTGTGTAGGTTCTGAAGTAACGAACTCGCCTTGTCGGCTGGAGTTTGTTTTCTTCATAGTGTTTCGGTGGTTATTGCGTTAGGGAAACGCCCGGTTACATTTCGAACCCGGAAGCTAAGCCTTTCAGCGCCGATGGTACTGCAGGGGGGACCCTGTGGGAGAGTAGGACGCCGCCGAACAATTTTTGAGAAAGCCTCGTCGGGAACTTCGGTTCCCGACGAGGCTTTTTTGCGTTCCAGCACGTGGGACCCGGGGCGCGGTGGGGCCGGCGGGGCAGGTAAAGTCGGGGGCATCATTGGCACATTTCCCACAGGAGGCTTCCGCGTGGAGGTCCAGGAGACGCGGGTCCAGACAGATCGTGTCCTCACCATCCCGAATATTCTGAGCATGGCGCGCCTGGTCGGCGTGCCTGTGTTCCTGTGGTTGATCCTCTGGCCGGAATTCGGTGGTCCGAAGGCTGACGGCTGGGCGCTGCTGGTCCTTGCGCTGAGCGGTGTCAGCGACTATCTGGACGGCAAGCTCGCCCGGCGCTGGAACCAGATCAGCAGCCTGGGGCGGATCCTCGACCCGGCCGCCGACCGTCTCTACATCCTCTCCACCCTCGTCGGTCTGACGTGGCGTGAGATCCTGCCGGTCTGGCTCACCGCGGCGCTGCTGGCCCGGGAACTGATGCTGCTGATCGCGGTCGGATTCCTCGGTCGCCACGGCTATGGGCCTCCCCAGGTGAACTTCCTGGGCAAAGCGGCTACGTTCAACTTGATGTACGCCTTCCCGTTGCTGCTACTGAGCGATGGAAGTGGCTGGCTTCACACACTCGCTGCTATTTTCGGATGGGCGTTCGCAGGGTGGGGTACGGCGCTGTACTGGTGGGCAGGGATCCTCTACGTGGTCCAGGTCCGCCGGATCATCAGGGCGGACGCCACAGCCGACTGAGCTCGCCCAACCGGCAGAACGTGCCGAGGTCCAGGGCCCGTGCGGAAAACAGTGGGCGAACCGGACAAGTGAAGTCGGCAAGAACCGTCGTCTCTTAGAGGAGGACGCTTCCGACATGAAGGCCGTTGTGATGGCCGGCGGCGAGGGCACACGCCTTCGCCCCATGACGTCCAGCATGCCCAAGCCGCTGCTTCCCGTGGTCAACAGGCCGATCATGGAACACGTACTGCGGTTGCTGAAGAGGCACGGTCTCAGTGAGACCGTCGTGACCGTGCAATTCCTGGCTTCGCTCGTTCGCAACTATTTCGGGGACGGGGAAGAGCTCGGTATGGAGCTCACCTATGCCAATGAGGAAAAGCCACTCGGCACGGCCGGCAGCGTGAAGAACGCAGAGGAGGCGCTCAAGGACGACGCCTTCCTCGTCATCTCCGGTGATGCGCTGACCGACTTCGATCTGACCGACCTCATTCGGTTCCACAAGGAAAAGGGTGCCCTCGTCACCGTCTGCCTCACGAGGGTCCCCAACCCCCTGGAATTCGGCATCACCATCGTGGACGAGGCCGGCCGGGTCGAGCGATTCCTGGAAAAGCCGACCTGGGGCCAGGTCTTCTCGGACACCGTCAACACCGGCATCTACGTCATGGAGCCGGAGGTCTTCGATTATTTTGAGCCCGATGTTCCGGTGGACTGGTCCGGGGATGTCTTCCCGCAGCTCATGAAGGAAGGCAAGCCGATCTACGGCTATGTCGCCGAGGGCTACTGGGAGGACGTCGGCACACATGAGAGCTATGTGAAGGCGCAGGCCGACGTCCTCGAAGGCAAGGTCGATGTGGAGATCGACGGCTTCGAGATCTCGCCGGGTGTGTGGGTGGCAGAAGGCGCCGAGGTGCATCCGGACGCGGTACTGCGCGGACCGTTGTACATCGGCGATTACGCCAAGGTCGAAGCGGATGTGGAGATCCGCGAGCACACCGTCGTCGGGTCCAACGTCGTCGTCAAGAGTGGTGCGTTCCTCCATCGGGCGGTGGTGCACGACAACGTCTACGTCGGTCAGCACAGCAATCTGCGCGGCTGTGTGATCGGGAAGAACACCGACATCATGCGGGCCGCGCGGATCGAGGACGGCGCGGTCATCGGCGATGAATGCCTGATCGGTGAAGAGTCCATCGTCCAGGGCAATGTGCGGGTCTATCCGTTCAAGACCATCGAGGCCGGTGCGTTCGTCAACACCTCGGTGATCTGGGAATCCCGGGGCCAGGCGCATCTGTTCGGAGCACGCGGGGTGTCCGGCATCATCAACGTCGAGATCACCCCGGAACTCGCCGTGCGGCTCGCGGGGGCGTATGCCACCACGCTCAAGAAAGGCTCCACGGTCACCACCGCCCGGGACCATTCCCGCGGCGCGCGGGCACTGAAGCGTGCGGTGATCTCCGCGCTGCAGGCGAGCGCCATCGAGGTACGCGACCTGGAGAACGTCCCGCTGCCCGTCGCCCGGCAGCAGACCGCGCGGGGCAGCGCCGGCGGCATCATGGTCCGCACCACGCCCGGCGTGCCGGACTCCGTCGACATCATGTTCTTCGACGAGCGGGGCGCGGATCTCTCGCAGGCCGGGCAGCGCAAGCTCGACCGCGTCTATGCGCGTCAGGAGTACCGGCGGGCGTTCCCCGGGGAGATCGGCGATCTGCACTTCCCGGCCAGCGTCTTCGACTCCTATACGGGAGCCATGCTGCGGGCCGTGGACACCACGGGCATCAGCGACTCCGGGCTGAAGGTCGTCGTCGATGCCTCGAACGGCAGTGCCGGACTGGTGCTGCCCAGCCTGCTGGGGCGCCTCGGCGTCGACTCGCTGACCATCAACCCCGGTCTCGACGAGTCCCGGCCGACGGAGACCGCCGACGCCCGGCGCTCCGGGCTCGTCCGGCTCGGCGAGATCGTGGCCTCGGCGCGGGCCGCGTTCGGGGTGCGCTTCGACCCGGTGGGCGAGCGGCTGTCCCTGGTGGACGAGCGCGGGCGGATCATCGAGGACGACCGTGCGCTGCTGGTGATGCTGGACCTGGTCGCCGCGGAGCGGCGCAGCGGGCGGGTGGCGCTGCCGGTGACCACGACCCGGATCGCCGAGCAGGTGGCGGCGTACCACGGGACCCAGGTGGAGTGGACGACGACCTCACCGGACGACCTGACGCGGGTCGGACGGATGGACGGCACGATCTTCGGCGGGGACGGTCTCGGCGGCTTCCTGATCCCGGAGTTCAGCAGCGTCTTCGACGGCGCGGCGGCGTTCGTCCGGCTGATCGGCCTGGTGGCCCGTACGCAGCTCACGCTCAGCCAGATCGACGCGCGGATCCCGCGGGCGCACGTCCAGCGTCGCGATCTGGCGACGCCGTGGGCGGTCAAGGGGCTGGTCATGCGGCATGTCGTGGAGGCGGCCGGCGACCGGGACGTGGACACCACCGACGGTGTGCGGGTCGTGGAGGCCGACGGGCGGTGGGTGCTGGTGCTGCCCGACCCGGCCGAGGCGGTCACGCATCTGTGGGCGGAAGGGCCGGACGACGCCTCGGCGCAGCAGTTGCTGGACGAGTGGTCGGCCGTGGTGGACAGCGCGGGTCGCTGACCCGATCCCACCGGCGTGCCGTTGCTCCGGCACGCCGGTGGGGCCATTGGGAGACCGCGCCGCCGACATGCGACGATGTGCGGCATGTCGCAGCAGCGCCCCGATCGGAGCAACACCCGGAGACCGGCCGCGCGTCCCGATGCGTCCATGTCGCTGCTGACCAACGTGATGGATCACAGCCTCGACGACGGATACGCGGAGGCCGCCGCGCGCAGGTCCGAGGCCGGCGTGCGCGGTCTGCCGCGCACGCTGCGGGCGAAGTTGGGCCTGGCAGCCGGGCTGGTTTTGGCGGCACTGGTGGTGACGGTGGGGGCGGCGCAGGCGCGGGTGTCGGCGCCGACCCTCGCCAAGGAGCGCGAGGAGCTGATCCACCGCATCCAGAAGGGCACCGCCGAGGCCGACACACAGCAGCAGCGGGTCGACGCGACGCGGGACGCCGTCGACCGGATGCAGCGTGAGGCGCTGAAGAAGCACGGTGGTGACAAGGCTGAACTGCTGGCGCTGCTGGCGGGTTCGACGCAGGTCACCGGGCCGGGGGTGAAGCTCGTCGTGGACGATGCCAAGGGCGCGGAGAGCAGTGCCGGCGGGCCGCGCGAGAGCAGCGACTTCTCGGACACCGGGCGGGTGCGGGACCGCGATCTGCAGCGGGTCGTCAACGGGCTCTGGCAGTCGGGTGCGGAGGCCATCGCTGTCAATGGGCAGCGGCTTACGTCACTCTCGGCGATCAGGGCCGCGGGAGACGCCATACTGGTCGACAACAAGCCACTGGTGCCGCCGTATACGGTGCTGGCGGTGGGGGACGGGCAGCGGCTCAGCACCGCGTTCCAGGAGAGTGCCGACGGCCAGTATCTGCATGTGCTGCAGGAGAACTACGGCGTACGCACCAAGATTTCCGCCGAGAGCCAGGTCACGCTGCCGCCCGCGCCCAGTTTGACCGTACGTACAGCTAAGCCGCAGGCCGGTGCCGCGAAGGCGGACGGCGCCGACACAGGGAAGGGCACATCGTGATCGCCGTACTGGGCCTCATCGTGGGAGTCGTGGTCGGACTCGTGGTTCGACCTGTGGTGCCGACGGTGGTCGAGCCCTACTTGCCGATCGCCGTCGTGGCAGCGCTGGACGCCGTGTTCGGCGGTCTGCGCGCGATGCTGGACGGCATCTTCGACGACAAGGTCTTCGTCGTCTCCTTCCTGTCCAACGTGGTGGTCGCGGCGCTGATCGTCTTCCTCGGCGACAAGCTGGGCGTCGGTGCCCAACTCTCCACCGGTGTCGTGGTCGTGCTGGGTATCCGGATCTTCTCCAACGCCGCCGCGATCCGCCGGCACGTCTTCAGGGCGTGAGGCGGATGGGTACGGAGGAGACGCCGGAGCCGGAGAAGAAGTCCGAGCCGTATCCCGAGCGCAAGGCCGGTCCGGAGCGCGGTCCCGCCGACCGGCGCCCGATGCCGCCGGAGAGCCCCCGCACGCCCACGGGGGAGGCGGGTGCGGGTGCCGAACACCGGGGCTCCGACGAGGAATCGGACGAGGCGGGGCAGAGTGGCGCCAAACGGGCGGATGAGGGCGCCTCTGGCGCCGCGGCGGACGAGGGGAATCCGTCGGAGCCGCTGACCGGCCGGCAGCGTCTCGTGGCCGGTCTGTGGCCGCCGCGGCTGACCCGGGCTCAACTGATCGTTGCGTTGCTCCTGTTCATTCTGGGTCTCGGCCTCGCGATTCAGGTACGTTCCACGAGTGACAGCAGTGCGCTGCGGGGCGCGCGCCAAGAGGATTTGGTACGCATCCTGGACGAACTGGACAACCGCTCCCAGCGGTTGACGGATGAGCAGCGGCGCCTGGAAGGGCAGAAGACCGAACTGGAGAACAGTTCGGACCAGGCCGAGGAGGCCCGTAAGCAGACCGTGGAGAAGGAAGCGCAGCTGGGCGTGCTGGCCGGGACCGTCGCGACGCAGGGCCCCGGCATCAACCTGACCATCGACGATCCGCACCACTCCGTGGAGGCGGACAAGCTGCTCGACACCATCCAGGAGCTGCGGGCGGCCGGAGCCGAGGCCATCCAGGTCAATGGCGTGCGGGTCGTCGCGAACACCTACTTCTCGGACCTCCGGGGCGGGGTGGAGGTCGACGGAAAGCGCGTCACGCAGCCGTACCGATTCAAGGTCATCGGAAAGCCGGAGGACCTGGAGCCGGCGCTGAACATCCCTGGCGGAGTGGTCCAGACACTGGAAAAGGAGCAGGCCAAGGTGTCTGTGACCCGTGAGGAGAAGATCGTTGTGGACGCCTTGCGGGAGGCGAAGCGGCCTGACTACGCTCGGTCGTCATCGCAGTGAGGCATCTACGTATGGTGATGGCCCGGGGAGGGCATGACGTAGCGGGGGGTCGACGCACCGTGCGTGTGGTGTGTGAGGGAAACTGTCTGAAGGCCACGGACGTTCACAGGATGTCCGGATCGGCCGGTGTGTGCATCGAGGGTTCGTCCTGCCCCACGGGCGGGTCTGTTTCGTACAAGGGGAATCGCCCGTGAAGTTGTTTGCAAAGCTGTTCGGCAAGAGCGCCCGCCAGGAGGGTGGCAGCGGCTCCGCGCGGCATCGCGCGACGCGCCAGCCCGAGGAGAGCGGCGCGGCCGAGGACCGTCCGCTCTTCCGTGACGAGGTCGGCGGTCCGTCCGGGGGGCACGGCGCGGGTTCTGTTGACCCCTCCGGGTCCGGCCGCATAGGTTCCCAGGAACCATCAACCTCACGCACGGGTGGAGGGTTGGCCTTGCCGGTTTGTACGAGGTGTGGGCACCGGAACGCCGAGGCGAGCCGGTTCTGCTCCAACTGCGGTGCGCCGCTGCGTCCGGGCGCACAGCCCGAGCGCGCCTCCGAGACGACCTCGACGATCTCCATCTCGGGGATCGAGGCGTACGACGCGGAGGCGACGGGGCAGAATCTGACGCCGTCGCTGTCCCCTGAGGCGCAGGCGGCCGTCGACGCCCTTCCGCTGGGTTCGGCGCTGCTGGTCGTCCGCCGGGGGCCGAACTCCGGCAGCCGCTTCCTGCTGGACGGCGAGCTGACGACGGCGGGCCGGCATCCGCAGGGCGACATCTTCCTCGACGACGTGACGGTCTCCCGCAGCCACGTGGAGTTCCGCCGCGGCCCGGACGGCCGCTTCACGGTCACCGACGTGGGCAGCCTGAACGGCACCTACGTCAACCGTGAGCGGATCGACTCGGTCGTCCTCGCCAACGGCGACGAGGTGCAGATCGGCAAGTACCGCCTGGTCTTCTACGCGAGCCAGCGGGGCGTCGGTATCTGACCGCCAGGGAAGGCATATGCGCCATACACCGGCAGGCGGTGCCGGTTCCGCCGGCACCGCCTCCTCGGACCGCAAGCCGATGAGCATCGGCACGGTGCTCAACGCGCTGCGCGAGGAGTTCCCCGAGGTCACGATCTCCAAGATCCGCTTCTTGGAGGCCGAGGGGCTCGTCGAGCCGAAGCGCACGCCTTCCGGGTACCGCAAATTCACGGCGGCCGACGTCGAGCGCCTGGCGAACGTGCTGCGCATGCAGCGGGACCACTATCTGCCGCTCAAGGTCATCCGGGAGCATCTGGATGCCCTGGAGCGGGGCGAGCAGGTGCCGCTCCCGGCTCCGGCGCCGTCCCGGGACCTGGCCGAGGGCGTGTCCGACCCGGACGAGGAGGGCCCGCCGGCGGCCCGGATCGGCCGGGCGGAGCTGCTGACCGCCGCCGACGTGGACGAGGCGGCGCTCGCCGACTGGGAGTCGTACGGACTCATCGTCGCGCATGAGGACGGCGGATACGACATCGAGACCGTCGCCGTCGCCAAACTGGTCGCGGAGCTGGGCCGCTTCGGTCTGGAGCCGCGGCATCTGCGTGCCGTGAAGGCGGCGGCCGAGCGCGAGGCCGGTCTGGTCGAGCAGGTCGTTGCACCCCTTCGGCGGCACCGCAACCCTCAGACCCGGGCGCATGCCGAGGCCACCGTCAGAGAGCTGGCCACGCTGTCCGTACGGCTTCACGCGGCGCTGGTGCAGAGTGCTCTGCGGGTCCGTCTGCCGTGAGCAAACGACTGCCCGACTACCCAAACCTGCCGGGCACGTCCTAGGGTTGCTGTGTGAACGAGCTCGACGTCGTGGGTGTCCGGGTGGAAATGCCTTCCAGCCAACCGATCGTGCTCCTGCGGGAGGTGGGAGGCGACCGTTACTTGCCCATTTGGATCGGGCCAGGGGAAGCCACCGCCATCGCCTTCGCCCAGCAGGGCATGGTCCCTGCCCGGCCGCTGACGCACGACCTTTTCAAGGACGTGCTCGAAGCGGTGGGCCAGGAGCTGACGCAGGTCCGCATCACGGATCTGCGCGAAGGGGTCTTCTACGCCGAGCTGGTCTTCGCCAGCGGCGTCGAGGTCAGTGCCCGGCCGTCCGATGCCATAGCGCTGGCGCTGCGCACGGGAACACCGATCTTCGGTACCGACGGTGTGCTGGACGACGCGGGGATCGCGATTCCGGACGAGCAGGAGGACGAGGTGGAGAAGTTCCGCGAGTTCCTCGACCAGATCTCGCCCGAGGACTTCGGCACCAGTAACCAGTGACTCGGCCAGCCGAACGCCTGTTTCCGGCCAACCTGCAATCCTTTCCCCGTGGCAAGTCACGAGAAACCACTCGTAGGGTGATTATCACTCGGCGTGGCGAGCGCGGCGATCGTTGACGCACCCCGGGTGACTGCATACCGTCGATAGGGCAGGTCCCGTCCGGGACGTGGAGGACGGAGGGCGGCGTGGCAATCACCGGCGACGGTACGGCGGCGGAAGGGGCGTTGCCGCTCCACTCGGGCGCGGCAGCGAACCGCGGTCCCGTACAGGCCGCCGCGATGTCGGGGGACCGCGAGCCGGAGAACATCGGCTACCGCGGACCGACCGCATGTGCGGCGGCGGGCATCACGTATCGGCAGCTCGACTACTGGGCGCGGACCGGTCTGGTGGAGCCCAGCATCCGGCCCGCGTACGGGTCCGGCACGCAGCGGCTCTACAGCTTCCGGGACGTCGTCGTCCTGAAGATCGTCAAGCGGCTGCTGGACACCGGGGTCTCGCTCCAGAACATCCGCACCGCGGTGCAGCACCTGCGTTCGCGGGGGCTGGCGGATCTGACGCGGATGACGCTGATGAGCGATGGCGCGACGGTCTACGAGTGCACCTCGCCCGATCAGGTCGTCGATCTTCTGCAGGGAGGCCAGGGGGTCTTCGGCATCGCGGTCGGCGTGGTGTGGCGGGACGTGGAGGGCGCGCTGTCACAGCTCCACGGAGAGCGTGTGGACACCGGCGAGACGCTGGTCGGGAAGAACCCGCACGACGAGCTGGCGCGGCGGCGCAACCGGGCCGGCTGACGGCGCGTACGGGGTCCCGGGCCCGGGTCGGGCCGATTGTCAGTGGTGTGCGGCAGCATCGGTGGTGTGAGACGTGCGCCGACGATCCTGCATCTGGACATGGATGCGTTCTATGCCTCCGCCGAGCAGGCGGCCAAGCCGAGCCTGCGGGGAAAGCCCGTGGTCGTCGGCGGGATCGGGCCGCGCGGGGTGGTGGCGACGGCGTCGTACGAGGCCCGGGTCTTCGGGGTGCGCTCGGCGATGCCGACGGCGCAGGCACGCCGGCTGTGCCCCAACGCCGCCTATCTCAGCCCGCGATTCACCCTGTACCGCCAGGTGAGTGAAACGGTCATGGAGCTGCTGCGGGCGCTGTCGCCGCTGGTGGAGCCGCTGAGCCTGGACGAGGCGTTCGTGGACCTGGAGGCGGGTGGGGTCGCGCCGGAGACGGCCGCGGTACGGGCGGTGGGGGCGCAGCTGCGGCGGGACATCCGGGCGGCCACGGGGCTGACGGGGTCGGTGGGGCTGGCGGGCGCCAAGATGCTCGCCAAGATCGCGTCCGAGCAGGCGAAGCCGGACGGCCTGGTGGTGATCGAGCCCGGCACGGAGCGGGAGCTGCTGGGGCCGATGCCGGTGCGCACGCTGCCGGGGGTCGGGCCGGCCACGGCCGAGGCGCTGCGCCGGGGCGGGATCCACACGGTCGCGGAGACCGCGGAGGCCGGTGAGGCGGAGCTGGTGCGGCTGCTGGGCAGGGCGCACGGCATGGGGCTGTACGCGATGGCGCTGGGGCAGGACGACCGGCCGGTGGTGGCCGAGCGGGACGCGAAGTCGGTGTCGGTCGAGGACACCTTCGAGGTCGATCTGACGGACCGGACGCGGGTGCGCAACGAGGTGCTGCGGTTGGCCGACCGGTGCGTGGAGCGGCTGCGGGCCGCCGGGCGGTCCGGGCGCACGGTGGTGATCAAGGTGCGGAACTACGACTTCTCGACGCTCACCCGGTCCGAGACGCTGCGCGGGCCCACCGACGACCCCGCGGTCGTGCGGGAGGCGGCCGTGCGGCTGCTGGAGACGGTGGACACCACCGGCGGGGTGCGGCTGCTGGGCGTGGGGGTGAGCGGGCTGGCGGACTTCACGCAGGAGGATCTCTTCGCCCAGATCGCCACGGAGCGGCAGGCGGAGGAGCACGCCGGGCCTGCCGAGTCGGAGGCGGAGGCGGCGCCGGAGCCGGGGGAGGAGCTGCCGCGGCGGTGGCATCCGGGGCTGGACGTGGTCCACGAGGAGTTCGGCGCCGGGTGGGTGCAGGGCAGCGGGGTGGGGCGGGTGACCGTACGGTTCGAGACGCCGGGGTCCGCACCCGGGCGGGTGCGGACCTTCGCCGTCGACGATCCGGCGCTGCGGCCGGGGGAGCCGCTGCCGCTGCCGGGTGACCTTGATCAGTCGTCGGCGCCGGCGATCCGCCCGAAGTCCGAGTCGCCGGCCGAGGACAGCGAGTCCGAGACCGGGGAGGAGATATCGAGGCGGTAGTGGTGGTAGAGCTGGAGTTCCTGCTCGGGGGAGAGGTGCCGGCCGACGCCGAAGTCCGGGGCATCCTTGATGAGCTTGCGGTCATAGGGAATGCGCAGGCTGTCGCCGACCATTTCGCTGGGTTCCAGGGGGACGAACGCATCGCGGCTGAAGAGGCCGGTGCGCACCGCGGCCCACTCCGGTTCACCCGTCGCATCGTCGAGGTACACCTCGTCGATGGTGCCTATCTTCGCGCCGTTCCGGTCGAACGCTTTGCGGCCGATGAGGCTCCGGGGATCGATATCGGCTTGCACGGTCCCTCCAATTGGTCGCAACTGCCTTGTGACAACTACGAAACGGCACATTTCATGCCTCGGCCACTCGAAGGATCGTTCCAGCAGTGCGCTGGTAGGCTGGCGATTGGCCGCAGAACCCATGCGGGAGAGTCCTTTGTCGTTCGCGACCAGGGCGCCGAAGGAGCAAATCCTCCCCGGAATCTCTCAGGCACACGTACCGCGTGGGTGAGGTCACTCTGGAAAGCAGGGCGGGTCACGGTCAGCCACCAAGCCGGAACCCCTCCTCACCGACGGTGAAAACCGGGCCGCATCCCGCGGACCGGTGAAGCTCTCAGGTTGAGATGACAGAGGGGGAGGCCGTCCGGGCACCAGCGCCGTGGTGCCCCTCGTAGGTCGCATTGACCAGGAGGCCCCCGCAGATGACCACCAATCGCATCTCCTTGACCGAGCTGGAGCGCGGCACCCCCTTCGAGCGCCGGCACATCGGCCCCGATGACGAGGCGCAGGCCAAGATGCTCGCGCAGGTCGGCTTCGGTTCGCTGGACGAGCTGACCGCCGCCGCCGTCCCGGACGTGATCAAGAGCGCGGAGGCGCTGGGCCTGCCGCGCGCCCGTACCGAGGCCGAGGTCCTGGAGGAGCTGCGCGGTCTGGCCGACCGCAACCAGGTCCTGTCGTCCATGATCGGACTCGGCTACTACGGCACGTTCACCCCGCCGGTGATCCTGCGCAACGTGATGGAGAACCCGTCCTGGTACACGGCGTACACGCCCTACCAGCCGGAGATCTCGCAGGGTCGGCTGGAGGCGCTGCTGAACTTCCAGACGATGGTCGCCGAGCTGACCGGACTGCCCACCTCCGGTGCCTCCCTCCTGGACGAGGGCACCGCCGCCGCCGAGGCGATGGCCCTCTCCCGCCGGGTCGGCAAGGTCAAGCAGGGCGTCTACCTGGTCGACGCCGACTGCCTGCCGCAGACCGTCGCCGTGATCCGGACCCGCGCCGAGCCGACCGGCGTCGAGGTCGTCGTGGCGGACCTGTCCGGCGGCATTCCGGCGGAGATCGCCGAGCGCGGGGTCTTCGGCCTGCTCCTGCAGTACCCGGGCGCGTCCGGCGCGGTGCGCGACCCGCGGGCCGTGATCGCGCAGGCCCACGAGCTGGGGGCGGTCGTCACCGTCGCCGCCGACCTGCTGGCCCTGACCCTGCTGGCCTCGCCGGGTGAGCTGGGCGCGGACATCGCGGTCGGTACCAGCCAGCGCTTCGGCGTTCCGATGGGCTTCGGCGGCCCGCACGCCGGCTTCATGGCCGTACGCGAGCAGTTCGCCCGCAGCCTGCCCGGCCGGCTGGTCGGGGTGTCCGTCGACGCGGACGGCAACAAGGCGTACCGGCTGGCGCTGCAGACCCGTGAGCAGCACATCCGCCGGGAGAAGGCCACCAGCAACATCTGCACCGCGCAGGTGCTGCTCGCCGTCATGGCGGGGATGTACGCGGTCTACCACGGGCCCGACGGGCTGCGGGCGATCGCCCGGCGCACCCACCGCTACGCGGCCATCCTGGCCGAGGGCCTGCGGGCCGGCGGGGTGGAGCTGGTCCACGACGCGTACTTCGACACGCTGACCGCGCGGGTTCCCGGCCGTGCCGCCGAGGTCGTCGCCGCGGCCCGTGAGGCGGGGGTCAACCTCCGCCAGGTCGACGCGGACCTGGTCGGTATCGCCTGCGACGAGACCACCGGGCGCGCCCAGCTGACCGGCGTCTGGGGCGCCTTCGGGGTGCGGGGCGACATCGAGCGGCTGGACGCGGCGGTCGTCGAGACACTGCCGGAGCCGCTGCTGCGCACCGACGACTACCTCGGCCACCCGGTTTTCCACCAGCACCGCTCCGAAACCGCCATGCTGCGCTACCTGCGGACGCTGGCCGGCAAGGACTACGCGCTGGACCGCGGCATGATCCCGCTCGGCTCCTGCACGATGAAGCTGAACGCCACGACCGAGATGGAGCCGGTCACCTGGCCCGAGTTCGGGCAGCTGCACCCCTTCGCGCCGGCCGACCAGGCGCAGGGCTACCTCACGCTCATCCAGGAGCTGGAGGAGCGGCTGGCCACGGTCACCGGCTACGACAAGGTGTCCATCCAGCCCAACGCCGGCTCGCAGGGCGAACTCGCCGGGCTGCTGGCCGTCCGCGCCTACCACCGCGCCAACGGCGACGAGCAGCGCACCGTCTGCCTGATCCCGTCCTCGGCGCACGGCACCAACGCGGCCAGCGCCGTGATGGCCGGCATGAAGGTCGTCGTCGTCAAGACCGGTGACGACGGCGAGGTCGACGCCGACGACCTGCACGCCAAGATCGAGAAGCACCGCGACGAGCTGGCCGTCCTGATGGTCACCTACCCGTCCACCCACGGCGTGTTCGAGGAGCACATCACCCAGATCTGCGCCACGGTGCACGAGGCCGGCGGTCAGGTCTACGTGGACGGCGCCAACCTCAACGCCCTGGTCGGCCTCGCCGAGCCGGGGAAGTTCGGCGGCGACGTCTCGCACCTCAACCTGCACAAGACGTTCTGCATCCCGCACGGCGGCGGTGGCCCCGGCGTCGGCCCGGTCGGCGTCCGCGCCCACCTGGCGCCGTACCTGCCCAACCACCCGCTGCAGCCCACCGCGGGCCCGGAGACCGGTGTCGGGCCGATCTCCGCCGCCCCCTGGGGCTCGGCCGGCATCCTGCCGATCTCCTGGGCGTACGTCCGGCTGATGGGCGGCGAGGGCCTCAAGCGCGCCACCCAGGTCGCGGTCCTCAGCGCCAACTACGTCGCCAAGCGCCTGGAACCGCACTACCCCGTGCTCTACACCGGGCCCGGCGGGCTGGTCGCGCACGAGTGCATCATCGACGTCCGGCCGCTGACCAAGGCGACCGGCGTGAGCATCGACGATGTCGCCAAGCGGCTCATCGACTACGGCTTCCACGCCCCGACGATGTCCTTCCCGGTGGCCGGCACACTGATGATCGAGCCGACCGAGAGCGAGGACCTGGGCGAGCTGGACCGCTTCTGCGACGCGATGATCGCCATCCGCGCGGAGATCGACAAGGTCGGCTCGGGGGAGTGGGACAAGGACGACAACCCGCTGTGCAACGCCCCGCACACCGCGGGTGCGCTGACCGGCGAGTGGAGCCACGCCTACCGCCGCGAGGAGGCCGTCTTCCCTGCCGGGGTGGACGCCGCGGACAAGTACTGGCCGCCGGTGCGCCGGATCGACGGTGCCTTCGGGGACCGCAACCTCGTCTGCTCCTGCCCCCCGCTGGACGAGTACGACGGCTGATCCACGGCAACATCAAGGGCCCTCGGCGCGATGCCGGGGGCCCTGTTGTACGTGCGTGGTACGTGTCGGGTGGCCGCGGATCAGGCGGCGGCGGTGACCCGGGCGGAGCCGAGCGGCCGGTGCGGGGCGATGACCTGGCCGTTCGGCAGCAGCTCACCGGTGTCCTCGAAGAGCAGGACGCCGTTGCAGAGCAGGCTCCAGCCCTGCTCGGGGTGGTGCGCCACCAGTTGGGCGGCCTCCCGGTCGGTGGATTCCGCTGACGGGCATGGCGGTTGATGCTGGCACATGGGAATTGTCTTTCGCTGCGGTGTGGTGAACGTCGTGCGGCTCGCTGAGGTGGTCATGGCCGCTCCCCCGTTTCCTGTCGGTCCCAGTCTTGCCCTACGGAGGTGTTTCCGCAGGGATTTCGCAGCAGCGGTACACACTCGATACTGACGCATCACCCGTGCGGGCGGTTGCTCCCAAATGAGCGCGACTCCCGGGGGGTTGGGAGTGGTATCGGCGGGCGGGCCCGCGCGGGTGGGCAGCGCGGTGCGCCCCGCGGCAGGGAAGGGCCACGGGGCGCCGGGCGGCGGTGCGGGCGTACGCGGGCGTACGAGGGGGGTGCGGCGGTCAGGCCGGCTCGCGGAGCAGCGGGGTGGGGGCGGGAGCGGGGGCGAGGCGGCGGGCGAGGCGGGGGAGCAGGTCGGCCAGGCGCTGCGGGAGGTGCGGGGCGATCCCCGGCGGGGCGGGGGCCAGCGGCACCAGGAGGTCACCGGGGGCGGGCATGCCGTCGGCGCCGTCCGCGGTGGTGTCGTGGTGCAGCCACAGGGTGAGCATGTACAGCTCCGGGACGGACAGCAGCCGCGGCTGGTACGGCGCGGCGAGCGACTCCGCCTGCTGCAGGGCTCGTTCGGTCGCGCCGACATAGGGGCCGTCGCAGAAGCGCGAGAACGTCCAGCCGTCCGCGGTGAGCCGGGCCTCGGCGGTCGCCAGGGCGCGCTCCCCGCCGCGGACCAGGAAGCGCCAGCCGGCGAGGCGGGTGCGCGGCGGGCCTGCCTGGCTGATGTCGTCCCAGACGTGCACGGGCAGCGGGTGGTCGGGGCTCAGCGGTCCCTGATGGGCGCGCAGCGCGGAGGTGGGGGCCTCGCGGATGGCGGTGGGGGAGCTGAGGGCGGTGAGGATGCTGCGCAGGGCGGGCGCAGGGGCAGGCGGGATGTGCAGCGGCATGGCGGGTCGCCTCTCGCTTCGGAGACACGGTGGAGCGGGGAAGTGCGGACGTCGCTGTCTGCGGGCGGGGTCAGAGCAGGGCTGACCGCGGCTGCGGACCGGCACGGCCGGCCGCGGTGCCGGAGTACCGGTGGGAACACCGCCACGCTGGCGCCACATCTCTGCCTCGCCAGCGAAGTTTATACGACATATGTTCTGGAAGTGTTTCGGCTACTCGCCTTGCGGATTTCCGGCAAGGCGGAATCCGGCCCCTTGCTCCGGGTGGTTTCCGCCGCTTTGTGTCGGGCCGGGGAGATGCCACCTCGTAATTTCTCGGTGATGCGGTAGGCCGGATCACGTCGGTGTTTTTTACGAGCGAATTGCGGAGGGCGCTGGCCATGGAGATATGCCCGAGGAAAATGCCCGGCGCCCGGTACTCGTCAGACTAACCGTACCGTCATGGTCGTGAGGCGTTATCGATCAGATTGCCGGGGCATCATCGACCGTAGCGCGTGCCCCGGGGTGCCGGGGGCGGCCCCAAGCAGCCCGTGGCAGCGGGTCGTTCACTCTAGAAGGGACCCTTCGATGGGGGAGAAGGTCGCCGCGGACGGGATCGACCTGGCGGACCGGGAGCGTTATCGAAGAAAGTTGCACGACTGTCTGGCGGGATTGCGCAGGATGCTGGCGGAGAAGCGGTTCGATCGACCCAGGAATCTCATGGGGCTGGAGATCGAGCTGAATCTGGCGGGCGCCGACGGGCTGCCGCGCATGCTGAACTCGCAGGTGCTGGAACGCATCGCCAGCGGCGATTTCCAGACGGAACTCGCCCAGTGCAATCTTGAGGTCAACATCACCCCGCACCGATTGTCCGGACGTGTTCTGGACCAACTCGCCGAGGAACTCCGCACGGGCCTCGGCTATGCGGAAAGAAAGGCCCGCGAGCTCGCCGCCCGCATCGTGATGATCGGCATCCTGCCGACCTTGCACGCCAGTGACCTCACCGCCTCCAGCCTCTCCGCGAACGACCGCTATGTGCTGCTCAACGAGCAGATGCGGGCGGCCCGCGGGGAGGACTTCGCCATCGACATCGAGGGTGTCGAGAGGCTGGTGTCCCGCTCGCCGTCGATCGCGCCGGAGGCGGCGTGCACCTCCGTCCAGCTGCACCTCCAGGTCACGCCCGGCCGGTTCGCCGCAGTCTGGAACGCGGCTCAGGCGATCGCCGCCGTCCAGATCGCGGTCGGCGCCAACTCGCCGTTCCTCTTCGGGCGGGAACTGTGGCGCGAGTCGAGGCCGCCGGTCTTCCAGCAGGCCACCGACACCCGGGCGCCCGAACTCCAGGCGCAGGGCGTGCGCCCCCGGACCTGGTTCGGTGAGCGCTGGGTCGAGTCCGTCGACGAACTGTTCGAGGAGAACCTCCGGTTCTTCCCGCCGCTGCTGCCGCTGTGCGGCCCGCAGGAGCCGCTACGCGTCCTCGATGAGGGCGGCGTGCCCACCCTCGCCGAACTGGTGTTGCACAACGGAACGATTTATCGATGGAATCGCCCCGTCTACGCCGTCGCCGGCGGCGTGGCGCACCTCCGCGTCGAGAACCGGGTCCTGCCGGCCGGCCCCACCGTCGCCGACGTCGTCGCCAACACCGCCTTCTACTACGGCCTGGTGCGCGCGCTGGCCGAACAGCCCCGCCCGGTGTGGACCCGGCTGCCGTTCGCCGCCGCGGCCGGCAACTTCGACGCCGCCTGCCGCCACGGCATCGACGCCGTGCTGCGCTGGCCGCGGTCCGGGCGGGCCGGCGGCATCGCCGAGATACCGGCCGTACGGCTGGTACGGCAGGAACTGCTGCCGCTGGCGGCGGCCGGGCTGGACGCCTGGGGTGTCGAACCGGCCGACCGCGACCACTACTTGGGCATCATCGAAGCCCGCTGCGTCCGCCGGGTGAACGGCGCGTCCTGGCAGGCCGCGGCCTTCCACCACGCACGGCGGCAGGGCCTGGCGCGGGAGGCCGCACTGGCCGCGATGACCCGGCGCTACAGCGAGCTGATGCACACCGGGGAGCCGGTGCACACCTGGCCGGTGGCCTGGCCGGTCGGCGAGGCCACCGTCCCGGCGCAGCGGCGGGCCGCGCCGGACGGGGTGTAGCGGGGGCCGTGCACGAGGGTGTCGGCTCACGCCGGTGCCGCGGTCGGTGCGGATCTCCGGGCCGGCCGCCGGGGAGCCGGCGGCGCCGATGCCGTCGACGGATGGGGTTCTCCCGGAGCGCGGCCCGGTGGGGAGGAGATCCGGGGCCGGGATTTCACGTCGCACGGGCCTGCCGGTACGCGGCGAGCGCGGTGGCGTACGGGCCGGTGGCGCGGGGCACGGGCGTCGGTGACCGGAAGGCGGTGGCGAGTGCGTCGCGGTGCGTGCCGCTGTTCTCGCCGCCCTCGCCGAGCCGGCCGGTGGGTGGCAGCTCCACGTAGTCCTTGGTGCCGTCCAGGCAGGCGGCGAACTTCCACCGCCGGACCTCGTCCCCGGGTGTGAAGGTGTCCAGCGCCTGTGGCCGGGAGTCCTTGGTGAGGGCCGGCCGGGACCGGCCGCCCTGGCCCGGGTCCGGGAGGGCCGTCGACACGGGGACGTCCACGGCCGTGGTGACGCGGGTGCTCTGCACCGTGGTGGTCCACATGCCCAGCAGCGCCTTGAGTTCCCCGGCCGACGGCGGGTTGGTGGTGGCGGTGGCGTACGGCTGCGGTGCGCGCCCGCCGGCCGCGCCGACCAGCTTCGGGTCGGCGCTGCCGCTGCTGGACCGGAAGCCGTGGCCGCGCAGGGTGTTCTGGCCGTCGGTGTCGTCGAGGAGCGTCAGGAAGCGGTTGGCGGCGCGGCTCTGGTCGGCGGTCAGCTCCTGGTCGTTCACGAGGGTGTACGGGTAGTCGAGCTCGGCGGCGCCGTCCTCGGGGTAGAGGAGGTCGAGGGCGGGCCCGCCGGCCGTGGTGTTGTGGGCGTACGCGGCCTGCTCGGAGAGCAGCAGAGCCTGGTTGCGGCGCGGATTGCGCTGCTCGGCGCCGGAGGCGTCGTGGGGCAGGGTGGCGAGCAGTCGGCCGTCGCCGTCCGCGACCCGCTCGTAGAGCAGTTTGGCGGTGGCGGTGGTGCGGCCGGCGGCCCTGCCGCCGTCCTTCGCCTCCTTGCGGTTGGCGGCGTCCGTACGGGCCAGCGCCAGGAGTCCGGTGGCGCTGCGGGTGGGGTCGGCGACGCCCAGGTGCAGCCCGGATCCGGAGGTCGCGGCCCGGGTCAGCGCGGTCCAGGTGTAGGTCGTGTCCGGCCAGCCCAGCGCCTTGGCGGCGGAGGGGACGGTGCCCAGCGCGATGGGGGAGGAGGCGATGGTGCCGGCGGCGGTCAGGGACGATCCGCCCTCGTCGGCGACCTGTGCCGCCCACAGGCTCGAATCGGGTATCCAGACCTGGAACTCCGGGTTGGCCGGCCGCTGGGCGAGCGAGTCGGCGACCTCGTCGGCGGGCCGGGCGCGCACCCTGACGTCCAGGCATTTGCCATCGGTGCGGGTCGCGTCGTCGCGGGCCTTCTTGGCCACCGTCTGCAGCGCCGGGGCGATGTCCGGGGAGGCGACCACGTCGACCTCCACGGAGCTGCCGCCGCACGCTCCTCCGAAGGGGAGCAGATCGGTGCGCAGCGCCACGGCGGAGCCGGCGGCGACCGCGAGGACGACGGCGGTGGCGACGGCGACGGTGCGGCGACGCCTTCGGGGGCGGGCCCCCGTGCCCGCCGGTGCGGAGTCGTCGGGCAAGCTGTGATGTCCCATTGCGGTAGCGCCTCTCCTGATACTCGGAGTCCGGAGTTCCGGATCTCCATCGGGATCAATGGGGACGTCACCGCGCCACGTGGATGGCGCCCGTCCCCGGCCTGT
The DNA here is from genome assembly GCF_009834125.1 of Streptomyces sp. GS7. Classification (NCBI taxonomy): domain Bacteria; kingdom Bacillati; phylum Actinomycetota; class Actinomycetes; order Kitasatosporales; family Streptomycetaceae; genus Streptomyces; species Streptomyces sp. GS7. The sequence goes on from NZ_CP047146.1 coordinate 3,298,675, forward strand.
CGCGCGCGATCTTCGTAACTGCTTTCGAGACCCTAGCGGTGCGGTGGCGGCGGAGTGGCGGTATTGCAGAAGTGGAGGAAAGCCTTGCAGTCGGATACAAGCCCCGTGGCGGACGCGGACGTTCCAGGTGAAGGAGCCGGTTCGGGGCGTTCCCGGGAGGCGGCCGGCGAGTCGCCCCGTCGGGTGCTGCGGAACGAGACGCTGATCGTGCTGGCGCTGTCCCTGGGAGCCAGCGCGGTGTCGGCGCTCATCAGCTTCATCGGGTCGCTGACCAAGCCCGGCGGCCTCAAGCACCAGGCGGCGACGCTCAACGCCTCGCATGCGCCCGGCCGGCCGTGGCTGGATCTCGCCTGGCAGCTGTTCGGTATCGCGACCGCGCTGGTGCCCGTCCTGCTGGTGGCGCACCTGCTGCTGCGGGAACGGGCCGGCGGGCTGCGCGCGATCGGCTTCGACCGGCGGCGGCCGGGGTTCGACCTGGGCATGGGCGCCGCGCTGGCGGCCGTCATCGGGGGCAGCGGTCTGCTGCTCTACCTGGGCGCGCGGGCGGCCGGAGTCAATCTGACGGTGGTGCCCGAAGGGCTGCCCGACGTGTGGTGGAAGATCCCGGTACTGATCGCCTCCGCGGTGCAGAACGCCGTCCTGGAGGAGGTCATCGTCGTCGGCTACCTGCTGCGCAGGCTGGGGCAGTTGGGGTGGACGCCGGTGGCCGCGGTGGCGGCCAGTTCGGTGCTGCGCGGTTCGTACCACCTGTACCAGGGCGTCGGCGGCTTCTTCGGCAACATGGTGATGGGCGTGGTCTTCGCCCTGCTGTACCGGCGGTGGGGCCGGGTCGGGCCGCTGGTCGCCGCGCACGCCCTGATCGACACCGTGGCGTTCCTGGGCTATGCGCTGCTCGCCGGACGGGTGGGGTGGCTGCCCACGGGGTGAGCGCCGGGTGAACGGACAGGAGGGGCGCGGGCCTTGGCGCTCCCGCCCCTTCGCGTACCCGGACGATCCCGGCGCGGCGTCCGCGCGGCGCGCGTGACGGGTCAGCCGGCGGCCAGCAGCTCGCCGTCGATGACGGTCACCGCCGAGCCGGTCAGCAGCGTCCGGTCGCCGCGCAGCTCGGTCCGTACGAAGCCGGTACGGGCGCCGCCCTGGAGGCCGACCAGGGCGGCGCGGCCCAGGCGCGCCGACCAGAACGGGGCGAGCGCGGTGTGCGCGCTGCCCGTCACCGGGTCCTCGTCGACGCCCACGTAGGGGAAGAAGCAGCGCGAGGCGAAGTCGTAGCCGGCGTCCGGGTCCTCGGCCGGCGCGGTGGCGATGACCCCGCGACCGCCGCGCCCGGCCAGTGCCCTGAAGTCCGGTGACAGGTCCCGGACGGACTTCTCGTCGGCCAGCTCGACGAGCAGATCGCCGACGTGCGGGCCGGTGTCGTGGGCGGAGAGGATCTCGGCGCCGAGCGCCTCGGCGACGGTGCCGGGCACCTCCACGGGGATCAGCGGGGCGGTCGGGAAGTCCATCGTGATCGAGCCGTCGCCGTCGGCCGTGGTGATCAGCACGCCGCTGCGGGTGCGGAAGCGGACGGTGCCGGTGGCCGTCCCGGTGGTGTGCAGGACGTGCGCGGTGGCCAGGGTGGCGTGGCCGCACATGTCGACCTCGGCGGCGGGGGTGAGCCAGCGCAACGCCCAGTCGGCGTCGCCGCCTTGGGGCAGCGGATGCGCGAAGGCGGTCTCGGAGAGATTGACCTCGGTGGCGACCTGCTGGAGCCAGGTGTCGTCCGGGAAGGTGTCGGAGTCGAACAGGACGACTCCCGCCGGATTACCGGTGAACGGACGCTCACTGAAGGCGTCGACGATGCGAATCCTCATGGCCGGGAGCGTAGGAGCGGCGCAAAGCCGCAGGCCAAGGCCAATTTCGAAAAACTGGACCCGAAGCCTTGCTCGACGAACAGTCCCGATATATCGTTGAGGCATCGCGATCGGTCAAAGATTGCGAGCGATAGTAAGTGGACGATCAACGGACAGAGAGGGGGGACGTCATCATGCGTTCCCACGGACACGAACACGGCCATGAGCGTCGGCACGAGCACTGCGGTCCCGAAGGGCGAGGCGGCCGGGGGGAGTTCGGCGGCGGCTTCGAGCGCCGGCGCTCCGCCTTCGGCGGCTTCGGCCCGCCGTTCGGGGGCCCGCCCTTCGGCGGCGGCCGGGGGCGCGGCGGACCGCGCGGCCGGGCGCGGCGCGGCGATGTGCGGGCCTCGATACTGGCGCTCCTCAAGGACCGCCCGATGCACGGCTACGAAATGATCCAGGAGATCGCCGAGCGCAGCGGCGGCGCCTGGAAGCCCAGCCCCGGCTCGGTCTACCCGACCCTGCAACTGCTGGAGGACGAGGGGCTGATCACCAGCGCCAGCGAGGGCGGCAAGAAGCTGTTCTCGCTGACCGACGCCGGCCGCGCCGAAGCCGACAGCGGCTCCGACGCCCCCTGGGAGGACGCCGGCCGCGGTGTCGACTGGGAGGCGATGAACGAGATACGCAAGGCGGGCGGCGGCCTGGTCGAGGCGTTCCGCCAGGTGTGGGCCACCGGCAGTCCCGAACAGCGGGAGAAGGCCATGGCGGTGGTCAACAAGGCCCGCAAGGAGCTGTATCTGATCCTCGCCGAGGAGGACTGAGGAGCCGAGCGGAACGGCGCCGGCTGAGGGTGGTCGAGGTCGGGGCGGTGCGGCCGAGCGGGGTACGGTCGCGCCCGCCGCCTCAGGCCACCTGCCCGGCGAGCCTGCGCAGGGACTCGTTCAGCGCGGCGCTCGCCGAGTCCTTCAGCTTGGCCGCCATCAGGGAGACCGCGGCACCGGTGAACGTCCCGTCGATCCGGACCGCGGTCGCCCCGCCGTCGGGGGTGAGTTCGTAGCGCATCCCGAGGCTGACGCCCATCGGGCCCCTGCCCGCGATGTCGAGCAGCCGGCCCGGCGTCAGTTCCCGTACCGTCCAGGTCACCTCCGCCGGGAAGCCCATCAGCTTCATGTTCTCCGCGTAGGCCGCGCCCACCTCCAGTGGCCGCGGGCCGCCGTCGGGGAAGTCGGTGTGGGTGGCGTTCCACCGCCCGTAGGAGTCGAAGTCGGTGAGCCGGTCCCAGACCTTCTCGGCCGGTGCCTCGATACGGGCCCGGGCGGTGACTTCGGCCATGCGATCACCCCTTCGGTGACGTTCCCTCGCCGGCCGCGGCGGTCCCCGGCCGGTGGTGGTCGCGGTGCGGCTGCCGTCGCCGCTCGGGGCGGGGCGCCGGCCGGTGCCGCGGAAGGTAGCCGCACGGGGGCGAAGGTTCAATACCGCGGCGCACTCATCGCTGATGTCCCGTCAGATTCCGGCGGAGGCGCCGCCGCGGCGGGCCGGTCAGCAGCTGGTCCACGTGCTGCCGGCGCAGCCCGCGCGCCGGATCGACCGGGACCAGCAGTCGGTCCGCCCACCGGCGGCTGCGCCGCACCAGGCTGTCGGGCATGACGTCGTCGACCCAGGCGAACGGCCGCCCGCCGGCGTACCGCAGCAGCGGCGCCCACTTCCGCGCCAGCAGGCTCTCCGGCCCCGCGAACCGCGGATCGCCGGGCCGGCTGCGATAGCCGCTGAACTCGACGACCGGCAGCGCGGACAGCTCCAGCAGCGGCGCGATATGGGTGTTCGCGTGGTGCTCCCACGTCGCGGCCCACACCAGCTCGTAGGCGGCGGACAGCTCCCGTAGCCAGCCGGCGTGGTCGGCGGAGAGCAGCACGGTGTGGGCGAGCAGATCGTGCGCCGTGAAACCGGGCGACGGCAGTACCGGGTTCAGCACGCCGTCGACGTCGAGGAAGAGCAGCGGACGGGTGGCCATCGGAATCCTTCGCCATGGAGGAGCGGGGGTGGGAGTGGGCGCGGTCGGTGAACAGGGGGGGAGGCCAGGGCGGCATGCGGGCGCGGCCGGATCGCGCCTGCCGGGGAGGACGTGCGGTGGAGCGCCGCCGGTTTCCGTACGGGGCGCGATACGGGAGCGGCGGTGTGGCCGGAGTGCCGGCGCCCGGTCGGCGGTGGGGCACTGGTGCCCGCCCCGGGAGGCGGTGCGGTGACCGGGGCGGGGCGACACCGGCGGAGCCGCGCGGTGTGCACCCGTTTCCGCTGGGATGCCCGGCCTTCATGATCCCTTCGCATATCCTCCGCAAGGATGAGATCCCCCGCGGGCGTCCCCAACCAGGGTGGGATGCGCAAATGCTTCCCGCCGGGGATGCTCCGGCTCTGAGGGACTGGTGGGGTGGGGACTGTGCAAAACCGTACTGCGTACAGCGGCGGCGAAGGATCCGCCCAGGAAGACCTCGGCACCCAGCTCACCGTGGAGCTCGCGTCGGTGGTTTCCGCCGCCCGCAGGCGGGCCACCAGGGACGGCGACCGGCAGGTCGACACCGCCCATCTGCTGCACGGCCTCCTGGAGTGGGACCCCGCGGTACGCGAAGCCTTCGACGGCGGCCCGCAGGTCGCCCGGCTGCTCGGCTACCTCGTCCAGCGCAGCATCGGCTACGGCCTCCAGTGGCACGGCACCGTGGAGGACTCCGGCTCCGTCCCCGTCGTCGCCGAGGGCGGTGTCCCCGGCTGGTCACCGGCCGCGGCCGCCGCGATGGACGGCGCCCTGGACCGCGCGCACGCCCGGTATGCCACCCGCGCCGGCTGCCTCGACCTCCTCGCCGCCCTGGTCGACGACCCGGAATCCCGGGCCGTCGAAGTGCTGCGCCGCGCCTCCGTCGACACAGCCCGGCTCGCCGCCCGCCTCGACGGGGAGCAGCGCCCCGTACGCGACTGATCCGCCGGGCCGGGGCGCCCGCCCGTATCGCCAGATGAGACAGGCGCAAGCAGGGGTGACGCCCCTGACCTCGGCTGCCATGATGGCCCGATGCACGCGTCTTCGGGGAGCCCGGCAGGTCACACGACCGGCCCGGGCCAGGGAACTCCCGGGTCCTTGGCGACCCAGCGGCCGCCAACGGCCCGCGGCCCCGAGCGCGACGGCGCCCCCAGGGGGCGCGGCGCCGGCCTCGGCATCGCACTGCTCTCCGCCCTCGCGTTCGGCGGCTCGGGCGTCGCCGCCAAACCCCTGATCGCCGCCGGACTCGCACCGCTGCACGTCACCTGGCTGCGGGTGGCCGGCGCCGCGCTGGTCATGCTCCCCGTCGCTTGGCGCCACCGGGATCTGCCCCGGCGCCGGCCCGCCCTGCTGCTGGGCTTCGGCCTGCTGGCCGTCGCCGGCGTCCAGGCGTGCTACTTCGCCGCGCTCTCCCGGATCCCCGTCGGCGTCGCACTGCTCATCGAATACCTCGCCCCGGCCCTCGTCCTGGGCTGGGTGCGCTTCGTACAGAAACGACCGGTCACCCGCGCCGCCGCCGTCGGCGTCGTCCTGGCCGTCGGCGGGCTGGCCTGCGTCGTCGAGGTCTGGTCCGGACTGAGCCTCGACCCCATCGGCCTCGCCCTCGCGCTCGGCGCGGCCTGCTGCCAGGTCGGCTACTTCGTCCTCTCCGACCACGGCAGCGAAGGCGAGGGCGAGGACGCCGCCGACCCGCTCGGCGTGATCGCCTACGGGCTGCTGACCGGCGCGGTCATCCTCACCGCCATCGCCCGCCCGTGGGACATGCACTGGTCGGTGCTCCGCGGCACCGCCGACATGAACGGCAGCCACGTCCCGGCCGTCCTGCTGCTCGCCTGGATCGTGCTGGTCGCGACGGTGGCCGCCTATCTCACCGGTGTCGTGTCGATCCGGCGGCTCTCCCCGCAGGTGGCCGGAGTGGTCGCGTGCCTGGAGGCGGTGATCGCGACGGTGCTGGCCTGGGTGCTGCTCGGCGAGCACCTCTCCGCACCGCAGATCGGCGGCGGAGTCGTGGTCCTGGTGGGCGCGTTCATCGCGCAGTCGGCCAAGCCGGCGGCGAAGCCCGGTGACACGGTCACGGTGGCGGCCGGGGGAGCGCCGGCGGTGCCGGCACAGGACGACGCGGCCGGTGCCGCGCAGGGCGGTGCGGCGGCGGCCTCCGGGGACGACTTGTCGGCCGGTGCGCGCGCGACGTAGGCTCGCGATCATGCATGCGACTGTGCTGCCCCCTCCCGCCGCGTAAGGCGGGCGGCGGCCTCCGAGGAAACCCCGGCCCGGGAAGGCTCCCGAGCCGGTCGTCGCTGCCTGCACACGGGACCACGCGACCCTTCCGCGGCGCAGTGCGCCGTCCTGGATTTCCCGGAGCACATCTCCCATGCACACCACTCCTTCCTCCGCCCTGCCCGTGGGCCGGGGGCTCGCCTACGTCACCCTCGCCGCGACCGCCTGGGGCACCGCCGGGGCATCCGCCGCCCTCCTCTACCGCGGCAGCGGCCTCAGCCCGGTCTCGCTCACCTTCTGGCGCACCGTCGGCGGCCTGCTGATCCTGCTCGCCGTACGCGCGGTACGGCGGCGCCGCACCGTCACCGCGGCCCCCGCCGGCACGGCTGCCACCTCCCCGCGTCCCCCGGAGACGAGCCGCCGCCGCACCCGGATCACGGACCTGCGCACCGCCGTGACGCGCACCGCCGTCACCCGCATCCTGGTGACCGGCGTCGCCCTCGCCGTCTTCCAGGCCGCCTACTTCGAGGCCGTCGAAGCCACCGGACTCGCCGTCGGCACCGTCATCACCATGGGGGCCGGACCCGTCCTCATCGCCATCGGGGCACGCCTCCTCATGGGCGAACGGCTCGGCGCCGGCGGCATCCTGGCCGTCACCGGGGCACTCGCCGGCCTGCTGATCCTCGTCCTGGGCGGCAGCGGCGCCGCCACCGTCCGCCCGGCCGGCGTCGGCTACGCCCTGCTGTCCGCCGCCGGCTGTGCCGCGATGACCCTCACCACCCGCCGCCTGGGAAACCAGGGCGGCGACGCCGATCCGTACGCCTCCACGCTCGGCGCGTTCGCCGTCGGCGCACTGTGCCTGCTGCCTCTCGCGGCGGCCGAGGGGCTGTGGCCGCACGCCCATGACCTGGGCCGCAGCCTCGTCCTGATCGCCTACATCGCCGCCGTACCGACGGCCCTGGCCTACGCCCTCTACTTCGCCGGCCTCGCCGCCGTACGGGCCGCGACCGCCTCCGTGATCTCCCTCATCGAGCCGGTGTCCGCAGCGGCCATCGCCGTGCTGTTCCTCGGGGAGCGGCTCACGATGGCCACGGCCGCCGGAACGGCCGTGCTGCTGACGGCCGTTGCCGCGCTCGCCGTCACCGAGGCGCGGGGCGTCGTGGCGGGGGCGCGGCGGGCGTGAGCCGCACCCAGGGCGTGTCCGGTGGGTCACGGCAGGGGCGGGGCGGTGCGGTGCGCGGCGCGGTCAGCGGTCGGGCGAACCCGCCGGCCGTGACCGGGGCTTGGCGCGTACGTGCATGCGCTCGCCCTGCCGGCCGAAGAGGCTGAGGACCTCGACGGGCCCGTCGCCGGTGCTGCCGAACCAGTGGGGCAGCCGGGTGTCGAACTCGGCTGCCTCGCCCGCCCCCAGGACCAGGTCGTGATCGGCCAGGACCAGGCGCAGCCGTCCCGCGAGGACGTACAGCCACTCATAGCCCTCGTGGGTGCACGGGTCCGGGGTGCTGCGGGAGACCGGGATGACCATCTTGAACGCCTGAAGGGGGCCGGGCTGGCGGGTCAGGGGCAGCACGGTGCTCCCGTGCACATGCTGCGGCTTGAGGCGGACGCGGGGATCACCGACCTCGGGGGCGCCGACCAGCTCGTCCAGCGGCACCTGATGAGCCTGGGCGATCGGCAGCAGCAGCTCCAGACTGGGGCGCCGCTGGCCGGACTCCAGGCGGGACAGGGTGCTCTTGGAGACGCCGGTGGCCTCGGCGAGCGCGGACAGGGTCACCCCGCGCTCGGTACGCAGCCGCTTGAGGCGGGGGCCGACCTCGGCGAGGGCCTGGGTGATGGCGGGTGAGTGTTCCACGGTGCCCATTGCACCGCAGGTTTCCCGGAAACGGCAACAAAGATTGCTGCCGGGGGACCGGTGGCGCAGCCTGCGGGTGGAGGTGATCGCGATGGGCGACAGAGGCGCGGCAGGTGAGGTGAGCGCGATGGGCGAGGTGAGGGCCGGGAACGACGTGCGGGAGGCGACGGACGTGTCGGGCATGAAGGACGTGATGGACAGGCGGGAAGCAAGGAAAACGGAAGACGTGATGGACGCGAAGGAGGCGGGCGGTGTCGGCGGTCTCCGCGGTGTTCGCGGCGTCACGGACGTGGTGGTCGTCGGGGCGGGGGCTGCCGGGCTGAACGCGGCGCTGGTGCTGGCTCGGGCCCGCCGGTCGGTGGCGGTGGTGGACGCCGGGGCGCCGCGGAACGCGCCGGCCGCCCATATGCACGGCTTTCTGTCCCGCGACGGGATGCCGCCGGCGGCCCTGCTGGAGGTGGGACGGGAGGAACTCGCCTGGTACGGCGTGCAGTTGATCAACGGACAGGTCGACCACGTCGAGGACCACGGCCGGGCGGCGCGCGCCGGGGACCAGGGCCGGGGCGGCGGCCGCGGGACGTCGGGGCAGGGCATGGGGGACCGGCCGGAGGGCCTCGTTCCCGGCTTCACCGTGCATCTGGCGGGTGGCCCGGCGCTGCGGGCCCGCCGGGTGCTGGTGGCGACCGGGCTGCGCGACGAACTCCCCGGAATCCCCGGCGTACGGGAGCGGTGGGGCCGGGACCTGCTGCACTGCCCGTACTGCCACGGCTACGAGGTACGCGACCGGCCGCTCGGGGTACTGGGCACCCATCCGGGCGCGGTGGCCCATGCCCTGCTGCTGCGGCAGTGGTCGGACGATGTGGTGCTCTTCCCGCACACCCTGGAGCTGACCGGTGAGGAGCGGGAGCGGCTTGCGGCCCGCGGTGTGCGGATCGCGGAGGGTGTGGTCGAGCGCCTGGTGGCGGCGGACGACCGGCTGCGCGGCGTGGAACTCGCCGAGGGGCGGGTGGTGCCGCGCGCGGCGGTGTTCGTCTTCCCCCGGATGGTGCCGCGGGACGCCTTGCTGACGGAGCTGGGCTGTGAACGGGACGAGGGCGGATGGGTGATCACCGACGCGTCCGGCCGGACCGGCGTGCGCGGGGTGTGGGCCGCGGGGAACGTCGCCGATCCGCGGGCGCAGGTGGTGACCGCGGCCGGAATGGGGGCGGCGGCCGCGTTCGCCATGAACCACGACCTGGTGGAGGAGGAGACCGAGCGCACCGTGGCGGCCCACCGGGCGGGGGAGTCGGCGCACTCGTCGGCGGGCTCGCCGGCGGTCTCGGCTGTGGTGGGGGACGCGGCGATTGCGACCGGTGAGGTTGAGGTGCCTGCCGCGGCCGACCCGACCGCTTCGGCCCGTACCGGTACCGGTACGGGTGGGGGCTTCGGCGCGGGCTCTGGCGCGGTCCACGGCTCCGGCTCGTGAACGGGCAGCCGACTGATGGGGGAGCCGGGGCCGACGGGGAGCCGGGCGGAGGGGACAGCCGGGTGAGCGGGGGTTCCGTTCACCCGGCGGCCCTGCCACCCGCCGCCGGCGGAACCGGGTTTCTCGCCGGTCGGCCGGAGGCGGTGGGCGGACTCGGGCCCTCCTCGCCAGGCGGTTCAGGGCCTCACCACGGAGAGTTCGGCGGCGTGTCCCCTTCGCGTGGCGTGTACCCGCGGGAGGCCGCGAGCCGGCGCTGCTGATGGCGGCGGGCCGATGCGTCACCCGGGCCGTCGCGCTCGGCGAGACGCTCGGATATGCGGTGCTGGACCGACTCGCTCCGCTTGCCGCCGTACTTGAACTTGGCGCGGACGTCGTGCACTTCGAGACGCAGGCCCCGGATGCCGGACAGCAGGCGCCCGTACGGCGCCTCGCCCGCGGCGACCGGGGCCGAGCCGCCCTCCGGCTGGAAGTGCGTCATCTGGCGTTGCAGCAGCCGGGCCTTGGCCTCCGGGGCATCCACGACATGGGCGGTGCAGGTGAGCTGGACCGCGGCGTAGAAGCTGGTGGGGACGCCGTGCTCGGGCGGCTGGTCCTCGTTCGCCTGCCAGGGGCCGGGGACGAAGGTGTAGTCGTCGACCACGCTCAGCAGGACCGTCGGGCGGTCCTCCAGCGCGGACCATATGGGGTTGGGGCGGGCGAGGTGGGTGACGGCCTCACGGCGGGCTGGATCGTAGGCGAAGTGCAGCGGTTGCAGCAGCGGGGCCTCGCCGGGGAGTCCGTTGGCGGCGAGCTGGCCGAAGTCATGGGCGGCGAGCCATTCCTGCCACTCGGCGTCGTCGGTCGGTGCGTCCCACGGGTGGATCAGCATCGGCGCTCCTCAGCGGGCTGAGAGGTAGGCCGGCTCGGGGGTGCCGGGAGCCAGGTCGTCGGCCGGTATGGGGGCGCCGTATGCGGGAGCGACGGGCAGCACACCGGTCCAGTGGGGGAGCGCGAGGTCCTCGGGATCGTCGTTCGGGCCGCCGGTGCGGATCTTGGCGGAGACCTCCCGCAGATCGAGGCGGATCACGGCCGTGGCGGCCAGCTCCTTCGCGTTCGCCCGCCGGGAGTCGGCGGCACGGCCGGGCACGACGTGCTCGACCAGGGCGTGGAGGGCGGCGGCCTTCTCGTCCTCGGCGACGACCTGGTGGGCGACGCCGTGCACCACGACGCTGCGGTAGTTGACGGAGTGGTGGAACGCGGACTTGGCCAGGACCAGGCCGTCGACGTGCGTGACGGTGACGCAGACCGGGAGGCCGGGGTCCGACTCCGCCGTCCCGCCGGCCATCCGCAGCGGGCGCGAGCCGGTCGAACCGTGCAGATACAGACGGTCTCCGGCGCGGCCGTAGAGCGTGGGAAGGACGACCGGGGCACCGTCGCGCACAAAGCCCAGGTGGCAGACGTATCCCGCATCGAGGATCGCGTGCACCGTGGCCTCGTCGTACGCCGCGCGCTCACGGGAGCGGGTGGGTGTGGTGCGCTCGGTCGGCGCAAAGGACTTCGCCTGCGTCATTGCGGTCTCCATTGCACTAGTGCATAATCAAGTTTGTGCTAGGAGAGTATCGGATCGAGGGGCGGCGCGCATCGGAGATTGCCGCCAGTGTCGAGCGAGCTGTCGGTGCGGGCGAGCTCCAACCAGGAGAAGTGCTGCCGCCACTCAGGGAGTTGGCGGTCTATCTGGAGGTCAATCCCAATACGGTCGCGGCCGCGTATCGCACGCTCCGCGACCGCGGAGTGATCGAAACCGCGGGCCGCCGCGGCAGCCGGGTGCGCCCGCGGCCCGCCAGCACCTCACGCGAGGCGCTGCGGGTCGAGGTGCCGCCGGGTGTCCGGGACGCCTCCGACGGCAATCCCGACCCGGGGCTGTTCCCCTCGCTGGAAGGGCCGCTGGCGGAGGCCGCGGCGCGCAGCGCACGGCGCCCCGTGCTCTACGGCATGCCCGCCGTCGACGAGGACTTGGCGGCCCTGGCCCGCTCGGCCTTCGACCGCGACGGGGTGGCCGAGGGGCCGGTGGCCGTCGCCAGCGGCTCGCTCGACGCCATCGAGCGCGTGCTCGCCGCGCATCTGCGGCCCGGTGACGCGGTGGCGGTGGAGGACCCCGGGTGGGGCAGCCTGCTGGACCTGATCCCGGCTCTGGGGCTCCGCCCGGTACCGGTCGGCGTGGATGACGACGGGCCGCTGCCCGAGCGGCTGGCCCCGGCGCTCGCCGAGGGTGTCCGCGCGGTCGTCGTCACCGACCGGGCGCAGAACCCCACGGGCGCCGCCATCAGCGGACCCCGTGCCGTCGAACTCCGCACGCTCCTGGCGGGACACCCCGATGTGCTCCTCATCGAGGACGACCACGGCCACGGAATAGTCGACCTTCCGTTGCACCCGCTCTCCGGGACCACCGACCACTGGGTGCTGGTGCGCTCGACTGCCAAGGCGTACGGCCCCGATCTGCGACTGGCGGTGTTCACGGGCGACTCCGTGACCATCGACCGGGTACGCGGACGCCAGCGCCTCGGTCCCGGCTGGGTCAGCCACCTCCTCCAGGACGTGGTCGTGCATCTCTGGCGGACATCCGTGGTTCACCCGCCGACGGTGGCCGGCGCGTACGGCGAGCGGCGTGACGCGCTGATACGGGCTCTGGAGGAGCGCGGAGTGCGGGCGCGCGGGCGCAGCGGCATGAACGTCTGGGTACCGGTCCCTGACGAGACGGGCGCGGTGGCGCGGCTCCTGCACTCCGGCTGGGCGGTCGCACCGGGCGCGCGCTTCCGTATGCACTCGCCGCCCGGCATACGCATCACCGTCTCCGGGCTCACCGCCGACGACATCATCCCGCTCGCCGACGCGGTCGCCGCAGCGACGGGGGTGGGGGAGGCGCGGCGGTATGAGTGAAAGGGGTGCGGGACGCCGGGAGTTCGCACGTGGTGCCTGATGCCTGGCGAGTGACGCGTTGACGCGTGATGCCTGGCGGTTGGGGACTGAGGCCGGGGGACTGCGAGATGCCTGCTGCCTCCTGCCTTCTGGTTCCTGATGCCTGGTAGTTGGGGGTTGGAGGGGCGATCGGGACCGGTGTCTGCGGGGTGGCGGTGGCGGTGGCGGGGGGTGGGTGGGGGGAGGGACCCCCCCGGGGGGAGGCAGGAAGGGAAGCCGAAGCGGGCTGAAACACCGAAGCGGGCTGAGGCAGGAAGAAGGGACACGAAGCCCGAAGGCGGCTTGCTCCGTAGCCGGCCTGCTCTGAAGCCGGTCTGCTCCGTGTCCGTCCCGCGCGTGCCCGTTGTGCCCGTCGTGCCTTCCCTGAGCGTGGCCGTCATACGTGTGCCGGGCCTACGTGTGCCGGTCTTGCGCGTGTCTGATTCGTCCCGCGCGTTCCGTCCTACGTGCTGCGGGGCTTGCTCTGGGTGAGGGCGGCGCCTGCGAGGACGATGAGGGCGCCCACGGGGGTGTTCCAGGCGAGGTGCTCGTTGAGCAGGGCCATGCCGGAGGCGGCGGCGATGACGGGGATGAAGTAGGTGACCATCTGAGCGGTGGTGGGACCGACCTCGGCGACCAGGCCGTACTGCAGGAGGAACGCGACACCGGTGCCCAGGGCGCCGAGGGCGAAGACGGCGAGCAGCGGGACGACCGGGTACGCCGTCGGCAGCGGGGTGAACAGGAGGGTGACCACGGCGAGTTGGAGGGTGGCGAGCAGCAGCTGGGTGCTGGACATGGCGAGGTGCGAGTGCCGGCCGCCGCCCAGGGTGCGGCGGACGTAGATCCAGCCGATGGGGTAGCTCAGGGACGCGCCGAGCGCCATCGCGGTGCCCGTCAGATCCGTGCCGGCGAAGCCCTGCCATGCGCCGAGGACGGTGAGTACGCCCAGGAAGCCGATGCCCAGCCCGGCGACCCGGCGGCGTGTGGGGCGGTCCTCCGAGAGCGCGACGACCGAGAGCGCCATGCCCCACAGGGGCGAGGTGGCGTTGCAGATGCTGGCCAGTGTGGAGGGGATGGTCAGCTCGGAGTAGGCGAAGAGGGAGAACGGCAGCGCGTTGAGGAGGAACGCGGCGACCGCGAGATGGCCCCAGGTCCGCGCCGACCGCGGAAGCCGTTCGCGCTTGATCACCAGGATCGCCAGCAGCACCAGCGCGCCGAATGCCACACGGCCCAGTGTGACCTGCAGCGGTGCGAAGCCCTCGGTGCCCACCTTGATGAAGAGGAAGCTGAAGCCCCAGACCAGGCAGAGGAAGGCGAAGCGGAGCTGCCAGCCGAAGGCCCGCCGGCGGGTGCGCTCACCGCCAGGGGCGGCGGCGTCGGCGGCAGTTGCCGTGCCGGCTCGGGCGTGGTTGATCGCCACGCCCCCGGTCGTCGTGTGCCGTGTGGTCGTCGCAGCCGACGCGGTCGGCTCCGGCGCCGTGGGTGTCGCGGACACGGCGGTCGCCCCGGGGGGTGTGGGCGTCGCGGGTGTCCTCGGCGTCGCGGTGGTCCTGGCGGGAGGGGCGGGGGTGCGGCTGGAGCCGGTGGATGTGCCGGCGGCGGTGCTCATGGCGTCTACGATGCGGGGCACAAATGCGTAGCACAAGCGAGATTTCGTGGCAGGTATCGCTTAGCATTGCTTACATGTTGAACCTTGATCGCCTCCGGACGTTGTCCGCGATCGCCCGGCACGGTTCGGTGAGCGCGGCGGCCGACGGATTGCATGTGACGACCTCGGCGGTCTCGCAGCAGATCGCCAAGTTGGAACGCGAGACCGGTCAGCAGCTGCTGGCCAAGAACGGGCGCGGGGTGCGGCTCACCGACGCCGGACGGCTGCTCGCCGATCATGCGGGGCGCATCCTCTCCCAGGTCGAGCTGGCGCAGGCCGATCTGGAGGCGCATCGCGGCCAGGCGGTGGGCGAGCTGCGGCTGGGCGCCTTCCCCACCGCGGCGCGCGGTCTCTTTCCCGCCGCCCTGGTCTCGCTCCGCGCCGAACACCCGCAGCTCCGCCCGCGGCTGACGGAGCTGGAGCCGGATGAGTCGGTACGGGGAGTGGTACGCGGCGACCTCGATCTGGCGGTCGTACTGGACTGGTACAACCGGCCGCTGTCAGTGCCCGACGGGCTGGCCAAGGCTCCGCTGCTCGACGACCCCGCCGATGTGGCGATGCCGTCGGACCATCCGCTGGCCGGACGGCGGTCGGTGGAGCTGGAGGACTTCGCGGACGATGAATGGATCTCCTGGCCGCAGGGGGAGTTCTGCCACGACTGGCTGATGTTCACCCTGCGCGGCAGGGGGGTCGAGCCGCGGATCGCGCATCTGGCCGAGGAGCATCACACTCAACTCGCCCTGATCGCGGCCGGGTTGGGCGTCGCGGTGGCTCCGCGGCTGGGGCGTGGGCCGGTGCCGGCGGGGGTGAGCGTGGTGCCTGTACGGCATACGATGCGCCGCCACGTCTACGCCATCTGGCGCGCGGACGCCGACCGCCGCCCTTCGATCCGCGCCGCCGTGCGAGCGCTGCGGACGGCAGGGGAGAGCGTCGGCGCGGAGAGGGGTGACGGAGACTCCTGAGGAGCGGGATCCGTCCCCTCCCCCTCACCTCCCGCCGACGATCTCGCGGATGATGCCCAGTTCCAGCAGGTCCTGGGGGCGGATGCGGAGTTGGTCGGCGGTCTCGTGGATCTGGTGGGTGCCGCGTTTGAGGATGGCGGCGGCCAGTTCCGGGGCGATCACCGAGAAGTAGCTGTCCGGGGTGGCCCAGAGGCGGTCCGGCGCGGCGAGCGCCAGGGCGCCGCCCGATCCGCCCTCGCCGATGAGGAGCGAGGTGACCGGCACACGGGCGGAGGCCAGCGCGGCGAACGTGTCGGCGATGGCCGCGCCGGCGCCCGCGCGCTCCGCGTCCGCGTCGTTGGCGGCGCCCGGGGTGTCCACCAGGGTGAGGACCGGGATGCCGAGCCGGTCCGCGAGCCGGACCAGTCGGGTCGCGGTACGGAAGCCCGCCGGGCGGGTGGCCGTGCCGCACTGGGCGGCGAACGCGATGGTCCGGCCGGCGTGGTGGCCGAATCCGCACCGTATGCCGGGGTCGCGTCCGCCGCACCGGTCGCCGCTGATCTCCTCCCGATCGTCGAAGTACGCGTCCAGATACGACTCGGCGCGTGGCCGGCGGGCATCGCGGGCCCGGCCCACCGCGTCCCACCCGGTGGCCGGGAGGCCGGCCGTGCCCAGGGCGTACGGGACGGGGGCCGGTTCGGCGGGCTGCGCGGGCAACCCTGCGGTGCCGCCGAGGAGTTGGAGCCAGTGCCGCAGGGTGGCACGGAGCCGGTCGGCGGGGACAACGGCGTCGACCTGGCCGGCGGCGAGCTGCCCCTCGGCACAGTACGCGGCGGGGTCGGCGTCCGAGGGGCGTACCCGTGAGCCCGCGAAGCCGACCTGGGCCCTGGGCAGCGCCAGGATCACATCGGCTCCGGCGCCGAGCGTCGCCCAGCCGCCGCCGGTCGTCGGATCGCGCAGTACGGCGATCTGGGGGAGCCCCGCGGCGCGGTTGAGCGCCGACTGCCGGGCCACGCGCTGGAGTTGCATCAGGGCGCGCATGCCTTCCTGCATGCGGCTGCCTCCCGTGGCGATCAGCGACACGAGGGGCAGCCGCCGCTCGCGGGCCCGGGTGTAGGCGGCCTCCAGCCGGTCGCCGGTGCGTTCGCCGAGTGAGCCGCCCAGGAAGCCGAACTCGAAGGAGAGCACGATGGCTTCGGCGCCGCCTATCGTGCCGCGTGCGGTGATCACCGACTCGTCCTCGCCGGTCCGGGCCCGTGCGCGCTCCCGCGAGGCGTCGTAGCCGCGCCAGCCGAGCGGGCCGTCCACCTCCGGGACGCGCTCCGGGGCGCCGGGCGGGTGCGTCGCCGTGGGTGCCGGGGCTGTCCCTGACGTTCCGATCGCCCGTGGGACGTCTCCGCCGTCCTCTGCCAGGTCCACATACGCATCCGTGACGGCCGCAAGGGCTTGACGGGCCGTCAGCCGTTGGCTGGGCAGGGGCGTTGCCGTCTTGTCATGCATGGAGTTCTCGCTTCAGCACCTTGCCCATGTCGTTGCGGGGCAGCGCCGCCAGGAAGTGGACGGTGCGCGGTCGTTTGTGGGGGGCGAGCTGGCGGGCGACGTGGTCGGCGAGCTCCTCGGCGGTGGGCGGGGGGCCGGAGTCGGGGCCGCTTTCGGTGACGACCCAGGCGACGATCCGTTCGCCGAGGTCCTCGTCCGGGGCGCCGGTGACGGCGGCCTCGGCGACTCCCGGGTGTGCCAGGAGGGCGTTCTCGATCTCGCCGGCGCCGATCTTGTAACCACCGCTCTTGATCAGGTCGGTGGCCTTGCGGCCGACGATGCGGTAGTTCCCGGCGGTGTCGCGGACGGCCATGTCGCCCGTGCGGAACCAGCCGCCGTCGAACGCGGCGTCGGTGGCGTCGGGGCGGTTCAGGTATTCGGTGAAGAGGTTCGGGCCGCGGACCTGGATCTCGCCGACGGTCTCGCCGTCGCTCGCCTCGATGGCGCGGCCCGCGTCGTCGACGAGCCGGACGTAGACCCCCGGGAGCGGCACCCCGACCGTGCCCGTGGCGTCCGGGCCGTCCGCCCGGACGCTGGTGTTCATCAGCGTCTCGGTCATGCCGTAGCGCTCGATCACCCGCCGTCCGGTGGCGGCGGTGATCCGTGCGTGGTCGGTGAGCGGCAGTGCGGCGGAGCCGGAGACCAGCAGCCGGGCACGGCCCAGCGCCTTGGCGAGCACCGGGTCGCTGCCGACGTCGAGCGCCAGGCGGTGGTACATCGTCGGTACGCCGAACAGCATCGTGCCGTCCGCGGACAGCTCCCGGGCGACCGCCGCGGTGCTGAAGCGCCCGAGGTGGTGGACGCTGCCGCCGCGCCGCAGGGGGCCGAGGACGCCCAGGATCAGGCCGTGGACGTGGAACAGCGGCAGGGCGTGCACCAGGACGTCGTCGGCGGTCCACTGCCAGGCGTCCTCCAGGGCGTCGAGGGTGTGCGCGACGGCGCGCCGGGGAAGGACGACGCCCTTGGGCGGCCCGGTCGTGCCGGAGGTGTAGACGATCAGCGCCGGTGTCTCGTCGGCCGGCTCCGGCGGGAGCGGGCCCGGCACGGCCTCCTCGGCGGCGGCGTCGGCGATCTCGATGTCGAGGCGGGGCAGCGCGGCGAGCGGGCCCGGCAGGTCGGCGCCCGGTTCGGCGAGCACGAGGGACGGCGTGCTGTCCGCCACGATGTGCGCCAGCTCGCGCTCGCCGATCCTGGGGTTCACCGGGACCGCGGCCACTCCGGCGAGCAGCGCGGCCACCACGCCGACGGCGGTCTCCAGCGTCGGCGTCGCCCAGATCGCGATGCGGGTCGCGCCGCCCGTCCGGCTGCGCTCGCCGATCCGGTCGGCGAGCGGGCCGGCCACCGCGGCCAGTTGGCGGTGGCTCAGCGCACGGTCGCCGAAGCGCAGCGCCGGGGCGGGCGAGCCGTCGCGCAGCGCGGGGAAGAGCACGTTCACCGGATCTCCTTCGTCCTCGTCGGCGCCCGGCCGCGGCGGCCGGAGCTGCCCCGCCCCGTACACGTCGCCGAGCGGAGCGGGCTGACCTACCCCACTCTCGCAGAGACCACCGACAACGCGATCGCCGCGGGGCCGACGGACGGCCGGTGCGCGGCTCCCGCGCGCCCTCAGCCCGGGATTTTGCGGAAGTCCCAGGACACCACGGACTCCGGCGTCAGGCGCAGCCAGGCGTGCCGCCCGTCGTGCGGCATCTCGGTCATTCCGAAGTACTTCCCGGCGAACAGCCGCTCCGGAGCGGCGAGTTCCGGGCAGGGGTCACCGTGCCGCGGGGCCTCGCCGACGAACTCCGCGCGGCCGGTCAGCTCGGCGCCGCGCAGCTCCCCGTACTCGTGCCCGTCGTCCACCAGCACCGAGATCCGCGGATCCTTCCTCAGCTGAGCCCACCGCTTGCTGCGGGTGATCGAATACAGCCACAGCGCCGTCCCGTCCCAGGCGAACCACAGCGCCCCTACGTGCGGCGCGCCGTCCCCGCCGACCGTCGCGACCCGGCAGGTCCGCTGCGCCGCCAGGAACGCGTCCAGTTCGGCGGGGGTCAGCCTGATCCGGCGCCCGCGCCGCTGTGTGTCGGTCATCCCCACTGCCCTCCACTGCATCTGAAAGAGTGTCAGAAATCATGGGGGCTCTTCCTAACGGGCGCAATGGTGGATAGCCTCGCCCGTCTTCGACCACCCGCCGCGGCCGCGGAGACGGCCGGGGCGGGATCGCCCGCGCCGCGGGCGCGGACCTGAACGCATCCGTGGACGCGACGCCGACGCATACGCCGACGCCGGTGCGCGCGTCCGCAGAGGGGACTGGCAATGCCTTCGGACGCCCGGCTCGTCGAGCAGCTGGACCCGGCCTCCACGGTGCTGCTCACCGTCGAGTGCCAGCGCGGCGTGGTCGGTACGGACAGCGCGCTGCCCGAACTGGCCGAAGCGGCCCGCACATCGGGAGCGCTGACGAACACCGCCCGCCTGGTGGCGGCGGCGCACGACGCCGGTGTCCAGGTGCTGCACGCGGTCGCCGAACGGCGCCCCGACGGCCGCGGGGCCAGCCGCAACGCCCGGCTCTTCACGGCGGCCGAGCGGCTGCCCGTGCAGCAGCTCACCGGGTCCACCGCCGTACGGATCGCCGACCCGATACCGGTGTCCGAGGGTGACCTGGTGGTGCGCAGACTGCACGGTCTCTCACCGATCGCCGGAACCGAAGTCGACGCGCTGCTGCGCAACTTCGGGTGCCGCACACTCGTCGTGACCGGGGTCTCGGCGAATGTGGCGATCCCCAACGCGGTGTTCGACGCGGTCAACCTCGGCTATGTGGCGGTGGTGCCCGCGGACGCCATCGCGGGGGTGCCGGCCGAATACACCCCCGCGATGGTCCGCAACACCCTCGCCCTGGTGGCCACCATCACCACGACCGACGAGGTGCGCGGCTGCTGGCAGCGACCGCGCCGCGCCCGGTGACCGGGGAGGGCGGCGGCGCCCCTCGGGCGAGCGGCCGCCCGTGCCGCGCGCCGGGGCGCCCCGTCCTCACTCCCCGGTGGACCGCTTCCCCGCCTCCTTCTCCCGGGCCCGCAGCGCGTCCTTGAGGAAGTCCCGCTGCACGCGGAGCAGGTTCTCGGTGACCGCGTCGTCGGCCGGCAGGTGGGTGGCGCCGGGCAGCGGCAGTACGGTGTGCGGCCGGCCCGCGGCGAGCAGTTCGGCGGAGAAGCGCAGGGTGTGCGCGGCGGCCACGTTGTCGTCCGCGAGGCCGTGGACGAGCAGCAGCGGGCGGCGCAGCAGATGGCCGTGCCCGACCAGGGAGGAGCGCGCGTAGTCCTCCGGGTGGGTGCCGGGGTGCCCCAGGAACCGCTCCTTCCAGTGGGTGTCGTACATCCGCTGGTCGGTGGGCGGGGCGCCGGCGACCGCCGCGTGGAAGACGTCGGGGCGGTGCAGTACGGCCGCCGCCGCGAGGAAGCCGCCGAACGACCAGCCGCGGATCGCCACCCGCTCCAGGTCCAGATCGGGGAAGCGCGCCCCGGCGGCCTGCAGAGCCGCCACCTGGTCCTCCAGGGCGGGCCACAGCGGATCGCCGTGCACGGCCTTCTCCCAGGCCGGGCCGCGCCCCGGAGTACCGCGCCCGTCGGCCACCAGGACCGCGAACCCCTGCTCGGCGAACCACTGGGAAACACAGGCGAACCACCCCCGGGCCCGTATGGCGAGCTGCATCGCCGGGCCGCCGTAGGGGTCGAGCAGTACGGGCAGTCGCCCGCCGCCCTCCTTGTGCCACGACGGGAGGTAGAGGGCCGCGCGCAACGCGCGTTCCCCGAGGGCGAGATGGACCGGGCGGGGCACGACCACCGGATCCTCGGCGAGCGAGGCGATGCCCTCGTAGGAGGCGGGCTCGGGTGCGCTGTCCCGTAGGACGACGACCTCGTCGCCCCGCGGCGTGAGCCCCGCCACGACGGCCGTCCCGCCGCGCTCCGCCCCCGTGTGGCGTCCCGGCGCCCGGCTCAGCCGCCGGTTGCCGGTGCCCGGCTCATGGCGCCACACATGCGTCTCCTCGGGGTCCTCGCTCGCGGTGAACAGCACGCTCTCCCCCTCGACGCCGAGGACCTCGCGCAGTTGCAGTCCGGCCGGCGTGACCCGCCGGCCGCCGACGGTCAGCCGGCGGGTCTCGCCGTCGTCCTCCGCGAGCACCAGCGCGCCGGAGGCGGTACGGGCCGGGGTGCCGGGCACGATCTCCACCCAGGCGGGATCCGTCCGCTCGTGCAGCACCTCGGTGCCGCCGGTCGCCGGATCGACCGCGAGCGTCCGCAGTGTGCGCTGGTCACGGCTCTGCACGGCGATCAGCGGGCCGTGCGCGTCCCACCGGGCATCGACGAGGTACTCGTACGCCGCACGGTCCCAGACCACCTCGGTCCGCTCGCCGTCCACGGAGAGCAGGTGCAGCGTGACCTCCGCGTTGGCGGTGCCGGCCGACGGGTAGCGGAGCACCTGTGGGGGCCGCGCCGGGTCGGCCGGATCGGCGAGGTAACGCCGTTCCACGGGCGAGGTGTCCACCCTCGCCACGAGGAGGCGGCGGCCGTCCGGCGCCCACCAGTAGCCGCGTGTGCGGCCCATCGACTCGGCGGCGACGTACTCGGCGAGCCCGTAGGTGACCTCCGGCCCCTCGGCCCGCGCCAACTGCCGGTCGCCGCCGCCCAGTCCGACGACATGGACGGACCGGTTGCTCACATACGCGATCAGCCGGCCGTCCGGGGAGGGGCGCGGGTCGACCACCGGACCGGCCGCCGGCACCGGGAACGGCGCGCCGCCGTCCGTCCGCACCGCCCACAGCGCCCCGGACAGCGCGAACGCGACGACGTGCGCGGCGTCGTCGGCCGCATAGCCCACCACGCCGGCGGTGCGGTCGCGGGCCCGCTCCCGCCGCAGCCGCTCCTCCTCGGGCAGGTCCTCGGAACCCGTGCCCACCAGGAGCGCCGGATCGGCCAGCAGCCGTTCCGCCCCGTCCTCGTACTGCCACAGCCGCCCTACGGGATCGCTGCCCGACCCCGTACGGACGAAGAGCACCCGCCGGCCGTCCGGGGAGATGCCGAACTGCCGGGGAACGCCGAGCGAGAAGCGGCGGGTGCGGGCGAACTGCCGGGGGAATTCCGCCGCGTTGTCGGTGCCGGGGGCGCTTCGCGGGCGCTGTGTGGTCCGGGTGGTCGGTTCCACGGTGTGGTCCTCCTAGGGGCGGTGCATCGTTTTCGGGCAGGCGAAAGCCCAACGGCATCGGGCCGTTGGGCATCGGGAGTACAGGCGGAGCGCGCATCCGTACGCCGGTCGCAGAGCGCGAGCCGTGCCGGAATGCGGGGGCCGTACGGACGGGATGTCGTCGGCCGGGGCGTCGCGCTCGCGTTCAGCTCAGCTCATCGCCGCGACGTCGAGGAAAAAGTACCCCGGAAACGCCGCCGTCCGCACGCCTATTGCTCGGATCGCTGGGTGACGGCCGCCTCGGTGCGGTCGCCCAGGAACTCGTACCAGCGGCGCTCCAGGCAGACATAGCGCACGTCGGCTTCCACCAGGCTGAGGAAACCGGCCACCGTTTCGGTCAGCCGCTCCCGCAGTCCGGAGTCGAGGAGCGTGCCGTCCTCGGCGAAGGCCGAGTAGCAGTTGGCGAGGCTGAACATGTCCGGATAGACGCGGGTGCCGAGGTGCTCCAGCGGGACCCGCAGCGCCCACAGCCCGCGGTTGCCGCCGACCAGCGACGGCGAGGCGGAGACCAGCATCGCGTGCTTGGTCTTGAACGGCTGCGGCCGGACCCGCGAGACCCAGTCGATCGCGTTCTTCAGCACGCCCGGTACCGATCCGTTGTACTCGGGGGAGGAGAGGACGAAGGCGTCGCACCGCTCCAGCCGGTCGCGCAGCGCGAGGGCGCCCGGCGGCAGCCCTTCGGCGACCTCCACGTCGCCGTCGTACATCGGCATCGCGAAGTCGCGCATGGCGGCGTGGTCGACGGCGGCGCCCGTGTCGGCGACCAGGCGCGCCACGAGGGAGGCGAGGCGGGCGTTGGCCGATTCGGCCCGCAGCGCGGCGCCGAAGACCAGTACCCGCAGCGGGCCGGGGCGGTCGTCCGAGGTCATGGGTGCGTCCTTCCGTCGCGGGGCGCGCGCCCGGCGGACCGGCGCCCCGCCGCCCAGTCTGGTCCCGCTCCGGCAGCCGTGCGACAGGACCTGGGCCCTCCGGATGAGTGCCCCGGGCCGGGCCCGGGGTCGCTTCACGGCCGCCCGGCCGGCCGACGGAACCGCGCTCACCGGGCCGATCGCCGCCCCCCGCGGCCCGGGTGGAGCGCCTGCCGGGGCTGCCGGTGCGGTGGGGCGGGGTGAGGTGACGCGTGGCAGGGGGTGCGGTGGGGCGGGCTTCCTTCCGCGGGGCGCACGTCCCGTTCCGTACGGATCGCCCGCTCGCGGCCGACGTGCCGGACCGGTCGGTGGTGGGGCGTTGACAGCGGGTGGCCGGGCTTCTAGCGTCAGCCCTGCTGAGGCTACTAAGCGGTTGCTCACCCGCACCGGGGCGGCGGACCGCTGGTCGAGGTTCCGAGGATTCGAAGGTGAGGAGAACCCGCATGTCCACCACCGAACAGCGCGTCGCCATCGTGACGGGCGCGGCCCGCGGTATCGGCGCGGCCACCGCCGTGCGCCTGGCCGCCGAGGGGCGCGCCGTCGCCGTGCTCGACCTCGACGAGGCGGCCTGCAAGGACACCGTCGCCAAGATCACCGCGGCCGGCGGCAGGGCCGTCGCGGTCGGCTGCGACGTCTCCGACGCGGAACAGGTGGCGGCGGCCGTCGAGCGGATCGCGTCGGAACTCGGCGCGCCCACCGTCCTGGTCAACAACGCCGGTGTGCTCCGCGACAACCTGCTGTTCAAGATGAGCGACACCGACTGGGACACGGTCATGAACGTGCATCTGCGGGGCGCGTTCCTGATGTCGCGGGCCTGCCAGAAGCACATGGTGGACGCCAAGTTCGGCCGGATCGTCAACCTCTCCTCCAGCTCGGCGCTGGGCAACCGCGGCCAGGTCAACTACTCCGCAGCCAAGGCCGGCCTCCAGGGCTTCACCAAGACCCTCGCCATCGAGCTCGGCAAGTTCGGCGTCACCGCGAACGCCGTGGCCCCCGGCTTCATCGCCACCGACATGACCGCCGCCACCGCCGAGCGCGTCGGCATGGGCTTCGAGGACTTCCAGGCGGCCGCCGCCACGCAGATCCCGGTCCAGCGGGTCGGCAGGCCCGAGGACATCGCCAACGCGATCGCCTTCTTCACGGGCGAGGACGCCGGCTTCGTCTCCGGCCAGGTCCTGTACGTCGCCGGCGGCCCGCTCTGCTGACCGCCGCACCCACCGCAGAAGTACAGGAGCAGGGGAACCACATATGACCGACATGACCGAGCGGGACGGCGAACGCCCCGCACTCTCCGGCAAGGTGGCACTGGTCACCGGCGCCAGCCGCGGCATCGGGTACGGCGTCGCCGAGGCCCTGATCGCCCGCGGGGACCGGGTCGTCATCACCGGCCGCAACGAGGACGCACTCAAGGAGGCCGCCGAGACGCTGGGCGCGGACCGGGTGCTCGCCGTCGCCGGCAAGGCGCACGACGAGGCACACCAGGCCGACGCCGTCGAGCGGGCGATGGAGACCTTCGGCCGGGTCGACTACCTCGTCAACAACGCCGGTACGAACCCGGTGTTCGGCCCGATAGCCGACATCGACCTCAACGTGGCGCGCAAGGTGTACGAGACCAACGTGGTCTCCGCGCTCGGCTTCGCGCAGCGCACCTGGCACGCCTGGCAGAAGGACAACGGCGGCGCGATCGTCAACATCGCGTCGATCGCCGGGGTCAGCGCCTCGCCGTTCCTCGGTGCCTACGGGATGAGCAAGGCCGCGATGGTGAACCTGTCGTTCCAGCTGGCGCACGAGTTCGCGCCGGTGGTGCGGGTCAACTCCATCGCACCCGCGGTGATCAAGACCAAGTTCGCGTCGGCGCTCTACGAGAACCGCGAGGAGGAGGCGGCGGCCGGCTACCCCATGGGGCGGCTGGGCGTCCCGGAGGACATCGGCGGGGCCGCCGCCTTCCTGCTGTCCGACGCGGCCGGCTGGATCACCGGGCAGACCCTCGTCGTCGACGGCGGGCTGTTCCTGAACGCCGGGGTGTGAGGACGGCGCCCGGCCGAGGCCGAGCGATGACTCGGTCGGCCGCGGGGCCGCCGACGGCCGGTGGGGCGGGCCGCGGGGGCTGAGCCTGCGAGCGCCGGGCGTCGCGCCCGGTGCGGGACCGCGCTCGCCTGCCGGTCCCTCGCTTGCCTTCGCGTGCGCTCCAACAGGCAGAGTCCGTGGTGCCGGTCCCTCAGGGGCCGGCACCACGTGCGTCAGCGGACCTGCCGGGGAGGCATGCCATGTACTACCGCACACTCGGTGGCGATCAGGGGCCGCGGATCAGCGCCGTCTGCCTGGGGACGATGCCGTTCGGCACCACGGTGGACGAACGGACCTCCCTCGCGATCCTGGACCGCTTCGCCGAAGCCGGCGGCACCTTCGTCGACACCGCGAACAACTACGCCTGCTGGGTGCCCGGCGCGACCGGCGACGAGAGCGAGGTGCTGCTCGGCCGCTGGCTGCGCAGCCGGCGCGCGGCGGACCGTACGGTGGTCGCCACCAAGGCGGGGGCCCGGCCCGACCCGGCCCGCGGCCCCCGGTGGCCCGCCAACGCCGAGGGCCTGGGCGCGACCGCCCTGCGCACCGCCGTCGAGGGCAGCCTCCGCCGGCTGGGCACCGACCGGGTCGATCTCTACTATGCGCACATCGAGGACCGCCGCGTCCCCCTGGAGGAGACCGTCGGGACGCTGGCCGGGTTCGTCCGGGACGGGCGCGTGGGCACCCTGGGAGCCAGCAACCACGCGACCTGGCGGCTGGCCGTGGCCCGGCAGAGCGCCGCCGGGCGCGGACTGCCCGGCTTCCGGGCCGTACAGCAGCGGCACACCTACCTGCGTCCGCGCCGGGACCTGCCGCCCGGTCTCCAGAAGGAGACCGACGGGGAACTCCTCGACTACGCGGCCGCGCACCCCGATCTGACCCTCCTCGGCTACTCGCCCCTGATGGAGGGCGCCTACACCCGCGAGGACAGGCCGCTGCCGGAACGCTACGACCATCCGGGCTCGGTGGTGCGGCTGCGGGTGCTGGCGGAGGTGGCCGCGGAGAGCGGGGCCACCGCGAACCAGGTGGTGCTGGCATGGCTCATGGGCGGTCCGGTGCCGGTGGTGCCGGTGATCGGCGTCAGTTCCGTGGCCCAGCTGGACGAGTGCCTGGCCGCGCTGGACGTCGTACTGGACCCGTGCCAGCGCGCCCGGCTGGACACGGCGTGAGCGGCGGGGCGGGAACCGGGGTGCCCACCGCCGTCGGATTCCGGCCCGGGACCGTGATTGTCAGTGGTCGCCGGTAGGTTCTGTCGGTGAGAACGGAACGCACACCGGAGGTTGTTGACGTGGTCACCGACATGCTGCCCGAGTCCTGGCGCGAGGCCCTGGGCGAGGAGTTGGCGAAGCCCTACTTCAAGGAGCTCACCGACTTCGTGGAGCAGGAGCGGGCCAACGGTCCCGTCTACCCGCCCCGCGAGCAGGTCTTCGCGGCGCTGGAGGCGACGCCGTACGACCGGGTCAAGGTGCTCGTCCTCGGACAGGACCCGTACCACGGCCCGGGGCAGGGCCACGGTCTGTGCTTCTCCGTGCAGCCCGGCGTCAGGACGCCGCCGTCCCTGCGGAACATCTACAAGGAGATGAAGGAGGAACTGGGCCACCCGGTTCCGGACAACGGCTATCTGATGCCCTGGGCCGAGCAGGGCGTGCTGCTGCTCAACGCCGTTCTCACGGTCCGCGAGGGCGAGGCCAACTCGCACAAGGGCAAGGGCTGGGAGAAGGTCACCGACGCGGTGATCCGTGCGGTCGCCTCCCGTCCGGACCCGGCCGTCTTCGTGCTCTGGGGGAACTACGCCAAGAAGAAGCTCCCGCTGATCGACGAGGAGCGGCACGCCGTGGTGCAGGGCGCGCACCCCTCGCCGCTCTCCGCGAAGAAGTTCTTCGGATCCCGCCCCTTCACCCAGATCAACGAGGCGATCGCCGCGCAGGGGCACACCCCGATCGACTGGCGCATCCCCGACCTGGGCTGAACCGGCCCCCTCCGTGCCGCCCGTACGGGCCGAGGCCCTTCGGCCCGTACGCGACGAGCGCAGGCCCGGCGCCCGCGCCCGGTCGCGCCGAGGTGGGGCCTTTGGCCTGGGCCGATCGGCCTCCCTCGGCGCGTCGCGCGCGCCGCGCGCCGCTAGCGTCGAGGCAAGCCCGGTGGTGGCGGTGAGCGAACGCGGGGAGTGCGCGGTGGCGGAGAATCGGCGGGCGGCGACGCCCGAGGACGGAGTGCTGACCCGGATCGGCCAGGCGATCATGCTGCACCGGGCCGGTGACCGGGAAGAGGCGCGCAACCGCCTCGGAGACCTCTGGCGGGAAGTCGGGCCGCAGGGAGACGCCTTCCACCGCTGCGCCCTCGCGCACTACATGGCCGACACCCAGGACGACCCGAGAGACGAACTGGACTGGGATCTGCGGGCCCTGGAGGCGGCGGAGGGCTTCGTCACGGAGCGCCCCGCGGAGACCGGCAGCGCCGCCGGCGCATCGGACGTCGCGGACGGCCCGGGGCCCCGCCATCCCCTCGTCGCGCTCCGGGCGTTCTTCCCCTCGCTGCATCTCAACCTCGCGGCCGACTACGCCGGACTCGACCGCCCGGCCGACGCCCGCGCCCAGCTCCGCCGGGCGAGGGCGTCCGTCAACGCCCTCGCCGACGGCGAATACCGCCAGAGCCTCAAGGACGCGATCGACCGGCTGGAGCTGCGGATCGGCGGCGCGGCGGGCCCGTGGCACTGACGTCCCGGAAAGGTCGCGGCACCAGCCCCCTCCAAGATGACTGCACCGCGACCCGCCTTCCCCTCGGGTGATCCTCACCCCCGCAGCATTCCGTCGAGAAGTTCCGCGCACGAGGCGCGCAGTGCCGCGCGGGTGGGAACGGCGGCGTGGAACTGGCCGGCGATGCAGGTGAACAGCACACCGTCGCACCACGCGACCATGCTGAGCGCATGCCGTTCGGGTGCGGCGGAGCCGGCCGCCCGCAGCATCGCGACCACCGGCGCCCGGAAGGCCCGCCCCGCCCGGTCGTAGACCGCCCGCAACTCGGGCCTGCGGGTGGCCTCCAGAGCGAGTTCGTAGCGGGCGACGAGCAGCCGGCGGTGCCCGGCCAGATAGCGGTGCAGGGCGAGGGACAGTGCGTCGGCGATGTCCGCCGAGGTCAGGTCGCCGGCCTCCGCGCGCCCGCCGCCGCTCCCGGTGATGTCCGCCGTCTCGCCCGCGACGAGGACCTCGGCCTCGCGCTCGGCCAGCCGCCGGACCGCGGCCTCCAGCAGCGCGGCCCGGGTGCGCGCGAGATTCGACGTGGACCCCTGCGGCAGGCCGGCCGCCTCGTCGACCGCCCGGTGGGTCAGCCCGCGCATCCCGCGCTCGGCCAGCAGCGCCAGGGCCGTGTCGGCGATCAGCCGGTGCCTGGGGAGGAGCGTGCCGTGGGGTGCGGCGGCGTTTTCGCGGGCGTTCATGCCGGTGAGCATAGCGCGCGGAAACTACAGGTGTAGTCTCGCCGCGGGGCGGTGCCGGGAAGCGGGGCCGCGGACGAGCATGCGGGACTACGGCTGTAGTTGCCGCCGGGGACAGCAGGGGGCGACATGCGGCAGCGGACCGCGATCGTGATCGGCGGCGGCATCGGCGGGCTGACCGCCGCGGTGGCACTGGACCACCGCGGCTGGTCGGTCACCGTCCTGGAGCGGGCCGCCGCTCTGGAGCCGGTGGGCGCGGGCATCGGGCTCGCCCCCAACGCCCAGCGCGCACTGGACACCGTCGGCGCGGGCGACGCGGTCCGCGCGACGGCCGCCGCGCAGCCGGCCGGTGAGCTGCGGCTGCCCAGCGGGCGGCTGCTGGCCCGTACGGACAACGCCGCGGCGGTCCGGCGGTTCGGCGGCCCGGTCGTGGTCGCGCACCGCGCCGACCTGGTCGCGCTGCTGGCCGGGCGGCTGCCCGGCGGCACCGTACGGACCGGAGCCCCGGCCCACCTCGTGGACGAGGGCGATCCGCTGCGGGACGACCGCCCGGCCCGCGTCCGGACCACCGAGCCCGAGGGCGGGCGGACCGCCTCCGAGGGCCGCGCCGAGGAGCTGACCGCCGACCTCGTCGTCGCCGCCGACGGGATCCACTCGGCCGTCCGCCGCACGCTCTTCCCCGGCCACCCCGAGCCCCGCTACGCCGGTTTCACCGCCTGGCGCTTCGTCGTCCCGGCCCCCGCCGCCCCCGCCGGGCGCCGCTACGCCGCGCACGAGACCTGGGGCCCCGGCGGCGTCTGGGGTTCCGTGCCGCTGCACGACGGACGGGTCTACGCCTATGCCACCGCCGCCGTCCCGCCGGGTGAGCGGACCGACGCCGATCAGCGGACCGAACTCCTGCGCCGGTTCGGCGACTGGCACCACCCCGTCCCCGACCTGCTGGCCGCCGTCGCCCCGGTCGCGGTGCTCCGGAACGACGTGCACACCGCGGCCGCCCCGCCGCCCGCCTTCCACCGGGGCCGGGTGGCGCTGCTCGGCGACGCCGTCCACCCGATGACGCCCAACCTCGGCCAGGGCGGCTGCCAGGCCATCGAGGACGCCGTCGTCCTCGCCCACGAGGCCGCCCCGGACGCGGATCTGTCCGCCGCGCTCGCCTCGTACACCCGGCAGCGGCTGCCGCGCACCATGGACGTGGTACGCCGTGCCGAGCGGATCGGCCGGCTCACGACCTGGCGCTCCCGGCCCGCCTGCGTGCTGCGCGGCGCCGCGATGGCGGCCACCGCCCGGCTGGCACCGGACCTCGTGCTGCGCGGCCTCGACGGCATCGCCGACTGGCGTCCGCCGGCCGCCCCGTAGGCTTTCCGGTACGGCGTGCGGTGCGGCGGGCCGGGGTGCGTACGCAGGTGCCATCCGGCCGGCGGGACCGCACCCGGCACGCCACACCGGCACCACCCCCGAAACGCATCAGAGGAGAGCGAGTGAAGGTCGGCTGCATCGGGCTCGGCGACATCGCGCAGAAGGCGTACCTGCCCGTACTGGGCACCCGGCCGGGGGTCGAACTGCATCTCCAGACCCGCAACCCGGCCACCCTCCAACGGGCCGGCGACACCTACCGGCTGACCGGGCGGCAGCTGCACACGGACCTGGACACGCTGCTCGGCGCCGGCCTGGACGCCGCCTTCGTGCACGCCGCGACCGTGGCGCACCCCGAGATCGTGACCCGGCTGGTCGAGGCCGGCGTGCCGACCTACGTGGACAAGCCGATCGCCTACGACATCGCGGACACCCGGCGGATCGTCCAGCTCGCCGAGGACCGCGGGGTGGGGCTCGCGGTGGGCTTCAACCGCCGCTTCGCGCCGGGGTACGCGCAGTGCCGGGAGCACCCGCGCGATCTGATCCTGATGCAGAAGAACCGCGTCGGGATGGCCGAGGACCCGCGCACGACCGTTCTCGACGACTTCATCCACGTCGTCGACACGCTGCGGTTCCTGGTACCGGGCGACATCGACCACATCGATGTGCGGGCCAGGGTGCGCCACGGGCTGATGGAGCATGTCGTGCTCCAGCTCTCCGGTGACGGGTTCACGGCCATCGGCACGATGAACCGCCTCAGCGGCTCCACCGAGGAGCTGCTGGACATCTCCGGTCAGGACACCCGGCGCCAGGTGGTCAACCTGGCCGAGGTCGTCGACCACAAGGGGCAGCCCACCATCCGGCGCCGCGGCGACTGGGTCCCCGTTGCCCGCCAGCGGGGGATCGAGCAGATCGTGCAGGCGTTCCTGGACGACGTACGCGCCGGGCGGCGGGTGTCCGCCCAGGACGCGCTGCGGACCCATGAGCTGTGCGAGCGGGTGGTCAGGGAAGCGGTCGCGCAGTCCGCCTGACGCGGGCCCGGACGGCGGACCGCGCGCCGAAGAGCAGCAGCGCGGCGATCGCCCCGTACACCGCCCAGTCGCCGAAACGGGTGTACGGGCTGGTGCCGGTGGCCAGCGGCAGATCGTAGACGGCGGCCGTGCTCCGGTCCGTGCCGAGGCGCGGGCCGATCTGCTCGCCCCGGGGGCCGTGGACCGCGCTGACGCCGGTGAGGGTGGCATGGACCATGGGGCGCCAGGTCTCCGCGGCGCGGAGCGCCGCGAGGGACGCGTGCTGGGCGGGGGCCCAGCTGTCCTGGAAGGTCGAGGTCGAGGACTGGGCGACCAGCACCTGTGCGCCGTCCCGGGCCAGGTGCCGGCTCATGTCGGGGAAGGCCGTCTCGAAGCAGACCAGGGGGCCGATCCGCAGCCCGCCCGCGGTGGGGATCGGCATCACGACCTGGTGGGTGCCGCGTTTGCGGTCGGTGGCGGCGGCCTTGCCGACGTGGGTGGCCCACCCGAGGACCGAGCGGGCGGGTATGTACTCGCCGAACGGAACCAGCCGCATCTTGGAGTAGCGGTCGCCGGTCGGCCCGCGCGGGCCGATGAGCACCGCGCTCTTGTAGATGCCGGGGCCGTCGGCGTTCGTCGCGTCGGCGTTGACGAGGAGGTCGGCGCCGGTCCGGCGGGCGAGCGCGGCCAGGTGCCCGGCCAGTACGGGATGGTCCGCCGGGTCCTGGTAGAGGCTGCTCTCACCCCAGACGACCAGGCGCACCCCACGGCCCGCCAGCGCACCGGTGAGCGCTTCGCTGCGGGCCAGGCGCTGGGTCGGCGTGCCGCCGAGGCCCGGCTGGACGACCGCGATGCGGACCGTGCCGGCGGGCCGGGGGAGCGGCGCCCCGTACCAGGCAGCGGTGCCCGCCAGGGCGCACCCCAGCAGTCCGGCGACGGCGGGCAGGCGGGCGGTGCGCAGGGCGATCAGCTCGGCCAGCGCGGTGTTCACGGCCACGATGAGCAGGCTCAGCAGCCATACGCCGCCGAGCGACGCCAGCCGGAGCGCGGGCGGCACCTGCCACTGGCTGGCGCCGAGCAGCCCCCATGGTCCGCCCAAGTACTGCCAGGAGCGGACCAGTTCGACCATCAGCCAGCCGGACGGCACCAGGACCAGGGCCGCCGCGCAGCGCCCCGCCCCGGGTGTGCCGGCCAGCAGGGCCCGCACCAGCAGCCCCCAGGGCGCCCACAGCGCCCCGAGCAGCAGCGCCAGGACGAGGATGAAGACGTGCAGGCTCGGCAGCAGCCAGTGGTGCACCGCCAGCATGAACCCGGCGCCGCCCAGCCATCCGTAGAGCGCCGCCCGCCGTGCCGTAGCCGCGGAGCGCACCAGCAGCAGCCACGGCACGAGGGCGACGTACGCGAACCACCACCAGGACGGCTCGGGGAAGGCGAGGGCCGGCAGCGCCCCCGCGAGCGCGGCGGCCGGGCCCCGCGCCCAGAGGGATCGGGACCGGGGCACCGTGCCGCCGGGCGGTGTGTCCATCTGCGCTCCCTGTCGCCGGTCGCTGCCGCGGTGAACCTCTCGCCGTGATGTGCGCTCACCGTCAAGCGTGGTCAGGCGTCAGCACCTCCCGCCACTTCTCGTGCACCACGACGCCGGTCAGCCGCCAGCCATCGGGGGTGCGGCGGGCCGTGAAGTGGTAGCGGCCCCCGCAGGTGTAGTCGGGGGAGGCCGGGCCCGCGGCGTCCGGGTCGGGTTCGGCCAGCCGCATCGGGTTGAGGTAGTCGGCCTGGACGGTGGCGGTGTCGGCGGGGGCGCCGTCCCGCGAGGCGAAGGCGATGCGGCGGTTGACGATCAGGTGCTGCCGTATGGCGAAGAGGCGCAACATCTGGGCGAGCCAGACCGCGACCTCCTCCACGGTGCCTTCGATGCCGCCCGCCGAGCGGTAGTCGGCCCGGCCGTCCCGGCTGAACAGGGCCAGGTAGCCCGGCCAGTCGCCGTCGTCCACGGTGGTGGCGTAACCGGTGACCAGGTCGTCGATCGCGAGGCGGTCCATGACGGTCGAGTGTTCCGCGCGCTGCGTCATCGCCTCAGTTTTCGGCATGCGGAGGCCCCCGCCAAGGGGCGGGGGCCATCCGGTGCGCCGTCAGTTGACCAGCGGTGCCCCGGTGACCAGGTCCGGACCGGCTTCCGGCGCGGTGTCCACCGGGGAGTCGACGGCCTGAGGGGAGTCGACGGCCCCCGGGGAGCCGGCCGGGCTCGCCGCGCCGGCCTCCGCGGCGGCGAACTGCGTGCGGTACAGCTCCGCGTACCGCCCGTCCTGCGCCAGCAGCGTCTCGTGGGTGCCCCGCTCGACGATCCGGCCGCCCTCGACGACCAGGATCAGGTCGGCGGCCCGTACGGTCGACAGCCGGTGGGCGATCACCAGCGCGGTCCGCCCGTCGAGCGCCTCGGTCAGCGCCTCCTGGACGGCCGCCTCGGAGGTGTTGTCCAGGTGGGCGGTCGCCTCGTCCAGGATCACCACCCGCGGGTGGGCGAGCAGCAGCCGGGCGATGGTCAGGCGCTGCCGTTCGCCGCCGGAGAGGCGGTAGCCGCGCTCGCCGACGACGGTGTCCAGGCCGTCGGGCAGCGAGGCGATCAGCGCGTCCAGGCGGGCGCGGCGCAGCGCGTCCCACAGCTCGTCGTCGGCCGCCTCCGGCTTGGCCAGCAGCAGGTTCTGCCGGATGGATTCGTGGAAGAGGTGGCCGTCCTGGGTGACCATGCCGAGGGCGTCGCGCAGCGAGGCGGCGGTCAGCTCGCGGACGTCCTCGCCGGCCAGCCGGACGGCCCCGGAGTCGGTGTCGTACAGCCGCGGCAGCAGCTGGGCGATGGTCGACTTGCCGGCGCCCGAGGAGCCGACCAGGGCGACCATCTGGCCGGGCTCGGCGCGGAACGAGATGCCGTGCAGGACCTCTTCGCCGCCCCGGGTGTCGAGGGTGGCGACCTCCTCCAGGGAGGCCAGCGAGACCTTGTCCGCGGAGGGGTAGCCGAAGCGGACGGAGTCGAACTCCACCGACACCGGGCCCTCGGGCACGTCGCGGGCGTCCGGCTTCTCGGTGATCAGCGGCTTGAGGTCCAGCACCTCGAAGACCCGCTCGAAGCTGACCAGCGCGCTCATCACCTCGATGTGCGCGCCGGAGAGCGCGGTCAGCGGGGCGTAGAGCCGGGTGAGCAGCAGCGCCAGCGAGACGATCGAGCCGGCCGCCAGCTGCCCGCGCAGCGCCAGGAACCCTCCCAGGCCGTAGACCACGGCCAGGGCAAGTGCGGAGACCAGGGTGAGCGCGGTGACGAAGTACGTCTGCACCATCGCCGAGCGGACGCCGATGTCGCGCACCCGCCGGGCTCGGGCGGCGAATTCGGCGGACTCGCGGGACGGTCGGCCCATCAGCTTGACCAGGGTGGCGCCCGGCGCGGAGAACCGCTCGGTCATCTGGGTGCCCATCGCGGCGTTGTGGTCGGCGCCCTCCCGCCGCAGATCCGCCAGCCGCCGGCCGACCCTGCGGGCGGGCAGTACGAACACCGGCAGCAGCACCAGCGCGATCAGCGTGATCTGCCAGGACAGGCTGAGCATCACCGCGAGGGTGAGCAGCAGCGTCACGATGTTGCTGACGACCCCGGAGAGGGTGTCGCTGAACGCCCGCTGGGCGCCGATCACATCGTTGTTGAGCCGGCTGACCAGCGCCCCGGTGCGGGTCCGGGTGAAGAACGCGATCGGCATCCGCTGGACGTGGTCGTAGACCGTGGTCCGCAGGTCCAGGATCAGCCCCTCACCGATGCTCGCCGACAGCCAGCGGGTCAGCAGCCCCAGGCCCGCCTCGGCGAGCGCGATGGCCGCGATCAGCCCGGAGAGCCCCAGGACCAGACCGGCCGAGCGGCTCCCGACGATCGCGTCCACCACCCGCCCGGCGAGCAGCGGGGTGGCCACCGCGAGCGTCGCGGTGACCGTGCTGAGCACCAGGAACCAGCCGAGCTTGCGGCGGTGCGGGCGGGCGAAGGCCGTGATACGGCGCAGCGTCCCGCGGGAGAAGCGGCGCCTGCCCTGCTGTGCGGTCATCGTGCTGTGCAGCGAATGCCAGGCGGTGACTTCCATGTCCATCGCGGGCCTCCTGATTGCCGGGGTCGTCACGGGATCGCCGTGCGTGACCGGCGACAAGAAAGAACCTAGAACCTAAACCAATCTTGAGGTCAAGGAATTCCGGATCGATCACCCCTGAGGGCGCCCTGCCACCCCCTCACTACGATGACCGCCGTGCCACACGGGGGCGACCGCGGCGGCACCGCGGACCCCGGCGGAACGACGGCGGCCGGAGCCGCGACGCTGTTGCTGCCACCGCACCCGACCGTCTCCGCCCCCGCCACCGAACTCCGCGACGCCTACGCGCCGCGCCGCCCGGTCTTCGCCAAGTCGCCCCACGACAAGGGCATCCGGGCCATGGCCTACGCCGACGGCACCCGGCTGCCCGCCCTTGCCCTCCGCGATCGTCGCCGACATCGGCCGCACGGACGGCCGTTGGGCGGTCGACGAGGCCAACGCGGCCCGGGCGAGCGGCCGTTGCATCGCGCATCGGCAGACGGCGCTGGACACCGTACTGCGGGCGGCGGGCCCGCGCGCGGCCGTGGTGGCCCGGGATCTGCTGTTCGTGCGCCGCACCGCGTAGGACGGCGAGCGCCGCCGCGGACCGCGGGCCACTGCCCACCGAGCCCCAAGGGGCGCGGGGCTGAACAGCCGTGCCTACAGCGGCTGTTCCCACACCACCGGCTCACCGGCACCGCCCCCGCGCGCCACCGTCAGCCGTACGCCCTCGCGGCCGTCGGCCAGCGCGACGGTGGCGTCCACCACGACCCGGGCCGGCGCCGCCGACCCGGCCTCCTCAGGTCTCTCGGCCCGTTCCGCCACCCCGGCCAGCGCCTCGCGCAGCGCCCTCACCAGGGCCCGTCCGGTCTCCTCGCCGACCCTGGCGTCCACCGGTCCCACGAACTGCACGGACGGCCGGCCGCCAAGCGCCCCGGTGGCCGCGCGGGCCTCCCGCAGCACACGGGTGCGGAGCCCCGATGGTGCCTCCGGCGGCCCTTGCTGGAGCGCGAAGATCGCGGTGCGGATCTCCTGGATCGTCGCGTCCAGCTCGTCGACGGCCTGGCCGACGCTCTCCCGGACCTCGGGGACGACGGCCCGCCGCTGGGCGCTCTCCAGCATCATGCCGGTGGCGAACAGCCGCTGGATGACCAGGTCGTGCAGATCGCGCGCTATCCGGTCGCGGTCCTCGTAGACCGCGAGCCGTCGCCGGTCGCGGTGGCGGTCGGCGAGCACGAGGGCGAGCGCGGCCTGGGCCGCGAACTGGGTGCCCAGGGTCCGCTCCGAATGCGTGAAGCGCCGGCCGTCGGACATCCGGCACAGCGCCAGCGCGCCCAGCACCCGCCCGTTGCTGCGCAGCGGCAGCAGCATCGTCGGGCCGTAGTGGCGGGACAGCGGGGAGATCGAGCGGGGGTCGCCGGCGAAGTCGTCGGAGAAGACCGCGAGTCCGGCGTGTATCTGGTGCAGGACCGGGCTCTCCGGCGGGATCGTGCCGCCGAACGCCTCGGTCCGGACGGCTTCCGACAGCACCGTGGAGATCGCCACGACCTCCATCCCGCCGTCGGGGTGCGGCAGCAGCACCGCCCCGGTCGCCGCCTCGGCGAGCTCCCGGCCCTTCTCGGCGACGACGGTGAGCGCGTGCTCCGTCGTGGAGTGGGTCTCGGGACCGGCCAGCAGCGCCGTGGTGAGCGACGCGGCGCCGTCGATCCAGCGCCGGCGCTGCCGGGCGGCGGCGTGCATCCGGGCGTTGCCCATGGCGATACCGGCCTCGGTGGCCAGCACCCGCGCCAGATGGAAGTCCACCTCGCTGAACTCCCCGTCGTCCGGCTTCCCGGCCAGATAGAGATTGCCGAACAGCTCGCCCTGCACCTGGATCGGGACGCCGAGGAACGAGCGGATCGGCGGATGCCCCTCGGGGAGCGTTCCGCAGGCGCGCGGATCGTTGCGGACGTCGGTGATCCGGACCGCCTCCGCGCCGTGCAGCAGCGCGCCGATGATCCCGCTGTGGCCGTCCGGGAGGCGTCCGATCCGCTGCGCCTCCTCGGGGGAGATGCCGTGGGTGACGAGATCGCGCAGCCCGTCGCCCTCCTCGTTGAGGACGCCCACGGCGGCATAGCGGGCGCCCGTGAGCGAGGCGGCGGTCTCCGCGATCCGGTCCAGCGCGTGGTGGACGTCCAGGTCGGAGCCGACGGTGACCATCGCCTCCAGCAGCTGCGGAAGCCGGGAGATCGGGCCGCCGGCCAGATCGCGCAGGCTCCGTGCGGTGCGCTCCGCGAGATCCGCCGCCGACGCGGATTCGTCGTGCGCGGCGGCGGGCTCGGGGTGCTCTGCGGGCTGCGGCATTCGTTCGGCTTCTGGTCGGACGCATCGGGCTCGTTCGAACAGTCTAGTTCGAGCCGGAAGAACGGCATTCGTACCGTTACGGTGCGGCAGCTTCCGACGACCCGGGCCGGCGCAGCCGGATGGCGTTGCCCGAGGCCGGCGGCGTGCCGTAGGCACGCGGGGCGCGACGATCGCGGCGCTCGGGCGCAGCGGCCCGGCGACCGGCGGCCGGCGGCCGGGACGGGCCGGCCCGCCGCCGTGGATCGGGCCGCCGGGAGCGCGGCCTCGATGGCCGCCGCCAGCTCGTCGGCCACCAGCTCGTCGGCCGCCGGCTCCGTGCGCGGCCGGAAGCGGCCGGCGATCTCGCCCGTGTGGTCGATGACGAACTTCTCGGGTTTCCTCTCCCATGAACACACCCCATGACCTGGGATGACGTAGCCAGCCCGGGGAGCGAGAGGCCCCGACCGCCATGTGCCGCGGGGGCTTCGGGGGCTGGAGGCCAGAGGCGCGCATACCTTCACACCATGGACTTCGACATCACCGCCGAGGAGGAAGCGCTCGTCATGCACGTGGCCGCTCTCCTCCGGGCCGGCCGCTCTCCCACCGACGACGACCTGGCGGAAGAGCTGGGAGACGAGGTCCGTCCGCCGCTGCAGTCG
Organism: Streptomyces sp. GS7; assembly: GCF_009834125.1. Taxonomy (NCBI): domain Bacteria; kingdom Bacillati; phylum Actinomycetota; class Actinomycetes; order Kitasatosporales; family Streptomycetaceae; genus Streptomyces; species Streptomyces sp. GS7. Next base: position 3,336,180 of record NZ_CP047146.1, read on the forward strand.
CTTCTGGAGAAGGGGTGGCTCGTCGTTGACGAGGAGCGGGAACTGACCCTGTCGGTGATCGCGCGGGCTGCGGTGTCCAGCCGGAGGGATGCCGAGGGGCCGCAGTAGCTCTGTGCGTCTGCGGATTCCGGGTTCACGCTGTTCCGAGCCGCATCCTCTGCGGCGCGCACGGACACCCCACAAGGGTCACCGAACCGCGACATGCGGAACCCCGATGCCCGGACACGTACGCCATCTGACCCTTGTCGTCCGGCAGTCGGAGGCCGAGAATTGCCTTCCGCTGCAATGAATCTGACAGCTACTCATGACGGGGGAAACGGAATTGGGGACCAGGAAACGTACTGTGAATTCGGTGATTGGTGTGGCGCTTGGTATGGCGGCACTGGCGGGTTGCGGTGGCCTCGACGGCAAGATCGGAAACTACGACAAGGTCGCTGTCTGGCCGAGCGCAAATCCAGTAGGGCAACAACCGACCACTGAACTCACCACGTTGGCGCCGGTGACAGTCGAGTGCTACACCGGCGGGATGTACAAGATCTCCTACGATGGCGGTTCAGGCTATGTCGACGCGCACACCTCCATCATGAGTGACAAGGGTGAGGTGTCTCCCAGCATGGTTTCCGGGTGCTGATCCATGCCGTTGCCTGCCAGCCCCTCCTTCACATCGGGACGGGGCCAGGGGGTGTCCGGTGGGGTGCCATCTGGCCCGCCCCCTTCTTTTCGCGGTGTCGACGATTCAGCGGAGAACCTCCGACACAAGGCTCACGGCTGACCGGCCCCAGCGGACCCGCCCTCTTACTCCCCTCATGACAGATGCGTCCTGCTCGCGGCGGTAGGCCGTGAGCAGGACGCGATCGTTGTGGAGGGCGATGTACCAGTGGGCGGCGGTGGCTTGCCAGTCCGCCACGAGTAGTCCGACGACGGCGACCGGAGCGGCGATGCCGGGAAGGGCCGGCGGCTCCGTTCGATGGCGTCGAGGCGGTTGCCGAGGTCGGCGAGTTGCCCGGCCGGCGGCCTTTCCTTCCGACTGCGGGTCGAGCGGACTCTCGCGACCTGGTCCTAAGAGGCCGTAAGGGTCTCCGTCCGGACCGTGTAGCGGAGACCGGGTCCAGGCGCCACACCCCGCTGTTCCCCGCCATCCGTGCGTACCGGCGTCGCCCCGCCTTGTGCGCTTTCCGCGCCTTCCTTGCCTTCCTTGCCTCCGTTGCCTTCTCGGCCCTCTGAGCCTCCGCCCTTGTGTGCGTCGCCTCCCCTGTCTCCGTTGCTCTCTCTGCCCTCCGAACCTCCACCCTTGCCTTCGTCGCCGCCCTTGCTTCCCTTGAAGGCGACGCTGTTGACGCAGCTCATGGACGAGCCCACCCTGGTGCTCTGCCCACCTGGGGTGCCCTCACCGCCGATCGCGTTGCCCGCCAGGCCGTTGGCGATCCCGACCTCGCCGAGAGCGTCGACATCCGCGTCGTTCGACCGACACGAGTTTCGCTGTTTGACGTCGAAATCGGTGCCGCCGCTCCCGCTGGCGGCGTAGGCGATGCCGGCGCCGAGGAAGCCGAAGCTGCCGAGTGCGACGGTCACGACGGCGGTCTTCTGAAGCTTGCGCATTTCTTCTCCGGTGGTCGAAGGATACAAACCGTGATATAGCGACTTCGTACAGTCATAGGAGGCTAATGCGAAATATGCCGCAGCCACTTAGCGACGCGCCGCGTCCTTGGCCGTCACCGACGCGTGGCCGACGGGGAGCCGCGCTGCACACCGAGCAGGTCAGGGCATCGACTTGCCGCGACAGGCGCGGACACTCCGCCCCAACGCCCTGTCCGGAGCCGGCGAAAGCGCCGGCCGGGATGCAGCGGAAGCCTCATGTCTCGGAGGTCCCGAGCGCAGGCTGACCGGGAGCACAGCATCGAATGGCGTCATCTGCTGCCGCGTACTCGCCAATTGAGATGGCCTCTTCCTGCTCCTCCGTGCCCTTCAGCGGGCGGTGGTGGCCTGCCGGATGGTCATGCGCCATCCCCTGGTACGAGGAGACGTCGATGCCTCCAACGGTCTGTGGTGTGTGCCTTCCTGGCATGAGAAAACGCCCGGCGCAGCGGCGCGCGGGCGTGGTGGGTGATGAGTTCCTTGGCGCTAAGCGCCATGAGGCATGCACGGTCGCCTGTTCGGCTGAAGCTCCAGCGCACGCGGCATGGACCTTGGGTGCTCGGTCAAGGCAGGTCTCGGTAAAACACCGATCGCGAATTCAAGGAGGAACTATGTGCGTCCGTAACGTTATTGCCGCAATGGCGATCGCTGGTGCCGCTGTTCTCGGCGTTGTCGGTTCGGCCAGTGCTGTTGAAGGTGCGCGCGCGGGTACCAGTCAGACCGTGAAGCCGAGCAATCTGCGTCCTGCGGATGACGGAGGGGACGTGAATGTTCCGGGTTTTGGCCCCATGCACGGGACCATCATCCAAACGGTGGATAGCAACGGCTAGATTCCTGGATCCGCCCTGGAATGCTTCTTGCCGGGTGGGCGAGGGCGATGTGGCCGGGGTCGGGAAAGGCCGGCCCGGTAGCAGGTCTGGCCCTCGGCCATGCCGGACGGCTTCGGCGTGGCAGGCAGTGTCGTGAGGGTGGTTGGGCTGGTCTGGCGTCAGCGAGGTGAACCGTTTACGTCAGCCGCCCGTGCGCCGGGGGCCGTCGAGGTTCCACTGCGCCGCGCCCAACGCCCCTTCGGCGTCCGGTGTGCCGGTCGGTTCGGCGTACCGCGGGTGGGTGTTGCCACTTGCCGTTGACGTCGGTCTTCTCGACCAGCGGGAAGCCGACGCCGTACGTCGTCGAGCAGAAGGCGGCGATCTCCTCGGCGGTGCCCGGCTCCTGGCCCGCGAACGGGTTGCCGGGGAAGCCCGGCACGTTGAAACCGCGGCCCGCCAAGCACTGTTGGAGCCGCCCCGGGCTCACCGGTCAGGGTGCGCGGCGGAATGTCGCACGGACACATGGTCGGGTTCCTGGGTGCGGTTCCGCGGGTAGGGGCGGTCGTCGTCGCTCCCCACGGCGGTGCCTGGCCGGGACTTCCCCGGATCGTCGATCGGCCAGGAGACGACCGGCCGCAGTGCGCCGGCCCGCCACTCCCTGAGGAGCTGGTCGAAGATCGGCGTGTCCCCCTCGGCGGGGCGCCGGGGGACCGGTGGCGGCAGCCGGGGTGGCTGGTGCGGGAGGGAGATACGGGGAAAGGGGTGGCCCGAGGGCTTCTTGACGTCCATGTCCGGACTCAACACCAAATCGCCCTGCGAGTTGCGGGACCGGGCCGGTGCCGGCGTGAGATGCCCCTGGGCCGGTGACGGTCAGAAGATACGTTCCAGGGCCGGCGGGACGCCCGTGTCCGTCCCGCCGGCCCCGTCCTCCTGAGTCGCCTCACGCGGCCTGTGCCGACCGGGTCACTCCCGGCACAGCAGGCCGCCCAGCACCTCCCGGAGCGCCCCTTCCGGATCGGCCACCCGGCCCTCCGCGCGCCAGGCCACGAACCCGTCGGGGCGCACCAGCACCGCGCCCTCCGGCGCCGTCCCGTGGACCTCGGCCCAGTCGGCGCCGTCCTCCGGGGCCAGGTCGGCGTCCGGGCCGTCGCCGATGCGGTGGTGGTCCAGGCGCGCCGACCAGTGCCGGGCGGCGCTCTCGGCGGCGGCGCGCCACACCGCACCGTCCTCGGGGCCGGTGAGCAGGATGAAGGACCGCTCGTAGAGGTCCAGGGTGGAGCGGCGTTCGCCGGCGCCGTGCAGCCACATGTGGGGGGCGCGGGTGCCGGGCTCGCCCGTCAGGCGCATCTGCTCGGGGACGACCGGCAGATCGGGGTCGGCGCCGATCACCGCGCCCTGCGGATAGCAGTAGCCGAGGGCGACGGTGAGCACCCCGCGCTGCCGGCCGCCGCCGGCGTTCGGGGCCGCCGCGTAGCCGGGGTGGCTGTGCTCGGCGGACCGGGCCGAGGCGCGGGCGCTGGTCGCCCGGGCCACCGGCTGCCGCTCCGCCTCGTACGTGTCGAGCAGCCCGGGAGCCGCGGCGCCCTCCAGTACGGCGGCGAGCTTCCAGGCGAGGTTGTGCGCGTCCTGGATGCCGGTGTTGGAGCCGAACGCCCCGGTCGGGGACATCTCGTGGGCCGAGTCGCCGGCCAGGAAGATCCGGCCGGCCCCGTACCGCTCCGCCACCCGCTCCGCCGCGTGCCAGGGCGCCTTGCCGGTGATCTCAACCGCCATACCGGGTACGCCGGTTGCCCGCCGGATGTGGTCGACGCACCGCTCGTCGGTGAAGTCCTCCAGGGTTTCGCCGCGGTCGGGGTGCCAGGGGGCGTGGAAGACCCAGTGCTCGCGGTTGTCCACCGGCAGCAGGGCGCCGTCGGCTTCCGGGTTGGTCAGATAGCAGGCGATGAAGCGGCGGTCGCCGACCGCGTCCGCCAGCTCGGGGGCCCGGAAGGTGATGCTGACGTTGTGGAAGAGGTCGCCGGGGCCGGTCTGGCCGATGCCGAGGCGCTCCCGTACGGGGCTGCGCGGGCCGTCGGCGGCGATCAGGTAGTCCGCGCGCAGGGTGGCGTGCTCACCGGTGTCGCGGTTCTTGACGACCGCGGTCACCCCGTCCGGGTCCTGGTCGCAGGACATGAGCTCGGTGGCGAACCGCAGATCGCCGCCGAGTTCGCGGGCACAGCGGACCAGCACCGGCTCCAGGTCGTTCTGGCTGCACAGGCACCAGCCGGCCGGGCTGAACCGGGCCAGCCCGCCGCCCGGGTCGATCTCCCGGAACAGCCACTCCTGGTCGTCGCCGGTCAGCGAAGGGGTCTGAAGGATCCCGTGGTTGTCGGACAGGACCGAGGCGGCCTCGCGGATCCGCCGTTCGGCGCCGGCCACCCGGAACAGTTCCATGGTGCGGACGTTGTTCCCCCGGCCGCGCGGATGCCGGGAGGTGTCCGCGTGCTTCTCGACCAGCGTGTGGGCGATGCCCAGGCGTCCCAGGAACAGTGAGGCGGACAGTCCCACCAGGGACCCGCCGACGATGAGGACCGGGACCCGGTGCTCGGCCTTGGGGTTCATTGCGTGCTCCAGCTCCATCGGGGCGTACGGCAGATGGAGCACGAATGCCCGCCCTGCGGGCTGTTCGATCACGGTTCACCTGCATGGCTCACAGATCTCGCGCCGACCGTGGGTCTTGGCCACGATCGAACACGGACAGCCCCCGCGACACGCCGGGCCGGCGGTCCGCCCATCCGGCTCAGTCGCCCGGATCGCACCGGTCCCCCGGATTGCACCGGAACTGACGACGCACCACAGGGGTCTTCGGGCCCCAGAGGAGATGCGTAGACGATGACAACGCTGTCGGAACGAATATCGCAGTCCGCCTTCGACGGTTCCCGACTCCGGGTCGTCCTTCTGCTGGATCTGCAGGAAGGTGCCCAGCAGCGCTTCCTCGAAGCCTACGAGCAGCTCCGCAACCAGGTGGCGTCCGTCCCCGGGCACCTCACCGACCAGCTGTGCCAGTCCATCGAGAACCCCTCCCAGTGGCTGATCACCAGCGAATGGGAGAGCGCACCTCCTTTCCTGGCCTGGGTCAACAGCGAGGAGCACGTCAAGATGGTCCAGCCGCTGCACGGCTGCGTCCGCGACACCCGTTCCCTGCGCTTCAGCGTTCTGCGCGAGACCTCGAACATCGCCGGACTCGTCCCCGAGCCGCCCAAGGGCCGGCTCCAGGTCGCCCCCCGCGTCGGTGACGGGGTGGTCCGGCACGCCCTGACCTTCACCGTGAAGCCGGGCAGCGAGCCGATGGTCGCCGAGATCCTCGCCGGGTACACCTCCCCGGAGTCCCGGGTCGACGACACCACCCGGCTGCGCCGCACCTCCCTCTTCATGCACGGCAACCGCGTCGTACGGGCCATCGAGGTGCAGGGCGACCTGGTCGCCGCGCTGCGCCACGTCTCCCGGCAGCCCGAGGTCCGCGCGGTCGAGGAGGCCCTCAACCCGTACCTGGAGCAGGACCGGGACCTCGAAGACCCCGACTCCGCCCGGGTGTTCTTCACCCGCGCCGCGCTGCCCGCGGTGCACCACGTGGCGGCCGTCGGCCACGAGCGCGAGCGGGTGCGGCGGCACGCGCTGCTCTACCCGGCCAAGCAGGGCTGCGGTATGCCGCTGGCCAAGATGCTGGCCCGTCAGGACGAGGAGGCCGCCGACGACCCGGCGTGCCCCGTCCACGGCAGCACCGTCTTCCAGCGCGACGACATCGTCGTCCGGCTCGTCGACCTGCGGGTCCCCATCGAGAGCGACCCCGTGCTGTCCCTCGGCGCGCGCGGTCCCCGCAAGGTCGCCGTGCTGCGCCGGCTGCTCGACACCGATGTGGCCGGCGGCCTGTCCGACGACCGCGAACTCGCGCACTTCCTGGCGCGCGCCGACATGGACCTCATCACCGACCGCTGGGCACCGGGCGCCTGACGGCGTCCGCCCGTCCGCCCGTCGCGGGCGCACCATCCCCATCCGCCGGCACCACGCCCCTGGAGGAATCAGCCATGACCACGTACCGCCCACGCATCGTGGACCTCAGCGAGACCCAGCCCAACCGCCGGCGCGGAGGTGATCTGCGCGCCATGCTGACACCCAGCGCGGTGGGCGCCACGAGCGGCTTCATGGGCATGGCTCTCGTGCAGCCCGGCGAGCGCATCGGCGAGCACTACCACCCGTACTCCGAGGAGTTCGTGTACGTCGTCCAGGGCTCGCTGGAGGTCGACCTCGACGGCGAGCCGCACCCGCTGCGCACGGACCAGGGGCTGCTGATCCCGCCGTACATGCGGCACCGCTTCCGCAACGTCGGGGACGTGGAGGCCCGGATGGTCTTCCACCTCGGCCCGCTGGCGCCGCGCCCCGAACTCGGGCACGTGGACACCGAGGGCACCGAAGAGGGATCGGCCGCGGCCCCACCGGAACGGACGGAGCCGGTGTCATGATCCGCCGCGTGGCGGTCACCGGCATCGGCGTCGTCGCCCCGGGCGGCGTGGGGGTCCCCGCGTTCTGGGACCTGCTGTCCACCGGGCGTACGGCCACCCGCGGCATCACCCTCTTCGACCCCGCCGGGTTCCGCTCGCGGATCGCCGCCGAGTGCGACTTCGATCCCGCGCGGCACGGGCTGAGCGAGGAGCAGGTGAGCCGTTCGGACCGGTACATCCAGTTCGCGCTGGTCGCCGCGGAGGAAGCGATGCGCGAGGCCGGGCTGGACACCGCGAAGGAGGACCCCTGGCGGATCGGGGTCTCCCTGGGCACCGCGGTCGGCGGCACCACGCGCCTGGAGCACGACTATGTCGCGGTCAGCGAGTCCGGCCGCCGCTGGGACGTGGACCCGCGCCCCGCCGGGCCGTATCTGCACCGGGCGTTCTCGCCCAGTTCGCTGGCCTCGGCGGTGGCGGAGCAGATCGGCGCGCACGGCCCGGTGCAGACCGTCTCGACGGGCTGCACCTCCGGCCTCGACGCGATCGGGTACGCCTTCCACTCCATCGAGGAGGGCCGGGTCGACGTCTGCGTCGCCGGTGCGTCGGACTCGCCGATCTCCCCGATCACCGTGGCCTGCTTCGACGCCATCAAGGCGACCTCCGCCAACAACGACGACCCCGCCCACGCCTCCCGGCCGTTCGACGCCCGGCGCGACGGATTCGTCATGGGGGAGGGCGGCGCCGTCCTCGTCCTGGAGGAGCTGGAGCACGCCCGCGCCCGCGGCGCGACCGTCCACTGCGAGATACGGGGGTACGCCACCTTCGGCAACGCCTACCACATGACCGGCCTGACCGAGGAAGGTCTGGAGATGGCCGAGGCGATCAACCGCTCGCTGGCCCATGCGCGGCTCGACCACACCCAGGTCGACTACGTCAACGCGCACGGCTCGGGCACCCAGCAGAACGACCGCCACGAGACCGCCGCGGTCAAGAAGTCGCTGGGCGACCACGCCTACAAGGTGCCGATGAGCTCGATCAAGTCGATGGTGGGGCATTCGCTGGGCGCGATCGGGGCGATCGAGGTCGTCGCCTGCGTCCTGGCCCTGACCCACCAGGTGGTGCCGCCGACGGCCAACTACGAGACCCCGGACCCCGAGTGCGACCTCGACTACGTACCGAAGACGGCGCGCGAACTGCCGCTGCGGTCGGTGCTGTCGGTGGGCAGCGGGTTCGGCGGGTTCCAGTCAGCGGTGGTCCTGACCCGACCGGGTGGGAGGGCGAGATGATCTCCCCGCACGTACGTCGTTCCGTCGTCACCGGCATCGGTGTCATCGCCCCCAACGGGCCGAACACCGAAGCCTTCTGGAAGGCCACCCAGGAGGGCATCAGCGTCCTGGACACCGTCACCCGCGAAGGGTGCGAGGACCTGCCCCTCAAGGTCGCCGGCGAGGTGCGCGGCTTCGACGCGGGCGAGCTGATCGAGGAGCGCTTCCTCGTCCAGACCGACCGGTTCACGCACTTCGCGATGGCCGCGGCCAACCTTGCGCTGGAGGACGCGCTGCTGGGCCGGGCCGACTACAACCGCTCGCCGTTCGCGGTGGGGGTGGTGACCGCGGCCGGCTCCGGCGGCGGTGAGTTCGGCCAGCGGGAACTGCAGCACCTGTGGGGCCAGGGCTCGCGCCATGTCGGCCCGTACCAGTCCATCGCCTGGTTCTACGCGGCGAGCACCGGGCAGATCTCGATCCGGGGCGGCTTCAAGGGGCCGTGCGGAGTGGTGGCCAGCGACGAGGCGGGCGGACTGGACGCGCTGGCGCATGCCTCCCGCACCATCCGCCGCGGCACCTCCGCCGTGGTGGTGGGCGCCGCCGAGGCGCCGCTCGCCCCGTACTCGGTCGTCTGCCAGCTCGGGTACGAGGACCTGAGCCGGTCCGACGACCCGATCCGCGCCTACCGCCCGTTCACCACCGGCGCCTGCGGATTCGTGCCCGCCGAGGGCGGCGCGATGCTGGTCGTCGAGGAGCAGGCGGCGGCCGAGGAGCGGGGCGCCCGGGCCCGGGCGTTCCTGGCCGGGCATGCCGCGACCTTCACCGGCGCCGCCCTGTGGGAGGAGTCCCGCGAGGGGCTGTCCCGGGCCATCGAGGGCGCGTTGGAGGAGGCGCGGTGCGCTCCCGAGGAGATCGACGTCGTGTTCGCGGACGCGCTCGGCGTGGCCTCGGCCGACCGTGCCGAGGCGCTGGCGCTCGCCGACGCCCTGGGCGGGTACGCGGCACGGGTCCCGGTGACGGCGCCCAAGACCGGCTTCGGCCGGGCGTACTGCGGCGCTCCCGTCCTGGACATCGCCGCAGCGGTGCTCTCGATGGAGTGCAGTGTCGTGCCGCCGACCCCCAACGTCGTCGACGTCTGCCATGACCTCGACGTGGTGACCGGGAAGCCCCGCTCCGCCGATCTTCGGACGGCGCTGGTGCTGAGCCGGGGACTGATGGGCTCCAACGCGGCGATGGTGCTGCGCCGGGGCGACAAGTCCCCCTCGTGAGAAGGAGATTCCCATGACCGATCGACTGACTCTCGACGAGCTGGCCGGGTTGATGAAGTCGACCGCCGGGCTGACCGTCGACCCTCAGGACATGGCGAGTCGGCCCGACGCGACCTTCGCCGAGTTCGGCCTGGACTCGCTGGGGATGCTCGGCATCGTGGGCGAACTGGAGAACCGGTTCGGCCGGCCGCTGCCCGACAACTCCGAGCGCGCCAGGACCCCGCGCGCCTTCCTCGACCTCGTCAACACCGACACGGTACCTACGACAGGAGCATGACATGCCTGGCCACACCGAGAACGACATCACCATCGCGGCCCCCCTCGACCTCGTCTGGGACATGACCAACGACCTGGAGAACTGGCCCCACCTGTTCAGCGAGTACGCCTCGGTCGAGGTGCTGGAGCGGGACGGCGACCGGACCACCTTCCGGCTGACCATGCACCCCGACGAGAACGGCACGGTCTGGAGCTGGGTCTCGGAGCGGGTGGTCGACCGCGCGTCGTTCACCGTCCGCGCCCGCCGCGTCGAGACCGGCCCCTTCGCGCACATGGACATCCACTGGAAGTACACGGAGATCCCGGGCGGCACGTCCCTGCACTGGACCCAGGACTTCGCCATGAAGCCCGAGGCCCCGATCGACGACAAGGGCATGACCGAGCACATCAACCGCAACTCCCGGATCCAGATGGAGCTCATCCGGGACCGGATCGAGCAGCGGGACCGCGAACTCCGCTCCGCCGCCCCGGTCAACTGACGGCCCGCCAGGCCGCGTTCGCACCGCCGGCAGGCGGCAACGAAGGGATCCTCCCGATGCACCACGCTCTGATCGTCGCCCGGATGAAGCCCGGCTCGGCCCAGGACATCGCCGAGGTCTTCGTGGCCTCGGACCGTACCGAGCTTCCCCACCTCGTGGGTGTCAACCGGCGGTCGCTCTTCCAGTTCGGCGACGTCTACCTGCACCTCATCGAATCCGACCGGCCGCCCGGCCCGGAGATCGCCAAGGTGCACGACCACCCCGAGTTCCGCGGCATCAGCGAGCGGCTGTCCGCGTACGTCAGCGCGTACGACCCGGAGACCTGGCGCAGCCCCAAGGACGCGATGGCCCGGGAGTTCTACCGCTGGGAGCGCGACGGCGCCCGCTGACGGCGGCCCGGACCCGACCGGCGCCCTCCCCGCCACCGGGGGAGTGCGCCGGTCGTGCCGTGCGGGCCGCGGTATCACGCACCGTCACTCGGGCACGGTGCACTCGAAGGCGTGCAGATACGGGTTCACGACCAGGATGTCGTGGACCAGCAGCCCGGCCTCCGCCATGTGGCTGACCAGGCTCTCCTTGGAGTGCTTGGCGCCGCCGACGTTCAGGAGCAGCAGCAGGTCCATGGCGGTGGTGAACTTCATCGAGGGGCTGTCGTCGACGAGGTTCTCGATGATCACCACCCGGGCGCCGGGCCGGGCCGCCTCGACGACCTTGCGCAGCGTCCTGCGGGTGCTCTCGTCGTCCCATTCCAGGATGTTCTTGATGATGTAGAGATCGGCCTGTACGGGGATGTCCTCACGGCAGTCTCCGGGCACGATCCGCGCCCGGCCGGCCAGCGGTCCGCCCTCCCGCAGCCGGGGGTCGGCGTTCGCCACGACCTTGGGCAGATCGAGCAGGGCGCCGTGCAGCGTCTCGTACTTCTCCAGCAGGCCGGCCAGCACATGGCCCTGGCCGCCGCCGATGTCCGCCACCGACGACACCCCGGTGAGATCGAGGAGCCCGACGATGTCCCGCGCCGACTGCCTGCTGGAGGTGGTCATCGCCCGGTCGAAGACCTGGGCGGAGTCCCGGGCGTCCTGGTGCAGGTAGTCGAAGAACCCCTTGCCGTACAGGTCGTCGAAGACGCTGCGGCCGGAGCGCACCGCCTCGTCCAGCCGGGGCCAGGCCGCCCAGGTCCAGGGCTCGGTGCACCACAGGGAGATGTGGCGCAGGCTGTTCGGTGCGTCGTCGCGCAGCAGCCGCGACATCTCGGTGTGGGCGAACTCCCCGTCCGCGGTCTCCTCGAAGATCCCGTAGCAGGCCAGCGCTCGCAACAGGCGGCGCAGCGCGCGCGGTTCGGTGTCCACCGCGGCGGCCAGCTCCGCCACACCGGCGGGCCGGTCCTCCAGCGCGTCGGCCACGCCGAGCCGGGCCGCCGCCCGTACGGCCGCCGCGCACGCGGCTCCGAAGACGAGTTCCCGCAGCCGCATGGCCGGCTGGGGAGTGGGGCTTACCGTGGTCATTCCGCCTCTATTCTCCCGTTGATGGTGACGCGTCCGCCGAGCACAGGCCGGCCGGCCGGGACGTGCGGCAGATGTTGCGGACGAATCGGTTCCCCCGGCCTTCCGGGTCCCTGTTGACCAGATCCGCCGGAGAGTTGCGCAGCACCACGTTGTGGCGGACGAGATTGCGCTCGTTGAGGGCGTTGACGAAGCTGTGGAAGAGCACGATGCCGCCCGAGAGCGGGGAGGCGCCGACGTTGCCCCGGACGAGATTGCGCTCGACGAGTGCTTCCTCGACGCCCGTCAGGACGATGCCGGCGCCCTTGACGGCCGGCATGCGCTTGGTCGCGGGGCAGGACTTGTTGTTCCGGGACACCTCGTTGTGCGCGACGGTCAGCGCCCCGGCCCGGGGGCGGTTCTCGTCGCCGACGACGAACATCCCGGCGCAGTTGCCGATCAGGGTGTTGTCGCCGGCCAGCAGGTTCCGCAGGCGCCGGACGGTGAGGCCGATCCGGTTGCCGGTGAGGTGGTTGCCGGTGACCAGCGTGCCGCGGGAGTCGATGGCCCCGACGTGCTCGTCGGCGGAGTTCGCCAGGAAGATTCCCGCATCGCCGTTCCCCGCCGCGTCGTTGTCCTGCACCGCGCTGTGCACCGACTTCTCCAGCCCGATCCCCCACCGGCCGTTGTGCCGGGCGACCACGTCGTGGACCCGCAGCCCCTCGGTCCCCGAGGCCCACATGCCGTTGCGCCGGAAGCCCTTGACGGTCAGCGAGCGCACCTGGACGTCCCGGAGGGGAATGCCCGCGGCGCCGATGACGCAGATGCCGTCTCCGTTCTGCCCGCAGGCGTTGGCGGCCCGCGTCCCGCCGGGTTCGATCACCGTCCCGTCGTCCACCCCGCGCAGCGTCAGATGCGACGTGGTGATCAGGACGCTCTCCCGGTAGACGCCGGGCAGGACGACGACCGTGTCGCCCGGGCGGGCCGCGTCCACCGCCCGCTGGATCGACTCGCCGGGATGGACGACGATCCGCCCGTCGGCGCGGTGCGGGGCGGCCTGGGCCGGCGGAGCGGCCATCGGCCATCCGGCCAGGACCGCTGCGACGCAGCCCAGGGAGACCGTCTGCCGTCGCGTCATCTGTCGTAGCGCCATGAGGCGAAGCTATGGGCGATCACCCCCGCCCGCCACATGTGCTAACCCGTTGACGGCAGCGGGTGCGGCGGTCGGCCTTCCGGCCGCGCGCCGGCCGGTGGCCCGGCCTCCCCGGGCCCGTGCGCGGCGGCCGGCTCGGGACCGGCCCCCGGCTCGGGACCGGCCCCCGGCTCGGGACCGGCCCCCGGGGCGGGACCGGCCCCCGGGGCGGGGCCGGGATCGGACGGGGTGTCAGCCGGGCCGTCGGGCAGTGCCTCCGCCGTCAGCGCCACGAGGCCGGCCGGCAGGAACCACGGGAGGGGGTGGGGAACGGTCACGGATGCCCAACGCCGCACCGCCGTACGACGACACCGGCCGCCGCCCGTCCCGCCGGCTTCCTCACTCCGACGGCCCCCGGGCCGGCGCCGCGCCGGACCGGGCCACCGACGCCTCGACGCCGTCCAGGACGACCGCGAGCCCGACCTCGAAGGTCCGCTTCGCCTCGCGCTCCAGATACGGCGTGCCGTCCGCCGGCGGTGCCGCGCCCTCGGTCTCCAGGCGGACCAGCAGCGGGAAGCGCTCCGCGAAGTCGGGGGCCACCTCGGTCAGCATGCCGGAGCGGGCCTGCCACCAGTCCTCGTCCGGCACGCCCGTGGCGGTCGCGGCCAGCCGGGACTCGGCGACGGTCTGTGCGGCGCCGCGGACGAAGTGGAACAGCACGCCGACGACGCGGCGCAGTACGGCGGAGTCCAGCCCGGTGGCGTACAGCACCCGCAGCAGGGACTCCAGCGCGCCGTATTCGTTGGGGCCGAGGACGGGCCGGGCCTGGGAGACCTGGAGCACCCACGGGTGGCGCAGGTAGAACTCCCAGGTGTCCGCCGCCCAGGAAGCCGCCGCGGCCCGCCAGCCCGCCGAAAGGTCGTAGCCGGTGGGGAGTTCGGCCAGCGCCCGGTCGTACATCAGGTCCACCAGCTCGTTCTTGCCGGGGACGTAGGTGTACAGCGCCATGGCCGTACGGCCCAGCCGCTCGCCGACCGTGCGCATGGACAGGGCCGCCATTCCGTCCGCGTCGGCCACCGCGATGCCCGCGTCGACGATCGCGTCGACGCTCAGCGCCGGTTTGGGCCCGCGGGGCGTACGCGTCCTCGCGGTCCGCTCGGGGGCGTCGGCGCGCCACAGCAGCGACAGCGAACGGCGGGCGTCGCCCTGGCCCGCGAATACCACCACTTGCAACTCCTTAGGGCGTAAAGTAATGTCGCCAGTCGAACTCTTTACGCCGTAAAGATATCATCCGCGCGTTCCCGAGGAGCTCCGATGACGGCCGTGCCCGTCGCACTCATCCACGTCAGCGACGTCCGCCGGATCACCCCGCGTATGGTCCGGATCACCTTCTCCGGGGAGGGCCTCGACGCCTTCCCCACCTGGCCCGACCAGCAGCTCAAACTGCTCTTCCCCAGACCGGGCCGGCGCGTCCCCCGCCTCCCCGAGGCGACCGCGGACGGCGATGCCATGAGCTGGTACCAGGCGTTCCTCGCCATCCCGGAGGAGGAGCGGCCCTGGATGCGCAGCTACACGGTGCGTTCCTACGGCCCCGGGCGCCGGCGGTTCTCCGTCGACTTCGTGCTGCACGGGGCGCCCGGCGCGGCGCCCGCCCAGGCCGGTCCGGCGACCCGCTGGGCGGCGACCGCCTCCGTGGGCGACACCCTCGCCCGGTACGGCCCGGCGGCGGAGTATGCCCGGCCGCTGCCGCTCGACGCCCCCGGGCCGATCCTGCTGGCCGGGGACGAGACGGCGCTGCCCGCCATCGGCTCGCTCGCCGCGGCGCTGCCCGCGGGCGCCCGCGCGGTGGCCTACGTCGAGGTCGCCGACGCGGCGGAGGAGCAGCAACTGCCCACCCGCGCCGACCTCGTCGTCCACTGGGTGCACCGCGACCGCGCGCCGGCCGGGCGGACCGGCGTGCTGCTCGACGCGGTCCGCGCGGCCGTTCTCCCCGAAGACCCGGCCTTCGTCTGGCTGGCAGGTGAGGCGGGCGCGGTGCGCGCACTGCGGCGCCACCTGACCGGGGAGCGCGGCGTCGCCAAGGACCGGATCGACTTCACCGGCTACTGGCGGCGCAGCCTCACCCAGGACGACGCCCCCACGGAGGACGACCTCGCCGAGGCCCGGGAGAAGGCGGCGGCCTGGGGGCAGGGCGGCTGAGCCCGGCGCTCGTCCGGTGGGTCGCCGTTCCGACCCCGCCCCACCGGGGGCAGCCCCTAGCCGAGGCGCCGGCCCTCGTCCGCCGCCGCCCGGATCAGCACGTCGGTCAGCTCGCCGGGCCGGGACAGCATCGGGTAGTGCCCGGTGTCCAGGTCGAAGAAGCCGACCCGGGGTTCGGTGAGGATCGCGTAGCGGGGGTCGCCGGTGGCCACCAGGGCTTCCAGGGTGGCGATGCTCGTGCCGTGGGCGGTGCAGAACACGCCGGTGGCCGGCATCTCGGCCGCCGCGCCGGTGAGTCGCAGCGGCCGGGTCAGGGTGGCCAGCGGCTGCGGCGCGGCAAGCCGCTCCAGCCGCTCCCGGGCAGCGGGCGTCACGCCGGCGAGGCTGCCCCACAGCTGCTCGTCGGCGAGCGGGGGCGGCGGGAGCCGCCATCCCGCGCCGAGCTCCTCGGCCCGCCGCAGCAGCCGGTCCCGTACCACCGGGTCGGGCATCACGTCGAACCCCGTGTCGCCGTCGGCCGGCATGCCGGTGTCCAGGTAGACGACCCGGCCGACCCGGTCCGGGCGGCGGTCGGCGGCGCCCAGGGCGGGGAGCAGGCCGTAGCAGTGCCCCACGACCACCGCGTCCCTCGGCTGTTCATGGTCCAGCACCTGCACGACGTCCTCGACGTGCGTGTCCAGGTCCGTCTCCCGGCCGGCCAGATGGCGCCGGTCGCCCATCCCCGTGAGCGTCACCGGGTAGGCGTCGTGCCCCCGCTCCCGGAGCCGCGCGGCGACCTCGCGCCAGATCCAGCCGCCGGTGTAGCCCCCCGATACCAGAACGAACGAGGTCATCCTTGCTCCTTGTCGTCGTGACGGTGCCCGGCTCGCCGTGGCGGACGCGGCGCGCCGGGCGGTGACCGGCCGCGTCTGCCGGGACCGTAGAAGCTCCCGCTACGGGAGATTCAAGGCCGCGGGCCGGCGCGGGGACGACCGGAGCGGCGACCGGAGTTCGTCCGGCGGCTTGTGCACCACCCGTTCAAGCCGCCGGGCCCGTCGACTACAGTTGAGGAATTCCGCTATTCAACAGATGAACGCGATGGCCGGTCGGCCTGAACGCGGAGGGCATGCGTGGGCGGTTTCGCCGAGTCGGTTCGGGAACGGGTGCGTGCGGCACGGGCCGCCGTCGCGGCGGCGCGGACGGCGGACGACGCCTATGCCCTGGCCGTCGCGGAGGACGAGCTGGACGACGCGCTGCGGATCGCGCGCAGCGTCGGCGTCGACCCCGACGGCGGGAACGCGTCCGGTGCGCAGGGCGGGGCGGCCGAGTGAGCGGCGCGGCGGCGCGGGCGGCTCGCACCGCGTGCGGCGCCACCGGATCCGGGTGACCGCCGATGGCCGGCGCACCGCGACGTAAAGGACCGCCGCCGTGGCGCGCGGTCCGCTCCCGCACCTGCATACCCACGGCCTCCCGTGCGGGCACCGCACGGCCCTGCCGGGGGCGCCACCACCTCGGCCCCGGCGCGCTGCGCCCGCCGCGCGGACACCGGCGCGCCTGCCCGGAGATCGCCGCCCGCCATCTGACGTCCCCGCGCTGCGGCGTCCGGCGGGCCCGGGTCACCGCCGTCCGCCCCGGCACCCGGCTGGCGCGGCTGCCCGGCACCGTCCTGGTGACCCACCGGACGGCGACGTACGAGGCGGCCCGGCGCAGCCTGTGGATACGGGTGCTGTTCGCCGTCGCGGTCACCAACCTGGTGCTGGCCTTCCTGGCGATGGTGGTCTACCTGGGACGGCACGCGGGCACCTGACCCCCGTCGCCCCGGCCGCTCACCCCGGCTCCCGGGCCCGCCACAGCCACACCGCATCCCGTCCGAACGACCACACCAGCAGGGCCAGTGCCCCCGCCACCGCGCCGAACTCCGCCTCCCGCGGCACGATCCCGGCCGCCGCCACCACCAGCACGATCCCCTGGCACGCCGCCACCGTCTTGCGTGCCGTGCTGTGCGGCAGCGCGGCGCGCAGCCAGGGCAGCGCCCAGGACGCGACGACGAAGGCGTAGCGCATCGCGCCGATGGCCGTCACCCAAGGGCCCAGCGCCTTCGCGACGTACACGCTCAGCACCAGGATCAGGAACGCGTCGACCTCCATGTCGAAGCGGGCCCCCAGCGGCGTCGCCGTCCCGGTACGCCGGGCCACCCGGCCGTCCACCGCGTCCAGGACCAGCGCGACGGTGGCCAGTCCGATCAGCGCCGTCACCGCGGGCCGCCGGCCGAAGGAGTCGGCGACCAGCGCGGTCACCCCGCCGACCAGCGTGGCGCGGGCCAGGGTGACGCGGTTGGCCGGACCGAACGAGTCCGGCCAGGACCGGCACAGCGCGCGGGTGAGCGTGGCCACGGTGGCCACCGCGAAGACGGACCCCGCCAGCCACCCCGCGGTCCCCAGCCCGACCGCCCGGCACAGCGCCTCCAGCAGCACCAGCTGCGCGACCGCGCCCGCGGCGGCGTCCGGGGCGAACGGCCTTGTCCCGTACTGCCGTTGTACGGCCATCGTGCCTCCGGGTGCGTCTGGCGGACTCGATGGGCGCCGCGTATCGTGACGGCGTCACCAAGATCCGCACCGTGCGTTCTCCAGCATCGACGACGCATCGCAACACCGTCCAGGAGGATTACGTTGCCGCGCGCCGCCCGGGCATTCTGGCTCGGCTCCCCAGGTCAGGGCGAGATCCGGACCGCTGACCTGCGGCGGCCCGGCGCCGGCGAGGTGCTGGTGCGCACGCTCTACTCCGGCGTGAGCCGCGGGACCGAGAGCCTGGTCTTCCGCGGCGGCGTCCCCGCGAGCCAGTACACCGCGATGCGCGCGCCGTTCCAGGAAGGCGGGTTCCCCGGGCCGGTCAAGTACGGCTATCTCAATGTGGGCGTGGTGGAGGAGGGGCCCGCCGCGCTGCTCGGTCGGACGGTCTTCTGCCTCTTCCCGCATCAGACGCGGTACGTCGTCCCGGTGGCCGCGGTGACCCCCGTCCCGGACACCGTGCCCGCCGCACGGGCCGTGCTGGCCGGGACCGTCGAGACCGCGGTGAACGCCCTGTGGGACGCCGCGCCGCTGCTCGGCGACCGGATCGCGGTGGTCGGCGCGGGCATGGTGGGCTGCGCGGTCGCCGCCCTGCTGGCCCGATTCCCGGCCGTCCGCGTCCAGTTGGTCGACCCCGACCCGG
This sequence comes from Streptomyces sp. GS7, assembly GCF_009834125.1. Lineage (NCBI taxonomy): Bacteria > Bacillati > Actinomycetota > Actinomycetes > Kitasatosporales > Streptomycetaceae > Streptomyces > Streptomyces sp. GS7. The sequence continues at coordinate 3,354,388 of NZ_CP047146.1, forward strand.
CGCGGGCCGCCACCGCGGCGGCGCTCGGGGCCGGTTTCGCGCTGCCCGCGGACGCGGACGGCGACTGCGACCTCGTCGTGCACACCAGCGCCACCGAGGAGGGACTGGCCCGCGCCCTCGAACTGCTCGCCCCTGAGGGCACGGTGATCGAGCTGAGCTGGTACGGGGACCGGCGGATCAGCCTGCCGCTGGGGGAGTCCTTCCACTCCCGGCGGCTGGTCGTCCGCAGCAGCCAGGTCGGCGCGGTCGCCCCGGCCCGGCGCGCCCGCCGCACCTTCGCCGACCGGCTCGCGCTCGCCCTCGACCTGCTCGCCGACCCGGCCTTCGACGCGCTGATCACCGGCGAATCCGCCTTCGAGGAGCTGCCGTCCGTCCTGCCGCGGCTGGCCTCCGGCGAACTTCCGGCGCTGTGCCACCGCATCCGCTACCCGGCGGCCGGGCCGCTCCCGGGATAGCGGCCGGCGCCGACCGAGCCATCCGCACCGCGACACCCCCCGGAGGACACCGTGTTCAGCATCACCGTCCGCGACCACCTGATGGTCGCCCACAGCTTCCGCGGCGCGGTCTTCGGGCCCGCGCAGCGCCTGCACGGCGCGACCTTCATCGTGGACGCCACCTTCCGCCGCCCCGAACTCGACGCCGACGACATCGTGGTCGACATCGGCCTGGCCACCCGGGAGCTGGGCGCGGTGGTCGGCGAGCTGAACTACCGCAACCTCGACGACGAACCCGCCTTCGCCGGGACCAACACCTCGACCGAGGCCCTGGCCAAGGTCATCGCCGACCGCCTGGCCGACCGGGTGCAGGCCGGCAGCCTCGGCGAGGGCGCCCGCGAACTGGCCGGGATCACCGTGACCCTGCACGAATCCCATATCGCCTGGGCCAGTTACGAGCGCACCCTGTGACCCGGCACGGGGCCCGCCGGTGACCCGCGCCGGCACCGCGGAACCGGCCCGGGTGGTGCACGTCGTGCTGCCCGGCGGCATCGCAGACCCGGCCGCGCCGAGCGGCGGCAACACCTACGACCTGCGGGTGTGCCGCGACCTCCCGGACCGGGGCTGGCGGGTCCGCCGCCTTGCGGTGCCCGGCGCCTGGCCCCGGCCGGACCGGGCCGACGCCGCCGAACTGGCCCGCCGCCTGGGCGGGTTGCCCGACGGAGCCGTGGTCCTCCTCGACGGACTGGTGGCCTGCGGCGTTCCCGACGTCCTGGCTCCCGAGGCGGCGCGGCTGCGGATGGCCGTACTGGTGCATCTGCCGCTCGCCGACGAGACCGGACTGGCTCCCGGGGTGGCGGCGGACCTGGACGCCCGCGAGCGCCGCGCCCTGCACACCGTGCGGGCGGTGATCGCCACCAGTGAGTGGGCCGCCGACCGGATCCGCGCGCATCACGGAGTGGCGGCGTCCCGGGTCGCCGTCGCCCGGCCGGGAGTTGACGCCGCGCCGCCGGCGCCGGGCACCGACGGCGCCGGCCGGCTGCTCTGCGTCGCGGCGATCACCCCGCGCAAGGGCCACCACCGGTTGGTGGACGCCCTGCTGACCCTCGCGGACGACGTCCCGTGGACCTGCGACCTCGTCGGCGGCACCGGACGCGACGCCCGCCATGCGGACGAACTGCGTCAGCTGGTGCGGCGATCGGGCCTCGGCGGGCGGATCCGGTTCGCCGGGCCGCGGGCCGGCGCCGAGCTGGACGCGTATTACGCCGCCGCCGACCTGCTGGTGCTCACCTCGTATGCCGAGACCTACGGCATGGTGCTCACCGAGGCGCTGGCGCGCGGTGTTCCGGTGCTGGCCACGGCCGTGGACGGGGTCCCGGAAGCGGTGGGGAGAGCCGCCGACGGGAGCGTGCCCGGACTCCTCGTACCGGACGGGGAACCGGCCGCGCTCGGTGCCGCGCTGCGGGCCTGGTTCGGCGACGCCGGGCTGCGTCAGCGGCTGAAGATCTCGGCGCGCGGACGGCGTGCCATGCTGGAGGGGTGGGAGATGACGTCGCACAGTCTGGCGCACGTGCTGGAACGGCTCCGGGACGAGCCCTGGAGCCGGTGATGGGCGGGGTCGGCAGGCCGCGGTTCTGTCCGCAGTGGCTGGAGTTGCGGGAGCGGGCCGATGCCGCCGCCCGCGCGCCGGAGCTGCTGCGGCCGCTGCGCGGCTGGTCGCCCGCCCTCGACCCGGACCGGACGCCGGACCCGGACGGTCTGGTGATCCGCGACCTGGGCTGCGGTACGGGCTCCATGGGGCGCTGGCTCGCGGTCCGGCTGCCCGGTCCGCAGCACTGGGTCCTCCAGGACCACGACCCGGTGCTGCTCTCCCGGGCCGCTGTACGGATGCCGTCAACCGCCGCCGACGGCAGGCCGGTTACCGCGGTCGTGGAGCTGGGCGACCTGGCCGCGCTGACCGCCGCCGCCCTCGCGGGCACGTCCCTGGTCACCGCCTCCGCCCTGCTCGACCTGCTCACCCGGGAGGAGCTGGAACGGGTCGCCGAGGCGTGCACCGGGGCCCGGTGCCCGGCGCTGTTCGCGCTCTCGGTCACCGGGCGGGTCGAACTCACCCCGCACGACCCCCTCGACGCCGAGATAGCCGCCGCCTTCAACGCGCATCAGCGCCGGCTGGACGGCGGACGGCGGCTGCTGGGGCCGGATGCGGGGCCGGCGGCCGTCGAGGCGTTCGAGCGGCGCGGGGCGACGGTGGTCACCCAGGCCAGCCCCTGGCGGCTGGGCGGCCCCGAGTGCGCGCTGACCGAGCAGTGGCTGCGCGGCTGGGTGGGCGCCGCCCGCGCCCAGCGGCCGGGGCTGGCACGGGCGGCCGACGCGTATCTGCGGCGGCGGCTGGAGGCGTGCGCGGCCGGGGAGTTGGGCGTCGCGGTGCACCACACCGATCTGCTGGCGCTGCCGGGCCCGTACGGCGCGGAAGGCGGGGCCGGGGGATGAACCGGCGGGTCCGGTCCTGGCTGCGGATGCTCGGGGGACTGGGCATCCTGGCGCTGCTGGTGCGCCATCTGGGATCGGCCGCCTTCCTGGACGGGCTGCGCCGGATCGACGCCGGCACGCTGCTGGCGGGGTTCGGCATCGGTGTGCTGACGACCGTCTGCAGCGCCTGGCGGTGGTGCCTGGTGGCCCGCGGCCTGGGCCTACGGCTCCCGCTCGGCCGGGCCGTCGCGGACTACTACCGGGCGCTGTTCCTGAACGCGGCGCTGCCCGGCGGCGTGCTGGGCGACGTCCACCGCGCCGTACGCCACGGCCGCGACGCCGGGGACCTGGGGCGCGGGGTGCGGGCGGTGGCGCTGGAACGGGCCGCGGGCCAGGTGGTCCTGGTCGTGGTGGGCGCGGTGGTGCTGGCCGTGCGGCCCTCGCCCGTACTGGCGCCGATCGGCCGGGCCGCGGGCGCTCCCGGGGCGGTGCGCGGGGCGCTGCTCGCGGTGGCGGGGGCGGGTGTGCTGGGCGTCGCCGTGGCCGCGCTGCTCCGCCGCCGGCGGCGGACCAGCGGGGGCGGCGGCCGGGGCGGGGGCGCCGTCCGGGCCGCGCTGGCCGAGGCGCGGCAGGCGCTGCTCGGCCGGGCCGTGTGGCCGGGCGTCGCGGTCGGCTCGGCCGTCGTACTGGCCGGATATCTCGGGATGTTCCTGCTGGCCGCCCGGGTCGCCGGGGCGCGGGCGCCGGCGGCGGAACTGGTGCCGCTGGTCGTCCTGGCGCTGCTGGCGATGGCGCTGCCGCTGAACGTCGGCGGCTGGGGGCCGCGGGAAGGCGTCGCGGCCTGGGCGTTCGGCGCCGCCGGGCTGGGCGCGGCACTGGGCCTCACCACCGCCGTGGTCTACGGCGTGCTCGCCTTCGCCGCGAGCCTGCCCGGCGCCGGGGTCCTGGTCGTCCGGTGGGCCGCGCGGCGAGGGGCCGTCCGGCGGGTCGGGGCCGGGTCCGCGGAGCCCGGCACGGCACCCGGCGGCGTTGCCGACCCGTCCCGATAGCTCCTCCGTCGAGCCGCTCCGGTGCCTTGCGCCGCGCTTCGCCTCGGCTCTTGGGACGGCCGCCGGAAGCCGAGCCGAGCCGCACTGTCCGCCGCGGCCCTTCCGCCCCGCGGGACAGCCGCTACGCTCCGGCCGCCGCCCGCAGATCCAGCTCGAAGAGCGTGTCCTCGCCGAGCAGGGCCCGCCGCAGCGGCGGGCGCAGCGCGTCCCGCATCACCGGCGTACCGGGAAACCGCAGGCCGGGGACCCCGTCGCCGAGCAGCACCGGCGCGACGGTCACATACAGCCGGTCCAGCGCCCGCGCCCGCAGGAACCGCGAGACGGTCACCCCGCCCCCCTCGACCAGCACCCGGCCCAGCCCGCGGGCCGCCAGCACCGCCAGCAGCCGCCGCGGAGCGAACGCCGCGGCGTCCGGCAGCGCCAGCACCTCGACGCCGTCCCCGACGCCCTCCGCGGCCGCATCCGGTCCCACCACCCACAGCGTCGGCGCCGCGCCGTCGGTGAACACCTGCCGCTGCCGGGGCACCCGGCCCCGTGGATCGAGGACCACCCGGACCGGATCGCGGCCCGCGCACGCCCGTACGGTCAGCCGGGGGTCGTCCGCCACCGCGGTGCCGGCGCCGACCAGCACCGCGTCCGCCAGGGCGCGCAGCCGGTGCAGATGCCGGCGGTCCTCCTCGCCGGTGACGTAGTCGGCGTCGCCGGTGCGGGTCGCGATGAAGCCGTCCAGGCTCTGCCCGAGCTGCCCGAACGCCACCCGGGGGCCGGCCAGGCACAGCGGCAGATAGCGCTCGGCGAGCCAGGCCGCCCCGGGCGCGGCGGCCCCCGCCCAGCGCGCCCCGCCGGCGCCGTCCGGCACCAGCCCGGCCGCCGCCGCCTCGTCCGCCGTACGGACGCGGAGCAGCCGCTCCCAGGCCGCCGCCGGGTCGACGGCCTCGGGTGCCGCGTCGGGCGCACCGGTCATCGGCCGCCGCCCAGCAGTTCGGCATACGCGCCGAACGCCTCGGCCAGCCCCGCCAGCAGCTGTGCGCCCTTCTCGGCGGAGGCCAGGGACGGGCGCCCGATGACGCCGGATTCCGTGTAGGCCGCCATGCCCAGGGTGAGCAGATGCGGCCGGTCGTCGGCGAGGTGGTCGGCCGAGGCGTAGCCGGGCCGGACGAGTTCGGGGTGCGCGTGCAGCAGAATCGACGTCTCGGTCTCGCCCGCGTGCATGTCGCTGTGCGCGGACGTTCGCACGCCCGCCCGGGAGCGGGCCGCGGCCCAGTCCGCCGATCCGGGAAAGAGCGCCATCCGCGTCCCGCCGCTCTCGTGGGATTCCTGAACGACGTTGCGCAGCACGTGGTTTCCGCCGTGGCCGTTGACGAGGATCAGCGTGCCGGTGCCGGACCGGCGGAGCGAGGCGGCGATGTCCGTCACCACGGCGTGCAGGGTCCGCGCGGAAATGCTGACGGTTCCCGGCCAGGCGGAGTGTTCCTGGGAACAGGAGACGGTCAGCGGCGGCAGCAGCAGTACGGGGTGGCGCGCGGCGATTTCCGCGGAGACGGCGCAGGCGACGACCGTGTCGGTGGTCAACGGCAGGTGCGCGCCGTGCTGTTCGAAGCTGCCGATGGGCAGCAGCGCCATCTGGGGCCGTGCGGCGCGGACGTCCTCGGTGGTGTCCGCCGGCAGCAGGCCGGGCGGTGGACTCCGGTGGCCCGGAACGGTCATCGGCAGCTCCGATCGGTGTCAACCCGGCGGCGCCGGCGCCCAGTTGAGGGGGATTTTCGCAGGCTGGATCGTGTACCGCTCGTTTCCGAACGCGGGTACGATCATGCCATGACGGACCCCGATACCGCTGCCGAGGCCGGACCAGACGCCGACGCCGCTGTCGCAGGGGATGATCCCACCGCCGTCGCGCCGAGTCTGGGAGTGCAGCGGATGGTGGCCGTCCGACTTCCCACCGCGCACGGCGAGTTCCGCGCCGTCGGCTATCTCGACCGCCGCAGCGGGATCGAGCAAGTGGCCCTGGTGCGTGGCGACGTGGCGGGGGAGAAGGCGCTGACCCGTATCCATTCGGAGTGCCTGACGGGCGATGTCTTCGGTTCCACGCACTGCGAATGCGGTGAGCAACTGACCGCGGCCCTGCGGGCGATAGCGGACGCCGGGCGCGGCATCGTCGTCTATGTCCAGGGGCACGAGGGCCGGGGCATAGGGCTGCTGGCCAAACTCCGGGCGATGAAACTCCAGGAGGACGACGGACTGGACACCGTCGAGGCGAACATCGCGCTCGGGCTGCCCGTCGACGCCCGGGAATATCGTGCCGCGGCCGGAATCCTCCGGGACCTCGGCGTCCGGTCCGTACGGCTGTTGTCGAACAATCCGCGCAAGCGCGAGGCGCTGGAGCGCTATGGCATCGATGTCGCCGAGCGGGTCCCGCTGCTGATGCCGCCCGGTGCGGAGAACATCCGGTATCTGCGTGCCAAGCGGGAGCGCCTGGACCACGACCTTCCGCATCTGGACGGCGCCCCGGGCCCGTCCTGACCGGCCCCGCCGCGGCCGTACGCGCCGGCCGGGGGGCCGCCCGGCCGGCCCGGCCGCTCACGTCCGCGAAATTCTTCTCCTTCGACATCTACACATAAAGGCGACATAAGTGCAGAATAAAGGTGCGCGGCTGATGCCACGCGGAGCGGCCTGACTTGTGGACGAAGGAGGCGAGTCGTATGGCCGACGTCTCACACACCAGGGGAGATCTCGCTGGTCACCCCGACGCTTCTGAGATGAGGGCCCGAGCTGAGAGAGTGCTCGAAGGGCGTGACGTGGTGCTGGTCGACGGACCGGTGTTCCTGGTCGGTCTCTACTGCGCCGCTTCGCCGTGGATCGTGCACTACGCGGCCTCGCAACCCGCGCTGATGACCCACAACCTCATCATCGGTGTCGCGATCGCCCTGCTGGCGGTCGGGTTCACCGTCACTCCGGAGCGTATGTACGGCCTGAGCGGCGCGATGTGCGCGATCGGCGTCTGGCTGATCGTGTCGCCCTGGATCGTCGGCACGGGCCCGGACAAGGGAGTCATCTGGAACAACATCGTCATCGGAGCCCTGACCTTCCTCCTGGGGGCGATGTGCGTCGCGGTGGCATCGAGGAGCCGCGCTGTCACCTGATGCGCGCTCCCCACGGGGGCGTGTGGAAACCACCGGCCCGCTGCCGTACGACAGGAGAGCGACGGCAAGCGGGCCGGGCACGTGTGGGGCGGCACCCCTCGGTCCGCGGCCGGCTACGGCCGGTGATCGCGGTCCGGGGCGGCGGGCGGGGCGGGCGCGGCGAGCTGCCCGGCGACCCCGGCCAGCACCAGCCCGCCGGCCAGGATCAGACCGTGCGACAGCGCGACCCCGGCGACCAGGACGGCGATCGCGGTGCCCAGCATCAGCCAGACGGCGCCGCGCCGGACGGGCGGTGCCGCGCCGGCCGCCGGTATGCCCGGGTGCGGGCAGGGGGCGGCGTCGGTCCGGAACGTCTCCGCGAGGTCGCGGAGTTGGCGGTCGTCGTCGGGGGACAGGGAGCGTCCCTCCTCTCCCGGATGGGGCCGCCGGCCGCCCGTACGGGCAGGGTGCCGGCGGTCGGGTGGGGGCATGGCCTCGAAGATCCAGCGACATCAGGGTTACCTGACCACGGGTGACCCCTGCGTGGTGCGCACCGTCACACAGGCGTTGTTGTGCCCTGCCCGGCCCCGCCCGTAACGCCGTCGTCCGGACATCACCGGAGAGGTGAGGCGCCATGCCGTACGAGACGCCGCAGCAGCACCAGCCGCACGACGAGCCACAGCAGCACCAGCCCGCCGACGAGGCCCGCGAGGCCCCGCCATGCTGCGGGCCTGGGAGCGGCTGGACGACGGCGTGCGCACCGGCGCGCCCTCCTTCGCCACCGTCCACGGCACCGACTTCTCCGGCCACCTCGCCGAACGGCCCGCGCTGTCCGCCCAGTTCGACGCCGTGACGAGCCAGGGCACCGCGCACACCGCCACCCTGCTGCCCGCGGCCTACGCCTTCGACCGCTTCACGACCGTGGCCGACACCGGCGGTGGCGACGGCACCCTGACCGTCGCGCTCGTCCGGGCGTACCCGGCGCTGCGCGGCATCGTCTTCGACAGCGCGCCGGGTCTGGCCGAAGCCGGTCCGCGGCTCGCCCGCGAGGGGCTGGACGGCCGCTGCTCCCCGGTGACCGGGGGCTTCTTCGCCACCGCCCCCGAGGGCGCCGACCTGTATCTACTCAAGAGCGTGATCCACGACTGGAGCGACGAGCGCTGCGCGGAGATCCTCGGCCACATCCGGGCGGTGATCCCCGACGGCGGCCGGCTGCTGATCGTCGAGCCCGCGCTGCCCGCGGCGGCCGACCCGTCCGGCCGCGGCATCAGCTACCGCAGCGACCTCGACATGCTGGTCGACGTCGGGGGCCGGGAGCGCACCCGGGACGACTTCGAGCGGCTGTGCCGCGGCGCGGGCTTCGCCGTGCGGACGGTCACCGCGCTGCCCCGGCCCGACCGCCTCTCCGTCACCGAGGCCGAGCCGGTGTGATGCCGTGACCGCGTGGCCCACACGTGCGCCGACCGGGCATCTTCGGTTAAATCAAACGTGTGGGCCATGCGCCCGTGATGGCCCGCTGTCCGGGAGAGGTGGCGCGCCGTGACCGCTGTGCCTGTGGACGAGCACGCTGTGCCCGTCGATGACCACGAAGACTTCGCCGACGCCGACCGCGGCTTCATCGCCTCGCTCGACCCGCCCCGGATCACCGCGGCGGACGGGCGGGTGGTCTGGGACGCGGAGGACTACGCGTTCCTGGCCGGGAACTGCCCCGAGACCGCGAACGAGAGCCTGTGGCGCCAGGGGAGACTGGTGAGCCGGCAGGGCCTGTACGAGGTGACCGACGGCATCTATCAGGCGCGCGGTCTGGACCTGTCCAACATGACGCTCATCGAAGGCGATCACGGGGTCCTCGTCGTCGACCCGCTGCTCTCCGCCGAGACCGCCGCCGCGGCCCTGGAGCTCTACCGCAAGCACCGCGGCGACCGGCCGGTCACCGCCCTGATCTACACCCACGCGCACGCCGACCACTTCGGCGGCGGACGCGGCGTCCTGCCGCCCGGCCACCACCCCGTACCGGTCCTCGCGCCCGCCGGGTTCCGGGCGCACGTGGTCGGCGAGCAGCTCTACACGGGACCGGCGATGGCCCGGCGCGCCGAGTACATGTACGGCACCCGGCTCCCGAAAGGGCCGGGCGGCCAGATCGGCTGCGGTCTGGGCACCACCGCCTCCACCGGCACCCGCACCTTCATCCCGCCGACCGTGGACGTCACCCGCACCGGACAGGAGGAGATCGTCGACGGCGTGCGCCTGGTCTTCCAGCTCACCCCGGGCACCGACGCCCCCGCGTCGATGAACTTCGCCTCCCCGTCCCACCAGGCGCTCTGCACCGCGGAGAACGCCCTGCACACGCTGCACAGCGTCCTCACCCTGCGCGGTGCGGTCGCCCGCGACACCCGGCGCTGGTCCCACTACCTCAACGAGGCCCTGGCCCTCTTCGGCGCCGACACCGAGGTCGCCTTCGCCTCCCACCACTGGCCGACCTGGGGCAACGACCGCATCCGCGGCCTGCTGGCCAACCAGCGCGACCTGTACGCCTACCTGCACGACCAGACGCTGCGGCTGCTCAACGAAGGGCACACCGGCCCCGAGATCGCCGAGGAGCTGCGGCTGCCCCCGGGCCTGGAGCGGCTGTGGGCGCACCACGGCTACTACGGCTCGCTCAGCCACAACGTCAAGGCGATCTACCAGCGCTACCTCGGCTGGTTCGACGGCAACCCCGCGCACCTGTGGGAGCACCCGCCGGCCGAGCAGGCCCGGCGCTACGTGGACATCCTGGGCGGTGTGGAGGCCACCGTGGACGCGGGCAAGCGGTACGCCGCCGACGGCGACCTCCGGTTCGCCGCCACCCTCCTCGACCACGCCGTCTTCGCCGCCCCGCAGAACCTGCGCGCCCGCCGCGAACTCGCCGCCGTCTACGAGCGGCTGGGATACGGCTGCGAGAACGGCACCTGGCGCAACTACTACCTCACCGGCGCCATGGAACTGCGCGGCGGTCCCGCCGCACCCCCGCCCGCCACCGGCCCGGAGGCCGCCGGACCCGATCTCGTCGGGGCCCGTACCGTCGACCAGCTCCTCGACTCGCTCGCCATCCGCATCGACGGCCCCCGGGCCTGGTCGGCCCACCTCTGCATCGACCTCTACCTCGCCGACGAGGACCGCACCTGGCACCTCACCCTCTCCCACGGCGCCCTCACCCACCTCAGCACCCCCGGCCGCCCCACCGCCTCCGGCGACCGGCTGCCGGATCTGACCCTCAGCCTCACCACCACCCAGCTCCGTGACCTGCTCACCGGCGGCGGCCCGTCCGCCGTCACCCACGAGGGTGAGCCGGGGGCGGCCCTCCACGAACTCCTCGGCCTGCTCAGCACCCCCGACCCCGACTTCCCCATCGTCACCCCCTGATCCCTCCGGGGCCGGCGCGCTGTGGGCTCCCTCCGGTGTGCGGCAAACTGGGCCGGTGACCAGCGACATTCCCGATGAGTCGACAAGCTTTGTCGGCCGGCGAGCCGAACTGCGGCAGCTGCACAACGAGTTGACCCAGCACCGGCTGATCACCCTGACCGGCCCCGGCGGTGTGGGCAAGACCCGGATCGCGATGCGGGCCGCCCGCGCCGCGGCGCCCCGCTTCCCGGACGGCGTCCGGTGGACCCCGCTCTGGCCGTTACGGGGCGAGCAGCTGCTCGTCGCCGCCGTCTGCGACGCCGTCGGCCTGTCCGACCACTCGGCACGGACCCCGGTGGCCGCGCTCTGCGAATGGCTCGCCGACAAGCGGCTGCTGCTGGTCCTGGACTCCTGCGAACACCTCGTCGCCGCCTGCCGCGACCTGGTCGGCGATCTGCTGACCGCCGCCCCCGCGGTGACCGTACTGGTCACCAGCCGGCAGCCGCTGGACGTCGTCGGCGAGTGGATCACCGAGATCGACCCGCTGCCCTGCACCGGCGACAACGACGCGCTGGCGCTGTTCACCGAACGGGCCGGCACCGCGGCCCCGGACCTCCGGCTCGGTGATCCGGCCAACGTCCGGGCCGCGGCGGAGATCTGCCGGCGCCTCGAAGGGGTCCCGCTCGCCCTGGAGCTGGCCGGCGCCCAGCTGGCACACAGCCCGCTCGACCGAGTCGCCGAGCGCATCGGATCCGGCTTCGACGCCCTGGACGGCACCGAGACCGCCTGGACCCCGCGGCATCGCACGCTGCGCACCGCCATCGGCTGGAGCCACGAGCTGTGCGAGCCGCTGGAGCGGCTGCTGTGGGCCCGGCTCTCCGTCTTCCGCGGCACCTTCGACGCCGAGTCCGCGGGCGCCGTCTGCGCGGGCGGCCCGCTCACCGGCGACGGCGTGCGCGCCGCACTGGCCGGCCTCGCCGCCAAGTCGGTGATCCACCGCGAGGGCACGCGCTTCCGGATGCTCGACACGCTCCGCGAGTACGGCCGGATGTGGCTGGCGGAACTGGGCGAGGAGGCCGGCGTCGCCGACCGGCACGCCGCGCACTTCGTCGGCTTCGGCCGCCGCGCCGAACTCGGCTGGCTGGGCCCCCAGCAGGTCGGCTGGTACGGCCGGATCGCCGACGCGCACGTCGATTTGTGCACCGCGCTGGACCACCTGCTGCACGCCGCGCCGGAACGCGCCCAGGAACTCGGCGCCGCCATCGGCTTCTTCTGGAGCTGCTGCGGCCATCTGCACGAGGCCCGCGACTACTTGGAGCGCGCCCTCGCCGCCCATGACGTCCCGAGTCCGGCCCGCACCCGGGCGCTGTGGGCGCTCGGCGTCGCGGTCCTCCTCCAGGGCGACCTGGACACCGCCGAGACGCTCGGCCGCCGGTGCGCCCGCGCCGCACGAGAGGACGGTGCCCCCGAGGGCGCCGACGCGACGCTCGCCGCCGGCTACCTCATCGGCCTCACCCACCTCATGGCCGGCCGCCCGCTGACCGCCTACACCGTCGCGGAACAGGTCCTCGGCCCGCCGCCGGACGACCCGTTCGCCTCCGCCGCCCGGCTGCGCTGCCATCTCGTACGGCTCTTCGCGCTCACCGCCCTGGGCCGGCTGGCCGAGGCCCGTGACGAGGCCACCGCGCTGCGGCACGGCTGCGAGGTACGCGGCGAATACTGGTCCCGCTCGTACACCGACTACCAGCTCGCCCTGATCTGCCTCTACCAGGGCCGGCCCGAGGAGTCCGCGCGGCACGCCCGGGCCATGCTCGCCGCCAAGCAGCACATCGGCGACAACTTCGGGATCGCGCTGGGCCTGGACGTGCTGGCGGCCGCGGTCGCCGCGCAGGGCGACGGCGCGTCGGCCGCCCTCGTCTACGGCGCCGGCCAGGCCGTCTGGCGCACGGTCGGCCACCCGCAGCGCGGCACCCCGGAGTTGCGCGCGGTCCGCGAGGAGTGCGAGCAGCGGGCCCGTGCCGCGATCGGCGACGAGGAGTACGTCGCGGCCTTCCGCCGGGCCGCCGAGCAGTGCCCCGAGGTGCTGGTCGCCCGGATCGTGGCCGGGGAGCTGTGATCGCCGCCGCCACAGCGGCCACGTTGACCGGCGGCGACCCCCGGCGTCAGCCGGCCGGTTCGCGGGCCAGCGCGTACAGCAGCTCGTAGGCGGTGGTCACCAGCAGGCAGGAACGGCCGCGCCGGGTGGCGAGCGCGACCAGCCCGGTCCCGGTCGCCGGGTGGTAGCCGAGGAACGCCTGCTGGCCGAAGGTCGCCCCGACGTGGAAGAGCAGCGGCCCGTGCCGCGCCGGGTGCTGGTACCACGTCAGGGTGTGGGTGTTGCGGTGCCGCCAGCCGCGCCGCAGCAGCGGGATCTGCACCTCGCGCAGCGCCCGCGGCAGCGGGGAGCCGTCGGGGGAGAGGTGGACCTCCAGGTAGGTCAGCAGGTCGGCGGGGGTGGCGCGGACCGCCCCGGCGGCGGCGAACGCGCCCATCTCGGCGCTGCGGACCGGGGTGCTCCCGTTGGTCCGGTGGCCGATGGCGTCGGTGCCGGTCGCACCGGGCGCCAGGGAGGTGCCCGTCAGCCCGAGCGGGCCGAGGATCCGGGTGTCGAGCAGGGTGGCGTAGTCGGCGCCCGCCGCACCGCCCATCGCCGGGCCGAGCAGCGCCAGCCCGAAGTTGGAGTAGTGCCAGCGGGTCCCGGGCCGGTGCCGCGGGCGGGTGCGCGCGAAGGTGCGCAGCAGCCGCTCGGTGTCGTAGCGGGCGTAGCCGTCGTCGTACGGGCGCAGCAGCGCGCCGGCCAGCAGGTCGGCGGGGATCCGCGGCAGCCCCGAGGTGTGGGTGGCCAGGTGCCGCAGGGTGATCCGGCGGGACCGCGGGTGCGGCAGCGGCAGCCGCGGCAGGTGGGCGGTGAGCGGGTCGTCCAGCCCCAGTACCCCGGTCGCCGCCAGTTCCGCGAGCAGCAGTACGGTGAACGTCTTGGAGAGCGACCCGAGTTCGTAGCGCAGCGCATGGCGCGGGGTCGGCGGCGCCAGCGCGGTGCCGCCGCTGACCACGGTGCGCCGGCCGTGCCGGGTGACGGCCAGCACGACGTCCGGGGCGTCGATCTCGGCGACCGCGTCCGCGAGCCGGTCCGCGAGCGCCGTCGCGCCGCCTTCGGGCCGCATCAGCCGGCGTCGGCGGACAGCACCCGGGACGTCGCCATCGCCGAGGCGAACGCGGCAACCAGGGTGGGGTGGTGGACCTGGTCGAAGACCTCCGCCGGATCGCCCTGCGGCATCGCGCGCCGGATGGGCATCGCGCCGTCGGCGGACTGGGCGGCGGCGTAACGCTGCCACAGCTGTGCGTCCAGTGTGGGGCGCGGCAGGCAGGCGTCGACGATCAGCAGCTCGCCGAGCAGGTCCCAGTGTTCGAGCTCCGCCCAGTCCGCCATCCAGGCGGGCAGGTACCGGGTGAGGTAGTCGGCGATCGCCGGCGGGATCCGGTCGGGCGCCTCGCCCCAGTTGGTGAGGTGGAAGACGGTGTGGGTGATGTCGTACGCGATGTGCAGCCGCACCGTCCAGGGCTCGGGGAGCTGCCCCAGCCAGGTGCGCTCCAGCGCCCGGTCGAAGTCGGCGCTGGGCGCGAGCCCGAGTTTGCGCTCGGCGTTGAGCACTCCGAGCCGCCGGTTGGGCGCCATCTCCAGCGCGGTCCAGGTGGTGGTCCGCCGGGACACCTCCAGGGCCGCTTCCAGGCCGGGGTGGCGGTGGCCCAGTTCGTGGAAGGGCGCGTAGACCTCCAGTGGCACCGGCGAGTGCGGTTCGTCGTGCTGGAGGGCGGCCAGCACGTTGCCGCCGTCCAGCAGCTCCCGCCAGGTGAAGTCCAGCAGCTGCCCGGCCCGGGTGCGCTGCCGGGATCCTGCCACGCCCTCCCGGAAGAGCACCTGCATGTTGATGGCCAACTCCCCGATGGGCTTGAGCCGTTCGATCATCGCGCTGCCCGTGGCGCGGTCCTCGGGGGCCAGCCGGAAGTGGTCACGGTGCGCGTCGATCCAGGCCAGGGCCCGGTCGCCGACGCCGTGCACCAGCGCGGCGGAGGCCGGGGACACCAGGGACGCAGCCGGCACGGTCACAGCGCTGCCTCGCTTTCGCAGGGCGTCCGCCCGGCCACCGCCGCCGCGACCCCGGCCACCGGGCCGGCTTCGGCCCCGTCCGAGGCGGTACGGGCGAGGGTGCCGGCGAACGCGGTCACCAGAGTGGAGTGGTAGCAGGCCACAAACGCCTCGGCCCGGTCGGCGGGGCGCGGCGCGGCGCCCGTCTCGGGCACGCTGCCGTCGGCGGCCTGCGCGCCGGCCAGCCGCTGCCAGGCCGCCGGATGGTACGGAGCCTCGGGCAGGCAGGCCGCCACGGCCAGCAACTCGCCCACGAGGTCCCACAGTTGCTCCTCCAGCCAGTTCTCCAGCCAGGAGGGCAGCCAGAGCCGCAGATAGCCGGCCGTCTCGGGGGAGAGCCGCCGGCGGTCCCGCCCCCAGTCGGTGAGATGGAACACGTCGTGCGTCACGCCGTACGCCGCCTTGAGGTCCAGCGCCCAGGGCTCGGGCAGCAGTCCCAGCCCGGTCAGCGCGAACTCCGTGTCGAAGTCGGCGTGCTGGGCCAGCCCGATCCGCCGCTCCGCGTTGAGCACGCCGAGCGTACGGGTGTGGTGTTCGCGCGCCACCCGCCAGCCGCGCAGTCCGGTCGTGGTCGGCACCAGCTCCTCGACGGCCGGATGCCGCAGCCCGGACTGCGCGAACACCCCGTAGAGCTCCACGGGATAGGTGGCGAACGGCTCGCCGCGGATCAGCTCGGCGAACAGCTCCCCCTCGCGGGTCTCCCGCCAGGCGAAGGCGAACAGCCGGTCCGCCGCGGCGCGGACCTCCGGCCGCGGATGCAACCCCGCGATGAGCTGGGTGAGTTGGGCCAGTTCGCCGAGCGGTTTGAGGGTGATGTTGGGATCGGCGTCCGTCGTCGTGTTCGGCGGCAGACGGAAGTACTCCCGCATCTCCTCCAGCCACCCCAGGCTGTTCCCGACCATCCGGTCCAGCAGCCCGGGGTCGGCCCGGTCGCCGGTCACCAACCCCTCCCGTGGAACCGCCGGGCCGCCGCGACATGCAGCGCGACCCTGGGGTCGTCGCCACCCATCTGCCGGACGAACGCCAGCCCGGCGTCCAGCCCCAGGGTGGGCGGTACGTCGGGGAGCCGGGCCAGCCAGCGGCCGACCCCGGCCGCCTGGAGCCAGTCCCTGCGGCGCACCGCCCGGACGAAGCCGCGGGCCAAGTCATCGGTGCGCGGCGCCAGTTGGTCCGCCAGGTCCGCCGCGAGGCCGGGAAGTGCCAGGGCGGCGAGCTGGGACACCCGGTGCGCCAGCTTGGGCCAGGGGTCGGTGCAGATCCAGTCGGCCCCGGCCTCGGGGGGCCGCGGCCAGGGGCGGTTGCCGACGGGGAGGTAGGCGTGCGAAGCCTCCACCAGGCCCCGGTAGCTCCACGCCGACACCGCGGAGGCATCCGCCCCCGGAGGGTAGGCCGCGAGTGTCTGCCGCACCACCGCCTCGTCGTCCGCGCCACCGGCCACCGCGCGGTGCTCCAGCGCGTACGGAGCGAGCGCGTCGGCGCCCAGTACCCGGACCGCGGCCGGCGCGAGCGGATCGCCCTGCCGCAGGATCCGGGACAGTGCGTAGGGGTCGCCCCCGCCCTGGAGGGCGAGGGCGACTCCGGTTGCGGCATCGGCGATCACAGCGCTGAGCGGGACTGCTCCCTGCGTCTGTTCAGCCAACGGACTACCCCTCAGTGGTCGGTCTTCGGGCGAGGGGTGGGGGGCGAGATCAGCAGCAGGGCGGCCAGCAGCAGACCGTCTCCGCACTCGCGGGTGTCGCGGAAGACACCGTCCGGCTCTTCGGGGGACAGCAGCCCCTCGACTTCGGTGGTCAGGGCGGTGGTTTCGATCGGCGCCGTGCGATCCGTAACCATGCGATCAACTCCTTCGAGGAATGGGGTATCAGGCTTACATCCGCTATAAACCGCCGCAATCCGGACTAATGCCATCAGTGGATGGTTCTGGCGAGCCCCGATGCCGCGGTGTTGACGGACCGGGCGCCGACCCGTACCCCAAGTCCCCTATGAATCAAGAGAGTTGACCGATGTGGCGCTACGCCCTGCGGACGTACGGCGTGGTCGTGCCGAGCACGGCGAACCCCAGCCGGCGCAGAATCGGACTGCTCTGATCGGTGGCATCCACCTGCAGGTAGCGAACTCCCCGTGCGGCGGCGATTTCGGCGCGCCGGGCCACAAGTGCCCGGTAGACGCCCCGTCCACGCCAGGCGGGGAGCGTGCCGCCGCCCCACAGGCCCGCGAAGTCCGTCCCCGGCACCAGCTCCATGCGGTCCGCGGACACCGGGGTGCCGCCCGCCATCGCCGCCGTCATGACGAGGGAGTCCGGATCCTGCGCGAGCCGGGCCAGCAGCCGCTGCCGCATTCGTGTGACGGACCTTCCGAAGACCTCTTCGTGGACCCGTACCACCAGCTCCACCCCCGCCGGACCGGTCACCGGCACGAGCCGTACCCCGGGTGGCGGACCGGCATCCGTGGCGAGGTCGCGCACCGGCGCCACCATCAGCGCCTCCGGGGGCTCCGGTACGAACCCGGCCGCCCGCAGCCGGTCGCCGAGGTCGGCGGGGCGGTCATGGGAGTACAGCTTCCACTCGCAGTCGCGTCCGAGGGCGGCGAAGTACCGTACCTGCGCCGCGATGGCCGGGCCGGCGGTGGACGCGTCGAGACCGGACCACAGGACGCCGTTCCAGTCGTCGGGCCCGCCGACCTGCCGCACCACTGGGCCGTCCCGCTCCACCCGGGCGCCGGGGGAGTCGGCGGGCGCCTCCCGGCGCAGCTGCCGGTCGAACAGGGCGAGCACCGCATCGTGATCCATCGGCCCATTCCAGCAGACGGCGCACAGCCCTGGCCGCCCCCGTCGCGGCGTCCTAAATTGATTGATGTCAAGCGACCAAAACTCCCCGGCCAGGTCGCGGGCATCGCCGGATCGTTCATCGGGCTGGTGCCGGGCGGGCTGCTCGGCCCGGCGGACTGGCGGCTGGCCTTCCTGGTGTCGGTGCCCTTCGGGCTGTTCGGCACGGTCCGGGCGTATCCGAAGCTGCGGGACACCGGCATCCGCACCCCCGCCCGGCCCGACTGGTGCTACGGCTTCACCCGGACACCGCTGTGGGCCGGGATCTACCTGCTGCCGCTGACCCTGGGCTTCCTGGTGGCCGGCCCGGTGTCCGGATGGGCCTCCGACCGGTTCGGGCGCGCACCTTCGCCACCGGCGGGTTGCGCCAGCAGCTGCTGCCGCTGCTCCGCGGCCGGCACCCGCACCGGGACCTCACCCGAGCCGGCCGGCCGCCCTCGCGGTGCTCGCGGCGCACGGTCCGCTGCGGGTCGGCGAGCCGGCCGCCCGGATGAACATCGCGCCGTCCACCACCTCCCGCACGGTGGACCTGCTCGACGGCTGCGGCCGGATCGCCCGCCGCCCCGACCCCGCCGGCCGGCGCGCCGGCCTGATCAGCCGGAACGACGACGGGGCCGCCCTGCTCGGCACCGTGCGCCGGGAGACCACCGGCATCCTCGCCGAGGAGATCGCCGCTCTCACCGCCGACCGCCGGCGCCTGCTCCACGCGGCGCTGCCGGCGCTGCCGGCGCTGGAGGAGTCGGCCGAGCGGATGCGCGGCCGGACCGCCCCGCCCGCACAGCCGAACGGCCGTGCGGGGATGGCCATATGACGTGCCGGGCCGGCCCGCCGGGAGAGCGCGCACCGGCGGTCGCGGCCGGGGGTCTAGAGTGCGGGGGTGCCGTCGTACAGCATTGGTCAGGCAGCCCGGCTGCTGGGTGTGAGTTCGGAGTCCGTCCGCCGCTGGGCCGACGGCGGGCAGCTGCGGATGGACCGGGACGGCGCGGGCAACCGCGTGATCGACGGGGTGAGCCTGGCGGCGTTCGCCAAGGACCGGGCGGCGGGGCTGCATCCGGTGCCCGGCGAGATCCGTACGTCGGTGCGGAACGCGTTCGCCGGGATCGTCACCGCGGTCACCCTCGACGATGTGATCGCCCAGGTCGAGATCCAGTCCGGGCCGCACCGCGTGGTCGCGGTGGTCAGCCGGGAGGCCGTCGAGGAGCTGGGCATCGAGGTCGGGGTGGAGGCCACCGCCCGGGTGAAGTCGACCAACGTCCACATCGACCGGGCGGACGAGCGCAGTTGAGCCCGAGCGACAGCGGGGTCGTCCCTAGCGGCACAGCAGGGCGGCATGCAGATCGAGCTTGTGGTCCAGCCGGGACAGGTCGCGGCCGGTGAGCGTCTCGATGCGCTGGATGCGGTAGTGGACGGTGTTGACGTGCAGATGCAGCGTCTCGGCGGTTCGCGCCCATGAGCCGTGCTGCGCGAGGAACACCTCCAGCGTCTCCAGCAGCATCCGGTGCGAGGCGCTGCGGCCGTGCGCCAGCGGGCCCAGGACCCGGCTGCTGAAGGCCCTGCGGACCTCGGCGGGGACCCCGGCGAGCAGTGCGCCCAGGGTGGTGAGGTCGTCGACACAGGTCACCCCGGCGGCCTCCGGCGCCGCCGACCGGGCCGCCGCGAGGGCGTAACGCGCCTGGTCCAGCGCGGAGTCGAGGCCCTCGGCGGTGGCCACCGGACCGCTGATCCCGGCGTGCAGCGGCGTCTGCGGACGGCAGCCGTGCAGCGCCGGCCACACCTCGGCGAGAGGGGTGCGGAGATCGGCGTCGGAGCCGGCGCGGACGACGGCCGCCGCCTCGCCGCCCGGCAGCCGGCCGGCCGCGAACGGCTCGCCGGGGGAGTGCCGCAGCGCCTCGACCAGCGCGCTCAGTGCCTGGCCGGGCTCGTCGCCGTCCAGCGCGGCGACCACCACCCGGTACGGTCCGGTCGCGGGCAACCCGCAGGCGTGCAGCGCGGTTTCGAGGGCCGCGCCGTCGGCGGCACCCGCGTCGGCGAGCGCCAGCAGCTCCTCGGCCGCCCGCCGCCGGGCCAGCTGCCGCGGGGCGCCGTGGTGCCGGTGCTGGGCGATGACCTCGGCTATCTCGTGCAGCACCCGCGGCGGCGCGTCGGCCGCGCCGGGCAGATGCAGGAACCAGCCGTCGTACGGCCCGGCGTCCCCGTCGATCCGCAGGCTGGTGCCGGCCGCCCCCGTCAGGTCCCGCGCCGCCCGGGTGGCCGGCAGGGCCGAAGCCGCCGGGGTGCGGGCGATCTCCCGGCCGGTCGCGGTCAGCACGTAGCACGCCGGGCCGCCCAGATGCGCGAACGCCCGGTCCAGCAGGGCGTCCGGGGCGGCGTCCTCGGCGAGCAGCCCGGCCAGTTCGGTCCGGACGTTCTCCGGCAGGGCGTAGTGATCGGTGGGGCGGCGGCTGAGGTCTCCCCACTGGCGCAGGTACACCGCCTCGGTGACGGCCCGGAAGGTGGTGTGCGCGGGGACCGCGAGCAGCGCGACGCCGTGTTCGCGGCAGGACTCGACGAGGACCTCGGGCACCGTGCCGTGGGTCTCCACGCCGGCCAGCAGCGCGGCCGCCCCGGCGGCGGCCAGTGCCGACACGAAGCGGTCCGCCTTGGCCCGGCCGTCCCCGGGTGCCCACCACACCAGCCCGCTCAGCACCAGCTCGCCCGGCTGGAGGAAGCGTGCCGGGTCCTCCAGGTCGGTGGCGGTGACCCCGCCGACCTCGCGGGTGAGCAGCGGGCCCTCGCCCCACAGGAGGGACAGATCGAGCGACGCGAGCTGGAGGAGATCGTGGACGTGCATGTGCTGGCTCCTTGTGCGGCTGCCGGGAACGCAACCCGGCATCTCACATTCACGAGGTGAATGCGCGTGATGGCATCGTAAATGCAAGCCTCAGAGACCCATAGTCCTCTTGGTTGATCCTCCAGGTACGGGTCGCGCCGTTGGTGCTTTTTCCGTGCTGCGGACCAGTCGTGCGGACCGCCGCCGCGTTGCTTCACTCGGCGGCATGGATCTGAACACGGTGCTGGAGGTGCGCGACGCCCGGCAGCGCACCCCATGGCGCACCGGCGACGCCTGGCTGGGTGGCGGCACCTACCTCTTCTCCGAGCCGCAGCCCCACATCCGGCGGCTGGTGGACCTGAGCCGGATGGGCTGGGAGCCGGTCCGGCAGCTCCCGGACGGCTCGCTGGAGATCGCCGCGACCTGCACCATCGCCCAGCTCTCCCGCTTCGCGGCCACCTTCCGGGCCCCGGCGGCACCCCTCTTCGAGCAGTGCTGCCGCGCCTTCCTGGCCTCGTTCAAGATCTGGAACATGGCGACCGTCGGAGGCAACCTCTGCAACGGCCTGCCCGCCGGCCCGATGATCTCGCTGACCGCCGCGCTCGACGGCAGCTGCCTGCTCCAGGCCCAGGACGGCTCGCTGCGCCGCACCCAGGTCGCCGACTTCATCACCGGCGCCGGCCGCAAGGACCTCGGCGACGGCGAGCTGCTCCGCTCGGTCACCCTGCCCGCGCGGGCGCTGACCTGCCGGACGGCGTTCCGCCAGGTCTCCCTCTACGGCCTCGGCCGCTCCGGCGCGCTGGTCATCGGCGCCCACGACCCGCTGGACGGCTCGCTGGCCGTCACCGTCACGGCCGCCACCGTACGGCCGTTCCGCCTCTGGTTCCCGGCGCCGCCGGGCGCCGCCGCGCTGCGCGGCGCCCTGGAGCGGGCGGTCGCCGACGACGAGTGGTTCGACGACATCCACGGACTGCCCGCCTGGCGGCGGCACATGGCGCTGCGGCTCGCCGAGGAGATCCGCTCCGAACTCACCCACGGCCAGGAACCCACCAGGGAGGGTGTCCGATGAGCTTCGCCATCCACGTCAACGACCGGCCCTTCGACGCCGAGCCCCGCCCCGGCCAGTGCCTGCGCACCTACCTCCGCGACCGCGGCTGGTTCGGGGTGAAGAAGGGCTGCGACGCCGGTGACTGCGGGGCCTGCACCGTCCATGTAGACGGCGAGCCGGTGCACAGCTGCCTCTACCCGGCGGTACGGGCCGAGGGCCGCCGGGTTACCACCGTCGAGGGCCTGGCCGAGCCGGACGGCGAACTCCACCCTGTACAGCGAAAGTTCCTCGACGCCCAGGGCTTCCAGTGCGGGTTCTGCACGGCCGGCTTCGTGATGACGACGGCGAAGCTGACCGAGGACCAACTCGGTGACCTTCCCCGGGCGTTGAAGGGCAACCTCTGCCGCTGCACCGGCTACCGCGCGATCGAGGACGCCATCCGCGGCGCCAAGCACGTCGAGGAACCCCGCCCCGGGCAGTCGGTCGGCCGCAACCTGGGCGCCCCGGCCGGGCCGCAGGTGGTCACCGGCACCGCCCGCTACACCTTCGACATCGAGGTCGAGGGGCTGCTCCACATGAAGCTGCTGCGCTCCCCGCACCCGCACGCGCGGATCGTCTCCATCGACACCGCGGCCGCGCTGCGCGTCCCCGGCGTGCACCTCGTCCTGACCCACCACGACGCCCCCGAGCGACTGTTCTCCTCGGCCCGGCACGAGCACCCCACCGAGGACCCGGACGACACCCGGGTGCTGGACGACGTGGTCCGGTTCGTCGGGCAGCGGGTGGCCGCCGTGGTCGCCGACAGCGAGGGCGCCGCCGAGGAGGGCTGCCGCCGCATCGCCGTCGAGTACGAGCAACTGCCGTACGTCCTCGACCCGGAGGAGGCGATGCGCCCCGGCGCCCCGGTGATCCACGCCAAGGGCCCGGAGACCCGGATCGCCCGCGCCGCGAACAACGTCGTCGGCGAGGTGCACGGTGAGGTCGGCAGCGTCGAGGAGGGCTTCGCGGACGCCGACCTCGTCTACGAGGACACCTTCCGCACCCAGCGGGTGCAGCACGCCAGCCTGGAGACCCACGGCGCCCTCGCGTACTTCGAGGAGAAGGAGGACGGCGACGGCGAGCGGATCGTGGTCCGCTCCAGCACCCAGGTCCCGTTCCTGACCCGGCGCGCCCTGTGCGCGCTCTACGACCTGCCGCAGGACGAGGTCCGGGTGGTCGCGGGCCGGGTCGGCGGCGGCTTCGGCGGCAAGCAGGAGATGCTGACCGAGGACATCGTGGTGCTGGCCGCGATGCGGCTGCACCGGCCGGTGAAGCTGGAGTTCACCCGCGCCGAGCAGTTCTTCGGCGCCACCACCCGGCACCCGTTCACCATCGGCATCAAGGCCGGCGCGAAGCGGGACGGCACCCTGACGGCCCTTCAGCTGCGGGTGGTCTCCAACACCGGCGCCTACGGCAACCACGGTCCCGCGGTGATGTTCCACAGTGTCGGCGAGTCGATGGCCGTCTACCGCGCGCCCCACAAGAAGGTCAACGCCTTCTCCGTCTACACCAATTGCGTCCCGGCCGGCGCGTTCCGCGGCTACGGCCTGGGCCAGGTCACCTTCGCGGTGGAGTCGGCGATGGACGAGCTGGCCCAGCGCCTGGGCATCGATCCGCTGGTCTTCCGGGAGCGCAACATCATCGGCCCCGGGGAGCACATGATCAGCCCCGGCGGCGAGGAGGAGGACCTGCACATCGCCAGCTACGGCCTCGACCAGTGCCTCACGGTCGTCCGCGACGCCATCGCCGCCGACCGCAGCGCCGAGGACGCCCCCGAGGGCTGGCTGGTCGGCCAGGGCACCGCGATGTCGATGATCGCCACCGGCCCGCCCGGCGGCCACTACGCCGACGCCACCGTGACGCTCCTGGAGGACGGCACGTACGACATCGCCGTCGGCACCGCGGAGTTCGGCAACGGCACCACCACGGTCCACAAGCAGATCACCGCCGGCGCGCTGGGCACCACCGTCGACCGGATCGCCATCCGGCAGTCCGACACCGACGTGGTGCGCCACGACACCGGCGCCTTCGGCTCGGCCGGCACGGTGGTGGCCGGCAAGGCCGTGATGAAGGCGGCCAACGGGCTGGCGGAGCGGATCCTGTCGTTCGCCGCGGAGCACGCCAGGACCCCGCGGAGCCTGTGCCGGCTGCTCGCGGACGCGGTGGAGTGCGACGGGCGGACGGTCTCGCTCAAGGAACTCCACGAAGCCGCGCGGGAGAAGGAGGTGGAGCTGGCGGCGGCCGGGCACTGGGGCGGCTCACCCCGCTCGGTGGCCTTCAACGCCCAGTGGTTCCGGATCGCCGTGGACCCCGGCACCGGTGAGATCAGGATCCTGCGCAGCGTCCACTCGGCCGACGCCGGCAAGGTCATGAACCCGATGCAGTGCCGCGGCCAGGTCGAGGGCGGTGTGGCGCAGGCGCTCGGCGCGACCCTCTTCGAACAGGTCCTGGTCGACGGCGGCGGCAAGGTCCTCACCCCCGCCTTCCGCCGCTACCGGCTGCCCGCCTACGCCGATGTCCCGCGCACCGAGGTGCACTTCACGGAGACCTCGGACGCCATCGGCCCGTTGGGCGCCAAGTCGATGAGCGAGAGCCCGTTCAACCCGGTGGCCCCGGCCTTCGGCAACGCGCTGCGGGACGCCACCGGAGTGCGCTTCACCGAGGTGCCCTTCCTCCGCGACAAGGTGTGGCTGGCCCTGGAGGAGCACCGCGCCGCCGGCGGAGAAGAGGGCCGGCCGGCGCGGCAGCACCCCTCGCGCGAGGGGTCGGTGTGAGCAGCGGATGACCAGGGGCGGTGTGCTCGGAGGCCGCATCGGGGAAGCCTCCGACATGCTGCCCTCTTGTCCGCTTTCCTCTCACTTACGCAAGGGAAACATACACCTGAGGATGGCATGTGTGATTGATTCACGGGACGATGGGGCATCACAGCAGGCAGCCACCCCGCGGACCGTCTCAAGGGGACCAGAATGAGCCGACTCAGCCCGCCGCCCCGCCCCGCCGCCGCACCCCTGCACGTCCCCGACGCTCCCCGGAGCTTCCTGATCAGCGGTCAGCTCCGCCGGCCGCTGGCCCTGACCGTCGCCGACCTGCGGGAGCGCTGGCCGCAGCGGCACGCCGCGGTGGTCTTCGACTGCGCCACGAACGGGCCGCAGCACCACACCTTCGACGGGCCGCTGCTGCGGGACGTCATGGACGACGCGGGGCCTGCCTTCGACGCCCGGCGCCGCAAGGACCGCTCCCGCTACCTGCTGACCGTCACCGGCGGGGACGGGCACCACACGGTGCTGTCCTGGGCCGAGATCGACGCCGACTTCGGCGACGCGCCGATCCTGCTGGCCACGGCCCTGGACGGCCGGCCGCTGGACGCGGCGGGCAGCCAGCTGGTGGTGCCGTCCGACCGCTGCGGGGCGCGCTACATCAGCGCGATCACCGGCATCTGGTGCGGGCCCTGCCCCGCGTCCCCGGAGCCGCTGCCATGGGCTTAGGGCCTGGCCCGGTCGGACAGGTCCTGAGGACCGCCCGGCGGTTCAGCCCCGGCCGTCGGCGGCGAGCGCGATCTCGGTGGACTTGATCAGCGCGGTGACCTCGGCGCCGGCTGCCAGCTTCAGGTCCTCGACAGCGTCCCTGGTGATCGCCGCCGTCAGCTCGCCGCCCGCGACCGCGACCTTGACCCCCGCCATGGCGCCGCCGGTGGCCACGTCGACGACGGTGCCCGGGAGCTGGTTGCGGATGCTCACCCCGACGACCGGGCCGGTGGACAGGGCGACCTCGGTGGATTTGATGAGGGTGCGGACCGCCGAACCGGCCGTGATGCCGAGGTCCTTCACCGCCTCCAGTGTGATGGCGGCGGTGATTTCCTGGCCGCCCGCAAGACGCACTTTGACGGTCGCCATGACTTCCCCGGGGGTGACGGAGAGGACGGTGCCGGGGATCTGGTTACGGATGCTCAGGCTCATGGGAAATGCCTCATCGCGAAGGGAAATGTCAGGAAATGTCATGCTGTCTCTTCGCTACTTTAGCCGGGCAGCCGCACGGATTCCTTTTGGCATTCGGCCTTCGCCATAGGGGCCGATAGGGCCCGCGGCGCTCGGTATTCGGGACCTCCGGCCGCCCCGGCGGGCCATTGGCCCATCCTCCAATAAGGGTGGCATCTGCTATATAGCTTCGCCTTAAGAATTGTAAATGCGAGCCAATATCTCATATCTTGTGGCACATGCAGTCCTACACAATCGGCCAGGCGGCGCGTCTGCTGGGCGTCAGCCCGGACACCGCCCGCCGCTGGGCGGACGCCGGGAAGGTGGCCACCCACCGCGACGAGAGCGGTCGCCGCCTCATCGACGGCCGGGATCTCGCCGCCTTCTCCATCGAGGTCGGCCAGACCGCGAGCGGTGAGGAGGACGCCTCCTACACCTCCGCGCGCAACGCCTTCCCCGGCATCGTCACCGCCGTCAAGCTCGGCGACGTCGCCGCCCAGGTCGAGATCCAGGCCGGTCCGCACCGCCTGGTGTCCCTGCTGACCCGCGAGGCGGTGGAGGAGCTCGGCCTGGAGGTGGGGATGCAGGCCACCGCCCGGGTGAAATCCACCAGCGTGCACATCGACCGCACCTGAGCCGCCACCCACCCCCCCCGCGGCACCACCGGCCGGTCCATCCCCCGTCGTTCCCCACGACGGGACCGGCCACCCGCACCAGCGGCGTCGCCCGTCCACGGCGCGGCTATGTCCCCAACCGCTGGGGCGACTTCGTCGCCCCGCGTCCAAAGGAGTCCCGCACCATGTCCCACCTCTTCACCGCCCGCCGCGCCGCCGCCGCGATCGTCACCGCCGCCCTCGTCGTCCCGCTCGCCGCCTGCGGCGGCAGCAGCGGCAAGAAGGACGGCGGCAGCGCCTCCGGGGGCAGCACCGCCAAGACGGACCTCACGGTGCTCGCCGCCGCCTCGCTGACCGACGTCTTCAAGAAGGCCGGCGCGGTCTACGAGAAGGAGCACCCGGGCGTCAAGCTCAACTTCTCCTTCGCCGGCTCCCAGGAGCTGGCCGCCCAGGTCAAGCAGGGCGCCCCCGCCGACGCCCTGGTCACCGCCGACACCAAGACCATGGACGGGCTCCGGGCGGACGCCGGCACGCCCACCGTCATCGCCAAGAACCGCCTGGTCATCGCGACCGGTCCGGGCAACCCGAAGAAGGTCGGCAGCCTCAAGGACCTCGCCGACAGCAAGCTGAAGGTCGTGCTGGCCGCCCCCGAGGTGCCGGTCGGCCGCTACAGCAAGAAGGTGCTCGACGCCCAGGAGCTGACCGTCAAGCCGGTCTCGCAGGAGCCCAACGTCCGCGCCGTCCTCAGCAAGGTCGAACTCGGTGAGGCGGACGCCGGCATCGTCTACAAGACGGACGCCGCCACCGCCCCGAAGAAGGTCGACGCGATCGACATCCCCGACGCGCAGAACGCCGTCGCCTCCTACCCGGCCGCGACCCTGAAGACCTCCAAGCACGCGGACGCGGCAGCCGCGTTCGTGAAGTGGCTGAGCACGCCGGAGGCGCAGCAGCTGCTCCAGCAGGCGGGCTTCCAGAAGCCGTAGCCGCCGCGGGCGTACGGGACGGTCCGGCTCGGGGGAGCGGACCGCCCCGTACGCTCCCGCCGTCCGCCGGCCGCACCGATCCCGGGAACCCCGATGACCCGCCTCCCCACCCCCGCCCCGCGCCCGGCGGGCAGGCTGCGCGCCCCCGGCGCCCGCACGCCCGTCGCGCTGGCCGCACCGGCGCTGCTCGCCGTCGCGTTCCTGCTGCTGCCGCTGGTCGGCATCCTGAGCCGTACCAGCTGGGGCGACCTCGGCACCCATCTGACCACCCCGGGCGTGCTGGAAGCGCTGCGGCTGTCGCTGCTGGTGTCCTTCTGGGCGCTGGGGCTGTCCCTGCTCCTCGGCGTCCCGCTCGCCTGGCTGCTGGCCCGGGTGGAGTTCCCCGGCAAGGCGCTGGTCCGGTCGCTGGTGCTGCTGCCGATGGTGCTGCCGCCGACCGTCGGCGGTGTCGCGCTGCTCCTCGGCTTCGGCCGCCGCGGAGTGCTCGGCCCCTGGCTGGAGAACACCTTCGGCATCGTGCTGCCGTTCCACACCTCCGGCGCGGTGGTCGCGGCCACCTTCGTCGCGATGCCGTTCCTGGTGATCAGCCTGGAGGGCACCCTCGCCGGGCTCCGCCTCAGCTACGAGGAGACCGCCGCCTCCCTGGGCGCCTCGCCCGTACGGGTCTTCTGCACCGTCACCCTCCCCATGGTCGCTCCCGGCCTGGCCGCCGGTGCCGCGCTGACCTGGGCCCGCGCGCTCGGCGAGTTCGGCGCGACGATCACCTTCGCCGGCAATCTGCCCGGCACCACCCAGACCCTGCCGCTCCAGGTCTACCTCCTGCTCCAGGACGCCCCGGAGGCCGCCACCTCCGTGTCGCTGCTGCTGCTCGTCATCGCCATGGCCGTGCTGGTCTGCCTGCGGGGCCGCTGGACGGGCGGCGCCGACCGGGTCGGCCGCGCCGCGCGCCCCGCCGAAACCGACGGCGCGGCGGACACCGCCACCGGCGGCGAGGCGGGTCCCCCACCGGCGCAGCCCGCCGCGCCCGACGCGCCGCCCCTGGCGGACGGCGGGCACTGGCCGCTGCACGCCGAGGTCACCGGCTTCAACGAGCTGACCCTGAACGCCGAACCGGGCACCACCATCGCCGTCGTCGGCCCCAACGGCGCCGGCAAGACCACGCTGCTGCGCGCCCTGCTCGGCCTCACCCCGCGCGCCCACGCCGCGCTGCGGCTCGGCGACACCGACGTCACCGCCCTGCCCCCGCACCGCCGCGGTGTCGCCTGGGTCCCCCAGGACGGCGCGCTCTTCCCGCACCTGTCGGCGCTGACCAACACCGCCTACGGGCTGCGCGCGCACGGCGTCCCGCGCGCCGAGGCCCGGCGCGCCGCCCAGCGGTGGCTCGACCGGCTCGGTGTCGGCCACCTCGCACACCGCAGGCCCGACCGGCTCTCCGGCGGCCAGGCCCAACGGGTCGCCCTGGCCCGGGCACTGGCCGCCCGGCCGCGGCTGCTGCTGCTCGACGAGCCGCTGGCCGCGCTCGACCAGACGACCCGCGCCCAGGTGCGCCACACCCTGCGCGGCCACCTCGCCGGCTTCGGCGGGGTCTGCCTGATCATCACCCACGACCCCGTCGAGGCCGTCTCGCTCGCCGACCGCGTGCTGGTCCTGGAGGACGGGCGCGCCCTCCAGGACGCCCCGCCCGCCGACGTCACCCGCCACCCGCGCTCCCCCTGGGTGGCGCGGATGCTCGGCCGCAATGCCTGGCCGGGTACCGCCGACGGCGACGGGCTGGCGCTCGGCGGGGGCGGCCGGCTGGTCGTCGCCGACCGACTCCCCGACGGCGCACGGGCGTTGGCGATCATCGCGCCGGAAGCCGTCTCCGTCCACCTCGACCGGCCGTCGGGCAGCCCGCGCAACGCCTGGCCGGGCACCGTCCGGGAGATCACCGCGGCGGGCAGCCGGCTGCGCGTCCTGGTCACCTCACCCGAGGCGCCCGACCTCGTCGCCGAGATCACCCCCGCGGCGGCCCTGGAACTCGGCCTCGCCGACGGCGTCGCCGTCTGGACCAGCGTCAAGGCCACCGAGGTCTCCCTGGTGACGCTCTGACGGCGGAGCCGGCCGGATCATTCCGGCTCCGCCGTCGCATTCCGTGACGCGCTGCCGCGCGCCGGGGCGCACCGGGTCAGGAGACCGGCTCGACCGCCCGGCGGCGGCTCCGGCGGTGCTGCTCGGCCCAGTTCGCCAGCGCGGCCTCGCAGGCGTGGTCGAGATGGCGCAGACCGCTCACGTCCAGTTCCACGTCCCGGTCGGCGGGCAGCGCCTCCAACTGGTCCAGCAGCCTGGGCAGCCGCAGGAAGGTGGCGTTGCCGACGGCCCGCACCCGGACGGGCCCGGCGGACTCCGGTGTGTGGACCTCCAGTTGGACCTGCGAGGTCTCCCAGGCGGTCTTGGCGACGGCCAGCAGCAGCCCGATCAGCACGCCCTCGAACATGTTCACCGTCACGATGGCGACCGCGGTCACGCACAGCACCACCACCTCACCGCGGTGCTCCCGCCACAGCGGACGCAGCTCGCGCAGCGGGAGCAACTTCCAGCCCGCGTGCACCAGGACACCGGCCAGCGCGGCGACCGGCACCACACCCAGCGCGGCCGGGAACGCCGCCGCGAACAGCAGCAGCCACACCCCGTGCAGCACCCGCGACGCCCTGGTCCTGGCCCCCGCCTGGACGTTGGCGGCACTGCGGACGATCACCGCCGTCATCGGCAGCGCGCCCAGGATCCCGCACACCGTGTTCCCGGCCCCCTGGGCCATCAGCTCCTTGTCGTAGTCGGTACGGGGCCCGTCGTGCAGCCGGTCCACGGCCGCCGCGCTGAACAGCGACTCCGCCGACGCGATCAGCGCGAAGGCGAGCACCGTGCCCAGTACGCCGACATCGGCCAGCCGGCCGATGTCCGCCAGGCCGGGCGGCTGGATCGCGTCCAGCAGACCGCTGACCCGCACCCGGGCGACGGGCAGATCCAGCGCCCAGACCGCCGTCGTGGCCAGCGCGACCGCGGCCAGCGGCGCCGGCAGCACCCGTGCCCCGCGCCGCCAGCGCGGCCACAGCACCAGCACGGCGATGGTCCCGGCGCCGATCGCGAGCGCGGACAGCGCGGTGCCGGACCCGACGGTGTCGCCGATCAGCCGCGGCAGCGACCCGATGTTGGCGAGGCCGCCGCCCGGCGCCCTGGCGTCCGCGAGCGCGTAGAGCTGCCCGGCGATCAGGACCAGTCCGATGCCGGCCAGCATGCCCTGGACGACGGCGACCGAGATCGCCCGGAACCAGCGCCCCAACCCGAGCGCACCCATGGCCAGTTGGAGCACACCGGCGGCCAGTACGAGGGCTCCCAGCGCGCCGAGGCCGTACTCCTTGACCGCTTCGAAGACCAGCACCGTCAGCCCGGCGGCCGGGCCGCTGACCTGAAGGCTGCTGCCGGGGAGCAGACCGGTGAGCAGCCCGCCGACGACGCCGGTGATCAGCCCCAGCTCCGCCGGTACGCCGGACGCCACGGCCACCCCCACGCACAGTGGGACGGCGACGAGAAAGACAACGAGGGAGGCGGTGAAGTCCGCCCGGAGGAACGGGAATCGCTGCATGACGCGCCCACCCGCCTTCACAGCGGGAGGAACGCGTCGGTGGCCGGCTGATGGGCGGACACCGAACCGGTGTGCACCTCGTAGAACCAGCCGTGCAGCCGCACCTCGCCGGCGTCCAGCCGCTCCCGTACGCAGGGGTAGCCGCGCAGCCGCGCCACCTGCTGGGTCACATGCCGCTGCACGGCCGCGGCGGCGGCCGGTTCGCCGTCGGCCGGCAGGTCGTCGGACAACTGGAGCGCCAGCCAGTCCCGTACGGCGGGCGCACCGGTCAGATCCTCGCGGCGGGCCTTGGCGCCGACCGCGCCGCAGTGCGAGTGGCCGCAGACGACGATGTCGGCCACGCGCAGCACCCGCATCGCGTATTCGATGGTGGCGGCCTCCGAACTGGCCGCCATCCCTTCCTGGTAGACGGGCACGGCGTTGCCGGCCGTGCGGAGTTCGAAGAGTTCGCCGGGTCGGGCCCCGGTGATCAGGGACGGTATGACCCGGGAGTCGGAGCAGGTGATGAACAGGGCGAGGGGGGACTGGCCGTTGGCGAGCCGGCCGAAGGTCTCCCTTTCCTCCCTGCGGTCGGCGATACGGGCCGTCAGGCCCCGGGCATGCTGGATGAAGGTCTCCACGAGGAGGTCTCCTGCTGATGAGTGATGCCACCGTGGGGATGGCGGGAACGTGCGGCGCGAGGTGGTGGAGCCCGGCGGCGAGACCGGCCACCACGGCCGCCCTCAGCAGCGGAAGACGCAGTGCAGAAGCGGGAGTCGGTCCGGTCTCGATGCCGCGGCGGTGGTGAGGCCGGAGGGCTGAGGGGCCGCGGCGGCGGGGGCGCTCGCCGCATCGGCGCCGTGACCGGGCCGCGTACGGCGGGTCGGCGCCGCGTCCGCCGAGGACGACGCGGGGCGCCGCGGTCCGCCGTGCCCGGTCTCGCGCTGGGGGTGCTTCTCCTCTTCGGAACCGGCTGTGGCGGATGGTGCGTTACCCGCGGACTTGAGCGCGGAGCCGGCGGGAAGTGCGGGCCTGGCCGTGCACGGGGAGGTCGCCGCGCCCAACAGGAAGGCCAGGACGACAGCGAGGGCGGTCAGCGGCAAGCGGAGCCGGGCCGGCAGGCGGGATGTCCCCGCCGCTCCGGTGTCCGTCCGCCGCATCGCTCTCCGCCTACTCGCCGCTCGCCACCGGCTACTCGTCTGTCGTTCGTCACTCGTCGGGTGAGGGCCGGCCGTTCACCGTGCCTCGGCCGGGCGGTCGCCCGCTCCCTCACAGTGCGGCATCCAGGTTTCCAGTGGGATAACAGGAAATGACACCATGTTGCGGAGATTCCCTGATTTATGCGTGCCGTCGCCGTCTCCCGCCCCGCTGAGCACCTGGGAGACCGCCGGGACGGCCAGGATCCGCCGCTGGGCCGGGATCCGCCCCGCGGCCGGGTCGAGGGTCCGGGTGCTCATGCGGCGGGCGGCTCCAGGGCTGCGATGTCCGCCAGGGACAGCCCCATGTGCCGGTGGAGGAAGCGGACGATCGTCCAGTGCGGCAGCGCGTCCTGGTCGAACGGCCCGAACTCCCGGCAGTACAAGGGAATCCAGCGCAGCGCCTCGTCCAGCACCTGCTCACGGCCGGGGGCTTCGTGGTAGTCCTCGTAGGCGATGCTCCGGTGCTCGATGAGGAACCGGCCCGGGAGCCGCTCCTCGCACAGCGCCCGGTATTCGCGGGTCTGGAGAATGAGGTAGTGCCAGATTTCGTCGATGTCCTGCTCGACGGGGAGGAAGAGCCCGCTGAGCCGGTCGCGGTGCCGGGAGACGAGAAAGAGGTAGCGCAGGCATTCCAGCACCTGGCGCTCCACGAAATCCCGTGGTGCGTCGGTCTTTTCGGCGAAGTGATCCACGACTTCGCGGTACATCTCCGCACCGAGCAGGTCCGTCAGCTGGTCGGTGGATGTCGGCGGGGTGCCGGTCATGCTTCTCCTTGCGCGAGCCAGGCGTATTTGCCCGACCTCCCGATGGGGATGTGCGTACGGTGGTCGAGTCGGCAGAGCCGCCCGGTGAGTTCGGTGAGACCGCGCTCCAGCGCCACGGTGTCGACCGGCCCGAGGGGCCTGCCGTTGAAGGTCGTGTACGCCAGCCGGGCCTCGGTGGCGCCGGTCGGCCGCAGCTGGTGGACGAAGACCTGCGGTGTCACCTCGCTGATGCGGCGGTCCAGGTCGCCCTGGGCGACCTGGCCGTGCCGGGTGTCCAGCAACTCCGTTTGCCGGCCGCAGAACTGGGAGATCCGTTCCGGATCGGGGGAGTCGTCCGCCGTCCGTACGAGGTCGCCCGTGCGGTACCGGATCAGCGGCATATGGGGATTGCGCACGCTGGAGACGATGAGCTGGTGGATCGTGCTGTCCGGGGCGATCGGATGGAGTTCGACGCTCATCTTGTCGAGGTGCGGCCGGTAATTCCCCCGGCGGTCGCTGGAGAAGAGATAGCCGAGTTCGGTGCTGCCGAAGAGGTCGATGATCGGGCAGGCGAAGTGCTGGTGCAGAAAGCGCCGCACGTTCACCGGAGTGTATTCGTAGGCGTGAATGATGCTGGCCGGCGGTGCGAAGTCGTCCCACAGCCCCCATTCGCCGACCTTCCGGACCAGATGCGCCAGGTGGTAGCCGGAGCAGTCGAGGTGGTACAGGCCCTGCGGATGCGCTTCCCGGGCGGCCTCGATCTCGCCGAGCATCCGCACCACGTCGTCGCGCTCCCACCGCGCCGGATCCAGCCGCAGATTGAGGTAGCAGGTCCGGTCGTCGAGCCGGCGGTCGGCCGGCGGCGGCACCGGTTCCGGCGGTACGCCGCGCTTGACGGCGTTGAGCCGCGCGACGTGCTCCGTCGCCAGCACCGTCGTCAGCGATACCCGCCGGCAGCCGGAGGCCCAGGTGTCGGCGATGTCCGGGTGCTCGCTCCACAGCTGGTAGTAGGAGTGCAGCAGGAAGTACGGGGGCCGGATGAGCTGCATCCGGGCGTGGTGGGTGCCGGTGGAGAGCACGAACTCGGCCTCGCCGGACTCCAGCGCGGCGGCCAGGCGGGGCGTCATCCAGTTGTCGGGGAAGCCGCGTGCGATCTCCGGCTTGTCGAGGATCGGGAAGTGGCCCTTGGCCAGTGACTCGCGATAGATCGGAATGTCGCGGATCTGCTCGATGACCTCGGCGGTCGGCTGACCTTCCATGGAATCCCTCTGCGCTCGAACGATGGGTGCCGCGTCCCGAATCCGGGCGCGGGGCCCGGCGTCGGGCCCGGCGGCGGGGGGAGTCGCCGCCGGACCGCCACGGGCCGCCGGGCGGCCGGGGCCGGCTTCAGGAAATGCAGCCGGCCTTGGGCGCCGCGCTGATGCAACCGGACTTGGGGGCGGCGCTGATACAGCCGTCCTTCGCAGCCTGCCGGGCGGAGTTGGCCGCTATCCAGCCCTGCCAGATGTCGTCCTGGGCCATCTTCTTGATGAGCTGCTCCACGGGAACCTCCGAAGGGTGTGGGGAAGGGGAGGCGGCGACCGGTGCCACGCCGACGACCTGCGCCGACGCCGCCCTCACCAAAAGTAAAAGGCATGCCAAGTCAATGTCAACGGCGGGCAATGTCGCGCGACGCGGAGGGGGTCGGGGTCCGCCAACTTTGGCGGGATTCCTTCGAGATGATCGACTGCGGAATTTTCTGACGGGCAGTCAACTGGACGGGCGGGCCGCGCCGCCGTATTGCGCGCCACGGCGATCGATGACCGGTTCCGTTCGGGTTCGTTCGGGTTTATTCGAGTTCGTTCGGGTGACCTGCCCAGCGGGTCCGAAGCCTCCCGGCGGCGCACGGGGAACGATCACGACCGTCCACCGACCGAACCGTCCACCCCACCGGGAGTCCGCCGTGCGCATTCTGCTCATCGCGGGCGCGTTCAACAGCCTCACGCAGCGCGCCTACGCCGAACTCACCGACCGCGGACACCGCGTCGCCGTCGAGCTGGTCACCCGCGGGACCCCGCTCGCCGAGGTGGTACCGCGGCACGCGCCCGAGCTGGTCGTGGCCCCGATGCTCAAGACGGCCATCCCCCGGGAGGTGTGGTCCGCCCACCCCTGCCTGATCGTGCACCCCGGCCCGCTCGGCGACCGCGGCCCCTCCTCGGTGGACTGGGCGGTGCACCTCGGCGCGGAACAGTGGGGCGTCACCGTCCTCCAGGCCAACGACGAGATGGATGCCGGCGATGTCTGGGCGACGGCCAACTGCCCCGTCCCCGGCGTGGGCAAGAGCGACCTCTACCGCAACGAGATCGCGGACGCGGCGATGGCGGCCCTGCTGACCGCCGTCGACCGCTTCGCGTCCGGCGGCCACCGCCCGCAGCCGCAGCACGCCCTGGCTGCCGAGCGCGTCGTCGGCCGCCCCCGGCCGCCGCTGCGCCAGGACACCCGCCGCATCGACTGGTCCACCGACCCGACCGCCACCGTGGTCCGCACCCTGCGCGCCGCCGACTCCCAGCCCGGCGTACGGGACGAACTGCTCGGTGAGACCTGGTTCCTGCACGGCGGCCACCCCGAGGACACCCTGACCGGGCGGCCCGGCGACCTGCTCGCCACCCGTCACGGCGCCGTCTGCCGGGCGACCGCCGACGGCGCCGTCTGGATCCCCGAACTCCGCCCGCCGCGCACCCCGGGGGAGCCGGCCACCTTCAAACTGCCCGCCACCATGGCGCTGGGCGACCGCCTCCCGCCGCTGCCCGAGGTGCCCGCCCCTCTGGAGCCCGCCCAAGGCACCCGTACCTGGACCGACATCCGCTACCACGAGGACGGACCGGCCGGATTCCTGCGCTTCTCCTTCCCCGGTGGCGCGATGAGCACCGACCACTGCCGGCGGCTGCTCGCCGCCTACGAGTACGCCCGCACCCGGCCGACCTCGCTCCTCGTCCTCGGCGGCCGGCGGGACTTCTTCTCCAACGGCATCCACCTCAACGTCATCGAGGCCGCCGCCGACCCCGCCGCGGAGTCCTGGGCCAACATCAACGCCATCGACGACCTGGTGCACGCCGTCCTGACCACCACCGACCGGCTGGTGGTCGCCGCGCTCGGCGGCAACGCGGCGGCCGGCGGGGCGATGCTGGCGCTCGCCGCCGACGAGGTGTGGTGCCGCTCCGCGGTCGTCCTCAACCCGCACTACCGGCTGATGGGGCTCTACGGCTCGGAGTACTGGACGTACACCCTGCCCGGCCGGGTCGGGGTCGAGACCGCGGACCGCCTCATGGCGCGGGCCCTGCCGGTCAGCGCCGCGACCGGGCAGCGGCTCGGGCTGGTCGACCGGATCATCGACTGCGCCCCGGAGGACTTCGCCGACCGCACCGCGGGACTCGCCCGCCGGCTGGCCGCGGCGCCCGCCGGCCAGGCCCGGATCGCCGCCAAGAAGGCCGACCGGGAGCGGGACGAGGTGCGGCGCCCGCTCGCCGCCTATCGGGACGACGAACTGGCCCGCATGCGCCGGACCTTCTTCGACCCCGAGGAGCCCTACCACGCCCTGCGGCGTGCCTTCGTCCACAAGGAGGCCCCGGCCGGCACCCCGGCCCACCTGAACGCGGTGGCCGCCGGGACATTGGCCGAAACGGTTCGGCAGGGCACGAGGTGAGACGCCCGGGCCCGGCCGGCGCCTCCCGGCAGGCACGTCCAGCGCCGGTCGGCTGACGCGGCGTCAGCGGGCCGTTGGTCGACCTTCCCGTCGGCCACCGGCCCGGACACCCGGTGCCGTCGGTTCACGGCATCGGCAGGTACTTGTACCCGATGCCGAAGACCGTGCTGATGGACTTGCGGCGGCGCGGTCCGAGCCGCCGGCGCAGCCGGGCGATATGGACGTCGACGGTGCGGGCGCT
Organism: Streptomyces sp. GS7; assembly: GCF_009834125.1. Classification (NCBI taxonomy): domain Bacteria; kingdom Bacillati; phylum Actinomycetota; class Actinomycetes; order Kitasatosporales; family Streptomycetaceae; genus Streptomyces; species Streptomyces sp. GS7. The sequence continues at coordinate 3,390,780 of NZ_CP047146.1, forward strand.
GGACTGGCAGTCCGGCCAGACCGCGTCCATCAGCTGCTGACGGGTGAACGCCCGCTGCGGGTGCAGGACCAGGTGGGCGAGCAGGTCGAATTCCAGCCGGGGGACGTTCAGTTGCCGTCCGTCGATGGAGACCGTCCGGGCGGCCTCGTCGATCTGGATCGGATCCGGCCGGGCGGCGCGGGCCCGGGCGGGCGCGCCGACCGCGGCCGGGCCGGGCGGCGCTTCGCAGGGTGGTGCGAGGATGATGCGGAGCTCGTCCGAGGTCGGTCGGTGCATCGATACGGGTTCCAAATCGTGCAAGGTGAGCTGCCACTTGCCGTCGGGAAGCCGATCGACCGCCAGGGGCGGGCCTTCGCCGGCGCCGGCCAATGCCGGCCGGCTGAAGTCGGCCTCCAGTCGCAACGCAAGGGGGGTCGTCGAGGAGTTCAAAAACATGATCTGGGCCCATTCCTCTTGCAAAGCAGGCGTGTTCGGACAGACATGGCGGTGCTCGACGTTCGGGGTGCCGTTCTGCTGCGCAGCGACCGCGGCGCAGCCCACGTACGGTGCCGGGCCGGGGCGCCGGCACTCGTGATGCGGGTGCACCCATCGGGGCAATCGCTCCCAACCTGCTCGGGAGAACGAGTGCGCCCATGCCCGTGTTCAGCCATGACGTGATGCGAAGTCACGGCTCCGGTCCGAACGAACGCTACATGTGATCGCGCGCTTCCGGATAGTAGCTTCCGCTAATTACGGTTGCTCTTGAGCCGATTTCATGTTTGTGGAGCTTCGCGCCGGGCGGCGGTGCGGTGCACCGGGTCGTGGCCGGTCCGGTGAATTGGTTTAACGAACACCCTTTACTTATCCGGCTCTTAGGCTCGCGCACGGGCGCGGTGCCGGTGTACCGCGTCGCGGTCGGCGCAGGTGGGGGAGCGGTGGCGCTGCCGCCCGGCGCGGCTGAAGTCCGCGTCAGCGTGGCCGCATTCGGCCAGTGCGCGGCGGCCGAGCCGGTGCATCACCAGGCCGGTCGGATGGGGTGCGGTACCGACGCCGCCCACCGCTCGCCGCACCCCGCCGAGGCTCCGGCCGTCCTCGCGGTTCGGCGGGTATCGGTGAGATCGCTCACACAGCGCACCGCGTCGTACCCGTAAGGGTTCAGCTGCATAAGGGCATTACATCAGGGTGAGGCCATGGACGCACACCTGGCCGGCCGGGCGCCTCGCACCCACGCCCGCCCCGACACCCTCCGCCCCGTCAGGGGGAAGTGGCTGCCCCTCGTGGCCGCCTGCCTCAGCACCTTTCTGCTGCTGGTCTACACGACGATCGTGACCGTGGCGCTGCCCCGGATGGCCGGCGATCTGCGGGCGGGCTTCGGCGCCCTGCAATGGATCGTCGACGTCTACACGCTCGCCCTCGCCGGGCTGCTCCTCGGCATGGGATCCCTGGGGGACGCGCTCGGCCGCAAGCGCCTCCACGTTCTCGGGCTCGCCGTCTTCACCGCCGCCACCCTCGGCTGCGCGCTGGCCGGGAACGTTCAACTCCTCATCGCCGCACGGGCGGCGCAGGGCATCGCGGGCGCGGCGATGTTCGCCACCCTCGTCCCGCTGATCGGCCTGGCCTATGAAGGACGGGACCGGGCCCGCGCGTTCGCCGTCTGGGGCGCGGTCGCCGGGGCGGCGGCGGGCATCGGCAACGTCGCCGGCGGCATCCTCACCCAACTCCTGTCCTGGCAGTGGATCTTCTACGGTGCGCTGCCGCTCTGCGCCGCCGCCCTCTGGCTGGCCACCAGGGTGCCGGCCGACCGCACCGGTACGCCGGCCCCGGTCGACTGGCCGGGAATCGCCACCTTCACCCTCGCCGCGACCGGGATCACCTTCGGCTTCGTGCGCGGCGGCGAGGCCGGGTGGGGCGACGCCGCGACACTGTTCGGGTTCGGGCTCGGTGCGGCGCTGCTGATCGCGTTCGCCGCCGTCGAGCGGGCGTCGGCGCATCCGATGATTCCCCTCGCGCTGTTCCGCAAGCCCGCGTTCGACGGGCTGCTGCTCGCGTCCGGCGCCTACTACCTCGGCGCGTTCGCCTTCCTGCCGGTGCTCTCGCTCTGGCTCCAGAACGGCGCCGGGCTCAGCTCCTTCGCCACCTCGCTCGTCATCACCGTGCAGCCGCTCGCCTTCTTCGCCACCTCCGCACTGGCCGGTGGCGCGCTGCACCGGATGCCCGCCCGGTGGAGCATCGGGGGCGGCACCCTGCTCGTCGGCCTCGGTGATCTGGCGCTGCTGCCGGTGGCCCAACCGGGCTCCTCCTGGCCGGTGTTGCTGCCGGGGCTCGTCGTCACCGGCGTCGGCGCGGGGCTGGTGTCGCCCGTGCTGCCGGCGATCGCGATGGCCTCCGCCCCGCCGGCGCACACCGGTGTCGCCGCCGCGGCGGCCAACAGCGCCCGGCAGCTCGGACTGGCGCTGGGCGTCGCGCTGTTGGGCACCGTCTTCCACCGCTCGGTGCCGGGGACCGGGGCGGGCGCCTCGGCGGCGGCGTACGCGGACGGGCTGGGTGCGGTGTTCCTCGTGGCGGGCGCGATCGGGGCGGCCGGGGGGCTGGTGGCCTGTGTGGTGTGCGGGACGGAGTGAATATGCCAATCTCCTGTGCGCGGTGGTGGTTTGCCTTCAATCTCATAGCGGCAAAAAGGTGCGGAACCAGATATTCCAGGCGAGTGTTTTCGAAATGAGGAGGAAATGAGTAGGGTGTGGGCCGCCGCCGTTCGACCAGCGGTGGCGGTCCAGCCGAATTCGGCGCGGGCGGAATGCGCGGAAGCCGCAAGGTGCCTGCGTGGACCGGGAGGGGAACATGCCGGCCGACTCTTTCGAGGGGCACTATGTGTGGAGCCCGGCGGCCAATGACCGGGCGCTGGCGGGTGCCTGTATGGATGTCCGGGCCGGGCGGTACTTCAGCGCCCACGAGGTGCTCAAGGAGGCCCGCCGGGATTTCGAGGTACGGGCCCACCGTTCGCTGGTGCTGGCGTCCGTGGCGGCCGACTCCGATCTGGCCGAGCGCTGGCTCGACGAAGAACCCGGTCCGGAAGCGGCCCTTTTATGGGCCCGGGTGGCGATGCTCCGGGCGCTGCGTATGGCCGACGCCGGTGACCGGCGGGCGGGCGCCCTGGTACGGATAGCGCAGACGGCCTGCGAGCGTGCCGCGAAATCGGCGCCCGAGGACCCCACCCCCTGGGTCGCGCAGCTCGCCCTGGCCCGGCTCGAACGGCAGCAGGACCCCGCTCCCAAAGGGCTGTTGACCTCGCCGATGGGCCCCTGGTACCTCTTCGCGCACATCCTCCGGCTCGACCCGTGGCACCGCGAGGCGCACCACCGCTTCCTCTCGTTCTTCTTCACGCGCCACGGCGGCTCCTCCAGCGCGAGCTGGGACGTCGCCGCCTTCCTGAGCCAGCGGGCCGCCGCGACCTCGCCGCTCCGGCTGCTGCCACTGGTGGCGCTGGTCGAGGACTACAACCCCGACGCCCTGCTGGCGGACCGCACCTGGGAACAGCCGCAGTGGATCACCACCGCCATGGGGATCTACCACAACTGGTTTCCGCAGGTGGCCGGTTACCGCTTCACCCCGGTGCTCGATCTCGCATATCTGGCCCATGCGCTCTACATGGCGAAACACGAATTCGAGGCCCGCGAAGTCCTCACCGCCATGGGGCGCTATGCCTCCCGAATGCCCTGGAGCGTCTTCGGCGATCCCGAAGAACAGCTCACCAAAGCCCGCCGATCCTGCGGTCTCCCCGTTCCGCACGCTATGTGACGCGCCGACCGACTGTTTCGACGATCTGTCGGATCTCCCCCCACCAGAAAGGTTGCGGTAGTGCCCGAGCGTACCTCGTCCCCAACTCGCGCGAAAAACCGCTCGAAAATCCCCGACAATGCGGATCCCGTCGCTCTCGACGATGACGCGACGCTGCATGCCATGGGATATCCGCGGAAACTCACCCGGAGATTCCGCGCGTTCGACAATTTCGCCATCTCGTTCACGATCATCAACATCATCTCGGGCATCTTCTCGTCCTTCGGCTTCGGTATGGGCGCCGGCGGTCCGCGCATTCTGGTGTTCGGCTGGATCGGCGTCTCGGTCATGGTGCTGTTCGTGGGTGCCGCGATGGGCGAGATCGCCTCCGCGTACCCGACCAGCGGTGCGCTCTACTTCTCGGCCGGCAAGCTCGCCAAGCGGCACCAGGGCGCCTGGTCCTGGTACACGGGCTGGCTCAACTTCGTCGGCCAGGTCGGCGGCACCGCCGCCACCAACTTCGCCGCGGCCACCTTCATCCAGGCGTTCATCGCCATGCAGTGGCCGTCCTACGCGCCCACCGCACCGCAGACGGTGGCCATTACCGCGGCCATATTGCTGGTGCAAGCCCTGGCCAACACCTACACCGTGCGGCTGGTCGCCGTGGTGAACCGGATTTCGGTGTGGTGGCTGCTGGTCGGCATGGTGGTGATCGTCGTCGCGCTGGCGCTCATTCCGACGCACCATCAATCCCCGTCGTTCGCCCTGCACTTCGCCAACAACACCGGCTTCACCAACGCCATTTACGGCGGAATGCTCGGACTGCTGGTCACCAGCTGGACGTTCACCGGTTTCGACGGCAGCTTCCACATGTCCGAAGAAACGGTGAAGGCGACCGTCAACGCGCCGCGTGGCATCATGCGTGCGATCGCCTACTCCGCGATCACCGGCCTCATCCTCATGCTCGCTCTGGTGTACGCCATCCGCGACTATGACCACGAGGCGAAGGCGGACGCTCCGCCGGTGCAGATTCTCGTCGACGCACTCGGCGTGGACACCGCGAAGTTCCTGCTGCTGATCGTTATCGGCGCCATGCTGTTCTGCGGACTCGCCAACATGACCAGCAATACCCGGCAGATCTTCGCCTTCTCCCGCGACGGCGCGATGCCCGGCTCCCGTTGGTGGCATTCGGTCTCCGCGCGCACCCGCACCCCCGTCAAGGCCGTCTGGCTCGCCGCGGCCTGCCCGCTGGTCCTGGTGGTGCCCGGCTGGTGGTCGCACACCGCCTTCACGGCGGTCGTCAGCGTCAACGTCGTCGGGCTCTTCCTCGCCTACGGCGTGCCCATCTTCCTGCGGCTGCGGCTGGACGACTTCCCGGCCGGACCGTGGAACCTGGGCCGCTACGGCAAGCCCGTCGCCGCCGTCGCCGTCCTCTGGATCGCCGTCAGCAACGTGCTCTTCATGCTTCCGCAGGCGTACCCGGTCACCCCGGAATCCTTCAACTACGCCCCGATCGCGCTGGCGGTGGTCCTGCTGATCGCCACCGTCTGGTGGTTCGCCACCGCCCGCCGCCGGTTCCAGGGCCCGGTCAGCTACGGCAGCCCCGACGAAGTCGCGGCCATGGACCTGATCTGACCCCCAGCACCCCACCAGAAGGGACGCACCCCACATGCGACCGCTCAGCGAAACCCCGCAGCAGCCCCCGCGGACACCGGGTGAACTCACCGTCACCGCAGCCCCGTTGGACCTCTGGCACGACGTGGTGCGGTGGACCGCCGACGAAGGCTGGAACCCCGGCCGCGGCGACATCGCCTGCTTCCACCCGACCGATCCCGACGGCTTCTTCCTCGGCCGCCGCGACGGGCAGACGCTCTCGGCCGTCTCCGTCGTCAACTACTCGGACCGCTACGCCTTCCTGGGCTACTACCTCGTCGCCCCCGGCCACCGCGGCGAGGGCCACGGCCTGGCCACCTGGCGCGCCGCCGTCCCGCACGCCGCCGGTCGCACGGTCGGCCTGGACGCGGTCCCCGCCCAGCAAGCCACCTATCGGCGCGCCGGGTTCACCCCCGCCCACGACACCCTCCGCTACACCGGCCGGCCCACCCCCTCCGGCGCGACCCCGCCCGAGGTCGTACCGGTCACCGCCGCCCACCTCGACGCCGTCGCCGCCTACGACCGCCGCTGCTTCCCCGCCGACCGGCGCGGGTTCGTCGCCCGCTGGCTGACGGCCGACGGCCACACCGCCCGGGTCTTCCTGCGGGACGGCGCGGTCGCCGGCTACGGAGTGATCCGGCCCGCCCGGTCCGGCTACCGCATCGGCCCGCTCTTCGCCGACACGCCCCGGGTCGCCGAAGCGCTCTTCGACGCGCTCACCGCCCCGCTCGACCCGGCCGACGAGGTCACCATGGACATACCCGAACCCCGCGGCGACGCCCACGCCCTCGCCACCGCCCGCGGTCTGACCCCCAGGTCGCACACCGTGCGGATGTACACCGGGCGGGTCCCGGCGGCGGACGAGGAGCGCACCTTCGGCGTGACGAGTCTGGAACTGGGTTAGGGCAGAGCCAGGACCTGTGCCCGCGCTCAGGCGCCCACGGCCCCGTCGACGCCCTCCCGCAGGAAGTCGGCGTGGCCGTTGTGCCGGGCGTACTCGTGGATCATGTGCAGCATCACCAGGCGGAGCGAGACCTCCTCGCCCCACCTGGGCTGGTAGGCGGTCACGTCGAGCGAGGCCGCCGCCCGTTCGATGCGGCGGGCGTGGGCCACCTCGGTCTGCCAGGCGTCGAACGCCTCGGCACGGGTGGCCCCGCTCGCGTCGTACGCCACCTGGTAGTCGCCCTCGGCGGACCAGACGAGCGGGATGTCCTCCCCGTTGATCACCCGGCGGAACCAGGCCCGTTCGACTTCGGCCATATGCCGCACCAGACCGAGCAGCGTGAGCGTCGACGGCGGCATCGAGCGGCTGCGCAACTGCTCGTCGGTGAGGCCGTCGGTCTTCATGGCGAGGGTGGCGCGGTGGAAGTCGAGATAAGCCCGCAAGGTCTCCCGCTCACCGGCGAGCCGGGGCGGATCGATGCGTTCGGTGGTCATGGGAGGCGATCGTAGCGGCGGGCGGACGCGCCGGAACCGCCGGCCGCCGCTCGGCGGCCGGCGCCCGGGCCCCTCCGTGGACGGTCCGCCGCGGCGCCGCCGTCAGGGGAGGTACCGCTCGATGGCGGCGCGCCCCTTCTCGTCGATCAGGCGCTGGGCCCACTCCAGGCTCTGGGGCGTCGGCTCCCGCCCGGACGCCCGCACCAGATCCTCCGCGTCGAAGGGCCGCTCGCTACCGGTGTACAGCTCGGCCGGCCGCCGCTCGGCCGGGGTCTTGCCGCCATTGGTCGTCACAGGTCCTCCTCTGTCCGCGCCCGCCGAGTCGCCGGGACCTCGCTGGTTCCATCATGGGGCGGGCACCCAGGACCCGCACGGCGTGCGCCGGGCCGCCGGCCGCCGCCGGTCAGCCCCCGGGACGCGGCGCCCCCGGGTACCCGGGCGGAAACTCCTGTTCGGTCCAGATCGTCTTGCCGAACGGCGTGTACCGCGTGCCCCAGCGCTGGACCAGCCGGGCCACGATGAACAGCCCCCGCCCGCCCTCGTCGTCGCTCGCGCTGTGCCGCAGATGCGGAGCGGTGTGGGCGGTGTCCGACACCTCCGTCAGCAGCGTCAGATCGCGCAGCAGCCGCAGATGCACCGGCCCCGACGCGTGCCGCACCGCGTTGGTGACCAGCTCGCTGACCACCAGCTCGGTGGCGTACGACAGCTCCGCAAGGCCCCACTCCCGCAGCTGCCGGGTGGCCAGCTCCCGGGCCGTGCCCACCGCGGCCGGCTCGGCGGGCAGCTCCCAGGCGGCCACCTGCCGGGCGTCCAGCTCCCGGGTGCGCACCAGCAGCAGCGCCGCGTCGTCCGGCGCCGCCCCGCCCGGCAGCAGCTCCGCCAGCGTCCGGTCGCACAGCTCCTCCAGCGGCCGCCGGTTCTCGCGCAGCACCCCGCCGAGGAGGCCCAGCCCCGCGTCGAGGTCCCGGTCGCGGGTCTGGAGCAGCCCGTCGGTGAACAGGGCGAGCAGACTGCCCACCGGCAGCTCGGTCTCCCAGCACTCGAACGGCAGGCCGCCCAGCCCGAGCGGCGGTCCGGCCGGCAGATCCGGGAAGGTCACCCGGCCGTCGGGGGCCACCACCGCCGGCGGCGGATGCCCCGCGCGCGCCATCGTGCAGTGCCGCGACACCGGGTCGTACACCGCGTACAGGCAGGTCACCCCGGTCGCCATGTCGTCCGGGCCGGGCTCCGCGGCGTCCCCGGCGGCGCGCTCCTCCGGTGTCTGCCCCACCAGGTCGTCCAGCCGGCCGAGCAGTTCGTCGGGCGCCAGGTCCAGCCGCGCCAGCGCCCGTACGGTCGTCCGCAGCCGCCCCATCGTGGCCGCCGCCTGGAGGCCGTGGCCGACCACGTCTCCCACCACCAGGCCGACCCGCGTCCCGGACAGGCCGATGACGTCGAACCAGTCGCCGCCGACCCCGGCCCGGTCGTCGCTCGGCAGATAGCGGTAGGCCATGTCGACCGCCGACTGGTCGGGCAGGCGCTGCGGCAGCAGATTGCGCTGGAGGGTCAGGGCCGCGGCGTGCTCCCGGGCGAAGCGGCGGGCGTTGTCCAGCGACACCGCGGTGCGCAGGACCAGCTCGTCGGCGAGGTCGATCTCGCCGCGGTCGAAGACCGCGGGGCGCGTGCCGCGGGAGAAGGTGACCAGCCCCATCTGCCGCCCGCCGGTCCGCAGCGGTACGACCATGGTCCGCTCGTCGCGGATCATCCCGCCCGAGGACAGACTCCGGTACTGGAGCGTGCCCGGCCGGTACACCACCGGGTACGGCGCACGCGGCGGCTCGTCCGGCCGGTCGGCCGCGGAACGGGCCGCCACCCGCACCAGCGCCGGGACCCCGCTCCCACCCGGATCCGGGTCCCCGCCCTCCAGCACGGACCGCACCAGGTCGACGGTCACCTCGTCGGCGAACACCGGCACCGCGACCTCGGCGACCTCGCGCGCGGTGACGGTCATGTCGAGCGTGGTGCCGATCCGGCTGCCGGCCTCCACCAGGAGGTTCAGCCGGCGCTGCGCCCGATAGCGGTCGGTGATGTCGAAGGAGTCCTCGCACACCCCCAGCACCCGGCCGTCCGGATCCTGCAGTCGGTAGTACGAGCAGGACCACACGTGCTCGGTCCCCGGGTCGGTCGGCTGCTCGCCCACGAAGTGCAGGTCGACGATCGCCTCACCGGTCGCCAGCACATGGCGCATCACCTCGTCCAGCCCCTGCGGATACCCCTCGGTCACGAACCCGCCCGGATACAGCTCGTCCGCCCGCTTGCCGATCAACTGCCACAGCGGCAGCCCGATCTCCCGCCCGTACGAGGAGTTGAACCACGTCAGCCGCAGATCGCCGTCGTAGATCGCCAGCCCCACCGGCGACCGGGTGGCCAGCCCGTGCAGCATCGCCTGCCGCGACTCCCACTTCCGCAGGTTCTCCAGTGCCGCCGCCACCAGCACCCGGGCCGGCCGCGCCCCGTCGGCCGAGGCGGCGGCCGGCGGGACGTCGTGCAGCGCGCACACCGTGACCGCCACCGGCAGCGACCGGCCGTCCGCGTGCCGCGCCGTACGGACCTCGATGTCCCGCCCCGGCAGCGACGACGGCTCCCCGGCCACCCCGGGCGACACGGACGGCAGGAACGTCGCCAGCGGCCGCCCGACGATGTCCTGCGGCGCATAGCCCAGCAACTCCCGGGCGGCCGGGCTCCACCCGATGACCCGGCCCAGGGCGTCCAGAACCGCGGTGGCCGCCCTGGTGACGTCGAGGGGACCACGGAAGTCGGCGCTCTCCGCCGCGTTCCATGTGTTCATGGCATCTGTCCAGCCCGGTTCCGTACCTTCAAGCATCGAGCCGGGGCCGGACCCGCACAACCGGCCCCGCCCCGAGCGGGGGACCACCGGGCCGCGGCCGTCCCTTGGTGCGGGCCGGGCGGGTCGCTGGCACAGTGGGGAGGGGCGCCGGCCCGACGACACGCCGGCCGGTCGGGCAGCACCGAGCAGCTGGAGGCAGATGGCCATGCCGTCCTCACGCTCCACCACTCCGGTACGCGGCGCGCCCTGCTGGGTGAGTCTGATGACCCGCGATCTGCCGGCCGCGCAGGCGTTCTACGGCACCGTGCTGGGTTGGCGGTTCCGGCCGGCCAGCCTGGGGGAGGAGTTCTCGGTCGCGCTGCTGGACGGGGAACCGGTCGCCGGAATGGGCGCGCTGACGCCCAGTTTTCAGGTCGCGGTGGCCTGGACCGCGTACTTCGCCGTGGAGAACGCCGACGACACCGCCGCGCGGATCCGGGAGCGCGGCGGCACCGTGGCGGTCGGGCCCCTGAAGCTGGGACCCGGGCGGGCCGCCCTCGGCGCGGACCGGGACGGTGCCGCCTTCGGCTTCTGGGAGGGCCGGACCACGGCCTGGTCCGTGGGCCTGGGCAGCGCTCCGGCGGTCCTGGAGCTGCGCACCCGGGACGCGTTCGCCGCCGCCATCTTCTACGCGGAGGTCTTCGACTGGGCCGCCGAGCGGCCGGGCGGCTGCCAGGTGACGTACGAGCACGACCAGGTGGTCGTCCACGACGGCACGCACACCGTCGCGCTGCTGCGCGGCGGCGCTGTCGAGGCGGCGCCGGACCCCCGGGTGCGCCCGCAGTGGCATGTGCACTTCCGGGTGCGGGACATCGGGGCGGTGCGCGATGCGGCGGTGGCCGCCGGCGGGACCGCCACGCCGGTGACCGCCACGCGGGACGGCACGGGCAGTCAGGCGCTGATCCGCGACCCCGACGGCGGCCTGTTCACGGTGACGTCCCCCGTGCAGGTTCCGGTCTGAGGGCAGGGGACCTCGACGCCCGGAGCCCGGCACGGGAACCCGGCGTCGGAGCCCGGGACGGGGACCCGGCAGCACCCGGCCCCCCGAACTCCGCGGCCATGACCGGGCACTTGGGGCGTCCCGGGGGAGCGGCCCCCGCCGCCCTGGTCATGGCGGGCGGGAGCCGTATTGCGGTGAACTCCCCCTCGGTGTACGTCAGTTCATCGATCCGCCGCTTCCCGTGCCGGGGTCGGCGCCGCTGCCGGTACCCGGGTCCTGGGCTCCGGTTCCGGGGTCCTGGGCTCCGGTACCCGGGTCCTGGCCGCCGGTACCGGGATCCTGCGCGCCCGCGCCGGCCGTCGAGCCCGGGTCCTGGGTCCCCGCACCGGAGCTGCCGGCCCCGCCGGAGGCGCCCCCCGCGTCGCCGCCTCCCGCGCCGTTGCCGCCTCCTGCGCCGTTGGCGCCACCCGCGCCGTTGCCGTCGCCGCTCCCGGCGCCGATCTGCGCCCCCGTGGCCTGGAGCGCGGCGGTGACCGGCTGGAAGAACGTCTGACCGCCACGCTTGCAGTCGCCGCTGCCGCCGGAGGTCAGCCCGACGGCCGCGTCGCCGGCGAACATCGAGCCGCCGCTGTCGCCGGGCTCCGCGCAGACGTCCGTCTGTATGAGGCCGTTGACGATGTCGCCGTTGCCGTAGTTGACCGTCGCGTCCAGGCCCGTGACGGTGCCGTCGTGGAGCCCGCTGGTGGAGCCCGACCGCTGGACCTTCATGCCGACGGCCGCCTCCGCGGCCTTGGTGATCTGCTGGGTGCTGCCGTTGCCCAGGTCGACCGCGCTCTGCGGCTTCGTACCGGGGTCGTTGTAGGTGACCAGTGCGAAGTCGGTCTTCGGGAACTGGGAGTTGCTCACCGTACCCAGTGGCTGGCCGCCCTGGTCCGCCGACCAGGTCTTGGAGTCGTTGCCGCAGTGACCGGCCGTCAGGAAGGCGGGTGCTCCCTTGACCGTGACGTTGAAGCCCAGGGAACAGCGGGCGTTGCCACCGAAGATGGCGCTGCCGCCGATCGGGCCCGCGGCGCCACCGCCGCCCTGCCCGCCGCCGTTCTGTCCTCCACCGCTCTGTCCTGCGCCGCCGTTCTGTCCTGTACCGCCGCCGTTCTGTCCTGTGCCGCCTCCGCTCTGACCGGCGCCACCGTCGCTCTGCCCGGCACCGCCGCCATTCTGTCCGGCACCGCCGTCCGCCGAACCGCCCGTCGAACTCCCCGCTGCGCCCCCCGCGTTGCCGCCCGCCGGGCCACCCGTGCTCCCGCCGTCGTACCGCTGGAACACCCCCTGGGACCGCTGGACGGTGACCATGCCCGCGCCCATGGCCGCGGTGGCCTTGGTGAGCGTGGCCATCTTTGCTCCGGTGACCGTCCGGTCGGCGGTCACCACGATCTTGTTGGTCTTCGGGTCGATCGACCAGGCCGTGCCCGGCACCGAGGCGCTGTCGCGCAGCGTCTTCGTGCCGGCCTGCAGCGCGGTCAGGCTGTTGTGGACGACCTTGGCGACGGCGCCCTTGGCCGTGACGCGCTGCGCGGCGTCCTGGGAGAGGACGTTCACGACGAGGTGGCCGTTCGCGCCGTCCAGGTACCAGCCGGCGGTCCGGTCCCCGAGGTCCGCCTTGAGCGCCGCCGCCAGCTGGGTGGCCGCGTGGCTGCTGAGCGTCCTCGGAGCCGCCGGCCGGTCCGTGCTCGCATGGGCGTTGGGCAGCAGGACGGCCGCGCCCACGATGGCGGCCGCGGCGGCGCCGGCCATGACGCCGGTCCGCTTGTTCACATGTCGGTGGCTCAATTCACTGACCTCCAGGGACGCACAGGGTGGGGGGACACGGGCTGCCGTGGTGCGTCGAGCCGGCACCCGTGCGTTGCCTCCCTTCCTACGCAGCCCCGCCCGCCCCGGGCCCGTGGCACTCAAGCTGTGATGAATTCCGACGTTCACCGCTGCGAAGCCCTACACTCCCCGGCCCGTCCGCCCGGCCGGGCGTGAAGGGCAGCTGTCGCCGCGCTTAAGAAATCCTCGATGGACCGCACGCCCGCCGTAGGGGAGATTTCTGGCCGGGGAACGGGCGGCCGGATCGGGCCCCCGCGACGGCGCGGCAACCTCTTCACGTACGGGAGCTCTAACGGTGAAGGCACTGGTCAAGCAGAAGGCGGAGCCGGGACTCTGGCTCACGGACGTGCCGGAGCCCGCGATCGGCGCGGGGGACGTGCTGATCAAGGTGCTGCGCACCGGCATCTGCGGCACGGACCTGCACATCCGGTCGTGGGACGGCTGGGCCCAGCAGTCCATCAACGCCCCACTGACAATCGGCCACGAATTCGTCGGCGAGGTCGTCGAGACCGGCCGGGACGTGGCCGAGATACACGCCGGGGACCTGGTCAGCGGCGAGGGCCATCTGGTCTGCGGCAAGTGCCGCAACTGCCTGGCCGGGCGCCGCCACCTGTGCCGGGCCACGGTCGGGCTCGGCGTCGGCCGGGACGGCGCGTTCGCCGAGTACGTGGCGCTGCCGGCGGCCAACGTGTGGGTGCACCGGGTCCCGGTCGACCTCGACATCGCCGCGGTCTTCGACCCCTTCGGCAACGCCGTGCACACCGCGCTCTCCTTCCCCCTGGTCGGCGAGGACGTACTGATCACCGGGGCCGGGCCGATCGGGATCATGGCGGCGGCGGTCGCCCGGCACGCCGGCGCCCGCAACGTGATGATCACCGACGTCAGCGAGCAGCGCCTCGAACTGGCCCGGAAGGTCGGCGTCAGCCTCGCCCTCGACGTCGGGCGGTCCTCGATCGCGGACGGCCAGCGCCAACTGGGCCTGCGCGAGGGCTTCGACGTCGGCCTGGAGATGTCCGGCCGCCCCGAGGCGCTGCGCGACATGATCGGCAACATGACGCACGGCGGCCGGATCGCCGTACTGGGCCTGCCGTCCCAGGAGTTCCCGGTCGACTGGTCCCGGATCGTCACCTCCATGATCACCATCAAGGGCATCTACGGCCGGGAGATGTTCGAGACCTGGTACGCGATGTCGGTCCTGCTCGAAGGCGGCCTCGACCTCGCACCGGTGATCACCGGCCGCTATCCGTACCAGGAGTTCGACGCCGCCTTCGCCGAAGCGGCCGGCGGCCAGGGCGGCAAGGTCATCCTCGACTGGGCCGCCTGATCCCCGGCCCGGTCCCCCCAACGCACCCCTAAGGAAGGCCCATGTTCGACTCCGTACGCGAGGACCTGCGCACCACCCTCGACGAGATCCGCGCCGCCGGGCTGCACAAGCCGGAGCGGGTCATCGGCACCCCGCAGTCCGCCACCGTCGCGGTCACCGCCGGCGGCCGTCCCGGCGAGGTCCTCAACTTCTGCGCCAACAACTACCTGGGCCTGGCCGACCACCCCGAGGTCGTCGCCGCCGCCCACGAAGCGCTCGACCGCTGGGGCTACGGCCTGGCCTCGGTCCGCTTCATCTGCGGTACGCAGGAGGTCCACAAGGAGCTGGAGCGGCGGATCTCCGGATTCCTCGGCCAGGAGGACACCATCCTCTACTCCTCCTGCTTCGACGCCAACGGCGGTGTCTTCGAGACCCTGCTCGGCCCGGACGACGCGGTCATCTCCGACGCTCTCAACCACGCCTCCATCATCGACGGCATCCGGCTCTCCAAGGCCCGCCGCCTGCGCTACGCCAACCGCGACATGGCCGACCTGGAGCGCCAGTTGAAGGAGGCCGAGGGCGCCCGGCGCACCCTCGTCGTCACCGACGGCGTCTTCTCCATGGACGGCTACCTGGCGCCGCTGCGCGAGATCTGCGACCTGGCCGAGCGCTACGGCGCGATGGTGATGGTCGACGACTCGCACGCGGTCGGCTTCGTCGGCCCCGGCGGGCGCGGCACACCCGAGCTGCACGGCGTGATGGACCGCGTCGACATCATCACCGGCACCCTCGGCAAGGCGCTCGGCGGCGCCTCCGGCGGCTATGTCGCCGCCCGCGCCGAGATCGTCGCCCTGCTGCGCCAGCGCTCCCGCCCGTACCTCTTCTCCAACTCGCTGGCGCCGGTGATCGCGGCGGCCTCCCTCAAGGTGCTCGACCTGCTGGAGTCCGCCGGCGACCTGCGCGAGCGGCTGCACGCCAACACCGCGCTGTTCCGCTCCCGGATGACCGAGGAGGGCTTCGAGATCCTGCCCGGCGAGCACGCCATCGCCCCGGTCATGATCGGCGACGCGGCCGAGGCGGGCCGGATGGCGGAGCTGCTGCTGGAGCGCGGGGTGTACGTCATCGGGTTCTCGTACCCGGTCGTCCCCCAGGGGCAGGCGCGGATCCGCGTCCAGCTGTCCGCGGCGCACTCCACCGACGACGTGCACCGCGCGGTGGACGCCTTCGTGGCCGCCCGCGCCGCGCTGGCCCGCTGAAGCGACCGGTCCGCAAGGGAACAACCGGCCGCACCCTGCGAGACTGGAAGCATGATCGAAGCACGCCGGCTGCACATCCTCCGCGCGCTGGCCGACCACCGCACGGTCACCGCCGCGGCAGCCGCGCTCTATCTCACGCCCTCGGCGGTCTCCCAGCAGTTGGCGGCCCTGGAGCAGGAGACCGGCCACCGCCTTGTGGAGCGCGGCGCCCGCGGTGTCCGGCTGACCGCCGCGGGCGACATCCTGCTGGGCCACGCCAACGCCGTCCTGGCCCAGCTGGAGCGCGCAGAGTCGGAGCTCGCCGCCTATGAGGCAGGGGAGGCGGGCACGGTGACGGTGGCGGCGTTCGCGACCGGCATCGGCCTGGTGCTCGCCCCGGCGATCACCGAGCTGGCCCGGTCCGCGCCCGGCATCCGCGTCCGCGTCCAGGACGCCGAGGGCGACGCCAGCCTGCTGATGGTGCTGGACCGGCAGGTCGATGTCGCGGTCGCGGTGGAGTACCGCGGCGCGCCGGGCGAGGACGATCCGCGGCTGACCCGTGTCCCGCTGTACGCCGAGCCGTTCGACGCGGTGCTGTCGCCCGGCCACCCGCTGGCCGGCGCGGAGCGGGTGCCGCTCGCCGGTCTGGCCAAGGACCCGTGGATCGGCCCGTACTCCGGCAACCCCTGCCATGACGTGGTCGTCCTGGCCTGCGAGTACGCCGGTTTCGAGCCGCGCCTGGAGCATTCCTCGGACGACTTCCGGGCGGTGGTGGCGCTCGCCTCCGCGGGGGCAGGCGTCGCGCTGGTGCCGCGCTCGGCGCTGCGCGGGATGGATCTGACGGATGCGGTGGTCCGCCCGGTCGACGGGGTCGCCCCCACCCGCCGGGTCTTCGCCGCCGTACGCCGCGGCGCCGAGGACCACCCGCTGCTGCGCCCGGTGCTCACGGCGCTGCGGACGGCGGCGGCCGCCCAGGGCTGACCGGGCGGGGCGGTCAGCCGGCGGCCCGGTGCGGGGTCCGGCCGGTGCGGGTCCAGGTTGCCAGTTGGCGGGCCGTCCAGGTGGTGATGACCCGCTCCGTCGGCACGCCGCACTCCTCGGCGCGGGCGCATCCGTAGATCTGCCAGTCCAGCTGGCCGGGCGCGTGCGCGTCGCTGTCGATGGAGAAGAGGGTACCGGCGTCGAGGGCCTGCCGCAGCAGCCGGCGCGGCGGATCGAACCGGTCCGGGCGGCAGTTGATCTCCACGGCCGTGCGGTGCTCGGCGCACGCCGCGAAGACCTCCCCGGCGTCGAACTCCGACTCCGGGCGCGGCTTGCCGGTGATCTGCCGCCCGGTGCAGTGGCCCAACACGTCCACCAGAGGGTTGTGTACGGCCGCCAGCATCCGGCGGGTCATCGGGCCCTTCGGCATCCGCAGCTTGGAGTGGACCGAGGCGACCACCACGTCGAGTGCGTCCAGCAGCTCCGGCTCCTGGTCGAGCGAGCCGTCGTCGAGGATGTCGCACTCGATGCCGGTCAGCAGCCGGAACGGCGCCAGTTGCGCGTTCACCACCGCCACCAGCGCCAGTTGCAGCCGCAGCCGCTCGGCGGTCAGCCCGCGGGCCACGGTGAGGCGGGGGGAGTGGTCGGTCAGCACGCACCAGTCGTGGCCGAGGTCGCGGGCGGCCCTGGCCATCGCCTCCACGGGGCTGCCGCCGTCCGACCAGTCCGAGTGCAGATGGCAGTCCCCGCGCAGCGCCCGCAACAGCGCCCGCCCCTGCTCCCCTTCGACCAGCGGTCCGCCGGCCTCCTCCGCCAGCCGCGCCAGGTAGGCGGGCTGCCGCCCCGCGAGGGCCTCTTCGACGACCCGGGTGGTTTTCGGGCCGAGCCCTTTGAGGCGGCCCAGCGTCCCGTTCGCCGCCCGCTCGCGCAGTTCCTCCGCGGGCAGTTCGCCGACGACCGACGCCGCCGTACGGAACGCCTGCACCCGGTAGGTGACCGCGCCCTGCCGCTCCAGCAGGAACGCGATCCGCTCCAGCGCCGCCACGGGATCCACCTCCCCACCGTGCCCCAGCGGGGGACCGGCTGCCACCGCGGGCGGTGCCGCGAACTTCCCCTATCGCAGTTATGCGAATATGTCCGTTCTCTGGATAGTCGATCCGTTTCCACGGCAATGACGTATGGATCGGGGGATCATTTCGGTCATTACCACAGGGGAAGTCGCAGAGAATCATGTGCGGTTAAAGCCTCTGCAACATCCCGGGCGAGTGCCCGAAACACTCGCCGGACTTCCCGTCGGGGTGCCGCGCTGTGGAGTCGTAAAGATCGGTGGCCTTCGGAAAATCTGCACACCGAATGCGCAGTCGGCACACGCCCGATGGTTTTGTGCCACAGCCCTGACCTGCGGTTCAGCGGTTTGGTGCGGGAATGTCCAGTTCGCTACGGAGCGCAACGACGGGTCTACGGAAAAGAAACCGCAGGAGATGTGAAGAAGCTGCCACCAACCCATGGACGCATGTACACGTCCGGTAATTCGGTGGGGCGTTGGCGTCCAGATGGGCGGTTGTCCGATTAGCAGGGCAACGGGCCTACATGCTTTGATCCTTCGCACCGCGGGAGTCACGGGGTTTCCCGAATTCGGGACTCCGACTACCGTTGCCGCGGCCGGGTCAACCCCACCGGACGGCCCGTTCGCGTGCTTTTTCTTGATATTGATCCGAAGGGAAACATCATGAACAACGCCCAGGTTCAGACCCAGGAAATCTCCGACGCCGACCTGGACAACGTGTCCGGTGGCCTCGTCGGCGGCGTGCTGAGCACCGTCACCACCACCACCGACTCCGTCCCGCAGGTCGCGGGTGCGCTCACCACCGTCACCAGCCTGGTCCAGGGCGCCAGCGGCGTGGACCTGAACGGCACCGTCGGTGGCCTGACCGCTGGTCTCTGAGCCCCTGTGCCGCTGAGCGGCACATCCGGCATCGAGCGGAGGTAACGGCACGTCGGCGCCCCCTCCTTGCCGACATGCCGGGCCGAGTGCCCCGGACAGCCCGGTTCCGACCGGGCCCCGGGGCGCCTGGCCGTTCGTCGCCCGGACATACCGTCGGCCGTCTGCGCCGTGCCATGATGTCCCGTACCACATCGTGCAGTTGAGGGAAGAGTGACGTGCAGTTCCGCCAGCAGGCCCTTTCCAAGCTGCAGTCGCCCGAGGAGCTCGACCTGCCGGTGCGCTTCGCCCGGCCGCAGGGCTGGCTCGTCCTGATCGTCACGGTCCTCGTCATGGCCGGCGCCGCCGTCTGGGCGTTCGCCGGCACCGTCTCCTCGACCCTCGGCGCCCCGGCGATCCTCACCCACGGCCAGGGCAGCTACGTACTCCAGAGCCCCGTCGCCGGCCAGGTGACCTCGGTGCTCGCCGAGGAAGGCAAGCAGGTCGCCGCCAACGCGCCCGTCGTGAAGGTCCGTACGGCGCAGGGCACCACCACCGTCGTCCGCGCCATCGCCGCCGGACGGCTGACGACCCTGTCCGCCACCATCGGCTCGGTCGTCACGACCGGCGCGGACCTCGCCTCCGTCGAGAAGACCGCCGGCGCCGGGGACCGGCTGACCGCGACCCTCTACGTCCCCGCCGACAGCGCCGCCACCCTCCCCCTCGGCGCCGCCGTCGACCTCAGCGTCCAGTCCGCGCCGACCCAGCAGTACGGCGTACTGCGCGGCAAGATCGCGGCCATCGGCCGCAACACCCAGACCCGCCAGCGGATTTCCGCCTTCCTCGGCAGCGACCAGCTCGGCCAGCAGTTCTCCCAGCACGGCCAGCCGGTCGCGGTCCTGGTGACGCTCGACACCGCGCACACCGCCTCCGGCTACGCCTGGTCCACCTCGGACGGCCCGCCCTTCGCGCTGGACTCGATGACCCAGGCCACCGGCGCCGTCCACCTGGCCGCGCAGCACCCGATCGATTGGCTGCTCCCGTGACCGCCCCGAACGACTCCGCGGCACCCCCGCAGCACCTGCCGCCGGCCGGCCGCGGCCGGCACCGCCCCGAGCCCGCGCCGGCCGCCCGCCGCCGCAAGGGGCCGCCGCCCACCGCCAAGACCGGGAAGGCCGGGAAGTCCGTCCGCACGCCCACCGTGCTCCAGATGGAGGCCGTGGAGTGCGGCGCCGCCTCCCTGGCCATGGTGCTCGCCCACTACGGGCGCCACGTCCCCCTGGAGGAGCTGCGAATAGCCTGCGGCGTCTCCCGCGACGGCTCGCGCGCCAGCAACCTGCTCAAGGCCGCCCGCAGTTACGGCCTCCAGGCCAAGGGCATGCAGATGGAACCGGCCGCGCTCGCCGAGGTCTCGGCGCCGGCCATCCTCTTCTGGGAGTTCAACCACTACGTCGTCTACGACGGCATGGGCCGCCGCCTCGGCCGCCGCGGTGTGCACATCAACGACCCCGACAAGGGCCGCCGCTTCGTGGCCATGGAGGACTTCGACACCAGCTTCACCGGTGTCGCCCTGGTCTTCGAGCCCACCGACGCCTTCCGCAAGGGGGGCCGCAAGCCCAGCGTGCTCAGCGCCCTGCCCGCCCGGCTGCGCGGCACCACCGGCACCCTGCTGGCCGCGCTGCTCGCCAGCCTGTTGCTCGTCGGCGTCGGCGCCGCGGTACCCGCGCTCAGCCGTACGTACATCGACATGTTCCTGATCGGCAACCAGACCTCGCTGCTGGGGCCGCTGTTCGCCGCGATGACCGCGATGGTGGCGCTCACCGCCGTCCTGACCGGCCTGCAACAGGCCAACCTGCTGCGCGGCCGGATCATCTCCTCCACCCTCAGCAGCGCCCGCTTCCTGCGCCACCTCCTGCGGCTGCCGGTCACCTTCTTCGCCCAGCGCTCGCCCGCCGATCTCGTCCAACGGCTCCAGTCCAACGACGCGGTGGCCGAGACCCTCGCCCGGGACCTCGCCGCGGCAGCCGTGGACGGCGTCGTCGTGGTCCTCTACGCGCTGCTGCTGTGGACGTACGACCCCCAACTCACCGTCATCGGCGTACTGATCGCGCTGCTCAACGTCGTCGCGATGCGGATCGTCGTCCGGCTGCGCGCCACTCACGTCCAGAAGCTGCGCGCCGACACCGCCCGGCTGACCAACACCTCGTACACCGGCCTCCAGCTCATCGAGACCATGAAGGCCACCGGCGGCGAGAGCGGCTACTTCCGGCGCTGGGCCGGCCAGCACGCCAGCACCCTGGAGGAACAGCAGCGGCTCGGCGTTCCCAGCGCCTGGCTGGCGGTCGTCGCCCCCACCCTCGCCACCCTCAACAGCGCCCTGATCCTGTGGATCGGCGGGCTGCGCGCGGTCGAGGGACATATCTCCATCGGCCTGCTGGTCGCCTTCCAGGCCCTGGTGACGCGCTTCACCGCGCCGGTCACCCGGCTCAACGGCGTCGCCGGCCGCATACAGGACTTCGCCGCCGACGTCGCCCGCCTCAAGGACGTCGAGAGCTTCCCCGCCGACACCCTGTACTCCCGCCCGGAGGCGGACGCCGGCACCCGCCGCCTCAAAGGCCATGTGACGCTGGAGGACATCACCTTCGGCTACAGCCCGCTCGACAAACCGCTGCTCAGCGGCTTCTCCCTGGCCGTCGGCCCCGGCCGCCAGGTCGCCCTGGTCGGCGGCTCCGGCAGCGGCAAGTCCACCGTCTCCCGGCTGATCTCCGGCCTCTACGCCCCCTGGGAAGGCACCATCCGCATCGACGGACAGCGCCTGGAGGACATCCCCCGCAGCGTGCTGGCCGCCTCGGTCTCCTTCGTCGACCAGGACATCTTCCTCTTCGAGGGCACCGTCCGGGACAACGTCGCCCTCTGGGACCCGTCGATCCCGGACGACGCGGTCATCGCAGCCCTCCAGGACGCCGCCCTCTACGACGACGTCATCGCCCGCCGCCCCGACGGCATCCACAGCCGCGTCGAACAGGACGGCCGCAACTTCTCCGGCGGCCAGCGGCAGCGCCTGGAAATCGCCCGCGCACTGGTACGGCGCCCCAGCATCCTGGTCCTCGACGAGGTCACCAGCGCCCTGGACGCCGAGACCGAGGCGGTCATCATGGACAACCTGCGGCGGCGCGGCTGCGCCTGCGTCGTCATCGCCCACCGGCTGAGCACCGTCCGCGACAGCGACGAGATCGTGGTCCTCGACCACGGCGTGGTCGTCGAACGCGGCCGGCACCAGGACCTGGTCGCCGCCGGAGGCGCGTACGCCGAGCTGGTCAAGGAGCACTGACGTGGCATCCGTACACCCGTCCCCGGGCACGGGACCCGGCGCGGGATCCACCGGCGGACCGGGCGAGAGCGACGCGGTGACGTACGCCCTGGGCGGCCTCGGCACCCCCGTCGACTGCACCGGGCTGCGCAACGTCCCCCTGGAAGGACCGCACGTCCTGTGGCTGGTCACCGGCGGCTTCCTGGACCTCTTCGCCGTCGACGCCGCCCAGGAGGGCCACTGGCACTTCCTCGGCCGCCTCGAAGCCGGCGCCCTGCTGCTCGGCCCCGTCGAAGGCCCCCAGCACACCCTCTTCGGCCGCCCCTCCCAGGACTGCGGGCTGCGCCGGATCGCGCTGCGCGAACTGCCCCGCCCCGACTACGCCGGCTACGGCGAGCAGGGCGAGTACGCGTACGGCTACGACGACACCTACGGCGGGCAGGCACCCTCCGCGCTGGAGCACGCCTTCGCGCTCGGCACCGCCCGCAGCCTGGGCGTGCTGTTCGAGGCACCGCTGGACGGCAGGCCCACCGACGAGGCGGTGGCCGACGACGACATCCTCTGGATGCCGGTACCGCCCGGCAGCGTCCAGTACGGCGCCTCCTACAGCGCCGAGGCCGCCGCCGACCTGCTCGTCGACCCCGCGCTGTGGCAGCGCATGGTCAACCAGCAGTACCGGTTGCTTTCCGCCGTCGACCGCTGGATCGAGCAGCTGGAGCGCGCCCACGAGGACCGCACCGCCGCCGGCATCAAGGCGGGCGAGGCCGTCCGCGAACGCGCCGACCAGGCGCTGCTCGCCTCCATCGGCAAGGACCGCTCGGGACGCTCCGCCGCGGGCCGCGACCGGGCCGGCGACGACGCCACCTTCGCGGTCTGCCGCCAGGTCGCCGCGGCGGCCGGCATCACCCTGACCGAGCCCCCCAAGGGCGCCGCGGCCAACGACCGGATCAGCCCCGTCGAACGCATCGCGGTCAGCTCCCGGATCCGCACCCGCGCCGTACGCCTCGACGGGCGCTGGTGGCGCACCGACGCCGGCCCCCTGGTCGGCATGCGCGCCAAGTCCGGCGCGCCCGTGGCGCTGCTGTGGCGCCGCGGGGGCTACGAGGCGGTCAACCCCGCCTCCGGCCTGCGGATCCGCATCGGCAAGGACAACGCCGACGAGTTCGAGCCGCGCGCGGTGATGTTCTACCGGCCGCTGCCGGACCGCCCGATGAGCATGTGGCGGCTGATGCGCTTCAGCCTGCGCGGCACCCGCATGGACGTGCGTAATCTCGCTCTCGGCGGCCTGGTGACGGTCGGCCTCGGCGCGCTCGTCCCGATCGCCACCGGCAGGGTCCTCGGCGTCTACGTACCGGCCGCCGAGCGCAGCCTGATCGTCCAGGTCGCCCTCGCCGTCATCGTCTCCGGCGTGGTGTCCGCCGCCTTCATGCTCCTCCAGAACCTCACCGTGCTGCGCATGGAGGGCCGCATCGAGAGCACCCTGCAGCCCGCCGTCTGGGACCGGCTGCTGCGCCTTCCGACGAAGTTCTTCGCCGAGCGCTCCACCGGCGAACTGGCCAGCGCCGCGATGGGCATCAGCGCCATCCGCCGGGTGCTTGCCGGCGTCGGGCCGGTCGCGGTGCAGGCCACCACGGTCGGCGCCATGAACCTCGTCCTGCTGCTCCTCTACAGCGTCCCGCTCGCCCTCGCCGCGATCGCCATGCTGCTGGTGATCGGCGCGGTGTTCCTGGTCATGGGGCTGTGGGAACTGCGCTGGCAGCGCCGGCTGGTGACGCTCGGCAACAAGCTCAACAACCAGGCGTTCCAGACCCTGCGCGGCCTGCCCAAGCTGCGGGTCGCGGCGGCCGAGAGCTTCGCGTACGCGGCCTGGGCCCGCGAGTTCGCCCGCTCCCGCGAACTCCAGCAGAAGGCCGGCCGCATCAAGAACCTCACCACCGTCCTCAACGCGGTCTACCTCCCCCTCTGCTCCCTGGTCTTCTTCCTGCTGCTGGCCGGCCCCGCCCGCGGCAGCATGTCGGCCGGCTCCTTCCTGACGTTCAACACCTCGGTGACCATGCTGCTCACCTCGGTCACCCAGATCACCGGCGCGTTCGTCTCGACCGCCGCCGCCCTCCCGATGTTCGAGCAGATCAAGCCGGTGCTGGACGAGGCTCCGGAGGTCCGCGGCGGCAGCGCCCAGCCCGGCCTCCTCTCCGGCGGCATCGCGGCGCGCAAGCTCTCCTTCCGCTACACCGACGACGGCCCCCTGGTCCTCGACGACGTCTCCCTCCAGGTCGAACCCGGCGAGTTCGTCGCCATCGTCGGCCCCAGCGGCTGTGGCAAGTCGACCCTGCTCCGCCTCCTCATCGGCTTCGACAAGCCCTCCTCGGGCAGCGTCCTCTACGACGGCCAGGACCTCGCCGCGCTCGACCAGGCGGCGGTGCGCCGGCAGTGCGGTGTGGTCCTGCAGAACGCCCAGCCGCTCACCGGCTCCCTCCTCGACTGCATCAGCGGCACCGAGGCGTTCACCCAGGAAGAGGTCTGGGCGGCGGCCGAAATGGCGGGCCTGGCCGAGGACATCAAGCGGATGCCGATGGGGCTGCACACCATGATCTCCGGTGGTGGCGCGATATCCGGCGGCCAGCGCCAGCGGCTGATGATCGCCCAGGCACTGGTCCGCCGCCCCCGCATCCTCTTCTTCGACGAGGCCACCAGCGCCCTCGACAACGAGACCCAGCGCATCGTCATCGACAGCACCCGCAAGCTCAGCGCCAGCCGCCTGGTGATCGCCCACCGGCTCTCCACCGTCATGGACGCCGACCGCGTCATCGTCATGGCCGACGGCCGGGTCGTCGAGCAGGGCGCCCCGGCGGACCTGCTCGCGGACACCGGCGGCCGGCTGCACGATCTGGTGCGGCGCCAGCTGGCGTGAGGGGCAGGCCTTCCCGTAATCCCCCCGAACCGGCGCATAGGGTGCACGGCAGTGCCTGCGCGGAGTGCCGGCGGCGGATGGAGGACGAGATGCCCACGGTCAAGCACCTGTTCGATGCGATGCCCCCCGACCGGCGCCGGCGGCTGACCGAAACCGCCCAGGAGGTGTCCTTCCCCCGCGCCACCCGCGTCTTCGAGGAGGGCCGCAGGGCCGACCGCTTCTGGATCATCCGCAGCGGCCGGGTCGCCCTCGACCAGCGCGTCCCCGGCCGGCAGGCCGCTGTCGTGGAAACCCTCGGCCGAGACGAACTCCTCGGCTGGTCCTGGCTGTTCCCGCCCTACCTCTGGCACCTCGGAGCGGAGACCGTCAGCGCCGTGGAGGCCGTCGAGTTCGACGCCACCGTCGTCCGCGCCCTGTGCGAGTCGGACCCGGTGCTGGGCCGGGCGATGTACCTCTACGTCGCCGAGACCGTCGCCCAACGGCTGCACGGCACCCGCGTGCGGCTGCTGGAACTCTACGGGCCCCAGAGCGGCGGGACGGAGCAGATGGAGCTCTAGGTGCGCTGTCCCGGCAGAGAGCCCAGGAGCCGGGAACCGGACGCGTGATCCGGCCGGCTACCTGTGCCGGGCCGCGAGCGTGCCCCCGCGGCCGGCCGGCCGACCGGCCGGTGCGTTGCAGGTAGGGGAGAAGGCCCATGCGCCCTGGGAAGTCGTGCGGTGTCGCGATGCCGGTCGCGCTGACCGCCACCGCGTGCGGTGGCGGCGGTGCCGGCGGTACGGGAAGCGGGAGCGGCGCCTCCGGGAGCGGCGGTTCCGGCTTCCCGGGAAGGCCGCCGACTGCAAGGGCGCCGAGACCACCTTCACCGCTCCACCGCGCAGGATCGTGACGATGCCGCGTTGCCGCGCGAGTGGTGCCTGCCCAGGCGGGGATCGGTCAGTGCCTGCTGCGCGGCGTCGTACCCCGTGACCGGCCAGGCGCACACCCCGCTGGGGAAAACCGCACCCGGTGCACCGGGCCGCGCGCCCGCAACGCGGCGTAGAGGGGATACGGGTCACGCTTGCAGTCGGCGCCGTAGAGGTCGGTGGGGTGGGGGCGGGTGGCCTGGTCTGGGCATGGGGGTCTCCTTCGGGGCGGGCCGGAACGGCTCGGCGTGTGAGAGGTCGGGCGGGAGGCGGACCGGGTTCCCGCCGAACCGGGAAAACCCCCCGCCCGGAGAAGGCGCGGGACGGGCCGAGCGGGCCCGGCCGCCTCACGGGGCCGACCGGGGTCGCGCCGGTCCGAGCAGCGCCGCACCGCTCCGAACGACGCCGCGGGCAAACCCAGTTAGTCGTCCCGCGACGGCCCCCGGTTCCCCTCCGGGAACGGGAGGAACCTCACGTCGCGAACACCCCGCGATCGTCCGCCCACCCCCGCTCCCACCTGCCACGATGACGCGATGACCACCCCCGCGACGTCCCCCGCGTCACCCCACCGCGAGCAGCGGACGGCCTCCCCCGCCGCCGCCCGCACACCGGCCCGTCCCCCGTTCCCCGCGCGGTTCCTGCCCGCCCGTCCGGTCGTCGGCTTCCTCGCCCTCCTGGCGCTGCTGTTCGCCCTCTCGTACGCGGTGGGAACCGCCGTCGGCCCCGTGGCACCCGGTCTGCACCCCGCCGACCGCCCCCGCACCGGCACCACCGAACCCACCGGCGACGGAGGCATGGGCGGTATGCCCGGCATGGGCTCCATGGGAGCCCCGTCCCCCGGCCCGGTGACCGCGGGAGACCTGCGATGACACCGGACCCCCACCCCCGCCGGACCCCGCCCGCACCACCCCGACCCAGCGCCGCCGACGCCGAATCCACCACCTCGACCCTCACCGTCGGGGGCATGACCTGCGCCGCCTGCGTGGGGCGGGTCGAGAAGAAGCTCGGGCGGATGGACGGCGTGACCGCCTCGGTGAACCTGGCGACGGGGCGGGCACGGATCACTCACCCCGCGGCGGTCTCCGTAGGCGAACTCATCGCCACCGTGGAGGCCGCCGGGTTCACGGCACGGCTTCCCGACCCCGTCGCACCGGAGCCCGACGGCACCCGGCGGCCGGCCGAGGACACCGGCCGCCACGACGACGGATCGCGCGCCGAGCGGCAGCGGCTGCTGCTGACCGCCCTGCTGTCCGTGCCGGTACTGGTGCTGTCGATGGTGCCGGGCTGGCAGTTCCGCAACTGGCAGTGGCTGTGCTTCGTGCTCGCCGCACCGGTCGCCGTATGGGGCGCCGCGCCCTTCCACCTCCGCGCACTGCGGGGCCTGCGCCACGGCGCCGCGACCATGGACACCCTGGTCTCCCTCGGCGTCGCCGCGTCGTTCACCTGGTCCACCTACGCGCTCTTCCTCGGCGGAGCCGGCGCGCCCGGCATGACGATGCCGTTCAGCCTGCTGCCCGGCGCCGGCGACGGGACCGCGCACCTGTATCTCGAAGCGGCCGTCGGCGTACCGCTGTTCGTCCTGGCCGGACGCCGGATGGAAGCCGGGGCCCGGCGGGGCACCGGCGCGGCGCTCCGTTCGCTGGCCGAACTCGCCGCGAAGGAGGTGGCGGTACGCGGCGAGGACGGCGTCGAGCGCCGTATCCCGGCCGATCGGCTGCGGGTCGGGGACCGGTTCCTGGTACGGCCGGGGGAGCGGGTCGCCACGGACGGCACCGTCGTCGCCGGCGGCTCGGCACTGGACCTCTCGCTGATCAGCGGTGAGAGCCGTCCGGTCGAGGTCGGGCCGGGCTCCGAGGTGGTCGGTGGCGCGGTCAACTCCGGCGGTCTGCTGGAAGTCCGGGCGGACGCCGTGGGCGGCGACACCCAACTCGCCAGGATCACCCGGCTCGTCGAGGACGCCCAGACCGGCAAGACCCGGGCGCAGCGCCTCGCCGACGCGGTGGCCGCGGTCTTCGTGCCCGCCGTACTGACCGTCTCGGTCACCGTCCTGGGCTTCTGGCTCGGCGCCGGGGCCGATCCGCAGGCGGCCGTCACCGCGGCGGTGGCGGT
This sequence comes from Streptomyces sp. GS7, assembly GCF_009834125.1. Lineage (NCBI taxonomy): Bacteria > Bacillati > Actinomycetota > Actinomycetes > Kitasatosporales > Streptomycetaceae > Streptomyces > Streptomyces sp. GS7. Next base: position 3,417,967 of record NZ_CP047146.1, read on the forward strand.
ACTCGTCGTCGCCTGCCCGTGTGCGCTGGGCCTGGCCACCCCGACCGCGCTGCTGGCCGCCACCGGACGCGGCGCCCAGCTCGGAATCCTGGTCAGCGGCCCGCGCGCCCTGGAACGACTGCGCCGGATCGACACCGTCGTCCTCGACAAGACCGGCACCCTCACCACGGGGCGGATGACGGTCGGCGCCCTGACACCGCGGGCCGGCGGCCTCGGTCCGGAGGAAGCCGTCCGGCTCGCCGCCACCGTCGAGCAGGGCTCCGAGCACCCCGTGGCGCGCGCCATCACCGCGTACGCCCGCGACCGCACCGCGGACCGCCCCCTGCAACCGGCCGCCTCCGTACGCGACTTCACCGCCACCCCCGGCCTCGGCGTACGCGGTACGGCGGACGGGCACGAGGTGACGGTCGTCCGGCCGCCGGACGACCCCGGCGACCTCCCGGCTCCGCTGCCGGACGCGGTGCGGGCGGCCGAGACCGCCGGCCACACCGCGGTCCTCGTCACCGTCGACGGAGTCCCGGAAGCGGTCATCGCCGTCGGCGACACCCTGCGCCCCGACGGGTACCGCGCGGTCGACCATCTGCGCCGCCTGGGCCTGCGGCCCGTCCTGGCCACCGGCGACCGCGCGGCCACCGCCCGCACGGTCGCCGGAGCGCTCGCCATCACCGAGGTCCACGCCCAGGCCGGCCCCCAGGACAAGGCAGCGCTGGTCACGACCCTCAAGGAGCAGGGCGGCCGGGTCGCCGTGGTCGGCGACGGCGTCAACGACGCGGCGGCCCTCGCGCTCGCCGACCTCGGCATCGCCATGGGCAGCGGCACCGACGCGGCGATCGGCGCCGCGGACGTGACCCTCGTACGCGAGGACCTCCAGGCCATCGCCGACGCCGTACGCCTCGCCCGCCGCACGCTCGGCACCATCCGCGGCAACCTCCTCTGGGCCTTCGGCTACAACCTGGTCACCGTGCCGCTCGCCGCGGTCGGTCTGCTCAACCCGATGCTCGCGGCAGCCGCGATGTCCGCCAGCTCCCTGCTCGTCGTCGGCAACAGCCTGCGCCTGTGCGCCTGGCGGCCCCCGGGCGCCGCACGCTCCGCCCGGCGCACCGACTCACCTCGCAACAAGGCCACTTGGGGGACCTCATGAACCGCCCGCGCCTGGTGGCGGTCGCCGTACCGCTCCTCACCTGCCTGGCGACCCTCGGTACGCTCACGGCCTGGGCCGCGACCGGTAACGCGGGCACCCCCGCCCGGCTGACCGCCGGCGAGGGGCGCGTGCTGATCCCCGCCGGCGACGACGCCACCGCCGCGTTCTTCACCCTGCGCAACACCGGAACCGCGGACGACGTCCTGACCTCGGTCACCGGTCCGGCGGGCCACCGGACCATGCTCAGCCGTGACGTCCCCGCCGGCCGCAACGCCCGCACCATGGCGATGGTCCCCTCCGCGACCGTCCCGGCCGGCGGATCGCTGGCCATGACGCCCGCGACCCTGGACGTCATGATCAGCCCGCCGCCCCGGCTCACCCCCGGCGACCGCCTCACCTTCACCTTTCACTTCCGCGACAGCCCCCCGCTGACCGTGCGGGCCCGTGCGGTTCGCCCCGGCGAGCAGTAGGCGGCTCGCCCCGGCGATGCGGTAGGCGCTTCGCCCCGGCGAGCGGGAGGAGGAGCAGAAGGCGGAGCGGCAGGCGCTCCCGATCACACGGGAGCGCCTGCCGCTCCGGGCTCCGAAGAACCGGTCGTCGCCGGGAAGTTCACGGACGGGCCACCGCCCGACCGTGAACCCGCCGCGGCGCCGGGCCGCGGACCGTCAGGCCACGGCGCCGGCGAGATCGCGCGGCTGCCGGTCACCCGGCCCCGGTCTTCCGAACGCCACGCTCCCCGGGCGGGAGGCCCGAAGCGCGCCCCCGCCGTCCGCGCCCCGCCGTTCGGTCTCCGCCTCGGTCCCGGCCGCGCTCCCCGCCTCGGCGTCCGCCAGCAGCGCGATCAGCGTCTCCCGGGCACGAGCCACCCGGGACCGCACCGTTCCCACCGGGCAGCCCATCACCCCGGCGGCCGCCGCGTACGGGAGCCCCAGTTGCTGCGTCAGCACGAACGCCTCCCGCCGCTGCGGGGTCAGCGCCGCGAGCAGTTCGGCCAGCGCGATCCCCTCGTCGAAGCCCGGAACGCCGCGCGGCTGCACCCGTTCCGCCGCCGTCTGCCAGTCGTCGGTCGCGGCCAGCCGCGGCCGTACCGCATGGGAGCGGATGCGATCCGCCACCACCCGCCGGGCGATCGTCAGCAGCCAGGTCCGCGCCGACGACCGGCCCTCGAACCGCGGCAGAGCGCGCAACGCCCGTACATAGGTGTCCTGCACCAGGTCGTCGGCCGCCTGCGCCTCCCCGCTGAGGTGCGTCACATAGCGCCGCACATCGAGCTGCGTGGCCTTCACGAACTGCTCGACGGCCCGCTCGTCACCGGTGCGGGCGGCCAGCGCCCAGCCGGTCACCGACTCGTCGTCCCGCACACCGTCCCGTGCTCCGTCACGCATACCGGGACCGCCCCTCGCCGCGCATGAAGGCGTGATGGAGGATGGGCGCATGCTCTGCTCGCGCATCCGTACGGCACTCTCCGCCCGCCTCGACGGCGAGGAGCTGCCCCCTGGGATCACCGCCCGCGGCCTCGACGGCCATCTCGCGGACTGTCCGGACTGCCGCGCATGGGACGCCCAGGCGCGAGCGCTGACGGCGGCCATCGACCGCGCCGCCGCGCGTGCGGAAGGAGGCGGCCTCCGCACGCGTACCGCCGGCGCCGCGCCCTCCGACGCGGGCGCGCCGCCCTCCGACGGACGGGCACCCGCCGCCGGCGGGACCGTGGTTCCGCTCGGCGACCCGGCGGCCGTCGAGGCGCTGCTCGCCCGTGTGCGTCCGGTGCCCGCACCGGACGCCGCGCCCACCGCACCGGTGGACGCGTCCGGCGGACGGACGCACTGACCGACCGGCACACCCACCGGCCGGTCCCTCGGCGGGTGCCCGGTACCCGCTCTCACCCACCGCTGGGCCGGAAGGCACAACCGATACGGATACGGATACGGAGAGGGATATGGACGCGGGCGGCGGAACCGCCGGCATCCGGACAGGATTCGTCATCGGGAGTCCTCTGGAGTCCTTTGCGTGATCCGGTCATCGCGCGTACGGCGCGGGCGACCGGTGAATGCGAAGCCGGACGTCGGGGCACGCGGCGACGGCCTCCGAGGGCGAGCGCCCTCGGGGCAACGGCCTCTCAGGGCGAGCCGTTTCGCAGGAGCGGCCGTTGTCCACCCCTGTGTGCGCCTGTGTGCCTCCGTGCCGGTCCGGCCGGGAAGTTCGACCGTGCTGTCAGACGACAGCCGGCTCACGCGGCGGGCCCCGCAAGGACATCGCATGGGCGAGCAGCAACCGGCGCACCGCACACCGCGGCTCCTGCCGGGCGGGGCGCGGGGCGGACCCCGCATCGGGCAGTACGACCCGCAACACCAGCACCAGGGGCGCGAACAGCCGGGCGGAAACGCTCCGTACGAGCCGGAACGCCGCCCGCTCACCGCCCCACAGCCACCACGCACTGAGCAGGGCGACCAGCAGGTGCGCGGCGAGCATGCCGCCGGCGCTGCCGCCGTGCATGCCCGGATGCCCCGACGCCATGCCCGCCATCCCCGGCATGCCGCCCATGGCGTCCATCGCTCCCGGGGAATGCGCCGACCCCATGGGGCCCGCCGCCCCCATCTGACCCATCTGCGACGCCATCCGCGCCGCGTCGATGTCGGCGGCCGACAGTCCCTGCCCGCCGCAGAGCCAGGTGTTGGCCCACTCCCGTGCCAGCGAGGCCCCTCGCCCGTCGGCGGGGGCGGCAAGCGCCTGCCCGAACGAGAAGGCGCTGTGCAGCCCCGCCTGGGTGGCCACGGTCAGCAACCCGACCAGTACCGGCCCGCGTTCCCGGCCGGCGAGGCACCATGCCCCGGCCGCTGTCGGCAGACCGGCCGCGAGCAGCATCCAACCGGGCACCGCGGTTTCCGACATCACCACGTGCCCCAGCGCAGCCAGGAGCACACAGACCGTCGCGAACACCGCGGCGCGCAGCCCCCTCAGAACCCGCCCCGCATCCATGACAGCCCCATCGTCGCACCCCGCCTCCGCGCGGGTCTCCGCACCCCCGTCGCAGGCGCCGCCCGCCGGGTTCGCGCGGGTGCCGGCCCCGGGCGGACGTCTGCCGCTCGCCTTCACGACCGGCGACGAGCCGCACCACCTGGACCACGCCCACGGCCGTGAACTCCCGCTCGACGTCTACCGGCTCCCGTCCGACCGGACCGCCGAGCCGCTCGACCAGGCCGGGCTCGCCGTGAACGCCCGGGCGGCACGCGGGCCCGAGGACACGAGAAGGGCCCTCGGGCGTATCGGCGGGGCGCCCGTCAGAGGTCCCCGGCCATGCCCTCCCAGCGGTCGGCCAGGGATGACAGCAGGCGCATCAGGTCGGCGCGCTGCACGGGGTCGTACGGCTCCAGCAGCCGTTCGTCCAGCCGGCGGGCCCGTTCGTGGGCGCCGTGGAGGGTCCGCTTGCCCTCCTCGGTGAGGTACAGCAGCTTGCGCCGTCCGTCCGCGGCGTCGGCGCGGCGGACTATCAGGCCCCGGCTCTCCAGCCGCCGGGCCACATCCGCCATCGTGGAGGTGTCCAGCGCCACGGCCGAGGCCATCGACCGCTGATCCCGCCCCGGCGCCGCGTCCACGGCCGTCAGCACCGCGAACTGCGGGCCGGTGAGCGTCGGATCGACCGCGCGCACCCACACCGCGAGATACGCCTGGTAGAGCCGGCGCACCTGGTACCCGGGAGCGGCCGTCAGGGCGTGCGGAATCCCGGATTCCGGTGCGCTGGACGCCGGTCCGGCGGGCGCGGACGCGGGGGATGCGGGCACGTGGGGCGCGGTCTCGTCAGCCATGGGGCCACTCAATCACGGTGAGCCGGGCCGGCCACCGCGGACCGGCATCGCCATGCTCACATCACCATCATTCACGCCAGCACCGCCCAGCACCGCGCCACCGGCGCGCCCCGCCGACGGCGCCCACCCGAGCATCGGGCGCGGTGCCGCCCGCGGTGCCGCCGAGGGGGTGCCCCAGAGGATCATGTGGCCCGCGTCCGGCACCGCGGTGAACGAGGCCGACGGCAGCAGCGCCCGCGCCTCCTCGGCCCCCACCGCCGTGACCGCGGGGCTGTCCGCGCCGTACGGCAGCGCGGCGGGGCCGGGGACCGGGGGCCACCGGTCGAAGAAGTCCTCCGTCGCGAAACCGCGATGGGTGGCGACGACCGCCCGCCGCTCGCGGCTGGACGGCCGGCGGGCCCGCAACTCCTGCTCCCGGCGCGGTCGGCGCGGCCACGACCCGGCCACCGCGATCCGCCCGCCCGTCGAATGCCCGAAAAGCACCGGTCGGCTCGGCGCGAGTGCCGCGCTGACCGCCTCGGTGTCCTCGGCGTACGCCGCCAGGCCGTAGCCGCCGCCCCCGCCACCCGGGCCCGGGGACTCGCCGTCCGACAGCCCCCGGCCGCGCACGTCGACCACCAACGGCCGTACCAGGTCCGTGAGTTCGCGTGCGACGAAGTCCATGGCCACGGCCGGACCGGTGATTCCCGGCAGGACCACCAGGGCGGGGCGCGGCCCACCGGCCGCGCCCCGCCGTCCTCGGGGGTCCGTCTACGGCCGCGGCCCGATCACCCGCCCCTCGCCGTCCCGGACCGTGATGGCCATCGCCGGACACACCTCCGCCGCGTCCAACGCGCGCTCGTCCGCTGCGATGTCCGTACGCACCGGCCGGGAATGCGCGCCGTCCAGCACGAACAGCTCCGGCGCGATCCCGGCGCAGGCGCCGGAGGCGATGCAGAGCTGCGGATCGATCTCCACCTGCCAGGCCACCTCGCTCACCACCCCACCGGCATGACGCGCGGCCCGCGCACCAGCATCTCGGTCTTCCACACCACGTCCCCGGCCAGATGGAGTTCCGGGAACCGGGTGACGAGGGCCAGGATCGCCTCCTGGAGTTCCAGCCGGGCCAGCGGCGCCCCCAGGCAGTGGTGGACCCCGTGGCCGAAGCCGAGGTGCTGGTTGCCGGCCCGCGAGATGTCCAGCGTCCCCGGCGCGTCGAACCGCAGCGCGTCCCGGTTGGCCGCGCCCACCGCGACCAGGACGGGCGAGCCGGCCCGGACCAGCGTGCCGCCGACATCGATGTCTTCCTTGGCGTAACGCGGCTGGCTCGCCCCGCTGCCGAGCGGTACGAAGCGCAGTAACTCCTCCACCGCGGTCCCGATCAGCTCCGGGCGCTCCCGCAGCTGCCCGAGCTGCCCGGGGTGGTCCAGCAGCGCCAGGACGAAGTTGGGAATCTGCGTGGCGGTGGTCTCGTGCCCGGCGACCAGGATCCCCACGCACAGATCGACCAGTTCGAGTTCCGACAGCCGGTCGTCGACATCCCGCGCATCGATCAGCGCCGTCATCAGGTCGTCCTGCGGTGCGCGCCGGTGCTCCTCGATCAACCCCCGCATATACGCGCGGAGTTCTTCCTGGTTCGCGTCGAACTCCTCGGCGGTCAGCGAGCTGGTCGACAGGGCCGCGTCGCTCCACCGCCGGAACAGCGGGCGGTCCTCCGTCGGCACCCCCAGCAGCCGGCAGATCACCGCCACCGGAATCGGCAGCGCATAGCGGTCGACCAGGTCCGCCGGCGGCCCGGCGGCCTCCAGCTCGTCGAGCAGCTCCCGGGTCAGCTCCTTGACCTGCGGCCGGAGCTTCTCGACCTGACGGACCGTGAACGCCTTCGCCACCAAGGAGCGCAGCCGGGTGTGGTCGGGCGGATCCATGCCCAGGATGCCGCTGTCCCGGCGCCCCTCGGACGCCCGCGGTTCATCGTGCAGCGCTCCGTCGGCCCTGCTGAACCGCTGGTCGCCGAGGACGAGGCGGGCCTCGGCGTACCGCGTGACGAGCCAGGCCGGCTCGCCGTATGCCATCCGGACACGCAGCAGCCCGGGGCGGTTGCGGGCCCGCTCGTACTCCGCCGAAAGGTCAAGGCTCTCAGGGGTGTTGAAGGGATAGGTGAGTGGTGCCGTATCGGCTGTGGTCACGGTGACCTCCCTTGTGTAAGCACCTGCTTACATCACCGTAGGGCGGTCTCCCGCGGCGGTCAACGATCATTTGTGGCCGTCATCGTGACGGGCTGTGGGATGTTGGGGACCGCGGTCCAGCACGGATCATGGCGGGGTCAGGTCGGACGACGGCGGCCCGGGGCGGGCGGCGGAAAGGGGAGTGGCGCGTGGCGATGGGGGAGGCGATGACGGAGTCCTCGCGCGGCGGCACCGGAGGCGAGCACCGCAGGGACGCGCAGGGCACCCGGCGGCTGTTGCTCGAAGCCGCTTCGGACCTGTTCGCGGAACGGGGCTACGAGCGCGCGACGGTACGCGACATCGCGGCCCGTGCGGGAGTCAACCAGGCCCTGCTGTTCCGCTACTTCGGCTCGAAAAAGGCCCTGTTCGGCGAGGTCATGGCGCGCGGCGGCCACGAGCAGCTGCGCACCACCCCCGCGGAGCGGCTGTTCGAGGTCGCGCTGCGCGGCATGCTCGGCGAGGGCCGCGGCCCCGGCGCCGACCGCTCGCTGGAGGTCTGCCTGCGCTCGATCGGCGGCAGCGACGAGATTTCCGAGGCCCTCAAGGGCCTGGGTGACGAGTACGCCGATGTGCTGGCCACCCTCTCCAAGGCCGACAACGGCGATCTGCGCGGCGATCTGGCGGTGTCCTGGCTGCTGGGCATCGGTCTGATGCGGGTGGTGGTCGGCAAGGAGCCGCTGGCCGGCGCCGACCCGGACGTGGTCTGCCGGCTGGTGGTGGGCGCGCTGGGCTCCCTGCTGGAGGGGCTGCCGGCGGACGGTGCGGGGGAGGGGGCGGCGGGAGCGGGCGGCTGACGGCGCGCCAGATCCCGGCGCCGCACCGGCCGCGGACACTCCCGTCCCCTGTCCCAATCCGTGCCGCGTTCCAGTGATCCTCCGGCGGGTCGCCGACGCTGTTGTCCAAGTTCCGCCTTAATTGTCCCGTATGCAGAGAATGCTCTTTCTTCTGCACATACAGCCGAGAAAAGGTGGAAGAATGCTTCGTTCGATTCCTCGTGGGCTCGCGGTGGCCGGCCTGACCGCGGCTGCCCTGGCGGTGCCGATGACCGGCGCCGCGACCGCGGCCCCCCACGACCACGCGCACACCGCCATGTGCCACGCGCACAGCACGCACGCCCGCTGCCACCACACCCCGGGCCGCCACCACGGCCACGGCGGCAGCAGCGGCGAGAGCCGGCGCGATCACCTCCGCCGCGACGACGACTACGGCCGCCGTGGCGACCACCGCCGCTACGACGACGATGACCACGGCAGCCGTGGTGACGACGGGGGCCGCCGCAGTGACGACGAGGGCCGCCGTGGCGGTGACGACGAGGGCCGTGGCGACGACGAGGGCCGCGGCAACGACCGCGGCAGCGACCGCGGCCACCGCGAGGACCTCGCCCGCCCCGAAGCGGCCGAAGGCAACGGTCTCGGCCGGGACGGCCTCCTCGGCCTCGGTGTCCTCGGCGTCCTCTAGCCGTCCCGTCGCGTCGTCGCGTCTGTGGGCTCGGGTCGACGACCCGGGCCCACAGGCATGACCGGGCTCCCCGCCCCGTCGCCCGACGGCGCCTCCGCCGTCGTACGGGCCCCGCCCTCCGGCCCGGACACCTCGCCGGGTACGGCCGCGCCCGCCGCCCCCGCGCCCCGCTCCGTCCCCGTCACCGTCTTCAGGCTGCCGAGAATGGCCAGCCCCTGGCCGACGATCCCCGAGACGATGTCGTTCACCCCGTCCGTCCCGTTCAGCACCGTCAGCCGGGACCCGGAGATCCCCTTCGCCGCCGCCTCGGCCAGCGCCGGCAGATTCTCGACCGTGCGGTTCGCGGCGATCAGCTCCTGGTTGCCGTCCCGCAGCGAAGCCGCCAGCGCGCTGTTCGCGTCCGCGCGCGCCCGGGCGACCTCCCGTTCCGTGTACGCACGGGCATCCGCCTCGAACCGCACCCGGTCCCGCTGCGCCTCGGCCAGCGTGCGCAGCCGGTACGCCTCCGCGTCCGCCGGCCGCCGTATCTCGGCCTCCAGCCGCCTGGCGGCCAGCGCCGCCTGCCGCTCCGCCAGTGCCGTCTGCTCCTCGATGACCTCGTGCGAGGCCCTGGCCTGCGCCAACGGACCGGCCTGCGCCGCCCGCGCGTTGTACTGCTCGGTCTCCGCCAGGAACCCGGCCCGCTTGATCGCGGTGTCCCGCTCGTACTGCGCCTTCAGCGCCGCCGCCTGCTGCTCCCGCTCGGTCGCCTCCTGATCCGCCTTGGCCTGTGCGATCCGCGCGGCGCTGGCCACCGCCGCGGCATGCGGCGCGGCGAGATTGGTGATGTAGCCGGAGGTGTCGCCGATCTCCTGGATCTGCAACGCGTCGACGACGATCCCGAGCTTCTCCATCTCCGAGTGGCTGCCCTCCTTGACCTCCTGCGCGACCCGGTCCCGCTCGCGGATGATCTGCTCGACGGTCAGCCCGCCGACGATCGAGCGCAGATGGCCGGCGAAGATCCGCCCCACCAGCTCCTCCATGCTCCGCTGCTCGTCCAGGAAGCGCCGGGCGGCATTGGCGATGGACGCCTGATCGTCACCGACCTTGAACACGGCCACCGCCCGTACGGCGAGCCGGATCCCCTGCTGGGTGACGCAGTCCTCGGAGATCTCCGACTCCCGCAACGACAGCGACAGCACGCTGGCCTTCTGCTTGACGGGCATCACCCAGCACCCATGGCCGGTGACGATACGGAATTGCGCGTCCCCGGCCCGGCGCTTCGAACCGGAGATCAACAGCGCCTCATTGGGCGCCGGTACATGCCAGAACAACATCGCAAGGCTCCTGGTCTCGTCGGACCGGCCTCGGTCGGGGCGGGTGCACGGGGCGGTGCGGAAGGGCGCGCGGATGCCGCGCGCAGGGCGGTCAGGCGGCGGGCAGCGGCACGACGATCACCGACCGCGCCGAGGTCCGGTCCGTCACGATCACCTGCGTGTGCCGGGCGATGGGCCGGCCGCCGGACCAGGCCGCGAACGCCTCGCTCCCGCCCCGTACGGGCAGCAGCACCTCGCCCGGTCCGTCGCTCGGGATCGAGACGGTCACCCGACCGATCACCCCGATCGGATTGAAGTCCACCTCATCCGTCGCGCTCACCCGAGCTCTCCGTTCTCGCCCGAAACCGTGACCATGACGCGAACCCGTCCCCGGCGCGGAAACCGGCCGTTTCCACACTTCAACGGTACTCCGGCCGGGCCCCGCGCAGGCCCGGCCGGACGGCGTCCCGACGCTGCGCCACGGCCCTCCCGGAGCGGGCGACGATCACGACGCCGGCGGTCCCCGGCCGTGCGCCGCGGCGGCCCCCGTGATCACCGCCCGCCGTTCACCGAGCGCGCGCGGCGGCACCGTACCGCGGCCGGCGGTGCCGCCGACGCACCGTCAATGGTGGACGACCGGCCGCAACGGGCCGCGCGGCGCCGAGAGTTCGATGGAGAGGGACGGACCGGGCATCGGCCGGCGGGACGGCAGGACATCCGGCGCCCGGTGTGGACGCAGCGCCGCCAGCGCGGTTTCCGTCTCCTCCATCAGCGCGCGGTAGGAGACCAGCCGCTGCCACTCCGGATCGGCGACTCCGGGCACCGTGGCGGACCGCTCCGCCCAGATCTTCACCAGGCCCGCGTACACGGGCGTCTGTCTCAGGACTTCCGCGTTGATCCGTACCTCCGCGTTGATCCGCGGCGGTACGGGGACGGGACCCGGAGCCGGGAGCGGCGGGTGGTGCATCACGGGGCTGGGGACGAAGGCGGTCTGACCGTGACCGGCGACAGTGACGGACGAGGGAGCACTCATGGCCGTAGAAACGATTCACTCCATCAGATGGTCACTGCAGACACCCTGGAGCACCTTCGGATGCTTCCCCGCATAACACCCCAAAGCTCCGTCCCCTTTGCAGGGAATATCACCTCTTACAGTGATCTCTCATCGATAACCGGACCAACATCGGCTATAAAACGTTGTCGCTGACATGGAACCGAGGGAGTTGTGGGAGCGCCACGCGGTACTCGCCCAGGCGTTTTGCAGCAGCGATGACGAGGTCCGCCGGACGCAAGGACTCCTCGACGAGGCCGAGGCGCGCCGCTCGCGGACCCTGGCCGCCTTCGCGGTGACCGTGGGCAGCGACGAGGTGGTGGCCGACCTGCTCGGACTCGACGCCCGCGAAGTGCGCCTGGCCCGCCGCACGGTCGGCAAGGACGACGCCCGCGCCGTGGCCAAGAGCCTGCTGGAGGAGTCCGCCCGCGAACGCCGCCCCGCCCCACCGGCCGAAGCTCCACAACCGGAGCCGGTGCTGTCCGCCGCGACGAGCGCCGCCGCATCCACCCCCAGCTCCGCAGCCGCCACCGCCAGAAGAGTCATGGCGGGTGCCGCAAGCGGCAGCCGCACGGGAACGTTCGCCGCCGGCCCGCCCACCGCCCCGCCCACCCCCGCCGACTCCGCCTCCTACGTCCCGCCCCGCCCCACCCAGCAGCCGTACGCCGCCGCCATGCACACCCCCGCCCCGGAACCGTCCTGGTCGCCCGCCCTGGACGCGGTCCTCGTGAACAGCCGGCACAGCGGCGTGGACCTCGGCGCGCTCGCCGCCGAACTCGGCCTGGACGTCTCCATCCTGGCCGCCCGCGCCCATCAACTCGCCTCCGAGCCACGCCTGCACCACCGCCCGCCCTCGGACCGCATCGGCCGCCACCGCCGGATGACCGACGTCCCGCCCGTCCAGCAGCCCGACACCACCTCGCTGCCCCGTCAGGAACATCCGCCACTCCCGCCCTACGAGCCGCAGACCCCCTGGATGCCGCAGCAGCACACCGCCCCCTGGACACCGCACGATCCGCATGCCGCGTGGACACCCCAGCCGGCGCCGGTGCCCTCGCCCCCCACCTGGGATCCCAGCGCCGTCACTGTCACCCAGCACGACTGGGACGGCATCCTCAGCCAGTGGGAGGCCGCCAGCACGCCGTATCCCTCGACCCCCGGCCAGCCCGGCCCCTGACGGCGGTGGGGGCGCGGTGCCCCGTCGCACCGCCGTCGACCCGCGTCCGCCCATCGCCTAGAGTGGTCCCGAGCCGTGACTGGCGCTTGGGTGGAGTACCACCGGGGAGCGGCTCGGCCTCCGTGGTCCCTGCCGTGCGCCTGGGCGATTCCCCGCGACGCTCAGGAGCAGCCCATGCCGCAGACCACCGCACCCACCGCTCGCCTGATGGACGGCAGCGCACTCGCCCGCCGGATGGTCGAGCAGGCCGCCGAGCGCGCCGCGGCCCTCACCCGGCAGACCGGCCAGGCCCCGTGTCTGGCCACCGTGCTGGTCGGTGAGGATCCGGCCTCCGTGACCTATGTGCGGATGAAGCGCGCCCGCTGCGAGAAGGCCGGCATCCGCTCCCGGCACATCGCGCTGCCGGCCGCCACCACGACGGCCCAGCTGGTCGACACGATCGGCGAGCTGTCGGACGACCCCGGCGTCCACGGGATCCTGCTCCAGCACCCGGCAGGTCCGCACATCGACGAGCGCGCCGCCTTCGAGGCGATCGCCCCCGCCAAGGACGTCGACGGCGTGACCTTCCACTCCTTCGCCGGGATGAGCTTCGGCCTGGACGGCTTCGCGTCCTGCACACCCGGCGGCATCATGCGGCTCCTGGACCACTACGACGTCGACCTGACCGGCAAGCACGCCGTCGTCGTCGGCCGCAGCGCGATCCTCGGCAAGCCCGTGGGAATGCTGCTGCTCGGCCGCGACGCCACCGTCACCTACTGCCACTCCCGCACCACCGACCTCGCCGCCGTCACGCGGGAGGCCGATGTCCTGATCGCCGCGGTGGGCCGCCCCCGCTTCCTCCACGGGGACCACATCAAGCCCGGCGCGGTCGTCATCGACGCCGGCTACAACCCCGGCAACGTCGGCGATGTCGACTTCGACTCGGCGGTCACCCGCGCGAGCCTGCTCACGCCGGTCCCCGGCGGCGTCGGCCCGATGACCATCGCCACCCTCCTCACCCAGACCGTCGACGCGGCGGCCAGGCAACTGGGGGCGACGGCCCTCTGACAAGGGCTGACCAGGAGCGGGAGACGGGACTCGCGGCGGCGACGCCCCGGCGCCGTGGGTTCCGGGCCCGCGGCGGGGATACCGGCCGCTCGGGGCGCAACCTTCCGTCAGGACACCTTCAGGACACCTTGACCGTCACCCGCCAGGTGACGACCACGTGCGGGCAGACGTGCCCGTGACCGGCGCGGCAGGTGCGCCGCGCGCTGAGCCCGGCCGTTCCGCGGTGGCCGGCGCGGAAACGGCCGCCGGCGTCGCCGGTCGGTGTCGTGCCCCCGTCGGTCTGCCGCAGGACCGCGGAGTCGCCGGACCTCGGGGCGCTCCAGAAGAACGTGACGCCATGAGTGCGGCGGCCGTTGAGCCGGACGGTGACCGTCTCTCCGGGGTGCACGGTGACGGTGTGCCCGTTGTCGGCGCCGGTCAGCACTCTGCCCCTGCCGATGGGGACGGGGGCCAGGTGCGGTGGCCGTGCGGTGGTGGAGCCGGTGGCCGCGGGAGCCGCGGCGGCTCCCGTAGCCAGCACCGGTCCCGCGCCGAGCGCCAGTCCCGCGACGCAGGTGGCGGCCAGATATCGCACGGTCTTCATAGCTCTCCCAATGTCCCTGCAGTGCCTGCCACTTGAGCGGGGTCATGCTCCCATCGCGGGGCGAACCTTCGGTATCAGTGAAAAGAGTGAAAAGAGAGGGAATCGGGAGGCCTCGGCCGGATCCGGCAACGGGGCACCGAAGCCACGACCCGGACGACGAGGGCATGTTGTGGCAACTGGGGTCCGTGGCACCTCCCTGCGCGGGCTGAGCGCGCAGGTCATGGGCGAGGTGGATACGATGCGCTGCCGCAGCCGGCCCAAGTCGAAGTCTCCCGGGGGTTTGTTTTCACGTGTTCGGAATCGTCAGGCCCTGTGCCCACCGCCTGTCCCAGGGGCTCAAGGCGGAGTGGATGGCCCATCTGTGCGGCCTCTGCCTCGCGCTGCGCGGCGATCACGGGCAGTTCGCCCGCATCGTCACGAACTACGACGGATTGATCGTCTCGGTGCTGACGGATGCTCAGTCCGGCCCGGCGGACCTCCGGCGCCGTACCGCCGGGCCCTGCCCGCTGCGGGGTATGCGGACCGCGTCGGTGGCGAAGGGGGAGGGTGCGCGGCTGGCGGCGTCGGTCTCCCTCGTCCTCGCCTCGGCGAAGATACGCGACCACGTCGCCGACGGGAACGGAGTGCTGCGCCGTCGCCCGATGGCCGCCGCGGCGCGCCGGGTCGCCGCCGGATGGGACCGGGCCGGGGCACGCACCGGTGCCACCCTCGGCTTCGACACCGCCGTGCTCGTGGACGCGGTCGACCGGCAGGTGGGCATCGAGGAACTGGCCGGGCCGGGCACGCCGCTGACGGTCGTCACCGAGCCCACCGAGACGGCGACCGCCGCGGCCTTCGCGCACACCGCGGTGCTGGCGGGCCGACCGGGCAACGCCGCGCCGTTGGCCGAAGCGGGGCGGCTCTTCGGGCGGCTGGCACACCTCCTCGACGCCGTGGAAGACCGGACGTCCGACGCCGCAGAGGGCGCCTGGAACCCGATCACCGCCACCGGCGCCGACCTCGCGGAGGCCCGCCGACTGTGCGACGACGCGCTGCACGGCATCCGACTGGCCCTGCGCGACGTGGAGTTCACCGACTCGAAGCTGGTGCACGTCCTGCTGGTGCACGAGCTGCGCCGGTCGGTGGACCGCGCCTTCGGTACGGCCGGCTGCTCCCACCAGGGGTACGGGGCACCGAGCCCGTACGACGGCCCGGGCGGCAACCCGAACCCGTACGGGAACCCGAACCCGTACGGGAACCCCGGGAATCCCTACGAGAACCCGTACGGCAACGGGAACGGATACGGCCAGCCGCCCCAGTACGGCCAGCCGCCGGCCGGTGGCCCGTACGACGGCCGGCAGAACCCGTACAACGGCCAAGGCCCCGTGCCGCCCGGTGGGCAGGGCGGCGGCTACGGCGGCGGACCGGGCGGCGGGGGCGGCGGGATGCCGCACATTCCGCAGGAGCCGAAGAAGCCCCGCGGCTTCTGGGAGGGCTGTGCGCTCGCCATCGGGCTCTGCTGCACCTGCAAGGTGTGCTGCTCCTCGGAGTTCGAGGGCCCGTGGTCGCGGAAGACGCGCGAGGGGTGCTGCCAAGCCTGTGACTGCTGTGACACCTGTTGCAGCACCAGTAATTGCAACAGTTGCAGCTGCTGCTGTGAATGCGCCAACGGCGGATGCGATTGCTGCGACTGCTGCAGCTGCTGCGACTGCTGACCGGCGGCCGGTCGGCCCCACGGCGCTCCGGCGCTACCGCACGTCCCAGGTGACGGGGAGCCGCTGGACGCCGTGGAGGGTGATGTCGGTGCGCAGCGGAACCTCCTCGGGTGGGACGGCGAGCCGCAGTGTCGGGAACCGGGTGAAGAGGGCCGGGAAGGCGACGCGCATCTCCACGCGGGCCAGTTGCTGCCCCAGGCACTGGTGGATGCCGTGGCCGAAGGCCAGATGGCCGGTGGCTTTGCGGTGCAGGTCGAGGGTGTCCGGGTCGGGGAAGCGGCGCGGGTCGCGGTTGGCCGCCTGGATCGCGAGGGTGACCGACTCTCCGGCCCTGATCAACTGGCCGTCCACCTCGACGTCTTCGAGCGCTGCCCGCAGGCCGGTGTGGGCGATGGTGAGGTAGCGCATCAGCTCCTCGACCGCCTGGTCGGCCAGGCCCGGATCGGCGCGCAGGGCCGCGGCCTGCTCCGGGTTGGTCAGCAGCGCGAAGGTGCCGAGCCCGATCATGTTCGAGGTGGTGTCGAGACCGGCGCCGAGGAGGAAGCTGCCGACACCGGACAGCTCGTCGTCGGTGAGGTCGGTGGTGGTCAGATCGCTGAGCAGGTCGTCGGTGGGCTCGGCGCGCTTCGCCACGACCAGCCCGCGGACGAACTCCTGAAGTGCGGCCAGCGCCGCGTACTGGTCGTCCACGGACCCGTCCGTGGCGGTCGCCGCCCTCGCGTGGTGCTGGAAGGAATCGCGGTCGGCGTAGGGCACGCCGAGCAGTTCGCAGATCATCAGTGCCGGGACGGGATGCGCATACGCCTCCACGAGGTCCACCGAGTCCGCCGTCGCGCGGCGGCGCTCCATGGCGTCCAGATGCTCGGCGGTGATCTCCTCTACGCGGGTGGTGAGTTCGCGCATCCGCCGGACCGTGAACTTGCCCATGAGCAGCCGCCGGTAGCGGGTGTGCTCGGGAGCGTCGATCCCGGTGAGGTCGCCGACCGGCGCCGGGGGCAGGGTGACGCCCTCCGCTCCCGGGAAGGGGAGGTGCATCAGCTCGTAGCGCGAACTGAAGCGGGTGTCCGCGGCTATCGCTCGGGCGACGGAGTGGCCGGTGGCCAGCCAGCCCAGGTGCCCGTCCGGGTAGCGCATGCGGCGGAGCGGCTGCTCCTCGCGCAGGTGAGCCAGCTCGGCGGGCGGATCGAAGGGGCATCCGGTGGGGCGGGTCACCGGCATCTCGGAAAGGGGGGCCGGGTCGGAATGCCGTTCCGAGGCGGTCGCCGGGGCTGCCTGGGGGCTCGTCTCGGGCGTGGGTTCGTGGTCCATGGTGTCCTCCGGTGCGGAGTGCGGGTGTGCAGGGATGCCGGCGTGCGGGATGCACGCGGGCAGGGGGCGGCGACCTGCGGCGAGCCGGGTGGTGCCGCGGCGGGGCCAAGTGGCCGCCTTCGGGGCGCCGTTCAGCGCTCCGCCGTGCGGTGGAGGGCCGTCAGCGCCCGGACGTGGCCGACCCGGACGTGGCCGACCACGGCGCGGCTGACCAGGGTCCGGATGACGCAGTTCGTGCCGGAGAACGGCGACGTACATGGCGTGAGGTCCATGACGCCATAATGGCACACGCTTGGCGCCATTGTTAGTGCCGTGGTGGTGTTATATGGCCCCGCGTATGGCGCTGATGGCTCGTCATGACAGGTGGAGCGCCGGTGAACTGCGGATTCTTCAGCTGCCCCGCTCTTTCACGTGCCCCGCTCTTTCACGTGCCCCGCTCCCTCACGTGCCCCGCTCCCTCACGTGCCCCGCTCCCTCACGTGCCCCGCTTCCTTGAGTGCCCCGCACCGGCCTCCGGTTGACGGGGCGCGACCGGGCCCACGGTGCCGGTCGCATTCCGCCCAGGCGGGCGCCCATCGGCTCGCCCGACGGGCCACCGCCCGTCGGGCACCGTTCAGCCTTCGGGGTAGAAGACGAACAGCGTGCAGCCGGTCGTCGTCTGCGGGACGTGCCAGGAACCCGCGGGCGCGTGGATGAACGACCCGGCCGGGTAGTCCCGTTCGCCGTCGTGGAAGACCCCCGAGACCACGTAGACCTCCTCGGGTCCGGGTTCGTGGACGTCGATGCCCTCCCAGCAGGAGTGCGGGTCCATCTCCAGTACCTGGGCCTTCGCGCCGTCGTCCCCGGTCCACAGCGGACGGACGCGGATGCCGGGGAAGATCTCCCGTACCGGGGCGTCCCGTACGGCGGACCAGACGTAGCCGGGCACCTGCTCCCGTGTCCGCGCCGCCGTCCGTCCGGCCGTCCCTTCCGCCGCCGGCCGCTGTGCGGGGTGCGGTGTCTGCTGCTGCGTCTGCTGGCTCGTCTGCTGGTTCGTCATGAGGACCAGCCTGGTCTGCCGCCGCCGACCCGCCGAGTGTCAGAAAAGACATCCTGAGGTATTTTCCTGCCATGCATCATGTGGTCGCGCTCGTCCATCCACCGCAGTCGACCTTCGAACTCGGCTGCGCGGCCGAGGTGTTCGGGATCTCCCGGCGGGGAATCCCGGCCCGGTACGCCTTCGGGGTGTGCACGGAACACCCCGGTCCGGTGCCGACCCTCGCCGGGTACGACATGCTCGTGACCGACGGGCTGGAGGCACTCGACCGCGCGGACACCGTCGTCGTCCCCGGGTGGCTGCCCACGGAGCAGCCGCCCTCGCCCCCGGTCGTCGCGGCCCTGCGCCGCGCACACGGGCGCGGAGCGCGGGTGGTCAGCATCTGCTCCGGCGCCTTCGCGCTGGGCCACGCCGGGCTGTTGGACGGGCGGCGGGCGACCACGCACTGGGCGCGGGCGGGCCAACTCGCCGACCGGTTCCCGGCCGCGCGGGTGGACCCGGACGTGCTGTACGTGGACGACGGTGACGTGGCCACCAGCGCGGGCTCCGGCGCGGGCATCGACCTCTGCCTGCATCTCGTCCGCGCGGACCACGGCGCCGGGTACGCCGCGCAGGTGGCCCGCAGCATGGTCATGCCGCCGCACCGGGAGGGCGGGCAGCTCCAGTACTCGGCGCCGCCGCACCCCGCCCAGATCGACGGTACGCTCGCGCCCCTGCTGGAGTGGATCACCGGACGGCTCGACGAGCCGCTCACCGTCGACGAACTGGCCGCGCACGCAGGGGTGTCGGCCCGTACCCTCGCCCGTCGGTTCGCCGATCAGCTCGGCGCCAGTCCGGGGCGGTGGCTGCTCGCGCAGCGCATCGCCACCGCCCGCGAACTGCTGGAATCCACCGACCTCCCCCTGGAGGCCGTCGCGCGTCGCGTCGGCCTCTCCTCGGCCGTCAATCTCCGCAGGCGCTTTCTGCGCGCCGTGGGGACGACGCCGGGTGCCTACCGGCGCGCGTTCCGCGCCGAGCCGTGACGGCGGCAGCGGGGTCGGGGCAGGGGGAGGTCGGTCCTCCGTAGGCGAGCCCGGCCGTCAACCGGGCAGGTTCGCCAGCCACTTGGTCAGCAGCTGGTCGACCTCGTCGCGGCGCTCCTGCTGGATCCAGTGCCCGCAGCCTTCGAGGAGGTGCGAGGCGACCAGACCCGGCATGGTGGTGGGGAACGCCGTGATCGCGTCGGCCAGCCAGCCGAGGGTGGCGTCCTGGCTGCCGCCGATGAACAGGGACGGCTGGGTGAGCGGGGCGCCGGCGAGGTCGGCGAGGTCCTCCCAGTCCCGGTCCATGTTCCGGTAGCGGTTGAGGGCCCCGCTCATGCCCGTACGCTCGAACTCCCCTGCGTAGACGTCGAGATCGTCGTCGCTGAGCCAGGCGGGGCGCCGGCCGGCGGGGAAGCGGTCCCGGAGCCTGCCGCCCGGGCTCACGAGGAACGGGGGCGGGGCGTCGGGCGCCGGCATGGTGTCGGCGGAGAGGGCGGCGTAGATGCCGGCCAGCCAGCCGCGGACGTCCGGTTCGATTTCGGCCTCGGCCCGGCCCGGCTCCTGGAAGTAGCTCACATAGAACTCGTCGTCCCCGCCGATCCGGGCGAAGACCTCGCTGGGCCGGTGGCCGCCGCGGGGCGTGTAGGGCACGCTGAGCAGCCCGACCGCGCGGAAGACGTCCGGCCGCAGCAGCGCGGAGTGGGCGGCGATGGGCGAGCCCCAGTCGTGCCCGACGACCACCGCGGTCCGCTCGCCGAGGGCGTGCACCACGGCGACGTTGTCCTCGACGAGGTTGCGCATACGGTAGGCGTCCACGTTCGCGGGCCTGGACGAACGCCCGTAGCCGCGCACGTCGATGGCGACCGCGCGGTACCCGGCGGCGGCCAGCGTCGCCATCTGGTGGCGCCACGAGTACCACGACTCCGGGAACCCGTGCACCAGCAGGACGAGCGGTCCGCTGCCCTGCTCCACGAGATGGATCCGGCCCGCGGGGGAGGGGACCAGACGATGGGTGCGGCCGGCGGCCTGGGTGGCGGACTGGGACATGCATCCTCCTGGGTCGGGACGAGCGTGCACCGGCGGCGGGGCGGCCGGCGGTCGAGCCGCGCCCCGGCGTCGATATCCGTGCGGTGGTGGGCGGTCGGGGTCGGTCGCGGGCGGTTCGGGGCGGCGGAACGCGCTGCGGCGCAGGACGGTCGGGGTACCCTTCCGTCCTGCGCCGGACCGGCGCCCGTTCCTCAACCGCCGGTCAGCACCATCCGGAACCGCGCCGCCCCCGCCAGCATCTTCCCGTATGCCTCGTTGGCCTGCTCCAGCGGCATGCTCTCGGTCATCGGGCGGATGCCGTGCAGCACGCTGAACTCCATTGTTTCTTGGACGTCTTGTGCGGTACCGGACGGGTGGCCGCGGACGACCCGGGCGCGCATGAGGAGCTGGGTGGGGTTGATCCCCAGGGGTTCGGTGTCCGCGCCGATGACCACCAACTCGCCGCGGTGGGCCAGCCCGTCCGCGGTCGCCGTGATGGCACTGGAGTTGGCGGCCGTCGCCAGGACGACCCTGGCGCCGCCGAGGGACTGCAGCGCGTCCGCGACGCCGGTCTTCGCCGTGCTGTCGATGTAGTGGTGCGCGCCCAGCTGTTTGGCGAGGTCCCCCTTGTCGGCGCCGCGGGCGATCGCCACGACCTCGAAGCCCATCGCGACCGCGTAGCGCACGCCCAGGTGGCCCAGGCCGCCGATGCCGAGCACGGCGACCAGGTCGCCCGGCCGCCCCGAACTGCGCCGCAGCCCGTTGTACGTCGTGACCCCGGCGCACGCCAGCGGCCCGGCGTCGGGCGCCGCCAGCCCGTCGGGGATCCGGGCCAGCGCGTCGGCCGGCGCGACCATCATCTCCGCGAAACCGCCGTCGTACGCCCACCCCGGCACCTTCAGCTGCGGGCACACGATGAAGTCGCCCTGCCGGCAGGGCGTGCAGTGCCCGCAGCTGCCGCCGAACCATCCGACCGCGACCCGGTCGCCCACCCGCCAGCCGCTGTACGTCCCCTCGCCGACCGCGTCGATGCGCCCGGCGACCTCATGCCCGGGGACCACCGGGAACCGGACACCCGGCACCATGGCTCCCACGAACATCGCGTCGCTGTGGCAGACCCCGCAGGCGTCCACGGCGATCCGTACGTGGCCGGGGCCCGGCTCCGGCACCTCCCGCTCGACGATCTCGAACGGCGCGCCCACGGCGCCGGCCTGCGCGACTCGGTAGCTGCTCATCTGGATCTCTCCCCGGATGTGGATCTCCCGCCACGGACTTCCCCCACCAGAAGAGCAGCTCCGGCCGGATCCCGCGCGCCGAACGGGGGTACGGCGCGCGGGATCCGGCGCCCGGCCGCGCGCGGTGCGACGGCACGACCGGGACGACGGGGACACGGAAGGGAGACGAGCGCACGCTCGGCGATCCGGCGACGCCCCTCCGTGACGATCACCGCGCGACCCCGCTCCGTCACGTCGCGTGGTGCGGGGCGGAGGAATCGGGCGACGTGGCCTGATGGCGCCGCAGGTGCGCCCGTGGCCCGGCGGTGTCCGTTGCCCGCACAGTGAAAGCCGTTACCCTGGCCGCCGCGCGTGGACCGGCCGGGCCGGGCGGGAGGGTCGGCCTGGCCGGTCGCCGCTGCAAGGTTCGGCACGTACCGGGAAGAGGACACGCTCACCATGCCACTCAAGCGACCCCACCAGCACCGCGACGCCAGCCCCCATCTCACCGTGAACCCGGTCTTCAGCCGGGAGCCGCTCAAGGTTCCCCGGTTCGAGCTGCCGGGGGAGGGGATGGACCCGGACACCGCGTATCAGATCGTCCATGACGAGTTGATGCTGGACGGGAACGCCCGGCTGAACCTGGCCACCTTCGTCAGCACCTGGGCCGAGCCGCAGGCGCAGCGGCTGATGGCCGAGTGCGCCGAGAAGAACATGATCGACAAGGACGAGTACCCGCAGACCGCCGAGATCGAGGCGCGCTGTGTCCACATGCTCGCCGACCTCTGGAACGCCCCCGACTCGCATGCGGCGGTGGGCTGTTCGACCACCGGATCGAGCGAAGCGGCCATGCTGGCCGGACTGGCGCTCAAGCGCCGCTGGCAGCACCGCCGGCGCGCCGAGGGCAAGTCCACCGAGCGCCCCAACATGGTGATGGGCATCAACGTCCAGATCTGCTGGGAGAAGTTCGCCGACTACTTCGAGGTCGAGCCGCGGTACGTCCCGATGGAAGGCAACCGCTTCATCCTCTCCGCGGAAGAGGCCGTCAAGCTCTGCGACGAGAACACCATCGGTGTCGTCGCGGTCCTCGGCTCCACCTTCGACGGCGCCTACGAGCCGGTGGCCGAGATCGCCGCGGCACTCGACGACCTTCAGGAGCGCACCGGCATCGACGTGCCCGTCCACGTGGACGGCGCCTCCGGCGCGATGATCGCCCCGTTCCTCGACCCCGACCTGGCCTGGGACTTCCGGCTGCCGCGCGTCGCCTCCATCAACACCTCCGGCCACAAGTACGGACTGGTCATGCCCGGCGTGGGCTGGGCCCTGTGGCGGGACGCCGCGGCGCTGCCCAAGGACCTGGTCTTCCACGTCAACTACCTGGGCGGCGACATGCCGACCTTCGCGCTGAACTTCTCCCGCCCCGGCGCCCAGGTGATCGCCCAGTACTACAACTTCCTGCGGCTGGGCTTCGACGGCTACCAGGTCGTCCAGCAGACCTGCCGGGACGTCGCCACCCGGCTCGCCGCCGAGGTCGCCGAGCTCGGGCCGTTCACGCTGATCACCGACGGCAGCGAACTCCCCGTCTTCGCCTTCCGGGTCAGCGACGACATCACCAACTTCACCGTCTTCGACGTCTCCGCCGCGCTGCGCGAGCGCGGCTGGCTGGTGCCGGCGTACACCTTCCCCGCCAACCGCACCGACCTCGCGGCGCTGCGCGTCGTGATCCGCAACGGCTTCGGCCACGACCTCGGCGACCTGTTCCTGGAGGACCTGCGCCGCGTCCTGCCCCGCCTCCAGGCCCAGCAGCAGCCGCACCGCGACGCGGACGACGCCGGTTCCTTCGCGCACGGCGCCGAGACCAAGACCGCCGGCCGCCCGGCCATCCCGGAGCAGGTGGCGCGCGGATAGCGCGGCTCGCCGCTCCGTACCACGGGTGCCCCGTCCCGCCCACGCGCGACAGGGCACCCGCCGTATGGACGGGCCCCCGATGAGCGTGCTCACGGCGGGTGCACCCGCACCGCACGGTGAGCGCTCGGCGCCTGCCTGCGGCGTCTGCACGGTGCCGCCTCCCGTGGGGGAACGCCGAGCGCGCCGCGGTCGAAGAGCCCGGCGGGAAGGGGCCGAACAGCCCTGGTCCGCCCGCGCCGCCCGGGTCAGGCTGGGAGTGTCGTTCCCCCTGCGGGAAGGAGCTGACCGTCATGGCAACGCTCGCGGAGGAGTGCCGGCCGGTGCGCATCGAGGCGGAGCTGGACGAGCCGCTGTCGCGCTGGCTCTGGGCGGTGAAATGGCTGCTGCTCGTGCCGCACCACATCGCGCTGACCGTGCTGGGCATCCTGTTCCTGGCCGCGAGCGCGCTCGCGTTCGTCTCCCTGCTCTTCACCGGGCGGTATCCGCGTGTGCTGTTCCGCTTCACCACGGGGGTGCTTCGGTGGACGTGGCGGGTGGCCTACTACTCCTACGGGGCGCTGGCCACGGACCGCTATCCGCCCTTCAGCCTGGGCGCCGTCCCCGACTACCCGACCCGTCTGTACATCGACGGTCCGCCCCGGATGCCGCGCGGCTGGCGGCTGGTGGCGTCGTGGCTGCGCGCCCTTCCGGTGTACCTCCTGCTCGTGCTGGTCGCCCTGATCGTCCGGCTGGTGTGGTGGCTCGGCGGGCTCTCGGCGCTGCTGATGGTGGCCGCCGTGGTGGCCCTGGTGTTCACCTCTCCCGCGGGCATGCTCGTGTGGACCGGCCACTATCCGCGGCGCCAGTTCCGCGGGCTGATGGTCTGCTACCGCTGGCTGGCGCACGTCCTCGCGTACTTCTTCCTCCTCACCGACGTGCTTCCGCCGCTGCGCCCGGAGAAGTCCGGCAGGCGGCTGCAGTTCCACCGGCACCGCCGCGCCTCGACGGGCCCGCGCCACGGGGTGCGTCCGCGTCCCGGCGTGTGACGGCGCCGAGGCGGACGGGCAACTCCCGCCGCCGGAGCGCCACTTGGTCCGCAGCGTGGCCCGCCGGTAGGCCGCGGTCGCGCGCTCCCCGCCCCACCCGCGCTCCTGCCCCGGCTCCGCACCTCACTTGAACGCGTTCAAAAACAGGTCTACAGTCGCCACCGTCAACGTTTTTGAACACGTTCAAGAAGGAGTCGGGACGTGGACCTCTCCGTCGTCGCCTACGCCATCTACCTGCTCGTCAGCATCGGCCTGACCATCTGGGTCGCCCGCACCCTCAGCCGCAACGGGCGGATCTTCCTGGCGGACGTCCTGCACGGGAACGAGAAGCTGGCGGACGCCGTCAACCACCTGCTCGTGGTCGGGTTCTACCTCGTGAACCTCGGCCTCGTCGCGCTGTACCTCCAGGACGACGGCACCGTCGACACCTCCCGGCAGGTGTTCGAGGCGCTGTCGCGCAAGCTCGGCGTGGTGCTGCTGGTGCTCGGGCTGATGCACCTCGGCAACGTCTTCGCGCTCAACAAGTTCCGCCGGCGCGGGATCATGGACCGTGAGCAGACTCCGCCGGTGGCGCCGCAGGGGTACACCCGGCCGGCGCCCGCCGGGCAGGTGCAGGGATGACGGCGACCGCCGTCGCCGCGGACCGGGGCGCCACCGGCGTCCCGGTCCGCCGGCTCACCGTGCTGTACGACGCGCAGTGCCCGCTCTGCGCCTTCCTCCGCGACTGGCTCGGCCGGCAGCGTCAGCTGGTGCCGCTGGAGCTGGTGCCGGCCGGTACGCAGGAGGCCCGGCGGCGCCTGCCGGAGCTGGACCACACCACCACACTGGAGGAGATCACCGTCGTCGGGGACGGCGGGCAGGTGTACCGCGGCCCGGCCGCCTGGGTCGTGTGCCTGTGGGCGCTGGACAGGTACCGGCCACTCGCCCACAAGTTCAGCACCCCCTCCGGACTCCGCTTCGCGCGTGGCGCGGTGCTCGCCGCGGCCAGGTACCGCGAGTCGCACCGGGGCCCACGGCCCGCCGGCCGGGCGGTTCACGCCCCCGGCAACGGCTGGGCCGCCCCGGCGGATTCCGCCGCCCCGCAGGGCTGCCGCAGTGGCTGCGCGGTGCCCGATTAGGCTCTGACCGTGCCAGCAGAGAACCCGCCCCGACCGGCCAAGAGCGAGCAGACCCGCACCCTGATCCTGGAGACGGCCATGCGGCTGTTCCAGGAACGGGGCTACGACAAGACCACCATGCGGGTCATCGCCAAGGAGGCCGGGGTCTCGGTCGGCAACGCGTACTACTACTTCGCGGGCAAGGAGCACCTGATCCAGGGCTTCTACGACCGGATCGCCGCCGAGCACCAGGCGGCGGTCCGCGACGTACTGGACCGGGAGACGGACCTGGAGGCGCGGCTCGCCGGGGTGCTGCGCGCATGGCTGGACATCGCCGCGCCGTACCACGAGTTCGCGGCCCAGTTCTTCAAGAACGCCGCGGACCCGGACAGTCCCCTCAGCCCCTTCTCGGCCGACTCCCGGCACGCACGCGAAGCGGCCATCGACGTGCACCGCGAAGTGCTGGCGGGCTCGAAGGCCAAGGTCCCGCCCGAACTCGCCGACGTGCTGCCCGAGTTGATGTGGCTGTCGCAGATGGGACTCGTCCTGTACTGGGTCTTCGACCGCTCGCCCGGCCGTGAGCGCAGCCGTCAACTGGCGGGCCGCGGCGCCCGGCTGACCGCCCGTGGGGTGTCCCTGGCCCGCTTCCGGGTCCTGCGCCCGCTGGTCCACGAAGTGCACGAGCTGTTCGCCGACTTCCTGCCCGGTATGGCCCAGACGGCGGTCGGGCGCAAGAAGGCAGCGGATCCGGGGCCGACCGGCGCCGGATCCTGACGGCCCCCGGTTCCCGGCGGGCGTGTCGTGTGCGGCGCTCGCCCGCCGTGGGGCGCGCCGGTGTCAGCCCGTGGCGATGCGCGCCGCCACGCAGGGGTCCTCGTTGCGGTAGCCGAGGCGGGTGTAGAGCCGCTCGGCGGGGGCGTTGTCGGCCAGCTGCCACAGGGTGCAGAAGCCGTGGTGGCGGATCGCGTAGCGGGTCAGCCAGGAGGTCAGCGCCGCGCCGAGCCCCTGGCCGCGCTGTGCGGCGTCGGTCGCGACCGACGCCATCAGCGGGGCGCCGCTGTCGCGCAGACTGCTCAGCGCACCGCACGCCACCAGCCGCCCGCCCGTGCCGCGGATCCCGGCCCAGAGGCTGACCGCCGAGGAGCCGGGGCCGGTCGAGTGGGCCGGGCTGTGTTCGGTGAGGAAGGCGAGCAGCTCGTCGTGGTGCGCCTCGCCGAGGACCACCACCCGCTCCTCGGCCCGGTGGACGGGGGGCTCCTGGACCGTCCAGCGGAAGACCCAGGCGATGGCGTCGGTCACCGGCAGGTGCCGGCCGAGCAGCGAATCGGTCCCTCGGGGTCCGGTGAACTCCGTGACGCGGCCCGGAAGTTGGTGCGCGGCGCGCAGTACGAGCCCGGCGGCGGCGGTGGCGTCGCCGACGCTCCACACATGGCCGCGCGGCTCGTCGAGCCAGGCGGCGGCACCGTCGCCGGACCAGCTGATCCGGTGGGCCGGACGCTGCCGCGCGGCGCCGAAGCGCAGCAGGGCGGAGCCGGCCTGCCGCTCCAGGCCCTGGTCGAAGAGGTCCGCGGTCCGGGGGACAAGGGTCGTTGCCTGCATCGCTCTCTGGGGAAGGACGTGAGGGGGCGGGGACGATCCGGGCGTGCGCAGGGCGCGGCCGGGGCCGTTGTACGGGGTATGAGGGAGGGGCATCCCGACGGGTCCCGCGCGCGGCGGCGCCCGGTCGGCAGGCTCACTGTGGCATACCGCCCCCGACCCGGGGCAAATCCGCGGCGCGGGCCGGAGCGGACGTCCCGCGACCAGGGGCGAATGGTGACGGACGGGGCGCGATCCGTGACCGGAACGCAGGCGCGGTCCGCGTAGGTCGCCCCGATGGGATCCACACCGTCCGTACCGGCTCCGCACCCCGCCTCCGGGTGGCGAACCGGGCCTGGCCGGGCGGTAGCCGCACCGCCCGGCGGGTGCCGATCAGCGGCCCCTCCCCGCCGCGGCGGCGGCAGCCTCCTGTGGGATGTGAAGCGTGCCAACGGGGGTGCCGCGCGGGCGCGTTCGGTGGTGTGCCGGCTGCCCGCCGTCCCGCGAGGGCGTCGAGCGCGTTCCCGCCCTCAGCTGGAGCGCATCCCCTCCAGGTCGGGGAAGAGCACCTCTTGCGCGTCGTCCACGGTGATCATGCGGTTCAGGCCCTCGCCGCAGGCTGTGGCGTGCTCGGCGGAGCGGGGGAGCATGACGTCCTCGTAGGCGCGGACGGCGCTGTCGAGGGTCGGTTCGGTGACGAGGGCCCGGGCGAGTTCGGCGCCGTCGAGCAGGGCGAGGTTGGCGCCGACGCCGAGCGGGGGCATCAGGTGGGCGGCGTCGCCGAGCAGGGTGACGCCGGGGAGGTGGTCCCAGGTGTGCGGTACGGGCAGGGCGTGCAGGGGGCGGTGGACGAAACCGCCGTCGTTGTCGCGGAGGAGGGCCAGCAGGCTCTCGTCCCAGCCGTCGTAGCGGCCGAGCAGATGGGCGCGTACCGCCGCGTCGTCGGTGAGGTCGAGGGCGGTGTGCCAGTCCTGCGGCGCGCGGAAGGCGCTGTAGACGCGGATGTGGCCGTTGCTGTTGCGCTGGGCGGTCAGGGCCTTGCGGCTGCCCTTCGCCGTCATGCTGCCGTGCCCGACGAGCCGGGCGATCCCGGGGTGGCGGGTGTCGCAGTCGTCGAAGGAGGACTCGACGAAGGTGACGCCCGTGTAGCGGGGGCGGGCGGCGGAGAGTGCCGAACGGACCCGTGACCAGGCACCGTCGGCGCCTATGACCAGGTCGAAGTCGTCGGTGGCGCCTCCGGTGAAGTGGACGCGGCAGGTGCCGTCGTCGAGCGGAGCGACCGCGTCGACGCCGGCGCCCCATCGGACGGTGCCCGGGGTGAGGGAGTTCAGGAGGAGGTCGCGGAGCTGGCCGCGGTCGATCTCCGGCCGGTCGGCCTCGTTCTCGGGCAGGAGGCGGCGCACCACGGTGGCGGTGTGGTCGAGCATGCGGATCTCCTGGCCCTCCGGTCGGGCCAGGGCACTGAATGCGTCGAACAGGCCGGCGGCCCGCAGCGCTTGCTGGCCGGTGTCGGCATGGATGTCGAGGGTGCCGCCCTGCGACCGGGCCTCGGGTGAGGGCTCGCGCTCGTAGACGGTCACGGTGCGGCCGTGACGTTGCAGGACGCGAGCACAGACGAGGCCGCCGAGACCGCCGCCGACGATCGCGATACGGGGGCTGCGGCGGTCTGCGGGGGTGTGCGTCACGTGCTGTGCGGACATGGCGGATCGCTCCTTTGTGGAGGGCACGGTCGGGAGGGTGGAAGGGACGGTGCGGCGGTGTGCCGGCGGACCGTCCTGCCTCACCCAGAAAAGCACAGCAGCTAAATAAGTGCAACAACTCAACTTTCGTATCCGGTCAACCGTTGCGGTAGGGTGGACGGCATGACAGAAGCGATGGGGCGTCGCGAACGCAAGAAGGCCCAGACGCGCAAGGCGCTGGCGGACGCCGCGCTACGGCTCTTCCTGGAGCGCGGCTACGACGACGTCGGCGTCAGGGAGGTCGCGGAGGCGGCCGACGTGTCGGTGACCACGCTGTTCAAGCACTTCCCCGGCAAGGAGGCCCTGGTCTTCGACGAGGACCAGGACCACGAGGCCGCCCTCGTCGCGGCGGTCCGTGACCGGGCTCCCGGCCAGTCCGTCCTCCACGCTCTGCGCGATCACCTGGTGGGTATGCGGGCCGCGTTCCGCGGCGACGATCCGGAATTCCGCGCCTTCCGGCGGATGGTGGAATCGACCCCCGTTCTCCAGGAGTACCAGCACCGCATGTGGCTCCGGTACGAGACCGCCCTGGCCGCCGCCATCGCCGAGGCGACCGGGGCGCCCGAGGGGGACCTCAAGTCCGCCGCGCTGGCCCGCTTCACCTTGGAGAGCCGGAATCTGCCGGGCACTCACGAGGACCCTGAGCGCGCCTTCCGTGAGATCTTCGACCTGCTGGAACACGGCTGGGGCCATGGGTTGGGGCGGTAGGACCCCGGGTCAGCTCAACCAGCCGTCGTCGTCCGGCAGTTGGAAGCCCTTCTCGAAATGACCGCCCTGGAGATCGGTATCGCGGTTGCCGATGCCGGCGGTCAGCGTGAACCCCTTTTCTCGTCCCCGATCCGGCAGTTGCGCTTCACCTCCGCCTTTCCCGCCGCACTGCCGTCCGGCCTGAGGCAGAGGCGGTCGACGGGATATCCGGCCCGCTTCAGCTCGGCCACCGTGTCGTCGTGGGCGTCCTGGTGCGGTCGCGCTCCGGCAGCCTCAACCGCAACCTGACCTCGTTGGAACCCCACGCCCTGCGGTCCCCCGCCCCGCGTCCGCGCTGGTCATCGAGGTCGAACTCCGGCCCTTACGGGATCCCCCCTACCTCGCCTACGGGGCGGCCCCGACCGGTCCCTGACGCAGGATCACTCCGGGTCTCGTCCGCGGGGGCGACGTAGGGGCGGCGATCGGGCCGGATGCTGGGAGCAGCCGTCCGGACAGGGCGGTGCCACCGCTTCGACCGCCGCCGCGGTCCGCATCGCCAAGGAGACGACCAGCATGAACGCCCGGAGCCCGCGCCCTGCCGCGCTGTCCGAGGAAGACCTCCAGCATCCGCGCAGCCAGGCTGCGTTCCGCGGGACGAAGTGGCTCGCTGGCGGCTACCTCGGCATCAGTGTGCTCACCCTCGTCGCCATCGTCGCGCTGCGCAACGACGCCGCGGTGGTGAACGAAGCGGTGTGGGTGCGTGGCGCCGTCGTCGCCGCCAGCGCGCTGCTGACGTTCGCGTTCGCCGTCCGGACGGCCCGCGGCTCACGCGGGGCGTACCGCAGGCTGCGGATCGTCTCCGCCGTCATGATCGCGGCCATTGCGGCCGTCATCGCGCTGCCGGGCACCTTCCCGATATGGCTGAAGGTCGAGCAGGGCGTCTGCGGGCTCGCGCTGATCGGGGTCGCCGTGCTCGTCAACGGGAAGCAGCTGCGGTCGGTGTTCGCCGCCCGGCGGCTCG
This sequence comes from Streptomyces sp. GS7, assembly GCF_009834125.1. Lineage (NCBI taxonomy): Bacteria > Bacillati > Actinomycetota > Actinomycetes > Kitasatosporales > Streptomycetaceae > Streptomyces > Streptomyces sp. GS7. The sequence goes on from NZ_CP047146.1 coordinate 3,448,078, forward strand.
GCTAGACCGGGGCCCGAACGGGCCCCTCGCCGCACACGCCGCCGGCTCCCGGGAATTCCTCCCCGGGAGCCGGCGGCGTACCGCACGGGGTGAGCCGGTCCGCGGCCCGGCTCAGGCCGACATCACCCGCTGGACCTTTATCGATTGCAGCAGGCCGATGGCGACCCACCCCGCGAACATCGACGACCCGCCGTAGCTCACGAACGGTAGTGGCAGTCCGGTCACCGGCATGATGCCGAGGTTCATGCCGATGTTCTCGAACGCCTGGAACGCCAGCCAGCCGACGATCCCGGCCGCGACCACCGTCCCGTACAGGTCGGGGCAGCTGCGGGCGATACGGCAGGCGCGCCAGAGCACCACGCCGATGAGGGCGATGATCAGGCCCGCACCGAGGAAGCCCAGTTCCTCGCCGGCGACCGAGAAGACGAAGTCGGTCTGCTGCTCGGGGACGAACTGGCCGTTGGTCTGGGCCCCCTGGAAGAGGCCCGACCCGGTCAGCCCGCCGGCGCCGATCGCGATCCGCGCCTGGCTGGTGTTGTAGCCGACGCCGGAGGGGTCGAGCGCGGGATCGGCGAACGCCGCGAACCGGTTGATCTGGTACTGGTCCAGCAGATGGAACTGCCAGACCGCCAGAGCGCCCACCACTCCGGTCCCCACCAGCCCCAGGACCCACCGCTTCGGTGCGCCCGCCGCGATCAGCATGCACAGCACGATCGCCACGATCCCGAGCACCTGCCCGAGGTCCGGGGTGAGCAGGATCAGCAGCGCGGGGAAGCCGCCCAGGGCCAGTGCCCGGATGATGCCGCGCTGGTCCGGGCCGGCCAGGTCGCCCGCGTCCACTCTGGCGGTGAGGACCACCGCCATCGCGATGATGATCGAGACCTTGACGAACTCCGCGGGCTGGATGGACAGCCCGCCGCCGATCACGATCCACCGCCGGGAGCCGTTGATCGTCGCGCCGACCGGCGTCAGTACCAGCGCGACCAGCACCACCGTGAGGACGTAGAGGATGGCCGCGGTGTCCCGCAGCCGCCGGTGGCCGTACCAGAGGGTGAGGGCCCCGAGGGCGAGGCCGATCCCGGTGTTGATGATGTGCCGCAGCACGAAGAAGTACGGGTCGCCCTGGTTCAGCTCCATACGGCCGCGGGTCGCGGAGTACACGAGCACCGCGCCGATGGTCGAGAGGGCGAAGGCCGATCCGAACAGCATCCAGTCCAGCCGCCGGATGATCGAGCCCCGCCCGAGGACTCTGCCCCAGGCCGACTTCGCACGAGTGGTCCCGCGCACGGGGTAGCTGACTGCGCTCACCTCGGCCTCCCGCCTGTACCGAGCCATGACACGCAGACAGTACCTTCAATGGTGAGCAACCTCTAAAGCTATCTGCGTGTCGGGATGCGTTGCGGTAGAACCGCGGCGTATTCGGCCGACGACTGCGATCCGCCCGGTGACGGCTGGTCCGTGGGCTGCGCCACCGGGGGGTGCCGGGCGATCGCCCGGGCCCCGGTCCCGGCTCGTGCGGCGAAGTTCCGGGCCCCCTCCTCGAAGGAGGCGATGGCCGCGCCGTCATCCTTCCGGGTGAGCGGCTTGTCGCGCCGGCTCTCCCGCTCGCCGCCGGAACCGGCCGCCGGCGCCCGGCGCGGCCCGTCCCTGTGGCCCCTGCCGCCGAGCGCGTGGTGGCGCCGGGCTTCGGGGACGGCCGGATACGCGGCGCGTGCGGCGGCCCCGTTCCCGTTCGTCCGGTCGGTGGGCCGGCGTCAACGGAGGCCAGGGGACGGGCGGTTGAGGGAGGCGCGCTGCGCACCGCGGAAGGGCTTCACCGACCGGTCGCGTCGCGCCGGAACAGGGCCGTCCAGAGGAACGGTTCGCCGTAGCGGCCGGACTCGGGGGATTCGTCGTGCATGCGGCGGAGTTCGAGCTCGGTGAGGCCGGCGAAGATGTGGCGCAGCGACTCGGGGGTGTAGGCCAGGCCGCCGTGGAGGCGGGACTGGCGGTAGAAGTCGGCGTCGGGGAGTTCGGATCCCATGCCCTGGTCACCGGCCGCGAAGCAGACGAGGGCGAGATGGCCGCCGGGAGCCAGGGCGCGGTCGAGGAGGTCCAGGTAGCTGAGGCGGCGGTGCGGCGGCAGGTGGTGGAAGCAGCCGGAATCGTAGATCAGGTCGTAGGGGCCGCGGAGTTCGGTGCCGACGAGGTCGAAGGCGTCGCCGCAGTGGAACCGGACCCCGGCCTGTGCCTCGCGGGCCCGGTCGGCGGCCCAGGCCACGGCCGTGGGGGAGAGGTCGACGGCGTCCACGGTGAAGCCCCGTGCGTCGAGGTGGAGGGCGTTGCGGCCCGGGCCGCAGCCCAGGTCGAGGGCGCGGCCGGTGGTGATCAGACCGCGGTCGAGGTACGAGACCAGGTTCTCGTCGGGCTTCGCGACGAAGAACGGCACGTCTTTGGTGCGGTCCGCGTAGAACCCGTCCCACCAGGAGGCCCCGGTCTCCGACCAGCGGTCGGCGTCCGGAGTGAACAGACCGTCCAGGAGCCTGAGTACGTCGTCCACGGTGCGTATGCTGCGGTCCATCCGGTCCCCCTTCGAGGATCTTCCCCGTTCGGGTGATTCTATGATCCCGAGGGCGGTTTCGCACTCATCGTCCGGTCACCACCTCCACGGACCCGATGTACTCCTGCGTCTGGGGGGCCGGCAGTCGCACGGAGTGCGCCCAGAAGTAGATGGCCAGGCTGAACACCGCGATGAGGGCGATGTCCCACCACAAGGGGAGGGCGTCCGTCGCGCCGCAGGAGACCTTGGATGCCGGGCCCGTACTGCAGAAGCCGCCCTGCCAGGAGATGACGCCCATGCCCACCAGGTACACCGGCAGCCACTGCGCGTTCCGCCAGTTCGGCTGCGGGGCCCTGGGGTTGAGCCTGAGCAGCGCCGAGCCGCCGAGGAGCAGGTAGCCGAGCACGATCGCCACGCCGAGGCGCCACAGGGTGTCCCAGCCGGTCCAGTAGATGATCAGGTTCGCGACGACGAAGGCCACCGGGGCCCAGAACAGTCCGCCGGGCAGGCGGTACGGACGCGGCCGGTCCGGGTCCTGCTTGCGCAGGCAGCCGAAGGCGAGCGGGGCGCCCGCGTACATCAGCACGCTGGCGGAGGTGACGAAGCCGACCAGCTTCTGCCAGGTGGGGAACGGCAGGAAGACGATCAGCCCGATGGCGAACGCGAAGAGCAGGCCGAACCACGGGACACCGCCCTTGCTGGTGCGCTCGAAGACCTCCGGCACATAGCCGTTGCGGGAGAGGCCGTACGAGATGCGGGAGGTGGCGGTCGTGTAGATCAGGCCGGTGCCGGTGGGGGAGATGACCGCGTCCACGTACAGGAGGGTGGCCAGCCAGCCGAGGCCGATGGAGCCGGCGAGTCCGGCGAACGGGCCCGCCTTGCCGCTGAACGAGAGGTCGGCCCAGCCGCCGTGGGCGAACGCGCTGTGCGGGAGGGCGCCGATGAACACCACCTGGAGGCCCATGTAGATGAGGACGCCGATCAGGATCGAGCCGATGACCGCGCGGGGGATGTCGTGGGCCGGATTCCGGCTCTCGCCCGCCAGTTGGTCGGCCTGCTCGAAGCCGAGGAGGGCGAAGATGACGCCGCTGGTGCTGATCGCGGAGAGCACGCCCTTGGCACCGAACGGGGAGAAGCCCCGGTAACCGAAGTTGCCGGCCCGGAAGGTGGCGGCGGCCATCACCACGATGGTGAAGACCGGGACCGCCACCTTCCACCACGTCGCCACGCTGTTGGTGTGCGCCAGCCACTTGACGCCGAAGAAGTTGACGACGACGAAGAACGCCATGAAGGCGACGGCGAGACCGTAACCGGCGCCGGTGAGATGGTTCTTCTCGGTCTGGACCCAGGGGACGTGCACGCTCAGGTAGTTCAGCGACGCCATGACCTCGATGGGCGCCACGGCGACCGCCTGCAACCACGAGAACCAGCCGAAGGACGCCCCGGCCGCGCTGCCGAACGCGTAGTGCGGAAAGCGCGCGGTGCCGCCCGCGACCGGGTACATCGCCCCCAGCTCGGCGTGCACGAACGCCAGGATGATGATGGCGACGGCGCCGATGCCCCAGGAGACCAGCGCCGCGGTGCCGGCCGCCTGCGCGGCGAACAGGGCGCCGAACAGCCACCCGGATCCGATGATGGACCCTTCCGAGGCCCAGATCAGTCCGATCAGCCCGATGTCCCGCTTGAGGCCGGGATTCCTGGGCGCGGCCGGGGCGGCCGGCTGGTGCATCTCCATGGTGCGTGCCCTTGTTCTGCCGGGGATGGGTGCGACGGGCGCAGTGAGCTATGCGCGGTTACGGGAGGTTTGCACCCATACTTCAGGAAGGACGCGGGGGAGAACGGCAGCGCCGCGCCGGGGTGTCGGCGCGCGGTCCCCCGCGATGGGCGCGCGAGGGGTGCGCGCCACCAGGGGCCCGGGTTGGCGGCGGCGGTCAGTCGCCGGGCCGGGCGAGCAGGTCGGTGATGGCCTGGAGTACCGCGTCCGGGCGCTCCTCGTGCGGGAAGCCGTGGCCGGCGTCGTCGAGGACGCGGTGTGCGCCGCGCGGTACGGACGCGGCCAGTTGGGCGTGCAGGGCGCACTTGCCCCTGTTGATCTCGCGGAGGGTTTCCTCGGACCAGAGCTGGGACTGGGTGGCGTCGTAGCCGGTCGCGCTGAGCACGATCAGCGGGACGTCGGGGAGGGCAGGGGCGTGCCGGAGCTCGTCGGCGACCTCGTCGTAGACGTTCCTGCCCTCGCGCAACGCGGTCCGCCAGGCCGTGAGGTGGTAGTCGACGAGCGGTTCGCGCACGGTGTCCGGCCATGCGGCGAAGAGCGGCGCGATCTGGGTGCGGGCGGTGTCGAGCTGCTCCCGGGTGGGCTCCGGCGGCTCCTCCTGGCCGGTCATCAGGGCGAGCTTCTCCCGGACTTCGCGGGGTGCGCGGTCGCGGATGTCCTCGTGGAAGGGGTCGAGGAGGAGCAGGCCGGCGACCTCGTCGGGGAAGCGCTGGGCGAAGTGGCGCGCATAGGCCCCGCCGAGGGAGTGGCCGACCAGGACGTACGGGCCGGGGACCGCGGCGGTACGCAGGAGACCGTGCAGCTCGCCGACGACGTCGGCGGCGGTGCGGGGAAGGCCGACCGGTGAGCTCCAGCCGGTGCCGGCCCGGTCGTAGAGCACGCTCGTGGTCAACTCGGCCACCCGGTCGTGGGTGTTGAGGAAGTCCAGGCCGATGAGACCGGCACCGGGGAGGAAGACCACGGTGGGTCCGCCGGTGCCGGAGCGGTGCAGCATCAGCCGGCGGCCGGGCGCGACCTCGTACAGGTGGCCCAGGGGCGGCTCGGTGGTCGGGGTGACGGCGGTTCCGGGGCGGCCGTCGGTCGGCTGGAGTGGCATGGGGGCTCCCTCGTTCGAATGTTCTCAACTTTGAGAAACGTATCCGACGTGAGAACATTCGTCCATGGACAGCGTCGAACTGCTTCTGCACCCGGTGCGGCTGCGCATCGTGCACGCCATGTCCGGCGGGCGGACGCTCACCACGTCCGAGCTGTGCGCCCTGCTGCCCGACGTGTCCAAGGCCACCGTCTACCGGCACGTCGGCACGCTGGCCGACGGCGGCCTCCTCGAAGTGGTCGGCGAACAGCGGGTGCGCGGCTCGGTCGAACGCCGCTACCGGCTCCAGCGGGCGCGGGCGGTGGTCGACGCGGAGACCGCGGCCGCGGTGCCCGTGGAGGACCACCGCCGGATCTTCGCGGTGGCGATGGCCGCGCTGCTCGCCGAGTTCGACGCCTACCTCGACCGGGACGGGGCCGACCCGACCGCCGACTCCGTGGGCTACCGGCAGCACGCGGTCTGGCTCAGCGAGGAGGAACTGGCCACGCTGATCGGCCAGATGCGCGCGGCGATCCTCGGGCAGCTGGCGAACGAGCCGTCGCCGGACCGCAGGCGGTATCTGCTCAGCCCGATCCTGTTCCCGGCGGAGCAGGTGCCGACCGCTGCGCCTGACGGCCCGCGGCGGGATGATCCTCAAGACCCGGGGAAGTAGGGTGGGTCCGGTGGCGCGCCGCCGGACCCCTCCGCCGACTCACCCGCCGGAACCCGTAACGGAGTTGACGATGAGCACCAGCGGTCCGCGCAGAAGAGCCGAACTGTTCGTCGACGAGGAGCGGGACGACCGGCTCGACGCGCCCACCACCGGCGACGAACGCGCCGTGCTCGCCGGCTTCCTGCGCGCTCAGCGCAGGACCCTGGAACTGAAGTGCTCCGGCCTGGAAGCGGAGCTGGCGCGCCGCTCCGTCGCACCCTCCACGCTCTCGCTGCTCGGGCTGGTCAGGCATCTCGCCGACGTCGAACGCCGCTGGTTCCGGTACGTCCTGGCCGGCCAGGAGGCGCCGCGGCTCTTCTCCTCCACGGCGCACCCGGACGGCGACTTCGACGGCGCCGTGGCCGACCCCACCGTCATCGCCGCGGCATGGGAAGCCTGGCGCGCCGAGGTGGCGTTCGCCGATGCCTTCGTCGCCGCGGCGCCCGGACTCGACGTCGCGGGCGACGACGGCTGGCGCGGTCGGGTGTCGCTGCGGTGGGTGCTCATCCACATGATCGAGGAGTACGCCCGGCACAACGGGCACGCCGATCTGCTCCGTGAACGCATCGACGGGGCGATCGGCGTGTGACCGGGCGCGGGAGTACGGGAACCGCCGAGGGGCGTCAGGGCCGCGGCCCCAGGACGACGCCGCGGCCCGCGTAGACCCGGTCGAAGGTCTCCCAGGGCACGCGGGCGAACTCCTGCGAGTGCGCCGGGAGTCCGGAGGGGTTGTGGACGACGAGATGGTCGTCCGTGCTGCCGACGGCCAGCACCAGGTGACCTCCTCGGTGCGGCGGCCGGGGGTCGGCGTCCCGGATGGACGGATGCACCGAGAGCAGCGGCAGCCTGCCGGCGGCGACGAGTCCGGGGATCTCGCTCCGCGGGAGATCGGGCCGGGACTGCGCGGTCAGGCCCCAGCGGCGCTCGACGTAGGCGGCGAACGGCGCGTAGACCAGACCGTGCAGGCCCTCGTCGTGCCGCACATAGGCACCGGCCTCAAGGCACTCGGCCGCCAGCTCCATCGCGGTCGGTGCGGCGTCCCGCCAGTACGCGAGCGCCATCCGCAGGCACGCCACACCGCACAGCCGCCAGGACCACCACGCGTACTCCTCGGGGCTCCGGGCCCCGTACGCCGACCAGCGCGGATCCTCCGCCGCCGACATCGCCCCGCTGAGGATCGCGGGAACGAGCTCCGGGGACGCCCACTGCGAGTGGTACGGGACCGGGTGAACACGTGCGGAGGTGCGGGAGGTCGCCATGCCCCGCAGTCTGCCGCAACGGCCGCGGCGGGGCGGGCCCGGACGTGCCGCGGGGCGCGGTCCGGGCGGCGACCCCGGCCCGTCGGCCCCCCGGAACTGCCGGACCGGCCCTAGCTGAAGGAGTGCGGCGAGAGCGCCGTGAACCAGAGCAGCACGACGGTGGCGACGCCCATGATCGGGGTGAGTATCTCGGTCTCCAGCTTGTTGCCGCTGTGCTTGATGATGACGATCTCGTAGCGCGTCTTCAGCGGCCAGAGCCACGGTGCGCCCTGCTTGGTGATGGAGTCCCCGAGCAGGTGGGCCAGGCAGCCGAGCCCGATCGCGTACGGCAGCCAGCCTGGGGCCGAGGGGATGAACTTGGCGATGACGCCGGTGCCGATGCCGGCCATGGCGACGATCGTGCTCCAGGCGGAGAAGCCGTGGCCGGGCGGGCAGAGGTTGAGGGCGCGCACCGCGAGGGCCAGCAGGAAGAAGGTCATGACGAGCGTGAAGGGCCGGCCCAGGTACGTCACCCCGGCCCAGGTGCCGGCCGTCATCAGGGCGATGAAGAACAGCGAGTGGGTGGCGTGCCGGTGGCCGCCGGAGATCCACGCGACGAAGCGGCACAGGACCTTGGAGACCGGGCCGAGGAAGTTGGCGATGGTGCCGTCGTGGTGGTCCAGGTCGGGCAGCAGCGCGGCACCGGCGCACAGCACCGTGCCCATCAGGATCTCCTGCGGCGTCAGGTGAGTGTGCATCAGCAGCGGCGGCAGAAAAGGTGCGGTGCCCGCGAAGAGCAGGGCGCCGCTCACCGCGTGCGAGTGGCCCATCATGGTGGGTGTGTCCTCCCCGTTCGGTGGCATGCCGGTGACATGCCCTCAACATCGGCGGAGACGCTATCAGCGTGATCGCATCAGGTGGGCGGGGGGCCGGTGGTCCTGGCCACGGGGAGTGGACCGCGGAACGGTACGGAGGAGGCGCGGACGCGGACGCCGGCGCATCCGAATCGCGGCGTCCGCCGCCGCGGGGACGGCGGCGCGGGATGCGAGACTCGCCCGAGACGGTCGCCGCTCACCGAGACAGGGAGGCCACCCCCATGCAAGGACCGCGCCGACTGGTCGTCCTCCGGCACGCCAAGTCCGCCTGGCCGCCGGACGTCGCCGACCACGACCGCCCGCTGGCCGGGCGGGGCCGGCGTGACGCGCCGGCCGCGGGACGCTGGCTGCGCGACGCCGACTGCGTACCCGACCTGGTGGTCTGCTCCACCGCCGCCCGCGCCCGCGAGACGTGGGAACTCGCCGCCGCGCAGCTCCCGGCCCCGCCGCCGGTCCGCCACGACCCCCGCCTCTACGCCGCGGAGCCCGCCGACGTCATCACCGTCGTCCGGGAAACCCCCGACGACGTAGGGACGTTGCTGCTGGTCGGCCACAACCCGGCCGTCCAGGACGTGGTGCTGCGGTGTGCCGCCCAGGCTCTGGGCGACGCCCTGGACCGTGCCCGGGAGAAGTTCCCGACCAGCGCGATCGCGGTCCTCGCGCAGCGCGGCACCTGGTCGGCGGCCGGCCCGCGGACGGCTCTGCTCACCGACTTCGCCGTGCCCCGCGGGACACGGCCGTCCGACGCCGGGTAGCGCGTCCGGCCCGTAGCGGAAGCGGGAGTTGCCGCTGGGGGAGACGGGCCGGAAGCAAGGGGCGGGAGTGGACACCGGGCGGCGCACGGCCGCAATAGGCTGATAACCATGCAGCAGCGTCAGCTCTCCTCGCACCGTGGCCACCCCGCCCTCTCGTACGTCGACTTCGGCGGCAGCGGAACACCGCTACTGCTGCTCCACGGCACCTTCGGCAGGGGAGCGATCTTCGCGGAGCTGGCGCGGGGGCTCGTGGCGCACGCCCGGGTCATCGCCCCGGACCAGCGCGGCCACGGTCTGAGCGACCGCACCGACGGCTATGCGCGCGAGGACTTCGTCGAGGACGCCGCGCATCTGCTGCGGGCGCTGGGCCTGGGGCCCGCGGTGGTCCTCGGGCACTCGTCGGGCGGTGTGACGGCTTTTCAACTCGCCACGCACCACCCCGATGTGGTGCGCGCGCTGGTCATCGAGGACGCCGGTCCGCTGATGCGCCGGCCGGAGATCGCCCATCCGGTGCTGGACGTACGGGGCTGGCCCGCCTCCGCCCCCACGAAGGAGGAACTCGCCCGGCAGGTGGCGGAGGCGGCCGGCATGGCGGACGTCGGCTACTTCCTCCAGAGCGCGGTCCGGGACGAGGAACGGGGCCGGTGGCGCTTCCTGTTCGACTGGGACGACATGATGGCCGTCCAGGAGGGCAACACGGGGGAGTGGTGGGCCGACTGGCTCGGCTCGACCTGCCCCGCCCTGGTGCTCCGCGGGGGCGGCAGCACCATGCTGCCCGCCGACCTGGCCCGGGAGATGGTCGACCGCCGGGCCGATACGCACCTGGTCTCCTTCCCGGACGCCGGGCACTGGATTCACGACGACGATCCGGCGGGCGTCGCCGCCGCGGTGACGGAGTTCCTGCGCCGGGTGGGGTGAGGGGTGGCTGGTGGCGCAACTGTCGTACCGGGACCTGGCGTTGCCTGCGGTCATTGTGCGCGCTGTTCGGCGGTGGGTGGCCGGTGTGCCGGCCGTAGGGCCACCTCGGTGAACCATTCCCGGCCCAGCAGCAGTCCGAAGAGTGGGGCGGGTAGGCGGATCAGCGTCCTCATCACCGGGGCCAGCCGACCGTTTCCGGTGACCTGGGAGCGGTGTGCGGCCAGTGCCGCCCGCTTCTGCCGGGCGAAGCGCCGGACGTCGAGGGTGTGGGTGATGGCGGAGCGCGGGCTGTAGGCGGTGCGCAGCGCTTCCGGGTCGTAGCGGAACGGGATCCGCAGGACGCGGATCAGGCGCACCGTGAGGGCGATGGTCTCGCGCGGCATGGTGGCCTCCAACAGGCGTGGCGTAGCGGCCAGTTCGACGGCGCGCCGAGCCACCTGGTGCACCTTGACGTGGTCGCGGTGGCCGTAGCCGCCATGTGCGTCGTAGCTCAGGAGCAGGTCGGCGTCCTCCTCGCGCAGCAGGGCGGCGAGGCGTTCGGCGGCCTCCTCCGTGTCCGCCCGTGCGAAGCGCGTCCGGCCCGGCGGGTCGGGGTAGAGCACCGGGCCGTGGCCGCTGTCCGCGTATCCCAGGTGGACGACCCGGTGCGCGCCGAGGACCTCGGCGCTCGCCCGGAGTTCGCGCAGCCGGGGCGACTCGGTGTGCGGGCCGGCGGCCAGGTGGTCGGTGGCGACCGCGATCACCACCCGGTGGCCTTCGGCGGCGGCACGGGCGAGCGTGCCGCCGGTCATCAGCACTTCGTCGTCGGGGTGTGCGTGGAACGCGAGGACGGTTGCCATGGGGCCATTGTGCGGGAGGCGTCCGGGCGCGCCCGCTCAGGAGGACGCGGGCGGGAACGGGATGCCCGCCCCGGTGCGGTTGTCGTCGTAGATGACGTGGGTACTGGCCGAGCCCTTGCCCAGGACCAGGAGGCCGATGAGACAGACGACGGTGACGACCACGAGCACCATGGTGGCGATGAGGGCCTTGCGGTGGTAGGCGCGGCGGCGCCAGTGGGCCTGGCCCTTGCGGTACGCCTGGGGAGGGGCCGATACGGAACAGGCGAGCTCGTCGAAGGCCCGGCGGAGCCAGTCCTCTTCCTCGTCCATCGCGGGCTCCGCCTTCTCGCTTGCGGGGTGTGCCTTGTCGATCACCGGAGGGCACCCCGCAGCACGCTCTTGAGCTTGGTCATGCCGCGTGCGGTGTGCGACTTCACGGCCCCGGGCGAGATGCCCATGGTCGCGCTGATCTCCGATTCGCTCAGGTCCAGCCAGTACTTGAGGACGAGTGCCTGGCGCTGGCGCGCGGAGAGCGAGCGCAGCGCCGCGACGAGGGCGTGGTGGTCGTCTTGGAGGAGTACCTGGTGCTCGGCCGAACTGACGTGTTCGTCGACCTCGCGGTGGGCGTGGCGGCGGGCGACGCGCAGGTGCCGGATCCGCATCCGCGTGAGGTTGCAGACGATGGAGCGGAGATAGCCGGCCGCGGCCTCCGGTGTCTTCAACTTGGGCCAGCGCCGGTGCAGTTGGTAGAACGCCTCGGAGACGATGTCCTCGGCGTCGGCGTCCGCGCCGAGGAGCACCGCCAGCCGCAGCAGCTGGGTGTAGTGGGTGTCGAAGAGATGGGCGATGGCGGCCTGCCGGTCGGCGTCGCTCAGGTCGAGGGCGAGCGGGGTGAGGCGGGCCGGCGGGGCGGTGCCGACCGGGGCGGGGCCGGGCTGCGGTGCGGGAGGGGTCTTCGTGGTGGTGTCGCACGTCATGGTGGTGGCGTCCTTGGTCAGTCGACGATGACGGTGTATTTGGATCCGCGTCGTTCCAGGGGCGGGCCGGAGAGGGTGGAGTCGCTGTTGCGGGGGATGCCGAGGCGGTCCAGCACGGGCGTGAGCACCGCGGAGACGGCCAGGTTGAGGGCGAGGGCCGTCAGCGCCGCGTAGACGGAGGCGTGCAGCGGGCCGAGGGAGAGGTTCACGACGGACGAGAAGTCGTGCAGGCACAGGAGCGCGGTGCCGGCCGCCATCCCGGCGGCCCAGCCGGCGATCAGGGCGCGGTGGTGGAACCAGCGGGTGAAGAGCGAGATCGCCACGGCGGGCAGGGTCTGCAGGATCCAGACGCCGCCGAGGAGATGGAGGTTGACCGCGTCCTGCGGGTGCAGGACGAGGGCGAAGAGCACCGCGCCGGCCATGATGCACAGGGAGCTGGTGCGGGCGATCCGCACCTCGTGCTTGGGGGTGGCGGTGGGGTTGAGGTACTCGGTGTAGATGTTCCGGACGAGCAGTGTGGCCATGCTCATGGACATCACGCAGGCGGGCAGCAGGGCGCCGACCGCGAGGGCGCCGAAGAGGAGCCCGGTCAGCCAGTCGGGGGTCAGGGTGCGGATCAGGAGGGGGACGGCGAGTTCGGCGTGGCCGGGCCGGGCCCGTACGCCCGCGGCCAGGGCGGCGACGCCCAGCAGGGCGGTCAGGGCGAGCGAGGCGGCCCAGAGGGGGAGTGCGGCGGTGGCGGCGTGCAGCCGACGGCGGTCGCCGGCGGCCAGCGCGACCGTCACGATCTGCGGGTACATCGGCTGGGCGAGCGCCGTGCCGAGGGCGAGGGTGGCGTAGGCGAACGCGGACTGCGGCGGGACGACCAGGGCCAGTCCTTCGCCGGAGAGCCGGTGGCCGGCGGCGGCGAAGACCGCGCCGGGGCCGCCGAGGCGGGTGATGGCGAGGACGAGGGTGACGGCGAGCGCGGTGGTGGTCAGCAGCGCTTTGACGGGGGCGATCCGGGCGGTGGCGCGCAGTCCGGCCGGCTGGGTGGCCGCGGCGCAGAGCCCGAAGAGCAGTGCCAGGCCGAGGCAGCCGGCGGCGGTGCCGGCCGGGAGGCCCATCGCGTCCAGCAGGGTGGCCATACCGATGACCTGGAGGGCCAGGTACGGCATGGTCGCGAGGATTCCGGTGAGGGCCACGGCCAGCGCCAGCGCGTGCGATCCGTGCCGGGCGCGTACGTAGTCGGCCGCGGTCACCATGCCGTGCCGGGCCGCGACGCGGTGGAGCCGGGGCAGTACCAGCGTGATCAGCGGGGTGAGCAGGAGGAGGTAGGTGAGTGCGTAGAGCGCCAGCCCGCCCGCGCCGAACATCAGCCCCGGGACGGCCACATAGGTGTAGGCGGTGATGACCGTGCCGCCCATGAGGAAGCCGGTGGGCAGCGTGCCCAGTCGTCCGCCGCCCAGTGCCCAGCCTCTGGGGTGCGGAAGTTCTCGGGACGGCCGGCCGGCGACCCCGACCAGCACCGCCCCGCACACGACGAGCGCGAACGGGACGAACAGTGCCGCGTTGATGACTACCCCCTCGATCGGCGGGCGGTCCCTCTCCGTGGCGGCCCCGGCGGACGGGCGGGCGGCGACGGGGCAGGCGAGAGACCCCCACTCCCACCTTCATATTCCATAATGTGGAATATGAATTCCATGCACTGATACCCTAGGGATTGCCCCACGGGCCGTCAAGGCTCTTTTGCCCGCACCGCGGGCGGCCGGCCCGGGAGATGAAATGGCCCCTTTCTGAAGGCAGTTATGCGGAGGTCTGTGTGAGTGAACAACGCGTTGCCCTCATCACCGGTTCGTCCTCGGGAATCGGCGCCGCCGTCGCGCGCCGTATGGCGGACGCCGGACTGCGCGTGGTGGTGAATTCGGCCTCGTCGGTCCGTGCCGGTGAAGAACTCGCCGCCGCGCTGCCGGACGCGGTCTACGTCCAGGGCGATATCTCCGACCCGGCCGACGCCCGGCGTATCGTCGAGACCGCGGTCGAGGCGTTCGGCCGGCTCGACATTCTGGTCAACAACGCCGGCCGCACCCGGTTCATCCCGCTCGGCGACCTGCCGGCCGCCGGACCCGCGGTCTGGCGCGACATCTTCGACGTCAACGTCTTCGGCACCTGGCAGGTGATCACCGCGGCCGTGCCGCACCTGAAGGCGACCGGGGCCGGATCGATCGTCAACATCTCCTCGGTCTCCGGCAGCCGGGCGATGGGCAGTTCGATCCCCTACGCCGTGAGCAAGGCCGCCGTCGACCACATGACGCGGCTGCTCGCCGCCACCCTCGGCCCGGACGTCAGGGTCAACGCGGTAGCGCCCGGCCTGGTCGACACCGCCTGGTACGACGGGGCCCAGGAGGTGTGGGAGGGCTCGCGGGACTGGATCACCGCCAACACCCCGCAGCGCCGGGTCGGTACGCCCGAGGACGTCGCCGAGGCGGTGCACGCGGTGGCCCACGCCGCGTACACCACGGGCGAGGTGCTGCTGGTGGACGGTGGCCGGCATCTGGTGTGAGCGAACGGTTCACGCCTGAGGCGGGGTGTCCGGAACGCGTCGGCCGGAGAACGGGTCGGTCCCTGGGGCCGGCCCGTTCGCGTCGTGGCGCGCGGTACGGAGTGGCGCAGGTCACTCCAAGAGGTGCGGCCGGGGCGTAAACCGAACGGGATTCCCGCGCAACTCATGACTGAAAGCCACCGGCGATCGCACGGTGAGAGGACGGCGCAAGCGCGATGGGGCGCCTGCGCGCATTTTCCTCTGGGACGTCCACGTCTTCTTTCGCTGCCGGTTTTCCAGTTTCACGGGGCGGGGGTTTCCTTCGGCTGCGGTCGCATTCGGCCGCCGGTGTGGTGCACGCGCCGGCGCCGCGCGATTCCGCATGCCCGGGTGCCGGGGCGGATGTTTTCCCGCGCCTCATTCCCCTTACCAGCGCGGCGGTTGCCGTGCGGCGGTCCGGCATGCCCTGCCGGAAGCCGTGGTGTGCCCGCGCGGACCGCGTTCCACGAATTCGACCTGAGGAATTGAGCCATGGGTATGTATGCGCACGCTGCCGCCCCCCGGGCCGGTGCACGCGGGGTGCACCACATCGTCGCCGACCGCGTCCGGGAGTACCCCGACGCCTGTGCCGTACGCGAGCCCGGCGGCACCGAATTGACCTACCGTCAGCTGTGGTGGCGGGCCGGCCGGCTGGCCGCCGCCCTGGCCGCACACGGCGTGCGGGCGGGCGAACCGGTCGCCGTCGACCTCGCCCGCGGCGCCGACCTCGTCGTCGCCCTGCTCGGCATCGCGCGGGCCGGCGCCGCTTACGTGCCGCTCGACGCCCAGGCGCCCGCCGGACGCGTGGCGACGATCCTGGCCGACGCACGGGTCCGCACCCTCGTCGCCGACGGGAACGACACCGCACGGGCCGGCCGGACGGCCGCGGTCGACGGGCTGCGGCGGCTGTCCGTGCCCGCAGGCGAGGGCGAGGGCGAGGCCGGGGCGGAGGCCGGCGAGGCCGCGGTCCCGGATTCGGCGGTGACGGACGACAGTCCCCTGTACGTCGGCTACACCTCGGGGTCCACCGGCGCACCCAAGGGCGTCGTCGTACCGCACCGCGCCGTACGCCGGCTGGTCACCGGCGCCACCTTCTGCACCATCGCACCCGGCGACCGGGTCGGGCAGGCCGCCAACCCCGCCTTCGACGCCACCACCTTCGAGGTCTGGGGCGCGCTCACCGCGGGCGCCACCCTCGTCGTCCTGCCGACCGTCGTCGACCTCGCCCTGGACCGCTGGGCCGCCCTCCTGCGGGACGAGGGCATCACCACCCTCTTCCTGACCACCTCGCTCTTCCACCTGGTCGCCCGCAGCAGCCCCGGCGCACTCGCGTCGCTGCGCACCCTCGTCGTCGGTGGCGAGCAACTGGAACCGGCCGCGGTGCGCGCGGTGCTGGCCGCCGGCGCCCCCGGGCGGCTGGTCAACGGCTACGGGCCGACCGAGACCACCGTGTTCGCCACCTTCTTCGACTGCACCGACGCCTCGCTCGCCGGACGCGACCGGATCCCCATCGGCCGGGCCATCCAGCAGACCCGGCTCGCGGTGCTGGACGAGGCGCTGCGGCCGGTGCCACCCGGGCAGCCCGGCGAACTGTGCATCGGCGGCCCCGGCGTGGCGCTCGGCTACCTGGGCCGGCCGGAGCGGACCGCCCGCTCCTTCGTCCCCGAGCCGGGCACCGCCGGACTGATGTACCGCACCGGCGACCTCGTACGTCAACTTCCCGATGGAGAACTGGAGTTGATCGGTCGGGCGGATCGCCAGGTCAAGCTGCGCGGCTTCCGCGTCGAGCTGGAGGAGATCGAGCGCGCGGCGGTCGCCACCGGCCGCACCGAGGCCGCCTTCGTGGTGAAGGTGGGGGAGGGCCCGGCGGCCCGGCTGGCCGGGGCGTTCCTGGCGTCCGGTCCGCCCGCCGGCGCGGACGAGCAGATCGCCGCGCTCACCGCCGAGTTGGCCGCGTCGCTCCCGGCGTACATGCTGCCCGGCCGCTGGACGCCCCTGGAGAGCCTGCCGCTGCACTCCACCGGGAAGGCCGACCGGCGGAGCATCGAAGCCCTGATCGCCGCGGACGCGGAGTCCGCCGGTACGGGCCCGGTCCCCGCGGGGGAGGGGGCCGCGGGCACCGAACCCGCCGATGTCCTGCGCGGCATCTGGGCCGAGCTGCTCGGCGTCCGCGTCATCGGCCCCGCCGACGACTTCCTCTCGCTCGGGGGCACCTCGCTGCTGGCCGCCCAGGCCGCGTCCCGGATCCGCGAACTGCTCGCTGTCGACCTCGAACCGTACGACGTCCTGCTCGCCGCCGGGATCGACGAACTCGCCGAGCGCGTCGCGGAGTCGGCGCCGAGCCTGCCGTGACCGCCGGCCGTCGGAGCCGGGCCGTCCCGGCGCCCGCCCCGCTGCCGTTCCCGTTCCCGTTCCCCGTCCCCACGCCCCTGCCACCGCTCCCGCTCCCGCTCACGGGAGGTCGCCGAAACCCGGGCACAGCCCGAGAAACCACCGAGACACGGCCCGCGAAAGGGCCCGAGAACGACCCGAGAAAGGGGTCCTGATGGCGCGGCTCCCCTCGCCCCCGCTGACCCGTCGCCACGCCGCGACCGCGCCGCTGTCCCGCGCGCAGGAGCGGCTGTGGTTCATCGACGCCGCGGCGCCCGGATCGGCCGCCTACAACGTCCCGCTCCTCACCCGCTGGTACGAGCCGCTCGACCCCCGCGCGCTGGCGTCGGCGCTGGCCGCCGTCGTCGAGCGCCACGAGATCCTGCGCACCACCTATGGACTGCGCGACGGCCGCCCCGTCCAGCACGTCGGCGCGCCGGGTCCGGTACCCCTGGAGGTGACGGCCCGGCCGCCGGAAGGGGACGAGGAGCTGGCCCGGCACGCCCGTGCGCCGTTCGACCTGGCGGCGGGGCCGCCGCTGCGCTGCGCCGTGTGGCAGGGCGGCCCGGACGGCGATCTGATGCTGCTGGTGGTGCACCACATCGCGGTGGACGGCTGGTCGCTCGGCGCGCTGTACGAGGACCTGGCCGCGGCGTACGGCCAGGCGCTCGGCGGCGGCGTCCCGCGGCTGCCCGAACTGCCGCTCCAGTACACCGACTTCGCCGAG
This sequence comes from Streptomyces sp. GS7, assembly GCF_009834125.1. Classification (NCBI taxonomy): domain Bacteria; kingdom Bacillati; phylum Actinomycetota; class Actinomycetes; order Kitasatosporales; family Streptomycetaceae; genus Streptomyces; species Streptomyces sp. GS7. The sequence continues at coordinate 3,465,413 of NZ_CP047146.1, forward strand.
TGGGACCGGGAGGTCTCGGCCCCGTCGGCGACGGCCGAGCGGGTCGGCGCCCGGCTCGCGCAGCTGCGGGGTGCCTCCGGCGACCTGGCGCTGGGCAGCTGCCCGCCCCGCCCCCAGGTCCCGGAGGGGGACCGCCGGGGAGCCCAGCACCTCTTCACCGTGCCCGGCGAACTGTCCACCGCGGCCGAGGAGTTGGCGGCGGAGCTGCGGGCCACCCCGTTCGTCGTCCTCTTCGCCGCCTTCCAGGCCGTGGTGCAGCGCTGGACCGGCCGGGAGGAGTTCCTGCTCGGGACCGTCGCCGCCAACCGTGCGCACCCGGCCGTCGAAGGGCTGATCGGGTTCTTCGTGAACACCGTGCCGCTGGTCTGCCGGCCCGAGCCGGACCGGCCGTTCGCGCGGCTGTGCACCGAGGTGCGCGGCGAGGCGTTCCGGTCGCTGTCCCATCAGCGGCTGCCGTACGAGCAGTTGGCGGCCGCGGCGGGCGCGGACCGCTTCCGTGAACCGGGCCCGCTGGTCAGCGTCGGCTTCGTCCTCCAGAACGCGCCCGCGCCGCGGCTCGGCGACCGGCCCCGGTTCGGCCCGCCCCGACTGCTGCCGACCGGCACCACCAAGCTCGATGTCACGCTCACGCTGGAGTACGGCGACGACGGGCTGCTCGGCACCGTCGAGTACGACCTCGACCGTTACGGCGAGTCCACCGCCCGGCAGCTCGCCGGGAACTTCACCACGCTGCTCGCGGCGGCGGTCGCCGCTCCGGGTACCGCGCTGCGCGCGCTGCCCCTCACCGAGCGGACCGCCGGCCGGCCGCCGGTGACCGTACTCGACGGCGGGCGGCGGGACCTGGCCGCGCACTACCGGCAGCGGATCGGCGCCGTGACCGGCGGCCGGGACGTCTCACGAGAGGGAGAGGCATGAGGAGTACACCGGCCGTGAACGGTCCGGGCGCAACCGCGGTGGAGCTGCTGGAGCTGCGGTTCGCCGCCGAGGAGGCCGCCGACGGCGGTACCCGCACCGCGGTGCGCTGCGCCGGGGCCGACCTGAGCTGGCGGCAGCTGGACGACTGGTCGCGCCGGGTGGCCCGGCACCTGGTGGCGCACGGTGCGGGGCCCGGCGCCTTCGTGCCGGTGCTCGCCGCCCGCGGCGGGGCCCTGGTGGCGGGCTGGCTGGGCGTACTGCGCGCCGGAGCCGCGTTCGTACCGCTGGCGATGGACACCCCGCCGGCCCGCATCCGCTACGTCCTGGAGGAGACCGGGGCCGCCTCGGTGCTGGTGGACGAGGCGGGCGCGGAGCTGCTTCGCGGGCTGGACACCGCGGCAAAGCCGGTCGCGCTGGAGGAGATCCGGGCGCTGCGGCAGGCTCCGGCCTCCGGGGCCGCGATGGAGCCCCTCGACGCCGGGCGCCCCGGTCTGGAGGACCCGGCCGTGGTGATCTACACCTCCGGAACCACCGGGCGCCCCAAGGGCGTCCTGGTCCCGCACCGCGGTCTGCTCAACACCGCCCTGTGGTGGGCCGACGACTGCGCGCTGGACACCGCCGACCGGCTGCTGGTGACCGCGGGCACCGCCTTCGACCCCGCCGCCTTCAACGTCGTCCAAGGGCTGCTCGCCGGGGCCCGGATCGTCCTCGCCGACGATGTCGAACGCCGCGATCCGGCCGCGCTGCTGCGGCTGATCCACGGCCCGGAGGGCGCCACGGTGGCCGGTTCGGTCACCCCCAGCCTGCTGCACGCGATGCTCGAAGCGGCTGACGCGGCCGATGCCGACAGGGCGGGCCCGGGTGCCCCGTCCTCGCTGCGGGTCGTCTACTCCGGCGGCGAGGCGCTGCCGCGGTCCCTGGCCACCGCCTGCACCCGCCGGTGGGGCGCCGAGGTGCGCAACGTCTACGGCCCCGCCGAGGCGTCCTGCAACAGCACCCGCGCGGTGGCCGACCCCGGCGACGACCGTGCCCCGGCCATCGGCCGGCCGCTCCCCAACACCCGTGCCTACGTGCTGGGTCCGCACGGCGAGGAACTGCCCGCCGCGGTGCCCGGTGAGCTGTACGTCGCGGGCACCGGGGTGGCGCTCGGCTACCTCGGGCAGCCGGAGCGCACCGCCGCGGCGTTCCTGCCCGACCCGTACGCACCGGCACCTGGCGCGCTGATGTACCGCACCGGCGACCGCGTACTGGTGCGCCCCGACGGCGAGTTGGAATACCTGGGGCGCATCGACGACCAGGTGAAGATCCTCGGCAACCGGATCGAGCCGAACGAGGTCCGCACGCTCATCGAGGAGAACCCGGCCGTCGCGGCGGCCGCGGTCCACCCGGCCGGCTCCCCCGAGCGCCTGGTCGCCTACGTGGTCCTGGCCCCCGGCCGCGCCCCCACCCACGAGGAGGTCGTCCGCCCGCTGCTGAGCTGGCTGCCCGCGGCCGTGCTGCCCGCCGAGGTGCACGTGGTGGACGCGCTGCCGCGCACCGCCAACGACAAGGTCGACTTCGCGGCGCTGACGGCGCTGGTGGCGCGTGGCGGCCGGACGCTGCCGCGCGGCGAGCGCCACCCGGCGCAACTGACCCACACGCAGCGGCGGGTGGCCCACCTGATGGCCCAGACCCTGGCAGAAGCGGGCGCGGGCGGCGCGTCGCCGGACGGCACCGCGGCCGCCGAGGACGCCGGGGCGGGCGCCGCGATCCCCGCGGACGGGGACTTCTTCACCCTGGGCGGGCACTCCCTGCTCGCCGTACGGATGCTGGCCGCCGTCGAACGGGAATGCGGAACCGCGGTCCCGCTGCGGGACTTCCTCGCCGATCCGACGGTGGCCGGACTCGCCCGCTTCCTCGACCGGGCCCCCGGCGCGGCCCGGGAGGAGCACACCGCCGCGGACCCGCACGACGGCCGCTACCCGGCGTCCCCCGTACAGCAGCGGCTGTGGTTCATGGACCGGCTGCCCGCGCTCCGCGCGGCCTATCTCGCGCCCAGCGTCGTCGAGATCGACGGGCCGGTGGACCGCGCGCTGCTGCGCGACGCCTTCGCCGCCGTACTGGCCCGCCACCCCGGCCTGCGCTCCCGCTTCACGCTGGACGCCCGGGCGCGGCGCGTCCACTACCGGACCGACGGCGGCCCGCCGGAGGTCGACCGGGTCGACGGCACGGCCTGGACCGACGGGGAACTGCGCGAGCATCTGGCGCGCGCGTGCTGGGCCCCCGTCGACCTCGCCCGGCAGGCCCCCGCGCACGGTGAGGTGATCGCCCTGGCCGGGCAGCGCACGGTGCTGCTGTACGCGGTGCACCACATCGTCACGGACGGCTGGTCGCTCGGCCTGGTCATGACCGAACTGGCGGACACCTACCGCACGTTGAGCGGTGGCGGGCGGCTCCCGGGCGACCTGCCGGACGCCCCGCACCCGGCCCGGCTCCCCGCCGCTCCGGCGGCGGACGGCGCGCCCGGCGCCCTGCTGGACGGGCTGCGCGGCGCGCCGACGGACATCGCCCTGCCGTACGACCGGCCGCGCCCGGCCGCGCAGAGCATCGAGGCGGACGTCCGCGAGACGCTGCTGCCGGCCGCGGACAGCGCCCGCATCCGGGAGATCGCCGCCGAACTGGGCTGCACGACCTTCATGACCGCGACCGCACTGCTGGCCGCGGTCCTGGCCCGGCGCGGCGGCCAGCGGGACTTCCTGTTCGCCTTCCCCTGGGCCGGCCGGGACGGCGCCCGGGCGGCCGGGACCGTCGGGATGTTCGTCAACACCCTGCTGGTACGGGCGGATCTGACCGGAGACCCGAGTTGGCGCACCCTGCTGACCCGGGTGCGGACCTCCGCGATGACCGCCTTCCGGCACGCGGACGCCCCGTTCGACGCGCTGGCCGCCGCACTGCACCCCGGCCGCGATCTGAGCCGGCCGCCGGTCACCCCTGTCTACGTCGACGCCCTGGACGAGGCGTCCCGTCCGCCCGATCTGGGCGCGGGTATCGCCACCCGCTACGCCCGGCCGCCTGCGCTCAGGCTCAAGTACGAGCTGGAGCTGACCGCCGCCGCCGGCGGCGACCGCATCGGCCTCCAGCTCACCTATGCCACCGCCCTCTTCGACGCCGACACCGTCGATGCGCTGCTCGGCGAACTGACCGCCGCCGCGGCCGACCTCACCACCGATCCGGAGGCTCCCGTGCTCACCGACGCACAGCAGAACACCACCCCGCACCCCGCAACCGCGCCCGAGGCGGCGGAGACCGGGCCCGACCCGGCCGCACTCGCCGAGCGGGTCGGCGCCGCCTGGCGGGAGGTGCTGGACGTCGACAGCGTCCCGTACGACGTCAACTTCTTCGACGCGGGCGGCGATTCACTGCTGCTGATCGTCCTGCTGGACCAGCTGTCCGGGCTGACGGACCGCGAACTGGACGCCGCCGATCTCTTCCAGCACAGCACGGTGTTCGCCCAGGCGGCACTGCTCGCGGGCGGGCCGCGGAGCGCGGCGGCACCGGCCGCCGAGCGCTCCCCGGCCGCCGGACGCGTCCGGCTGCTCGGCCGGGAGCGGCGCGGCGGGGAGGTCCGGGCGTGAGCGACGATGCGGCGATCGCCGTCATCGGGGTCGGCTGCCGCTTCCCCGACGCCCGCGACCACGCGGAGTTCCTGCGCAACATCGCCGAGGGCCGGGTGGCCTTCCGCGACCTGGACCGGTCCGCGCTGCTGGCCGCGGGGCTGACCGAGGAGACCCTGGACGACCCGGCCTATGTGACGACGGCGGCCACGCTGCCCGGCGCGGAGGACTTCGCCGCGGAGTTCTTCGGCTACTCGCCCACCGAGGCGGAGGCCACCGACCCCCAGCAGCGGATCTTCCTCGAAGTGTGCTGGCAGGCACTGGAGTCCGCTGGGCACGCGCCGAGCGGGGACCCCCTGATCACCGGCGTGTTCGCGGGCGGCAGCGCCGGCACCTACCTGGCCGCGCTCCAGGCCGCCCGGATGCGGACGGACGGCGTGCTGGGCGCGGTCGACGACGTGCTGCTGCACCTCGGCGGCCTCGGCGACTTCCTGCCGTCCCGGGTGGCGTACAAGCTGGGCCTGCGCGGACCGTCCGTCGGCGTGCAGACCGCCTGCTCGTCGTCGCTGACCGCGGTGCACTACGCGGTGCTCAGCCTGCTGTCCGGAGAGTGCGACCTGGCGTTGGCCGGCGGCGCGGCGGTCAACGAGCCGGTGCTCGGCTACCGGCACCACCCCGGCGCGCTGGCTTCCCGGGACGGCCGGTGCCGGCCGTTCGACGCGCGGTCCACCGGTACGTCCTTCAGCTCGGGCGTAGGCGCCGTCGTGCTGCGCCGGCTCCGCGACGCGCTGGCGGACGGCGACCCGGTGCTCGCGGTGGTGCACGGCTCGGCGGTCGGCAACGACGGCTCCGCCCGCTCCGGCTTCACCGCGCCCAGCCCCGCCGGGCTGGCCGACGTGGTGGCCGCCGCACTCGACGTGGCCGGGGTCCGCGGCGACCAGCTGCGCTACGTCGAGGCGCACGGCTCCGGCACCCCCCTCGGCGACCAGATCGAACTGCGCGGTCTGACCGAGGGGTTGGGCGTCGCCCCGGGCGTCACCGGCTTCTGCGGTCTGGGCTCGGTCAAGGCCAACATCGGCCACTGCGGACCGGCGGCCGGGATCGCCGGCCTCATCAAGGCCGTCGAGGTGGCCCGTACCGGCGTACTGCCCGCCCAGCCGCTCTTCGAGCGCCCGCGCAGCCCCGGCGTGCTGGCCGACAGCCCGTTCCGCATTCCGGTCGAGCCGGAGCGGATCGCCGGCGACGACCGCTACGTCCTGGTCAATTCGATGGGCCTGGGCGGCACCAACGCGACCGTGGTCATCGGCCCGCCGCCGCCTCCCGTCCGGCCCGCCGCGCCGGCCGGAGACCGGGTGCGGCTGCTGCTGTCGGCCCGGGGCGACACCGAACTGGACCGGATGGCAGGGGAGTTGGCCGACGCACTGGAGCACGGCGCGGTCGCCGCCGCGGATGCCGCCCATACGCTGCGGGTCGGGCGGACCGCCTTCGCGCGGCGCCGGGTGGTGTGCGCGGCCCCGGTGGACCTGCCCGCCGCGCTGCGCGCCCCCGCACCGGCGACCCCGCCCGCCCGGCGGGGCGTCCGGCTGGTCCTGCCCCCGGCCGGGCTGCCGGAGGGCGTACGCGAACGGCTGGCCGCGGCCTTCCGGGGGCGCGCCGAGTTCGTGACGGACCCGGAGGAGGGCGGTCCGGCGGACGACCGGTACGTCATCGCGGCCGAGGCGCTGTCCGCCGCTGCTACCGGCCCCCTCGGCAACGCAACCGGCAACCCCGCCGGAGACCGGCTCGACGACCGGCTCGACGAGGCGCTCGGCGCGGCCTGGCTGCACGGCGTCGACGTCGACTGGCAGGTGCCGGCCGCGGGCCGCGGGCGCCGGGTGCCGCTGCCCACCTACCCGTTCACCCGGCGCCGCTACTGGGCGCTGGACCGGCTGCCGCCGCTCGCCGCCCCGCTGGCGGCACCCGACGCCCGGCCGGAGCGGCGGCAGCGCGACGACCTGACAGCCGACCTCGTCGACCTCTGGCGGGAGATCTTCGGGATCCCCGACCTCGGTCCGGACCGCGCCTTCGGCGAGCTGGGCGGCGACTCGCTGACCGCCATGCGGATCGAGGCCGCCGTCCAGCGCCGCCACGGCGTGTCGGTCAACGTCCACCGGGCCGGCGGCGGCCAGGCCACCGCCGGGCGGATGGCGCAGATCGTCCGCGGGCTCCGGAGCCCCGGCACTCCGCAGGATCCGGCGGCGGCCCGGCCCGCACAGCCGGCCGACGGCCGCGAGGCCGATCCGCTGGATGCCGATCTGGCCCTGCCGCTGGGCGAGTTGGCGGCCGCCGACCGCACACCGGGCCCCGGCACGCTGCTCAGCGGCGACACCGGCGCACTGGAAACCACCCTGCTGCACGAGCTGCTGACACGGTCCGCCGCACCGGTGCACCGGCTGCTGCCGGTGCCCGACGAGGAGAGCGGCCGGGCGCTGCTCGCCGCGGCGGCGGCCCGGCTCGGCCTCCCGGAGCCCGACCCCGCCCGGGTCCGGATCGTCCCCGCCGAGCCGTCCGCGGTCGGCAAGGCGCTCCGCCGCCACCACGACGCCGAACCGGCCGCCGGTATCGGACGGGTGGTGCACGCGACCACCGGCACCGGCCCGGGTCTCCCGTACGGGGAAGCCCGGCTGCACCGCGTCCTCCCGTTCGCCGACATCCTCGGCTGGATGCGCGAACAGGCCGTCCCGGACTGCACGTTGATCTCCCCGCTCGCCGCCTGCGCGCCCGCGCTCGGCGCCGAAGCGGTGATCGAGGAGAGCCGCGAGCAGCCGCTCGACCCGCGGCGCGGCGGCGCGGCGCAGGCCGCCTGGGTGGCCGAACGGCTCCTGGAGCGCGCCGAGCGGGACGGTATGCGGGTACGGGTCTTCCGCACCGGGCTGCTCCTCGGGGCGCCGGGCGGCAGCACCGGGGACGCCCTCGCGCACCTCCTCATCGGCAGTGCGGCGGTCGGCCGGCATCCGCTGGACGATCAGCCGCTGCCGCTCACCCCGCTCCCGCTCGCGGCCCGCGCGATGGCCGAACTCCTGGCCGCGCCGGGCTCGGTGGGGCGCGCGTACCACCTGGTGGACGAGGAACCGCTGACCGTCCGCGCGCTCTTCGCCCGGCTCGCCGCGGCCGGCCTCGCCACCGAAGGCGTCCCCGTGCGCCGGTGGCAGCGCGCGGTCGCTCTGCGGGCCCTGGAGAGCGACCCCGACCCGCGGGCCCTGGACCCGCTCGCGCTCCGCACCCTGGCGGCGAGCGCCCCCGGCGCCGGCCGGATCCAGGCGCGCGCCTGGGGGGCCTGGCGCGACCGGCAGCCGGACGGCGAGCTGCCGGTCGGCGACCTCCTCCTGCACGGCCTGCGGCGCACCGCCGCCCACGACCCCGAGATCGCGGCGCTGCTCGCCGCCACCCTCACCGAGGACCGAGATGACTGACCGCACCGACGACCGCACGCTGTACGACTGGTTCACCCGCTCCGCCGACCGCTTCCCCGACGCGCCGGCCCTGGAGGTCGGGGACCGCACCCTCACCTACCGGCAGCTGCACGACTGCGCCACCGGGGTGGCCGCCCGGATCCTCGCGGCGCACGGCCGCCCGCCGCGGCGGATCGCGCTGCTCGCCTCGCGCAGCCTCACCGCGTTCGCCGGCTACCTGGCCGCGCTGCGGCTGGGAGCGGTGGTCACCCCGCTCAACCCGGCCTACCCGGCCCGCCGCAACCTGGGCGTGTACGAGCTGGCCGGCGCCGAGGTGCTCCTCACGGACGAGGCGGGCTCCGCCCAACTACCCGACTTCGCGGAGCAGTTGGAGAGGTCGAGGCACACCGGTCTCACCCTGCCCGACGACGAGGCGGCGGCGTACGGCGGCACGGCGGCCACGCTGCCGGCGCCGCCCGCACCGGACACCGCCCCGGACGACATCGCCTACGTCCTGTTCACCTCGGGGTCCACCGGGCGGCCCAAGGGCGTGCCGATCCGGCACCGCAACCTCTCCCCGTACATCGCCCGCAACATCGCGCGCTTCGAGGTCGGGCCCGGCTGCCGGGTCTCGCACACCTTCGACCTGACCTTCGACCCGTCCGTCTTCGACCTGTTCGTCACCTGGGGCGGTGGTGCCACACTGGTCGCGCCGGGCCGCACCGAGCTGCTGACACCGGTCGACTACCTCGTCGAGCGCGGCATCAGCCACTGGTTCTCGGTGCCCTCGCTCGTCTCGGTGGCGGCCGGGCTCGGCAATCTGCCCACCGGACTGGCCACCGGGCTGCGCTACGGCATCTTCATCGGCGAGCAGCTGACCTACCGCCAGGCCGCCGCCTGGCAGGAGGTGGCCCCGAACGCGGTCATCGAGAACGTCTACGGCCCGACCGAACTCACCGTCGCCTGCACCGAGTTCCGGCTGCCCGCCGACCCGGACGACTGGCCCGCCACCTCCAACGGCACCGTGCCGATCGGGCCCGTCTACGACTTCCTCGACACCCTGATCCTGGACGAGGACGGCCGCCCGGCCGCCGAGGGCGAACTGTGCGTCCGCGGCTCCCAGCGCTTCGACGGCTATCTGAACCCGGCGGACGACACCGGCCGCTTCCTCTCCTTCGACGGCGAGCGGGCCACACCGTACGACGGCCGCCACCCGCTCACCGCCGCCCACTACTACCGCACCGGCGACCGGGTGCGGCACGAGGACGGCGCCCTGGTCCACCTGGGCCGGCTGGACAACCAGGTCAAGGTGCGCGGCTACCGCATCGAACTCGGCGAGATCGAGGCGGCGATGCGCAGGCACCCGGCCATGCGGGAAGCCGTGGTGGTCGCGGTGCCCGGCGACGGCGGCACCGAACTCGTCGGCTGCTACACGGGCGAGGAACTCAAGGCCACCGCCGCGATGCTCTGGCTGCGCAGGCACATCCCCGTCCACATGGTGCCGCGCCGCCTGGTCCATCTGGCCGAGCTGCCGCTCAACCCCAACGGGAAGATCGACCGCCCCGCGCTCCGGCAGCGGTTCGGCACCGCGGCCCCGGCCGCCTGACCGCCCCGGAAGCAGCCCAACAGGCCGGGGGAGTCCGGCAGTCACCCAAGTACCGGCAGACGCAGAAGGAGCAGCGAGACGATGCGGGCACTGCGCACCCTGATGCCTCCCCCGGGAGTCGTCACCGTCCTCACCATCAGCAACCTGGCACGCACGGTGGGCAATGGCTTCCTGCTCTCCGTCAGCGTGCTGTACTTCATCCGCGCCGTCCACGTGCCCGCCGGGCAGGTCGGCCTGGGGCTGACCGTCTCGGCGGTACTGGCGATGGCCGTCAGCATCCCGGCCGGACAGCTCTCCGACCGGCTCGGCTCGCGCACCGCGTCCCTCGCCTTCGGCGTCACCCAGGGGCTGCTGGTCTGCGGATACGCCCTGGCCGGCGGCTTCGCGGGATTCCTGGCCGTGGTCAGCCTGACCGCGATGGCCGACTCCGCGAGCACCGCCGCCCGGGGCGCGCTGATCGCGGACGCACTGCCGCCGGGCGAGCGGGTCCGCGCCCGCGCCTACCTCCAGTCCGTCATCAACGTCGGCCTGTCGGGCGGCACACTGCTCGGCGGTGTGGCGCTGTCCGCGGACTCCCGCACCGTCTACACCGCCATGCTGCTCGGCGCCGGCGCGCTCTTCACCGTCGGCGGTCTGACCTGCCTGGCACTTCCGCCGCAGGCCCCCCGCCGCGCCCCCAAGGGGCAGCGCGACCGGCACGTGCTGCGTGATGTGCCGTACCTGGCGGTCTCGCTGTGCAACGCGGTGCTGGTGCTGGGCACCGACGCCCTGCTGACCGCCGCGCTGCCGATCTGGATCGCGGACCGCACCCGAGCCCCGGTCTCCGTCTACGCGGCGATCATGTTCCTCAACACCGCGATGTGCGTGCTGTTCCAGGTCCGCCTGAGCCGCGGCGCGGAGGACGTCCGCGGCGGCGCCCGCGCCATGCGCCGCTCGGGCGTGCTGCTCGCGGCGGCCTGCGGCGTCTTCGCGCTGTCGGCCGGCCGGCCCGCCTGGATGGCCGTCGGCTGCCTGCTGGCCGGCGCCCTCGCCCAGGTCATCGGCGAGATGCTGCACTCGGCGGGCTCCTGGGCGCTGTCGTACGAACTGGCCCCCGCCCATGCGCACGGCCAATACCAGGGCCTGTACGGGATCGCCCAGCGCGCCGGGACTGCGATCACCCCGGTGCTGACCACCGCCCTGCTCATCGGCTGGGGATGGCCGGGCTGGCTGGTCTTCGCGGCGGTGCTGCTGGCCGGCGGCCTGGCCACCCCGGCGGTCGCCCGCTGGGCGGAACGGAACCGGCCGTTCGACGGCGCGGACGACTGCCCCGGCGGCGATCGGGCCGACGGCCGCGGCACCGGGGACGCCGCCGCGAGCCGTACCTCGGGCGCCGCCGCACCGACCTCGGCCTGACCCGGCCCCCCGCCGAGCGCCGCCCCCACCCCACCCCACCCACCTCCACCCACCACAGAGAGAAGACGATGGACTTCAGCCTGTTCTACTTCGGGGACGACGGCCAGGACCCGGCCTCCCCCGGCCGCTACGAACTGGTGCTCCAGGGCGCCCGGTTCGCCGACGAGAACGACTTCAGCGCCGTATGGACCCCCGAGCGCCACTTCCACCCCTTCGGCGGGCTCTACCCCAACCCCGCGGTCACCGGCGCCGCCGTGGCCGCGGTCACCAGCCGGGTCGCGGTCCGCGCCGGCAGCGTCGTGGCACCGCTGCACCATCCGCTGCGGATCGCCGAGGAGTGGGCGGTGGTCGACAACCTCTCCGGCGGCCGGGTCGGACTCGCCTTCGCCTCCGGCTGGCACGCCGTCGACTTCGCGCTCCGCCCCGAGAACTACGCGGACCGCCGCACCGTCCTGTTCGACACGGTGCGGCAGGTGCGCGACCTGTGGCGCGGCGAGGAGCTGACCGTACGGGACGGCGGCGGCACCGAGCAGCGGGTGCGCGCGTATCCGCAGCCGGTCCAGCGGGAGTTGCCGGTGTGGGTCACCAGCGCGGGCGGTGTGGAGACCTTCCGCGCCGCCGGGACGCTCGGTGCGGGCGTCCTGACCCACCTCCTCGGCCAGGACCCCGACGAACTGGCCGGGAAGATCGCCGCCTACCGCGAGGCGTACGCCGCCCGCCCGGACGCGGACGGCGGCAGCGGCCATGTCGCGCTGATGGTGCACACCTTCCTCGGCACCGACGACGACGCCGTACGCGACCAGGTGCGCGGGCCGCTACGGGCCTATCTGCGCAGCTCGTTGGGGCTGCTGCTCGGCTCGCAGACCGCCGGCGCCCGGCGCGTCGACCCGGCCAGGCTCCGCGAGAAGGACGTGGACTTCGTCGTCGACCGGGCCTTCGACCGCCACTACGAGGACGGCGGGCTGCTGGGCACGGTGCCCAAGGCGGCCCGCATCGTCGAGCGGCTGGCCGGCCTCGGCGTCGACGAGGTGGCCTGCCTCATCGACTTCGGCCTGCCGGCCAAGACCGTGCTGGACGGGCTCGGTCACCTCAACGACCTGCGGAAGGCGGCCTCATGAGCGAGCGCGGCGAGCGAATCGTCGAAAGGCGCGTGCCGCGCGCATGCGGGGCCGGGCGAAGCGAGGTTTCCGCATGAGTGCCATGGCAGCGAGCCCGACGGCCACCGGGCCCGCGCCGTCCGCCGGGACCGCGGGCCCCGACGCGGCCGAACGCCGGCGCTTCCGGCGCGCCGCGGGCCGCTTCCCCACCGGCGTCACCGTGGTCACCGCGACGGCCGACGGACAGCCGCACGGCACCACCGTCAACGCCTTCAGCACCGCTTCGATGGACCCGCTGATGATCCTGGTGGCCCTCGGCAACGACTCCCGGCTCCGCGAACACGCCCTGCACAGCGGCTCGTTCGCGGTCACCGTGCTCGCCGCCCACCAGGAGGCGGACGCCCGCCACTTCGCCGACCCGGCCCGCCCGCCCGGCGCCGCGGGCTTCGCCGGACGCCCGTGGCGGACGGCCGGCCACGCCCGCTCGCCCGTGCTCACCGAGGGCGTCGCCGCCTTCGACTGCTCGCTGGCCGCCGCCTTCCCGGCGGGCGACCACACCGTGCTGCTCGGCCGGGTGGAGCGGTTCGACGTGCTGTCGGACGGCCCGCCGCTGCTCTTCGCCGACAGCCGGCTGCTCCCCGGCCCGTGATCCGTACCGGAACCCCCGCCACCCCCGGGCGCCGGCCCGCACCGTCCCTTCGATTCGCACGCAGCGAGGAACACACCCCATGAGCTACGTCCTGATGTTCCCCGGCCAGGGGGCCCAGCGCCCCGGTATGGGCGCCGAGTGGTTCGACCGCTTCCCCGAACTGACCGAAGCCGCCGACGAGATCCTCGGCTACTCCCTCCGCGACCTGTGCGTCGACGACCCGGACGGGCTCCTCGGCCGGACCGAGTACACCCAGCCCGCGGTCTACACCGTCAACGCCCTCGGCTGGCGGGTGATGCGCGAGGCGGACGGCGAACCCGACCTCGCGATCGGCCACAGCCTGGGGGAGTACAACGCCCTGGAAGCCGCCGGGGTGTTCGGCTTCGCCGACGGCCTGCGGCTGGTGGCGGCCCGGGCCCGCGCGATGTCCGCGGTCACCGGCGGCGGCATGGCCGCGGTGGTCGGACTGGACGACGCGGTGCTCCGGCTGGTGCTGCGCCGCTCCGGCCTCACGGGCGTCGAGGCCGCCAACTTCAACACCGCCGACCAGACCGTGATCGCGGGCCCCGTGGACGAACTGGCGGAGGCGGGCGGCGCCCTGCGCGCCGCCGGCGCCCGTGCGGTGCGCCCCCTGGACGTCAGCGGCCCGTTCCACACCTCGCACATGGCCCCGGCGGCGGCGGAGTTCGCGCCGGAGCTGGCGGCTGCCGAGCTGGCCGCACCCGCCTTCCCCGTGGTCGCGAACCGCACCGCCCGGCCCTACCGAGCCGGTGGGATCGCCGGTGTGCTGCTGGAACAGATCGACCACCCGGTGCTGTGGCGGCACACCGTCGAGGGGCTGCTGTCCGAGGGCCGCACCCGCTTCCAGGAGGCCGGCGGCAGCACCGTGCTGACCCGCATGCTGCGCGCCCTTCGCCGCGAACTCGCCAGCGTGTGACGGCAGTTGTCCCGTACCCGGCCGCACCCCGCCGGCCGACGACCGACCCACCGGAGGAACCGACCGTGACCACCGCATTCACCCCCGACTCCGACGCCGCCGCCCCCGGCCCTCCCGTCACCCCCGCCGACGCCGTCGTACGGCCCCGCCCGGTACCCGATCCGGCCCTGCGCGTCTTCCTGCTGCACCATGCGGCCGGCTCCCATCTCGCCTACACCGACTGGGTCGCCCACTTCCCCGACGACTGGGAGGTCTGCCTCTTCGAGGCGCCCGGCCGGGGGAGGGTGGCGCCACTGCCCCCGCTGCGCACCGCCGCCGACCTCGCCGGATTCTTCATCGAGGCGACAACCGGCCTGCTGGATACGCCCTTTGTGCTCTTCGGCCACAGCATGGGCGCCCTCGTCGCGTACGAGACCGCCGCCCAGCTCGGCACCCGCGGCCTGCCGCAGCCGCGCTGGCTGGGCGTATCGGCCTGTGAGGCGCCGTACGACGCGATCCCGGGGGAGGGTGCCGGCGGGGAGGCGCTGCACCGGATGCCCGCCGGCCGGCTCCGGGCGGCGCTGCGAGCCCTGGGCGGGATGCCGGAGACCGTGCTCGCGGACGACGACGTCTGGGCGCTGTTCGAGGCCCGGGTGCGTGCCGACTTCTCCGTCGTCGAGACCTGGGAGCCGCGCACGGCGGCATCGGAGATCCGGCCGCCGCTGTCCCTCTTCGGTGGTCGGGACGACCCGGTCGTGCACCGGGACGATCTGCTGGAGTGGGCGGACGGCGCCGAGGTGCACCTCGGGCAGCACTTCTTCCCGGGCGGCCACTTCTACTTCGAAGGGCAGTCGGCATTGGTCGTCGGGCAGTTGGTCCGGGATATCCGCACGGCGATGACAGACGTCGCGTAAACATCGGGAAAAGTATTGCGTCGCGGCTTGCGAATCGGTCGGAAAAGCGGGTTGACGGGGCAGTGAATGCAGTGACATCATCGATGATGCGGAAAGGGAAATCCGCAGCGCGAAATTGTTCCGGTAGGGGAATCCGCCGCGACAGATGCGCTGCGTTCGATGCCTCCGCGGCATTCACCGAATGCACCGCCTTCATCACCGTGATCGCACGCACCGCATTCACGTCGTTCACCGCATTCACCTCGTTCGCGGCCTCCGCAGCGGACACCTCATCGCGATGACACCGGGGGAACCATGCAACTCCCAAGAGCCACGGAGGAATTGCCCAGCGGGCGTGACCTGCCCGCGATCGACCGCTGGGCACTCCCCGAACTCTTTCTGACCGCGGTACGCACCCTGACCGCGACCGAATACCTCGCCACCGCCCGCATTCCGGCGGATCACCCCTACTACACCGACCGGCTCCCCGATATGGGCCGGGCCGGCGGAATCGACCCGCTGCTCCTCCTGGAATGCTGCCGGCAGGCCGGACCCTACGGCGGCCGGGAACTGCTGCAACTGGAGCCGGACGGACGCTTCCTGCTCGAATCCTGCACCCTCGCACTGCCCGGCATCCTCTCCGCCGGACGCACCGAGGGCCCCGCGGACCTCGCCCTCGCCGTCACCGCCCGCCACCGCCCCGGCGCCGGCACCGCCCGCCGTATCACCTACACCTGCGACATGACCCTGCCGGCCGGCCGCCTCGGCACCGCCGCGCTGGGCGTGCGCCATCTGTCCCGCGACCTGTACGACGGCCTGCGCCCGCCGCGCGCCCGGCGCGCCACCGTCCGCCCCGGCGCCCCCGTCGCGGCCGGCACGCCCGTCGCGCCCCACCTCGTCGGCCGCACCCGGCCCGCCAACGTCGTCCTCACCCAGGTCTCGCTCCGCCAGGGCCGGGCCCAGGCCCGGCTGCGGGTGCCATCCGGCAACCCCGGGCTCTTCGACCCCGCCCACGACCACGTCCCGGCCATGGCACTGCTCGAAGCGGCGCGCCAACTGTCCCTCTTCACCGCCGCCGAGACCTGGGGCGCGCTGCCTCAGCACACCGCGGTGGCCGGCTACGACTTCGCCTTCCACCGCTTCGTCGAACCGCACACCCCGGTCACCGTCCGGCTGAGCGCCTACGAACCCGCCGAACAGGACGGCGCGCTCGGCACCCACCTGCCCCACATGCGCTGCTTCCGCGTCGTGTTCGAACAGAACGACACCGTCGCCGCCGAGGGCCGCACCCAGCTCACCACGGTGGCATCGCCCGCCCTCGTCCCGGGAGGGGACCCGTCATGACCCGTGCCGCAGTCGTCTGCGGGCTGGGCGGCGCCGTGCCGTCCACCGCCGTCCCCAACAGCGCCCTCGCCGCCCAACTGGACACCTCCGACACCTGGATCCGCACCCGCACCGGCATCCGCCGGCGGTATGTCATCGCCCCCGGCGAGGCCACCTCCGACCTCGCCGTGGCGGCCGGCCGCCGGGCCCTGGACTCCGCCCGCCGGACCACCGGCGACCCGCACGCCGACCACACCACCGACCTCGTCGTACTGGCCACCAGCACCCCCGACCACCCGTGCCCGGCGACCGCCCCCGCGGTGGCCCACCGGCTCGGACTGTCCGGCGTCGCCGCCTTCGACATCGGCGCCGTGTGCACCGGGTTCCTCTACGCCCTGGCCGCGGCCGCCTCGATGATCGCCGCCGGTGCCGCACAACGGGCCCTGGTCATCGGCGCGGACACCTTCTCCACCCTCCTCGACCCGGCCGACCGCACCACCCGCGCCATCTTCGGCGACGGCGCCGGAGCGGTCGTGCTGCGCGCCGGCAGCGCCGACGAACCGGGCGCGCTGCTCGGCTTCGACCTCGGCAGCGACGGCAGCGGCGCGGAGCTGATCACCGTCCGCGCCGGCGGCTCCCGGCAGCGCTCCACCGCCACCCCGCCGCCCGCGGGCGACGAGTTCTTCGCGATGGAGGGCCGCAGCGTCTTCACCGAAGCCGTACTGAACATGAGCAAGTCCGCGCACACGCTGCTGGACCGGATCGGCTGGCGCGGCACGGACCTGGACCGCCTGGTCGCCCACCAGGCGAACATCCGCATCCTGCGCGCCGTCGGCGAACAACTCGGGCTCACCGACGACCAGTTGGCCGTCAACCTCGACCGCGTCGGCAACACCGTGGCCGCCTCCGTCCCGCTCGCCCTCGCCGACGCGGCCGCCCGCCGCACCCTGCGCCCCGGCGACCGGGTCCTGCTCACCGGCTTCGGCGGCGGCCTCACCTGGGGCTCGACGGCGCTCCACTGGCCGTCCGCCCTGCACGTGGAGCCGGTCCCCGGCATGGCCGACCCGCTCTGACGCCCCATCACCGGACACCCGCCGTCACCGTCAACCGACCCCCGCACCCACACCCACACCCACACCCACACCCACAAGGAACCGACATGACCACCCTCGCCCCCGCCGACATCAAGCCCCGTCTCATCTCCCTCCTCAGCGAGAAGTTCGGGCTGCCCGAGGACGAGATCCTGGCCGGCGCCACCTTCGACGAACTCGACATCGACTCGCTGATCCTCGTCGAGCTGAGCCTCCTCGTCCGCAAGGAACTGGGCGTCGTCCTCGCCGAGGGCGACCTCCAGTCCTCCTTCCGCATCGACGACGCCGTCGCCGTCGTCGCCGCGAAGGGCGCCGCGGCATGACGGCCTCGCACCGGGACGTGGCGATCACCGGCCTCGGCCTCGTCACCCCCGCGGGCATCGGCGCCGACGCCAACTGGGAGCGGATCCGCGCCGGCCGCTCCGCCGCCGCCCCCGACCCGCAACTCGCCGGCCTCGCCGTCGACTTCTCCTGCCGCGTCCCCGGCTTCGACGCCAACGCCCTGCTCGGCCGGCGCACCGCCTGGCGGCTGGACCGCTTCGTCCAGCTCGCCATGGTGGCCGCCCGCCAGGCCGTCGCCGACGCCGGCCACGACCCGCAGAGCTGGGACGGCACCCGCGTCGGCGTGGTGATGGGCAACTCCCTCGGCGGCACCGCCACGTTCGAGGCGCAGCACCGGACGTACTACGACGGCGCACCCGACGAGGTGTCCGCCCTGATGATCCCCATGGCCATGGTCAACATGGTCGCCGGCTACCTCGCCATGGACCACCGCATCCACGGCCCCAGCCTGGTCACCGCGAGCGCCTGCGCCTCCGGCGCCGCCGCCCTCGGCATCGCCCGCGACTGGCTCGCCGCCGGCCTCTGCGACATCGTCCTCGCAGGCGGCACCGAGTCCGCCATCAGCCCGGCCACCCTCACCGGACTCTCCCGCATGGGCGCGCTCTCGGCCCGCCGCGACGACCCCGCCACCGCGTCCCGCCCGTTCGCCGCGGACCGCGACGGCTTCGTGGCGGCCGAGGGCGCCGGCGTCCTCGTCCTGGAACGCGCGGCCGACGCCCGGGCCCGCGGCGCCCGGCGCTACGCCCACCTCACCGGCTTCGGCGCCTCCTCCGACGCCCACCACGCCACCGCCCCCGACCCGGACGGCACCGGCATGACCCGCGCCCTGCGCACCGCACTGCGCGACGCCGGAGTGGCACCCGGCGACGTCGACCACGTCAACGCCCACGGCACCTCGACGCCGATGAACGACCTGACCGAATCCCGCGCCCTGCACCGCGTCCTCGGCTCCCGGCCGGCCGTCACCTCCACCAAGGGCGTCACCGGCCACACCCTGGCCGCGGCCGGCGCCATCGAAGCGGCCTACACCGCACTCGCACTGCGCCACGGCGTGGTCCCGCCGACCGCCAACGCGACCACCCTCGACCCGCAGGTCGAGGTCGACGTGGTGACCGGCACGGCCCGTACGACACACCTCCAGGTGGCCGTCAGCACCTCGCTGGGCTTCGGCGGCCACAACGCGGCACTCGTCCTGACCGCCGCCTGACCACGCCGAACGAACGGGGAACCACACCCATGCACACGCCGACGCAACCGCAACCCGGCACGCTCCCGCGGACGGTGGCGGTGGCCGGCCTCGGCACCGCGGGCTCCGCCCTGGCCCGCCGGTGCGCCGCGGCCGGCCTGCGCACCCTCGGCATCGAGGCGGATCCGGCGGCGGCGTCCCGCGCCCGCCACCGGCTCGCCGGCACCGGTGTCGAGGTGACCCACGACCTCGCCACCGTGGCCGTCGCCGACGCCGTCATCGAGGCCGTCCCGGAACACGCCCACACCAAACGGGCCGTCCTGAAGGCCCTCGCCGAACACCGCGCCACCCGGGCGCCCGCGCTCACCACCGCGCTCACCCTCACCGCGGCCGAACTGGCCCACGCGACCGGCACCCCGGAACTCGGCCTGACCGCCGTGCGCTTCCTCCGGGCCGACCCGCTCACCGCGGTCGAGGTGGCCACCGCACCGCACACCCCCGACCAGCACCTGAGCACCGCCCTGGCGCTGCTCCACCACCTCGGTCTGACCACCCACCGGACCCCGGACCTGCCGGGCGGCATCGCCCCCGCACTGGTCTTCGCCTTCCTCAACCAGGCCGCCTGGATGCACGCGGACCGCTACGCCGGCCGCGCCGCCCTCGACACCGCCGTCCGACTCGGCTGCGGCTGGCCCGACGGCCCCCTGCGCACCCTCGACGCCATCGGCGTGGACACCGCCCTCGCCGTCCTCGAAGGGCTCCACCGCCGCCTCGGCCCCCGCTTCGCGCCCCCGCCCGGTCTGCGCCGGATGGCCGCCGCGGGCGCCCTCGGCACGAAGGCGGGCCGCGGCTACTACAAGGGGGGCGAACCCCGTACGGAGGACGACGGCCGGGGGCGGGGACCCGGGCAAGGGCACGCCCACCGCGACGGCCACGGCTACGACCACGACGAGGACGGCGCGGCCCGGAAGCCGCCGCACCCCTCACCCGCCACCGCCGTCATCGTCGGCTCCGGCACGATGGCCACCGGTATCGCCGAGGTCTTCCTCCGCGGCGGCTATTGCACGGTGCTGCTGGCCCGTACGCCGCAGAAGGCGGCGGCCGCCACCGAGGCCGTCGAGTTCGCCCTGCTCCGCACCGCCGCGGACGGCCCGGACCCGGCCGCCGCGCTGGCTCGCTGGACGGCCACCGCCGACCGCACCGCGCTCACCCGGGCCGATGTGGTGGTCGAGGCGATCGCCGAAGACCTCACCGCCAAACGGGAGTTGTTCGCCGAACTCGGCACGGTCTGCCGTCCCGGCACTCTGCTGGCCACCACCACCTCCAGCCTGCCCGTGCGGGAGTGCGCCGCGGCGAGCGGGCGCCCCGCCGACGTCCTCGGCCTGCACTTCTTCAACCCCGCCCCGGCCATGCCGCTGGTGGAACTCGTCCGCACCCCCGCCACCGGCGACTCCGCCCTGGCCACCGCCCGCACCGTGCTCGCCCGCCTCGGCAGGACCCCGGTCGACTGCACCGACCGCACCGGCTTCCTCGTCAACGCCCTGCTCTTCCCCTACCTCAACGACGCGCTGCGCCTCCTGGCCGACAGCACCGTGAGCCCCGCCCTCCTCGACGCCACGCTCAAGTCCGTCGGCGGCCAGCCCGTCGGCCCGACCCGGCTCCTGGACACCGTCGGCACGGACGTCGCCCTCACCGTGACCCGCCACCTGTACGAAGCCTCGGGCCGGCGCCCGGAGTTCGCCCCCGCACCCCTGCTGGAACAGCTCGTCGCCCACGGCCACCTCGGCCGCAAGACCCCGGGCCGCGGCGTCCGCACCTACCTGACGACCCGGCCGGGACCCGCCACCGCCGCCTGACGCCGGCACCCGGCACCGGCCCGGCAACCGCCACGGCGGGGGACCCGCCACCCACCACAACGGCCGCACACCCGGCCAGGAAGCCGCACCAGATGACCACGGACAACCCGACCGCCACCCACCCCCGCCCGGCCCCCTCCGGGACACGGACCACCCGTCACAAGTCGCCCTACCCCGCCCTCCTCACCGTCACCTACCTCCTGTTCACCGTCATGCTCGGCGGCACCCTCCCGACCCCGCTCTACCCCCTCTACGCCCAGCGCCTGCACCTCTCCCCGCTCCTGGTGGCCCTGGTCTTCGCCGCCTACGCCCTCGGTATCCTGGGCCCCCTGCTGCTCGCCGGCGGCCTCTCCGACCACATCGGCCGCCGCAGGGTGCTCGTCCCCGCCGTCGCGACCGGCATCCTCAGCTGCGCCGTCTTCGCGGCCTTCCCCACCCTCCCCGGCCTGCTCGCGGGCCGCGTCCTCTCCGGCATCTCGGTCGGTCTCACCACCGGTGCCGCCACCGCCTACCTCGGCGAACTCCACCCCCGGCCGCCCCGCGCCGCCCTCGTCGCCGCCGTCACCAACATGGTCGGCCTCGGTGTCGGCCCGCTGCTCTCCGGCCTCCTCATCAGCTACGCCCCGCACCCCCTGGTCACCCCGTACGCCGTGCTGGCCGTCCTGCTGCTGCCCGGCGCACTCGTCCTGGCCCTCCCCGAAACCGTGCGCACCGGCGACGCGGCCGCGGTCCGCCTCCGCCCGCAACGCCTCGCCGTTCCTGCCGACGCCCGCCCCGCCTTCACCGCGGCGGCCGTCGCCGTCTTCGGCTCCTTCGCGGTCCTGGGCCTGCTCTCCGCACTCGCCGGCAAGTTCCTGGCCGAGGGCCTGCACACCACCAGCCCCGTCATGGCCGGCACGGTCGTCTGCTGCGCCTTCGGCTGCGCCGGGCTGGCCCAACTCGCCGCCGCCCGGCTGGCGCCGCGCCCCGGTGCCATCGCCGGCATGGTGGTCGTCCCGCTCGGCCTGGCCGCCATCGTCGCCGCACTGCCGGCCTCGTCCCTGCCGCTCTTCCTCCTCGGCGCGGCGGTGGCCGGCGCCGGCGGCGGCGTGGCGTTCCGCTCCGGTCTCGCGCTGGTCGTGGCCCAGGCACCGGCCGGCCGTGCCGGCGAACTGGTCTCCGGCTACTTCGTCGCCGCCTACCTGGGCCTGGCGGTTCCCGCGATCGGCGTCGGCCTCCTGGTCACCGCCACCTCGCTCGGCACCGCCGCGACGGCCTTCGCCGCGGTGGTCACGGTCCTCGCCCTCGTCAGCATCACCGTGACGGCGAAGTCCCGGCGCGCCACGGCCGGTTGACCGGCGCACCCGGCCGCGCCACAGAGGGACGTACCGCGGGCGGTGGCCGGCCGTGCGGAACGGCGAGGTCGGCCACCGCGCGAAGGGGGAGCGGGGGACTAGCGGGTACCGGGGGTCTTGCGTGTCGTGACGTTCATCCGGTTCCAGGTGTTCACGGTGAAGATCAGCGCGATCAGATGCGCCAGCTCCGCCTCCTCGAAGTGGCGGGCCGCCTCGTCGTACACGGCGTCCGAAACGCCTTCCGGGAGACGGGTCACCGCCTCGGTCAGCGCCAGCGCGGCCCGCTCCCTCGCCGTGTAGAGGCTGGACTCCGCCCAGGCGTCGAGCTGGTAGATCCGGTCCTCGGACTCGCCTGCCCGGCGGGCGTCACCGGTGTGGTAGTCGAGGCAGTAGGCGCACCCGTTGATCTGCGAGGCGCGGATCTGCACCAGTTCCAGCAGCACCGGGTCGAGCCCCTCGCGGGCCGCGGCGTCCAGGGCGAGGACGGCCTTGAAGACCTTCGGGGCGACGCCGGTGAAGTTCATCCGCTGCGGGATCCGGACGGGCTGGGCGATCTCCTGTGCTGTCATGTGTGCTGTCATGCCAAGAACGGTAGGCGTGGATCAGCCCCACGGTATGGTGCATTTCCGTAGCGGGTAGTTGGGGCAATCGATGCGGTCGACCGACGGGGGCGGAGGAGCGGTGCGCGACGCCGGGCACGAGGCCGAAGGGGCGCCGGCGGCGTCCGGAACGGCGCCCGTGGAGGCCGCGCAGACCGCCGCCGCCTCCGCCCTCGGTACCGACCTCTACCTGGAACTCACCGGCCCCGGCCCCAAACGCGCGCAACTCATGCGCGCCCTGCGCGAGGCCGTCGGCACCGGCCGGCTGACCCCCGGCACCCGGCTCCCCCCATACCGGAGCCTGGCCAAGGACCTCGGCGTCGCCCCGAACACCGTCGGCTCCGCGTACGGCGAACTCGTCGCCGAAGGCTGGCTGACGGCACGTCAGGGATCCGGTACCCGCGTCGCCCGGCGCGGCACCCCCCTCCCGCAGGAGCGCACCCACCGCTCCGCCCCGCCACCCCGCCGCCCCGCCTACGACCTGACCCCCACCTCCCCGGACGCCGCCGAGTTCCCGCGCGCGGCCTGGCAGACCTCCGCCCGCCGCGCGCTGGCCGCCGCCCCCAACGACGCCTTCGGCGTGGGCGATCCGCGCGGCCGTATCGAACTGCGCACCCAGCTCACCGAATACCTCGCCCGCGCCCGCGGCGTACGGACCGCGCCGCACCGCGTCATCATCTGCACCGGCGTCGCCCAGGCCCTGACCCTGCTCGGCACCGTCCTGCGCGGCACGGTGGCCGTCGAGTCGTACGGCCTCGACTTCCACCGCTCGCTGCTCACCACCGCCGGCCGCGACCTCGTCCCGCTCCCGGTGGACGCCCACGGCGCCGACGTCGGCGCACTGCGCGGCACCGCCGCCCGGGCCGTACTCCTCACCCCCGCCCACCAGTTCCCCACCGGCGGCCCGCTGCACGCCGAGCGCCGGGCGGCCGTCGTCGACTGGGCCCGCACCACCGGCGGGCTGGTGCTGGAGGACGACTACGACGGCGAGTTCCGCTACGACCGCGAACCGGTCGGCGCCCTCCAGGGCCTCGACCCGGACCGCGTGGTCTACCTCGGCTCGCTCAGCAAGAGCCTCTCGCCGGCCCTCCGCATCGGCTGGATGGCCGTGCCCGACCACCTCGTCGACGCCCTCCTGGCCGCCAAGGGCGCCCGTGAACTGTGGTGCGGCTCCCTGGAGCAGCTCACCTTCGCCGACTTCCTCGCCTGCGGCGCCTACGACCGCCACCTGCGCCGGACCCGGCAGATCTACCGTCGGCGCCGCGGCCAGCTCCTCGCCACCCTTGCCCGACACGCCCCGCACATCAGGGTGACCGGCATCGCCGCCGGCCTGCACGCCGTCCTGGCCCTCCCGCCCGGCACCGAGCGGCAGTCCCTGCGCGCCGCCAACCGCCTCGGCCTCGCCCTCAACGGCCTCGCCCCCTACCGCCACCCCGACAGCCCGATGCCCGCCCACGACGGCCTCGTCCTCGGCTACGGCACCCCGCCCGAGCACGCCTTCAGCGGCGCCCTCGACGCCCTCTGCCTGGCCCTGCCGCCCGCGCCGGACGACGAGCCGGCCACCGGCTGAGGCCGCCCCCCCGGGCCCCGACTGCCGCCAACGGCACGACGTGGAAACCGATTTGGTCAACCACCCGGGTCGACGCATGCTACGTTTTTACCGTGCGGTCAAAAAACAGAGCGAGCGGTAAGCAGGAACGGACCTTCATCGAGGAGGCGCGGCGTGCGCAACTGGTGGACTGTGCGATCAAGGCGATAGCGGAACTGGGGTTGCACCGGGCGTCGCTGGCCGAGATCGCGCGGCGGGCGGGAATCACCAAGCAGGCGATCTTCTACCATTTCGCCACCCGCGACGCGCTGATCCACGAGGTCCTGGCCGTGGTCACGCGGCAGGGCGCGGAGTTCATGGCCGAGCGGTCACGCCGGCAGCCCACGCCTGCCGACGAGTTGCGGGCCTACATCGAGGCCAACGTGGAGTACATCGCCACTCACCGCGACCGGGTCAGGGCGCTGGTCTCGATCGCGATGAACTTCACCGACGAGGACGGCCGTTCCCGGCTCCTGCCGCTCGACGCGTCGGTCTACGGCGACAGCCTCGCGCCACTCCAGGACATCCTGCGGCGCGGCCAGGAGCAGGGCCACTTCGGGGAGTTCGCCACCCGCACGATGGCGATGACGATCCGCGCGTCCATCGACGCGATCGGACCGCAGCTCGGCGCGCTGCCCGAACTCGACCTGGACGGCTACGCCCGCGACCTGGTCCAGCTGTTCGGCCGCGCCACAGCGAAGGACGAGCGGGCATGAGCCCGCGCGCCGAGAACGCCCAACCACACGACGGGGAGTCAGGGATGGACCACACACACGACCTTCGCACCGACCGCGGGGTCACCGACGAGGCGGCACAGCCGCGGGGAACGCGCGGCGGGGGAGCGCCGGGCGGGCGCGCAGGGGCGGCGCTGGCGCTCGATGTCGTGGTTCCCCTCGGCGTGTTCTACGGCAGCCGGGCCGCCGGCGCCGGCCAGTGGCTGTCGCTGGTCCTCGCCGGCATCGCACCGCTCGCCGGCCTCGCCCTGACCTGGGTGCGGCAGCGGCGTGCCGACCCCACCGCGCTGTTCGTGCTCGCCGCCATGCTGCTGTCCGTACTGGTCGCCATGGTCACCGGTGACCCCCGGGTGCTGCTGGCGCGGGAGAGCTGGATCACCGCGGCGCTGGGGCTGTGGATCCTCGGATCCCTGGCGCTGGCCCGCCCCTTCCTCTTGGACGTCGCCGTCAAGGTCACACCGCCCGGCATGGCGCGGCGCCTGGAGTGCCTCTGGCACGGCAGCCCCGTCGTCCGCCGGTGGCTGACGGTGTCCAGCGTGGCCTGGGGCGGTGCGTTCCTGCTCGACGCCGTCGCCCGCGTGGTGATGGCCTATACGCTCCCGGTCGACAGCGTTCCCTCGCTCGGCGTGGTGGCGCTGGTCGTGATGCTCTGCCTGGCACAGGCCGTCGTGATGGTGTACGGCCGCCGCAGCGGCGCCCTCGCCCGGGTGCGCGGCCGTGGCTGAACCGATGGCCCGTCCCCGTGTCGTACTGGTCACCGGCGGCGCGCAGGGCATCGGAGCGGCCATCGTCCGGCGCTTTGCGGCCGCCGGAGACCATGTGGTGATCGCCGACACCGATGTGGAGCGGGGCACCCACCTCGCCGGGACCACCGGCAGCCTGTTCGTCCGCACCGACGTCGGACGGCCGGACGACAACCGCGCCGCCGTCGCCGCCGCAGTGGAGCGGTTCGGCGGCCTGGACGTCGTCTGCCTCAACGCCGGTGTCCCCGGGGGCATTTCACTCGGCGCCGACTTCGACCCGGAGCGCTACCGCCAGGCCATGCGCGTCAACCTCGACGGCGTCGTCTACGGCGCCAACGCGGCGCTCCCGCATCTCACGGCCCGCGGCGGCGGAGCCATCGTCATCACCTCCAGCCTGGCCGGTCTGGCGCCGTCGCGCGATCTGTACTACTCGGCGGCCAAACACGCCCTGATCGGCCTGACCCGCTCCCTCGCCCTGCACACGCACCAGGACCACATCACCGTCAACGCGGTGTGCCCCGGCATCGTCGACACCCGCCTGGTGGCACCCCAGCGCGACGCCGTCGACGCCCTCGGACTGGCCGTCGCCGACCCCGACCGGGTGGCAACGGCCGTCGCCACCATCCTGGAGACGGGCAACACCGGCCAGGCATGGCTGGTCCAGGCCAACCGGCCCATCGCCCCGTACGCCTTCCCCGACATCACCCTCAGCCGGCTCGACGTCCCCGGGCCACCCGGAGACGGCGCCGACGACCCCGCCGACCCGTGAAGCGCCGCTACGTGACTGCCCCTTCGACGAGGCGCCGGGAGAGCCGCGTCCGCCGCCGGTTCACGCGTCCCCGGGCCGACGCCCCGGTACCCGACGCGGCCGGTCACCTTCCGCGTCGCCGTCGACCGCATCGCCGTCGACTCCCGTCACGGGCAACCGGTGCGCCGCCGGGAACACGATGTCGAGGTCCGGGCGCCAGGCCGCCAGGATCTGTGCGGAGGGCGTGAACAGCGGGCTGGGCAGACCGGCCGGGGAGCGCCATTCCCACGCGCTGACGTGCTCGGGCTCGGCCGCGTACGGCACACCGTCGTACGCGGTGAGGACCGCGGCCATCGTGATGCGGTTCAGGCCGTGGACCGCATCGTGCAGCATCGCGAACACCCGGACCGCGGCCGGCTCGGCGCGCAGCCCGGTCTCCTCCGCCAACTCGCGTGCGGCGGCGGCCTGCACGCTCTCACCCGGCTCGACCTTGCCGCCGGGAAGCTCCCACGTCCCGGCCCGGTGCCGCCCGAGCAGTACCCTGCCGTCCGCGTCCAGAACGATGACGCCGACCCCGAACGCGGCCTGCGCCAGTGGCGGCCGATCGCCACGCTGCCGGCTGGTGACCGTCTGCCCCTTCAATCCCGCTCCCCGCCCCTCACCTCAGACGACGGCCTTGTCATGAGCCCCCGCCGCGATCGCCGCGGCCGTCTGCTCGGCTGTCAGCCCCGCACTGTCCAGCCACCACCCGACCCCGGCCAACTCCTCTTCCATCGCCCGGTAGAACGGTGCCACGTCGTAGTCGACGCGCGCCACCGCCGCCCGCGTGGCATTGCGCTCCCGGCAGACCTCCACCGGGGGCGCCAACACCACGAACATGACGGGCCTGAGCCGGAGCACGGCCACCATCAGGTCAAGCGTCTCGCGGTCGGCGACGGTGTACCGCTAGAGGTTGTCGCCCCAGCCGCTCTGCATCATGGTCTGGAACGCCCAGACGCCGTCCCGCCTGACCAGGATGTCGGCATAGCGCAACTGCCGGGTCCGGCCCCCCACCGTCATGGCCGAATCGCTGAACATCACGGCCAGGGACGGCGAGAGGAAGACGGGCGTCCGTGTGGACCGGAAGGCGATGTCCTCGCCGCCCTCGCCCATCACCCGCGTCATCGTCGCGACGAACTGCTCCCGGTTCCACTGCGCCGTACGGCCGTTGCCGGCCGAGTCGTCGCTCACGAGGTTGAGCGGGAACACCGCCATGTCGGCCATCCGCTCGATCTTCCGTCGCGCGCTGTGCGCGTCGTACTCCGCGAACCAGTCGTCCAGGCTCGTGCGGTCTTCGTCGGTGGGGACGTACCCGGTGTCGGGCAGAACGATCACAGGGGCTCCTTGGGTAGTGCTCGATGAGCAGTCTTCAACTTTGACTAGTGAGGAGAGAGTAGAGTCCGCGAAGATGCTAGTCAAACTTGATTAGCGGAGAGGGTGTCCGGGATGGAGTGAAGGAGGTGACTTCGCCCTCTGCTGCCTCCAGCCGCCCACTGGTCCGCAACACGCCCGGCTGCGGTCCATGAATTCGCCAAGGTTTCCCAAAACCGACCCGTGAGGCTGTTAGGTGAGCCTTGCCTGACCTACTGTCTGTGGTCGTCCCCGCGCATGCTGACTGGAGTCCCCGTCATGTCCAGCACGAACATCGCCCTGCTCGGCGCCATCGCCGGCTTCACCATCTACCTCGGTCTGCCACTGGGCCGGCTGCGTACGCCGACTCCGCGGCTCAAGGCCGGGCTGAACGCCGTCGCCATCGGCATTCTGATCTTCCTGGTGTGGGATGTGCTGACCCATGCCTGGGAGCCCATCGACGAGGGGCTGAGCAAGCACCACTGGGGGCCGGTCGCGTCCGGCGGGCTGGTGCTCGTCGCGGGGCTGGCGATCGGGCTGGTGGGGCTCGTGTACTACGACGGCTGGATGGCCCGCCGACGGCAGGCCGCCGGGCGTCCCGCCGGCCCCGGCGCCGCGGCGGCCACCGAGTTGGCGCCGCGGCAGCGCAGTCAGGCCGGTTCGCTCGCGCTGATGATCGCGACCGGTATCGGGCTGCACAACTTCGCCGAGGGCCTGGCGATCGGCAACTCCGCCGCGCAGGGCGAACTCTCGCTCGCCGTCCTGCTCATCATCGGGTTCGGCCTGCACAACGCCACCGAGGGCTTCGGCATCGTCGCCCCGCTCGCGGCGGAGGGCGAACGCCCCTCCTGGACCACCCTGCTCCTGCTCGGCCTGATCGGTGGCGGCCCGACCTTCATCGGCACCGTCGTCGGCCAGCACCTGGTCAACGACACCCTGTCGATCGCCTTTCTCGGTCTGGCCGCCGGCTCGATCCTCTACGTCGTGATCGAACTGCTCGCCGTGGCCCGCAAGACCGGTCTCAAGAACCTCACCACCTGCTGCATCTTCCTCGGCCTGATCCTCGGCTTCGCCACGGACGCCGTCGTCACCGCGGCCGGCGCGTGAGCGCGGCACGCTGATCGCGCGGCAGCGGTCCCCGGCAGGACGGTCACACGGCCTGCCGGGGACCGCTGCCGTATTGCCGCCCTGCCGGGGGCCGTCCGGTGCTGACGGAGGGCCTTTCCCCGCGCGGTTCGCCGCGGTGCCCCGTGCCGACGGGCCCGGTGCTCCCCGTGGTGACGCCCTACAGCGCGCCCGTCAACTCCGCAGGCGTCGCGAGGACGGCCGCGAGGAGCCCCGGGAAGCAGGCGTCCAGGTCCGCGCGGCGGACGGTGAGGATGCGCTGCGGGCCGTCAGCCGCACCGGATCGGCCAGTGCCGCCAGGACTTTCGGCAGTCGCAGATCGGAGGTGTCCGGATGCCGGTCGTCCCCGCTGTGCCCGGCCGCGACCGGCCGGCGCCGAACCGTTCCGTTCGCTGCACTGGATCGCCCGCGTACTCGTCGACGCACTGGCGCGCGGTCCGGTCGTGGTGGCGTACGGCGACTCGATCACGAGGGGCGACGGCACCCCGGCGGACCGCGAGCAGCGCTACCCCGACCACCTCCAGCGCAGGCTGCACGCCGCGGGAGCCGGCGGCGCCGTGGTGCTGAACGCCGGGCTCGGCGCGAACCGCCTGCTGCGGACGGGACTCGGGCCCTCGATGGGGGAGCGGTTCGGGCGTGACGTCCTCGGTGTCGCCGAGGCGACCCACGTGATCATCATGGGCGGCGCCAACGACATCGCCCTGCCGGGCCTGCTCGGCGAACGGCCCCCGGCAGCCGACGAGATCACCGGCGGGCTCCTCGCACTGGCCTCGCGCGCCCGGCAGCACGGCTTCCGGCCCGTCCTGGGCACCATCACCCCCTTCGGCGGCAGCACCCTCGCGCCGTTCCGGACCGAGGGCAACGAGCGCATCCGGCAGGAGGCCAATCACGCGATCAGGTCCCAACGGGACTGGCCCGTCGTGGACTTCGCGGCCGCGGTCGCGGACCCGGACGACCCGGCCCGGCTGGCCGCGGCGTACGACTCGGGCGACGGCGTCCATCCGGGAGGAGCCGGTGCCCGAGCCCTCGCCGACGCCGTCGACCCGGCGCTGTTCGCCCGAATCCGGCGACCCGCGGGCTCGTGCGCTACGGCTCCAGGTGCGTCTTGAGGCGCCGCAAGGTGGTGGTGATGTGGGCTTCGTTGGTCCCGATGCGGTCCGAGACGCCGGTGATCGCGATGGCGAAGGGGACGAACCACTGCGGGACCCGCAGCCAGTTCGTCTCGGTGACGGTGCAGCCCTCGGCGGTCGGCTCGATGTCGTACTGCCAGCGGGAGATGGGGATGCGGAGCGGTGACGCCGCCACTTCGTAGGCGAAGCGCCGGCCCGCGTCGGCGTCCGTGACGCGGCAGGTGGTGACCCAGCGGCGGACACCGTTGCGGTTGTAGCCGCGGAAGCGGGCACCCACCGCCGCGGTCCCGGCGCCCCCCAGCCACCGGGCCCGATGCGCCTCCTCGGCGAACCGGACCATCACGGGCGGGTCGCTGATGACGCGGTACGCGTCCTCGGGCGTGGTCCGGATGGTCACCGAGCCGGTCGCCCCGGGCTCCGGGAATCGCGGTATGCGCATGGGTTCTCCTCCGCCGACGGTATGCAGCGCCTACCTCAGCGGAGGGGGCGTCGGTACGTCAACAGACCTGCGGGATCCGGGTGTCGGCAGCCGCCTTCCTCACTCCGCGATGCCCCGGGTGAGGAGGACGACGGTCACGAACCGCCGGTAGAGGCGGACCGGGTCCTCGTCCGTGAGCCGGACCGTGACGGCGTCGACGGGGACGACGCCGGTGATCCAGGCGGCCATGTCGGCCAGGTCCGGATTGCGGAACCGCACGGTCAGCGTGGCCGGCAGCGCGATGCGCGGAAGGCCGGTCTCCGGCAGCGCGCGGACGGCCTCCCGGGCGGCCCGGCGGATCAACTCGCGGGCGTCTTCGGGGTGCAGGCTGTCCGCCGCGAACCGGGAGACGGACGACTTGACGACGACGCTGCGGACGTCCGGGCAGAACGGTGCGATCTCGGCGGCCGTCGTGTCATCGCCGGTGATGAGCGCGACCGGTACCCGGTGGCCCAGCGCCACCAGGGCGTTGATCGCGCTCTCCCCGGCGGTGATGCCGTTGAGGAGCACCTCGCTGATGGCCCGGGGGTTGTAGGTGTGCGAGAGCGCGGCCGGGGAGCCCGCCATCGAACCGTGGTAGGAGACGAAGAAGACGGCGTCGAACGACGGGTCCAGGCCCTGCATCATGTAGAGGGGCTTGTGCCGGCCGGACAGATAGCGGGCCCGTCCCGAGAGGGCGTCCGGACGCAGGTTGGCCATCCGCCCGTGCGAGTCGTTGACCAGGAACGCGGTCGCGCCGCCGGCTCGCGCCCCGTCGATCGCCGCGTTGACCTCGTGCTGCAACAGGCCCCGGTAGTAGGCGTATTCGGCGGCCGACTCCTCGGCCCGGCACTGGGACCAGTCGACGACTCCCGTGGTGCCTTCCATGTCGGAGGAGACGAAGATCTTCACGTTGGCGCTCCCACTGGTGGTCCGTCGATGTCGCTGCGCGCTGGTACCAAGGTCACCGGGGCGCCGGTGCGAGGCGAAGCTAGTGCCGTACCCGACGGACCGGCAAGCGGCGGGCGCCGGCCGGGGGACGCTTCCCGCCATCGCGGCAGCAGCGTCCCGGCCGGGACGACACGGGCGAGGACCGCTCCCGACTACTGGCCGGGAACCTCAGGTTTAGCGCAATTCTTCTCGCCATTCGTTGCTGGTGCCGTCACTCGCTGCCAGGGTTTCGGTACCCCCCCTCAGCACCCGAGGTATACGGAGCGTTTATGACTATCCGTCGTGTCCTTGCCGCTGCCGTCACCGCGGCGACTGTGGTCACCGTCCCCTTCCTCGTTTCCTCCACCGCTCTCGGCTCGGCCGCTTCGCAGCCGTCCACCGGATCCGGGCAGCGGCCCCCCGCCAAACAGGCCGTCGCCGTCGGGAACGGCGGTGCGGTCTCCAGCGTGAACCCCTATGCCACCCAGGTCGGGATAGACGTGCTCAAGCACGGCGGCAACGCCGTGGACGCGGCGGTCGCCACCGCGGCCGCGCTCGGCGTGGTCGAGCCCTACTCGGCGGGCGTGGGGGGCGGCGGCTACCTGGTCTCGTACAACGCCCGCACCCACCAGATCCGCACCATCGACGGCCGCGAGACCGCGCCGGCCCGCATGCGGCCGGATTCCTTCATCGACCCGTCGACGGGCAAGCCGATCGACTTCGACACCGCGGTCAACTCCGGGCTGTCGGTGGGAGTTCCGGGCACGCCCGCCCTCTGGCAGAAGGCGCTGCACGACTGGGGGACCATCTCGCTGGCCAAGGCCCTCGAACCGGCCACGGCCATCGCCCGTGACGGCTTCGTCGTCAGCGGTCAGTTCCGGGCCCAGACCGAGATGAACGAGGCCCGGTTCCGGCAGTTCAGCTCCACCCGCGAACTGTTCCTGCCCGGCGGCGAACTGCCCGTCGTGGGCTCGCGCTTCCGCAACCCGGACCTGGCCCGTACGTATCGCGAACTCGCCCGCAAGGGAGTCGGCGCCATCTACCACGGCGACATCGGCCGGGACGTGGTCAAGACCGTCCAGAAGCCGCCGATGGCCGCCGGGGCGCCCGCGGTGCGCGCCGGACTGATGAAGCCGAAGGACCTGGCGAGCTACCACGCCCTGGGGCAGGCCCCCACCAAAACCACCTACCGCGGGCTGGACGTCTACGGCATGGCGCCCTCCTCCTCGGGCGGCACCACGGTGGGCGAGGCCCTGAACATCCTGGAGAACTTCCACCTTTCCCCGGCCGACCGGGTCCAGGCCCTGCACCACTACCTGGAAGCCAGCCGGATCGCCTTCGCCGACCGGAACCGCTGGGTGGGCGACCCCGCCTTCTCGCGGGTGCCGACCCAGGGCCTGCTCGCCAAGAAGTTCGCCAGGGACCGGGCCTGCCTGATCAGTCCGAAAGCGGCGCTCACCAGCCCGCTGGCTCCCGCGGACCCGAGCAGGCCGGGCTCGCGCTGCGTCGCCGGTACCGGCAGCCCGGAAGCCTACGAGGGGCCGTCGACGACCCACCTGGTCACCGCCGACCGCTGGGGCAACGTGGTCTCGTACACCCTCACCATCGAGCAGACCGGCGGCTCGGCCATCACCGTGCCGGGACGCGGGTTCCTGCTCAACAACGAGCTGACCGACTTCGACTTCGCGCCGATCTCGGCCGGCGTACCCGACCCGAACCTCCCCGACGGCGGCAAGCGGCCCCGCAGCAGCATGTCGCCGACGATCGTGCTGAAGGACGGCAAGCCGTACATCGCCGTCGGCTCGCCGGGCGGCGCGACCATCATCACCACCGTGCTCCAGACCCTGGTCAACCGGATCGACCTGGGCATGACGCTGCCGCAGGCGGTGGCCGCCCCGCGCATCTCGCAGCGGAACCGGACCACGACCGAAGCCGAACCCGCCTTCCTCAAGTCGCCCGACCGCGCCGCGCTGGAAGCCCTCGGCCAGAAGTTCGTGCTGGCACCGCCGGCCTTCACCCCGTCGCCCGAGATCGGCGCGGTGGCCGCGCTGGAGTTCCGGCCCCGGGGCACGATCCAGGCGGTCGCCGAACCCGTCCGGCGCGACGGCGGATCCGCCATGGTCGTCCACAAGGCCGGGTGAGCCGAGCCGGTCCGGAACGACGGCGAGTGCGGTCCTTCTCCCCGCGGGGGAGGGGGACCGCACTCGCTACGCCGTGACGGGCACCCGGTCGACCCCCGTACCTCGCCGATCCCGTACACACATTGCCGGTCAGTTAAGAAACCGCCAAGCGGTTGCGCCGCCGTCCGAACCCGGGCCTACACTCTTTGAGGTTTGCAGAGGCCGCTTCGCGCAGGCCCCCTCGAACTCCGGTGAGTCGGGCAGGCCGGCCGGTGCGGCCGGACCGCCCGCGTGCCCTTCGCCGAGTCGAGACGTCACCGACGCGCACCGCGTGCGTCCTTGGCCGGAAGGAGGCGAGAGACATGGATTGCAGTTGCAGTAGTCCGGGCCGTCATCGGCCCCTTCCCCGTTTGTCCTCGCACTCTTCCGGCACGCGGTAGCCACCCCGCGGCCCTCGACTCCCCTCTGACCAAGGGGCTGCCCCTCTGACCAGGGGACAGGGAACGGAGGTCCGTTCACCATGCTCGTCGCACTCGACCACGTTCAGCTGGCCGCCCCGGCCGGCTCCGAAGACGTCCTGCGCGCCTTCTACCTCACCGCGCTCCAGATGACGGAGGTCCCCAAACCGTCCGGGCTCGCCCGGCACGGCGGCTGCTGGTTCGAGGCCGACGGCGGCCAGGTGCAGATCAGGGTGGACGTCGAGACCGGTTTCCGTCCGCCGCGCCGGGCGCACCCCGCGGTCCGGGTGACCGAACTCGACGCGCTCGCCGCCCACTTGGAACGGCATGGCGCCCCGGTCGTCTGGTGTGTCAGCCGGCTCGGCCAGCGCCGCTTCTACACCCAGGACCCGGTGGGCAACCGCCTGGAATTCCTGGAGACCATCGAGCCGGCCGGACTCGCCGAGCTGCCGGCGCCCGCCGCACCCGTCGTGCCGGCCGCATCCATCGCGTCTGCCGCGTCTGCCGCGTCCGTCGCGTCCGTCGCGTCCGTTTCCTGAGCGGCACCCCCGGGAGGTACGCCATGACCCGCCCTGCACTCAACGCCCTGCGCCTCGTCCTGGACGACGGGATCGAGCGCACCTATCTGCTCGAATCGCCGACGCCCGCCGCGCTCGCGACCGACACCCCGCCGTCCTACGACGTCTGGGTCCACCTCTCCTACGTCCTCGCCCAGCAGGGGCGCGACGCGGCGTGGCTGACCCGGTACGTGGGGCTGCCGTGGGCCGCCGCGTACCGCATCGTGGCGGCCGCCCGGCAGCCGTAGCCGGCGCCGATGAGGACGGCGGCCCGCCGGTGCCGTCCGCGCCCCGGGGGCCGGCCCGCCGGACGGGCCCCGGGTCACAGTTTCGCCTGCGCCCCCGGCTCCAGGGTGAGTTCGGCGTCGTCCCGGTTGTAGTCGTACAGCTCGGCGTAACGGCCCCAGTCCACCGCGGTCTCCAGCTGGTTGCGCGCCTCCTCGGCGGAGAAGCCGCGGCGCAGCAGGTCCAGGAAGAAGTCCTCGCGCAGGGTGTGGTCCTCGGTGGCCGCCAGGGCCTGGACGATGGCGCGGACCAGCGGCGCATGGGTGGCGGCATGGCGGGCGAAGAGCTGCTTGCTGGTGAGGATGTCGGCGGCGACCAGTTCCCGGCCCGCGTCGGTGACGACGATCCGCGGGCCGTCGGTCCGGGCCAGGCCCAGCAGCACCGCGGCGTCGACGAGCGGCAGGAGGTCGTCGACCTCGAAGTTGAGCTCGTCGGCGATCTCCGCCAGGCCGTCCTCCCCGCCGCGGGCGACCAGGATTTCCAGCAGGCCCGCCAGCCCGCCGACGCTGACGTTCGGCAGCGGGGCGCTGATCGGCGTCGGCGCCGGCGCCGGCCGGTGTGCCGCACCGCCCGCCGGCGCGCCGGCGGGCTCCGCCCCGACCGCCGCGGCGGCGGCCTCCTCGCGGCCGGTGAGGATGTCGTAGACGGTGTCGACCAGCGCCGCGAAGCGGGGGTGCTGGCGGTCGCGGGGCCGCGGCAGGCCGACGGTGAGTTCGGCCTGGATACGGCCCGGGTTGGCGGAGAGCACCAGGATCCGGTCGGCCAGCAGCACCGCCTCCTCGATGTTGTGGGTGACGATGAGGATGGACCTGACCGGTGCCTCGTGCCCCTCCCACAGGCCGACCAGCTCCGTACGCAGGTTCTCGGCGGTCAGCACGTCCAGCGCGGAGAACGGCTCGTCCATCAGCAGCGCGTCGGGCTCGACGACGATGCCGCGGGCGAAGCCGACCCGCTGCCGCATCCCGCCGGACAGCTCCTTCGGGTAGGCGCTCTCGAACCCGTCCAGGCCGATCAGGTCGATCGCCTTCAGCGCCCGGCGTCGCCGCTCCTCCTCGCCGATGCCGCGGGCCTCCAGGCCGAGTTCGACGTTCTGCTGCACCGTCAGCCAGGGGAGCAGCGCGAAGGACTGGAAGACCATCGCCACACCCGGGTTGGCGCCGGTCAGCGGTGTGCCCCGGTAGGCGACGCTGCCCGTCGAGGGCGCGATCAGCCCGGCGGCACAGCGCAGCAGCGTGGACTTGCCGGACCCCGACTTGCCCAGCAGCGCGACGATCTCGCCCTCGGCCAGGTCGAAGCTGATCCCGTCCAGCACCGGCAGGGCCCGGCCGTCGGGAGTGGTGAACGTCTTGGTCACCGCCTCGGCCCGGATGATGACGTCCCCGGTCGGACGCGGGGCGGCGGAGCGGAGTTCGCTACTGGTCACGGAGGGGATCCTGCCTCGGGGAGGGACGGGGAAGCGGGGAGGGACCGGAAGGCGTCGGGCATCGGCGGTCGTCCGGATCGTCAGAGGGCGTAACGGGTCTCGGCGATCCGGTACATCCGGCGCCAGAACAGCCGGTTCGCCGCGACCACGTACAGGCTCATCACGCTGATGCCCACCAGGATCTTCGGGAAGTCCCCGGTGGCGGTGGCCTGGGTGATGTACGCGCCGAGGCCGGTCGCGGTCAGGTGGTGGTTCCCGTAGGAGACGACCTCGGCGACGATCGAGGCGTTCCAGGCCCCGCCGGCCGCGGTGATCCCACCGGTGACGTACGACGGGAAGATCGCCGGGAGGACGAACCGGCGCCAGCGCAGCCGTCCGCCCACCCGGAACATCGTCATCGCCTCGCGCAGATCGGAGGGGATCGCGGACGCGCCCGCGATGACGTTGAAGAGGATGTACCACTGCGCGCCCAGCGCCATCAGCAAGACGGCCCCGGCGTTCAGGGAGATCCCCAGCGCCACGAACGCGGCCGTGGCGAACGGGAAGAGGAGGTTCGCCGGGAAGCTGGCCAGCACCTGCACGACCGGCTGCGCGAACCGGGTCACCTTCGGGTTCATCCCGATCCACACCCCGACCGGCACCCACACCAGCGTCGCGGCGACGGTCAGCACCACCACCCGCCCGAAGGTGGCCGCCCCCAGCGCCAGGGCGTGGCCGAACTCGCCGAGTCCCACCGTGGAGTGGACGTACGCGAACGCCTTCCACGCCCCGTAGACCACCAGCACGCTGACCGCCCCGGCGAAGAACACGTCCCCCGTCCGCTCCCGCACCGGGGAGACCCCGATGGGGTGCTCGGCCAGCCCGAACGGCCTGGTGACCCGGTCGAGCGTGGGCCACAGCCGTTTCAGCGGCCGGCCGAGCACCCCCGGTACGGACGACCGGCGCAGTATGTCCAGCACCACGCTGCGCGGGCGCTCCGCGGCCTGTGCCTCCTCCACCCGGAAGCGTTCCGACCACGCCGTGACCGGCCGCCAGAACAGCGCGTTCACCCCGATCACCAGGACCACCATCACCGCGACGGCGATCCCCACCTTGCCCAGGTCGCCCTGCGCGATCGCCGCCGCCGCGTACGACCCCACTCCGGGCAGCGCGTACTGGTGGTTGAGCACCGAGATCGACTCGGAGGCGGCCAGGAAGAACCAGGCGCCCCCGAAGCTCATCATCCCGTTCCACACCAGCGGGATGACTCCGCTGGGCACGTCCAGCCGCCAGAACCGCTGCCACTTGGTCAGCCGCAGCACCCGCGCCGCCTCGTCCAGCTCCCGCGGCTGCGAGATGAGCGAGTAGTAGAAGGCGAACGTCATGTTCCACGCCATCGCGGTGAAGATCGCGAAGATCGAGGCGCACTCCAACCCCAGCTCGGAGCCGGGAAAGAGATGGATGAACGCGGTGACCGTCACCGACAGGAACCCGAGCACCGGCACCGACTGCAGGATGTCCAGCACCGGCAGCAGCACCTTCTCGGCCCGTCGCAACCGCGCCGCCGCCGTGGCGTACACGAAGGTGAACAGCACCGAGACCACCAGCGCGGCGAACATCCGCACCAGTGACCGCACCGCGTAATACGGCAGCTGCGACGGATCCGTCGACACGCTGCTCGGCGCCGTACTCGGCAGAAAGGGCGCGTTCAGCGAAGGCGCGAGTCGCAGCAGCCCGTACAGCAGGGCCACCAGAGCCCCCGCCACCACGACATCCACCCACCGCAGCGCCGGCCGCCGCCACACCCCCCGAGAGGGAAACCCGCCCAATCCCGCCACCAGCCGCCTCCGCGCCCGCAGGGTCCGCCTGTCCCGGCCAGGAAATCATGTTCGGGAAACTCCTTGAAGACCCTGGGCGGCAGACACGTGAATGATCGCCGGGCGCGACGATGCCACGCCTCCACCCCTCGCCGCACGCATCGGCGCCCCGGTCACCGACGGGGGTGCCCTGGGCGCCGCGCACCTCTCGCCCGCCCGGCCGGCCTACCTGCTGCGCGGAGACCTCATCGCGCCGAATTACGGGAAAACGGATTCAGCGGTAGAGGGAATGGGCAATTCCGCGCGGCTCAACGCCTTATGCGCGCCGAGCGAAAGGCCGCTCCATGGAGTGAATTCCGGGATGGAGAATCGTTCCCCCGGGTGAAGCTCTCGATGTGTTCGCAAACGCCTGGTGGCGCCGTGCCACCGTCACAACGGCCCTGCTGGCTCTCGCCATTGCCCCGGCCGCATCCCCCGCCGCCGTAGCCGACCCCGCACCCGCACGCCACTCCGACACCGCACCCGGCGTAAGTACACTCCCCGCGAATCCCCTCGACCTGCCCGAGCCGCCTCCCGTCGGCGTCGTCCGTTCGGAATTGGACGGTCTGCCGGTCGAGGCGCCGCATTCCATGGAAGGCTACAGCCGGGCGAAATTCCCGCACTGGATCAAGCAGAAGGGAGGGTGCAACACCCGAGAGGTCGTTCTGCTCCGCGATGGCAAGGACGTCACGCTGGACGAGTGCCGGGCAGTGTCCGGGACGTGGTACAGCGAGTACGACGGTGAGACCTTCACCGAGGCCCGCGCACTGGACATCGACCACATGGTGCCCCTCGCGAACGCATGGCGCTCCGGCGCCGATAAATGGGAGACGTCCGAGCGCAGGACGTTCGCCAACGACCTGGACCATTCCCAGCTGATCGCGGTATCCGCCCGATCCAACCGGCAGAAGGGCGACCAGTCCCCCGACCAGTGGGCCCCGCCGCGCCATGAGTACTGGTGCACCTACGCCCGGGCCTGGACGGACGTCAAACACGTCTACCGCCTGAGCGTCACCGAACCGGAAAAGGTAAAGCTGGAAGAGATGTTGGACGAGTGCGCGCAGTGAACCCCCACGACCGTGACGCGATCAGTGACGAGGTCACGGCCGGCCCTGGTGGGGCAATGACGGTCCAGGTCGGCGTGATCACCGGCGACCTGACCGTCACCACCACCGACCAGGGCGACGGCACGGCCCGCGTCGGCATCCGGTACACCGGCGCCGACGAGGGGTACGACCTCGAAGGCAGCCCCGTCCCCATCCCGCCGCACGGTCTGCGATCCCTCCACCGGGCCGTCCTGCATGCCGTACGCGAAGGGGGTGCCGCCGAAACACCGGGAGCCCGGACGCCGCCCTGACCCACCGCCGCCCGCCGGACCTCCGCCGCCCACGGGCCGCGATCAGCCGTCCCTTCCCCCTAGGTCGTCCCCTTCTCCTCCGCCGACGCCTTCTCGTCCGCCGTCGAGAGCCAGAAGTACAGCGGGGGAAGGGCGAGTTCGAGGGCCGACAAGGGGATCTGGAACCAGTGCGGCCAGCCGTGGACGAGTACGGACAGGACCCGGCCGATTCCGCCGAGGAGAAAGACGCCGGCCAGCGCGCGCACCGCCGTCGAGGGGATCGGTGACCGGCTGGCCGTCCAGATCCAGGCGAGGCCGTAGCCGAGGAAGATCGCGTTGTAGAAGCGTTCCCGGCTGTCGACGGTCGGGCCGGTCGCGCCCTCGCCGGGGACCGAGCTGATGCCGAGAACGAGGTGGTAGGCGCCGATCGCGACGCAGGCGAACCCCATGAGTAACGCAAGCCACTTGAGAGCTCTGGTCCTGCCCATGACCTGACCGTCCCCCTTCCGCGTTAGTAGACGTATGTCTAGTAAGCCGTAACGGGACGGTACGGACGTTGGTGGACGGGTGTCAACTACCCTGCGGGGGTGACTGTGCGCCGCCGACTGCCCCCCGCCGAGCGCCGCGATCAGCTGCTGGACGTGGGAGCGCGGCTGTTCGCGGCGAAGCCGTACGACGACGTCCTGATGGAGGAGGTCGCCGAGCGGGCCGGCGTCTCACGGGCCTTGCTGTACCGCTACTTCCCCGGCAAGCGCGACCTGTTCGCCGGGGTCTACCGGCAGGCGGCGGACCGGCTGCTGGCCAGGTCGGAATTCGATCCGGCCGTCCCGGTCCTCGCGCAGCTGCCCGCCGCGCTCGACGCCCACATCGACTACTTCGCCGCCAACCGGCACACCGTGCTGGCGGCCAACCGGGCACTGGCCGGTGACCGGGTGATCCAGGCCCTGATCACCGACGAGTTGGCGGTGCTGCGCGGACGGCTGCTCGACGCGGCGGGCCTCGCCGGCAGCGTTCGGGAGACGGTGTCGGCGGCGGTGATGAGCTGGCTGGTGTTCGTCCGGACGCTGTGCGTCGAGTGGCTGACGCATCAGGCGTTCACCCGCGAGGAGTTGCGGGACATGTGCGTGGGGGCGCTGCGGGGAGCGCTGGCGGCGGTGGTGGAGATCGATCCGCCGCCATCTGCCGCGCCGCGTCCGGCCGACCCCCACGGCCCACCGCCTGCCGTCCCGGCAGCGGACGGCGGCCAGGATGGGCCGATCCCGCTCGGTCAGCCGGCGAAGCGCCGGACGTAGCGCTTCTGCCAGGGCGTCTCCACCGCGTGCCGGTCGTAGTCCCGGCGTACGAAGGCCACCGCCTCGTCGGCCGGTACGCCGTCCAGTACGGCAAGGCAGGCCAGGGCGGTGCCGGTGCGGCCCCGGCCACCGCCGCAGGCGATCTCGACGCGTCCGGCAACGGCGCGGTCCCATGCCTCGCGGAGGACGGTCTCGGCCCTCGCGTGATCGGCGGGCAGCCGGAAGTCGGGCCAGCGCAGCCACCGGAACTCCCAGGGAACCACGGGGGGTTGCGAGCCGAGCAGATAGACGGCGTAGGTCGGTGCGCTGCCGGGCGGCAGCGGGCGGCGCAGCCCGCGTCCTCTGACCAGGCGCCCGGAGGGCAGTCGCAGCACACCGGGGTCCGTGGGCTG
Organism: Streptomyces sp. GS7; assembly: GCF_009834125.1. Lineage (NCBI taxonomy): Bacteria > Bacillati > Actinomycetota > Actinomycetes > Kitasatosporales > Streptomycetaceae > Streptomyces > Streptomyces sp. GS7. The sequence continues at coordinate 3,506,181 of NZ_CP047146.1, forward strand.
CCAGGTGTCCGTCGTCATCCGCCCACTCTAGGGTCGGGCTCCGGCGAACGGTCTCCGTTTCCTCCCATGGCCCACGCTTTCCGGGGCGCGGTGGGCGGATCGTCGGTCGCGACCAACACCGGCCTTGCATACGCATGCTGACTGCTTGTCAGTAGCGGCATTCCATGCGTGCTATCCGAACACATGTTGTGAAGATGGAGTGGATTCGCAACTGGGAACGTCCGGCAACCGGAAGTGTGCCATTAACCGACGGTAGCGTTGGTGGATCGGTTCTGTGACGATGTACCGTCCCGGGACACGAGATGGCCCTGGCAAGGGCGGCAACCGGAGCCAGGGCCACTCATTCGTAATCCATCTCGAATCGAGGAGGGCGCTATGCCTCCTGACCCGACGCCCCAGGGGAATCCGAAGGAATCCCAGCTGAAGCGCTACGAAGCTAACATCCCTCGCGGGGCCCTGGTTGAAACCAGCCGCCTGCGTGACTGCCGGGTCAACGTCCGGGCGGACATCCAACTCGGGGTCCGATGGGGCATGTTCCTGGCTCTCCCCTTCCTGGGGAACGTCCTGGTACGCGGTGCCGACGCCCGGTGGCTGCCGGCCGTGACGCTGGCCGCCTTCGCCGTCGTCTGCCGCTGCCGCCTGCGCTACCAGCGCCGACGCGCCGTCTGAGGCGGCGTTCCGAGGCAGTGGTCCGAGTGCGTGGCCGGTCGCGGCGGCGGATGTCCTGCCGCCGCCGGGACCGGCCACCGGACGCGGATCCGTGCCGTCCGGCCATGGCGGACGGCACGGATGCCGACCAGGTAGACCGCAAATCGCCCATTTCCTGGGTGAGTTGTCGGTAGCATTTCGCCCAGAAGGATGACGTCATGACCCCTAAGGACCCCGGACTCGTTTCCTGTGCCAAACCCGGCTGTCCCAACAAGGTGGCGAGTGGGACCGGCCCCGGGAGGCGCCGGAAGTACTGCAGCGAGGCATGCGGCCGGGTGGTCCGCAAGATCCGCAGCTCGCAGCGCATCCCGGACACCAAAGCCCATGACGAGGACGCGCGCCAGGTCGTCGACGACCTGGCCTGCCGAGTCGCCGTGCTGCGCGAGCAGATATACGCCGGTGACGCCCTCGCCGGACTCCGCCAGGCCGTCAGGCTCTCCGGCGATGTCGACGATGTCACCGCCGCGATGGTGCAGCAGGCGCGCGACCGCGGCCACAAGGGCCTCGCCATCGCGGAGGCGTTGAGCCTGACCGTGGACAAGGTCGGCCGGACGTATTCGGCCGAGTGCGTCATCCGGACGATGGCCAAACGCCGCGACCGCCGCACCGCCGTGCCGCCGGCGCTCGCCGCCCGTACGGATCCGCCCCCGGCCTTCGCCCGTACCGACCCGCCGGCGCCGTCCGGGCGGGATTTATCAACATCCGTAAATGAACGGGGAGTTGGCGGAGAGGGCCGTGCCGGGGGCGTGCGTCATCTCGGGCAGCGGCAGACGCACGTGGGAGGGGGATGGGGGGCCGGTGGAGCGGCCGGGCCGGACAACGGGCCGCCGGGCCCGGACTCCGCCAGAGCGCTCGCGTCGGCGCTCTCCCACCTCCAGCGCACCAGCGACAAGACCCTCCGGGCCCTGGGCGGCGAGGCGCGGGTGAGCGCCTCGTACATCTCCCGCATCCTGTCGGGCGAGCGGAGCCCCAGCTGGAAGGTGACCCGCCGCATGGTGCGTGCCTGCGACGGCGATCCGGAGGCGATTCGCCCCCTGTGGGACGCCGCGCACGGCCGCCGTCCCGCACAGGCCGGCAGCCTCCACGCGGCGCTCCGTGGGCTGTACCTGTCGGCGGCCTGCCCCGACCCCGTGCAGATCCGCGTCTCCAGCGGCAACATCGTCACCGAGCACGAGATCACCGGCCTGCTGCACGGGTCCCTGGTCCCCGACTGGGAGACCGTCGGCAGGATCGTCGGTGTGCTGCACGGCCGCCCGGACGACATCCGCCCGCTGTGGGACCACGCCCGCCTCGCCCAACTCGTCCCCACCGCCTACGGGTTGGTGCCCGAACGTCACACCCCGCGTGCCGAGGCTTTCGGATGACACCGGCACCCGCCCGCACACCAGTCAAGGGGATTCGCATGGCCGCAGCCTCCTCCCGCCCGCTCCTGCCGGTCGCCGCCGCGTCCTCGCCCGGCCCGCTCGCCGGACGAGCCGCCCCGGGCCCCGTGATCTCCCTGCCGCCCGCCTTCGAAGCCTTCTACGCCCTGCACTTCGAGCGCTATCGCGGCTACACCCTGGCCCATGTGGACGAACCGGCCGCCACCCGCGTCCTGGGCGAGGCGGTGGGGGAGGTGGTCATCCGCTGGGCCGACCTCGTCCGGCGGTCGAACCCCGCCGCGGACGCCTGGACGCTGTTCCGCACGCGGATACGCACCCGGGGGAGCACCCGGACCCGCAACGGCCGTCCGGCGGGACTCAATGGCCGTCATGCTGCCCTGAACTACGACGTGTTCGTGCTGCACGAGGTTCTCGGATACCCGGTGGAAGAGGTCGCGGAGGTCATGGGGGAGGAGGCGGGCCGGGTGCGCTGTGTGCTGGCCGCGGGGCGGCGGGCGGCGGCGTCCGCCGGCCGGGCGCTGCCGGCCAGTTGAAGAGCCGGGCGGGGTTGTCGGCGGCGATCGCCCGGAAGGTCTCCGGGGTGACGCGGGCACGGAGCCATCCCAGGCAGTCGGCGTAGCGCCGTCCGGACTCGTGGCGCGTCCAGGGCCAGTCGCTGCCCCAGACCAGGCGCGCGGTGCCGGCCTCCTCGGCCAGCCGGCCGAGCATGGTGGCGGCGGCGCCGCGCGGAGAGCGGTACGGGGCGCTGACCTTGACCCAGACGTGGTCGCGGCGGGCCAGTGCCAGGACGGTGCGCTCGGCGCCGGTGGGCGGGGTGCCGCCGTCGGGCAGGCCGAGGTGGTCGAGGGCGACGGCCGATGGCCAGTCATGGAGGGCGGGTGCCAGTGCCGTCCACTGGGCGGCGCGTGCCTGGACCTCCAAGTGCTGTTGGCGTGCGGCGAGTTCGGAGGCGACGCGGCGCCAGTGCGGGGCCCGCAGGTCGGGGACCGGCCGCCCGATCACGTTCAGGCGGACCCCGACGACGCCAGGCGCACTCAACTCGCGTGTGTTCAACGGCTGTTGCCCATCCAGAGTGATCACGGCGCGCAGCCGGTCCGGGTGCCGTGCCACGCAGCGCAGCAGGAAGTCGTTGTGCGGGCCGAGGAAGCTGGGCTGGACGAGAACGCCGCCGGCGACGCCGTGCGCGTCCAGAAGATGCCCGTACGCCTCCGGTGCGGCGTCGTAGTCGGGGAGGTAGCGAGGGCGGGTGGCGGTCGGCAGTGCGCGGGTGAAGACGTGGGCGTGGCCGTCGATGACGGCCGGCGCGCCGAGAGGTTCGGGAGGTGTGGGGTCCACGGGGCGAGGTTACCCGGACCCATAGACCTCTAGAGGACCCGCTGTCATAGTGTGCGGCATGGCACACGAGGCAACTCCACCTGCGCCAGGCCGTGTTGAGCTGGATTCGCTGGACGCGCGGCTCCCGCTGCACGCACGGCTGCGGGACGCGCTGGCGGCGCGTATCGCGTCGAGCGAGTGGACGCCCGACCGTCCGCTCCCCGCCGAGGCGGCACTCGCCGGGCACTACGGCGTGGCGCTGGGCACCATGCGGCGGGTACTGGGCGACCTGGTCGAGCTGGGCCTGCTGGAACGTCGGCACGGCGCCGGGACGTTCGTCCGCCGGGCCACCTTCGACGCCTCGCTCTTCCGGTTCTTCCGCTACGGCGATCCGCACGCGTCCGCACCGGCCGGCCGCCTGCTGGAGGTGCGGCGGGCGGCACTGCCTCCTGACGCGGCCGGACCGCTGGGCGAGCCCGCCGGATCCACCGCTTTGCATCTGCACCGACTGCGGCTGCGCGACGACCGGCCCCTGCTCGTCGAGGACATCTGGCTGCCGCTGCCCCGCTTCTCCGGTCTCAACGGGCTGCTGGAACCTCATCTTGACGGCGGGGTGGGCGAGTTGCTGTATCCCGCGTACGAGCAGCACTGCGGCATCGTGATCGCCTCCGCCGAGGAGGTCCTCACCGTCGGCGCGGCCGGCGCGGCCGACGCCCTGCTGCTGCGCTGTGCGCGGTACGAGCCGCTGGTGGTCGTCGAGCGGACCGCACGCACCCATGGCGGAACACCGGTCGAGTGGCGCCGCTCGCGCGGCCGGGCCGCCGACTTCCGCTACCGCATCGAGATCCGGTGACCGCAAGCGGCGACCGGACGGCGCCGTCCAGCACCCAGGCAAACGAAACGAGAGGACCTGATCTTGCTGCTCACGTGGTATCGCACCGCCCCGACCGGGGCCCGGCGCGCCTTCTGGGCGGCGTTCGGCGGCTGGGCACTGGAGGCCGCCGACGCCCAGGTGTTCGGGCTGGTCCTGCCGACCCTGCTGGCGATCTGGCACCTGAGCGACGGCCAGGGCGGCCTGCTGGCCTCGGCGACCCTCGTCTGCACCGCGGTGGGCGGCTGGTGCGCGGGACTGGCCTCCGACCGGTGGGGGCGGGTGGCCGTACTCCGGGTCACCGTCGCCTGGTACGCGATCGCCACCTGTCTGGCCGGCTTCGCGGGCGGCTTCGATTCCCTCCTCGTCCTGCGATGCCTCCAGGGCTTCGGCTTCGGCGGGGAGTGGGCCGCCGGGGCGGCCCTGATCAGCGAGTACGTGGGCGCACGCCACCGCGGCCGGGTGCTCGGGGCCGTACAGAGCGGCTGGGCCGTGGGCTGGGCGATCGCGCTGGCCGGCTATGCACTCGCCTTCGCCACGCTGCCCGCCGCATGGTCGTGGCGGGTGATGTTCTGGGCCGGGGTGGCGCCCGCACTGCTGGTGGTCGCCCTGCGGCGCGCGCTAGGCGACCCACCCGTATACCTCCAGGCCAGGGCGCGGGTGTCTCCCTTACGGATCTTCCGGCCCGACCTGCTCCGGGCCACCGTCTTCGGGGCGCTGCTCGGCCTGGGCAGCCACGGCGGCTACTACGCGCTCACCACGTTCCTGCCCACCTACCTCCGCACCACCCGGGGCCTGACCGTCCTGGGCACCACCGCCTATCTGACGGTCTTCATCACCGCCTCCTTCTTCGGCTACCTGGTCTCCGGCCGGCTCTCCGACCGCATCGGCCGCCGCACCAACGTCGTCGTCTTCGCCGCGCTCTGCCTGCTCTCCCTCCCCCTCTACCTCCTCGTCCCCCTCGACGACCTCGGCGCCCTGCTCGCCTCCGCACCCCTGGGCTTCTTCTCCGCGGGCATCCCCGGCGGCCTGGGCTCGCTCTTCGCCGAACTGTTCCCCACCGCCGTACGGGGCAGCGGCCAGGGCTTCTGCTACAACCTGGGCCGCCTTGTCGCCGCCGCCTTCCCGGCGCTGGTCGGTGCGCTCGCGCCACGACTCGGGCTGGCCTCGGGCATCGCGCTCTTCGCCGGAGTCGCCTACGCGCTGGCCGTGGTCGCCGCCCTGTGCCTGCCCGGGACCCGCGGGTGCGACGACCCGGCGGGCGCGGCGGAGGGAGCCGCCGGCCACCCGCACACGGGCCCGGAACCGTCCGGCACCCCCGCACCACGCTGATTCCGCCGTTCCGCGGTTCCGCCAGCCCGCCGTTCAGCTACCCCGTCGACCCCGGTCCCGTACTGCCGGACCCCGGAAGGCCCCAACGGGAAGCTCCGCAGGGTGGGATGAGGACTGCGACTCGTCTCCCGGGCGATGCACGCGTTGGAGCGTCCACGCGCGGCGTGCAGCACCACCTGTGCACGCATCCGCAGCCGGTGCTCTCGGTCTTGTGGCCGTAGGCCCTCTTCTTCAACCACACGCGTTCGGCGGCACTCGGGCCTATCGGACAGGGGGTGCGGACGGGCATGGCGGGCGAACCGATCGGCCGAAGTGGATCACTGGTACCCCGCAGCCTGCCCCGCCCGTCACCACCCCAGCCCCCGCAATGACCTGTGCAAGAGGCCACTTGGACACGGAAAACGCAACTTCGACATGGCCCGCAAAGGCAGCTACCTTCACCTGGTCTTCGGCGATCGCCCACGGTCGCAAAGGAGTTCCTTCAGGCTGAGCCACCCGCGACGGGATGAGTCGGTCACGCCCCACGAGTCCTCGCCCCCCATGCGAAAGCCACCGAACCGGGTCCGCACCAGGCACCCCCAACCAGGGAGAGACGCATGCCCCGTCTTGCGCTGTACACATTCGGCGTCCTGAAGTCACCTCTCGCCGATCCCACACCTCTCACACGCGAACTCCACGACATCGGCGCGGCCATCTACCCGAAGATCAGCCAGCACCCCGGATACCTCGCTCGTGCCGAAGCGGCAGACCGCGACCGGGGCACACACTTCGACTTGGACTGGGGTGCATGGGGAGAGTTCGCCGTACCGACCTGGTACGGCAAGGGCCGTACGGTGGAAACCACCGCCCTGGATGCGACCCTCTCACTCTGGACCGACCTGCGCTCCGCCTTCGACGCCATCTACACCGGTCTGCACCGTGACGCGCTGAACAGGCGTTACGACTGGTTCGAGAGGACAGGACACCCGAGTTACGTGTGCTGGTGGGTTTCCGACGGCGCGATACCCACCTGGCAGGACGGGGTTTCCAGGCTGGAACATCTCCACGACCACGGCTCCGCGCCGCACGCCTTCACCTTCCACCACTCGTTCGCCCCGGACGGAACTCCGACCAGGATCAAAGGCATCGGGCCGAAGAGCGACCAGGTTCGCTGACAAGGAAGCCTGAACGACTGGGTCCGCCGTCAAACGCCTCGATTGAATGACGGCGAACAGATGCGTCTGCGCCACGGCGGATCCGCCAGTACCTGGGGCTTCGCCCTCCACCTCGCGAGCACCGACGAGTACCAAGACGCCATCCTGCCCACCAGCGGCTTCGCCGGCACCCCCAAGACGCCCTCGACTGCACCTGCGGCCTCTACCTCACCGACCCCAGCATCTGACCCCGCACCACACACAACACAGGCTCCACAGTCAACCCCCGAAGGATTTACGGGGCCGACCACTCAGCGAGACGCTCGGCCGGGGTTTCCCCGTCGAGCGTCTCGCGTGGGCGCCCGCTCGGTTCGGCGGCGACGGCGTCGAGGTGTCCGACCTGGTCAGCGCCACCCGAACCAGCGCAGGAATCCCGCCGGCAGCGCGAACACGCTGTCCCGGCCAGCCAGGCACCCTGCGGGATCAGTACCGTTGGCACGCCGACGGCCGGCAGCAGCATGCCGTCCGGGTGGAGCGGTTGCTGCGCGGGCCATGTGCACCATTTTCGGACGGCTGAGGGGCGGGGAGATGCGGCCACGCCGTAGGAACGGCCAGGACAAGCGGCCATGCGGCGGGGCATCACCCAGCTCCTGGGACCGGGAACGATCACCGACTAGGCTCCCCCAGCCGCACAAACGGCGCGTAGGCGCAGGTGGGGTACGTGGTGGACATGGGCGAGGGAGTCGTCGGATTCCAGGGGCAGTTGTGTGAGAGCGCGTGCGACGAAGCCCCGCCGGAACGTGTTTTCGCGGGCGGGGCCCTGTCCTTCCGGTTGCCGGCCGCTGCGGGGACCGGTGGAACTCGCCGCGAAAACAACGGAGTAGCCCTGAACTGTCCCGTCGGAGATCCATGCCCTGCCCGGCACACGGCTGGGTGACATGGCCATCGAGAACGGCGCGTCAAGGACGGCCGTGCGCTACGGTCCCGAAGCCTTGTCACCAGGACCGGAAGGAACCGTGCGCGTGTCACGCAAGCCAGCCTCCCGCACCCGTATGGCGGTCACCGCCCTCGTCGCCATGCTGCTCAGTACGAGTGGCTCCGTCGCCTACGCGGCCCTGGACGACCAGAGCGCCGGCCCGTCAACGGCATCGGCATCCGTCGCATCCGCGGGCAAGCCGTATGTCGAGACCAAGCTCCTCTTCGGCACCGCCAAGCCGAACGGTGGCGCGCCTGTCGGCGGCAGGGAGTTCCGCGCCTTCGTGGACACGTTCATCACCCCGCGCTTCCCCGCCGGCCTCACCGTCGAGACGGGCTACGGTCAATTCCGCGACTCCCACGGGAAGATCGAGCGCGAGCGCTCGTACACGGTCACCCTCCTCTACCCGTCGGGTGATGCCGGCCAGAACAGCAGCAAGATCGAGCAGGTCCGCCGCGAGTACGACAGGCGGTTCCAGCAGGAGTCAGTGGCCCGGGTCGACGAGAAGGCGCGCGTCGCATTCTGAACCGGGTTGGGATCACGGGCGCGTCGGAGGCTGCACCTCACACAGCCCTGAGTCCGGGATCCGGGGTCCGGGGTCCGGGATCCACTCCCGCGCATCAGGGGAACCCCTGATACCCAACGGGCGGTGGCTTTCCTACCGTTGGGGCATGAAGCCGACCCTCACCATGCCCCTGCACAGGGTTGCCGGAGACCGGTGGATGCGCGGTGCCGTGCGGGCTGGGGCCGCAGGTGTGGCCATGGCACTCGTCGCCTTCGCCGCCACCCCGGCCGCGGCCGATCCAACAGGCACAGGGTCAGACAGGGGACTCTCCGTCGCTTTATCGGCCGGCTTGCCGAGGTGCTTCAGCTTCCGCGCCCGTTGACGGGGCCGAGGCGAGGCGCCGCCGGACCCGTCACCGGGCGCAGACCCGAAGATCGGGTGATGGGGGCAGCGGACGCTATGTCGCGTCGTCCCGTTCGCTGACGGCTTCCAGCAGCGCGGTGACGGCCTCGTTGTACGGAGTGGGAATGCCGAGGCGCGCCCCCGCGCGCACCACGGCGCCGTTGCGGGCGTCGTATTCCAGGGCACGGCCCGCCAGGCGGTCCCACAGCATGCTGCTGCCGGACTCGGCAGGCAGCGTCCGCAGCCGGGCGATGACCTGCTCGGCCAGGTCCTCGGGCAGGCGCGCGCCCGACGCGACGGCGACCCGGCGCGCCTCCTCCGCCAACGCCCGGCCCAGCCGTGCGACGCGCGGATGGGCAAAGACCGGCATCCGGCGCATGGTCAAGGCTGTGATGGCGCCGTTGGCCACATTCAGGCACAGCTTCGCCCAGGCCGCGGTCACGAAATCACCGGTGAGCGCGACGGCGATGCCGCTGTCCTGGCACAGGGCCACGAAGTCCGCGCCGTCCTCGCCCTCGGGCACCGTGATCCGCGGCCGATCGAACAACCGGATGTGCCCACGCCGCAGCGACTCCGCCGCGATGTCCACCACGGCCGGCAGGACGCGAGCCGGGCCCGCCAACGGCCCAACGCGCTGGAGGTGTTCCACACCGTTCTGCAGCACCACGACACGGGTGCCCGCACCGCACAGCCGCTCCAGCCACGGCGCTGCCCCGGCCGTCTGGTGAACCTTGGTCGCGAGCAGCACCCATTCCACCGGCGACACCCGGGCAGGATCGAACTCCTCGTGTACGTGTACGGAAGCCGTCCGGGTCCCTTCGTCAGGCCCGTCGATCCGTAACCCGCCCAGTGGCGAGCGCACACACGCGGCCACCTCCATGCGCCCCGTCGAGGCGAGGCTCGCAGCCACCACGCCTCCCACTGCCCCGACTCCCACCACGGCAATACGTGTCATGGCCACTGAGCCTACCCACTTCAAGATCGCATTGACGAGTACACCGCAAAACGAACGGAATCAGGAAGCCTTCGACCGACGGCCCGGCCGGACGTCCGCCGCCGAACTGGTATCCGACGCATCGCCAACAGCTCTTCCGCGTCCGCTGGTTTGGCCGCAGCCCCCGTCCCCGGGGTGGGGACGGGGGGCCCGCGAAAGCAGCAGTACGTGAACCGGATCGCGCAACGCAGAGCACCGCCGCATCAGCCTCGGCAGGGCTGCCGTCGACCACCAGCCGGTGGTCGACCACATCGACCGGTACGGCGAACACTCGGCACAGCGCCTGTTTACGCCGGCGTTCGTCGCGCAGGAGGGGCCCCGCACGACGCGCTCGCCGATCAGCGGCCTGCGCGGATGACTTTCCTGCCGTCCTGGGTGAGCGGGACCGGGATCGGCTGCGGGACGCCGCGCTGTTGGCCGCCGTTGAGATCCTTCTGGACGACGTTCACGTTGACGGACGCGCCCTGGCCCCCGCTGAACTTCCCGCTCGCGAAGGCGTCCACGCCGTCTGCGGTGACCTCGTAACCGGTCGTGTCCACGATCGAGTGGGTGCGGCAGTCACGGAACACCTCCTCGATGGGGACGAACCAGAGCCAGTGGTGGTCACCGTCGTGGTTGAGGTCGACCTTGTCGTTGAACCAGATCGCCACGGATCCGGCCATGTTGACGGTGGCCGTCCAGTCGATGTCGTACTTCTGGGTGCCGATCACGAGGGACGCCTCGATGACCGACTTGGGCGGGATCTTGAGAGGGAGGTCGACACTCCAGTTCTGGACCTCCTTGTGGGCGAACTCCTGGGTCGAGGAGAGGCTGGTCTCGATCGAGGTGGTCTCGCTGACCTTGGCCACGGCCGGGATCTCGGCCGAGACCTCCATGGAGACGCCGATCTTCAGCGACTCGGTCACGGAGATCCGCAGGTCCTGTTCGGTCGTCTTGCTCTGCTTGTACGTGACGACTTGCTCGACCGCCGAGCCGTTGCGGTAGTTGGTGGTGACGGAGCTGACCTGACCCGGTATGGGGGAGGGGGCGTTGGGGTCGTAGGTGATGCCCCTGTACTCCGCGCTGACCTGGTACTTGTGGTAGTCGCCGAGCGCGCTCTGCTTGCCGTAGTCCGTGGAGGCGGTGAAACGGCATCCGTTGGAGCCGGGGAACCTCTCCTGGGCCATCCACTTGCCCCACTCGTCCGTGATCTCCTGGAGCGAGTGGGCGGTTGCCTTGCGCTTCGAGGCGTTGCGTGGGGCGTTCAACCGAATGGGTGCCGCCGCCGCTGTACCTGCGGTTGCGAGCGATACGGGGACGGCCGCGGCGAGGCCGACTGCGGGAGCGAAGGCGAGAACGCGCCGTCTGGAGACATGGCTCATGGAGAGTCCCCATCCAAAAGGGGCGGAACGGGGGAAACGTCTTGGGCAGCAATGCAATCGGCGATCTTCCGTAGCGCATAGGGGCTTTGGTCCCGAATCGCCGACCATGGCACGAAATCCCAGGCCGGAATGGGGGGCGACGGGGGACCGCCGACCATGACGTTGTCGCCTGCAGTGTCCGCAGCGATGCGGCGGTCGCGGCGACCGATGTGGTGAGTGCGGGACGGCACCGGAGTCTGGTACCCGGTCGGCAGCATGGCCGGCCCCCGGGTCGTCAGCTCAGGTGCCCGCTCCAACGCGGCGAGGAACCAGGGAAGTCGAGCCCAGACGGAGCCGTCCGGCCGGCATCGCCACCGAACCGGACGACCACGGCCTCGGATGCTCGCGCGGCGGCCTGACAGTCAAGCTGCACCTGGCCGTCGAACAGGGCCAGAAGCCGATGCCGATGCCGATCGTCATCACGGCCGGAGTGTGCGGAGGTTCCCTGGACGGGCCGGAGCGCTGCCTCCGTGCAGCAGTTGCTCGACGAGCGCCTGGGGGTAGGCGGGCGTGGCCGGCATGGCGCCGAAGAGGGCCCGCAGATAGAGCGGCCCGAGTACGTGGTCGAGTACCTGGTCGATGTCGGGGGGATCCTCTCCGCGGGCAGCGGCCCGGTCGAGGATCCGGCCGATGTCGTCGGCCCGACGCGCGAAGTGGCGGGAGCGTTCCTCCTGAGCCTCGGGCGTCCCGGGCAGGGACATGACCAGGGCGCGCAGGATCAACTGCCCTTCGGGGCGCATGAGGCTGGAGGCTGCCGCGGTGGCCCACTGCGTCAGATCGCCGCACAGGGTGCCGGTGTCGGGCAAGGGGGAGTCCTCTGCCAGCCGGGTGACCGCCACATCGGCCAGCAGCGCCTCACGAGTGCCCCAGCGGCGATAGATGCTGGTGGGATTCACGCCCGCCCGCTGTGCGATCGCGGGGACGGTCACATCCTTGCCGCCGGGCTCGGACAGCAGCTCGATCACTGCCTCGTGGACCGCCGACCGGACGCGGGCTGCGCGTCCGCCGGGGCGCGGGGTCGATTCGTTCACGCTCACGCCAACAGGTTAAAGCAGATCTGTTTGCTTTTACAGCCCGGGGGTGCTCTACTCGACCTCGGCAAAAGCAAACATCATTGCTTTAAGGAGGGGCCGTGAAGAACCTGCTGTTCCCCAATGACGCCCAGTTCTGGTACGAGACCCTGCGGTCGTTCGGCCACATCACCTACGGCGGCGCCGACTTCGGTGAGGTCGTCTCGACGAGTACGCGCATCGTGGAGGGCGACTACGGCAGCTGGCACGACGAGTGGCTGGCCACGGCCGACCGAGTCTCCGGCGAGGCCCAACGGGCCCTGGACGAGGGCCACTCGGTCAGTGCCCGGGACGGATTCCTGCGGGCGTCGAACTACTACCGCTCGGCGGAGTTCTTCCTGCACGGCAACCCGTGCGACCCCCGCCACCACCACGCCTACGACCGCAGCGTGGAGTGCTTCCACGCCGCGGCGGCACTGTTCACCCCGCGGATCGAGCCGGTCCGCATCCCCTACGAGGGCACCACGCTCCCCGGCTACCTCTACCGCGCCGACACCCTCGCAACCCCCCGGCCCACCGTGATCATGCACAACGGATTCGACGGCACGGTGGAAGAGATGCACTTCTTCGGGGCGATGGCCGGTGTGGAGCGCGGCTACAACGTCCTCGCGTTCGACGGACCGGGTCAGCCAGGTCCGCTCCACCACGACGGCCTCGTGTTCCGTCCGGACTGGGAGAACGTCGTGGGCCCCGTCCTCGACTTCGCCCTGACCCTGCCGGAGGTCGACGGCGACCGGGTTGCGCTGCTCGGCAACAGCATGGGCGGACTGCTTGCCCCGAGGGCAGCGGCGTTCGAACAGCGGCTGGCCGCGGTGGTCGCCCTCGACGGTGTCCACGACCTCGGCCGGGCGGTCACCGCCATCGTGCCCGGCGACCGTGACGAGGCCGAACGGCGGCTGCGCGCGGCCTCGGATCCCGAACTCGACGCCCAGCTGGATCACTTGATCGCCACCAACCCGGTCATGCGCTGGGCGTTGAACCACGGCATGTACGTGATGGGGGCCGACACCCCCCGTGCCTTCGGTGCCGTCTATCTCGACTACCACCTCCGCGACGGCATCGCCGAACGGATCACATGCCCTGCCCTGATCTGCGAGGCCGCCGAGGACCTGTTCTTCGCCGGACAGGCTCGGCAGCTGTACGACAGCCTCACCTGCCCCAAGGCCCTGATCGAGTTCACCGCGGAAGAAGGCGCCGACGCGCACTGCCAGGCGGGAGCGCAGCGGCTGGCTCTGGCGCGCATCTATGACTGGCTGGACGACACGCTGCACCACCGGCACGCGGCTGGCTAGGAGAGACGCCTCGTGCAGTCGAACTTGCGTTTCCCCGCCTCCAGACGTCCCGGACTGCGCGGATGGCCGGCGGTCGTGGGCATCGGGTTCTCCTTCGCCGTCACGATGATGGGAACCACGCTGCCCACGCCGCTCTACCCGCTGTACCGGGCCTCCTACGGTTTCGGCGAGCTGGCCACCACGGTCGTCTACGCCGTCTACGTGGTCGGTGTCCTGGTCGCGCTCCTGTTGTTCGGCCACTGGTCCGACCAGATAGGACGGATCCGGATGCTTCGAGCCGGCGTACTGCTGTCCGCCTTGTCGACGTCGGTCTTCCTCCTCGGCGAGGGAACCGGCTGGCTGCTGGTGGGCCGGCTCGTCTCCGGGCTGTCCGCGGGAATCTTCACGGGCACGGCCAGCGCGGCCATGGTCGAAGTCGCCCCGCCGGGCGGGGCGGCGCGTGCGACCCTGGCAGCGGCGGCGGTGAACATCGGCGGCCTCGGCGCCGGGCCGCTGGTCGCGGGAGCGCTGGCCGAGTACGCGCCCTGGCCGCTGAGACTGTGCTTCGTCGTCGAGTCGGTTCTGACGGTCATCGGGCTGGTCGCGGTCAGCGCCGTCGCCGAGCCCGTCCGCCTGCCGTCCACGCCGACGCTGCGGCCCCAGAAGGTCAGCGTGCCGGGATCGGTGCGCACGGTCTTCATCAAGGCCGCGATCCCCGGCTTCGCGGGCTTTGCCGTACTCGGTCTCTTCGCCGCCGTGGCCCCCTCGTTCCTGGCGGTCGTCCTGCACACGACCAACCATGCGGCAACGGGCCTGGTCGTCGCGCTGCTCTTCCTCGCCTCCGTCACCGGTCAGCTGTCGTCCTCCGGACTGGGCGAGTACCGCTCGCTTCTGCTGGGGTGCGCCGCTTTGATCGCCGGTATGACGTTGGTGGCCACCGGCCTGCTGACCGCCTCCCTGGCCTTCCTGACCGTCGGTGGCGCCGCCGCCGGAGTCGGCCAGGGACTGGCGTTCCGAGCCGGCTTGGACTCGATCGTCCGACAGGCTCAGCCGAAGACCAGAGGATCGGTGACGTCCGCGTTCTTTGTCGTCCTGTATGCGGGTATCACCCTCCCCGTGATCGGAGAGGGTGCCCTCGCGAACCTGCTGGGCCTGGTCCAGGCGGGAACCCTCTTCAACGGCTTCGTCATCTTCCTGGGCGTCACCGCGCTGTTGTTCCTCGCCCGCCGCAGACGAGAGCCCCTCGCCAGATGACCTTGCGACGGGCGAACGCTGCCTGTCTGTGTTGTCCGCCTGTCAGCGAAGTAGCGGTACCGGCTCAACTTCGCCGGTGCACGCATGTCGAGCGACGGACCGGCGCAGAAGACGAACCGCGTCAGCGCGGCGTGCCGACGGTCAGCCCTCGGGATCTTCCGCTTTTCTCCTGCTCGGTAGTTGCTTCGCGGCCTCGATCGTTTCCCTGTTGAGGTCCTCGACGGAGACGCCCTGGGATTCCTCCCAGCCGGCCGGGTTCAGCGCGCGGCGGACCAGTGGCTCCAGGTCTTCGGATCCCCCAGCGGGAGCCACCTTGTATGACGGTGTGTGACATGCCGCTTTCGGTGTAATGGGCTGGTTGGGCTGTTCGGCCGCGTCACCCTGTGCGAGTTGATCACGGTCGTGTCAGGAGACTGTGGGTGCACAGATCGCGTGAGTGGCTGTATGAGCGGATCCGCCAGGACAAGCGGCAGAACCCGGAGAGGTCGGAGAGGGCTTTGGCCCAGAAGTGCCGGGTGCCGCGGATCACGGTAGCCGGGCGATCGTGATGGCGGGCGGCATGGAGGGCAAGGGACCGGAGCGGCCGCACCGCCCTGACCTGCTGGCGCGTCTGGACGCCGAGCTGGGGCGGATCGACGAGCAGCTGCGCGCCCTGGCCGCCGCCAAGGACCGGATTCAGAGCCTGTTGGACGCGGTGGTGGCCATCACCCGGGAACAGGAGCTGTCCGCGGTGTTGCACCGCATCGTGACCACCGCCATGGACCTGGTCGGCGCCCGCTACGGGGCACTGGGAGTATTTGACGAGTCCGGCGAGCACCTCGCGCAGTTCATGGCCGTCGGCTTGTCCGAGCAGGAACGTGCGGCCCTGGCCGAAGTGGGGTTTCCGCGCGGCCTGGGCGTGCTGGGACACCTGATCCAGCACCCCGAACCCCTGCGGGTCGACGATGTCTCCTCCCACCCGGCCTCGGTGGGGTTTCCGCCCGGCCACCCGCGCCTGCGTACCCTGCTCGGCGTCGCCGTCAGCGTCCGCGGCGAAATCTACGGCGATCTCTACCTCTCCGAGCGGATCGACGGGCGCCTCTTCGACGTGCACGACGAGAACATCGTCGTTGCCCTGGCCAGCGCCGCCGGCATCGCGATCGACAACGTCCGTCTCTTCGAACAGGTTCGTGCCGGATCCGAACTGTTCCAGCGGCGTTTGCTGCCGACGCTGCCCGACATGCGGCCCTTCGACGCCGCCGCCATCTACCGGCCCGCCGCCGAACCCCACCATGTGGGCGGCGACTGGTACGACGCCATCCTGCTTCCGGACGGCGCGGTGGCGGTCGTCATCGGCGACGTGGTCGGCCACGATCTGCATGCCGCCGCCGCCATGGCCTCCACCCGTCACATGCTGCGCGCTTTGCTGTTCGCCATGCGTACTCCGCCCAGCGCGGTCCTCGCCCAGCTCGATCGCACTCTGGAGGCCATCACCGACAACCCCGTAACCACCACCATCCTGGCGCGCATCGAACCCGAGGGGGCTGCCTGGAGGCTGCGCTGGAGCACCGCGGGCCATATCCCGCCCTTGCTGATCACCCCCGACCGCCGGGCGGAATACCTGTTCACGGAGCCTGGACTACCACTGAACGTCGACAGCGGGCAGCCCCGCCCCG
This sequence comes from Streptomyces sp. GS7, assembly GCF_009834125.1. NCBI lineage: Bacteria > Bacillati > Actinomycetota > Actinomycetes > Kitasatosporales > Streptomycetaceae > Streptomyces > Streptomyces sp. GS7. The sequence continues at coordinate 3,522,448 of NZ_CP047146.1, forward strand.
ACCGCACCCACCCCCTGCCCGCGGACACCATCGTGGTCTTCTTCACCGACGGCCTCATCGAACACCCCGACCACCCCATCAACGAGAGCCTCGCCGAACTCGCCGAACTCGCCACCACGCACGCAGACCTGCCCCTGCAGGACTTCGTGCAGGCCCTGGCCGACCACCACCCCAGCGACGGGCACGACGACATGGCCATCCTCGCCCTGCGCACCCCGGGCTGAAGGCGTGCAGCCCCACAGCCATACGGCTGACGGCGGAACCGGCAGGGCGCGGCGCTGCCCCCGGGCGGTCACCCGAAACAGTCCCGACAGAGCACATTGCGAAAGGTCATACAGGTGAGCGGCAGTGTGATGGATCCGGCGACGGCGGCGGACGACGGACGCCCGCGCAAGGCCAAGGGGACGACTTCCCGATGACGGTGGCGAACGGCGGCAGGCTCCGGCGCGTTGGCATGACGGCGCTGCAGCTCGGTGTCGTCGCCGCGCTGTATTACGTCTCGGGCAAGCTGGGGCTGCTCCAGCAACTCGTGCGCGGCCAGGTCTCGCCGCTGTGGCCTCCGACCGGCATCGCCCTGGCTGCTCTCCTCCTGATGGGCCTGCGGGCCTGGCCCGGGATCGCTCTCGGCGCCTTACTGGTCAACATCTCACTTGGGCCGTCGATCCCCGCCGTTCTCGCGATCACGGCAGGCAACACACTCGCGCCCCTCTTCGCCTACGCGCTCCTTCGCCGCACCGGGTTCCGCATCGAGATGAACCGGTTCCAGGACGCGCTCGCGCTGGTCTTCCTCGGCGCATTCACCGGCATGCTCATCAGCGCGACGGTGGGCACCGGCACCCTGCTCCTGGCTCACGCTCTGCCCGCCGGCGGGTTCTGGCCCACATGGTGGGTCTGGTGGACCGGCGATGCGATGGGCGTTCTGGTGGTCACGCCGGCGCTGCTCGTCCTCCGCTCGGCACACCTGCCCAAGGACACACCACCCTCCCGGTGGGCGGAGGCAGCGCTGCTTGTGGCGGCCACCATCGGCGTCGGCTTCCTCGAAAACGCTCCGGTACCGCTGATCTTCCTCGCTTTCCCGCTACTGACCTGGGCTGCCTTCCGCTTCCAACTCGCCGGAGCCGCACCCTGCGCGCTGGCCGTATCCACCGGTGCAATCCTCGCCGCCCCCCGCAGGTCAGGCCCGTTCGCCGGTCACACTCTGCTCACCGACATGATCGCGCTGCAGGCGTTCAACGGCGCCGCCGCGATGACCGCGCTGCTACTCGCCGCCGCCATCACCGAACGAAACCAAACCCAGGAGAAGATCGAACAAACCTGCAGGCAGCTCGCCGAGATGGCGGCAAGGATCGCATCGGACACCGGCGGCCCATCAGCACGTCCCGACGGCGACGAGCAGGAAGAAGACGGCGGACCGACTCGGCCGTCGTGATCCATCGACAGCACCTTCGTGGACGGGCGACGGACCTGATCCGCCATACGTCCCGGCCCGGCCACATGCCGTCGAAACGCGCCGCGAGAGGCGGCGCATGCCTGACCAACTTGCCGGAGCGGCTCCTCGGCGTCGTGCCCGTCACGTCTGCGGGCCCCGCTCCGCTGCTCCGCGCGACCGTTGCCAACGCTCTGCCGCACCGCGAGCCGCTGCGGTTGGAGGTCCCCGACCATGATCCCGTTGGCCGGCATTGCCGCCGCAGGTCGGGCATCCGGTCGCACGCGAAGGCTGGATCCAGGCAAGTCCGACACCGTATGCGGGGATTGTTCTCGGCGCCGCGACCCGCCGCGCCTGCCTGCACACTCAGGCTGGTCGACTACAGCGCTCACGTCACAGTGTGTGTCCTGCTACCGACGAAGATCGAGCGTGTGCCATCCAAGTGAGTGGCCGGGGTCGATGCGGCTGCATCGAAGGGCGGCGGGTTGGTCCGGACGGCGTGCTGCGGGTTCACAGACGCTCCAGCCACTCGGTGTACCACGCGCGGAAACCGGGGCTCACCGGGACGAAGCCGCCCCAGTCCGGGTCGATCTGCCAGACCTCACCTGCTCGCGGGCCGTTCAGGATCAGCCGGATGTAGATGCCGCACCCCTCTTCGGCCAGCATGAGCGTGCCCCCGGTCAACCCGTCGGCCGGTGCGCCGATGCGACCGGGCAGGGGTTCGGTGAGACGGAACGGCTCGGCGAGTCGGCCCGGTAGCCGGTCGTCTTCCCACTCGTCGTCCGCGGCCCACCCCGCGCCGGCCTCGATGCGGGGGACGGTCAAGGGCATCAACCCGTGACCGGGGCCGGCGGGGCCGTTGCCCACCTGCACGACGAAGGACCGGTACTCCGCCGGCAGGTCGACGCCGTGAGCTTCCTCGAATGCCTTGATCTCTGCCTCCGGCAGCGCAGGCGCCAGCTCGTACCGATGAGTGTCCGCCCCGAAGCGCTCCCGCGCCGGGTCCCCTGCCGCCATCCGCCGCATCCGAACGCGTACAGTGCCCGCATCCCAGCTCTCCATCCAGCGACCGTACCAACGACATCGGTGCCCAATTCCCCACGCCTTCACGCTGCATAGCTCCTGGTTGCGACTCCGGCGCGGTATCAGTGCCCTCCACACCCGCCCGCCCCCGGGCCGCAGCGGATCGGCCGCCGCGGAGGGCGTCTTCGCGGCGCGACCGGATCCCTGCATCCGGCACCGGCGGCGCCCTCGCCCGACCGGCCGGGCTCGGGAGTTTCCCGGCGCCCGCCGGCGGCTCGACGGCGGATCTCCCGTCGGCCCGCGCCATACGACCGGTCGTGCGCCCGCCCGATGCGAGTGATACGTCGATGCTCGCCGGCTCACGCACACCAAAGGAATGCCAGGCACCCCTTTCCCCGTAAGTGCGGGAAAAGTCAAGGGATTCGGACGATGTGGAGGGGCAATCGGCCATCCCCGCGGATAAGGGAACGCTGCTCGACTCCGTACCGTCACGCTTTACTCCACGCATGCCGGCATGAAGGCAACGGCGCTTGAAGGGAGGGTATATGGCGTATCAGGTCAAGTGCGGTTCGACCAGGACGACGACCGGTCGACCGTGCCGGAATCCGGCAATGATCGGCTATTCGCGCTGCCAGGTGCACCGCGGTGAGTGGAACCGGCCGCAGCCGCGTAAGACCAAGAAGCGTTGATCTCGGGCGCCGTGGGCGCGCGAGAAGACGAGCATCACGCATATCCGAAACCCCCAGTGCGTTGGCTTGCCTGGGGGTTTCCGTCACGTCCGGGGCGTGGTGCGGGAGGGGTGGCGGGGCCTCGCTGTCCGATCGCGGCAATGCCTCGGAAGAGTGACGCGAGCTGTTCGAGTGCCTGTGGGGGTGGGGAGGTCGGTTCCTGCCTGGGTTCCCCGCATTTATGGAACGTGTGTTCATGATCTGCTCCCGGGTTACCCGTTACGGGGGCCGAACCGGGCCGTTCTTTAGGGCACTTGTACCCATCACGCGCCCGGTCAGAGGAATCGTGTGTCCCTGATGAATCCGGCGTGTCGGCGTGCTGCGTTCGAAAAGCTGTTGTCCGGCTTCCGGTTTCCGGCGTGTTGTTGACGTCCGAAGACGGGAGCGGAAGAGGTGGCTGAGGGAGAAGGAGAGCAAGAGCATTGGTGAGAATGCGGATTCGTAGTGGGGCATGGGAGAAACGGCAGTCGGGGGAGAAGGAGCAGTCGGCGGAGGGACCGCGGTCACGGGGGAAACGCCGTGTTCCTTCCGGTGAACGGCCGCCCGGCAGCGGCAAGGAGGAGGCCCAGGAGGAGGCCAAGGAGGAGGAGTTCAGGGAGGAGTTGCAGTATGTCGACCGGACCGGGAGTCGGGAGCGGGCCGGACGGCAGATCCGGCTGGTCGATATGGCGCGGCGGCTCCCGCAATTGGTGCGCCGGTCCATCGCGCTGGCATGGGGTATCGACCGCTGGGCCGCGCTGGGGCTGCTGATCTGCCAGGCCGGTGCCGGGGCGATGCAGGCGCTGGGACTGCTGGCGGTCAGCGGGACGATCGGGGCGCTGCTGTCCGGCGGGGACATCTACGGGCGGCTGCTGAGCGCCTGGCCGTCGCTGGCGCTGCTGGCGGTTGCCGCCGCCGTCCGGGCCCTGCTCGGAATCGCGGTGGCCTGGCTGTCCTCCCGGCTGGGACCGCAGATGTCCCGGGAGGCCGAACTCAGGCTGCTGCAGGCGGTCACCGAGGTGGAGTTGTCCGCCTACGACGCACCCGGCTTCACGCATCGCAAGGAAGCGGCGGACCGGGGTGCCGAGATCGTCCAGGAGCTGGTGAGCGACGGGCAGGACCTGATCGCCTCGCTCGCCTCCCTCGTCGCCGGCGCGAGCGTGCTGACCGCGCTGCACCCGGCGCTGCTCCCACTGCTGTTGCTGGCCAGCTTCCCGCAGGCGGTGGCGCAGGTCAGCGCGGCACGGGTGCGCTATCTGGCCCGGCTGCGGGCGAGCGGCGACTACCGGCTGCTGTCGATTCTGCGCTGGCATGTGTGCGACCGGTACACCGCCGACCAGATCCGGGCCGGCACCATGGCCGGCTTCCTGGTGGCGCGCTACCGCCACATCACCGAGCGCATCAACCGCGCCGACCGGGAGGCGGCGAACACCGGAGCGCGGATGTCCGTACTCGGCGCGGTCTGCGGCGGGTTGGCGTCGAGCGCGGTATGGGGGGCGGTGGTGTGGCTGCTGGCCACCGGCCGGATGAGCGTCGGGCACGCCGGCACCGCGGTCTTCGCACTGCAGACGGTGGGGACGGCGCTGCGCGGACTGGTCGCCGGCGGCGCGCGCATCATGCGGACGGGCCTCTACATGGACGACTGGTCCGAATTCCTGAAGGAGGCGGGTGGTTACCGGATGCGGCGTGGGGCCGGCGAACCGGCACCGCCGGCGGAGATCCGTGCCCGGGATCTCGTCTTCCGGTACGAGGAGGCGGCCGACGACGCCCTGCGCGGCGTCTGTTTGACCCTGCGGCGCGGGGAGGTCGTGGCGCTGGTCGGGTACAACGGCAGCGGGAAGACCACCCTGGCCAAGCTGCTGAGCGGTCTGTACCTGCCCACCACCGGCTCGATCACCTGGGACGGTGTCCCGACCGCCGATCTCGATCCGCAGGCCATGTGGTCGCAGGTGGCCCTGGTGCCGCAGGAATACGCCCGCTGGCCGCTGACCGCCCGCGAGAACATCACGTTGGGCCAGGCGACAGCGGGAGGTGACGCCGACATCCACGCCGCCTGCGCGCAATCGGGCGCGGACGAGGTGGTCACCGAACTGCGCTCCGGCCTGGACACGGTGCTGGCGCGCGACTGGCTGGGCGGACAGGAGCTGTCCGGCGGGCAGTGGCAGCGCATCGCGCTCACCCGCGCCTTCCACCGCCCGGCCGGGCTGCTCGTTCTGGACGAGCCGACCTCGGCCCTCGACCCGCTCGGCGAGCACCGTATCTTCGCCGGTCTGCGCGCGGTGGCCGCCACGCGTGCGGTCGTCCTCATCACGCACCGGCTGACGAACGTGGCGGTGGCGGACCGCATCGTCGTCCTGGACAAGGGGAGCGTCGTCCAGGAGGGCACGTTCCCCGAACTCGTCGCGCAACCCGGGCTGTTCCGGGACCTGTGGGCGTACCAGCACACGCGGGAGGCGTACCGGCCCGGCGCGCCCACCGGTCCCGGTGAACCCGCGGCGCCGGCCTCCGCATCCGCGACAGGCTCCCCGGTACGTGAGGTGAAAGGTGCGTAACCCGCCACCGACGCCTGCCCGTTGAGGCCGAAGGGGCATTGCCGTCCGCGCCGCACCGGCGTGGGCGGCAGCGCGGCAGACCAGGGGAATCCAGGTGCTGACTTTCGGTCAGTTTGTGGCCGACACGCCAAGGCCCTCTTCCGTGCGGCACCATGCGTAATAGGTTCCCTACCCACCGGAGTCGGCGGGGAAGGCCCGCCGCGGGGAACTGTCCGTCCACGGAGGAAACGATGCCGCAGGGAACGATCGTCCTGTTCAACAAGAGCGACTGTGTGGGCATCATCGCCGACGAGCATGGCGACCGGCTGCCGTTCTCGGGCATGGAGACGCAGACCACCGATGTCGGTCAGCGGGTCATCTACGACGTGCACGGCGCGAAGGCCACCAACGTCGCGGCCGTTCGCTGAGCCCCGGGGCTCGTCCGACGGGTCAGGGTCGGACGGGCCCCGGCCCGGCCCGGTATGGGGAGCCATCACGCTGCGCCTGAGCGGCCGGTCGTCCGGCCGCTCAGGGCGGATCACCCGGCGCGCGCCGATCCGCTCCGCCGGAGCGCCGTGCCGACGTCGGGAACGTGACGGTGACGGAGAACGCGGGACCGGCCACCGACGGCTTCAGCGTGCCCGCCATGGCTTCGGTCAGGTCGCGGGCCAGTCGCAGCGGGAGTCCGTCGGCGCGGAGCCGCGGTGGGGTGTCGGTGCCGGGGCCGGCGCCGTCGGCGATGCGGACGGCCAGGTGGTGGGGGAGGGTGCGGGCGGTCAGCGTGGGGGGTGCTCCCGGCGGGCTGTGGCGGAGCGCGTCGGCGGTGAGGGTGGTCAGGACGCGGGTGAGGACCGCGGCGTCGGCGATGACGTCCGGCAGCTCCTCCGGGAGGTGGAGGGTGATGTCGTGCCCGCCGGGTCCCAGGTCGTCCAGGGCGGCGGCCAGTACGTCGTTGAGGTCGACGGGGCGGAGGTACAGGTCGAGGGCGCCGGCGTGCAGTCGGCTCAGATCGTCCAGGTCGGTGACGAGTTGGGCGGCGCGGCGCACCGACGCCAGCGCGGTGTTGAGGAGTTGGCGGGTCTCCGGGTGGGCGGCGGCCGGGGTGACGGTGTTGCCGTCCGGTGTCTGCGGGGGCGGGGCCAGGAGGTCGCGCAGCCGGCGAAGGGTCCGTTCGGCGCCGTGCAGCGGGCCGCGGAGATCGCGGCCGGCGGTGACGAGCAGAGTGGCGCGGGTGCGTTCGGCGGCGGCCAGGGTGTCCGTGGTCGCGGCGTGGCGGGCCAGCCGGCCGTGCACGTGCGCCATGCCCAGTTGGGCGGCGCAGGCGGTGAGGACGCGCTGGTCGTCGGCGCTCAGCGAGCGGCCCCGGCCGGTGAGGGTGAGGTCGTCGTCGATGGGGCTGGTGACGTCCGCCTCGTAGGGGCGCTCCGGGGGGCGTTCACCGGCGCTGGCGACGACGTACCAGCGGGGGCCGGCGGCGCGTTCCCGGGGCCGGTCGCGCTCCAGGAGACTGACCGCGGCCAGGCCGAAGTTCTCCCGTACCTGTTCGAGGAGGGTGGGCAGGTCCTGGCCGTGCATCATGGCGGTCGCCAGCCGGGTCAGGGCGCGCGCCTCGGTGGTGGCGCGCAGCGCCTGGTGGGTGCGCCGGGCCGCCGTCCCCGCGGCCGTGCCGACGAGCGCGGCGACGGTGACGAAGGCGGCCAGCGCGACGATCTCCTCGGTGCGTTCGATGCCGAAGGAGTGCACGGGGGCGGTGAAGAAGTAGTCGGACAGCAGCCCCGCCGCCAGGGCGGCCAGCAGGGCGGGCAGCAGTCCGCCGATGAGCGCGACCGCCACGATCGCCAGGAGGTAGATCACCAGGTCCGCGCCCAGGACAAGGGTGCCGCGCAGCGCGGTCAGGGCGAGGGTGAGGAGGGGGAGCAGTACGGCGGCGCCGGCCAGCGCCGACCAGAAGCGCAGCGGGCCGGTGCCGCGGCTCGGGTGCGGCAGCCGCGGAGACGGGGCGCCGACCGCCTGTTCGTGGGTGACGATATGGACGTCGATGGGGCCGGAGCCGCGGATCGTACGGCGCCCTACGCCCGCGCGCAGGGCGGCGGAGAGCCGTCCGCGGCGGCTGGCGCCCAGGACGATCTGGGTGACGTTCTCGGCCTCGGCGAACTGGAGCAGGGCCGCGGCGATGTCGTCGCCGGTCGTCTGGTGGTAGCTGCCGCCGAGCGACTCCACCAGGGTGCGCTGGTCCCGCAGCCCGGCCGGTGCGGCGCCGGCCAGGCCGTCGCCGGGGGCCACGTGCAGGGCCAGCAGCTCGCTGCCGGGCGTACGGGCGGTGATCCGGGCGGCGCGGCGGATGACGGTGGCGCCTTCCGGGCCGCCGGTCAGTCCGACCAGGATCCGCTCCCGGGTCTCCCAGGGGGCGGCGATGCCGTGCTCGGTGCGGTAGTGCTGGAGCCCCTCCTCCACCCGGTCGGCCAGCCACAGCAGCGCGAGTTCCCGTAGCGCGGTGAGGTTACCGACCCGGAAGTAGTGGGTGAGGGCGGCCTCGATCCGGTCCGCGGGGTAGATCTCGCCGTGCACCATGCGGCGGCGCACCACTTCTGGCGGCAGGTCGACCAGTTCGAGCTGGTCGGCACGCCGGGCCACCTCGTCGGGCAGGGTCTCGCGCTGCACGGTGCCGGTGATCTGCTCGACGACGTCGTTGAGGGATTCCAGGTGCTGGACGTTGAGGGTGCTGACCACGTCGACACCGGCGTCGAGGAGCTCTTCGACGTCCTGCCAGCGCTTGGCGTTGCGGGACCCGGGCACGTTGCTGTGCGCCAGCTCGTCGACCAGCGCGACCTGGGGCCCGCGGGCCAGTACGGCGTCGAGGTCCATCTCGGTGAAGGCCGCTCCCCGGTGGGTCAGGGTGTGCCGTGGGACGGTCTCCAGGCCCTCGGCCAGCTGCGCGGTGGGCCGCCGGCCGTGCGGTTCGACGAATCCGACGACCACGTCCGCGCCCTGGGCGCGCAGCCGCTGGCCCTCTCTGAGCATGGCGTAGGTCTTGCCGACCCCGGGGGCGGCCCCGAGGTAGATCCGCAACCGTCCGCGCTCCATGGGCAGGCTCCTGTCGGCTTGTCGCGGCCTCCTCTTCCATGGTGCGCTCCGCCCGGCGGGAGACCCGGATGGCTGCGGCGTGTCCACCGGAGTCCGACATACCGGGCGCTAGCGTCAGCGGGCATGCAGGATCTCGTGTTCGTCACCCTCACCGTCGCCGTCTTCGGTCTCATCGGCCTGCTCGCCAAGGGGGTGGGCCGGCTGTGACCATCGAGAACATCGTCGGCCTGATCGTCGCCGGGGGACTGATCGTCTACCTCGTGCTCTGCCTGATCTTCCCCGACAAGTTCTGACGCGTGCGGGGATGAACGACGCACTCGCCGGCTGGCTCCAGATCAGCGCCCTGGCGGTCGCGCTCACCCTCTCGTTCCGGCCGCTGGGCGACCACATGGCCCACGTCCTCACCTCGCCCCGCCACCGGCGGGCGGAGCGCCTGATCTACCGGGCGGGCGGCGTGGACGGGAACGCCGACCAGCCGTGGCCGGCGTATCTGCGCAGTGTGCTCGCGTTCTCGGCGGTCTCGGTGCTGTTCCTGTACGCGTTCCAGCGGGTGCAGGACCGTCTGCCGCTCGCCCTGGGGATGAAGGCGGTCGGCCCCGCACTGTCCTTCGACACCGCCGCGTCCTTCGTCACCAACACCAACTGGCAGGCGTACTCCGGCGAGTCGACGATGGGGCACCTGGTCCAGATGGCCGGGCTGGCCGTGCAGAACTTCGTCTCGGCGGCCGTGGGCATCGCCGTCGCCGCGACCCTGATCCGCGGCTTCGTCCGGACGCGGACCGAGCGGGTCGGCAACTTCTGGGTGGACCTGACCCGGATCGTGCTGCGGGTGCTGCTGCCGATCTCGCTGGTCGCGGCGGTCGTGCTGGTCGCCGCGGGAGTGGTGCAGAACCTCCACGGCACCCAGTCGATCGGCACCCTCGCCGGCGGGCATCAGTCCCTCACCGGCGGCCCGGTCGCCTCCCAGGAGGCCATCAAGGAGCTGGGCACCAACGGCGGCGGCTTCTACAACGCCAACTCCGCCCACCCCTTCGAGAACCCCACCCCGTTCACCAACTGGCTGGAGATCTACCTCCTGCTGGTCATCGCCGTCGCGCTGCCGCGCACCTTCGGAACGATGGTGGGCGACCGCCGCCAGGGGTATGCGATCGTCGCCGTGATGGCGCTGATCTGGGCCTCCTCGGTCGCCCTCACCACCGCCAACGAGCTGCACAGCCTGAGCAGTTCGGCCGGGCACGCGGCCGGCGGCATGATGGAGGGCAAGGAGCAGCGGTTCGGCCTGTGGGGCTCGGCGCTGTTCGCGGTGTCCACCACGCTCACCTCCTGCGGCGCGGTCAACTCCTCCCACGACTCGTACACCCCGGGCGGCGGCGGGATGACCCTGTTCAACATGATGCTGGGCGAGATCGCGCCCGGCGGCACGGGCTCGGGGCTCTACGGCATCCTGATCCTGGCCGTGGTCGCGGTCTTCGTCGCCGGGCTGATGGTCGGGCGCACGCCGGAATACCTGGGCAAGAAGCTCGGCGCACGCGAGATGAAGTTCGCCTCGCTGTACATCCTCACCACCCCGTCGGTGGTGCTGGTCGGCGCGGGTCTCGCGATGGCGCTGCCGGGGGAGCGGGCGGCGATGCTCAACCACGGCGCGCACGGCTTCTCCGAGGTGCTGTACGCCTTCGCGTCGGCCGCCAACAACAACGGCTCGGCCTTCGCCGGCCTGACCGCCGGCACCGCCTGGTACAACACCGGCCTCGGCCTCGTCATGCTCGTCGCCCGCTTCGTGCCCATGGTGTTCGTCCTCGCGCTGGCCGGATCGCTGGCCCGGCAGCAGCCCGTGCCGGTCACCGCGGGCACCCTGCCCACCCACCGGCCGCAGTTCGTCGGGCTGCTGACGGGAGTGATCCTGATCGTCGTCGGCCTCACGTACTTCCCCGCGCTCGCGCTGGGCCCGCTGGCCGAAGGACTGCGCTGATGCCCACGACCGCGGTCCCGCCCGGGGAGGCCACGGACCCGCTCGCACCCAACGTCCACCGGATCTCCGCCGGGCTGATGGACCCCCGGCGGTTGCTCACCTCCTTCCCCGCCGCGCTGCGCAAGCTGGATCCCCGGGTGATGGTCGGGAACCCGGTGATGTTCGTCGTGGAGGTCGGCGCGGTGCTGACCACCCTGTCGGCGCTCAAGGACCCGAGCGTCTTCGCCTGGGTGATCACCGTCTGGCTGTGGTTGACCGCGGTGTTCGCCAACCTGTCCGAGGCGGTCGCCGAGGGGCGCGGCAAGGCCCAGGCGGAGACGCTGCGCCGCACCAGGACCGACACGGTCGCCCACCGGCTCCCCGCGGACCGGTGGCAGGCGGCCCGGGAGGCCGTGACGGAGGAGGTGCCGGCCGGCGAACTGCGGCTGGGCGACCTCGTGGCCGTCGAGGCGGGCCAGACCATCCCGGGCGACGGCGATGTGGTCGAGGGCGTCGCCAGCGTCGACGAATCGGCGATCACCGGTGAGTCGGCGCCGGTCATCCGCGAGTCCGGCGGCGACCGCTCGGCCGTGACCGGCGGTACGAAGGTGCTCTCCGACCGCATCGTGGTCCGCATCACCTCCAAGCCCGGCGAGACCTTCATCGACCGGATGATCGCGCTGGTGGAGGGTGCCGCCCGGCAGAAGACGCCGAACGAGATCGCGCTCAACATCCTCCTCGCCTCACTGACCGTCATCTTCCTGATCGCCGTGGTCACCCTCCAGCCGTTCGCCGTCTTCGCGGGCGCCGAGCAGAGCATCGTCATCCTGGTCGCGCTGGTCGTCGCGCTGATCCCGACCACCATCGGCGCGCTGCTGTCCGCCATCGGCATCGCGGGCATGGACCGCCTGGTGCAGCGCAACGTCCTGGCGATGTCGGGGCGCGCGGTCGAGGCCGCGGGCGACGTCAACACCCTGCTGCTGGACAAGACGGGCACCATCACCCTCGGCAACCGGCAGGCCGTCGAGTTCGTACCCGTCAGCGGCGTGGACCCCGAAGAACTCGCGGACGCCGCCCAGTTGGCCTCGCTCGCCGACGAGACCCCCGAGGGCCGCTCGATCGTCGTCCTCGCCAAGGAACGCCATGCGCTGCGCGGACGCAGCGAAGGAGAGCTGCCGCACGCCGAGTTCGTCCCGTTCACCGCGCAGACGCGGATGTCCGGCGTCGACCTGAGCGGGGACGGCCCCCACGACGGCACCCGGTCGCTCCGGAAGGGGGCGGCGACCGCCGTGATGCGCTGGGTGCGCGATGCCGGAGGACACCCCACCGAGGAGGTCGGCCCGATCGTCGACGGGATCTCCGCGAGCGGCGGTACGCCGCTGGTCGTCGGTGAGGTCGTCCGGCGCGGCGGCGCCGACGGCGCCGCCGATGCCCGGATCCTCGGCGTCATCCGCCTCAAGGACGTGGTCAAGCACGGGATGCGGGAGCGGTTCGACGAGCTGCGACGGATGGGCATCAGGACCGTCATGATCACCGGGGACAACCCGCTGACGGCCAAGGCCATCGCGCAGGAGGCGGGCGTCGACGACTTCCTCGCGGAGGCCGCTCCCGAGGACAAGATGGCGCTCATCAGGCGCGAGCAGGCCGGCGGCAATCTGGTCGCGATGACCGGCGACGGTACGAACGACGCGCCCGCGCTGGCCCAGGCGGACGTCGGCGTCGCCATGAACACCGGTACCTCGGCCGCCAAGGAGGCCGGGAACATGGTCGACCTCGACTCCAACCCCACCAAGCTCATCGAGATCGTCCAGATCGGCAAGCAACTCCTCATCACCCGCGGCGCGTTGACGACCTTCTCGATCGCCAACGACGTCGCCAAGTACTTCGCGATCATCCCGGCGATGTTCGCCGGCGCCTACCCCGGCCTGCGCCGCCTCAACGTCATGGGCCTGCACAGCCCGACCTCGGCGATCTCCGCGGCGATCGTCTTCAACGGCCTGATCATCGTCGCGCTGATCCCGCTGGCGCTGCGCGGCGTCCGCTACCGGCCGTCGTCCGCCGCCGTCCTGCTCGGCCGCAACATCTGGCGGTACGGGCTCGGCGGACTCGTCCTGCCGTTCCTCGGCATCAAAGTCATCGACCTGCTGATCCAGTTCGTCCCCGGACTCCACTGAAAGACCGTCACGGCAGAAGGAACGCGATTGCGATGTTCGGCCCCCTGGCCCGTCTGGCCCGCCACCACCTCGTGGCGCTGCGCATGCTGCTGCTGTTCACCGCGCTCACCGGCGTCGTCTATCCGCTGGTCGTGACCGGTTTCGCCCAGGCCGTGTTCCCGGGCCGGGCCAACGGGTCGCTGATCGAGGAGCACGGGCGGCCGGTCGCCTCGTCACGCATCGGCCAGAACTTCACCGTGCCGGCGGCGCGGGGCCACCGGGGCCCGGCCGCCCCCGACCCCGGGTGGTTCCAGCCCCGCCCGTCCGCCGCCGGGCCCGCCGGCTACGACCCGACCGCCTCGGGCGCCTCCAACCTCGGCCCCAACAGCCCCGAACTGGTCCGCACCGTACGGCTGCGCCGGCTCGCCGTGGCCGCCTTCGACCGGGTTCCGCCCGGCCGCGTGCCCCCCGACGCGGTGACCGCCTCCGCCTCCGGCCTGGACCCGGACATCTCGTCCGGGTACGCCTACGAGCAGGTGCCCCGGGTCGCGGCGGCCCGCGGGCTGGCCCCGGCGGCCGTCCGCCGGCTCGTCGCCCGCCACGCCCACGGCCGCACCCTCGGCTTCCTGGGCAGCCCCGGCGTCAACGTCGTCGAGCTCAACCACGCGCTCGGCCACCGATCCGCCGTGCTGCGGTGACCGGGCGAGGACGCGATGACCACCACGAGCAGTACCCGGGACGCACACGAACGCGACCGGCTGACGGTCCCTCAGGGGCTGGCCGCACTCTCCCTCGACGCCCTCGCCTCCGTGGCGTACGGGCCCGAGGCGATCGTGGTGGTGCTGGCCGCGGCGGGCAGCCAGGGGCTCGGCTTCACCCTGCCGGTCACGGTGGCGATCGTGATCCTGCTCGTCGCGCTGACGCTCTCCTACCGGCAGGTCATCGCCGCGTTCCCGAACGGCGGCGGCGCCTACGCCGTCGCCGGCCGGCACCTCGGCCGCCGGGTCAGCCTGGTCGCCGCCGCCTCCCTGATCATCGACTACGTACTGAACGTCGCGGTGTCGGTCTCCGCCGGGGTCGCCGCGCTCACCTCCGCGTTCCCGTCCCTCTACGCGGACCGGGTGGTGCTGTGCGTCATCGTCCTGGTCCTGATCACGGCCGTGAACCTGTACGGAGTCGCGGAGTCGGCGAAGGTCATGATCGTGCCGACCGTGGTCTTCATCGCGGCGATCTTCACCGTCGTCGCGGTCGGACTGCTGCGGACGCACCCCGCGGTCCCACCGACCCACCCGTCCGCCGCCGCGGCCTCCGGCGTCGGCACCCTCCTGCTGCTGAGGGCGTTCGCCTCCGGCTGCTCCGCCCTCACCGGCGTCGAGGCCATCGCGAACGCGGTCCCCAACTTCCGCACCCCGCGCGTCCGCCGCGCCCAGCGCACCGAGGTCGCGCTCGGCAGCCTGCTCGGCCTGATGCTCCTCGGCCTCTCGGTGCTGATCGGCCGCTTCCACGTCGCCCCCAACCCCACCAAGACCGTCCTCGCCCAGCTCACCGACGCCGCACTGGGCCACAACGCCGCCTTCTACGTCGTCCAGTTCGCCACCATGCTGCTGCTCGCGCTCGCCGCGAACACCTCCTTCGGCGGTATGCCCGTACTGACCTCGCTCCTGGCCCGGCACCACAACCTGCCGCACGTCTTCGCGCTGCGCGCCGACCGCCAGGTCTACCGGCACGGCGTCCTGGTCCTCGCCGCCTTCGCGCTGGTGCTGCTCATCGGGGCCGAGGGCAACCCCCAGGCGCTGGTGCCGTTCTTCGCCATCGGCGTCTTCATCGGCTTCACCATCTCCCAGCTCGGCATGGTCCGGCACTGGTACGTCGAGCGCGGCACCGGCTGGCAGGGGCGGGCGCTGCTCAACGGGGCCGGTGCCCTGCTGACCGCGGCCGCCACCGTCCTCGAACTCGTGGCCAAGTTCAACGAGGGTGGCTGGCTGGTCTTCCTCGCGGTGGCCGTACTGGTCGCGCTCTTCGAGTCCGTCCACCACGCCTACATGCGCATCGGCGAGGCACTGCGCCTGGGCGAGGTGCCGGGGCCGCCGCAGGAGCGCCGCTCGCTGGTGATCGTGCCCGTGGGGGCGGTCAACCGGCTCACGCAGGAGGCGATCGGCGCCGCGCTGTCCCTGGGGGACGAGGTCCGCGCGGTGACCGTCGTGCACCCCGACAACGAGGACGAGAGCACCGCCGACCGGATGCGCGAGGAGTGGAGCGCCTGGCATCCGCAGGTCCCGCTGACCGTCCTGAGCAGCCGTGCCCGCTCCCTGACCCGGCCGATCGTCGACTACCTGCACGCGGTCGGCGCCGAGGAAGCCGCCGCCTCGTCCGCCGAGGCCCATGAACGCCTGGTCGTGCTCATCCCGGAACTGCACCTTCCGCATCCCTGGCAGCGCCTCCTCCAGAACCAGCGCGGCGCGGTGCTCGACCGGGCGATCCGTCGGTACACGGATGTGGTGATCTGCCGGCTGCGGTTCCGTATCGAGATTCCGGACTGACCGCCGGGGGAGCCGGGTCCGGGGCCCGGTCGCGGGTGCCGGAGCGCTGCCGCACCAGCAGGTCGCCCAGCGCCGTACGCCGATGCAGCACCGCCCGGCCGGCGCGGGCCGTGGTGACCAGGCCCGCGGCGCGCAGTGCCGCGGCGTGGGCGGAGGCGGTGGCGTTGCTGACCCGCAGCCGCCGGGCCAGTGCGCTGGTGGTGAGTTCTTCGGTGAGCAGCAGCAGGACATCGGCCCGGGTGCGCCCGAGGACGCCGGCGAGCGCGTCGTCGGTGGTGCCCGCGACGGCCGGGGGCAGCGGCAGGCCCGGCCCCGCAGGGTAGGTCAGATACAGGGGGCGGCCCGGGAGGTCGGCGAGGACGGGCCGGCCGGTCCAGTGGAAGGTGGGGACCAGGACCAGGCCGCGCCCGCCCAGCGCCGTCTCGCGGTCCGCAGGTGCCGGCAACTCCCAGGTGTTCCCGCGGAGTTGCGCGCCCGGAAGGAGGCCGGTGAGCGCGTCGGCGAGGCCGTGTTCGGCGACGGTCAGGGCGTGGCGGGCGAACTCCGCCCGGTGCAGGTCCTGGACCAGCGGCCAGACGGGGCCCAGCACCGCCTCGAAGGCGGAGTGCTGGGCCCGGCGGAGGGTGTGCCAGGCCCCGGCGTCGCCCTGGTGCAGGGCGCGGATCCAGCGGGGGGCCGGGGACCCGTGCCGGGCGTAGACCCGCTCCGTCTCGGAGCGGACGAGGTCCGGGCGGGTGGCGCGTACGGAGTCCAGCGCGTCCCGGAGGCTGTCGCTGAACTCGTCGAGGAAGACCGGTGCTTGGAGGCCGGGGACCAGGTCGGCCAGCGGCTCGGCGGACCGCGGCAGGGAGCGCAGCACCCGCCGGCGCCAGCGGCCGAGGAGCAGCGGGTCGTCGCGGCGGCACAGCATGCCGAGGGCCAGGTTGAGTTCCTGGAGCGGGGCCGGCCGGGGCGCGAAGCGGACCCGCGCGAAGTCGCCGGCCGTGAAGTGGATGCGGATCACCGGATCTCCCGGGCGCGGGCGTCCGCGCGGTGGGTGTGCCGGGGCCCGTGCGGTACGGCGGGGGCGTGCGCGGTCACGGTGCGGGGTCCGCCTCTCTGCCGCGGGGCGCGGCCCGGCCGGTCCGGTACCCCGTCGTGTCCCCGCTGCACTCGCCCTCCGTATGATCGCAGAGCCGAAAGCCGACCACCTTCGGAGGTGAACGAGCATGACCGGCCGGCGAGTTGTCATCGTGACGGGCGGGGGAACGGGTATCGGCGCGGCCACCGCACGGCAGCTGCGGACGGAGACGGCCGACCGGCGGACGGCGCGGTTCGCGCAGGAGGCACAACCGGCCTGCGGGGTCGATGCGGCCTACGCGGAGGCGAGCCGGCTCAACCCCGCCGGGCGGCCCGCCGAGCCCGAGCAGATCGCCGAGGCGATCAGCCGGCTGCTCTCGCCCGCCGCGTCCTCTGTGAACGGAGCGGCGCTGACGGTTGATGGCGGCGTGACGGCGTTCGATCCTGGAGTCGCTGCAGTGGACTTCCGCAGGGAGCCGCGCGAGGCGGGCGGCAGCTGACCGTCCTGCGTCCGCAGACCGCGCCGGACAACCACCACGGCGAGCGGCCCGGCAGCTCGCCCCGGTCCCGCGGGACCGGACACGTCCCGAGAGAGGACACCCACTCATGACCGACGCCACCTACCACGACCGCTGGATCGCCTGCACCCCCGACGCCGTGCGGATCCGTGGCTACTACTTCCCCTGGGGCACCAAGACCATCCCCTACACCGCGATCCGGTCGCTGCGCCGGGTCGAGATGGGCCTCATGACCGGGCAGGGGCGTGTCTGGGGCACCGCGAACCCGCGGTACTGGGCGAGCCTGGACCCGGGGCGGATGGGGAAGAGCACCGCGCTCGTCCTCGACCTCGGCGGCTACGTCCGGCCGTTCATCACGCCGGACGACCCGGACGCCGTGGAGGCGGTCATCCGCGAACGCGCCCACCTGGGGGCCGAGGGCCGGGACGGCGGCGGGGAGGGGAAGGGCCGGGCACCCGTCGTGTGACGGGCCGGCGATCGCCGCTCCGTGCCGGCGGGGTGGGCCGAGAACGACCGGGCGGGGCTCGCCGGCCGGCACGCGACGATGCCGACCGCGGGCCCCGCCCCGTGCGGCGGATCAGGCCGTCGCGGGCTGCGCGGCGCGGGCGAGTTCGCGGCGCAGGCGCAGGAAGGGGCGGGGGCGGTTGAGGGCGAGCACGGCGGTGGTGCGGCCGGCACGCTGGTAGCCGGCGAGGAAGCTGCGGTCGTCCGGGGAGCCTTCGAGGATGCGCGGGGTGTCGCCGGGCAGCCGGCGGCCGGCGAACTGGATGCGGACGCCGTACTGGTCCGACCAGAAGTAGGGCAGGGCGCGGTGGGCGGCGGCGGTGTGGCCCGCGAGGAGGTTGCGGGCGGCGGTGGCGGCCTGTTCGGTGGCGCTGGTCCAGTGTTCGGCGCGGGTGCCGTCGACGTTGGCGACATCGCCGACGGCGACGACGGCGGGGATCGGCGTGACGCAGCCGGCGTCGCAGCGTACGCCGTCGCCGAGGGGGAGCCCGGAGTCCGCCAGCCAGTCGGTGGCGGGGCGGACGCCGATGCCGACGACGACCACATCGGCCGGCAGCAGGCGGCCGTCGGTCAGTTCCACGGCGGTGACCCGGTTGTCGGCGCCGGCGCCGGCGCCGTGCAGCCGTGCGACGCCGGTGCCGGTGAGCAGCGTGACGCCGTGGTCGGCGGGCAGTCGGGAGCACAACTCGGCCATGCCGCGGCCCAGTTGGGGGACGAGGGGGAGTGCGGCGGCCTCGATGACGGTGACGTCGTGGCCGAGGGCGGCGCAGGACGAGGCGACCTCGGCGCCGAGGAATCCGCCGCCGATGACGGCGATCCGGGCGGAGCCCCCGAGGGTGAGGTCGCGGCGCAGGGCCCGGGCGTCTTCGAGGGTGCGCAGAGTGTGGGTTCCGGACGGGGGCGAGCCGGGGCCGGGGAGCCGGCGGGGGGTGGCGCCGGTGGCGAGCACCACGCCGTCGGTGGTGAGGGTGCGTCCGGTGTCGAGGTGGACGGTGCGGCTGCCGGTGTCGAGCCGGGTGGCGCGGGTGCCCAGCAGCCATTCCGCGTCCAGCTCGGCGGTCTCCTCGGCGTCGGCCAGGGCGAGTTGGTCCTGGCCGGTGGTCCCGGTGAGGAAGCCCTTGGAGAGCGGCGGGCGGTCGTAGGGGCGGTGGCGCTCGTCCCCGACGATCGTCAGGCGGCCGTCGTACCCCTGGGAGCGCAGGGCGCGGGCGGTGTGGAGTCCGGCCAGTGAGGCCCCGATGACGGTGACCGACTTCATGCGGCGGTGCCCTCCCCGACGGTGTGGTGGACGTAGACCGTCCCGTTCTCGACGGTCACCGGATAGGTGCGGACGGCCCGGCGGGCGGGGAGGCACGTGGGCGCTCCGGTGCGGAGATCGAATGAAGCGGCGTGGAGCGGGCATTCGACCAGACACCCCTCCACCCAGCCGTCGGCGAGTGAGGCGTCCTGGTGGGTGCAGGTGTCGTCGATGGCGTACAGCTCTCCGTCGGCGTTGAAGACGGCGATCGGAGGTGCGGTGTCGATGCGTACGGACTCGCCTACGGGCAGGTCATCGAGGTGGCAGACGGGAATCACTGGGCCCCCCTGTTACTGTTCGACGTTATCGAGTTTCGCAATGCGCACGATGCAGCGTTATGCGCAACAGAATCCCGACGGGGGGCCGGTGCGTCAAGCGGTCCCCGGAAAAGCCGGCCCGGGATCGGGCCGCTGGACGGTGGCGGCGGACTGGGTGGTGACAGCGGACCTATGACCGAAACGGACAAGGCGGAGGCGCGGGCGGAGGAACAGCCGGAGGGGAAGCGGCGCGGCAGAGCCCGCGCGAAACGGCAGGGAAGAGCGGACGCGACGGCGCACGGGAAGCCGCCGCGCGGTGCCGCCGGCGCCGTGCAGTCGGTGGACCGGGCGGTGACCGTACTGGAGATCCTGGCCCGGCTGGGCGAGGCCGGGGTGACCGAGATCGCCGAGGAACTGGACGTGCACAAGTCCACCGCGTTCCGGCTGCTCGGGGTGCTGGAGAACCGCGGGCTGGTCGCCCAGGAGCAGGAGCGCGGCAAGTACTACCTCGGCGCCGGGGTGTTGCGACTGGCCGGCGCGGCGGCGGTGCGCCTGGACATCTCCCAGGAGGGCGCGGCGATCTGCCGCCTGCTGGCCGACGAGCTGGGGGAGACGGTCAACATCGCGGTGCTGGAGAGCGATGCCGCGGTGAACATCATGCAGGCCCGCGGCCCGGCGTCGGTCACCGCGCAGAACTGGCTGGGCCGCCGCACCCCGCTCCACGCCACCTCCAGCGGCAAGGCACTGCTCGCCTATCAGCCCGAGCCGGTCCAGGAGGCCGTACTGGCACGGAAGTTGCCCCGGCTCACCGAACGGACGGTGACCTCGGCCGGGGAACTGCGCGGCCAGCTGGCGCAGGTGGTCGAGCGGGGCTTCGCGGTGGCGGTCGAGGAGTTGGAGCTCGGCCTGCGGGCGGTCGCGGCCCCGGTGCGGGCGCACGACGGCTCGGTGATCGGCGCGATCAGCGTGTCCGTGCCCGCGTACCGGCTGGACGAGGAGCGGCTGCCGGAGGTGGTCAAGCGCACCGTCGCCGCGGGTGAGGAGCTGTCGCGGCGGATGGGGTACGCCAGTTGACCGTGGCGTGACGGAACGGCGCCACGGCGCGGTGCGCGGGCGGGGCGATGCGGGGCCGGGGTCTGCGACCGGCCCCGCATCCGTGTCTTTGGGCAGCCGGGATGTCCGGCCCGCGGCCCCGCGTCCGCGGGCGCGATCGGGTGGGCGGGGCGCGCCCGCGCGTAACGGGTCACTTGCGAACGGCCGGCGCGCACCCCTTGACGGTGCCGATGCGGCGTTCCCACTATGTCTCTCATTGCGCAACCAGTCGTGCACTACGCAACAACCATGCCGGACGCCACCCTCGCCGCCGTGCGGGCGCACACCCCGCCGCACCGTCCCCGACCCACCGGACAGGCCCGAAGCCCGCCCGACCACCCGGACAGCGCCCGACCCTGAAGGAGGGACATGTCCCCATCGTCCCCGGCAACCGCACCGGCCGCCACCGACGCCCGCCCGTCCCCCGCCATCCGCGCCCGGGTGGTCGTCATCGGCGCCGGCATCGTCGGCTGCTCGCTCGCCGATGAACTCACCGCCCGCGGCTGGCGCGACGTCACCGTCCTGGAGCAGGGGCCGCTGCCGGCCCCCGGCGGCTCCACCTCGCACGCCCCCGGCCTGGTCTTCCAGACCAGCCCGTCCAAGACCATGACCGAGTTCGCCGCCTACACCGTCCGCAAGTTCGGCTCCCTCGAAGTCGACGGACTGCCCTGCTTCCACGCCGTCGGCGGCCTGGAAGTCGCCACCACCGAAGCCCGCTGGGCCGACCTGCACCGCAAGGCCGGGCTCGCCGCCTCCTGGGGCGTCCGCGGGGAACTCCTGGGCCCGCAGGAGTGCAGGAAGCTCTGGCCGATGCTGGACGAGAGCGTGCTGCACGGCGGGTTCCACACCCCCGACGACGGGCTGGCCCGCGCCCTGCTCGCCTGCCGCGCCCAGATGGCCCGTGCCCAGGCGCGCGGCGCCCGCTTCCTGGAGCGGCACACCGTCACCGCGATCGAGCGGGCGGACGGCCGGGTCACCGGCGTCGTCACCGACCGCGGCACCTTCCCCGCCGACCACGTCGTCTCCGCCGCCGGGTTCTGGGGACCGGTGATCGGCGCCATGGCCGGGGTGCACGTACCGCTGCTGCCGCTGGCCCACCAGTACGCCACCACCGAGCCACTGCCCGAACTCGCCGGGGCCGATGCCCCCCATGGGGGAGAAGCCGAGCGTGGGGGAGGAGTGAAGAGCCCGGGGGAGGAAGCCGGGAGGCCGATCCTCCGCTTCCAGGACCGCGATCTCTACTTCCGCGAGCACTTCGACACCGCCGGGGGCCGACTCGGCATCGGCTCCTACGCCCACCGCCCCATGCCCGTCGACCCGTTCACCGTCCCGGCCTTCGACGACGCCCCCGTCATGCCGTCCTCGCTGCCCTTCACCGCGGAGGACTTCGCCCCCAGCTGGCAGGACAGCATCGGACTGCTCCCCGCGCTGGGCGCCTCGCGGGTGGCCGAGGGCTTCAACGGGGTCTTCTCCTTCACCCCCGACGGGATGCCGGTCCTCGGCGAATCCCGTGAACTGCGCGGTTTCTGGCTCGCCGAGGCGGTCTGGGTCACCCACTCCGCCGGCGTCGCCAGGGCCGTCGCCGAGTGGATGACCGACGGCCGCCCCGCCGTCGACATCCACGAATGCGACCTCCACCGCTTCGAGGACGCCCAGCGCTCCCCCGCCTACATCGAGGACCGCGGCGCCCAGAACTTCATCGAGGTCTACGACGTCATCCACCCGCTCCAGCCCATGGAGCGGCCCCGCCCCCTGCGCACGAGCCCCTTCTACGCCCGTCAGCAGCAGCTCGGCGCGTACTTCCTGGAGGGCGGCGGCTGGGAGCGCCCGCACTGGTACGAGGCCAACGCCCCGCTCACCGAAGGACTCCGGCTCCCCGAGCGGGACGACTGGGCCGCCCGCCACTGGTCGCCGATCGCCGCCGCCGAGGCCGCCGTCACCCGCGAGCGGGTAGCCCTCTACGACATGACCCCGCTGCGGCGGCTGGAGGTCACCGGTCCGGGCGCGCTCGACTTCCTCCAGTACATGACGACCAATCAGCTGAGGAAGAAGCCCGGCGCGGTGACCTACACCCTGCTCCTGGACGAGGCCGGCGGCATCCGCTCCGACCTCACCGTGGCGCGGCTGGCCCCGGACCGCTTCCAGGTCGGCGCCAACAGCGGATCCGACCTCGACTGGCTGCTGCGGCACGCCCCGGACACAGTCCAGGTCCGCGACATCACCCCGGGCACCTGCTGCATCGGCGTCTGGGGCCCGCTGGCCCGGGACCTCGTCCAGCCGCTGACCCGCGACGACTTCTCGCACGAGGCGTTCGGCTACTTCAGGGCCAGGCAGACCTACCTCGGCCACGTCCCGGTGACCGCTCTGCGCCTGTCCTACGTCGGCGAGCTGGGCTGGGAGCTCTACACCACGGCCGACCTGGGGCTCCGTCTCTGGGACACGCTGTGGGAGGCCGGGCAGCGGCACGGGGTGATCGCCGCCGGCCGCAGCGCCTTCAACAGCCTCCGCCTGGAGAAGGGTTACCGCGCCTGGGGCCATGACATGACCACCGAGCACCACCCCTACGAAGCCGGTGTCGGCTTCGCGGTCCGCCCCGCCAAGGGCGACTTCCTCGGCCGCGCCTCACTGGAGGGGCAGAGCGAGCGGACCGCGACCCGCAGGCTCACCTGCCTCACCCTCGACGACCCCGCGGCCAACGTCCTCGGCAAGGAACCGGTCTACGTTGCGGGCGTCCCGGCCGGCTATGTCACCTCCGCCGCCTACGGCTACACCCTCGGCCGCGGGATCGCCTACGCCTGGCTGCCGGCCGCCGCCGCGGTCCCCGGCACCGCCGTCCATATCGAGTACTTCGGGCGGCGGATTCCCGCGACCGTCGCCCAGGAACCGCTGTTCGACCCGGAGATGGCCCGTATCCGCCGCTAGGGCCCGCCCCACCGGACAGGCCCTGGGCCCGCGCGTCACACCCCCGTCCCCCCGTCCGACGAAGGAGCAACCGCATGGCTCCCACCTACGACGTCATCGTCCTCGGCCTCGGCGGGATGGGCAGCGCCGCCGCCCACCACCTCGCCGCCCGCGGCGCCCGGGTCCTGGGCCTGGAGAAGTTCGGCCCGGTGCACAACCGCGGCTCCAGCCACGGAGGTTCGCGGATCACCCGGCAGTCCTACTTCGAGGACCCCGCCTACGTCCCGCTGCTGCTGCGCTCGTACGAGTTGTACGAGCAGCTGGAGCGGGACACCGGCCGCGAGGTCGCCACCCTCTGCGGCGGGGTGATGGTCGGCCGCCCCGACAGCCGCACGGTCGCCGGAAGCCTGGCCTCCGCCCGGCAGTGGGATCTGCCGCACGAGATGCTCGACGCCAAGGAGATCCGCCGCCGCTTCCCGACCCTGACCCCGCACGACGACGAGATCGCGCTGTACGAGGCGCGCGCCGGACTGCTCCGCCCGGAGAGCACCGTCGCCGCCCACGTCCAGCTCGCCACCCAGGGCGGCGCGGACCTGCACTTCGAGGAGCCGGTCACCCGCTGGGAGGAGCTGCCCGGCGGCGCCGGGGTCCGCGTCCACACCCACGAGAACGCCTACACCGCGGGGCAGTTGGTGATCTGCCCGGGGGCCTGGGCGCCCCAGCTGCTCACCGACCTCGGAGTGCCGTTCACCATCGAGCGGCAGATCATGTACTGGTTCGCCCCCGACGGCGGCACCGCGCCCTACGTCCCCGAGCGCCACCCCGTCTACATCTGGGAGGACGCCGCGGGCGTGCAGATCTACGGCTTCCCCGCCATCGACGGCCCCGACGGCGGCGCCAAGGTCGCGTTCTTCCGCAAGGGCACCGCCTGCACCCCGGAGACCATCGACCGCACCGTGTACGACCACGAGGTACGCGCCATGGCCGACCAGCTCGGCTCCCGTATCCCCACCCTGCCCGGCCGCTTCCTGAAGGCCGCCACCTGTATGTACTCCAACACCCCGGACGAGCACTTCGTGATCACCCGGCACCCGGCGCATCCGGAGAACGTCACCGTCGCCTGCGGATTCTCCGGCCATGGCTTCAAGTTCGTGCCGGTCGTCGGCGAGATCGTCGCCGACCTGGCGCTGACCGGCACCACCGCGCACCCCATCGACCTGTTCGACCCCCGTCGCCCCGCCGCCGCGGTCGCCTGAGGAGAGCAGCCATGACCACCACACCCACCGAGTCCCGGCCGGGCGCCGCCACGCCGCCCGCCACCAGCCTGATCGCCACCCTGGCCGGGCGCTACTACACCGACCCGGAGATCTTCCGCCAGGAGCAGGACCGCGTCTTCGAGCGGCTGTGGTTCTGCGCGGTCCGCAGCGCCGACCTGGACAGGACGGGCGCCTTCCGCACCGTGCGGATCGGCCGGGAAAGCGTACTGATCACCCGCAACCGCGCCGGGGAGCTGCGTGCCTTCCTCAACGTCTGCCGGCACCGCGGCGCCCGGCTGTGCACCGAGGAGTCCGGCCAGGTCCGCCGCAACCTCCAGTGCCCCTACCACGCCTGGACCTACGACCTGGACGGCCGGCTGGTGGCCGCCCCCAACCTCCAGAAGATGCCGGACATCGACCGCACCGAACGCGGTCTGGTCACCGTCCCGCTGCGTGAATGGCTCGGCTACGCCTGGGTGTGCCTGGCCGACGAGCCGCCGTCCTTCGAGGACACCGTGATCGGCGCGGCCGTCGAGCGGCTGGGCGACGCGGCCGCCGTCGAGCGCTACCGCACCGAGGACCTGTCCCTGGGCCGGCGCATCACCTACGACGTGCGCGCCAACTGGAAGCTGATCGTCGAGAACTTCATGGAGTGCTACCACTGCGCCACCATCCACCCCGAACTCACCGACGTTCTACCGGAGTTCGCGGAGGGCTTCGCCGCCCAGTACTACGTCGGGCACGGCGCCGAGTTCGCGCCACAGGCGCAGGGGTTCACCGTGGACGGCAGCGCCGGCTTCGGCCGGCTGCCCGGCATCGCGGACAGCCAGGACCGGCGCTACTACGCGGTGACCGTCCGGCCGCAGGTCTTCATCAACCTCGTCCCCGACCACGTCATCCTCCACCGGATGTTCCCGTCGGCGCCCGACCGCACCGTCGTCGTGTGCGACTGGCTGTACCTGCCCGAGGTCATCGACTCCGGTGCCGATGTCGCCAAGTCCGTCGAGCTGTTCCACCGGGTCAACGTCCAGGACTTCGACGCCTGCGAGCGCACCCAGCCGGCCATGGACTCCCGTGCCTACCGCGACGGGGGAGTGCTCGTCCCCAGCGAGCACCACATCGGCGCCTTCCATCACTGGCTCACCGACCGACTGGAAGGCCGGGGCCCGTCCGATGGGTCACGGCCGGACTGAGCCGGCCGACGCCCGGTGGCGGGCGCCGGCCGCCGGCCCCCGCCTCATCCGGCGGTGCGGCCGGCGGCCCGCCGCCACGCCGCCTCGCGCAGCAGCCGCAGCCCGTTGAGCCCCACGATCACCGTCGAGCCCTCGTGCCCGAGGACGCCCAGCGGCAGCGGCAGCCGCCCGGCCAGGTCCCACAGCACCAGCCCCGAGATGAACACCGACGCGATGACGAGGTTCTGCACGACCAGCCGGCGCGCCGCCCGCGACAGCGTCATCACCGCCGGGACGGTGGCCAGTTCGTCGCGCACGATCACCGCGTCCGCGGTCTCCAGCGCCAGATCCGACCCGGCCCGCCCCATCGCGACTCCGGTGTGCGCGGCGGCCAGCGCCGGGGCGTCGTTCACCCCGTCGCCCACCATCAGCACCTTGTGCCCGGCCCGCTCCTCCTCGCGCACCGCCTCGACCTTGTCCTGCGGCAGCAGCCCGGCCCGTACGTCCGCGATCCCGGCCTCCTCGGCGAGCCGGGCCGCCGCCCGCGGATTGTCGCCGGTCACCAGCATCGGCGCGCGCCCGGTCAGCTCCCGCAGCGCGGCCACGGTGGCCGCCGCGTCCGGCCGCAGCCGGTCGGCGATCCCCAGCACCCCGGCCGGGACACCGTCCCGCAGCACCAGTACGGCGGTGTGCCCACCCTCCTCCAACTCCCGTACCAGCTCGGTCATTTCGGCGGCCATCGGGGTGTCCTCGGCCAGCAGCCGGGCCGGCGTCCCCACCTCGATCCACGCGCCGTCGACCCGGGCCCGTACGCCGGTACCGGGGGAGGCGGTGAACTCCTCCGCGGCGGGCAGCGCGCAGCCGCGGGACCGGGCGGCGCTCACGATCGCGCGGGCCAGCGGGTGCTCGCTGGGGTGCTCGGCCGCGGCGGCCCAGGTCAGCAGCGCCTCCTCGGACAGCCCGGCGCCGGCCGGCGGCCGGATCGCGGCGACTTGGGGTGTGCCCTCGGTCAGCGTCCCGGTCTTGTCCAGCGCGACGCCGTCCACCTGGCCGAGCCGCTCCATCACCACCGCGGACTTCACCAGCACGCCGTGCCGCCCGGCGTTGGCGATGGCCGACAGCAGTGGCGGCATGGTCGCCAGCACCACCGCGCACGGCGAGGCCACGATCATGAAGGTCATCGCCCGCAGCAGCGCACCGGTCAGCTCCGCCCCGAGCATCAGCGGCACCGCGAACACCGCCAGCGTCACCGCCACGAGGCCGACGGAATACCGCTGCTCGACCTTCTCGATGAACAACTGGGTCGGTGCCTTGGTCTCGGACGCCTCGGCGACCATCGCCACGATCCGCGCGATGACCGAATCGCCGGCATCCCGCTCGACCTTGATCCGCAGCGCGCCCAGCCCGTTCAGCGTGCCGGCGAACACCTCGTCCCCGGGCTCCTTGGCCACCGGCAGGGGCTCCCCGGTGATCGTGGCCTGGTCCACCTCGCTCGTCCCCGCCAGCACCCGGCCGTCCGCGCCGACCCGCTCGCCGGGCCGCACCAGGATCGTGTCGCCCACGACGAGGTCGGCGGTGGCCACCCGGTGCTCCTCGCCGTCGTCGGCCAGCCGGGTCGCCGTGGCGGGCGCGAGGTCCAGCAGGCCGCGTACCGAGTCCTGGGTGCGGGCGGTGGCCAGCGCTTCCAGCGCGCCGGAGGTGGCGAAGATGACGATCAGCAGCGCGCCGTCCATCACCTGGCCGATCGCCGCCGCCCCGAGCGCCGCGACGATCATGAGCAGATCGACGTCCAGCGTCCGGTCCCCGAGGGCCCGCAGCCCCGCCCAGGCCGGTTCCCAACCACCCGTCAGATACGCCACGGTGTACAGCGCACCCCAGGCCCACCCGGGCGCGCCGGTGAGCTGCAGGGCCAGCGCGATCAGGAA
Organism: Streptomyces sp. GS7; assembly: GCF_009834125.1. Taxonomy (NCBI): domain Bacteria; kingdom Bacillati; phylum Actinomycetota; class Actinomycetes; order Kitasatosporales; family Streptomycetaceae; genus Streptomyces; species Streptomyces sp. GS7. Next base: position 3,549,841 of record NZ_CP047146.1, read on the forward strand.
CGCCACGGTGGCGACCGCCGCCCAGCGGGCCTCGGCCAGTGCGAACACCCGCGTACGCCGCGGGGCCACCGGGCGTGCCTCGGCGGCCCGGGGCGGACGTTCCAGAGTGGCGACAGGCATGGCGGAACAACCCTTCACGTGACGGAAGCGGACGGCCTCACCACCGTACAGGAACGAATGAACAACTCTTCATCCATCCTCTTCGGGATCGCTCTTTAGGATGGCTGCCATGGGCCACGGAATTGATGACACCAGCAGCGCCACCACCCGCGAACGCCTGGACGCCGTGGGGGCCGCCGATGTCGCCGCCACCCTCCAGGCCCTCTCCACCCCCTCCCGGCTGCGCATCCTCGCCCGTCTCCAGGAAGGCCCCTGCGCGGTCGGCGACCTCGCCGCCGCCGTCGGTATGGAGCAGTCCGCCTGCTCCCATCAGCTCCGGCTGCTGCGCAACCTCGGCCTGGTCACCGGCGAACGCAACGGCCGCTCGATCGTCTACGCCCTCTACGACCACCACGTCGCCGAACTCCTCGACCAGGCCCTCCACCACATCGAGCACCTGCGCCTCGGGCTGCGTGACGCCCCGTCAGTCACCGTGGAATCCTCGGCGAAGTGACCCGCCGCACCCACCCGGCCGCCTGACGCGGCGGCCCGGCGTCTACAGCCTGCGGTTGTCCAGTACGGCCACGGCGCGCCGCACCCGCCCGGTCTCCTCCGGGTCCACCTCCGCGACCAGCAGCCCGGGCGCCGCGTCCAGCCGCGCCCGCACGGTCCCGTCGGGCCCCACCAGCGCACTGTGCCCGACACCGGTCGGGGCCTTGGTGGCCACCTCGGGGTCGGCGTCCTGGTCCGGAGCGGCCTGCCCCACCGCCGCCAGCCACACCGTCGCGTCCAGCGCGCGGGCCCGCACCAGCAGCTCCCACTGCGCGCGCTTCCCCGGCCCGGCTCCCCACGACGCGGGCAGTACGCTCACCGTCGCGCCGGCGTCCGCATGTGCCCGGAAGAGCTCCGGGAAGCGCACGTCGTAGCAGGTCGCCAGGCCCACCCGGACCCCGTCGACGTCGATGGTCACCACCCGCTCGCCCGCCGCGACGGTGTCGGACTCCCGGAACCCGAAGGCGTCGTAGAGATGGATCTTGTCGTAGGACTCCTCCACCCCGGGCCCCGTGGCCAGCAGGGTATTGGCCACCCGGCCGCCGGGCGCCGGGGTGAACATCCCCACCACGACCGTCACCCCGGTCTCCCGGGCGACCGCCCGCACGCCCTCGGCCCACGGCCCGTCCAGCGGCTCGGCCACCAGTCCGGGCGGCACCCCGACGCGCGCCATGGACGCCTCGGGCAGCACCGCCAGCCGCGCGCCCTCGGCGGCGGCCCGGCGCACCAGGTCCACAACCTGCGCGAGGTTCTCCTTCGGGTCGGTCGAGGCGGTCATCTGGCACAGCGCGATACGCATACGGCTCTCTCTCCTGTCGTACGGAACGCGTACAGAACTCGTACGGAACTTATGCGGATGTCGTGCGGGGCGGCGCGGTGGTACCGGTCGGTCGTCGTCTTACGCCGTCATACGTCATCATCCGCCGTCCCCGCCTCCTGCGGCTGCCGGTATTTCGGCTCGCCCTTCTTCCGCCGGGTGAAACCCCTCGACGCGCTGGCGGCCCGGCGAGAGAGGTGGTCCGGGCCCGGTGTCAGGCGGCCGGTCCGGGGGCGGCCGGGGTGGCCAGGGCGCCCGCCGCCCGCAGGGTGCCGACCCGTACACCGCCGCCGAGGACCGGGGCGGTGGCGAAGGGGGCGAGAAGGCCGGGGTCGATGCCGCAGCGGGCCAGGGCCGCCGCGGTGACCGGCATCCGGGCCCGGTCGGCGCCGTCGGCGATCTTCACACCGACCGCCCGGCCGTCCGGCAGCGCGGCGACCTGCACGCCCTCGAAGCCGTCCTTGGCGAGCAGACCGGGCAGCGCGCGGACCAGCCGGGCGACATCCCGGTCGGCGCCGGAGACCATCTCGGGGTGCCTGCGCATGGCGTGCGCGACCCGGCCCTCGGGGGTGTCCGGGGCCGCCGTCGCCAGCCGGGCGACGGCCCGGGCCAGGCCGTGCAGCGAGACGGAGAACAGCGGGGCGCCGCAGCCGTCGACGGTGATGCGGGCGATGCCCTGGCCGGTGAACTCCTCGACGGTCGTGGCGAGTTCCCGCTGGAGGGGGTGCCCGGCGTCGAGGTAGGTGTCCAGCCGCCAGCCCCGGGTGCGCGCCGTGTACAGCATGGCGGCGTGCTTGCCCGAGCAGTTCTGGGCGAGCCGGCTGGGGCCCAGGCCGCGCCCGAGCCAGTCGTCCCGTGCGGCGGCGCCGTAGGGGAGGTCCGGGACGTTGCGGAGGTCGTCCTCGGTCAGCCGGGCGGTGTGCAGGATGCGCCGGGCGGTGGCCAGATGCCGTTCCTCGCCGGAGTGGCTGGCCGCCGTCAGGGCCAGCGCCTCGTCGTCCAGCGGCGGCAGGCCGGCGCGCAGCAGACCGACCGCCTGGAGGGGCTTGAGCGCCGAGCGGGGGTAGAACGCGGCCTCGATGTCGCCGAGTTGGAAGTCCACACTGCCGTCCGCCGCCAGGACGACGACCGAGCCGTGGTGGACGCCCTCGACGAGGCCGCCGCGCTCCACGTGGGCGACGGGGGCGTGGGCCGGTATGCGGAGGGCGGGCGGATCGCCTGCCGGGTGGCGGGCCGGGGTGGTGCCCGCGGTGCTGCCGGTGGTGCTCTGACGTGTGATCATGCTCGGTCTTCGGTGCTCTCTGTGCGGTCGGTGCTGCGCGCCCCAGCGGCGCTCGCGCGGCGGTTCCCGTCGGCTAACTGCCCTTGCTCTCCTGGACGTCGGCGTGCCTGGCCGCCGCGCCGTCCCGTACGGTGCCGACCCGGCCGCGGACCAGGTACCAGCCGCCGACCAGGAGGGCCGCGATCACCGGCAGGGAGAGGATCGTGGTGCGGCCGGCGCCGCCGTCGGCGTACATCAGGACCAGTACCAGGGCGAGGAAGGCCAGCGTCACCAGCTCGGTCCAGGGCGAGCCGGGGAGCCGGTAGGCGGGGCGGGACAGCCGGCCCGCCCGCGTCTTCCGCCAGAAGAGCAGATGACAGATCATGATCATGGCCCAGGTGCTGAGGATGCCGATCGCCGCGAAGTTCAGCACGATCTCGAACGCCTTGCTCGGCACGAGGTAGTTGAGGCCCACGCCCAGGACGCAGACGCCCGACGTGAGCAGGATCCCGCCGTACGGCACCTGGCTGCGGCTCATCACGCCGGTGAACCGCGGCGCGGATCCGGACATCGCCATCGAGCGCAGGATCCGCCCGGTCGAGTAGAGCCCGGAGTTGAGGCTGGACATCGCGGCGGTCAGCACGACGAGGTTCATGACCCCGCCTGCGGCCGGGACCCCGACGTGGGAGAGCACGGTGACGAACGGGCTCTGGTTCGCCGAGTACGCGTCCCACGGCAGCAGCATCGACAGCAGGACCACCGAGCCGACGTAGAACAGCGCGACCCGCCACATGATCGAGTTGATCGCCCGCGGCATGATCTTCTCCGGCTCCGCGGTCTCGCCCGCCGTGACGCCGACCAGCTCGACCGAGGCGTAGGCGAAGACCACGCCCTGGATCACCAGCAGCATCGCCAGCGTTCCGGTCGGGAAGACGCCGCCGTGGTCGGCGATCAGCGCGGGGCCGGGGTGGTGGCCGTCGACCGGGTGCTGGGTGACCAGCAGGAAGATGCCGATGAGCATGAAGACGACCAGCGCCCCGACCTTGATGATCGCGAACCAGAACTCCAGCTCGCCGAAGATCCTCACCGAGATCAGGTTCACCGTCAGCACGACCCCGAGCGCGATCAGCGCGATCACCCACTGCGGGATGTCGGAGAACATGCTCCAGTAGTGCGTGTAGGTCGCCACCGCCGTGATGTCGGCGATCCCGGTCGTCGCCCAGTTCAGGAAGTACATCCAGCCCGCGACGAACGCCCCCTTCTCGCCGAGGAACTCCCGCGCGTAGGAGACGAAGGCCCCGGACGACGGCCGGTGCAGCACCAGCTCGCCCAGGGCCCGTACGACGAGGAAGGCGAAGAAGCCGCAGAGCGCGTACGCCACGGCCAGCGACGGCCCGGCGTCCGCGAGCCGGCCGCCCGCGCCGAGGAACAGCCCGGTGCCGATCGCGCCGCCGATGGCGATCATGTTGACGTGCCGTGACGTCAGCGACTTGCGGTATCCGGCGTCACCGGCGTCGACATGTGCGGCCGGTGCCGGCTGCCCGGCCCTCTCCTGCGGGTCGGCCTGCTGCAGGGATTGCTCGCTCACCCGTGGTCCTCGTCTTCCGTGGCAGGGGCCGTGCGGTCTGCCGGCCGCACGATGGTCGTCAGCGTCGACTCGACGCGTGCGAGGTGGTGCTCCATGGCTTCGACGGCGTCGTGCTCGGACTGGTCGACGAGCGCCTCGACGATCGCCCGGTGCTCCCGGTTCGACTGGTCGCGCCGGCCGCCGACGTCGTTGAGGAACGCCGACTGGCGGGCCAGGGCGTCCCGGATCTCCTCGATCACCCGGCGGAAGACCGGGTTCCGCGCCGCCTCGGCGACCGCGAGATGGAAGAGCGTGTCCATGGCGACCCAGGCGGTGGTGTCGGTCTCCCGCTCCATCCGCTCCAGGAGATGTGTGAGGTGGTCGAGATCCTCCGGCGTACGGCGGACCGCCGCGTACCCGGCCACCGGGATCTCGACATGGCGGCGGACCTCCAGCAGGTGGCTGGCCGCGTAGTCGCCGAAGGTCGGGTCGGCCACCGCACCGTCCGAGACGACGAACGTGCCCTTGCCGGTGCGCGAGACCGTGAGCCCCATCGTCTGGAGCGCGCGCAGCGCCTCGCGCAGCACGGGTCTGCTCACCTCCAGCCGCCGGCACAGTTCGGCCTCCGAGGGGAGCTTGTCGCCGACGGCGTACTCGCCTCGCTCGATGGCGCCGCGCAGATGGGTCAGGACCGCTTCCATCGCGCTCACACGCCGGGGGATGTCGCCAGCTGTCTGGCTGTCTGACAGGTTCACCCGGGGATCGTCGGACGGGGGCGGGGGAGCTGTCAAGGGTTCCGACGTGACCGCTTCACCCGGAGTGGCGCGGGTGTTCACGTGGGGCGGGCACCGGGCCCGCCGCTGCCCGCGGCGGGCCCGGCCGGCCGTTACGAGTCCGCCGCGGGGCGGTGGCCCTCCGTGCGCAGGTCCAGCATGCAGAACACCTTGTCCCAGCGCTGCTCGCCGACCGCGACGAAGCCGGGGATCCGGCCGTACTCGCGAAAGCCCAGCGACCGATAGAGGCGCAGCGCCCGTGTGTTGTCGGCGCGGGCGTCCAGGGTGAGGACCTCGATGCCCGCCTCTCCGGCGTCGGCGATCAGGGCGGTGGCCAGCGACCGGCCGACGCCGCGGCGGTGCGCGCCGCCGGCGACCGCGAGCTTCACCAGGTCCGCGTGCGGGCGATTGGTCTCCTGGGCGTAGCGCAGCCAGTAGCCCAAACCGATCAGCCGCCGGCCGACGTACGCGGCGCGGAGCGCCCCGTCCCCGGTCCGCGCCGCGGCGAGGACCCGGGCGACCAGCTCGGCCACCTCCTCCGGCGCGGGCGGATCGACCCAGCCGAGCGGCGCCCCGTCGCGGACCAGGTCCGACAGGATGCGGTGCGCCAACTCGGGAAAGGGGGCGGCGAGTTCGGGGTCGGCCGTGAGTTCGCGGGCATCGAGGATCCGGGGTTCGGTGCCCGCGTCGGCGGTGGTGGCGGTCGTCATGAGCGGAGCGTAGGGCGCGCGGGCTCGCGGTGTGCGGCGGTGTCGGCCGGAGGGGCGTCGGATCCCCGCCACGGGTCCCCGGCCGCGGCTCAGGCGCCCGTGACGCCGTCGATGCGTTCCCGGAGCAGGTCGGCGTGGCCGTTGTGGCGGGCGTACTCCTCGATCATGTGGACCAGGATCCAGCGCAGGGAGACCCCCTGGTCGCCGAGGTAGCGGGCCTCCTCCTCGGGTGGCGAGCCGGAGTCGTCCAGGGAGGCGCCGGCGATCAGCTCGCGGCCCCGCGCCACCTCCGCGCGCCAGGTCGCCAGGGCTTCCTCGATGCCGCGGTCCGCCGCGAGCGCAAAGCCGTCCCCGCCGCCGTCCTCGTACACCTGCGGCACGGCACGGCCGGCGAAGATCCGCTGGAACCAGTTGCGTTCCACCTCCGCCAGATGCTGGACCAGGCCCAGCAGCGTCATCGGCGACGGCGCCACCGAGGCGACCCGCAGCCGGTCGTCGTCGAGCCCCGCGCACTTCAGCGCGAGCGTCTCGCGGTGGAAGTCCAACCAGCTCTCCAGCATGATGCGTTCATCCGCGTGCGGGGGCGGGACGGGGCGCCCGTCCGGTGTCGTTCTCATGCCCGCCACCCTCGCACGGGCCACTGACAGACACCAGGCACCTCCGCGCGGCGAGGTGGCCCGGAGCCTGTCCGATGGGCCCGGCCGTGACCAGTCAGGACAGGCTCCAGGGCCGCCGACGGCGCCCGCGGGACGTCACGCCGCTGCCGCCGGGTCCGCCATCGGCCGCTCGGCCGCCGGCTGTTCCGTGAGGAAGGCGGTGATCCGGGCCACGAAACCGTCCGGGTCCTCGACGGGCGCCCCGTGCCCGGCGTCGATCTCCTGGTAGCGGCTGTGGGCGATCCCGGCCAGCAGTTCCCGCTGCTGAGCGGCGTCGATCGCCCGGTCGTGGGCGCTGGCCAGTACCAGCGTCGGTGCCGTGACGGAGGCGAGCAGCGGGCGCAGGTCCACGGCCAGGTCCACCGCGATCTGCCGGTCGGTACCGGGGGCCGGCCCGGTGGCGAGCGCCCGGACCAGCTCCTCGTAGGCGGCGGTGTCCGTGCGGTCCCAGTAGCGGGGGCCGAAGGCCATCAGCGGCAGCATCCGGGCGAACAGCGAGGTGCCGTGCTCCGCGTCGGCGCGCAGGAGGTCGAGCCAGTACGTGAACTCGGCGCGCATCCGGGTGTCCGTGTGGGCCCAGCCGGCGTGCAGTACCAGGGAGCTGACCCGCGCGGGGTGACTGCCCGCGAGGTGGGTGGCGATCGCGGCGCCGAGCGAGTGGCCGACCAGGTGGAAGGTCTCCAGCCCGGCGTGGTCGGCGGCGGCCAGGACCTCGTCGGCGAGGTCCGCGAGTGTGAGCGGGCCGCCGTGATCCGTGGTGCCGCCCGAGCCCGAGTAGTCGGGCGCGACCACGGTGAAGCGGTCGGCGACCGCCTCGGTCAGCGGCAGCCACTGCTCGCGGGTGGCGGCGGTGCCGTGCACCAGCACCAGGCCGGGTCCGGTTCCGGTGCGGTCGTAGTCGACGAGGGCGTCGCCGCCGCTGATGCGTACGCGGGTGGTGGGCATGGGGTGATCTCCTGTGCGGGCGGGAGGTGTTCAGGCGGTGGTGCGGGCGGCGGGCGCCATCCCGTTGAGTGCGGTGCGCAGCGCGGCGTTGAAGGCGGCGGGGCGTTCCTGGTGCGGCATGTGGCCGGCGCCGGGGATGACCGAGACATCGGCGCCGGGTGTGAGCGCGGCACAGGTCCGGGGCACCTCCAGCGGGATCGCGGAGTCCAGCTCGCCGTGGAGGTAGTGGATCGGCACCTTCAGCCCGGGCAGGGTCGGGCGCGGGTCGTAGTCGCCGGCGGTGGCCTGGTGCTCGTCGATGTAGACGCCGGAGTCCAGGATCTGACGGACCGTCCAGTCGATGAGCGCGGGCGCGGTGCCCGGCGCGTACCACCCCGGCACCCAGCCGGCGACCGTACCGGCCCGGTCGCGGCGCAGATCGGCCACCAGCTGCGCCTGCTGCCGGGCCGAGGGCCAGTAACCCGGCGCACCCACCGGGACCACGCCGCCGATCAACTCCGGGCGTCGCACCCCCAGTTCGATGGCGAAGGCGCCGCCGACCGACGAGCCGACGACCACCGGACGCTCCAGCCGCAGTGCGCCGATCAGCACTACCAGGTCGCTGGCCACCCCGGCGATGGTGTTGCCGCGGGCCGGCCGGGCCGACCGCCCGCAGCCCCGCCAGTCCACGGTGACCACCCGGTGGTCACCGGCGAACTCGGGCAGCTGCGCGCCCCAGGTGCGCCCGCTGGTCCCCCAGCCGTGCACGAACAGCAGCGCCGGGCCGGTCCCCTCGTCCTCGTAGTGGAGCGTGGTGTCGTTGACGTCCAGACAGGGCATGCGCTTCCTCCCCTTCCTCTGCTTCCTCGCCTGCCGCAGGGCCTCGCCTGCGCCGATGCCTCCACCCAACCGCGATCGCGGTGTCCGACCAACGGGCGATCCGCGCCTACACTGATCGCGAGCAGTGATCGATGAGTGATCGACAGGGGGTCACGGCGATCGGGGGGCCATGGAGATCCGTCAGCTGCGCTACTTCCTCACCGTGGCGGAGGAACTGCACTTCGGCCGCGCCGCCGAGCGGCTGCACATCGTGCAGTCCGCGGTGAGCCAGCAACTCCGCCGGCTGGAGCGCGAACTGGGCACCGAGCTGTTCACCCGCTCCACCCGCACCGTCCGGCTCACCGAGGCCGGCAGCCGGCTGCTCCCGTACGCCAGGGAGATGCTCACCCTCCAGGCGCGCGCCCGGGAAGCCCTCGACGAGCTGCGCGCCGAACAGGCCGCGACGGTGCGTCTGGGCACCAGCTCCGGCCTCGGCGCGCGGCTGGACGCGGTACTCGCCGCCTTCGCCCGGCTCGCCGACCACGCCCAGCTGGAACTCGTCTCCGGCAGCACCGAGGAACGCCTCCGGCAGGTGCGCTCCGGTGAGCTGGACGCGACCCTGCTGCGCGGCGAACGGGACGATGCCGGGCTGGAGTTCCTGCCGCTGTGGCAGGACGCGCTGATGGCGGCGCTGCCCGCCCGCCACGAACTCGCCGCACACGAGACCGTCGAGCTGGCCCGGCTCGCCGGGCTGCCGCTGCGGCTGTCGCCGCACTCCCGCAACCCCGCCCTGCACGACCTGGTCATGCGCTCCTGCCGGCAGGCCGGCTACGAGCCCGTGGCGGGGCCGGAGTTCACCAACGCCCAGGACACCCTGGCCGCGATCGGGTACGGCAAGCCGTCCTGGACGGTGTTCTACGCCCCGCACGCCGTTCAACTGCCGGTGCCCGGCGTGGTGTTCCGCCCGCTGTGCGATCCCGTCCCCAGGATGCGGAGCTATCTCGCGGTACGGCCCGACCCGCCGGGGGCAGGACTGCGCGCGCTGATCGAGGCGTGCCACGCCGCCGCGGAGGCGGGCCCGGGGCAGCCGGGCTGAGCGGGCGCCCGCCTCCCTCAGCCGGCCCGCGACCGGGCATACAGGTGCTCGGGCCGCCCGGTGTCGCCGTACTTGAGGGTCAGCCGGATGCGGCCGGTGCGTTCCAGGTGCTTGAGGTAGCGCTGGGCGGTGGAGCGGCTGACCCCGGCGCGCTCGGCGACGTCCTGGGCGGAGAGCGGGAGCCCGGCCTCGTCCAGGATCCGGCGGATCAGGTCGACGGTCGCCGCGGAGTGGCCCTTGGGCAGCTCGGAGTGCGGGGACCCGGGGGTCCGCAGGGCCGCGAAGATCCGGTCCACCTGTTCCTGCCCGGCCTCGCCGTCACCGCTCACGCCCTCGACGGTGCGGCGCAGCGCGGCATAGCCGTCCAGTTTGGCGCGCAGCCCCGAGAACCCGAAGGGCTTGACCAGGTATTGCAGTGCGCCGTACCGCATCGCGGCCTGCACGGTGGCCACGTCGCGGGCCGCGGTCACCATGATCACGTCGGTGTGGTGGCCCAGCTGCCGCAGCCGCCGCACCAGGGCCAGACCCGTCTCGTCCGGCAAGTAGTGGTCGAGCAGCACCAGATCGACCGGGGTGCGCTCCAACGTGGCGAGCGCCTGGGCCGCCGTATGGGCCCGGCCGGCGACGCGGAAGCCGGGCACCTGGGTCACATACGCGGCATTGATCTCCGCGACGCGGAAGTCGTCGTCCACGACAAGGACATCGATCATGGTGACTCTCCTGTGGCGGTGAGCTGACGGGAGGCGGCAGGGGAGGGGGCGTGCTCCCGGGTGAGCCGCTCGGGCGCGAGCGCTTCGGGCAGCACGACGGTGAAGACCGCCCCGCCGCCCGCGCGGGCGGTCACCCGGGCCATCCCGCCGTAGCGCTCGGACAGTCGGCGCACCAGGGCGAGGCCGATGCCCCGGCCCCGGGAGGAGACGGTGGCGCTCTTCGTGGACCAGCCCTCGGCGAAGATCCGCTCGCGCCTGTCGGGCGGCACCCCGGGCCCGGTGTCGCTGACCCGCAGGACCGCGGTGGTGCCTTCGGGGCGCAGCTCCACCTCGATGAAGGGCTCGGCGCAGCGGCGCTCCGCGGTGGCGTCCAGCGCGTTGTCGATCAGATTGCCCAGGACGGTCACCAGGTCGCGCGGGTCGACCACCGCGTCGGGCAGCAGCGTCGCCGGGGAGATCCGCAGCGCCACACCGCGCTCGGCGGCGATCGCCGCCTTGCCGACCAGCAGCGCGGACAGCAACGGGTCGTGCACCCGCTCGGCGATCTGCTCCGCGGACGCCCGGTGCTCGCTGGCGACCTCCGCGACGAACTCCACCGCCGTGTCGTACCGCCCCAGTTCGAGCAGTCCGCGGAGCGTGTGCAACTGGTTGGCGTGCTCGTGGTCCTGGGCCCGCAGCGCGTCCAGCAGGCCCTGGGTGCTGTCCAGTTCCCGGCCCAGCAGCTCCAGTTCGGTGCGGTCGCGCAGGGTCACCACGGCCCCGCCGTCGCGGGTCGGCACGCGGTTGGCGACCAGCACCCGCCCGCCGCTGACGGCCAGCAGATCGCTGCCGTCCACCCGTCCCGCCAGGACGTCCGTGGTGCGCCCCGGCGGCAGCACCTCGTCCAGGGCGCGGCCCGCGGTGCCCGCGTCGAGCCCGAGCAGCCGTCCGGCCTCGTCGTTGACCAGCCGGATCCGGCCCTTCCGGTCGAAGGCGACCACGCCCTCCCGGATGCCGTGCAGCATCGCCTCGCGCTCGGCCAGCAGCGCGGAGATGTCGGCGGTGGCGACCCCGTGCGTACGGCGGCGCAGACTGCGGGCGACCCCCACCGCGGCCAGCACGCCGACCGCGAGCGCGACTCCCGCGTAGCGCAGCAGCCCGGGGATGGTGCCCAGCAGCAGCCCGTGCACGCTGTCGTAGGCGATCCCGACCGAGACCGCGCCGACGATCCGGCCGCCGGCGTCGCGCAGCGGCACCTTCGCGCGCGCCGAGCGGCCCAGCGTGCCGGTGTCGATCTGGCGGACCTCGCGGCCGGCCAGGGTCCGGCTGGGGTCGGTGGAGACGTGGTGGCCGATCTCGGCGGTGTTGGTGTGCGACCAGCGCACCCCGTGGGTGTCCATCACCACGACGTACAGCGCCCCGGTGGACCGGCGGATCCGTTCCGCGGTGGACTGCACCGGGCCGTGCGGCGCCGGTGCGGAGGCGACCAGGTTGCGGGCCAGTTCCGGGTCCGCGGCGGCGGTCTGGGCGATGGCCTGCGCCCGGCGCATCGCCTGGTCGTCCAGTACATGGCTGAACGGGGCGAGGAACAGGCCGGTGGCCAGCACCATCACCCCCGTCGTGATGGCCAGTTGCGTGATCAGGACCTGTGCGAAGACGCGACGGGGCCAGTGGATCCGCATGCGGTCCCCCTTGTCTCGGCGGCCCTGCGCAGCTTTGCGGAACCGACTCTTTCCGTTGATCTCCGATGAACGCAACGTAAGCCGCCGCGGCCCTGCTGCCCACCCTCTGTCGAACCTTTGTTGTTCTAGCGTGAGCAAAATGGGCACAACAGGGTTTGCGCGCAGAAAGACCGCTTGCGCCCACAAGGCTGCCGCAGCGGCCCGGCTCGCTCCTAGCCTCCCGCTCCATGAACAGCCACACGAGCCCCGCCATCGAGCTGCGGGGGGCGAGCAAGACCTTCCGCACCCCCTCGGGCGGACTGCACACCGCCGTCCGGGACCTGGACCTGACCGTCGAACGCGGCGAGTTCGTCGCCGTGGTCGGCCCCACCGGTTGCGGTAAGTCGACGACCCTGACCCTGGTCAGCGGATTGGAAGAGCCCACCGAAGGCGATGTCCTGGTCGCCGGTGAACCGGTCCGCGGCATCGGCGACAAGGTCGGCTTCGTCTTCCAGCAGGACGCCGTCTTCCCCTGGCGCACCGTGCTGTCCAACGTGATGGCCGGCCCGCGCTTCCGCGGCGTCCCCAAGGCCGTGGCCAGGGAGCGGGCCCGTGAATGGCTCGCCCGGGTCGGCCTCGCCGCCTTCGAGGACCGCTACCCCCACCAGCTCTCCGGCGGCCAGCGCAAGCGCGTCGCCCTCGCCGCGACCTTCGTCAACGACCCCGAGATCCTGCTCATGGACGAGCCGTTCTCCGCGCTCGACGTCCAGACCCGGGCCCTGATGTCGGACGAACTCCTGGACCTGTGGTCCGGAACCGGCGCCTCCGTCGTCTTCGTCACCCACGACCTCGAAGAGTCCATCGCCCTCGCCGACAAGGTCGTCGTCATGACCGCGGGACCGGCGACCGTCAAGGAGGTCTTCGCCATCGACCTGCCGCGCCCCCGCCGGGTCGAGTCGGTGCGGCTGGAGCCGCGGTTCATCGAGATCTACCGGGAGATCTGGTCCTCGCTCGGCGAAGAGGTCCGCATCACCCGCGAAAGGGGTGCCGCCCATGCCGCCTGAGACCGCCACCGCACCGGCCGCCCACGGCAGGGCCGGCGCCGCCGGATCCCGTACGCACGCCAGGGCCCGGGCCGCCCGGAACCACCGGATCCTCGTCCACGGCACCCGGGTACTGCTCCTCGTGGGGTTGCTCGGCCTCTGGGAGTGGCTGGCCCGCGCCGCCGTCATCGACCCCTTCAACTTCTCGATGCCGTCGAAGATCTGGGACCAGATCACCCAGTGGGCGCTCGACGGCACCCCGCAGGGCCCCCTCGTGGAGCAGATCTGGTACACGCTCTACGAGGCGCTGCTCGGCTGGGTCATCGGCGTCCTCGGGGGTGTCCTCCTCGGCATCGCGCTCGGCCGGATCCGCTTCCTGGCCGACGTGCTCGGCCCCTACATCAAGGTCCTCAACGCGCTGCCGCGGATCGTCCTGGCCCCGATCTTCATCATCGGGCTCGGTCTCGGACCCGCCTCGAAGGTCGCCTCCGCCGTCGTCCTGGTCTTCTTCCCGGTGTTCTTCAACGCCTTCCAGGGAGCCCGCGAGGTCGACCGCAACCTCGTCGCCAACTCCCGGATCCTGGGCGCCAGCAACCGCCAGGTCACCCTCCAGGTCGTCATCCCCTCCGCCACCTCCTGGATCTTCACCAGCCTGCACGTCAGCTTCGGCTTCGCCCTGATCGGCGCCATCGTCGGCGAGTACCTCGGCGCGACGAAGGGCCTGGGCCTGCTCGTCTCGGCCTCCCAGGGCACCTTCAACGCCGCCGGCGTCTACGCGGCCATGGTCATCCTCGCCGTCGTCGCCCTGCTCGCCGAAGGGGTGCTGGCCTTCCTCGAAAAGCGGCTCTTCCGCTGGAAGCCGGCCGACCCCGGCGAGGCCCGCTGACCGCGCCGCGGCCCGCCGACCCTCCCGCCCATCCGCCCCCTCACAAGGACGTGTCCATGCGCACCCAGCTCAAGCTCTCCGCCGCGGTGGCCGCCGCCGCGCTCGCCCTCACCGGCCTGACCGCCTGCGGCGGCGGCTCCTCCCCGGATGCCTCCGCGGACGCCAAGGACGGCAAGCTCAAGATCATGGTGGGCGGCCTCGACAAGGTCATCTACCTCCCCGCCCGGCTCACCCAGCAGCTCGGCTACTTCAAGGCCGAGGGCCTCGACGTCACCCTGCTCACCGAACCGGCCGGCGTCCAGGCCACCACCTCCCTGCTCTCCGGCGACGTCCAGGGCGTCGTCGGCTTCTACGACCACACCCTCGACCTCCAGGCGAAGAACAAGCAGGTCGAATCGGTGGTCCAGCTGGCGCAGACCCCCGGCGAGGTGGAGTTGGTCGCCGACAAGGCCGCCGGCGACATCACCTCCCCCAAGGACTTCAAGGGCAAGACGCTCGGCGTCACCGGCCTCGGCTCGTCCACCGACTTCCTCACCAAGTACCTGGCGGTCAAGAACGGCGTCAAGACAGAGGACTTCCACACGGTCGGGGTCGGCGCCGGGCAGACCTTCCTCGCCGCCTTCCAACAGGGCTCCATCCAGGGCGGAATGACCACCGACCCGACCGTGGCGCAGGTCCTCGACAAGAACCTCGGCAAGGTGCTCGTCGACATGCGCACCCCTGAAGGCTCCCGGCAGGCGCTCGACGGCCTCTACCCCTCCTCCAGCCTCTACATGAGCACGGACTGGGTGAACAGCCACAAGGACACCGTCCAGAAGCTCGCCAACGCCTTCGTCAGGACCCTCAGGTGGATGTCCGTCCACACACCCGAGGAGATCGCCGCGAAGATGCCCGCCGACTACGCGCAGGGCGGCAAGGAGCTCTACGCCAAGGCCATCAAGAACACCCTCCCGATGTTCACCAAGGACGGCGTGATGCCCGCCGACGGCCCCGCGACCGTCGAGCGCGTCCTGAAGTCCTTCAACCCCAACCTCAAGAACGCCTCCATCGACCTGAAGAAGACCTACACCACCGAGTTCGTCAAGAAGTGACCACACGGCGGAGAGCCGCGCCGCGGACGCCGTGACGCCCCTGGGGCCTGTCCGACCCTGACCCACCGGACAGGCTCCAGGGATCAGCTGCGGAACCCCATGTGCACATGATCCCGATGCGTGTCGTCCGAGAAGAACTGGTCGGCCGCTCCCCCCGGCAACTGGAGCGGCCCGCCGACGTTGTACGACCCGGCGGCGGCCGCCGCCCGCATGAACTCCTCGACCAGCGCCCGCGACGTCCCCGGATCGACCACCGCATGCCCGTCGATCCGCCACACGTCGACGGCCCGCCCCCGCGGATGGTCGCTGGGCCGGTCCGTCCCGAACACGTTCAGCGGATGCCCGGACCGCACCACGCTCACGTCGATCCGGTACGTACGGGCCAGGTCCAGCAGTGCCCGCACGACGCTCGCACGGACCTGCCCGCTGCGGATGTCCGCAACCGCCGCCGGCGGCAACCGGATCGACGTCCCCGCGTCCAGCAAACGCTGCGCCTCGGGGCTCAGCGCCGCCGCCGGCGCCCCGGGCTCGGCCGGATGCAGGGCCGCCACCTCCCACCGCGGCCGGGCCTTCCGCAGCCGCACGTCCACCGTCGTCCCGCCGGCCACCACCGCCCCGTCCCCGCGCCGCACCCACTGCCGGCACACCACCAGCACACTCGCCGAGTCCGCCAGAATCCCCCCGTACTGCGCGTCCACCACCTCCAGCACCGCCTGCGCACCCCCGGGCCGGAGCGCCCCCGCCTGATCCACCAGCGTCGGCTCCAGCCCCAGCGCCCCCACCCGCGCCATCGCCGCATCCCGCTCCCCGGCCGGCCAGGACCCGATGGCCTGCACCAGTTCCACGGCCCGCACCTTCACCTCGGGCTGCACATCCCCCGGACTGGGCCGCCAGGCCGGGACCTTCGGGAGCCCGGCGAGCGTGGCGGTCGCAGCGGGGCGCGGCGAGGCGGGCGCGCCGCCCCGGCTTCCGCCCGAGCACCCGGCGACCCCCAGCAGCACCGCGGGCGCCCCCTTGAGGAGCGTCCGCCGGCGGGGGAGCAGGCCGTCCGGACCGCGGTGGTCGGCGATGCTCATACGAAGTTCACCCCTGCCCGCTGCAGCATCGGATCGTCCGCCAACTGCCACAGTGGCACGGCGTAGTTGCCCTGGCCGTACCGGCCGCCGAAGTGGAGGCCCAGGACGCGGTGGTCGGCGAGGTCGATGACGGGGGAGCCGCTGTTGCCGCCCAGGGTGGAGCAGTCGTGGCGCATGACGTTTTCCTCCGGTTCCAGCCCGGTGGTCATGCCGGGCTGAAGTCGTTTGACGTTGTAGACATCCATGAAGATCCGGCGCATGGACTCCGGTTCGTTGCGGCGGCCGTCCCAGGCCGGGTAGCCGACGCAGTACACCGGGTGCCCCGGGAGATCGGCGGGTGCGTCCGCGGCCACCGCCAGGGGGGTGGGGAGCGTGCTGCCGCCGAGGTACGGGGATATCCGCAGGAGGGCCAGGTCGACGTCCTCGTGGATGCCCAGGACCTCGGTCACCTCGTACGAGGGACCGCCGTCCGCCGGGTCGTCGGTGCCGGTGTACTCCTCGCCCATGTCGAGCGCGGCGCCCAGGCCCTGCTGGAAGGTCCAGCCGCCGCCCGCACCCCGCGCGAACTCCGCCGCGACATGGCGGTTGGTCATCACCACGTCCGGGCCGACCAGGAACCCCGTACCGAGCCAGTCCAGGCTGACATGCCCGGAGATCTCCACCCTGCCCACCCGGGCCAGGGTCTCCCGGATCGCGGCCCGGTGGCCGTCGAGCACCGCCCAGTCGCCCTGCTGCGGCGCGAAGTCGTGGTGCTGCACGAGGATGGCGGGCCGCCCTTCGAGCAGGACGATGGCTTCCATGCCGAACGACTCGTCGTCGCTGATCTCGTCGGTGCGTCCCGTGGCGAGCTTCTCCAGGCCGCTGGCGCCCGCCGACAGCACCCGGGTCCGCTCCTGCCGGGCGTACTGCGAGATCTGGTCGGCGGGCAGTTCGTCGGCGGGCAGCCCCACCGAGGATTCGGGGATCTCCCAGGACAGCTGTTCCCGTACCCGCGCCGCCACCGC
This sequence comes from Streptomyces sp. GS7, assembly GCF_009834125.1. Classification (NCBI taxonomy): domain Bacteria; kingdom Bacillati; phylum Actinomycetota; class Actinomycetes; order Kitasatosporales; family Streptomycetaceae; genus Streptomyces; species Streptomyces sp. GS7. Next base: position 3,566,565 of record NZ_CP047146.1, read on the forward strand.
GCACAGATCCGAGAAGACCCGCTCGGGACCGGTCGCCACCGGTGATCGACTCCGGTTGTGCATCTCGCCCTCCTCCGTCGCGTCGTCGAAGTTGCCGTGTGCCCGTCGGTCAACGGACCGACGGGTCGATGAGTGGTGCGGCCGATGGGGCGCGGCTGGTCGATGGGATGGTCGGTCGGTGAGGGGCAGCCGCATCAGCTCCGTTGTTGCGCCGCGGCGATCTCGGCGTGGAGGTCGGGGCTGTGCGCCGCGAGATGCCGCAGCACGCTGGTCAGCTGCGTGCCGACGTTCACGAACGCCGTCGTACGGCCCTGGAACTCCACGTTCTCCACCCGCCGCGTCCCCCGGTGGAGCGCCACCACCCGCCAGTCGTCGGTCAGTACCGGCGAGCCGGACGAACCGCCGCGGGTGTCGGTGAAGTAGCGGACGTCGTGCTCGTCCGCCTCGTAGACGAGGTTGTTGCGCAGCGCCACCCGCTTCGGCAGGCCGCCCGGGTGCTGGATGATGTTGACGGCCACGAAGTCGCCGTCGGCGAGCGTCAGCGGCCGTTCGGCCAGTTTCAGCGCGGGGCGGGCCGGCGGGTCGGCCAGCCGAAGCACCGCGTAGTCCAACTCCGGGTCGGCGGCGGCGAGTTCGGTGACCGCGGCGTCGGCGGTCGCCTCGTCGGTGTCGGTGTCGGTGTCCGCGTCGTAGTCGAAGCGGGCGCGGGTGTGCCGGGCCTGGAGGCGCAGGTCGTCGGGGTCGGCGAGCGGGCGTTGACCGCCCGTCCCGGTACGGGCGTTGACCACATGATGGTTGGTGATCAGAAGGTCCGGCGCGATGAGCCAGCCGGTCCCGGCGTGCGGGAAGCCGTTCGGCTGGAGCGGGGCGCCGCTCTGATACGGCGGGACCTTGAGGCGGGCGACCGCCGCCGCGGCCAGGTCGCCGCCGCGGAGGAACCCGATGGGGACGGTGTCGTCCCGGTGGACGATCGCCTCCTTGATCTCCGGGGCCGCCCGCCCGGCCAGCACGTCCGGCTCGCCGCCGGCCTGCCGCGCCACCTCGTCCAGGGCGCCCTGGAACGTCGCGAGGGCCGCCGCCTCGGTGGTCTGCGCCACGGCGTTGCGCAGCCAGATCTCCAGGGGCACGGAGCCGTCCACCAGCCGCTCGACCCGGTTCATCTGGTTGAGGTCCGAGTGCAGTTGGTGCCCGGGGGCGGCCAGCACCGGGAGCGTGCCGCGGTAGCGGGTCATGATGCCGTCGAAGAGCAGCGGGCGCAGGGCGGGGTCGCCCAGGCCGGTCTCCAGCGCGGTGTCCCGCAGCCGGAGAACGGCGTCCGCCGGGAGATACGCCGTCATGATGGGCCACCGGGCCCTGCCGGGCCGCTTCCCTTCTCGTACCCGCTCCCGTACCCGGCCCGTTCCGCCGGGTGCGGCGCGGCCGGCTCCGGCCGGTCCCGCGCCTCCCGCCGCGCCGCGGCCTCCGACGCCGTCCGCCCATGGGTCCCCACGCCCATCGCCGCGGCCACGCCCGCCACGATCTCGCCGCTCCGGTCGGAGACCGCCAGCAGCCGCCGGGCGAGCGAGGTGAGGGTGCCGCGGTCGCGCGCCACCCGCAGGATGTCGCTGATCCGGGCCGGGCCGTGGTGCGCGGGCGCCGCGCCCTGGCCCGCGGCCCCGGCGGCCTGGCCCGGCCCCGCCGCATCGTGCAGGATCCCCATCACGGCGCCCAGCAGTCCGGGCTGACGGCGCGTCGCCCGGCACATCGCCGCGCCCAGGGTGTCCAGCGTCTCGTCGTCCGTCGGCAGCCCGACGACCTCCAGCGCATGGTCCAGGGCGCCCGGGTCCTGACCGTAGATCTGCGAGGCCACGGCCCGCACGAGCACCGGCTGATCGGCCAGCACCGCGTCGGGCAACTCCCTCAGCTGTGTGGCGAGTTGATGGCCCGCCTGGGCTCCGGAGTCCTCGCCGGCGCCGGACGGCAGCCGGGCCCGTGCCAGCCGTGCGCCCATCGCCTCCAGATCCTCCCCGAAGCCGACCGCCACCTCCTCCGCCGCCCGCAGCTGCCGGTCGGCGCACGCCAGGTCGCCGGCCTCCTCGGCCAGCCGCGCCGAGAGCAGCAGCAGCTCCAGCCGCCGCTTCGGGCAGCCGCCCCGCTCGGCCTGCGCGATGGCCTCGGTGACGGCGCCGCGCGCCTCCCCGCGCTGCCCGAGCCGGTTCAGGGCCTCGACCATCAGGGCGTGCAGCGGGCTGCACGGCGTCCAGGGCCGCCGCTGCCCCAGCCGTACCAGCGCCGCCTGGGCGTAGCCCTGTGCCAGCAGGTCCTCCACCTCGCGCGCCGCGATCCGCTCCCAGTCCTCCTGGTCGGCGCCCGCGGCCACCCGGTCCGGCGCCCCGCCGCCGAGCCGCGCCGTCAGCAGCCCCGCGGCCCTGGGGGACATGTCCTGCTGCGCCCCGGCCAGCAGCCGCTCGACGCCGGGCAGCCACCGCTCCTCCACCGACCGGGGGTTCTCGTCCAGCCGCAGCCGGTGGTAGATTTCCTCGGCCCGTGCCTCCAGCCCGTCCCGCGCCGCGTAGTGCTCCACCGCGCGCCGCTCGACCGCCCGGATCACCTCCGTACGGTCCCCGGCCGGCAGCCGGAGCATGATCGCCCGTACGTCGCCGCGGTAGCGCACCGCTTCCGGCCGGGCCGGCTCCACCATGTCCAGCCGGCTCAGCTCGCCGAACAGCCGGCGTGCCTCGTCCATCGATGGCACCCGCAGTCCGCAGGGTTCGGCCAGTACGTCCTTGATGATCTCCGGGGTGATGACCCGCAGCGCCAGGCCCGGATAGGCGAGCCGGCGGATGTCCTCGTTGGCGATATGGCTGAGGATCCGGTCGTAGAGGATGCCCTGGACGAGCATCTGGTCGACACGCCGGAACACCTCCTCGCGGCGGGCCGGCAGACTGCGGATCAGGTCGCCGGTCTGCTCGGTCTCGCTGCCGGCGAGCGCGGCGGCCCGCGCGGCGAGCCGCAGGCTGAGCGGATGGCCGCCGACCCGCTCGGCCAACGCCGCGGCCACGTCGGGGTCGTTGACGCCCAGCGACCGCAGGAGGGCGACGGCAGCCGGCGGGTCCAGCTCGCACAGCCGGATCTCCAGGGACGTGACCCTGCGCGCCGGATGATCGACCGGTGCCCGGCCGGAGACGATCAACCGCAGCCGTGGATAGACACGCTGGAGCGACATGCAGATCGCCCACATCCGGCCCAGCACCGGCGATCCGCGGTACTGCGCCTCCTCGAAGGAGTCGACGGCCAGCACGAACGGCGGATCCGGCCGGCCCTCCGCGGTCACCGCCCGCACCAGGACGTCGGCCACCCGCCGGATCAGATCGGTCTCCCGCTCGGTGGCCAGCGCGTGGAACTCCTCCGACGAACTGCGCCCCAGCACCCGGGTGGTGGCCAGCTGATGCAGCTGGGCCACCCGTTCCTGCTCCTCCCGCTGGCTGCACGCCGCCTGCTGGCACTCGTCCGCCAGCGCGTCCAGCTCGGCACGGAACTCCGGGTACTGGACGCCGAGTTGCCGGGCCGCCTCGGCGATCAGCGTCACCGGCTCCTGGATGGACAGGGTGGGCCGCTCGAAGTCGATGTAGGCGAACGGAAAGGCGGCGGTGTCCGCGGCCGGGAACCCGTGGGCCGGATCCGGCACGGCGTCCAGCAGGAACTTGGCGAGCAGGGTGCTCTTGCCCATCCCGCCGGGACCGTGGATGACCAGCGGCGGCGACGGCGCCGCGTGCGCGCCCGTACTGAGCAGCTGCCCGGCCAGCTCCTCGCCGGCCGCCGCGTCCCCGGGCGGTATGCCGACAAAGGCGCGCAGCTGGTCGAGTTCCCGGCCGCGGCCCTGGAACGGCGCCCGCATCAGGCGTTCCAGCGGATCGAGCAGCCGGGCCCGCTCCAGCGCGTTCTGCAGCTCGCCGGCGTCGGGCAGTCCCGCAACGCCCGGCACCCGCGACAGCCACAGCACTGCCTGGAGGGTGTCGGCCAGCTCCTCGACCGACAGGTGTGCCCTCCGGTGGGCCGTCGCGGACAGATCGCCGTTCAGGAACGCCAGGCAGACGGCCTCCGGCCCGCCGGGCTCGTCGGGGAACTGCTCGCGGTTGGCTGCCAGGGCCAGCCGGGCCGCCTGCGGCCCGGCCATCCCACGCAGCGCCGCTTCCCGGATCTCGGACTTGAGCGACCACTCGGCGCGCCCGGCGGCCCCCAAGGTGGTGCAGTCGTCGAGGAGTTCCAGCACGGCACCCCCGGTCGGGCCGTCCTCACCGGGCAGCCGCAGCCGCAGTGGATCGAAGTGGGACAGCAGGCAGGCGGCCTCCCGATAGGCCCGGCGCGTGTCCGTCACGGCCGGCGGCGACGGCTCGCCCGTCCGCAGTTCCTGCCGCAGCCGGGCGCCGAACACTTCCCGTACGTCGGCCGAGGACGGACCCGGGAGGTGGGGCTCAGAGGGTTTGGTAGACACGGATCGCCTTCTCCGCCGCCGTACAGATCTTCCGCATATAGCTGTCGCCGTCGCCGCTGCCGTCCCGCACCTCCGAATCGTGGAGCACCGCGTCCACCGCCTCGTCCACCAGACCGGCGATGACGGATTCGTCGGGCTGCGCCGTATCGCTGAGCCGGGGCGGCGATTCATGGAAGTACTGGTCGAAGAAGCTGTGCAGATCCTGGCGTTCGACCACCCGCGCGGTGTCCCAGCACAGACTTCCCCGCAGGTCGTAGGGGAGTTGGTACATCGAGCGGCCGTATCCAAGGAGGACGAGCCGGGGCGCCTGGTCGCCGCGCACGGCGGCGTGCTCGTAAATCGCCATCGCCAGCTGGCCGATGAAGTCCCAGACGTCGGAGCGGGGGTCGAGCTTGTCGCATTCGTCGAGGACCAGCCAGTAGTGCTCGTCGGCGGCGGTCGCCTGCCCGACCACCCAGTGCACCGCGTCGTCGATCGCCGGGAGCAGGTCGTTGAGCCGGGTGGGGTCGAACGGCTGGCTTGCGGCCCGCGGATCGGCGAGGAAGGCGGCCAGCCGCCGGATGACCTGCGAGGCGGTGGAGGTGCGCGACAGGACGACGCGGACCGGACGGAATCCGCGGTGCTGCGCGATATGGCGCAGAAAGGTGTAGGTGTACGACCGGCCGCTGTCCGGATCGCCGTCCACCGCCAGGACGAACTTTTCCTGGTCGTCGACGAACCGGCGCAGCGTCTCCCGCAGTTCCTGCCGGTCGATGAACGCCTCGGTGCCGTTCTTCAGGACGCAGGTACGGAAGGTGTCCCGCCGTGTGTGGATCTCCAGGTCCTCCTGCAGGCGGCGGAGGAATTCCTGGGCGGTGGTGATTTCGGGCAGTGCGGACAGCCGGTCGAGGCGGTTCACGGCCTCCAGGAGTTCCACCTGCTGCCGGATGTTCCGGCGCGCGGCCTGCACCAGGGAACGGGCGTTTTCCGCGCTGACCGTCGTGATGGGGAGCGCCGCGACGAACTCCTCGGAGAAGCCGTGGTTGAGGAGTTCGGTGCGGGGGTGGTCGGTGTCGAGGAAGAGGTACTGCGTCAACCACGTGGTGACCGCGAACCATTCCGCTTCGTTCAATGGCATGCCACACCTACCCACCCGCCCCTCGGCAGCGCGGGACGGGCCGACTTCTGCACTGCCTCCTCTTTGTCATGTTTCCACCCGGTCTGTGCTCACGCAAGGTGATCGAAGATCCGCTGTACCGGCTCTCTGACCGGCGGTTGCGACAGGTAGGGGCCGATCCCGTGGTGGTTGCCGCTGTCGTTGGTGACCAGCAGATCGGTGATCCGCTCCGGCGGTCCGAACTCCGGCCGCAGGGTGTGGTCGAGCGCCACCAGATCCCGCAGATCCGACGCGTTGCGCCAGGCCAGCACCCCCTCCGGAACCGCGGGCGGGCGGGCCAGCTGGTCCTGCACCTCGGTGATCGCCAGCGGCGACCCCACGGTGACCAGCAGCTCCACCTCCTGCCCCCGCTCCCTCAGCACCTCGTAGGCCACCACGGATCCGAGACTGTGGCCGACGACCACCAGGGGCCCGCCGTCCAGCCCGTCCAGCGCCTTCGCGACCACCCCGCGGATCGCCGGTCCGGCCCCGCCGAAGAAGTACGCATGGACATCCCTGAACGTGTGCCTGGCCAGCTCCCGGAACACCGCGGTACGCACCGGCCGGGGCAGCGGCAGCAGTTCCAGCGGAAGCGCGCCGCCGCCGTCCTCCCCTTCCGCGTCACCGCCGGTCTCGGCGCTGCCCAGGGTCTCGGCCAGATACGTCATGTCCCGCAGCCAGTCGACAAGTGCGCCCTCCGCCACCGCGCGCTCCCCGTCCGGGCCCGCCCGGCCCTCGCCGCCCCGGCCCTCCAGCCCGACGGCGCCGCATTCCCGCCACGCCTCGGAAACGGTGAGCGCCACGAATTCCTCGGGCTCGGCGAATAGTCCGGATTCCGCCGCCCGCCCGGATTCCTTCATTTCCGTCATCGTCTCCGCCGCCGCACCGGCCGATTCCGCGTACGCCACCGGCGCGCCGTCCAGCGGATCCGGCCGGAAATCCGGCAGCGGTTTCTCGTACCGCAGCGCGGCCCAGTACGCCATACGGGACGCCCCGGCCATATCCCTGCCGAAGAGCGCCTGATCCCATTGTGACTTCAGCAATTCCGGGCGCACCTTGTTCCCGATGCCGTGCACATAGACCACGGTGGGCCGCCTGGGGTGCATGCCGCCTCCTGCCGCCGTTCCTCCGCCGCACCCCTTCCCGGCGGTGCGGACGACGCATCGGCACCGCCCCGTAAGCCACTCGAACAGCCGGGCGGCCGGCCGCCCGCGCCGGGAGTCGTGCACACCGCTCTCGCGGAAGCTCCGGAGGGCGCAACTTCGCGGCGAAGCGCTTCAGTTGGGTGTCGAACGCCGCCGGGTGCACCGCGCCCGGCGGCCGTCACCCGCCGAACTCCACTGGGTGCGGCGGGTGGTAGGGGCGGCGGCGCGGCCGCCGGGGCCGCCGTGTGGGGCGACCGCGGGACGGTCGACCGCCCGCCCCGGTCGGCCGCGCATTCCGTCGTGCGTCCACGCGCTCACAGGGAGGGGTAGATGTCCCCGCCGCGCATGGCGCTCTCCTGCTCGCTCCGGCTCTGCAGCCGGCGCGACTTCTCCTGGAGCCGCTTCTTCTCCTTCGGATCACTGGTGTGCTGCGCGGCCTCGGCCAGCTCCTGAGCCTTTTCCCGCATGTGCTGGAGGCGTTGGCGTGTCTCGTCCGTGCCCATGACCATTCCTTATCGTTACCGATTCGCCCTTACCGCTTCGTGCGGCGTCGCGGAAATCTGCTGTAACCAGCGAATCAGGGTGCGCGCCCTTTAGCACGTCGAAGTGTCACGCAGTGCGATAGCGCATTCACGAAATGCGGTCGGATGCTGGTGGAGCGCATCGAGCATCCCGATGGTCGGTATAAGCGCATAATGGGGGCCATGTAGGGAACCAGCCTGTCCGGAGGTTGATCCCGATGGTCCCTCTTGTGCTTGCGCTGCTGCTCGTCCTGATCTTCCTGGGCGCCGGTGTCGTGATGAAGCTGCTGTGGATCGTGGCCATCGCGCTGCTGGCGTCCCTGCTGCTCGGCTTCCTCTTCCGTTCCCACCGTCCCCACGGCACCCGTGGCCGCCGGGACCACTGGTAGGCGGGTTCCCATGTCGACGATGATGCCCGCCCGCGCCGCCATCGGCGGTGCCCCGTGCTGGGTGAGCCTGATGACCCACGACCTCCCGGGCGCGGAGAAGTTCTACGGAGAGGTCCTCGGCTGGAACTTCCGGCCGGGAAAAATGGGGGCCGAATTCTCCATCGCCCTCGCCCAGGGCCAGCCGGTCGCCGGGATCGGGCTGCTGCCGCCGAGCTGGCGGATCGCCGTCGCCTGGACCCCGTACTTCGCCGTGGAGAGCGCCAACGAGACGGCGGCCCGGATCCGCGAGCGCGGCGCCACCCTCGCGGTGGGCCCGCTCGAACTCGGCAAGGGGCGGGCGGCGCTCGCCGCCGACCGCGACGGCGCGGTGTTCGGCCTCTGGGAAGGCCAGACCCTCTCCTGGGCGGTGGGGGAGGGGGAGGCGCCGACGTGCCTGGAGCTGCGGACCCGCGACGCCTTCGACGCGGCGATCTTCTACGGGGAGGTCTTCGGCTGGGCTCCCGGGCCCGGCGGCTGCGACATCACCTACGAGCACGACGAGGTGATCGTGCGGGACGGCGAGCAGACCGTGGCCGCACTGCGTGGCGGAGCCGTCGAAGCCGCCCCGGACCCGCACGTCCGGCCCCGCTGGCACGTCTCCTTCCCCGTGCACGACATCGAGCAGGTCACCGCCGCCGCCGTTTCCGCCGGCGGCTTCGTCCTTCCGGTCACGCCGATGGTCGACGGCAGCGGCTGCCAGGCCGTCATCCGCGATCCCCAGGGCGGACTGTTCACCGTCGCGACCACATAGCGAGCAGCGCGCGGGCCGTATCGGGGGCCCCGGCGACGCCCGGCGGGCGATCGTCGACAGGAGGGGACTCCGCCGTCGCCGGCGGACGGCCCCACGACCGGCACGGCCGACACGCCCGGTGTCTCCCCGTGCCCACGGCGTGTCTCCACCGGATGGCCATCCCTGAATGGCGCGGGCGGCCAAGAGGGACGTTGGCTGAACCAAAGCACGCACAACGCCCGATGAGTGTCAGCGCCTCCGGTGCCCGATGCTCCCCCTCGTTCAGTGGAGTCCCTACATGTCATCTGAACCAGCTCCTGGTGGGGGCGACGCCGACCTGTCACCGACAGACGCCGGCGAACACGTTCCGCCCACGAATCCGGAAAACGTCTCGGTCCGCACCCTCGTGTGGACGGCGGCCACCACGAGGCCCGTGGAGGAAGTCGCCGCCCTCGTGGAACTGCTCAAGCGCAGTGGCGAAGACCCCAATCCAGGCGACGAAGTCCTGAGAGCGGCGGCGATGACCCGGCCGGTGAGCGAGCTCGGGCCGCTCCTCGCCATGCTCGGCGAAGCCCCGCACACCGCGGAGTCGAGCTACGAGGCGCTGCGTGCGGCGGCAGTGAACAGATCCGTCGACGAGGTCGTCCAGCTGATCCGGCTGTTCGACAGTGCGCGGGAGGCCCACTTCCCCGTCGAGGGCCCGCCGGGCGGCGACAACTTCCCCGACGGCCACCACTTCGCCGAGAGCCACGCCGACACGATGGGCCAGGCGACCTCCGGCATGCCGATGGTCAACGACCCCGTCCTCGAACCGTATCCCGACCCCTACGGCCACCCGGCCGACAACGGGTACCCGAACCAGGCCCCGCACACCGCCGGCCCCCACGAGCCGGCGATGCACGACGGACTGCACCGGGACGCCCCGCCCTGGCCGCAGAACTCACCCTGGCCCGCCAACACGCCCCAGGGCGGCGCTGGATGGCCGACGGCCGGGGCGCCCCCGCAGCCCGGCCAGGCGGTCGGCGGAATGCTCCGCTCCGCACTGCGCTGGCCCGCCGCCGCGGCGCTGGCCCTGTGCGGGCTCAGCCATCTGCCGCTGGGGCTGTCGGAGGTCCACAACGGCCCGTCCGACGGCATCTCGATGGCCATCGCGGCGGTCTATCTGCTGCTGGCCGGCTGGCTCGCGATGCGTGACACGGCCGCCATCTGGACGGCCAGTGCCACCGCCGCGGTCACCGTCATCGTCCTGCACGCCCTCACTCGGGCCGGCGTCCTGGCCCCCCTGAGCAGCAGCCTGGGCGATGCCGGCATGTGGCCGGAGCTGCTGGCGGTCGGTCTGGCGATCCTCAGTGCCGGCCTCGCCGGTGCGGCGCTGCTCCTGCGTCCGCGCAGGGTGAGTCCCGTCACGGCCGGTGCGTAAGCGGCAGGCGGATGAGGCGGCTGTCCCTCGGGGACGGCCGCCTCATTTCGCGTGCAGCACCGGCCCCGCGGCCACTCTGACGTTGTCGGCCAGCTCCATGACTCCCCGGATCCGCGCACAGTGCGCACAGCAGAAATACCGGCCGTCCGCCTCCAGCCCGTGGCCGAGAATCCGGCACTCGCAGTTCTCACAGGTCGGGGCGAGCAGATGCGCCGCGCATTCCACGCAGTCGAAGACATGGACCTCGCCCTCGGTGCGCACTTCGAATCCCCGCGCGTAGTCGTTCCCGCAGACTTCGCAGACTGCCATGGTGATCCCTCCGTTCCGCAGATCCCTGGACCCTTGGATGGATGTGGCTGGGGGTGGCGACGGCTCCGTTGAACGCACCGCGAGGCAACCCCCTGCGATGCCGGGCGCCTTCCGGTTCGGCGCGCCCGCCGGCGCCTCACTTCCATCGTCGCACCGGCCCCGCCCACCCGCAGAGGCAGCTCACTGCCGCGACGAGTAGCGGTGCAGGACCCAGGCCGGCAGCGCGAACCAGCACAGGACGAACCACGCGACCAGGCCCGCCACGACCCAGGGCGCGGCAGTGCCGTTCAGCGCGATCCGCAGAATCAGCAGCAGCGCCGAGGCGACCGTGGCCAGCAGCAGTACGACACCGACCAGCGCCAGCCGCGAGGCCCAGAGCACGGTCTGCGGCTTGAGCCGGTGCCCGGTGACCAGCCGGTGGAAGGTCACCGTCCCGACCAGCGCACCGGTGGTGGCCGCGCCCAGCAGCACGGTCACGACGTAGATGACGCGGTCGGCCTGGCCGAGGACGGCGAAGCGCGGGGTGAACACGACGGTCAGCAGGAAGCCGAAGAGGATCTGCACGCCGGTCTGGATGACCCGCACCTCCTGCAGGAGTTCGCTCCACCGCCGGTCGGCCCGCTCCTCCGGTGTCTCGTGACGACCGTGCGGCTCCGGGCCGGCCGGTGCGCCCTGGTTCACCTCTCCTCGCCGTCTCCCCGCACGGTCGCCTCCCGGCCTCCCGGCTCAGTTCGTCGCCGCCGGGTTCTTCGCCTGCGTGGTGACGTGGAACGCCAGCTCGTCGTCCTGGACGTCCACCCGCACCCGGTCACCGGCCGACAGCGCGCCGTCGAGCAGCAGCCGCGACAGCCGGTTGTCGACCTCGCGCTGGATGGTCCGGCGCAGCGGCCGGGCGCCGTATTCGGGCTGGTGGCCGCGGCGGGTGAGCCAGTCCACCGCGTCCGGGGTGAAGTCGACGGAGACGTCCTGGGCGCTCAGCCGGCGGCCCGTCCCCTCCAGCAGCAGACCGGTGATCTGGTGCAGCTGCTTGTCGGTGAGCTGCCGGAACACGATGATCTCGTCGAGCCGGTTGAGGAACTCGGGCCGGAAGTGTCCGCGCAGGGCGGCCAGCGCCCGCTCCCGCGCCCCGTCGTCCGCCCCCGCCTCGGCGGTGCCGAAACCGAGCACCCCGCGACCGCTGCTGAGCGCCTCCGAGCCGAGGTTGCTGGTCATTACGATCACGGTGTTCTTGAAGTCCACCGTCCGCCCCTGAGAGTCCGTCAGATGACCGTCGTCCAGCACCTGCAGCAGCATGTTGAAGACGTCCGGATGGGCCTTCTCGACCTCGTCGAGCAGCAGCAGCGAGTACGGGTGATGGCGCACCGCCTCGGTCAACTGTCCCGCGTCCTCGTGGCCGACGTACCCGGGCGGGGCGCCGATCAGCCGGCTGACCGTGTGCCGCTCCTGGTACTCGCTCATGTCGAGCCGCACCATCCGGTCCTCACTGCCGAACAGTGCCTGGGCCAGCGCCCGGGCGAGTTCCGTCTTGCCCACACCGGTCGGACCGAGGAAGAGGAAGCTGCCGATCGGCCGGTTCGGATCGGCGAGCCCGGCGCGCGAGCGCAGCACCGCCTCCGAGACGGCCGTCACCGCGTCCTCCTGCCCGATCACCCGGCCCTGGAGCCGCCCCTGCAACCCGAGCAGCCGGTCCTTCTCCTCCTCCGTCAGGCTGCTCACCGGCACGCCGGTCTGCCGGGAGACGACCTCCGCGATGTCCTCGGAGGTCACCTCCACGATCTTGCCGTCACCGACCACCGGCCGGGCGCCCTGGTTCGCCTGGATGCCCTCGATCCGCCGGGTCAGCTCGGCGATCCGGTCCCGCAGCTCGGTCGCCCGCTCGTACTGCTCGGAGGCCACCGCCTGGTCCTTGTCCCGGACCAGCTGCTCGGCCTCGCGTTCCAGATCGCGCACGCTGGGGGTCTTGGTGGCCGAGCGCAGCCGTACCCGGGCGCCCGCCTGGTCGATCAGATCGATGGCCTTGTCCGGCAGGAACCGGTCGGTGATGTAGCGGTCGGAGAGCTCCACGGCCGCCAGCACCGCCTCGGTCGTGTAGCGCACCTGGTGGTGGGCCTCGTAGCGGTCCTGCAACCCGCGCAGGATCTCCACCGTGTCGGCGATGGTCGGCTCGGGCACGAGGATGGGCTGGAAGCGGCGGGCGAGCGCCGCGTCCTTCTCGATGTGCCGCCGGTACTCCTCCAGCGTGCTGGCCCCGATGACATGCAACTCGCCGCGCGCCAGCGCGGGTTTGAGCATGTTGCTCGCCTCCAGCGCACCGCCGTCCCCCGTGCCGCCGCCCGCGCCGACGACCGTGTGCAGCTCGTCGATGAACACGATCAGCGAGTCGGTGTGCGCGCGGACCTCCTCGATGATGTTGTTCATCCGCTCCTCGAAGTCACCGCGGTACCGCGTACCGGCGACCACCGCGGCCAGGTCCAGCGCCACGATCCGCCGCCCGGCCAGCGTCTCGGGCACCTCCCCGTCCGCCAGCCGCTGCGCCAGCCCCTCCACGATCGCGGTCTTGCCGACGCCCGCGTCACCGACCAGCACCGGATTGTTCTTCCCCCGCCGCGACAGCACCTCGATGGTCTGCTCGATCTCCTCCTCGCGGCCGATCACCGGATCGATCCGGCCGGCCCGCGCGAGATCGGTCAGATCGCGGCTGTACTTGTCCAGCGTCGGCGTGTCGTGATGCGGTACGGCCCCGTGCTCGGCGCCCTGCCCCGCGGGCGGATGCCCGCCGGCACTGCCGTGCGAGGCGGCCGACGCCTGCACGTCGAAGTGCGCGAGGTTCAGAATCCGCCCGGCCGCCGAATCCAGGTTCCCGGCCAGCGCCTCCAGCACATGCTCCGGACCGATGTACGAGGCACCCGTACCGCGCGCCAGCTCGTGCGCCCCCAGCAGCGCCCGCTTCACCGCCGGTGTCACCGCGACGCTCTTCTGGAGCGGCCCGGAACCCGCATTGCGGTCGATCTCCGCCGCCAGCGCATCCGGATCCGCACCCTGCTGCCGCATCAGGCTCCGGGTCGGCTCCGCGCTGAGGGCCGCCCGCAGCAGATGCTCGGTACCGAGCTCGGGACTGCCGTGTTCGGCGGCGTACGCGGCGGCGGAGGTCACCAGATCCCGGGCGGAGCCGCTCATCAGCCGGGCGATGTCCGCCTGCTTCGGCATGGGCGCTCCTCCCTCGCCACCGGGCGACTGCGCGCTGCGCCCGAAGAACCGCGAGAGAAAGTCACCAAACGAGTCCGGGCCGTTACCCTCCGGACCCATGAATCCGTTGCTCATGTGCGTCCGTTCCGCTGTCACGACCGTGCCGCGACACGCTGTCTGGTCGGGTTCGTAGCGCTCATTCCTGTGCAGTGCTCCCCTGTGCGCTCGTCGGCTGCGACTCCTCGACTCCTCTGCTTCAGGATCCGCGCCAGGAGGGCTGTCCGCACCCGGGGGACGGGGGAGCGCGGAACCCGGGGCAGCGGCCCCCTCGCCACGGTCCCGGCCGATACGGTCCCGGAGGGGAACGCGGACGACGGGGTGGGAGAGCCTGCCGACCCCGGGCGCCGGACCCCGGCCGCGCACCCGGCCGGGGTCGGCCAGGGCGTCACGCCGCGCCGGCGAGCCCCTGCCGTACGGCGATCGCGTTGAGCCGGATCCCGCACCGCACGACGTCGTCGAGGGCCAGCTCGCCCACCTCGTCCGCGGCCAGCGCCAGGGTCACGTCGACACAGCAGGCGACGGCGTGGACGTACCCCTCGGTCTCCTCGTCCTGGAGCGCGAACAGCACGTTGTAGTAGTAGCTCGTGCTGTCCGCGGCGTCCCCGTGGAAGGAGAGGTGCGTGCCCTCCTGCGCGTCGAGGCCGAGGAAGGCGTCGGCGAGCGCGGCCTCGACCTTGTCCCAGAAGACCGGGTTGCCGAAGGGGTGCGTGAGCGCCTGGCGGACGGCCTCCCGGAGCGAGAGCACCATGACGCCCACGGGGGCCGTCTCCTGCAGACCCCAGCCGCGGACGATCCTGACGGTCGAGCCGCCGGGGATGGCGCTCGCCGCCCGGCTGATCTCCCCGAAGTCGAAGTCCACGGTCGCCGGGGCGATCGCGTGCTGGAACGCGTCGGCAATGCGCCGCGCCCGCTCCAGCGCAGCGGGGCCCACCTCGAAGACCGTCCGGAAGGTCGTCTTCTCGGCGGTGGGCTGGTCGGACATGACTGCTCCTCACATGCGAATGGATCACGTCGCGCCGACCGGCAAGTATGCCGCCCGCCCCACGAGACGACGGGGCCGCCCTCGCGCTTTCCGTGCCACTGCCGCCCGCGGCGGACCACTACGGGGCGGTTGGCGCCGTTTGCGCAGCGGCGGGCGCGGCAGCCGTCACGGTCCGGCGCAGTCCTGGTGTGCCGAGGCCCACCAGGGCGACCGCGCCGACGCAGAGCAGGCCGCCGCTGACCAGAGCCGTCGCACCCGACGTCGCGGCCGCGACGAGACCGCCGCGCAGATTGCCGAGGTCCGGGCCGCCCTGCCCGACGATCTGCTCGGCGGCGCCGACCCGGCCGAGCAGTTCGCCCGGGGTGTGCGACTGGACGAGGGTGCTCCGGGACACCACGGACACGGTGTCCGCGGCACCCGCCAGAACGAGGAAGGCCAACCCGCACCACGCGTTGGGCGACAGCCCGAACAGCGCCAACGCCCCACCCCAGGCGGCCGATCCGCCGAGCATCACCAGACCGGGGCGGGACAGCCGGGTGAAACTCCCGGAGAGGACGGACGCGGCCACGCCACCGGTGGCCAACGCGGTGAGAAACAGCCCGAGCGTCCGCGGATCGCCCCCGAACCGCTCGGAGTTGAGCAGCGGGAACAGGCTGACCGGCATCGACAGCACGGTGGCGGCCAGGTCCGTGAGCAGGGCCCCGCGGATGACGGGGGTGCGCACCAGGAAGGCCAGCCCGTCCAGTACGCCGCGCAGCCCCGGCCGCGCCGGCTCGTCCCCCGGTGGCAGCGGCGGCAGACCGAACGCCCCGTAGAGCCCCGCGGCGAAGGTCAGCGCATCGACCAGATAGCAGGCGCCGACACCGAGCCCGCCCAGGACCAGCCCGCCCAACGCCGGCCCCAGCAGCATCGCGCCCTGGAAGGAGACCCGCTTCAGCGCCAGCCCGGCGGCCAGTTGCCGCTTCGGCAGCAGGCGCGGGACGAAGGTACGGGACGCCGGTCCGCTGCCGGCGAGGAAGCAGGACTGCACCGCCACCAGGAGCAGCACACCCGCGGGCGGCAGGCCGCCGAGGACGCCCTGGAAGGCGAGCAGCAGCGAACACCCGGCCTGCCCCAGGGTCGTCCACAGATAGCACGTCCGCCGGTCCACCCGGTCGACGAGCGCCCCGGCGAACAGCCCGAGCGCGATCAGCGGAACGGCCTGGGCGAGCGCGACCGCACCGGTCCAGGCGGTGCTGTGCGTCGTCTGCCAGACCTGGAACATCACCGCGACCAGCGTCATCTGGCTGCCGAGCCCGGACAGCGCCCCACCGATCCACAGTCGCCGGAAGGCCGGTGACGACCGCAGCGGCGCCACGTCCAGCAGCACACCCCGGCCGCCCGCCCTCGCCTTCGCGCGGCTCACTCCCACGCCGGGTCCTCGGCCAGCTTCGCGGCGATCCGGTCGTGGAAGCTCCGGCGCTCCAGTGCCCGTTCGATGTCGCCGACGACCTGGGTGAGCGGATAGGGAATCTCCGCCTCCAGCTCGGCGAGGGCGGCTTCGGTGGCCCGCCACTCCGCCGCCAGCCGGCCGACCACCGCACCGGCCCGCTCCGTGAGCGTCACCTTCTTCGTGCGCGCGTCCTCGCCCGCGACGGTCCGCACCCACCCGGCCGCGCGCATCGCGGCCACCTTCTGGCTGAGCGCCGAGTGCGTGTGGCCGACCGACTCGGCCAGCTCCGTGATCGTCATCGGCCCGAGGGCGTGCAGCCGGAGCAGCTCCCTCACGTAGTTCGGCTTCAGCCCGTCGATCCGCCGCTCCGCGTAGAGCCGTGCGATGTCCGCGTCCATCGACGCCTGGAGCAGCCGGAGCGGACGCCAGCGGCTCTGGTGGGTGGGGTCGGGGGCGGTGTCCGGGCCGGGCGCGGGGTCCTCGGTCATGAGCGGCAGCGTAACAGCACTTGTACAAGTACTGTCAGACATGTTCGTGAGGTCGGGCAGGGCGGCCAACAGTGGGGAAACGGGCGTCAGTTGCGTGGTGCTTCAGTGGCATCGGCCGCGGCCGCGCGCCGCAAGGTGCAGGGGTGGCTGAGGAAGTTGCCGAGCCGGCCCTCGGCGTCGCCGTTCTTGTACGCGTAGGCCACCCCGGTCAGCAGCCCGTCGCCGAGGCGCAGGCGCACTCCCAGTACGGGGCTGTTGACCCGCGCGTCGGCGGTCGGCAGCTGCAAGGGGACATCGGCCCGCAGGTCCCACGCCGCCGAGGCGTCCGCCGGGCCGCCGGCACCCTCACCGGCCACCCGCAGGGCGATCTCGCCGCCCGCAGCCACCCGCAGCTCGACCGGGAGCGTTCCCTCCGGCGTGCCGATCCCGCCCGTCCAGGTGCCCTCCGGCAGATCCAGCGGGCGCACCGGATCATCGACCACCGGGGAGATCCGCTCGTCCGTGTATCCCGGGACCAGGGCATCGAGCACGTACCGCACGATCGCATCGCGCGCCCCCTTGCCGGTGCAGTTGGTCAGCACCGCCACCGAGAGGCGCTGCGCGGGCACCACCACCGCCATCGCCGCCACGCCGCCCCCGCCACCGCCGTGGCTCTGCACCACCGGCCCGTCGCCGTACGACACGCACCAGCCGAGCCCGTACCCGAGGTGGCGGTTCACCGGCAGGGCGTCCCGCACCGCCGCGGCCGTCTCCGGCTTCAGCAGACGCTCGTACGACTGTGAGAACAGGGCCAGTTCGGCGGCGGTGGCCCAGCCGAGGGTGGCGCCGGGGTGGCCGCAACCGTAGTCCGGGTACGGGCGGCCGTCGACCGTGTACCGCACCGCCCGCGGGGCCTGTCCCGGATACGTCACCCCGAGATGGCAGGCGGTGAGCCCGAGCGGCGCGAACACCCGCTCCCGGACGTATGCGCCCAGTTCCTGCCCGGTGGCCCGCTCCAACACCTGGCCCAGCAGCCGGTAGCCGAGGTTGGCGTACTCGAAACCGGTGCCCGGCGGCCGGTGGAGCACCGTGTAGCGGTCCGCGTCGATCAGCCGCTCGCCGTCGCCGTAGTCCCAGGCGTAGTGGGCGCCGAGACCGCCCCGGTGCCGGAGCAGCTGACGCACCGTCGGGGACGGGTGGCGGCCGGCAACCGGCACCGGCGCGTCCAGGTCCAACAGCCCTTCGTCGGCCGCCACGCAGACGGCGGTGGCGGTGATCGGCTTGGTGACGGAAGCCAGGGCGTACGCGGTGCCCGGAGTGGCCCGGCGCCCGGCGGCGACGTCCGCCAGCCCGTACGCCTCGGCGAGCACCACCTCGCCCCGCTCGGCCACCGCGACCGAAACCGAGGGACAGCCGTGCTCCGTCAGCACCCCGGTGCAGTAACGGCCCAGCCCGTCAAGCATGTTGACCCTCCCCGTGTCCACAGCGCGGATCCCCGGACGGCACCGCGGATCCCGGGCAGTCTATCGACGGCCGCCGTCCCCACCCTGCGGCTATCCGCCCGGCCGCCGAAGAAGTTACTGTCATCCGGGCAGTAACTACCCGGCAGAAAGCGACGGTTGGATGGATGGATGGACGGATGGATGGACGGATTGTGCATGGGTGGGAAGGAGAGGGCAGCGCATGACGACCAAAGCCACGATTGACACCACGACCGACACCACGGCTGACGTCACGACCGCCGCCACGGCCGAGGTGGTGCGCACCGAGCCCGCTCCGGAACAGGCGTGCCCCATCGCCCCCGTGGTCGACATCGTCTTCAGCCGTTGGACCACTCCGATTCTCTGGGCACTCCACGAATACGGCCGGCAGCGATTCGTGGAGCTGGAGCGTCGCATCGCCACCATCAGCCCCAAGGTCCTGACCCAGCGCCTCCGGCAACTGGAACGCGACGGGCTGGTCACCCGCACCTACCACCCCGAGGTCCCACCCCGCGTCGAATACGAGATCAGTGAACTGGGCCGCAGCCTGGCCCCGTTGTTCGCCACACTCGCCCAATGGTCCGCCGGCAACCTGCCCAAGGTCGAACAGGCCCGACGGGACTACGACGGCAGGCAGTAGACGCGGGCGGTTGCTGTCCCCCAAGGAATGGGTTTACGGGCACGTTCGAGTGGCGGGCGTTTCCCGGATCAACCGGTCGGCCAATGCTGGTAGGGGTCGCTAACTCGCTTCGCCCACTGGAGGATTCATGAGTGCACGTACCGTCCTCGCCACCGGCGCCCTGATCGCCGCCGCTCTGCTCGCCGGCGCCGGTACCGCCGCCGCCGACGACGACACCGGCTCGTTCGCCGTCGGCGGGGTCGCGTTCTCCCCAGGCGTCGGTTCCGGCAATCAAGCGCAGGTGCCGATCCACGTTCCGGTCAATGTCACCGGCGACTCTGTCCACGTGATCGGTGCCCTCAACCCCACCTTCGGCAACAGCAGTTCGAACGGCTGACCCGGCGGCCCGTGGCGACTGCCCTTGCCCCGCCCGCCCAGCCGCCGGGCGGGGCAGGGACATGTCCTTCCGCCCCTTCCCCCTGCGCTGCCGCCGGCTACAGATGCTTCGTCATGAACGTACTGTTCGGATCGGACCGGTAGCCCGCGAACGGTGCGCAGTGCACGAAGCCGAACTTCTCGTACAACTTCCGTGCGGGCAGGAAGAATTCGGCCGACCCGGTCTCCAGGCTCAGCCGGGTGAAGCCCCGGCGGCCCGCTTCGGCGAGGATGTGCTCCAGGAGCCGCGAGGCGATTCCGCTCCGCGTGCGCCGCGGGTCGGTGCGCATCGATTTCAGCTCCGCATGACTCGCGTCCAGCCGCTTGACGGCACCGCAGCCGACCAGGCTTCCGTCCTCCCGCGCCGCCCAGAACGTGACCTCGGGGCTGCGGAGTTCGTCGAGATCGAGCGCGTGCTTGCTCTCCAGGGGCGTGATGGCCCGCATCTGCTGAACATGCGCGTCGAGGAACTCGGCGATCTCCGGTCCGGAGAGGTCATCCACCGCGATCTTCATGGTGCCCGGTCCTTTGCTGTGGGGGTTTCGGTCCGGCGGGTTCCGCCGCGCGTGCCCGGCCGTGGGGTGCCGGACGAGCCATGGCACCGCGGCACGGGCGGCGCCGGCTCACATGCCGGAGGCGAGGTCGCTCAGGGCGTCGGCCCAGTGTTCCGAGCCGTGTTCGGCGAAGGCGAGCGGGTCGGCGGCGCGCAGGCGGTGTTCCAGTTCGTCGGCGCGCTCCTCCTGGGCCTCGGCGCCGTACTCCGGCTCCTGGCGCAGCGCGGCGGCCGCGTACTGATAGCAGAAGGCGGCGAACGCGCCGAGGTCGGAGTTGACCGGCAGGGCCGACTCGTAGTCGGATTCGGTGCCGATCACCTCGACCGTGCCGGCCGGGCCGAGGACCAGGTCGTCGTCGTGCCAGGTGCCCAACCAGTAGTAGCCGTCCAGCCCTTCGGGGACGTACCCGGCGTCGGGATCGTCGGGGTCCGCCGGACCGACGCCGACCTCCTCCAGCGGGGCCGGGCCGTCCAGGGCCAGGTCCTGGTCCAGGGTCAGGCCGGGGAGCGGGGCCAGGGGGAGGCCGAGGCGGCAGAGGGTCTCGCGGTTCCGGCCGGTGATGTCCGCGGGGACCTGGTCCTCCGCGAGCACGATGACCTGGTCCGCGCCCCAGAGGTCCACGAGGTCGCCGTGCGAGGGGCGGCCGTCGGCGTCGTGCGAACCCGCCTCCTCGCGCACGGCGGGCATCGGCCATGCGCCGAGGTCGAGTTCGTGTGCGGCGTGGTCACCCGGGGCGGCGAGCAGCCGCTCGGTGTCGAGCCGCAGGGCGACCGGGCCGTCGTGTGTGCCGAGCAGCAGCAGACCGTCCGCGGTGAGGTGGGCGGTACGCGTCCGGGCGCTGGGCCGGAGGTCGAGCAGTACGCGCCCGGTGTCCGTCCGCAGCAGCCGGACCCCGTCGGCATGCGTGCAGGCCACGACGGGGAGGCCGCCGTCCTGGGCCTTCAGCACCGCGGCGCTGAGGTGCAACGGGCCGTCGGGCAGGGGCCATTCCGTACCGAGCGGTTCGCCGGTGTCCGGCGCCCAGGCCATCAGGCGGGAGTGGCTGTCCGCGGTGAGAACGGCGGCCGGCGCGCCGGCCACCCCCGGGGCCCAGGTCGCCCGCAGGATCTCCGGGCCGATGCCCGACGGCGCGTCGTCGGAGTCGTTGCCTGACGCTGCGTCAGGGATTGTCCACCGTGCGACGACGCCGTCGGTGTCCGCCGCGTAGCTGCACAGTTCGGCCCCTTTGCCGACCACGGCGTGCAGTCGGCCGTCGACGAGGCCGGCGCACAGCAGGTCCGGTGTCTTCATGTCCCCCAGCGGTACGGCGGCGAGGCACGCGCCCCCGGCCGCGTCCCGGAACGCGATGCTCTGGAACGGGTGGACGGTCACCAGCACGGGCTCGTCCGGGCCGACGGCGGCGGTGACCAGTCCGACGTTGTCGGCGTCGCCCGCGTCCGCCACGTCCGCCTCGTAGGACCGGCGCGCACCACTCAGCGGCTCGACCGTCTCGCGTGCGCCGGCGGACACGAGTGCCGCGGGGCCGGCGGCCAGCGCGAAGGTGTTCGGCCCGGCGTCGCAGAGGACCGGGGGTGCCACCCGCTCGCCGGTGCCGGCGTCCACGATGTGCAGCCGGTGCGGGTTGGTGAAGCTGATGCTTCCGTAGACCGTCCGGCCCTCGTGGCGGGCCGTCTGCGCGGCGATCACCGGGCCGGGCCAGCTGGTCCAGGCGCGCGGCGCGGCGCCTTCCGAGGGCCGCAGACGGGCCCACAACGGGGTGAACGGCGAGGTCATCCTGGCTCCAAGACGGAAGGTCGGGTCAGCCGAGCCTACCCGGCGGCACTCATGGCGGGGGACACGCCCTTGAGTGTCCGCAGTACGCCGAGATCGAACGACAGGCGGATGCCGAACCCGCCCAGTTCGACGTCGAGTTCGCTCCCGCCCGTACGGCGGACGGCCACGATGTCCGAGCCGAAACGCAGCTCGGTCAGAGTGGAGCCGTCGGCCAGGCGTACCACCCACAGTCGGTCGGCCGTCGCGCACACCGTCAGCGGATCCGGCGCCCCCGCGAGAGCGCACAGGAGCTCGGCCGGTTCGTCGGCGCGGACGACCGGACGGAGCAGCCGGCCGTCGGCCGCGCTGCGGACCTGGAGCAGCCCCTCGCGGTCCGCCACCGCCACGACCGGTACCCCGTCGAGCAGCTCGGCGCGCGCGGCGGTACACGGCGTCCCGTGCAGCGTCCACCGCAGCGCCGGGGCCTCGCCGAGGCGCTCCCCGACCTCCACGGCGCCGGCCTCGGTGACGGCGACTCGGGGCGGTTCCTGAACGGTCCCCTGGACGGATCCGTGTCCGGGTTCATCGACGGGTCCCGGTGCGGACTGCCGGTCGTCCGCTGCTCCGGGGAGCCGGCGGAGCGCGCGGAACGGCAGCCCGTCGTAGGCGGACTCGACGGCCGCCGCCAGATCGTCCAAGCCGTGCTGGACGGCGGCGACTTGGAGGCGGGCGGGCTGGTCGCGCGTCGCAGGGTGCAGGAGGGCCAGGACCGGCCGCAGAGCCGCGGCGGCGGGCTCGTCCGAGCAGTCGAGCACGGTGCGGAACGCGTCGAGGTCCGCGCTCAGCAGCACCTCGGGGTAGGCGAGCAGCGGCCCGAGCGCGCCGGGAACGGCGCTCGCCTGCCTCAGCAGCTCCGACAGCAGGGTCCGGTCGCTCCGCTGCCAGAGCGGGCGCGGTGGTCCGTCGTCCGCCGGTGCGACGGGGACCTGACCGGCCAGGGAGTGGACGAGCGCTCTGCGGGCCTGCAGCTCCGCGTCCCGGGAGCGGCGGGCGAGCAGTGCGGTGGCCACGGCGGGGTGGCGGAGGGTGAAGTGGCTCCCCGGCGCACCGGAACCGCCGGATCCGGCCCGGTCCGGCTGGAGCAGGGCCCAGGACAGCTCCACGGCCGCGGCGAACTCCTGCGTCTCGATCCGGCGTCCCGCCACGGCCGTGGCGGCCAGGCGCCACAGGCTCCGGCCGAGCCCGGCCGATCCGGCCAGGGCAAGGGCGTACAACGCGTCGGCCGCCACGGGAGATGCGGCGGACAGCCGGACGAGGTGCCGAGCGACCGCCCCGTCGACGTCGATAGCGGTGTCGATGTCCGCCGCGTCGGGCGGCGCGTCCGCGCCGGCGGCGTCCGGTTCCGCCGCGGCGGAGACCCGGTCCAGGACGAGGAGCTGGGCGAGGAGGAAGTTGGGGTAGGCGGCCCGGGACACCGCCCGGGCGAACGCGTCCGGCTGCTCGCCGTCCGTCGGCGTGCCGGTCTCCGTCACGAAGGCGCAGAGGGCGGCGACATACCGGTCGAAGGCCGCACGATCGGTCCAGCCGGACGTGTCGAGGTCCACGACGACGCAGTCGCCCAGGTGCTGGGCCCACTTCGGGGAGCCCTCGGCCACCAGCCGTACGTTCGGCAGCAGCGCCATGGGCGCCAGCAGGGACTCGACGAGGCGGGCCGTGTGCCGCTCGTCCGGTACGGCACCGGCCTCGTCCAGGTCGCCGACGGCCACGCACACGGGCCGCTCGTCCATGGCGAGTACGGACAGCAGCTCGGCGGCGGTGGCGGTCTCGTAACCGAGTTGCTCGCCGATGGCCACGGCCAGGTCGTCGGGGCCGCGGCCCCGCGCACCGAGCGCGGCGTGGAAGACGGGCCCGGTGCGGTCCCCACCGCTCCCGGCGTCGTCCCGATCCGCCTGGCCGAGGAGGAACAGCCAGGTCAGCAGCGTGCTGCGGCCGCTGCCGGCGGGCCCCGTCACATAGAACGCGCCGGCGCTCGGCGAGGCCGCCACGAATTCCCGGAACGCGTCCGCCACGGCCTGCCGGCCATAGGGGAAACCCGCGTCCGCGGCATCGCCCCCGGACGCGCCGGCGCCGGCGGCAGGGCCGGCGCCCGAAGAGGGGGGACCACCGGTCAGGGAGCCGCTGTCGGTCACTCTTCCGACCCCTCCGTTTCGTTTTCGCCCTCGTCCTCTTCCTCGACGAAGGCCGCCAGTTCCTGGATGCCCGCCTCGCGGTCGGCGGCACCGGGGCCGTAGTCGAAGCTGTAGCTGACCTCGGCTCCGGGGAAGGTGGTGGCCAGCCACGCGGCGCAGTAGCAGCCGGGCAGTGCGCAGGGTGCGAGATCGGCGTGGGCCCGGGTGACCTGCTGTGCCGCGATGCCCCGCTGCAGCAGTTCCCCGCCCAGGCGACGCAGCGCATGCCCCTGCCCGGGCAGGGTGTAGCCGGAGACCGTCCGCGTCGCCCCCGTGGCCGTACGGAATTCGAGGATTCCGGAGGAGTCCACCGAGGCGGTGAGGCGGAGGTCGTCGATGACCAGCCGCCACCAGTGCTCCTCGTCGGCCATCGCCTCCGGGTCGAGCGCGGTGAGGCGCTCCTGGCACTTCGCCACCGCGGCCACCGCGTCCGGGCCGACCGGGTCGGGCGCCAAGTCCTGCAGCAGCCGGCCCAGTTCGGCCAGGGACGCCAGCCAGGTGCGTGCCGTGGTGTTCACCAGCCGCGTCGGATACGTCCCCGCGCACGACGCCGAGACGACCTCGCCTTCCGGGGCGCAGCAGATCTGCGTACCGCCGTCGTCGCCCAGGTGCCGGAATTCGCGTGCCTCACCGACCGGTTGGGGGAGTCCCGCCTCGGTCGCGTAGCGGGCGAGGGGCAGGGGATCGCGGGCAGCGCGGAAGTACGGGCCCACCGACTCCGGCAGGCCCGGCGAGGCGAGCAGCTCCCGAAGGGGCGAGGGCACGGCGAGGTCGTCGAGGCGTGCGGAACTCCAGCGGCGTACCGGCGACCCCCCGCGGCGTCCGGAAGCGGGCGTGGTCATTCAGGTGCTCCTCTGCATCCGTACGTCAGCCCCGCCGCTTGATCGGCTTGTCCCCGAACACCCATCGGACATGGTCTTCGAGGTCGCGGTTGCCCTGCCGCTTCGACCCTGGCGTGTGGTGGTCATATTCGAAAGCGTAGCTGCGGTCGGCATCCGGGAAATAATGCCGGGTCCAGTCGTTGCAGTTGGGACTCTTCTGGTTGCAGAAATCACGTTCCGAATAGATGCGGGTGACCTTGATCTTCCGGTCCGGGCCGGGGTCGCGCCCTTCCGCTATCGCCTTCTCCCGCTCCTCGGTGAGGCGCTTCTGCTGGTCGAGCACGGGAACGCCGACGACGCGTTCCGAATGCGTCCCATCGCTGTGCCCGACCTCCACATGCCGCTGCCCGTGCTCGTCCTCCCACTCGAAGGCCGCGTAGTTCTTCTGGGAGCGGTCGCCGTCGGCCTTGCGCTTCGCGTTCACCTTCTGCGCCAGGTCGTGCGTCCGCGGGTCGACCTTCGTGGCGTCCTGCTTGGGGTTGCGCTCGGCATTCGCCGGCAGCGGGTACTTGCTTTCCTTCCGTTGCCGTTTCGGCGGGGGGCTGTCCTTGCCGGATCCGGACGACGAACGGCTGCCGCGGCGTTTGGGCCCGCCGCCGGACTTCTCCCCGGACTTGCCCATGGAGGAGAACTGCTTGCTGTGCTTGGCCTCTGTCTCGTTGACGTTCTTGGCCACCTGCTCGGCGCCGTGGGCCGTCTTGCTGTAGAGCCCGCCGACGGCCTCGGCCGTGTCCTTGGACACGGCCTTGGTTATTCTGCCGGCCGATTTCTCCAGCGCCTTGGCTATGGGGTGCGTCAACTGAAGGACATCCCTTCCGTGGCCGAGGCGAACTTCGCCGCGTGGCCGGCGACGTCCTCCGCGTGGCTGCGGAACTTCGCGGCGTGACCGAGAAGTTCATCGGGATGGATGGTGTACCCCGACCCGGCTCCGCCGCCGCCTCCGGAGGAGGAGACCCCCAGGGCCTTCTCCGCCCCCTGGAACACCAGGCCGCTCACCGCCCGTTCGACGGCCTGCTCCAGCGGCTCGGT
Organism: Streptomyces sp. GS7; assembly: GCF_009834125.1. Taxonomy (NCBI): domain Bacteria; kingdom Bacillati; phylum Actinomycetota; class Actinomycetes; order Kitasatosporales; family Streptomycetaceae; genus Streptomyces; species Streptomyces sp. GS7. The sequence goes on from NZ_CP047146.1 coordinate 3,591,833, forward strand.
CGCCTGCTGGACGAGTTCGCCGACGATCTGCTGTTCCACTTCCTTGAGGATCGAATCGACGATCTTCTTCGTCGCCGCGATCAGGGCGACCTCCGCCGCCTCGGCCAGTCCCAGGGTGACGACGGCGGCGGCCTGGTCCGCGATGAACTCGGCCGCCATCACGACCAGTTCGGCGATCACCGCCACTTTGGCCCCGACGATCGCGACCGCGGCTATCTCCAGCACCGAAGCGGCCGTGTTGCACACCTGCACGAGTTCCGTCATGTGGCTGGAAGACATCGTCGACCACTTCTCGACGAGCTGCTCGTACGAGGCCGCCTGGTAGTGCTCGCCCATCTGCTTGAGGGTGTCGCTCGCCGACGCATGGGACTTTTCGAGGTTGGACGCGAACTCCTTGACATGACCGGCGAACTCACGGACCTTGTCCTCGTTCACCTGCGGCCAGTTCAGCCCGAGCAGGTCCATCACCCAGACCAGCCCGTCGGGCAGTTCGATCGCCACGCTTCGCTTCCCCCTGGTACCCACAGCTCGTGCCCGCGCCGATGACGGCACATCACTTCAGCTAACTGTTGCCGATGTTCACGATGCAAGTACCTACCCGGCCATATCGGGGCCGGTTCCGCACGGTGGCAGCGACAACGCAGTGCCGGGGCCTGGGCGAACCCCACGGCCCGGACCGTCCCGAGGCGGTGACCGAATCCCCCCGTGGTGGGCGAGCGCCGCGCGGCGCTCGCCGCGGCTCAGTGGTCGACCGTGACCTCGAAGCGCTCCGGGGCCGCGCCCTCGGCGGTGACCGTGAAGACGGCGGTGCCGGCCGCGTCGCCCGCCACGAGCTGGGGGCTCTGCGCGTAGCCCTGGGCGTCGGTGCGGACCTGTGCGGTGGCCTCGTCGCCTTCGAAGAGGGCCTGCTGGCTCATGGTGTCCCAGCTGAACGTCACCGCGACGTCGGCCACGGGTGCGTGCCTCTGGCTGTCGACGATCCGGGCCTTGAGCGGGTGGGCGAACGTCTCATGAGGACCGGCGTGCTGCCCGGTTCCCCCGGCCGGCTGGATGGCCCGCGCCCAGCCCCAGCCTGCTTCCGCACTCATACGGCCTCCTGACTCACACATCCCGCTGGTGGCAAGGCGCCCGGATCCATTCCCGGGAGACGTCGGTGATGCTAAACAAGCCGCCGCCGCATCCCCGCGCACGACCGCTTCGTTTCCGGGAAGTTCCTGCGGTGGGGTGACGGGTGCGGCGGCAGGCGGGGTGGCGGGTGGCGCGGCGGTGCGGAGCCGGGGGAGGGCCGTACGGCGGGGGCGGCGGCCGCGGTCAGGTGCGCAGTGTGGGCGAACTCCGCTGCAGCGCGGGATCATTGGGGCCCTCGGCAAGGCGGTAGGCGTCGAGGCGGTGATCGATGCAGTCGATGATGGCCGGGATCACCGTGGTCATGCCGGGGCGCCAGCCGGGGACCGCGTTGACCTCGCAGACGGTGTGCTCGCCGGTGGCGGAGAAGAGCAGGTCCACGCCGGCGATGGTGAGGCCCAGGGACTGCGCGGCCCGGACGGCCAGGGCCTCGGCTTCCGGGTAGCGGCCCCGGCAGAGGGTGGCCGTGCCGCCGCGGGCGAGGTTCGAGGCGAGCGCGCCGTCGCGGGCGGTGCGCAGCTCGGCGGCGACGGCCTCCCCGTCGACGACGACCACCCGCAGGTCGCGCCCGTGCGAGGGGGCCACGTACTGCTGGAAGACGACGGGTACCTCCTCGGCGAGGCTGCCCGCCACGTCGCGCAGCATGGTCAGGTCGGGGGCGAGGAACACCTGCTTGCCGCCGTGGCCGTTGGCGGACTTGACCACGCAGGGCGTGTCGAGACCGGGGGTCCGCACGACACCGTCCAGGGGGCTGGTGGTGTACGAGAGGGAGTCGGGCACGGGCAGGCCGGCCAGCGCCAGCTCCTGCAGCTGCCAGACCTTGTTCCGGCAGGTGAGGTGTGCTTCGAGGGGGTTGATGAGGGTGGCTCCCATGCGCTCCAGGTGCCGCAGGAGGGTCACCTCGCGGTCGTGGTGCATCGAGCCTGGTGTCTGGCGTACGCAGACGACCTTGGGGGCCGGCACCTCCTGCCCGCCCAGGGTGCGCAGGAACAGCCGCCCGTCCTGGACGCCGAGGAGCAGCTCGCTGGTGTGCCAGACCGCGAACCGGGAGCCGTACGTCGCCGTCAGCGCGTCCGCCAGGGCCGCGGTGGTGCCGATCGCCCCGTACGGATGTGCGCGTACCAGCAGCCAGATGTCGAGCGGGGGCAGCGTCGGTGACTGGGCCATGAATCCGCCTCATCCCTTGCGGCATCGGGGATCGGGGACCGGTATGTGAGTTCCCCTCAGGGCCGCACCCTACCCGGGGCCGCCACGGCGCCGCCGCCGTGCCGCGCGGCCCGTGGGCCGGCCCGGGGAGGCGGCGCCCAGAGGTACCGACAGGGCACGATCCGAGCACGGCGTCCCTTCACCTGGAGTCCCACCCGGGGTGCCTTCGGGCGAATACCCGCCCGCTCGCGTTCGGCCGCCGGTCCGCGGTGATATCAGACCTTGGGTAGGCGCGGAGGCGGGAGCCTGTCTCCGGGGCGGCGTCCCTTCGGGGCCGGCGGGAGGAGGTGGCGGCCCGTATGCGGAACCGATCCCGTCGGCGGCAGGAACCCGGGTCCGGCGATCGCGGCACCCCTGCCCGGCGGCGCGGACCGGGCGCCTCGCGCGGGGACCGGGAGCGGAGCCGGGGCGTACGCGGACCGCGCCCGCCGGGCGGCAGGTCGGTCCGGCGCTCCGCGGAGGCCGCCGGCGTCCCCGCGGCGCTGCGCGTCGCCGCCGCCTACGCGTGGCGGCTCCTCGTCGTCGGTGCGGCCGTCTACGTCGTCTTCATGACGCTGGGGCGGTTCCATCTGGTGACGCTGGCGGTCTTCCTCGCGCTGGTACTGACCGCCCTGCTGGAGCCGCTGACCAACTGGCTGACCCGCCGGATGCCGCGTGCGGCGGCGGTCACCGCCGGTCTGCTGCTCTCCGTCGTGCTCCTCTTCGGTGTACTGAGCCTGATCGGGGCGAATGTCGCCGACGAGTGGCCGGGGCTGCGCGCGGTCTTCTCCGGCGGTCTGACCAGGATCGAGCAGTTGCTGCAGGGCCCGCCGTTCCATCTGCGGCCCGGAGCCCTCTCGCACCTCCAGTCGTGGGTCTCCCGATTCGTGGCGACCAACCGCGCCAACCTGATCAGCACCGCGGTGAGCGGCGTGGGCCGGCTGGCCGAGGTCCTGACGGTGGGTGCGCTGGCGATGTTCTGCTCGATCTTCTTCCTGCATTCGGGCACCCGGATGTGGCAGTGGTTCGGCGGCCGCCTGCCGGAGCGCCGGCGGCACGCCGTACGGGCTGCGGGGCGTACCGCGTGGACGACGTTCACCGGCTACACCCGCGGCATCGTGATCATCGCCGCGACCAACGCCGTCCTCGTGGGACTGGCGCTCTTCGTCCTGCGGGTTCCCCTCGTCCTGCCCCTGGCGGTGCTGGAGTTCTTCGCCGCGTTCATCCCGCTGGTCGGCTCGCCGGTGGCGCTGGCGGTGGCCGCGGTCGTGGCGCTGGCCTCGCGGGGCCCGCTCGTGGCGATGCTCGTCGTCCTGCTGATCGTGGTCATCGGACAGCTCGAAGGCCATGTGCTGCACCCGTTGGTGATGAGCCGGGCGGTGAGCCTGCACCCGGTCGTGGTGGCCCTCGCGGTCGTCTGCGGCGGCGTCACCGCCGGTGTGCTCGGGGCGGTCGTGGCGGTGCCGCTGGTCTCGGTCGTCTGGTCCGTCTACGGGGCCCTCTGCGTGCCCCCGCTGCCACCGGCGGCCTGACGCGCGCGGCGGGGTCGCCGACGCATCCGCCGGACACCCACCCTCCGGACACGGACACGGACACGGACGCGGAGCGGTCCGGTTGGGCGCGCTCCCCTAGCCGACCGGGGACCGTTCCTGCTGTGGGCGGTGTGCCGCGGCCAACCGCTCCCTCTCGACCACCTTGCGCCCGTACATCACCCGCAGGCTGACCACCGTGGTCGCGGCGAACGCCAGCATCCCGCAGCCGATGGCCACCCCCGCGCACAGCGCCGTCTGCCGGTCGAGTCCGGCGTAGCGTGGGAACAGCAGGCCCGCGGAGGCCGAGAGGACCGGGGCCAGGCACAGCGCGGCCAGGTGCAGCCGCCACTCCTCGCGCGCCCAGCTGTTGCCCGCCCGCCCCGCGCGCCGGGCGCGGACGGCCAGCACGACGTAGGTCACGGCGTACGGGAGCAGATACCCGAGCAGCAGTCGCTCACCGGTAACTCCCCACCCCAGGAAGGACCTTGCGATCCAGACCAGAGCGAGGGCACCGGCGAGATGCGCCGCCGCGAGTACCGGCACCGGCACCCACGTCCCGGTCACTCCCGGAACCGTCGTCCGCCTGTCCATCGCGCGGGAGCCGAGCAGCGCACCGAACACGACGATCGAGCCGAGGTGCATGATGGCGACCCGGTTGACGTCCTCCAGGGAGAGGCCGGGGAGGAGCGCCGGGAGGGCGCCCCACTCAAGTCGCAGCAGCGGCGCGGTCATCAGGTAGCCGTAGCAGAGCAGCATCCACCGCTGGTGCAGGTCCGGGAACCTGGCGGCCGCCGCGACGATGCCGTAGGTGACGCTCATGACGGTGCCGACCAGGATGGTGGCGAGCGCGATCCAGAACGCCGGCCCGCTGAAGGCGTCGCCGGGGGCGGTCCGTACGAGGTAGACCGCGGCGCCTGCCATCGAGGCGTAGACGGTCAGCGCGAACGCCACCCCTACGGCGCGGTGCAGCCGGACGCGCCGCCGTACGGCCGTCAGGAGCTGTACCGGCCCGAGGAGCATCAACGCACCGCCGAGGACCGAATGGACGATCATCGCGACCAGGCTGCGTCCGTACGGGCCGATGCGGGTCGCGAAGGCGTCGGCGACATAGCGGGGCGAGGTTGCGCGGGCCAGGAGCCATTCGCCGATCGCCGGGGAGCCCCGGTGGGCGTACGGCCAGAGTTCGGTCATCGCGATCGGGGCGTAGCCCACGCAGACGGCGACCAGCGCGATCGTGGCCACGCGGCGCCGGCCGACCCTCCTCGGACGGTTCATGACGGCCCCCTTGCTCGCTGCACCCGCGTCGATAGTCCTATCTGGACTATCGAGAAGGTAAGGGCGGTCCGCCGCGGTGGTCAACGGTCATGCGCCGGCTTCACGGTTCGCGCTGTTCCACCCACTGCCAGAAATCGACCATCATCCGCTCATAGCGGATGCCGAATTCCAGCGCCTCGCGCTGACCGCGGGTCAGCAACGCGCCTACGCTCTCCGCGAGTTGCTCGTATTCCGCGAGAGTGCGACGGTGCTCGGCGATCTGCACCGGCGAGTGCACCTCCGGCCGGGCGCCGAACCACAGCTTGAGGATGCCGCGTTCACGCGCCTCGACCGGTACGAAGGCCGGGTCGGCGAGCCACTCCTCCAGGGCCGCCCTGCCCGCCGCGGTCAGCTTCATCAGGCGCCGGTTCCGCCCGCCGGCCTGCCGGTCCTCCGACAGCAGGCCCGCTTCCACGAGCCGGTCGCACTGCGCATAGACCTGCGCGTGCGGCATCGACCAGAACGGGGCCACGGTCCGCGCGGCCTCGACCTTCACGTCGTACGGGCTGGCCTCGCCCAGTTTGTCGATGATGCCGAGCACAAGGAACGACGGGGTGGTCAAGCGGGATTCAGCCATGCGGCGACCGTATCGCGGGGCGCGACGAGCGGGGGCGGTGAGCCGGGGCGGCCGGTTCGGACTGCCCGTCATCCGGCTCGCCGGCCCGCCGCCCGTGTCCGCGGCGGCCGGCTGCCGTGCCACACGGCCGCGACGACCAGGGCGCAGCCCGCCGCCTGGGCCGGGGTCGGGCGCTCCCCGATGGCGATGCCGAGCCCGAACGCGATCACCGGCTGCAACAGCAGGAGCGCGGCACCGACGATCGGCGCCAGCCGCGGCAGCGCCGCCGCGATCAGCAGCCACGCCAGTACCTGGCCCACGAGCGCGAGGGTGACCAGCCAACCCCACGCCGGCCAGCCCCGATTCAGATCGACCCCGGTCCACAGCCCGCCCAGCACCCCCGCGGTCACGGCCGCCGCCGCGGTGGCGACGCACACGGGTGTGGCGGTGTGAGCCCGCCCGCCACCGAGCCGCATCAGGAACAGATACCCCGCGTACGCCACACCCGCTGCCGTCCCGTACGCCGCGCCCGCCACCGGATGGCCGCCCGGCTCGGGGCGCCCGATCGCGCCGGTGCGCGGCCAGTCGCCGAACCGCTCGATCCCTTCCGGGCGGGCTTCGGGGCCGTCGTCGGCGCTGTAGCCGCGCAGCGTGAACTCCTTCAACAGGTTCTGGAAGTAGTCCAGTTCGGCCCCCGCCGGCCGGCCGGTACCGTGTGCGGCCAACTGCCCCGACAGGGCGCCGACCAGTACGAAGCGCGCTCCCTCGCGAGCCGCGGCGACCACACCGGGGTGTCGTGGTGGAGTTCGGCCATGAGCCGCTCGGCCTTGCGGCGCGACCCTGCGATGCCGATCACCCAGCCGGCGCCCAGCAGCCGGGCGATCGGCCTGGCCATCGAGCCGATCACCGAACGACTCTCAATCGGTCCGTGCGGCAGGCCCGTGACTCTCTTTCCCACCGCGCCTGTAACAACGGCTACGGGTGTGCCGTTCCCTGTCCGGTGCATAGCCGGTCGTGCAGAGCGTTCAGTGCGTTCCGGAACTCCGTCCCGGATCGGGGCTTGACGATGACTCCGCGAGGAATGGGGGGAATCACCAGGCTCCTGACGCTACCGTATTTGGGGAGCGCCACCTGCAGCACTCTCTATGAGAACTCCGTCAGGTCTTCCCGCTCGGGGTTTTGGCGAGCATGTTGGCCTGATGGATATGCATCAAGTCCAGGGTTTACGAGTCGAATCAGCAGCCCCGACTCGGGGGGCCGCCGCGCTCAGAGCCGCTCAGGCGAACTCGCTCAACGGCTCCGTGACCACTTCTTGCCACCGGTCTCGGTGGCCGTCGGCTTGCAGCCGGTAATAAAGGGTCTCCCGGCGCTCGTCACCGGCTGACCCGGCGTGGTCACCGATGTTGTGCGCGAGCAAGTAGTGAGCGAAGAGCACGCTGCCGGCCGGGCCGACTGCTTGCACCGGATCACCGAGTTCGATCTTCGGATACGGTCCGGGCGCCATGTCCTCAACTCGCGTGAGGGCATCTGCTCCCCGCTCGGCGAGGTACTGGCCAAACCTGAGATGAGTGCCAGGCCACAACCACAAGTTGCCCCGCCCGTGTGTCGTGTGATCAGTGAGCCACGCACCCGAGAGCAGCGTGAAAGTGCCCGGTCGGCCGTCAGGTTCCGTCGGCGTCAGCCCATCGACATGAGGCCCCCCTGGCCGGTGCGGCCATGGGGGGACTGTGGTAGCCACCTGCACGCCTTCCGGCCTCTGTATTCCGAGCCCATCACGGAGCAACTGCCTCGCCAACTCCTCAATCCTGGTCCGGAAGAAGAAGTCGAGCAGTGGATGCCCCTGCTCTCCGAACGGCCGGAAGATGAAGTGCGGGCCTACATGTCCCTCGGCGGGAGGTTGCTTCGCCAACATGGCCGCAACCACCTTGCGCCCGACGGCAACCTCCCGGGGAGTCAGCACGCCCGGAACCACGAGGTATCCCTGTTGGCGGAACGTCGTCCTCATGTCGTCAGTGATCACAGCAGCCACCGCCCCAGTCCACCAACCGACCCTCCTGATCGGCAAGCGAATTGCCGCTGCGGACACGACGGACGAACGGGTTCCAGTCGAGACTGCACCTCCGGCTGAGCCAGGCTCGGAAGCTGGGCGCACTCGCACACGGCCGGACCTGTACCGCCCCGCCCGACATCGTGCCCAGGCTCGCCGGCTGTCCCCATTCCCCCTCAGGCTCAGTCCAGGGCCACGAGGGTGCAACTTTGCCAGCCATTGGGGTGGGAAATCGGCGCGCCTGCGTGAAATCCGGCGTGCTGAGGTACTCATGTCGCGTCCGATTGCCCGCCGACCAGGAGAAACGCGATGCGTAGGTACATAGGCCGTTCGCTTGCCGCTGCGGCGCTGGCCGCCGCGATGGTCGCCCCGCTCGCCGGCCAGGCCCAGGGTGTCCCTCAAGGCCAGGCCGTGGGGGTGAGCGGTGACCACGGCCGCGATCGGCGGCACGACGGATGTGATCAGTGTCGCGGTGACGGTGACGGTGACGGTGATGGCTTTGGCTTGGGCGGCGTCGACCCGAGGGGCGTCGGCGGAGGTGACCGCGAACGCGGTGACGGCCTGCGGCATTACGGGTGCGACGAGTGTCGCGGTGACGGTGACGGTGACGGTGATGGCTTTGGCTTGGGCGGCGTCGACCCGGGAGGCGTCGGCGGAGATGACGGCGAACCCGGTGACGGCCAGCGGCACGACGGGTGCGATCAGTGCCGTGGCGACGACGATGGCCCTGGTCCGGGCGGCGTCGACCCGAGGGGCGTCGGCGGAGATGACGGCGACCGGGATGGCTTCGGTCTGGATGACCCCGGCCTGTTTTACGGGGCCGGCTCCACGCTGTTCGGTCTGGGACCGTTCGGCGTGGACCCGTTCGACCTCGGTGGGCCCCTGTTCGATTGGTTCTGACCTGGGAGGCGCGCGGCCGGTGCCCGGCGCCCGGGGAAGCGGCTCAGACCGGGGGGCCCGCGGTCTCGCCCGGCGCCGCAGTTCCTTCTCTTCGGGGTCGCCGGCATCGGTCAGCGGCAGAGCCTCGGTGAAGCTGATCTGGGCGGGTTCGTACAGCGCGCCGCGCGCCTCGCGCTGGCGGCGGGACGGCCGAGCAGGCCGCGGTCCGGGAGACCTTGGAGGAGGACGGGCTGACGGTGGAGGCGTTGATGGTGCGGGTCGTGGGTGGGTGGTTGCTGCCGAGGCGAGGCAGTCCTGTGAGGACCTTCGCGCATCTGGTTGCCGCATCATGGGATCTGCTCACGCAGGCGACAGCACTAGGACCGGTCGCCGCACAGTCGTTGCAGCACAGCGACTGCCGATTACCGACGAGTCCCTGGTGTTCGGCAGGATGGGAGCCATGACTGAGATCCGCACCCCCCGCCTCCTGCTCCGTCGCTGGCATGACGACGACCTCGTACCCATGGCCGACATCAACGCGGACCCTCGGGTCATGCGCTGGATCGACGACGGCTCGGTGCGCGACCTGGACCACACGGCAGAGGCCATCGAGAGGTGGGAGGAGGAGTGGGATGAGGAGGGCTTCGGGCTCTTCGCCGTCGAGTTGCTGGCCTCGGGGGAACTGGCCGGCTTCACGGGGCTGTACGTGCCTGAGTTCCTGCCGGAGGTAGGGCCTGCCGTGGCGATCGGCTGGCGGCTCGGCTCGCAGTTCTGGGGCCAGGGATACGCGTCCGAAGCCGCCCAAGCCACGCTGGAGTTCGCGCTCCAGGACCGTGGCCTCGACCACGTCATCAGCATCAGTCGGACGGGGGACACTGCCTCCGAGAACGTCATCCGCAAGCTCGGCATGGTGCTGGAGCGTGAGACGGCCCACCCGGTGTACGGCTTTCCGCTGCGCGTTCACACCATCGACCTCACCGAGTACCAGGCGTGAACCAGCCGAGCCCTCGGATCATCACGAGACAGCCGACTGCTGTCCCTACGTCCTCGACCGCACTGGTCGCCACGGAGTAGGACGCCCAGACGAAAGACACCGCTCTCTCGCCGTCACCTCATTCCGTTCATTCCGTGACGTTCACGCCGCGGTGAGCGCCGGGGCCGAGGCGACCGATGAGCTGCCGGCCGAATTCCGCAGCCGCACCGGACCGGTTCCTACCAGGTTCCCCCGGACAAGCCGTAGTGCGCCGAGCGGTCGAAGAAGCCGATCTGCGCCGGCAGTTCCCGGCGGGCAGGGTCGAACGCGGCGGGACGACCGAGCAGGCCGCGGTCCGGGAGACCTTGGAGAAGGACGGGCTGACGGTGCAGGCGTTGCAGCTCCTCGGTGAGCGGGTGGACCCGAAGACTGGTCGGCTGATGTCGTCCACGTCGTGCAGCGTGGACTCGGGCGAGGCGCATGTCGCCGACGAAGAGGAGTGCGCCGAGGATGTGTGGGTCGCACACGGTCGGGTGGGACGTCGCTTGTGCGACGAGTGCCGTGCCAGAGCATTTAGTGATCGTTTATTGAGGCCCGGCAGGATGTGACGTGTCGAGAAGGATCCTTCACAGGGGACGGTATGGCCAAGCTGTATCTGGAGAAGCTCAAGTGCGTCACGACTGAGGGCTGGGGCGGCTTCGATGAGCCGAGGCTTGTCGTCCAGGATCGCGGCACCGTGTGGAATGGAACGGTGCTGGGAGATCGGATGTACACCGTCAAGTACGACTGCGACTTCACGGGGACGATTGCCGTCTCTCTCGGGAAGACCGGCGCCTCGGGTGGGGATGGCGGGCTCGGGGAGCAGTGGATTACGGATACGCCTGGTGAGCGCAGTCTGCGCTTCAGGGCGGATGGTGCTGAGTACAGGCTGCTGTACGCGGTGGAGTAGGTGGCTCCACCGGTAGCAGGTAGGACGCCCGCCGGCCCCGGATGGAGTCCTGGCGTGCAGAACGCAAGGCGTCCCCGCCCTTTCGGACGGGGGCTTCGTCGTCTCTGGCTCTGGCTCTGGTCAGTCGTCCGGCTCGTCGTCGACGTGCTGAGCCGCGTGCGGGCCGCTACGAGGTCGGGGCCGGTGAGGGGGTCCCAGCGGGGGTGCCTCCGTGGACCTGGTCGACGAGGTCGAGGACCTTCTTGCGGAGTTCGGTCTCGGTCTGTCTTTGGGCGTCGGTCCAGCCAGGCGAGGCGTCGCGGTGGCGTTCGAGCCAGTGGCCTTCACCGGGCTTGTGGTGCCGGCCGTCCATGGCTTCGGGGAGAAGGTACCGGCCCATCGGGTGATGTGGCGTTAATACGACTGGCGTGGAGGAATGCCTTTCGTCGAATCCACTCCGCCTCGGGGCACTCTCATCACGACCTCACGCGTGTCACGTGTACGCACCGATGCGGCCCGCGATCGGAAAGAGAGGAAGGGCCTGCCATGCGGCGCCATCTCCGGATCCTGACCGTCTCCGCCATGCTCACCCTGCTCACCTTCGGCTTGGCCGCGCCGGCCCAGGCCGGGGGTTCGGGCAGTAAATCCCCGCTCGCGACCGTCCTTACCAGCGTGCCCGTCGTCGGCCACCTCCTTGACGGGCTCAATGGTTGAGCAGCCGAGGGTGAGGGCACTCGCCACGGCGCTCGGGCTCACCCTCACCGCCTTCGGCGCCGGCCTGGCAACTGCCGCCCCCGCATTCGCTGGTGGCATCATCGCGGCCCGCTCCCCGGCCATCACCAACGCATGCGCCAACGATCACACGGCCGCGCGGACGACAGACCGGACAGCCCATGGCACCGGAACAGTCGAAGACCGCCGCGCCGCAACGCCCATCGTCAGCGCTCTCAACCAGTGCGGTGGAGCGGTTGTTCCCCTGCCGGACAGGCATCACTTCGTCACCAGGGGCATGACCACCAAACCGTGCCTCCTCGTGACCTCCGATCAATGTACGACCCGTGAGAGAGGACCTCTTCTGGGAGGTCTGCTCTGACGCCCTGACGTCCTTGAAGCCCCGCTGACCCGCTGCTGCCGGCGCCGGGTTGGTCGATCCACCGTTGTTGGTCGTGGGAACTGATGGTGAGTCCGCGGCGTTCGATGGCTGGCCGGCCGGTTGGTCCCATAGCCGGTGGGCGGTTTCGGCTTCGTCCCAGAGGCGTCGTGGCCCGTGCTGGGAGACGCGGAAGGGTTTGGTCTGCTTGCCGTCGTCGTCGACGGCTGCCCATGAGGTGGCGTGGTCGTCGGCGAGCCTGGAGCCGGGTGTGGGCTTCGGTGGTGTCCGGGTCCCAGGAGCGTCAGATGTCGGGGGCGCGGATGCCGATGGCGAGCTGGGCGTCGAGGTCGTGGCAGGCGACGTCCCAGGGCGACAGGGCGGTGCTGGACTCTGCGGGGACCTGCCCGTCCCTGAGCAGGTCGCGCTCACGCTCGACGTCGACGCTGGCCGCGCGTGACCATGTAGGCGCCGTAGGGGGCGAACGTGCCGGTGGCGGCGGTGTCGTCGGCTCGGCGGGTGAGGGCGAGGGTGCCGTAGGTGATCACCACGCGGTGCTGCGCCGCGGCACCCGGCGGAGCGCTTCGGCTCATTCCGCGGGTACGGGGCGGCCGAGTTGCTTGTCGCGCTCTGCCACGAGTCGTTCAGCCCCGGTGGATTGGAGGGCACCCGCATGGGTCGCTTGTGGTCGGGCTTGTGCGGACGGCCCGTGGCCAGGACCGTCGCGACGGTATGAGCGGCGGCGACGAACCGCGGAAGGGGCGCGGACGTCTTGGAGTTACTGCGGTTGTAGGCGCGTTGTCGTCGGGGGCCGACGGACTGTGATCGACGAGGTATGCCGTTTCTGTGGGGTGTCCGCAGGGCGGTGGGCTGACGCCTGAACGGCAGGGGTTTCGCGAGCGGATTCGGTTGGAGGCCGCGGAGCGGTTCAGCGGCGCGACGATGCGACAGTGGCGGGATGGGTGAAGGAGATCTGGCCGTCCGCGGAAGCACCGCGGCGGCGCTCGACGCCTCCCTCGTCTTCGAGGATGAGGCCGGCTTCTCGATGACGCCGCCGACCGCCCGCACGTGGTCTCGCTGCGGGACCACCCCCATCGTCACGGTCCGGGGACGCTCTCAGCGCCGTATCTCCATCGCTGCCCTGGCCTGCTACAAGCCAGGCCAACGCTCCCGCCTCATCTACCGGCAGACGGCCCGTCCGGACCACAAGACCAGTAGGCGCCGAAGCTTCGCCTGGGCCGACTACCGAGGCCTGCTCATCGCGGCCCACCAGCAACTCGGCAAGCCGATCGTCCTGGTATGGGACGACCTCAATGTCCACAAGGACGCACGGTTGCGCGTTTTCATCGACGCCCAGGACCGGATAACCGTCCATTACCTGCCGCCCTATGCGCCGCAGCGCAACCCGGTCGAAGGCATCTGGTCCCTGCTCCGCCGCCGCTGCCAGGCCAACGCCGCTTTCACGGACCCCGTGCACCTCATGTGCGCTCTCCGGCGGGGCCTGCGCCTGGTCCAGTACCGACCCGACCTCATCAACGGATGCCTCGTAGGCACCGGACCCACTGCTTGATCGGCAAGATGACGGCGTCCCAGCCGAACGACCCTGCTGGGGTCTGCCTCTGTGAGCACCCTTAAGATCCGGTGTTCATGGGTATGGGGGAAACGGAGCGCGACCGTAACGGGTGGCGCGGGGTGTCGGCGGCTCAGCGTGCAGCCTCGGCCGTCCTGGGCGGGATGGCGGCACTGACCGTGCTGGGCGTGGTGTTCGTCGTGCTACCGGGTGTGGTGGTCGATCACGATCTCGCCGGGGCGCACATCGCCCCGCAGGACCGACTGAACGCGGTCAACAGCGTCCGCACGATGCTACTGCAGGCGGTCGGCGGCCTGGTCGTCCTCTTTGGCGCGTACGCCACCTGGCGGCAGCTACGGGTCAGCCAGGACAGCCTGCGCGCCACACAGGAGGGCCACGTCACCGACCGGTTCAGCCGCGCGGTCGACCAGCTCGGCAGCGACAAACTGGATGTGCGCATCGGCGCGCTCCACGCCCTGTGGCGGATCGCGGAGCACTCGGTCCGGGACCGTGATGCCGTCATCTCGATCCAGGCTGCCTATCTGCGCACGCACCTGCCCTGGCCGCCCACTGGGCCGGACGGTCCGGCGGCAGAGGTGCCAGTCAACGACGTTGCGCCGCTGGAGACCCGCGCCGCCGACGCCCAGGTGGCGCTGACCGGCCTCGGCGTGCTGTGCGAGCACCGAGAGCAGTCCTGGGTCAACCTCAGCGTCACCGATCTGCGCCGAGCCGACTGCGACGGGCTGTGGCTGCCCGAGGTCAACCTCGACCGCGCCTGTATGGAGGCGGCGAGCCTCTACCACGCCAACCTCACTCAGGCGTCCCTGGTCTCGGTCAACCTGCGGCACGCCGACCTCAAGACCGCGATCCTGCGTCGCACCCGCTGTGTCCTGTCCGACCTGCGCGGTGCGCGACTGGTCGAAACCGATCTGCACGAGGGCGACTTCACCGGGGCCGACCTACGCGAGGCGAACCTGCGCAAGGCCGACGCGGCTGGCGCGGTCTTCCACCAGGCCGATCTGCGCCAGGCCGACCTGCGCGGCACCGACCTGAGCACAGCCGACCTGACCCAGGCGCAGCTGGACGGTGCCCTGGCCAGCGAGCACACCAACTGGCCTGCCGGCTTCGACCCCGCGACCGCCGGCGTCGTTGTCACCGAGGACCCCGGCCCCGAGCCTGCGCCCCTGCTCCAACCGCCGGCGTTGGCCACGCACCACCCACCCCTACGCTCGCGCCCTTGACCACAGCGCACGGGTTCACAGCCGCCGCGGACACCGGCACGGCCAACGGCCTCTCGAATGCCCGAGCATGGCGGACCGCAAGGCCATGTGGCTCGGTCACGCCAAGCTCGAACTGGAGGCGATGGGAGCCGTGTTGGGCTGATCAAGCCCCTGGATCGCTAGGGGGACAGCTGCTGGGAGAAGATGTCTCTGCCCAAATAGCAGCCGCAGTCGCGTGGAGAGGATGTCCGCAATGGCAGGAGAGTTGTGGACCTCGGTGTTCTCGTTGACTGGCGTGGTGCTCGGCGGTGGCCTGACAGCGCTTACTCAGCGGGCTACTCAGCAGGCCGCAGAACGAACCGAACAGCGCCGAGAGGCAAGGGCGACCGCCGAAGCGCGCAGGGCAGAGCAGCTACAGGCCATCAAGGACTTCATCGCCTGTGCGCAGGAAGCGGAGCGAGCTGCCTACTCACGTCCTGATCCATGGGGGGACGATGAAGGGGGCTGGATGAGCAGGACGCAGGCCACGATGACCAACCTGTGGACCGCCGAACGCACCCTGATGCTGCTGTGCGATGCGGTGCTGCATGCTCCCGTCCACGCCTACGGCCGTGCGCTGAACGCCGCCGTCTGGCGGGAGATCGGTGACACAGAGGTCAACGAGCACCTTGAGGAGCACAAGGCGGCCTTCATGGCAGCAGCTCGCTTGAGCCTGGGCTCGTGAGCCTGACCGGCCCTCAGCCGGCAATGGCCTGAGCAACGAACCCTCTCCATGGCTTGAACCAGGCCCAGCTGGCTGGTGCTCGTGGCCGGCGAGCACACCAACCGGCGTGCCGGTTCGCCCCGCGGCTGCCGGGGTCGTCGACAGATGACTCACTGCGACGACACCGCGCCTTCAACGTCGGTAATCCGTGTGATCCGTCGGTCTGGGTACGTTATCGTCGGCAGCATGAACGTCATGGGCCGAAGCATCACCGCGACCGCGCGAGCGACCAGCTTGCCGGTTGCCGCCGCCTGACGTACGTCCTGCTTCCCACCGGCGACCGGAAACGGTCTGCCGGTGGTTCCGTGGGCGTTCCCGCCCCGGTTCCGGTGATCCTGCGGACCGTCGTCCGGTGCCTCCCCGCTGTGTACGCGAAGGAGCCACCCCATGAACACCGATCAGATCGTCCGCACTTTCATCGAGTACTTCGAGGAGCGCGGCCACCGCCGGATCACCGGCTCAACGCTGCTGCCGCCGCCCGGTGACCCGGTACTGTTCACCACCTCGGGCATGCATCCGCTCACCCCGTACCTGGAGGGGCGCCCCCACCCCCTTGGCAGGCGGCTGGTCAACGTGCAGCGCTGTCTGCGTACCACGGACCTGGAGGAGGTCGGCGATCCCACCCATCTGACCGTGTTCGAGATGCTCGGTACCTGGTCGCTCGGCGACTACGAGGGCCCGCTGAGCCTTGAGTGGGGTTATGGGCTGCTCACCGAAGGGTTCGGCATCGATCCCGGTCTGCTGCATGTCACGGTCTTCGGCGGCGGCGGCGACGACCAGACCGGTCCGGACACCGCTTCCCTGGAGCTGTGGCAGGAGCGCGGGGTGCCGGTGCAGCTCACCGTCGAGGACAACTGGTGGTCCAACGGACCCACCGGCCCGTGCGGCCCCGACTCGGAGATCTTCCTGTGGAGCGGCGAGACCCCGCCGGAGTCGACGCCGACGGGTGACGACCGGTGGGTGGAGGTGTGGAACCACGTGATGATGCGCCATCGTCGGCTCAGCGACGGTTCGCTCGTGCCGCTCCCTCAGCGCAGCGTCGACACCGGGCTCGGCCTGGAACGGCTGGCCTGCCTGCTGCAGGGCCGGACGTCGGTGTTCGAGTGCGACGTCTTCGAGCCCTGGCGCCGTGCCGTGCCGGCCCTGTGGCGGCTGGACGAACCGTCACTGCGGCTGGTCTGCGACCACCTGCGCTCGGCCATGGTGGTGATCGGTGACGGGGTGCGTCCGGCCAACACGGGCCGCGGCTACGTGCTGCGCCGACTGGTGCGACGGGTGCTCACCGTGCTGTGGCGGGACGATCCGTCGCGTGGTCTCGGAGACCTTCCGGACGAGTTGGTCGAGCACACCCTCGACCACTTTCGTCAGGACCTGGATCCGAAGGTCGTGCGCCTGGTGCTGCTCGACGAGGAGCGCCGGTTCGGTCGACTCCTGGAGCGCGGCCGGCAGGTACTGGCCCGGCCCCGGTTCCGGGGCCCGCTGAGCGAGGAGGACTTCCGCTACCTCCACGACACCCACGGTCTGCCACGCGACCTCGTCCTGGGCCTGCGGCCACAGTGACGGTCACAGCGCCGGATCCGAACTGGTCGTGATGCCGGTCCAGCAGGGCCGAGCCCGCACCGCGCGGAATGCGGTGCGGGGGCCGCGGTTCGGCGCGGTACGGTCACGCCGGGGCGCTGACCGTTTCCGCCCAGTCGATGCGGTGGAAGTGGAGCGGGCGGAGCATGTCCTCCATCTTGGGAAACGTCGGCGCGGCTTCGGCCTTGCCCGCCTTGACCTTGTTGGTGGCGGCGGCAGCCTGGCCGATCATCTCCACGCGCGGGCGGCGCAGCGCCTCGTAGGCGGCGAACGCCTCGGTGGGCGTGGGCAGATCGCGCAGGCAGCGGGCCAGTTCGACGGCGCTCTCGATGGCCAGGGAGGCGCCCTGGCCGGAGCTGGAGGACGGCGCGTGCACCGCGTCGCCGACTAGGACCATGCGACCGCGGTGCCAGTGCGGCACCGACGGCATGCGCTCCATCGGGCCGACCGCCATGAGGTCGTCGGGGGTGGTGTGGTGGAGCAGTTGCTTGCCCGGGAGGTGGTCGGCATAGAGGTCACGCAGCCTGGCCAGCCACTCGGCGGCCGGTGTCCGGGCCACTTCGGCCGGGGTCTGCGGGGTGTCGGCGGGCAGTCCGGCGAACCAGATCAGCCGCCCGTCCTGGTCCTTCCAGTAGCCGATGAAGGCGCGGCCGAAGGCGAAGTACATGGTGCCGGGTGCCGCCTCGACACCGCAGTCCGGTGTGGCGTAGCCGCCGAAGCTCAGCACGCCGCCGTACTCCGGGGCGGGCGCCTCGGGGTCGATCACGGTGCGGACGGCGGAGCGGATGCCGTCGGCGCCGATCAGGATGTCCGCGGTCGTGCTGGTCCCGTCGGCGAAGTGGGCGGTGACACCGTCCGGCGTCTCCTCGGCGGAGACCAGCCGCTTGCCGTAGGCGAAGCGGATGCCCTCGCCCGTCGCGTGGTCGGTCAGTGCCCGGAACAGCTGGGCGCGGGTCAGCGTCAGGGTGGGCGGCAGTTCGGGGAAGCCGTCGAAGGAGGCGAAGCGGTTTCCGGCGCCGTCCGCCATCACCATGTCGGGGACCGGCCGGCCGATGGCCTGCAGCGCGGCGCCGGCGCCGATGGTCCGCAGCGCCTCCTGGCCGTTGGGCGCCAGGCCCAGCCAGGCGCCGACGCCGTCGGCCGCGGCGGGGTATGCCTCGAAGACCGTCGCCTCGATGCCCGCCTTGCGGAGGGCGAGCGCGGTCACCGGGCCGGCCACTCCGCCGCCGATGACCAGTGCCGTGCGGACGCCGGAGGCGGTGCCGCGGCTGTCGTTGATGCCCATGAAGAAGAGACCCCCAGTGATGGTTGCTCGGATGTCGCGTCTGTCGCGGACTCCATAGTTGCAGTGAATCTAGTTTCAATGCAACTAGTTTCCGCGGTGACTACGATGACAGGCATGACCGCACCCGTGAAGAGTTCGCCCCTCGCCCTCACCGTGCTCGCGCTGCTGCACTACCGGCCGCTCCATCCGTACGGCCTCCAGCAGCTGATCAAGCAGTGGGGCAAGGAGCGGGTCGTCAACGTCGGCCAGCGGGCCGGGCTTTACCGCACCATCGAGCGGCTGCTGGCCGGCGGACTGATCGCCGTCCGGCAGACCGAGCGCGATCAGCAGTACCCCGAGCGGACGGTCTACGAGGTCACCGACGCGGGCCGGGCGGCCACGCGCGAGTGGCTGGAGCAGATGCTGTCGGTGCCGAAGGAGGAGTTCCCCGTCTTCCCGGCGGCTCTGTCGAACGTGATGCTGCTCGTCCCGGACGAGGCGCTGCCGGTGCTGGAGCGGCGCGCGGAGCGGGTCGCCGCCCAGTGCGCCGCCCTGGAGGAGGGCCGGGACGAGGCCGTGGGCGCCGGGGTGCCGCGGGTCGCGCTGATCGAGGACGAGTACACGCTCGCCGTTCTCACCGCCGAGCGGCGCTGGCTCGACGGGGTGATCGGCGAGCTGCGGGACGGCAGCCTGACGTGGTCCCGGGAGCTGCTCGCCGGGTTCCAGGAGCCGTCGGATCCGGCGTCGTCGGACTGATCGCCGGGCCGGTCCGCGGCGAACCGGGCGCCGGGGCGGCCTGGTTGGCGGCGGGGCGCCGGCCGCCGGGTCAGTGCAGTGACGGCCGGCGGACCAGAAACGCCGCGTGTGCCCGGGTCTCCTTGGCCTGCGGGTGGCGGTGGTAGGGGTGCAGCGCGTTGCGGAGCGCGGTGAGGGCCTTGCGGGCGCGGCAGGAGGCGGTGAGCGGGTAGTGGTGGAAGAGCTGCCGGCAGTGGGGGAGGGCCGCGTCCAACTCGCCCGTTGACAGCAGGGTCTGGGCGAGGAGCGCGTGCAGCAGGACCAGGGCCGTGTGGTGGTTGGCGGGCCGGGTGTTGAGGGAGGCTTCGAGGGCGGCCAGGGCGCCGGGGCGGTCTCCGAGGGCCAGCAGGACCAGGGCGCGCTGGTAGTGCAGCGCGGTCAGCGGATAGTGGGTGAACGGCCCGGTGCCGCGCGGGGCGGGGTCGTGGTGGCGCTCGGCGGTGAGGAGGTCGGCGAGCGCCAGCCGGCGTCTGCCGTCGGTGGCGTGGATGACGGCGCGCCCGGCGTGCAGATACGAGCGGACCGCCCGTGGGGCGGTGGGGCCGGCGGTCTCCAGGGCCTGGTCCGACCACTGCCGGGCATGGCAGGCGTCGTCGAGGTGCAGCGCCGACAGGCTCATGGCGCGCAGGCTGATCGCGTAGGAGGTGCGGTCGCCGGCGCGGTGGGCGAGGTCGAGAGCCGAGTGGTAGTAGAGGTAGCCCACGTTGGTCAGGCAGGCGTCGATGGTCATCGCCCCGAGCAGGTGGGTGAGTTGTGCGGCGCCGCGCAGCAGCCGGCGGGGGAGGCCGCCACCGGAGTGGGGGATCGCCAGGAGGCGGGCGACGTCGTCGGCCAGGTAGGTCGCCAGCGCCGAGCGCGCGTGGGCGCCGCCGTATCGCTCGGTCAGGGTGGCGAAGACGACCGCCATGTGGTCGAGACGGTCGTCGGACAGGGTGGTGAGCGCCGGCTCGGCGGGCACGGTGTCCGGGGTGCCGGCGCCGCCGCCCGGTGCGGGCCATTCGCGGGCCGGGACCGGGCGGGTGGTGACGAGTTCGCGGTTGAGGACGGCCCGGTGGGCGGGGTCGATATCCGTACGGCACAGGGTGACGAGCCGTTCTATGGGGTCGGCGGTGGTCAGCACGGCCTCCCGCAGCGACTCGTCCGAAGGGCTGTGGACCAGTCCGGTTTCGGCCACGGTCACCGTCCGGGCGATCCGCCGGGTGAGGACCTGCGCCACCAGGTCGGGGACCGGGGGTCTGGGGCGGGAGCCGTTGAGCCAGTGCGCGACCGACGTGCGGTCATAACGCAGCCGCACACCGTGCTTGGTGCCCAGGGCGTTGACCGCGCGGGCCAGTTCACCGGCGCTCCAGTCCGCTTCCGTCAGTAGTTCGGCAAGGTGCTCATTGGGTCGGTGACGAGCCATGTCTTCCTCCTGGCTCTCCGACCTCACCGCCCCGCGCCGTGTGGCCGTTTCAACGCGTTCACGCATCAAGGTCCGCTTTCGCTTCGCGCACGGCCCCTGGGCATGGTTGTGTCTGAGACATACCCCAGCGGTGGTTCTCGCCCCGTACCGCATGGCCGATCCGGCCAGTGTGCCGCGGTGTGGTCGAGAGGGGGGTGGGGCCCGTGCGCCTGACGGTGCGGGCACGGAGCCGTTCCAGCGCGCAGCCGGGAGGGGCGTGCGCGGTCACCGCAGGTCACCGCCGTCGGCGACGTTGCCGGGGCGGCGATGGACAGGGCGCCCGTAGGGGAGCCGAAGGAGACGCCGTTCAGGAAAAAGTCCGGAAAGCGTCTATGAGTGAGTCCCATCTGCATCCGAGCACAGGCCCGCCCCGTCGGTGCGCAGGCACCCGCTGCCCGGGGATCGCCGCCCGCCAGGCACCGGCGTCCGCCGGACCGCCGTCGCGGCGCGAGGGGCCGCCGTGCATACGTGGAGGAGTATCCCGTGTCCGAGACATCCGGCCGAGCCGTGCCGTCCATGGCGCGGCCCCTCGTGGTCCATCTCTTCCCCGGCCAGGGCGACTTCGCCGTCAGCCCCCTGGTCCGGGCCGCTCGTGCGCATCCCGTCGTGCGGACCGCTGTTGCGGAGGTGTTCGAGCAGGTCGACGAGGCGAGCGGTGCGTACGGCATCCCGGCGCTGGGCCCGGCACTGCTCGGTGCCGCCCCGCCGAGCGGCCGGGATCTGGCCGAGGCCGCCGTGGGAACCCCGCAGGCCGCCCTCTTCGGGGCCTCGCTGGCGGTCCATCGCGCGCTGTGCGCGGTGGGTGCCGCCCCCGACCGCCTGGTCGCCGTCAGCTTCGGCGAGATCCCCGCGCTCACCGCCGCGGGCGTCTTCGACATCGCCGACGGCACGAGGATCGCCTGCCGGCTCGCCCGGATCCTGTCCGGGTGCAGCGGAGGCATGACGCTGCTGGGAGTCGGAGAGGCCGCCGCCGCACGCCTGATCGCGACGGCGGGGACCGCGGAGGTGGCGGTCGCCTGCGTCAACGACCCCGGCGAGACGGTGGTGTCCGGCCCGCTGGACGAGCTGATCCGGGTCGAGAAGCAGGCCGCCGCCCAGGACGTCGAGGCCGCCCGGCTGCGGCTGCCCTTCCTGACCCACCACCCGTCGCTCACCGCCCCGGCACAGGCGTTCCACGACGCCATCGGCGCACTGCGCGCGCGGCCGGGCCACACCCCCCTCTACTCCGCCGTCCACGGAGGCGCCTACGGCAAGGGTGACGATGTGTTCCGCGGGCTCGCCGACTGCGTCGTCCACCCCGTACGGCTGCCGCACGTCCTGTCCCAGGCCGCCGCCCCGCCGCCCGCCCTCCTGCTCGAAGCCGGCACCGGACAGGCACTGACCCGCAACGCCCGACGTGTACTGACGGGTCGTCAGTACGCCGCGTACAGCCCGCTGTCCGACCCCGGGTTCCCGTGGGAGAGGCCGCACCTGCTGCACCCCGCCGGGCCGGGGCGGCCCCTGGCACCCGCACCGGAAGCAACCTACGGAGCGAGCCGATGACGACCACCTCCGATCCGTGCGCCGCCTTCGCGCCGGTGCTGCCCGATCCGCTCCGCAGCGCCGCGGGCCGGCGGATCCTGGCCGCGCTCGCCACGGCGGACCCGCCGAGGGCGCACGAGAGCCGCAACCACCGCACCCACCGGCAGCTGCGCCTGCTCGCCGGGATGCTCCCGTCCGCCGACCGACTGCTCGCCGACCCCGACCTGCTGGCCACACTGAGCGCCTGCACGGCCGTCGTCGACCCGGCGCTCTACATGACGGTGCTCAACCACTACGTCCTGTGCCTGGGGTCGGTCGTCGGCGCGTCCGGCGACCTGCGGCAGAACGGGCCGGCCGGTGCCGGGACCGCGCGGGCCCACGTGCCGAAGGCACTGGAGACCGCGGCGCGCAAGGGCGTCTTCCTCATCACCGAGATCGGCGACGCCGGCAGCCATCTCGCGGTGCGCACCGTCGCCGAATTCCAGCCGGAGCGCCGGGAGTTCGTGCTGCGGACGCCCGACCACGGGGCGGCCAAGTTCTCCAGCGTCGGCGCCCCGGGCATGCCGCAGAGCGCCGCCGTCTGCGCCCGCCTGGTCGTCGACGGCACCGACCACGGGGTCTTCCCCTTCCTCGTCGACCTGTGCGACGAGCGGGAGACCGCGCCGGGCGTCGCGATCTCCGGCCCGCTGGGCGTCGACGCGCTGCCCCTCGAATACGCCCTGGTGCGCTTCGACGGCGTCCGCGTCCCGTACGAGCGGTGGCTCCGCGGCAGCGCCGCCATCGACGAACTCGGCTGCGTGGACGATCCCCTGACGGTAGATCAGCGACTGCGGCACACCATGTCGGTGGGGCAGGCCCTGTGGGCCACCCTGCCCAGCGCGGCGGCGGCCCTCGCCCGGGCCGCCGCCGTCGCGGCCCTGCGCCACTCGCTGCACCGCCGCTCGCACGGCAGGCTCGCCCCCGGCTCCCCGGTCCTGACCTACCGCACCCAGCAGCGGGCCCTGCTCTCCGCACTGGCCGAAGCCTTCGCCCTGACCTGTGCGGCCCAAACCGCCAAGGACCTCTGGGCGTTCACGCTGGACGGCCGCATCACCACCGGCGCCACGAGCGGCACCCCGCCGGACATGGCCTTCGCACCCTGGGCGTCCGTGGACCGCCGGCTGGCCGCCTTCAAGGCGCTCGCGGTGGCCGGCGCCGCGCGCGTCACGGGCGAATGCCAGCACCGCTGCGGGCTCGCCGGCTACCTCGCCGTGAACCGGCTCTCCGCCTACCACGGCTTCGCCCACGCCTTCGACAGCGCCGGCGGCGACAACCGGCTCATCCTGCTCGACATCGGCCGCGCGCTGGCCGAGGAGCACACCGACGCCGCCCCGCCCGGGCAGCCGGACCCGGACAGCCCCACATGGTGGCCGGGCCTCGTCGGGGCGCTGGAGCGGCGGCTGGCCGGCGACCTGCACACGACCGTCCGCACCCGCCGCACCCCGCACCTGAGCCGGATGGCGCTGTGGAACCCCGTCCTCGAACACACCCGGCAGCTCGGCGAGATCCACACCCGGCGACTGGCCGCGCAGAGCGTCGCCGACACCCTCGCCGCGGTCCACGACCCCACCGTAAGCGGCCCGTTGAGCACCCTCGCCGCCCTCTACGGCACCACCCAGGCCCTCCGGCTGGCGGGCCCCCTGCAATGGACCGGACTCCTCGGCCCCACCCAGGCGGCCGCGCTCAACGACACCGCGGACCGCCAGTGCGAGCGCCTCATGCCGCACCTGACGACGCTGACCGAAGCCCTCGGCACCCCCGACGACCTCCTCCCCACCCCGCTGTCCGACCCGGACTACGCCGCCGCGCTCGGCGGCACCCTCACCTGGCACCCCGGAGCACCCGCGTGAGCATCAACGACCACCCCACCCGGCCCATCGGCGTCCTCGGCATGGGCACCTTCCTCCCCTCCCGGCGCCGCCCCAACGACGAAGTCGCATCCGGCGCGGGCGTCACCGCCGACTGGATCACCCAGCGCACCGGAGTGCGCAACCGCCATGTCGCCGCGCCCCACGAGGCGGCCTCCGACCTGGCGGCCTGCGCGGTACGGGCCGCCGTCGCCGCGGCCGGCCTCGACATCGACCAGATCGACCTGCTCGTGCTGGCCACCTCCACCCCCGACGAACTGGGGCCGTCCACCGCCTGCCGGGTACAGGCCCTCACCAAGGCCCGCAACGCCGTCGCGCTCGACGTCAGCGCCGCCTGCTCGGGCTGGCTGTTCGCGGCCAGGGTGGCGCACGACTGGCTGCGCGCCGACCCGTGCGCACGGTACGCCGCGGTCGTGGGCGTCGAGGCGTACTCGAAGTTCCTCGACCCCGCCGACCGCGCCACCGCCGTCCTCTTCGCCGACGGCGCCGCGGCATCCGTGCTCGGGCCGGTCCCGCCGGGACAGGGGTTCGGCGACTTCCACCTGGGCTCGGACGGCACCCTCGCCGACCGGGTCCTCATCCCCGCCGGCGGCAGCAGAAGGCCCGCCAGCACCACCACGCTCCGCACCGGCGCCCACACCATCCACATGGACGGCCGCGCCGTGCGCGACTTCATCACCACCATGTTCCCGCTGGTGGTGCGCGACAGCCTGGCCCGCAACCGCCTGCGCCTCCAGGACATCGACGCCTTCATCACCCACCAGCCCAACCCCAAGCTGCTGCGCACCGTCGCCAACGACCTGGGCATCCCCGTCGACCGGCTCCCGATCGTCGCCCAGGAGATCGGCAACATCGGCGCCGCCTCCACGCCGTACGCGCTGGCCACTGCCGCCGCGAACGGACTGCTCACCCCCCGGTCCCGCATCCTGACCGCCACGTTCGGCGCCGGCATGACCTGGGGCAGCGCCCTGCTGACCTGGAGTGGCGCCCCCACCATCCGCATCGCCCCGCAGCGGGCCGCAGTACACGAAGGGACGCTCCACCATGCACACCACTGAAGCCTTCCGCCTCGACGGCGCCCGCGCCCTGGTGACCGGGGCCTCCCGCGGCATCGGCCGGGCCGTCGCCCTGGCACTGGCCGACGCGGGAGCCGACCTCGCCCTGTCCGCCCGCACCGAAGCGGCCCTCAAGGACACCGCCGCGGAGGTCGTGCACCGGGGTCGCGCCGCGTACCTGGTGCCGGGGGACTTCGCCGAACCCGCCGCCGCCGGCCGGGTCGTGGACGCCGCCGCCGATGTCCTCGGCGGACTCGACGTCGTCGTCCACAACGCCGGTGTGCTGCCCACCCGTCCGGACGGCACACCGCTGCTCGTCCCGCTGCCCCGCTCCGCCCAGGACGACTGGGAGCACGTCGTCACCGTCAACCTCGACGCCACCGCCGCCCTGTGCCGGCACGCCCACCGCCACCTGGCCGCCTCACCGCGGGCCAGCCTGGTGCTGATGTCCTCCGTTGCCGGTGTGATGGGGGCGCCCATGATGGAGGCGTACGCGGCCACCAAGGCGGGTCAGGTGTCGCTGGCCCGCAGCCTCGCGGTCGGCTGGGCGCGCGACGGCGTACGCGTCAACGCCCTGTGCCCCGGCTGGACCCGGACCGACATGACGGCCTTCGCCCAACGCTCCGCTCCGGTCTCCGACTGGCTGACGGCCCATGTGCCGCTCGGCCGCTGGGCGGAGCCGGAGGAGGCCGCCTGGGCCGCGCTCTACCTGGCCGCGCCCGCCGCCGGCTATCTGACCGGCCAGGCCCTCGTGGTGGACGGCGGCCTGTCGGTGCCGGACGGCGGCCTCGCCGGCATCCCCAAACCGCCCTCCCCGTTCGCCGGGGTGTGACCCGTGACCGGACAGCGCACCGCCCCGCACCCCCGCCGCACCGCAGCCATCTGCGGCATCGGCTCCTCGCTGCCCCCGCGCGTGGTCTCCAACGAGGAGCTGACGCGCCAGGGGGCCCTGCAGACCTCCGACGCCTGGATCCGCTCCCGGACCGGCATCGTCAACCGCCGCCGCGCCGCCCCCGGAACCGCCACCGGCGACCTCGCCACCGGCGCGGGCCGCGCCGCCCTCGAATCCGCCGGCGGACCACCCCCCGACCTGCTCCTGCTCGCCACCACCACACCCGACCGGCACTGCCCGGCGACGGCACCGGAGGTCGCCCACCGCCTCGGCCTGTCCACCATCCCCGCCTTCGACCTGGCAGCCGTCTGCTCGGGCTTCGTCTACGGGGTGTCGCTCGCCACCGCGCTGCTGCTCAGCGGGGCCTGCGCCCGGCCGCTGGTCATCGCCGCCGAGACCTACTCCAGCATCATCGACCCCCTCGACCGCGACACCGCCTACATCTTCGGCGACGGCGCCGGCGCGGTCGTCCTGCGCGGCGCGGACGCCCGGCAGCCGGGCGCCGTCATCGCCACCGACCTCGGCTCCGACGGTTCCCGCTGCGACCTGATCGCCATCAACGGCGGCGGCTCCCGCATGCCCCTCGCCGCACAGCAACTCACCCGCCACGACCGCTACTTCCGGATGCGGGGCCGCGACGTCTACGCACAGGCCGTACGCCGCATGACCGAGTCCTCCCGCACCGCACTGCACCGCGCCGGCTGGACTCCCGGTACCGTCGCGGCCTTCATCGGCCACCAGGCCAACCAGCGGATCCTCGACTCGGTCGCCGACCGGCTCGACATCGCCCCCCGGCACCGCTTCGGCAACATCCGGGACGTCGCCAACACCGCCGCCGCCTCGATCCCCCTGGCCCTCGCCGACACCGCCGCACAAGGGCTCGTATCGCCCGGCGCCCGCACCCTCCTGACCGCCTTCGGCGGCGGCCTCACCTGGGGTTCGATCGCCCTGACCTGGCCGTCGGCCACTCCCCGGCACCACCCTCCGCACCCCCGCCCCACCTCCGAACAGTCCCCCGCCTCACCGCACCCGAGGAAGCAGCCATGGACGATGTCCTCCAGCACCTCATGACCGTGCTCACCGAGAAGTTCGACGTCCCCGCCGACGCCATCCGCGCCGACTCCACCCTCACCGACCTGGACCTCGACTCCCTCGCCGTCGTCGAGTTCGCCGTCACCCTCCAGGACCACTGGCACATCGACCTGGACGACGACGCCGCGGCCGAGGCCACCCTCGACGACCTCGCCGGGACCGTACGCGGCCTGCTGGGCGAACAGTCCGGAACCCCCGCGCCATGACGGCCGGCACGCCCCACCCGGCATCGGTGCTCCCGCCAACCCCCCTGGCGGTCACCGGGATCGGCCTCGTCACCCCGGCCGGGATCGGCACGGACGACACCTGGAAGGGTGTCTGCGCCGGCCGGCCGACCGCCGCGGCCGACCCCGAACTCGCCGGACTGCCGGTCACCATCTCCTGCCGCGTCCCCGGCTTCGACGCGCGTACGCAGGTGGGCGGCGTCCAGCCGTGGCGCCACGACCGCTTCACCCACTTCGCGTTGACCGCGGCCCGGGAGGCCGTCCGCGACGCGGGCCTCGATCCCGCGTCGCGGGACTGGCCCGCCGCCCGCGTGGCCCTCGTGCTGGGGTCGGCCGCGGGCGGCGTGGGCACCTACGAGCGGCAGCACCGCAAACTGCTCGCCGGCGGGCACCGCTCGGTCTCCCCCCTCACCCTGCCCGCCTTCCTCCCCAACATGGCCGCCGGCCAACTGGCCATCGACCTGGGAGTGCACGGCCCGGTCCTGCACACCGCCACCGCCTGCGCCTCGGGCGCCACCGCCCTGGCCACGGCCGCCATGCTCCTGGCGGCCGGCGCCTGCGACATCGCGATCGCGGGCGGCAGCGACGCCATGATCACCCCCCTGTGCGTGACCGCCTTCGGCCGCGCCGGAGCGCTCTCCCACCGCCTCGACGACCCCCCGACGGCCTCCCGCCCCTTCGACGCCACCCGCGACGGCTTCGTCCTGGCGGAGGGCGCGGGCGTACTGGTCCTGGAACGCGCCGCGGACGCGACGGCGCGCCGCGCACCCACCCGGGCCCTGCTCACCGGGCACGGCTCGGCCACCGACGCCCACCACCCGGTCGCCCCCCGCCCGGACGGCCGCGGCCTGCTGGCAGCCCTACGACAAGCCCTCGTTCATGCCGACGCGGCTCCGGCCGACGTCGCCCACATCAACGCCCACGGCACCGGCACCCCGCTCAACGACCGCACCGAGGCGACCGCCCTCCACGGCCTCTTCGGCGCCACCGGCCCGTCCGTCACCTCGGCCAAGGGCGTACTCGGCCACACCATGGGCGCGGCCGGAGCCATCGAAGCGGCCCTGACCGTCCTGACGGTGCAGCACCAACTCGCCCCGCCCACGGCCAACTTCCGCATCCCCGCAGCCGATACCGCCGTCCTCGACGTGGTCGCCCCCACGGCCCGCAGCCAGCGCATCGACCTCGCCCTGAGCGTCTCCTGCGGCTTCGGCGGCCACAACACCGCGCTCGCCTTCACCCCCGCCCCGCGCCCCCTGGGCGCTCCGCCCGCGGGCTCACCGCCGCCCACCCGCCGCGGCCCTCACCCGGCCCCGCCCCCCTGACACCGGCCGCACCCGCACCCGCCCTCACGGCCCCCGCCACCGCCTCCACCACCGCACCCTCACCGGTCGTCGGCACCCGGCAGTCATCTGCACCGCGGTCGGCCACGATCGGCCGGTACGCGGCGTCCTCACACGTCATCACCCGCGCGTACTGATCAGGATCGGTCATGCCCGATGTGTACCGCTCCCGGCGGCCCCCGAACGCCAGGGGCAGCCGCGATACCCGGGCGGCCTAGGCACTGCGGGCATCGCCTGACGGCGCCGCTCGCACCGCGGCCGGTGGTGTGTCAGTGGTCCCGCGTAGTGTCGTCGGTGAGGGGACGGACGAACGACACCTCACGACATCGGCGGGGAGGACGGCAGTTCATGAGCGGTTACGGGGGCGGCAGCGGGCAGGGGCCGGGCACGCCGGGAGGGGCCGGGTGGTGTCGTTGGGATGCGGCGACGTTGCCGCCGGGGCTGACGCATGAGCCGAGCCGGCGGTTCCTGGTGGCGCACGGGCTGCCCGAGGAGGCCGCCGGTCTCCGTTTCACGGCGGTGCGCGACAGGCGGCTGAAGCCGTTGCGGGGCGACGGGGCCACCGGCGAGACCGGCGCCGCGACCGCAGCCCCACGCTCGCTCCTCCTGCTCGGGGACGACTATGACGGGGAGGCGCAGCTCGCCCTCGACGGCGCGAGCGGCAGGGTGTATCTCGTGGCGGAGCAGTACGACGGGTGGCACAGCGATCTCCTGGCGTCCGGCCTGCCCGAACTGGCCGGGCTGACACGGGAGATCGAGGCGGTCTCGGCCCCGCCGGGCGACCCCGATCCGTACGGAGGGCGCCGCGGTCCGGCGGTCATCGCCGAGGTGCGCGAGCGCACCGAGGAACGGATGCGGCGGATCGACCCCGAGCTGTTCGTCGGGCCGATCCCGCCCGCCCACTGGCCGACGGCGCTGCTGATCCGCACCCTGCACTGGGGCGCGAAGCCGGGAGCCGCCGGTGAACTGGCCTACGCCCTCGGCCCCGAACTCGTCGCGGAGATCGGTGACGACGGCCGGGTCCGCCGCTTCACTCCGGACGAGCTGCCGCCCCAGCTCACCCACGAGCCGACCCGCCGTCTGCTCACCGAGATCGGACTGCCCTGCGACACCGACCTCTTCACCCCGCATGACGGGCCGCTGCGCACGATGGCCGAGGCCCATCCCGACGTCTACGGCGACCCGGTCGACGACACTCTCCGCACCGACGGCGACGCTCCGCCGCGCCGCGACTACCAGCAGAGCTTCCTCGCCCTGGGCTGGTGGCCGCACGACCTCGCGATAGCCCTGGACGGCGCGACCGGCCGCGTCGAACTCCCGGACTGGTACGACGACGGCGACCCCGCGGCGTATCTCCACCGGGACGTGTCGGCCCTGCTGTACGCCTGCTGGATCTACGGGCGGTTGCACGCGGAGTGGGCCCGATGGGATCTGGGGGCCGGCGGACAGCCCGGCGGATGGGCGGTGTTCACCCCGGCGTCCCTGCTGGTGAACGTGGTCGACGACATGGTCCGGGACGTCGATCCGGAGGCGTTCGCCACCTCCCGGCACTCGTGGCGGCAACTGGCGGAGGACGACTACACCGGCGGGCTCCTCTGCTAGGCCCTGTCCGATGGTCCAGGCCCGGAGAGGCCGTGGACAGCGCGTGACAACCGGAAACCATACCCGGCTGTCGGTTATGCCTCCGGGTGGCTGATACTCACCCACAGCACCTCTACCGAGAGCAAGGAGCGCATACCCATGTCCCGAGTAGTTCTGGTGACCGGCGGGTCCCGCGGCATCGGCCTGGCCATCGCCGAGCACCAGCTGTCCCTGGGCAACAAGGTCGCCATCACCCATCTGACCACCGAAGCGCCGAAGGTCCCCGGTCTCCTGCCGATCCGGTGCGACGTGACCCGGACCGATGAGGTCGATCGCGCGTTCACGAGGGTCGAGCGGGAGCTGGGTGAGGTGGATGTCCTGGTCGCCAACGCCGGCGTCATCGCCAACAACTTCCTTGAGGAGATGACCGATGAGCAGTGGGACCGGGTCATCGACGTCAACCTGACCGGCACGATGAAGGTCGCCCGGCGCGCCTGCCGGAGCATGAAGGAGCGGCGGGCCGGCCGCATCATCGTGATGTCGTCCGCCCTGGCCCTGGCGGGCGGCGCCACCCAGACCAACTACGCGGCGTCCAAGGCGGGCCAGTTGGGCTTCGCCAGGGGGCTGGCCGAGGAGGTCGCCGAGTACGGCGTCACCGTGAACGTCATCTGCCCGGGACCCACCGACACGCCCATGTACCGTTCCCTGCCGGAGGAGTTCCAGCGGCAGCTCGTCGCCCGGACCCGCACCAAGCGCCTGATCCAGACCGCCGAGGTCGCCGCGGTCGTGAACTTCCTCACCTCGCCCGATGCCAAGTCCATAACCGGTCACATCATGGAGGTGGACGGCGGAGGGTCCTGGGGGCACTGAGGCCAGGGCCTGCGGCTTGTGCCGCTTCCCCCTCCACACGGTCGGCCGTCACCCCACCGGCGGACCCGGAGAACCCCTGCGCGCCGCCGCCCGATGCGCGCGCGAACGCCCGGACACCGGCCCCACGACGCGCAGCCGGCCTGGACCACTGCATCCGGCATGCGATGCCGGGCTGGTGACCGTCCGTCACGAGATGCCGCGCCGCCGACCCTGAGGCTGCCGGTCCGAACCCGTCCGACCCCGTCCGGCGGACCGCCGGCACCCCGCCCGCGCGGTCGGACCGCTTCCCCTCTGCTCAGTCACTTTCTCCTGGGTACCTACTGCCCCGGCGGTGTTAGCGTCCGTGCGTCGCGGCGGTGCGGGTCCCGCCCCACCGCCTGCGACCTGACCCGATCGGCATCGATTACCAGGCATTACAGGGGAGTTAGTCGTGATCGTAGTGACCGGAGCGACCGGCAATGTGGGGCGTTCGCTGGTGCAGGCACTCGCCGTGGCGGGGGAGAAGGTGACGGCGGTGTCCCGCGGGGTCTCCGGCGCGGCCGTGCCCGACGGCGTCCGGCACCGGCGGGCGGATCTGACCGACCCGGAGAGCCTGCGGCCCGTCCTCGACGGTGCCGATGCGTTCTTTCTCCACGACGGCGGCGGCAGCGCCCGGCCGTTCAGCCCGCGGGACCTCCTCGATGTCGTACGGGCCTGCGGAGTGGGGCGCGTCGTGCTGCTGTCCTCCCAGGGCGTCGTCACCCGGCCGGAGTCCGCCTCCCACGGGGACATCGGCGGCTCCAGGGAGGACGCCGTCCGGCGGTCGGGCGCGGAATGGACGATCCTTCGGCCCGGTGGCTTCGACTCGAACGCCTACGCCTGGGCCGAGTCGGTCCGTGCCCGGCGTACCGTGGCCGCCCCGTTCGGCGATGTCGGCCTGCCCACTGTCGACCCGGCCGACATCGCCGAGGTCGCCGCCGTGGCGCTGCGCGACGACGGGCACGCCGGACGCGCCTACGAGTTGACCGGACCGGAACTCGTCACGCCGCGGCAGCAGGCCGCATCGCTCGGCGAGGCGCTCGGTGAACCGGTGCGCTTCGTCGAGCAGACGCGGGACGAGGCGCGGGCGCAGATGCTGCGGTTCCTGCCCGGACCGGTGGCCGAGACCACCCTCGACATCCTCGGCAGGCCCACCTCTGCCGAACAGCGGATCAGCCCTGACATCGAGCGGGTCCTCGGCCGCGCTCCCCGCACCTTCGCCGACTGGGCCCGTCGCCACATCGCCGCCTTCCGGTAGGACCGGCCACGGGCAGTGGAGAGCGGACAGTGGGGAGCGGACCAAGGGAAGCGCGGGGGAGGGGCGCCGGAGGGCGAAGGCGCGGCGGCCGGCCGTCCGCCGGCCTGTCCCGGCTGGACGGATGAGCGGCGGCCCGGCGCCCACCGTCCGGGGCCTGCCGATCACCTAGACTCGGCGGATGGCGAAGTACTTCGACGTCCACCCCGAGAACCCGCAGCGGCGCACCATCAGCACGGTGGCCGAGAGCATCCGCTCCGGCGCCCTCGTCGCGTATCCGACGGACTCCTGTTTCGCTCTGGGATGCCAGCTGGGCAGCCGCGACGGCATCGACCGGATCCGGTCGGTCCGGAACCTGGACGACCGGCACCACTTCACTCTCGTCTGCCAGAACTTCGCGCAGCTGGGCCAGTTCGTGCACATCGACAACGATGTGTTCCGCGCGATCAAGGCGGCGACGCCCGGTCGCTACACCTTCATTCTGCCCGCCACGAAGGAAGTGCCGCGCCAGCTGCTGCACGCGAAGAAGAAGACGGTCGGCGTCCGGATCCCGGACCATGCCGTCGTCCAGGCGCTGCTCGCCGAACTCGGTGAGCCGTTGCTCTCCAGCACCCTCCTCCTCCCGGACGAGGAGGAGCCGCTGACGCAGGGCTGGGAGATCAAGGAGCGGCTCGACCATGTGATCGACGCGGTGCTCGACTCCGGCGACTGCGGCACCGAGCCGACCACGGTCATCGACTTCTCGGGCGGCGAGGCCGAGATCGTACGCCGCGGGGCGGGGGACACCGCGCGGTTCGAGTAGCGTGCGGACGGTTGCGCCACACGGCGCGGAGGCGGGACGAGAACGGGATGGCAGTGCGGTGGGGAGCGGGCGGAGCATGGCGGTTCGGGGGTGCGCACGACAGCGGCGACGGGGGCTTCGGCAGGCTCAACCGGTAGAGCGGGGAGGGGTTTTGGGGGAGGGGCGGGTCGTCGGCGGCGTCCGCCCGTCCACCGCGGCCTTCCTGCTGGCCCTGCACCTCGGTGCCGCCGGTCTCCTCGTCATGGCGCAGCCGGCCGCCGCGAGCGCGCGCGTCCCGGCTCCGGTGACGTCGCCGGCCGCGAGCGTGCGGATCACCGAGGGGCGGGTGGGCGAGGTCGGCCCCGGAGGCAGCATCGTCTACCCCGCGGTGACCAGCTGTCTGACGGTGACCGTCCGCCTCCAGGACGGTGCGAAGGTCGGTGCGCACGCCAGCCTGTTCCAGGTGCCGGGGGAGTACCGGTCGGACCGGATCCTGGCCGCCGTCCGGCAGCGGATCGGGTCGCGAGCGGTGCGCGCCGTGGAGGTACGGGGCGCCGTCGGGGCGTGGGACCCCGGCTACTTCACCAGGGCGATCGAGAGTTACCCGGAGGGTGAGCAGGTGCCCGTACCGGCCGAGCCCGATCCCGGGGGTCTGGCGAGGGCGGTGGCGGAGGGGCTCGGGGAGCCGCCGGCGAAGGTGACGGTCCAGGACGTGCCCGACGGGGACCAGACGGTCGTATGAGGGAACGGGCCCCGAAGGGGCCCGTTCGCCGTCGGTCGACGCGGCGGTCAGTCGATCACCAGCTCGCCCATCGCGCTCCAGCCGGTCGCGCCCTCGATGGTGGTGCTCACGATCTCGGGCGTACGGCGCAGCAGCGGACGCATCCGCTCCAGGCCCGCGCGGAAGTGGTCGGAGTTCACATGCGCCTCGGCCGCATCGTCCTTGAACGCCTCGACCAGCACATAGGTGTTGGGGTCCTCGATGCTGCGGGACCACTCGAACCACAGGTTGCCCGGTTCGTCACGGGTGGCCTGGGTGAAAGCGCCGACCTTTGCCGGCCACTCCTCGGCGTATTCGGGCTTCACGGGAAACTTCACAACGATAAAGATCATCCGGGTACTGTAAACGATTTGCCGTTTCTCGTGCATTTCGCCCCTGAGGTGCGGAGGGCCATGCCCTTGCAGGTGACGAGGCGCTGCTCGGGTTCCGTCGCGGTCGACCGGCCGGCGCCACTGCGGGGCGGCCGCCGGGGGTGGCCGGTCCGCGCCGTCGCCCGGCGGGGCGGCCGTCATGATCACGTACGCTGCGCAGGTCGGTCACCGGGTACCTGGGGAGCAGTACGGTCATGTCCGCATCGCCGCAGCACGCGCCGGCCGCGCGAGGGCCGCACCTTCGCGAGCCGGACCGGATGCACAGCCTGCTCGACGCGGTGATGAGCCTGGGGCGGGGGCTCGAACTTCCGCAGGTGCTCCGCGGGATCGTGGAGGCGGCGGTCACCCTCGCCGACGCGGAGTACGGGGCGCTCGGCGTCGTCGACGACGGGCAGCTGTCGCGGTTCCTGCCCGTGGGCATGTCGGACGAACTCATCGGGCAGATCGGCCGGACACCGTGCGGCCGGGGCATCCTCGGCGAGCTGATCCGCCACCCCGTACCGCTGCGGCTCGACGATCTGACCACGCACCCGCGCAGTTACGGCTTTCCGGACCGCCATCCGCCGATGCGCACCTTCCTGGGGGTGCCGGTCCGGGTCCGTGACGAGGTGTTCGGCAACCTCTACCTCACCGAGAAGCGGGGCGGCGGCTCGTTCGACGCGGACGACGAGGCGGTGCTGACCACCCTCTCGATCGCGGCGGGGGTGGCGATCGACAACGCCCGTATGTACCACGAGAGTCGGCGCCGGGAGCGGTGGCTGGAGGCGCTCGGCGAGATCACCCGCAGCTTGCTCTCCGGCACCGGGGCGGACGAGGTGCTGCACCTGATCGCCGAGCGGGCCCTGGAGTTCGCCGGTGCCGACTCCGCTGCCGTGCTGCTGCCGGTGGAGTCGTCCGCGGACGATCTGGCGGTCGCGGTGGCCCGGGGCGCCGGCGCGAGCCGGATCGCCGGGCTGCGGGTGCCGGCCGACGGCTCGCTGCCCGGTATGGCCGCGCGCACTGGCCGGCCCGTGGTCACCGCCGATCTGCGCACCGACCCGCGCGCCCACCCGCTCGGCCCGGACACGGAGACCGAGGAGGAGTACGGGCCCGCCATCGCCGTCCCGTTACAGGTCGACACCGGGTGCGGGGCGCTGCGGCTGAGCCGGCTGGCGGGCCGGCCCGCGTTCGACGACACCGAGGTCCGGCTGCTGTCGGGCTTCGCGGACCAGGCCGTGATCGCCCTCGAACTCGCCCGCAGGCGCGCCGAGTCGGAGGAGCTGGCGGTACTCCACGACCGCGACCGGATAGCCCGGGACCTGCACGATCTGGCCATTCAGCGGCTGTTCGCCACCGGTATCACGCTGCAGAGCGCGACCCGGCTGATCGAGCGGCCCGAGGCGGCCGAACGGGTCGGCCGGGCGGTCAACGACCTGGACACCACGATCAAGATCATCCGGTCCACCATCTTCGGACTGCGCACCACCGGAGAGGGCAGGGCGGGCCGGAGCCTGCGCCGGGATCTCACCGATACCGTGCAACGAGCCGCCCAACCGCTCGGCTTCGCCCCCGCGTTGCGGATCGACGGACCGGTGGACAGCGCCGTCCCGGACGAGCTGGCGCAGCATGTCGTGGCGGTCGCCGCGGAAGCCCTCAGCAACGCCGCCCGGCACGCCCGCGCCCGGCGCCTCGACGTGGCGCTGACCGCGGCGGACGAGGTGACGCTGACGGTGACGGACGACGGGGTGGGGGTGGGGCCCGCACCGCATACCGGCGGTCTGGCCAACATGCGGGCCCGCGCCGAGATGCACGGCGGCCGGCTGGCGGTGGAGTCGCCCGCCGGCGGCGGCACCCGGATCGTGTGGTGCGTACCGCTGCCCACCTGACCGGCCGGGACCGGGTGGTCAGTCGCGGGTTTCCCGGAGGCGTTCGGCGACCATCGCGGCCTGCACCCGGCGGCCCACCCCCAGTTTGGACAGGATGGACGAGACCCGGTTCTTGACGGTCTTCTCGGCGAGGAACAGCCGGTCGGCGATCTGACGGTTAGTCAGTCCTTCGGCGATCAGGTCCAGTACCTCGCGTTCGCGTGCCGAGAGCCGGTCGAGTTCGGACGGCGGCGCCTCGGGCGCCCGGCTCGGGCCGCGCAGCCGCGCCATCGCCCGTGTCGCGGTGCGCGGATCCAGTGTCGAGCCGCCCGCCGCGAGGGTGCGTACCGCCTGCACCAGCGCCGAGCCGTCGATCTGCTTGAGGACATACCCGGCCGCCCCCGCCATGATGGCGTCGAACAGCGCCTCGTCGTCGTCGAAGGACGTCAGCATCAGGCAGGCCAGTTCCGGCATCCGGGCCCGTAACTCCCGGCAGACCTCGATGCCTTCGTGGTCGCTGTCGGGCCCACCGGTGCCGCCGAGCCGTACGTCGAGGACCGCCACCTGCGGCCGGACGGCCGGCACCCGGGCGAGGGCCTGCCGGCCGTCGCCCGCCTCGCCCACGACCTCGATGTCCCCCTCCGCTTCGAGGAGGTCCCGTACGCCGCGGCGCACCACTTCGTGATCGTCGAGGATGAAGACGCGCAGCGGCGTGCTCGGGGCGGGGGGTGCGGGGGGCTGGTTCATCGCTGCTCGCTCTTCGGTTCCTTGGCTGGGCTTCTGCGACGCCGGGGCATTTGGGCCGGGCCCCTGACGGAACATCAGTATCGCCGAGGTCGATGCCACGCCCGGAGCGGGCCGGGCCCCGCGACGAGGCTCCTACCGGGCGGGGGCCGGCGAAAGGGCCGAACGGCCCTGGGGAGCAGGGCCCTTCGGGCACAACGGTGCATTGCCATACTGACCACCCCGTTCCTCGGAGGGGCCGCACCGCTGCGGTAGCGCACCGGGCGCCCGCCGTCCTGTCAGGAGGTCCGCTCCATGCAATCGTTCCCGGCCACCGTCGGCGACGAGTACCACGCCCTGCTCGCCCGGCACGACGCGATGCGGCTGCGGCGGCGGATCCTCGCACCCGGGCGGGTCCCGCGGCCCCGGTCGGCCGCGGCCTCCTACGACGGCGCCGCCGATCAGCGCCTGATCACGCAGTATCTGGACCTGGTGACGCCCTTCGGGGACCTCATAGGCCACCTCTACGAGGAGATGTTCGCCCGCTGGCCCTACCTGCGGTCGCTGTTCCCGGCGTCGATGGACTTCCAGCGCGCGCACCTGGCGCGGGCCTTCTGGTACCTGATCGAGAATCTGCACCGGCCGGACGAGGTGGCCGCCTACTTCCGCCAACTCGGCCACGACCACCGCAAGCTCGGGGTGCGGCCGGTGCACTACGAGGCGTTCGAGGCCGCGCTGTGCGCGGCGCTGCGGCGCACCGCAGGACCGCGCTGGGCCGAGGCCGTGGAGCAGGCATGGGTGCGGATGCTGCGCTTCGCCGTCGCGTCGATGGTCGAGGGGGCCGATGCCGCCCTCGCCGAACCGCCGTGCTGGCAGGGCACGGTGACGGAACATCAGTTACGTCGCCCGGACCTCGCCGTGGTCCGGGTGCGGATGCACGAGCCCTACCCGTACCGGGCCGGGCAGTACGCGGCGGTCGAGTCGCCGCTGATGCCCCAGGCGTGGCGGCAGTACTCCCTCGCCTGCGCGCCGCGGCCCGATCACGAGGTGGAGTTCCACGTCCGGCAGACCGCCCGCGGTGGGGTGAGCGAGGCCCTGGTGTCCGGCACCCGGGTCGGTGACCTGCTCCGGCTGGGCCCCGCGCACGGCACGATGACGCTTGACGACGCGGACTTCTCGGGCGACCTGCTGATGGTGGCCGGCGGTACGGGATGGGCCCCCGTCAAGGCGCTCCTGGAGGAGCGGGCCGGCCGCCGCGCGGGCGCCGGCGGCCCCGGGCAACCCGCCGGCCGGGTACACCTCTTCGTCGGCGCCCGCAGCCGGGCCGAGTTGTACGACGCCGGGTTGCTCTCCCGGCTGCCGGTGCGGCACCGGTGGCTGCGGGTGGTCCGGGTCCTCGACGAGGACCGGGTACCGAGCGCGTACGGGCCACTGGCCGAGGCGGTGGCCCGCGGTGGCCCGTGGACCGGCCACCGCGCCTTCGTCAGCGGTCCGGCCGCCATGGTGGGGGCCACGGTGGCGCGGCTGACCGCGGCCGGTGTGCCGGCCGGGCGGATCCGCCACGACCCGGTGCCCGAGGTCTTCGCCCCGGCGGACGACCGTACGGCGGCGCTCTCGGTGACACCGGCCGGCGGCGCGACCAGGAGCACACGATGACGGACCCGGCCGACCGGCACACCACCGAGGACCGGCGAGCGGCCTGGGCGGACGCCGAGGCGTCGCGCCGCAGCACCGAACTGGACCGCGAGGAGGCGCTGCGGCTGCTGGGCAGCGTGTCGCTGGGCAGGATCGTCTTCACCCAGGACGCGCTCCCGGCCATCCGCCCGGTGAACCACCTCCTGCACCACGGCGAGGTCGTCATCCGCACCCATGAGGGCGCGGCTTTGGCGACGGCGCTGACCGGGCGGCCGGACGGCGGGGGCATCGTCGTCGCCTATGAGGCCGACGCCATCGACCCCGCCACGCACTGCGGTTGGAGCGTCGTGGTCACCGGCTACTGCCATCTCGTGACGGACCCCGACGACCTGGCGCACTATCAGGCACTGCTCCACCCCTGGACGGACCACCGGATGGAATACGCACTGCGCATCCGCCCGGACCTGGTCACCGGCCTGCGGCTCTCCCGGAGAGCGGGGACCGGGGGAGCCGTATGACCATGCGGCGTCCGGGCGGGGCGGTTCGTCCGCGTCGGGTGCGGTCGGCGGTCAGTGCAGGATCTTCTCCTTGGCGCGGCTGAACTCCTCGTCGGAGATGTCGCCCCGGGCACGGATGTCGGACAGCTTGGCGAGCTGGTCCACTTCGCTGACGCCGGTGGCCCCGCCGCCCGCCGTCTCGCGGATGTACCGCTCGAACTCGTCGCGCTGTTCCTGCACCTGCTGCCGCTCGCGTCTGCCCATGCCGTGGCCCCGGGCGCAGACGTAGATGAAGACGCCGAGGAAGGGCAGCACCAGCACGAGGAGCAGCCACCCGGTCTTGGCCCAGCCGCTCATGGTGTCGTCGCGGAAGATGTCGGCGATGATGCGGAAGAGCAGGATGACCCACATCACCCACAGGAAGACCCACATCGCTGTCCAGAAGGCCCCGAGGACCGGGTAGTCGTAGGCCAGATTCACGTAACCGACCATTGTTCCTCTCCTGTTCGTACCGTGAGTGTGGTGACGGGGCGGGTGTGCTGCCGCCCTCTCCCGCGCGGCGCCGGGCGCCTCATCGGGCACCGCCTGACGGGGGTGGTGCGGCGGCGGGCGGGGCGCGTGTTCCGGCGGCGGCGAGGATGCCGAGGAGGATCAGGACGAGCACGACCAGGCCCAGGACCAGTGCCACCACCCCCGGGGTGGGGAAGTTCCACAGGAACAGGGCCAGCGCACCGGCGGCGATGACCACGCCCGTGGTCCAGCGGCGGCGGGCGGCCAGCCGGCGGCCGAACGCTCCGGTGTCCAACCCGGCGCGGGCCAGGGCGCGGCCGGCGGCGCCGGTGCCGCGGGCGCTCGCCGCGCGCAGGAGCCGGGCGCCGCGCCCCGGGCCGTAGAGGTAGCCGGCCAGCGCCGTGATCACCGCGATGACGAGAACGGTGCGGGTGCTCAGGCGCAGGAAGCGCACCAGGGTGTCGTAGATCGCGGCGGCGGCGTTCCGCGGGAGCGTGGTGGGCGGTACGGAGTCCAGGTAGACCTGGCGCGCCACGGCGAGGCCGATGAGCAGCGCGACCATCATGACGCCGACGCCGATCGCCGCCGTCATCAGGGCGACGCGGTGAGCGGGCGCGGCCCAGACCGCGAGGGCGGCGAGGCCGACCGCCGTGACGGGCAGCCAGTTGCCGACGATGTCCAGCAGCCGCATGGCGCTCTGCGCCTTGTTGAGCTTGTCGACCTGGAGCAGCGGGATCGTCTTGTCGACGTCGGGGATCTTCGCCGCCGCCCGGTAGCCGTGGTCGACCAGCCGCTGTTTGACGTGGTCCACGACGGTGCCGATGTTCAGGACGATGGTGTCGCCCTTGGCCTGCACGGCGCGGTTGCCCTCGCCGGTGAGGACGTTCACGACGTTCTCGTGGGCGACGCGGTTGGCACTTCGCCACACGTCTCGGAACTCGCCGCTCTTCACCACCTTGGCCACGACGGTGCGGACGGCGCCGGTCAGGGCGTTCTTGAGCGGCTCGGCCAGCGCCTGGGAGTGGTCGACCACCAGGGGCGGGGCGCCGGCGCGGTCGAGGGCCCTGGCGAGCGAGGCGGTGAGGGCGGGTACGTCGACGGCGTCGACCACCCTGTTGGTGAGGCGGTCGGTCAGCGCGTTCTGCACGGCCGGGTCGGAGGCGAGCGGCGCGACCGTCTGAACGTATCGGCCGGTGTCCGTCACCTCGTTGTTCACCCACGCCGCCACCACCGCCAGCGGTGCGAGCAGGAAGGCCAGGATCAGGAGTACCGAGGCGCTCGCGTAGCGCAACCTCCGGTGGTGCAGTGCCGCGGCGCCGCGCAGCCGGTCGTACTCCTCGCGTTCGGCGGCGTTCAGGGGGCGGTCGTCGCGCGGGGCGCCGTGGTCACCGGGGCCGGCGGACGCAGCCATCCTTCCTCCCTCGTACGAGGACCGGGCCTAGGCGCCGGACTCCCGCCCAGGGGTACGCCGCCCCAGACCCCTCCGTTCCAGCGTGGCAGGGGCGGCCCACGGCCGCCACGCGGGAGCCGGGCCCGCCGGCCGGCACTACGACGGGTCACCCGCTGCCACGGCAGGTGACCCGGTACCACCGCAAGTGACCTGCCTGCCGCGGTGCGTGATCCGGCCCAGGCCCATCGCCGTGCCGCGGTCCCGTACCGCCGCGCGACGCGGCCCCGGACCCCGAGCGCGATCTGACGCCCTGTCAGGCCACTTGGTGTCCCGCCCCGGGGTCGGCGCCGGTCCGAGTCGCCGGGTGTGCCGGGGATGGCCAGCATGGAAGAAGCAGCACGGCCAGAGAAAGAAGCGACAAGGAGGGAGCGGCAGGCGGCAACGCCGTTCTGCGGCCCGTCCGAGGAGGTGCAGCGCGATGAATCTGCCCATACGACACCGGCCGGGGAGCCTGCTGGAGCACGGGCTCCGCTGGCCCGAGCCGGTGGC
Organism: Streptomyces sp. GS7; assembly: GCF_009834125.1. Lineage (NCBI taxonomy): Bacteria > Bacillati > Actinomycetota > Actinomycetes > Kitasatosporales > Streptomycetaceae > Streptomyces > Streptomyces sp. GS7. The sequence goes on from NZ_CP047146.1 coordinate 3,632,929, forward strand.
GGCCGAGTTCGAGGAACTGTTTGACCGGATGAGCCGGTTCCTCCAGTCGGCCTCCCTCACATCGCCCCTGACCGAGCCGGTCGCCTGGGCCCCGCCGGCCGACCTGCACGAGACCGACGAGGCGTACCTGGTCGAATGCGAACTGCCCGGCATACGGCGCGAGGGCGTCGACGTCACGGTCGGCGAGCACGAGGTCTCCATCTCGGGAGAGCTGAAGGAGTGCGGACGGGAAGGCGTACCGCGGCACCGTGGCCGCCCCACCGGCAAGTTCGAGTACCGGGCGCTGCTGCCGGTGGACGTGAAATCCGAAGACGTCACCGCCTCGCTCACCGACGGCGTCCTCACCGTCACGATCCCGAAGGCGCAGCCCGCCAAGCCGCGGCACATCAGGATTCAGGACTGAACCACCCGGCGGCGGACGGCGGGTGCGCCCCGGATCCCGCCGTGCCGCGTCCGCCCGTTGACCCGGCTCCCGTACACCCACCGGATACGGGAGCGCGAGCCGGCCAGGGGCACGAGGGGACGGAACCCGATGGGACGCAAGAAGACGGCGCGACGCAGGAAGCCGGCGCGGCGGTACCACCCACGGACGCCGGCCGTGCGGGAGAAGTACGCGGACCCGGCCGAGGGGGACGACGGCTGCCCGGGGGCGCGGCTGCCCCTGCACCACGGTGCCAAGCGGCCCGTCCACACCATCCGGGTACGCCGGCTCTTCGGCTGACGCGGTGTTGGCCGACGGGAGTTCGAAGTCGCCGGGAGGGGCCGGGGCGCGCAGCATGGAACCGTACCCATGCAGTCGTTTCGCGGAGGTGACCGCGATGAACATGCCCGTGCGACGCCGGACCGGCAGCCTGCTGGAAAGAGCTCTGCCCTCCCTGCAGTGGCGCGAGCCGATAGCCGCGGAGTTCGACGACCTGTACGAGCGGATGAGCCATCTGCTGGAGACCGCGGGCGGTGTCCCCGCGCTGGGCGAACGGACCCACTGGGCGCCGCTCGCGGACCTGCACGAGACCGATGACGCCTATGTCGTCGAGGCGGAACTGCCCGGGGTGGAGCGGGACGGCATCGACGTCGAGATCACCAACCGGGAACTGCGCATCAGCGGCGAGTACAAGGAGTGCGGGCGCGAGGGCGTGCTGCGCCGGAGCACTCGCCGCACCGGCCGGTTCGAGTACCGCTCGACGCTCCCGGTCGACGTGAAGGCCGACGACGTCAAGGCGAACCTCAACGACGGGGTGCTGACGGTGACCATCCCCAAGGCCCGGGCCGCGACACCGCGGCACATCGACATCACGACATGACACCGGACGGTGCCCGTCGTACCGGGGCGGGCGCCTGACGGCGCCCGCCGCGGTCGCGGAGGACCGTCCGCGTGCCTGCCATCGTCGATCCGCCGGAGCGGCGGCAACAGGTCCGGGCGGGGCGGACACCTAGGGCCGACCGGACCTCCCCGCGGCCCCGACGGTGAACGAGAATCGCGGTGCGGGCACCCGTGAGGGGTGCCCTGCCTTCCTGAGCTGGGAAGTGACGTTCGATGTACTGGTACCACCACGGCGGAGGCGGCTGGGGCTGGATCGCCGCCACCATCGGCATGATCCTGTTCTGGGCGCTGGTCGTCACGGTCGGCATCCTGGTCTTCCGCGCCCTCGCCCGCCCCGGCAAGTACGGCGGCGAGCAGACCGGCTGGCGCGCCGGCTGGCACACCGGCCCGCCGCCGCCCGCCGGTCCCACGGCGGAGCAGATCCTCGCCGAGCGCTACGCACGGGGTGAGATCGAGGACGAGGAGTACCAGCGGCGCCTGGCCATACTGCGCTCGTCGCGGCAGGGCCCGGCACCCCCCTGACCGCGTACGGGCCCGACCCGTGCGCATCGGGCATCCGGTACGCGTGGCGGACGAACTCCTCAGGCCCGTCCCGCGGTTCCGGCGCGGCGACCACCGCCGGTTCAGACCACTTCACGCATCCTTTACCCTGTCATGGATAGTTTTTGACGTTTCTTGGATGAGTGGGTGTTCTGTGTGAAGTTGGCCCGTATTCCGGCGGTTGTCGCCGCCGCTGCGATAGCGCCGGCCGTTCTGTTCTCCTCGCCGGCCGTCGCCGCCGACAGCGGGTCGTCGCCCGCCACCTCCGTCCCGGACAAGCCGGCGGGCGAACCGGAGGCGAAGCCGGGGGAGACGGCACCGGGGAAGACGACGCCGGGCGGTGACGCGAAGACCGCCGAGCAGGACCGGATGGCCATCCTCCGGATGCTGGCCGACAAGGGCATCGGCAGAGGGCTGGAACGAGAGGCGACGCGAGCGCTCGACGGTGGCCCGGAGGCCATGCGTCACTTCCTGGAGGTCGGCCAGTACGCCGCACGCGACGAGGACAACCGCTTTGCCATCCTGAAGATCCTCGGGGACCAGAACACCGGCCCGGGAGTGCGAGAAGCGGCGGAACGGGCGATGGACGGCACCCCTGAGGACCGTGTGCGCTTCCTGGAATCAGGACGGCGCGCGGCCCAGGAAGACGACGATCGGGTACGCACCTCGCAGATCCTGAGCGTCGGCGGCCCCGCGGTGAAGGCGGCCGCCAACAAGGCGCTGGACGGCACGGCCGAGGACGTCCGGCACTTCCTGGAGGTCGGCCAGTACGAGGCACGTGCCAAGGACGAGGCCGACGCCGAACGGGAGGCGGCCAAGAACAAGCCCACCCCGAAGCCCGACACCGGGTCCGCGGGGCACGGCGAGAATGGCAAGGACGGCGAGAACGGCGAGAACGTTGAGGGCGGTAAGGGGGGTGGCGGTGAGACGGGCGCCGGGAAGGCTGCCGTCGCAGAGCCCGCGGTCGCCTCGTCGCGGAGCACCGCCACCGCACCCACGGCCGCCGAAGGCCAACTCGCCGCCACCGGCGTCGGATCCGCCACCTCGTGGGCGGTCGGCGGCGCGGCCGTCGCCCTCACCGCCGGTGCCGGACTGATCGTCGCGGCCCGCCGCCGTGCGGCGGACGAGCGCTGACGCGACAACCACTCGCCCCCCGCTGAGGGATGCCGGGCGCGGGCTGCCGCCGCACCGCTCGTACCGCGAAAGCCCGCTTCGCGTCACCGCGCCCCGCTCCGCTCAGCCGGCCGCCCCGGCGACCGACTCCGCGTCCGGCTCGGCCGTGCCGTCCGGTTCCGCCAGTCCGGCCAGGCTCTGCGGCAGCGCCCCCGTGTGCAGCACGCCCAGCCGCTGCGTCGCCCGGGTGAGCGCCACATACAGATCGCTCGCCCCGAACTCGCCCGGCTCCGCGACCAGTACGGTGTCGAACTCCAGCCCCTTGGCCTGCCGCGGGTCGAGGACCACCACCGGGCGGGTCAGGTCCGGGGCGGTGCCGGCGGCCGCCGCCGGCAGGGTGGCGGCCAGCGCCGCACACCGCTCCCGCGGCGCGATCACGGCGAGCCGCCCCTGCCCGGCGCCGTGCCCGGTCTCGCGGGCCACCGCCTCCGCTACCGCCCGCGGCAGGTCCTGCGTGCGGTGCGCCCACGGGCGGACACCGGTGGCGCGGATCGACCGCGGCGGTGTGAACGACGGGTCCGCGGCCCGCGGGACCCGTGCCGCGGTCTCCATGATCTCGCTCGGCGTGCGGTAGTTGACGGCGAGCCTGACGTGCTGCCAGCGGTCGCCGACGTAGGGCCCGAGGATGGCTTCCCAGGTGCCGCAGCCGCCCGGCTCCGAGGTCTGCGCGGGGTCGCCCACCAGCGTCATCGAACGCGTCGGGCAACGGCGCATCAGCAGCCGCCACATCATGGCGGACAACTCCTGCGCCTCGTCGACGATGATGTGGCCGAAGGCCCAGGTGCGGTCGGCGGCGGCGCGTTCCGCGGCGGTGCGGTGGTCGGCCTCCTCCTGCCGCTCGGCGAGCCGGTCCGCGTCGATCAGGTCGTGCGCGGCCAGCACTTCGGAATCCTCGTCGTCCCGGTCCTCGAACTCCTGGGTGCGCGACCCGTACGAGAGGTCGAGCACGCCCTGCGCATAGGTGGTCAGCTCCTGGCGTTCGGCCTCGGCGGCGGCCCGCGCTGCCGAGTCGTCCTCGCCGAGGAGTTCCGCCGCCTCGTCCAGCAGCGGAACGTCCGCCGGGGTCCACACCCCGCCGGAACGCCGGATCGCGTCCGCGTCGGCGTCGGGTAGGTGCACGGGCTCGGTGAGGAAGTCGGCGACCAACTGCTGCGGGGTGAGGGCCGGCCACAGCTCCTCGATGGCGCGGTGGACCTCGCCGCTGGTGGCGACGGCCTTGCCGAGCTGGGCGATGTCGTCCGGGCCCAGGAGGTTCGGGCCACCGTAGGGGTCGGCGCCGATCCGCTCGGTGAGCTGCGCGGTGAGCGCGTCGATGACATGGAACGCGAAGTGCGGGCGCGCGAGGTTGTGCGGCAGCAGGGTCGCCCGCGCGCGCCGCCGGGCCTCGTCCACGAGCGCCGCGTCGAGGTGCAGTTCGCCGTCCTCGTGGTCGATGACGAGGGTGGGCTCGGGCAGCGTCTGCCGGTCGGCGACGAAGCGCGCCAGGGCGTCCGCCATCGCCGCACCGCCCTTGACCTCGGCGGCGCGGGGGGTGTCGGTGCCGGTCGCGGTCACGCCGGGGAACAGTTCACCGGGCGTCGCGAGCAGCACGCCCGTCTCGCCGAGCGAGGGCAGCACCTGGCCGATATAGCCGAGGAACGCCGGGTTGGGCCCGACGATCAGCACGGCGCGGCGGGCGAGTTGCGCACGGTGCGCGTACAGCAGATACGCGGCCCGGTGCAGCGCCACGACGGTCTTGCCGGTTCCGGGGCCGCCCTCCACCACGAGGACGCCGTGGTGCGGGGCGCGGATGATGCGGTCCTGGTCGGCCTGGATGGTCTGCACGATGTCGTGCATCCGGCCGGTGCGCGCCGCGTCCAGCGACGCGAGCAGGACGGCGTCGGCGTCCGCGCCTTCGTGGCCGGTGCGTTGGGCGTCGGCGAGGTCCAGGATCTCGTCGTGCAGCGCGGTCACCCGCCGGCCCTGCGTGGTCAGATGGCGCCGGCGCCGCAGCCCCATGGGGGTGTGCCCGGTGGCGAGGTAGAACGGCCGGGCCACATCGGCCCGCCAGTCGATGACCAGCGGAGTGCGGTCGGCGTCGTCCCGCCGGATGCCGATCCGGCCGATGTGGTGGTCGCGACCGTCCCGGAATGCCAGCCGCCCGAAGCACAGCCCGTGTTCCCCGGCCTCGAAACCCGCCAGCAACTCGGCCTGTTCGGCGACCATCACATCGCGTTCCAGGCGCGCCTGGAACGTACCGCCGCCCTGCGGCAGGGCCTCGGTCATGGCCGTCCGCGCCCCGGACCGCAGGGCGTCGAGGCGTTCGTGGAGCAGGTCCACGAATTCCTGCTCCTTCCGCAATTCCTCGTTTGACAATTCGGCTCCGCTCGAATATTCTGTGCTGCAGTAAGTGAATATGGGGTTCTTCGGCATGCGTTTCTCTTGAGATACGGAAACGCTCAATATATGCAGGGAAAAGCCCCATCTGTCAAACCTCGACCGCGAATTGGTCGGGGTTTTTCTGTTTCTCCGGCGGGAGCGGACCGGAGTTCGGGCGGGAGGTGCCGAGCGGAGGGGTCCGCTGCGGAGAAAGTGCCCGCCGGCCAGGTAGTTGGCGGGAACCGCCATGCCGCGTACGGCGAGACGGCCCTCCTGCCCGATGTCGAGACGGGCGGCGAGCCCGACATCGATCGCCTACTCGTTGGGTGCGGTGACGCAGTTGACCGGAGTCCTGCCGCGAGCGGCGGTGAGTGCTTCCCGCGGCAGTCGCTGCGCGGTCTCCGGCTGCGGATCGCCGACCCTGCGGGTGGCGCGATCGGCCTCAAGGAACGTCACCGCCGACACCCGTTCCGCCATGGGGGGCGTCCTCGCGCATCGGCCTGACGGCGCGGCATCCATACCGCCGGTACCCAACCACCGTCGAGGCTCCACCGCATCCCGTTCTCCCCGCAGTGCGCGCCGAGTTGACGGGCCGGACCGCCACGCGCCACGGCGCCGTGCGACGCCGTACCGGGTGCGGAGCGGGATCCAGCGTGCCCCATCCCCTGGTGATCCCATATTTGGTACCGTTCCCAAAGTTGGGACTGCATCACGGAGAGAGGCTCGACATGACCACCAACACCCCTGTGGTGTCAGACCGGTTGAGCGACGCGGCGGCGTTGCCGCTGCGCACGCTGGACCCGGCGGCGCCGCTGGACGATCTGGAATGGCTGGACCAGGCGGTCGGCGACGCCCGCGTGGTGGCGATCGGTGAGAGCGCGCACTACAACCGGGAGTTCTTCCGGCTTCGCCACCGGCTGCTGCGCTACCTGGCCGAGCGGCACGGGTTCAGCGCGTATGCGATGGAAACCGGGTTCGTCGAAGGGGAGTTGGTCGACAACTGGGTCCGCGGCGAAGGCGACGCCGGCGCCGAACGGCTCGGCCACGTCATGGCGAACGGCATGACGTCGCTGATGGGAGCCTGGGCGCCGATGCGGGCCCACCTGGAGTGGATGCGGCGGCACAACCACTCGGCCGCGCACCCGGTCGGCTTCTACGGGGTCGACATGCCCGGCTCGATGGTGTCCCTGCTGCCCGGCCTCGACGCCGTGACCGCCTATCTCGCGCTGGTCGACCCCGAGTTCCCGGTCGACCCGGCCCTCCGGGAGACCGCCGCCGCCTTCGCGGCGCCCTCCGCGTTCGCCGCGCCCGCGGCCATCGCCGCCTACGGGGACCTCGCGACGGAACGCCGGAACGCGCTGACCGCCGGCCTCGCCGACCTCACGGCGCACCTGACGAGCCGGCGCCTGACCTACGTCCGGCGCACCTCCGCCGACGCCTTCGCGCGGGCGCTGCACGCGCTGCGCGTCACGGTCACCCTCGACGCGATGCTCCGCGAGATCGCCCGCGGGAACCGGGACGCGATGTCCCTCATCCGCGACGCCAGGATCGCGGACACCGTCGAGTGGGTGCTGGAGCGCGAGGACCGGATCGTCCTCGCCGCCCACAACGGACATGTGCAGCGCGCCCCGCACACCATGCCCGGTATGCCCGTCATGCCGATGGCGGGCGCGCACCTGGCCGACCGGCTGGGCTCGGACTACGTGGTCATCGGCACCACGACGGGGACCGGGCAGACCCTCAACACGGCGCCCGACTTCTACACCGGCACCCTCTTCGCCGACCTGGAGGAGACGCCCCGGTCCGGTAGCCTCGACGCGCTCATGAACACCGGCCACCGAGGCCCCTTCGCCGTCGACCTGCGCCGGCTGTCCGCAGCCGACACGGCCGCCGTGCGGAGCGTCTCACAGCAGCGCTACGGCACGTACTACGCCGACCAGAGCCCGCTGGCGGCCTTCGACGTCGTCGTCCACCTCCCCCACGTCACCGCCGCCGAACCCGACCCCGCCGCCCTGGCCGAAGCGCCCCGCGACGTACGGGAGCCGTTCGCCAGCTGGATGTCGACGGCGTGAATCCGGCGCCGTGACCGGAGCCCACGACCTGCACGCCGCACCTGAGCCCCGCCGCCCCCGGGAGGCGCCCCCCGGGAGATACGTTGTCCATGTGGCATTTCTCAGGGAATGCGGCAGTTGGCGTGAGAAAGGGCAGCGGTCGTCCGGCAGCCGTCGGCAACGGCGGCGGCGCCGACACGAACGATCCCGTACACCTCGGTAGGGCAGAGCGATGGCCGTCAGTCCGTCTTCGTCGAGACCCCCGGCACCGGAGGAGCAGACGCCGGTGCTGCACCTGTCCGCGCTGGTCAAGCGGCCGGTGGCGGACCGGGCCGGCCGGGTGCTGGGGCGGCTGGCCGATGTGATCGTGCGGCTGCGCGGCGCGGACTACCCGATCGTGACGGGGCTGGTGGCCGGCGTCGGCGGGCGCGAGCTGTTCGTTCCCGTCGAGCAGGTGGACTCCTTCGACGGGGGCGGACTCGTCCGGTTGGTGAGCGCCAAGGTGGATCTGCGGCCGTTCGTACGGCGCGAGGGGGAGGTGCTGCTCCGTGCCGATGTGCTCGGCCACCGGCTGATCGACGTGGCGGAGGCCCGGCTGGTGCGCGCCACGGACGTGGAACTGGCGTACCGCAACGGGCAGTGGCTGCTGTTCTGCGTCGACACCCACCGGCCGCGCCGGCTCCTGTGGGTCTTCGGGGAGCATGCGCACGAGCACCGGTGCCGGGACTGGAAGAGCTTCGAGCCGCTGATCGGGCATCGCCGCAGCGCGCTGGTGCGGCGCCCGACGGTGCGGATCCGCGGGCTGCGGCCGGCGGAGATCGCCGACCTGCTCGAAGAGGCGTCGAAGGACGAGGAGAGCGAGATCCTCGGGCACGTCCACCAGGACCCGGAACTGGAGGCCGACGTCTTCGAGGAACTGGAGGAGGACCTGGCCACCCGGCTCCTCGGCGCCCGCACCGACGAGGAGATCGCCGCGGTGCTCGGCCGGATGGGAGCCGATGACGCGGCCGACGCGATCGGCGACCTGCCCCAGGGGCGCCGCCGCCTGGTGCTGGAGCGGCTGCCGGCCGGGCAGCGCGCCAAGGTGCTGACGCTGATGGGCTTCAACGCCGACAGCGCGGGCGGGCTGATGGGCATGGACTTCCTGGCGGTGCCGGGTACGACCCGCGTCGCCGAGGTCCTGGCGGCGGTACGGGACTCCCGCCGGCTGCAACCCGAGGCCCTGACCAGCGCGTACACGATGGACGAGGAGGGGCGGCTGACCGCGTCGGCCCGGCTGGTGGCGCTGCTCCAGGCCGCCCCGGACGCCCGGCTGAACGAGGTGAGCGAACCGGACCCGGTACGGGTGGGACCCGACACCGACCTGGTGGATGTCGCGCTGCTGATGACGGACTACAACCTGATCACCCTGCCCGTCGTGGACGAGGACGGGGTGCTGCTCGGCCTCATCACCGTCGACGACGTCCTCGAAGCGATGCTGCCGGAGGACTGGCGGCGCCGGGAGGTCGCCCCGCCGCCCGACGCCCACCGGGCCGCGAGCGCACCCCGGCACCAGGAACGGTCGCCATGAGCGACCAGCACCGGCCGTCCGACCGGCCGTCCGACCGGCCGTCCGACCGGCCGCCGCGGACGCCCGAGCCGACCCCGCGGCCGGGGCAGCCGCGGCCCCCCGCACCGGCCGCCCGGCCGGAGCGGCCCCAGCCTCCGGCGTCGGCGCCCCCGCCGAACCCGCCCCCGCCGAAGCCGCCGCAGCGCCCCGGGACCCCGCCGCCCGGCCGCGCGGCGGGGCCGCCGGCCGAGCCCGCAGGCCCCCCGAAAACCACGCCGGCCCGCCACCGGCCGCCGCCGATCCCCCCGGCCGCCGCCCCCGAGGGAGCCATCGAAGGGGCCCTGGGACGCGTCCGGCTCGACGAGGCGGACGCCGGCCGCGGCCTCAAACGCCGGCTGCTCACCTTCCTGGCGATCGTCGGCCCCGGCCTGGTCGTCATGGTCGGGGACAACGACGCCGGGGGCGTCTCCACGTACGCCCAGGCCGGCCAGAACCACGGCTACAGCCTGCTGTGGGTGCTGCTGCTGCTCGTTCCGGTCCTGATCGTCAACCAGGAGATGGTGGTCAGGCTCGGCGCCGTCACCGGAGTCGGGCACGCCCGGCTGATCCTGGAGCGGTTCGGCAGATTCTGGGGCTGGTTCAGCGTCGCGGATCTGTTCGTGCTCAACTTCCTCACCATCGTCACCGAGTTCATCGGTGTCTCGCTCGCCCTGAGCTACTTCGGGGTCAGCAAGTACATCGCCGTGCCGGTGGCCGCGCTCCTGCTGGTGGCGATCACCGCCAGCGGGAGCTTCCGCCGCTGGGAGCGGGCGATGCTCGGGTTCATCGCCGCCAGCCTGCTGCTCGTGCCCCTGGCCCTGCTGTCCCATCCGCGCTACGGATCCGCCGCCTACCACCTGTTCGTGCCCGGCGTGCAGGGCGGCGTCTCGTCGAACGCGGTGCTGCTGATCATCGCGATCGTCGGCACCACGGTCGCCCCCTGGCAGCTGTTCTTCCAGCAGTCCAACATCATCGACAAGCGGATCACCCCGCGCTTCATCGGCCATGAGCGCGCGGACACCGTGCTGGGCTCCTTCGTCGTGGTCGGCGGCGCGATCGCGATCGTCATCGTCGCCGACTACGCGGTCCGCGGCACCGCCGCGGCCGGCCACTTCACGGACGCACTGGGCATCGCCACCGCGCTCGCCGACCACAGCCGCGTCCTGGGGGCACTGTTCGCCGTCGTCCTGCTGGACGCCTCGATCATCGGGGCCGCCGCGGTCACCCTGGCCACCAGCTACGCCTTCGGCGACGTGTTCAACCTGCGCCACTCCCTGCACCGGAGCTTCGGCGAGGCCAAGGCGTTCTACACCAGCTACACCGGCATGGTCCTGGTCGCCGCCGCCGTGGTGCTGATCCCCGGCGCCCCGCTGGGCCTGATCACCACGGGCGTCCAGGCCCTGGCCGGACTGCTGCTGCCGTCCGCGAGCGTCTTCCTGCTGCTGCTGTGCAACGACCGGGCCGTGCTGGGCCCGTGGACCAATCCGCGCTGGCTCAACGTGCTGGCGTCCGTGATCATCGCGGTGCTGCTCACGCTCTCCGGGATCCTGGTCGCCACCACGCTCTTCCCGTCCCTGGACACCGCCCGGGTCGCCCTGTGGCTCAGCGTCCTCCTCGTCGCGGGGCTCCTCGCGGCCGGCGGCTGGCTGCACAACGTCCAGGGGCGCCGCGCCGCCGTCACCAGAGGCACCCCGCGGATCCCGCGCGCCGAACGGGAGAGCTGGCGCATGCCGCCGCTCACCCTCCTCGAACCGGTCGTCTGGTCGCCCGGCCTGAAGCTCGGCATGGGCCTGCTCCGCGGCTATCTGCTGATCGCCGCCCTGCTCCTGCTGGTCAAGGCCGTCCAGCTCGGGGGAGTGGGGTGAGCGGCCCGACGGCGCGGTGCAGCCGGCTGCCGGTGTGCACGGCGGGCGGGGCGGGCGGCCGAAGTCCGCGCCGGAGCGCCCGGCACGTCGTCACTCGCGGGTGCCGCGGCCGGCGGTGTTCAGGGCGGCGCCGGCCTGGTCGGCGAGGGTGACCGCGACGAGCCGGGCCTGCAGCGTCGGCCGGGCGTCGGGGGAGGGCTGAAGCATGAACCTGCCCTGGTAACGGCCGTTGCCGATCGCCCGCAGCTCGATCTCCTCCGGCGGCCAGCCGTGCTCGCCGACGTCCCATCGCCTGCGGCCCGCGGTCACGCTGCCGTCCTGTTCCAGCCGGGGCGGGTGGCCGAGCAGCGTCCCGTACTCGAAGCGGCAGGCCCGCAGCCCCAGCAGCTCGACCAGCTCCTGACGGACGTGGTCGACCACCGCCTCGGCCGACGGCGCCGACTGCGCCAGCTCGGTGGTCTCGTGGATCCGGCGCAGCTGCGCGGCGTCGGTGACGGCGACCACCTGAAGCCGCCGGGCCCGGGCGGCCAGCTGGGAGACCGCCAGCCCCACCAGCATCAGCAGGATCGCGGTCGTGACGTCTTCGCCACGGCTGATGCCGAAGCTTTCGTACGGCGGGGTGAGGAAGAAGTCGAACCACGCCGCCGCGGACAGCGCCGACACCGCACCCGCCACCCGGCTCCCATTGGCCGCGATCGCCACCACGGCCACGACGAAGATCAGCGCCGTGTTCGTTCCCGACACGGTGCCGCGGAACGGCACCAGCACCAGTGCGAGCAGCAGGGGGACGACCACGGCAGCACCCACCGCGATGCGGTCACGAAGCGGAAATCCGGTCACTCGGACACCTCCCATATCTGCTTTACCACGGTATGCACAGGAAATTCCTGAATGTCATAAAGCGGGGGACGTGCTCCGGCCCCGATGCCCGCCCGCCACCGGACGCCGCCTCCGTGCCGCCGGTCCACCATGGAGGAGAGAGCGGGGAGGGGGAAAGGGAGGTCCCCATGTCTCCGATGCGGACCGCACGCGGCCGCGACGTACCGGGCAGGGATGGTGCACCGCGCCGCTGGAGCCCCGAGATCGCCGCGACGCTGGTGGTCATCGCCGTGGGTGCCGCCGAGATGGCGGTGCTGCGCCTCGCGCCGCCCGACCGGCGTCCGGTCATCAGCGCCGGACTCCTCGGCGGCGCCCTGGCGGCCCTCGTGCTCTTCGCCGTCCTGTGGCACCGCCGGCACACACCGGCCAGGGAGGTCCACCACCCCGCGCTTCCGGAGGCCGGACCCGACGGATGGTTCGGCGTGGACGCGCTTGAAGGCTTCCCCATGGAAGAGCTCCGCCCCCTGCTGCAGACCCCCGACGCCCCCGACCTGAACCAGCTGTACACGGCATGGGTCCTCGTCCGTCACGGCCACGACGCGCCCTGGATCTCCCACCACCTGAACCTTCCCCCTGCCGCCGTCCGCCTCCTCGTCGACGCCGCGCAGCAGCGGCAGTGATGCCCGCGCGACCAGCGGCTCGTCAGCTGGAACCGCCGAGTCCGGCACCCCTCCCACGACGGCCGGCGCATCCTCGTCTCCCGCGCCGCGGGGGCCGGTCCCCGTCCCCGTCGGATAACCACTCGACATCGTCTGGCCGATCGGCTAAATTTCTGGCCATGCGGTCAGAAAATGATCCAAGTGGCCAGTCCGGCAACGGGGAGAGCGGGACGGCGACACCGGACTCGGAGCGCTCTCTCATCGAGAGGGTGCGCCGTGCCCAGATCATCGACGCTGCCATTGACGTCATTGCGGCACGGGGGTTCGCGAAGGCGTCAATGGCGCAGATCGCCGAGCGGGCCGGCATCAGCAAGGGCGTGATCTCGTATCACTTCGCCGGCAAGAGCGAGTTGATCGAGCGGACCGTCGAGCAGGTCTACGAAGGTCTGGGCGCTTTCGTGGCGGCCCGGCTCGAAGGGCAGACCGGAACGGCCGCCTGGCTGCGCGTCTATGTCGGTTCGGTGGCCGAGTACATGTCCGGCCACCGGACCCAACTCGCCGCGCTGGGTGAGATCTTCACCCACTTCCGCACCGACGACGGCGATCTGCGGTACGGCATCGCTTCCAGCGAGCCGATCTACACCCGCGTGGAAGAGGTCTTCCGTGAGGGGCAACTGCGGGGCGAGCTACGGCCGTTCGACACCCGCGTCATGGCCGTCAGCCTGCAGGCCGGCATCGACGACATGTTCGGCTACTGGGCCACGCATCCCGACCACGACCTGACGGCCCACGCTCGCGAACTCATCGACCTCTTCTGGCACGCGACCCGAGCGGACAGCCGGGGCGAACCCTGAGAAACACACATCGAACGGGGGAATTTCGATGGCACACGACACCGGGCGCGCGGCCGCGCCCGCCGGCACCGCGGGATCCGTGGGACCCGTGGGCTTACGCCTGCACTACATCGACAACCTGCGCATCGGCCTGACGGCTCTGGTGGTGCTGCACCACACGGCCGTCACCTACGGCAACATCCCCGCCTGGTACTACACCGAGCCCGCCAAGGACGGCTCCGGACGGCTCCTGGACGTCTTCGTCGTCTTCAACCAGGCGTTCTTCATGGGGTTCTTCTTCATGATCGCCGGATACTTCACCCCGGCGTCCTATGACCGGAAGGGCTCGCGCCGCTTCCTCCGGGACCGCCTGAAGCGCCTCGGTATCCCACTCCTCGCCTTCCTGCTGCTGATCCGGCCTCTCACGGACCTCGGTGGGTACCTCCATCTGCGGTCCGTCTTCGCCGCGCGCGGTGACGCCCTCCCGTACTGGCTCTACTACCTGGCGAGTTGGGACGCGGGCCCGCTCTGGTTCGCCGAAGTGCTCCTGTTGTTCGCCCTGCTCTACGTCCTCGTACGCCGCCGCCGTGCCCACCGCCTCCCGGCCACGCCCGGTGGGACGGCCGACGAGCCGACGCCGATCCGGACGCAGCCGCCGGGGTCCACGGCGACTGCGCCGAAGCCGCGCGCCATCGTCCTCTTCACCGCCGCCCTCGCCCTCGCCACCTACCTCTGGCGCATCCTCGTGCCGAGCGGCACCTATGTCCCGTTCCTCGGACTGCCGTCCTCCGCCTATCTGATGCAGTATGCGAGCTTCTTCGTTCTCGGGGTCCTCGCCTACCGCCGCGGCTGGCCGCAGTCCCTCTCCCGCCGCACGGGCTACCTGGGATTCGCCGCCGCGACGGCTGCGACCCTCGCCTACCTCCCGTTCGTCGCCGTGGTGAAGGCAGGCGCGACGGACGGGTACGGGACCTGGCAGTCACTTGTCGCCGCGGCATGGGAGTCGACGTTCGCGGTCGGCATCGTCATAGGTCTGACGGTGCTCTTCCGCGAACGCCTCAACCGCCAGGGCCGTACCGCCGCGTTCCTCGCCCGGCACGCCTTCGCGGTCTACGTCCTGCACGCGCCGGTGCTCGTCGCGCTCGGGCACGCCTTCCACTGGCTGCACGCCCCGGCCGTCGCCAAGTTCGCGCTCGTCGCCGCCCTCGCGCTGCCGGCATGCTGGGCGGTCGCCTACGTGGTCCGCCGCCTACCGCGCGCCGACCGGGTGCTGTAGGGCCGGCCGGCGGGGGACGGCGGAGCGGAACGGCCTGCCGGGCCGGGGCCCGGACCCCGGCAGGCCGTATCGCGTGTGCGCAGACCCGGGCCGGGCCGTGCTCCTCACAGGCCGATCGACAGCGGTTCGGCCGGGATCGCCGAGGTCGCCAACGCGCCCAGGCGAGTGCCGAGTTCGCGCGGGGAGAACAGATCGGGACCCCGATGGTCGGCGATGTCCCGGTGCCGCCACCACTTCAGCCCGCTGATGTGCTCGGCTGCGAGTGCGTCGTCGGACAGGACGCCGCGAGGTGCGAAGTGGGCGGTGCATACGAGGAAGTAGTCGTTGACCACGCCGTCGTAGCCCTCGACGTGGTCGGGTGCGACGACTTCCTGATGCCACACGTGAGGTGGTCCACGGGGACGAGCAACCGAAGGCCGTCCAGGGTGTCGAAGACCGGGCTCGCCACCCATGCGCCGATCGGCACCGTGACCAGGATGGGGCGGAAGGGGTGCCCGTACGGGCCGGTCAGCGGCGCGCTGACCGGCCGTTTCGCCTGTCGCTGTCCGTCGGTGAGCGTCGCAGCCATGGCTGCCTCCCTGAGCTATTTCACCAAAGATTGTTGGTGGTATTGCCTGAGGAGGTCAAGGGAACCTGCAGTACCCACCCGGGAAGTAGTTACGCCCACGCAGCTGTGCGATAGCGTTCCTGTGTGGGACTCGATGACGCTTCGCTGACCTCACTGGCCGTCCTGGGAGACGAGCTGAGGCGGCGGATGTTCGACGTCATACGGCGCGAGCACCGCCCGCTGACTCGCGAGGAGGTGGCCGCGCGCGTGGGCATCTCCCGCAAGCTGGCGGCGTTCCACCTCGACAAACTCGTCGCGGCCGGACTGCTGCGGTCCCACTACGCCTCACCGTCCGGCATCCGCAAGGTCGGCCGGCACCCGAAGCTCTACGAACCCGCCGCCGAAGCGATCGAGGTCAGCGTCCCCGAACGCCGCTTCCAGCTGCTGGCCGACCTGCTCGCCGAGGCCGTGCTCAGCGAGGCCCCCGGTGAGTCGGCGCACGACGCGGCGGTGCGCGTGGCCGGTGAACGGGGCAGGAACATCGGCGCCGCCGAACGCGTCCGCGCGCGTCCCGGCCGGCTGGGTGCCGAGCGCGGCCTCAGCCTCGCCATCGAGTCGCTCGACGGGCTCGGGTTCGAGCCCGAACGCAGCACCCCCACCCTGGTTCTGCTGCGCAACTGCCCGTTCCACCCGCTGGCCGCCAAGACTCCCGAGCTGGTCTGCGACATCAACCAGGCTTTCCTGGCCGGCTACCTCCAGGGCCTGGGCAGCGACGCCACCGACGCCGTGCTCGCCCCACACCCCGGCCGGTGCTGCGTCGAGCTGCGCGCCCGCGCATCGGCCACCGGAGGAGACGGCTCCGAAGCGGCCTGTGACCGCCGACTCGAAAACCAGCAGTAGCCCGAAAAACGCCAGCGGCATTTTCCGCTACCCCTGGACCTCGCCCGCCAGAAGGAGAAGTATCGGAGGTGTGGGGGACCGGGCCGGAGGCCGGACCACTTCACAGGACCGCGGGCCCGTCTGATCCCCGCCGCGTACGCATCATCCGTTGCGTGCCCCATCTCTCACCGGCGCCCGTTCGATCGCGACGTTCGCCCACGGGCGTCACCGAAGTACAGGTGAACCCGCCATGGAACGAGCAACCACCCCCACCGCACGCCAGGCCGGCGCAGCGACAGGCCCCTCACCGCCGGCCGTGCGCCCCGCGGACGTGGGCGTACTGCTGATGCGACTGTCCGTCGGCCTGCTGATGGCCGGCCACGGCGCCCAGAAGCTGTTCGGCTTGTTCGGCGGCCACGGGATCCAGGCCACCGGCAGGGACTTCGCGGCACTGGGGTACCACCCTGGCACCCTCTTCGCCGGCGTCGCCGGCGCCTCCGAGTTCCTGGGCGGCCTGGGGGTGGCCATGGGGCTCCTGACGCCCTTGGCCGCCGCCGCGGTCATCGGCGTAATGATCAATGCGATGGTGGTCACCGCACCCCACGGCCTGTGGTCGACCGAAGACGGCATCGAATACCCCATAGTCATCACCCTGGTCGTGCTCGGCGTGGCCCTCATCGGGCCCGGCGCCCTCTCCCTCGACCGGTTCTTCCCGTGGCGCGACGGCGGCTGGCGTGCGGGGGCCCTGGCCCTCGTCCTCGGCGGCGTCGGCTCAGCCATCGTCCTGAGCCTGTGACCGCGGCCTCGCACACCTGCATCATTGCAGAGTGCAATGATATTCTGGGGGTGAGGTCAATCGAGGCATACGAGGGGAAGCGATTCGAATGTCGGACCTCTCTCACCACACCACGGACATCACCAGCCATCCCGACGTTGCCGAGATGCGGGAGCGCTACGCACGGCTGGTCTCCGGACGCCGAGCCGCCGCCCTCGACGGGATCGTGCTCCTCACCGGAATGTACGCGGCGATCTCGCCGTGGGTGGTGCACTTCCACGCCACGAGCTCCGAACTGACGGTGAACAACCTCGTCATCGGCCTGGTGCTGACCGCGATCGGCCTCGGGCTGACCCGGGCACCGGAGCGGATGTACCAGCTGACCTGGACCTGCGCGGTGATCGGCGTCTGGCTGGTCATCTCCCCCTGGGTCGTGACCGCCGGGCACCGTGCGAGCGCGGGACCGATCTGGAACAACGTCGTGATCGGGGCCGTGACCTTGGCACTCGGGCTGGCGGCCACGCGCCTGGCGATGGGTGCGGGGCGCGAGCAGAGGCCGGGCGCCTAGGGGCTGCCCGGCCGGAAGGCGACGCGGGCTCCGGGAGGAGGCGACCATGACGCTGCCCATGCATGACCGACGGGTCCTCGCCGAGATCGAGCAGGGCTTCATGGCGGAGGACTCCGACCTCGCCCTGCTGCTCGGTACCTTCGGCGACACCCTCCGCAGACGTCGGCGGCTCGCTCTCGCGCTGCGTCGCCGGGCCGCCGCGGTGCTGGCCTGCACGGCGGTGGCGGTCAGCGCGGTGCTGTTCACCGTCGGCCGCCTGGCCCAGAGCACGGCCGCGCTGTGGGCGGCCGGGGCCATGGCGATCGCCTGGGGAGCGCCGTGGCTCATGGCGCGGCGCCGCACCGGGCGCGGCGGACGGCACGTCGGCGCGGCCGGTCGGCGGCAGGACGTGCCCCCTGTGTGAGCAACCGTCGCCTCACGCAACAGTTCCACGACAAGAGAAGGGTCCGTGCAGGTGCACGGGAGGCGGGTGAGTCCCATGAAGTGCTTCGACTGCGCGTGGGCCGAGGAGATCGTCGACGCCGTGGGGGTGTGCCACCACTGCGGTGTCGGCGTCTGCATGCGGCATTGCCATGTCGCCCTGGAACCCGGCCATCATCTGGCCGGCGTCGGCCAGTCGACGCTGTCCCGGCCGGCCCGCGAACTCACCTGTCTCACCTGCCACTTCGCCATGACCCCCGCGTACTCGGCCGAGGCGAAGGGAAGCGCGCGATAACGCGGCGGGCGGTGCGGCGCGGGGATCACGCCGGGCCCGCGGGGGCGTCGAGGCCACGGGACACCACGAGTTGCGCGCTGCCGTCGGCCAGCCGGTAGCACAGGCCGACCACGGCGGCCTGCCCTGCCGCCACCCGCTGCGCCAGCACCCGGGAGCGGTCCAGGAGCAAGTCGACGGTGTGCCGCATGTGTTCGGCGACGATCTCCTCGGCCTGCACACGTCCGGCCGACCGTGCCGCGAGCACGCTGGAGGTGACGCGCTCGACGACGTCCCGGATGTAGCCGGCCGGCGTCGTACCGTCCTCCAGCGCGGCACAGGCGGCACCGACCGCACCGCACGAGTCATGGCCGAGGACCACGATCAGCGGACAGTCCAGCATCTCGACCCCGTATTCGATGCTGCCCAGCACCTCGGCGCCCACGACGTGGCCGGCGGTGCGGACCACGAACAGGTCGCCCAGACCGCGATCGAAGATGATCTCGGCGGCCAGCCGTGAGTCGGAGCACCCGAACAGGACGACGAAGGGGCGCTGGGCCAGTGCGACCTCGGCGCGCCGGGTGGCGTCCTGGTTGGGGTGCTCTGCCGTACCGGCGACGAAGCGCTGGTTGCCTTCGAGGAGTCGCGTGAAGGCTTCGTGGGGAGTGGGGGACATCGTCTGAGCCATGGCCGCACCTTACGGCCGCGAGAGGGGCCCTGCTCGCACGACGGGCGGAACGGAAAGGAGACGGAGGCGTGAACGCCGCGTATGACTGGTGGCGTTGAACCACGGCCAGCCGACGCCAGCAGGTCGTGCCCAAGCCGAATCCGGGTTCCTGCGGCAGGAGTTCCCACGCGATCCCCGTCTGACGGACGAACAGGATGCACTGGAACACCAGCCGATCCGGATGCCGCTTGCGCCCGGGGTGGCGGGCCCGACACTCGACGTGGGGCAGCAGTGGCGCGACCACCGCCCACAGCTCATGATGGTCGACTTCCCCTGGTTTCGGCCGCGCCACCCAGCACCCCGGATCGTCAGTCCCGGACTGATCCAACCGTCTTGAAGATCATTTCGTGAGGAGTCCCAAGCCGTCACAGGGCGTCGGCGAGGCGGTCAACCTGGTCCGGATCGGCGCCGTAGCAGTAGAGCATGACCTCGTCGGCACCGAGATCGGCGAAGCGGGCGATCGCACCGCGGATCTCGTTGGGCGTGGTGAGCATGCCAGCGGCCATGCGATCCGCCATGCCGGTGAAGGTGTAGTAGGCGTGCATGGCGGCACGGGCGTCGTCGATCACGCTCTGCGGGCCGAGCGCGACGTTGACCTGCGCGACGAAGCGGGGCTCGCCGTCGCGGCCGTACTCCTTCCAGAACCCGCGGACGGTGTCGAACAGGCTGCCGGCCCAGGACGGCGCCGCAGCGGCCAGGAAGCCGTCGCCCCAGCGCGCGACCCGTTCGAGCGCGGCGGGCTTGAAGCCACCGAAGAGCACCTCCGGGCCACCGGAGCGGGCGGGCGCGGGACCGATCGGACCGACACCATCGCCGTAGGGCTCACCGGACCACAGGCGGCGCATCACCGCCATCTGCTCATCCAGGCGTCGACCTCGGGTGCCCTTGTCGATACCCGTGACCTGATGGTCGTCGTCCCGGCCGCCGATGCCCAGGCCGAGGACCAGGCGACCACCGGTCATCCGGTCCAGGGTGGCGGCCTGCTTGGCAAGGAGGGCAGTGTCGCGTAGCGGGGCGAGCAGTACCTCGGTCTGGATGCGGATGCGGGAGGTGGCACCCGCGAGGAAGGCGAGGGTGACCAGGGGCTCGGGATTGTCATAGACGAGCCGGTCGAGCAGGCCCAGTGTGCTGAAGGGCCCGGCGTCGGCGCGCTGGGCCCAGGTGAGCAGGGTGGTCGGGGCGCCGATGGGCAGGCCAATACCGACGTTCATGAAGGAGACCTCCGAAGGGAAGGGTCGACAAAGACTGTTGCCGCCCCTCCGGCACCTCGGCAAGGTGGGACGTTCCCGCTCTGCGGCGTACTCCTGGGGGACGTCTCATCGAAGTGATCTCACTGTAGGGCGAGCCGGTTTGGCGGGACAAGCCATTTGGGACAGCCCCTGACTTCCCACAGTCACGGGCAGGGCTTGGCCCGCCGTCCGAGTAGCCGACGCTGATCCTGGATGGGCTACGCATACCGGCCGGTCTACGCCGAACGCGACGCACGAGGCATCACCGCCCCTGGCCTCATCCGCCGGGCGCGCACCCTCGTGACGGACGCGTAGCTCGCCGT
Source organism: Streptomyces sp. GS7 (assembly GCF_009834125.1). NCBI lineage: Bacteria > Bacillati > Actinomycetota > Actinomycetes > Kitasatosporales > Streptomycetaceae > Streptomyces > Streptomyces sp. GS7. Next base: position 3,653,151 of record NZ_CP047146.1, read on the forward strand.
CTGCGGGACCTTGACGCGCTTGCTGTCGGACGAGGACCGACCGCCTCACGCCCCTGGCGACGGCCGCACAACGCAGATGCAGTGTCTGGCCGTTCGCGAATCCTGAGCTGTCTGAGAGGGCGCGGTGACGACGAAGGACGAATCGTAGGGGAACAGGTATGAAGGTGCGGCCGGCAACGACAAAGTTCCCTTCCTCGTATGAGGAAGGGAACTTGCGCGGAGCGTCCGGCAGGCCGTGCACCTGCATCCCCCACCGGTTGGAGCGTCCCCTCCGCCCGGCGCCAGAGGATGAGCACCAGGGCGAGGGGCACGGCGAACGCCATCGCGGAGGCGGCGTGGGCCACGCCGAGGGCGACGTGCGCGACGTCGGCGGCCATGGTGCCGAACACGCTCACCGTGATCACCGTTGTCCGGTACAGGGCCGGGACGTAGTGGCGGGTCCGGCCTGCGCGAGCAGCGTGGTGGCCGGCAGCAGGGCGGCCGGGCCAACCGCCGGGATGGGCCCGAGCGTCCGGGCGGGGCAGTCGGAGGTGGTCTCGCCCATGCCGGTGGTGAGGATCTTGACGACCCAGAACACCGCTGTCACCTGCGGGACCTTGCTCATGACCGGCCGCGCCCGGTCGGTGGGTCAGCCGCCCAGGACGGTGTTGCCGGTGATCGTGTCGCCGGCCCCGTCGATGGTCACCGCGTGCCGCACGCCGTCGGCGCCCAGGACCACGACCCGCCAGGCCCGGCCACCTCCCTGCTCGGCGACCGGGCTCAGCGACTCCACCTTGCCGCCGGGCACCGCCGACGAGGCCTTGGCCACCGCGTCGGCCGCGTTGGTCGACGGCAACGGTGCCGGCGCCGCGTGATCGGCCCGCCCGCTCTCCTGGCGGTCCTCACGGCCGCCCCGGCCGCCCCGGCCGTCGTGCCATCCTCGATCACCCGCAGCCGTCCTACGGTCGTGGCCGTGGCCCTCCTCGCCCCCGTGGTGGTGGGCCACCGCCGCTGCCGCGCCACCGCCGATCACCAGCACGGCCGCCCCGGCCGCGACCCAGCGCGCCGACCGGCCGCGCACCCACCGGCCGGCACGGCCCGCAGCCGTACGCGTCCTGCCCGCGCCCGCGGCCTTCGGCTCTTCCTGCGGCAACGTTTCACCCGTTCCCATGGGCTCGCTCATGGCACACCCCGATCCTCGGCAGGCCCGGGCCGTCCCCGGGCAACACCGCCAGGATGTCCGTGCGTTGCTGAAGATCGGCTGAAGACCTGCAGACTCCTTCAGCTACCTGGTGGGGCGACCTGCGACCCTGGTGGGCATGCGAGTACTGGTGGTGGAGGACGAACGCCGGCTGGCCCTGGCCCTGCGGCACGGGCTGACGGCCCAGGGATTCAGAGTCGACGTCGCCCACGACGGCCCCTCCGGCCTGGCCCAGGCCATGGACCACGCCTACGACGTGGTCGTGCTCGACGTCATGCTGCCCGGTCTCAACGGCTACCGGGTGTGCTCACGCCTGCGGGCCTGCGGCAGCGATGTCGGCATCCTGATGCTCACCGCCAAGGACGGCGAATGGGACGAAGCCGAGGCGCTCGACACCGGCGCCGACGACTACCTGTCCAAACCGTTCTCCTTCGTCGTACTCGTCGCCCGCCTCAAGGCGCTGGCCCGCCGGATCGGCAGCCGCGCGCCCCGGCGCACCGTCCTGGGCGACCTCGTGGTCGACTCCGCCGCCCGCACCTGTACGCGTGCCGGCACCACGATCCCCCTCACCCCCCGCGAATTCGCCATCCTCGACCACCTCGCCCGCCGGGCCGGCGAGGCCGTCTCCAAGCGGGAGATCCTCGACGCCATCTGGGACAACGCCCTCGACAGCGACCCCAACACCGTAGAGGTCCACGTCAGCGCCCTACGGCGCAAGATCGACACCCCCTTCGGGCGAGCCGCGGTCCAGACCGTCCGCGGTGCCGGCTACCGGCTGGCGGCCGACGGTGGCTGACCAGACCCCCACCGGTGCACCCGCCGGCGCCGCACACCGCCGACTGCGCGCGACCGCGCACCGCCACCTGGCCCGCCACCCCCGCGCCGCAGCCCTCGTCGACCGCCTGACACCACGCTCGGTCCGCGCCCGCACCACCCTTGCCGCCTGCGCCAGCGTCGCCGTCGTCCTCTCCATCGCCTCGACCGCCGTCGTCCTCCTGCTGCGCGTCAATCTGGAACGCACCGTCGAGGCCGATGCCCGCGAGCAGGCCCAGGCGGTCGCCCGCCTCGCCACCGACGGTCACCTCACCAGCCCGCTTCCCCTCGACCACGGCACCGACTTCATCCAGGTCGTCGACGCGAACGGCACGGTGGTCAGTGCCAGCCAGAACCTCACCGGCCACCCCCCACTCGCCCCCGCCGGCCACCCCAACGGCCACAGAACCTTCAACCTCGACGCCCCGGGCCACGCACACCACAAGCGCGTCACCAGCGTCGCCACCACCACCCCCACCGGCCCCGTCACCATCTACGTCGGCGCGTCCCTGCGCACCGCCGACGCCGCCGAAGACCTCACCACCGCCGCCCTCGCCGTACTGAGCACGCTCCTGCTGTTCACCGTCGGCGCCCTCACCTGGCGCGCGACCGGCCGTGCCCTGCGGCCGGTCGAGGCCATCCGCGCCGAGGTCGCCGCCATCGGAGACCGTGACCTGAACCGCCGCGTTCCCGAGCCCCGCAGCGACGACGAGATCGCCCGTCTCGCCGACACCATGAACGCCATGCTCCAGCGCCTCGAAGCCGCAGGCACACGGCAGCGCCGCTTCATCGCGGACGCCTCCCACGAACTGCGCAGCCCCCTGACCGTCCTGCGCACCCAGCTCGAAGTCGCCCTCACCCACTCCGACCCCGATGTGCACACGGACCTGGTGGCCGGCGCCCTGGAGGACACCGAACGCCTGCAAGCACTCGCCACCGACCTCCTGCTGCTCGCCCGCCTGGACACCACCGACCACGACTGGCCCTACGAACCCGTCGACCTCGCCGACCTGGTACACACCACAGTCGCGGCGCGCGGCGTCGAACCCCACCCGGTCGCCGTCCACGCCCCGGCGGCGATCACCGTCCCCGGCAACCCCCTGTGGCTGCGACGGCTGCTGACAAACCTGCTCGACAACGCCCAGCGCCACGCCCGCAGTTACATCACCGTCCGCCTCACCACCGACCGGGCCTCCGGAGACGCCGTCCTGGAGGTGACCAACGACGGCCCGCCGATCGAGCCCGCCGACCGCGAGAAGATCTTCGAACGGTTCGCCCGCCTCGACGACGCCCGCAGCCGCGACGACGGCGGCACCGGCCTCGGCCTCCCGATCGCCCGCGACATCGCGGCCATCCACAAAGGCACCCTCACCGTCCTCGACACCCCGGGAGCGACCACGTTCCGTACCCGACTGCCCATCCCGCCCGAACCGCCCCAAGACGCACAGGCCGGTCGTCGGTGACGCCGGCACATCCCCACAGCCCCAGTGCGGACGCAAGCCGCAGCCGTCACCTGCAAACCGGCATCCCGCCGACGACCAGCTCGTCGACCCTGGCCCGCCACTGCTCGTGAGCCATCCTTCTCCGCGGCAAACGCGTAGTTCAAGGCCAAGCGGGCGTTACCGCACCAGCGCAACAGCTTCCTCTTCCGCCGCCGTGGCCAGCCGGCCCGCGCGGCTCCGGTCAGCAGCGCCGCCACAACAGCGCGAGCGAGTGCCAGGCGCTCTCGGCGCGTAAGGCGGGTCCGGGGTATGCAGGGGGATGGCGAAGGGAACCCCCGGCAGCGGGCCCTGGACCTGTTCGACGCCTTCGGCACCAAGGAGAAGACGCTGCACGCCAATCTGGGCGGAAACGTCTGGACGAGGACCGGGGTCAGGACGGCCACGGGAACGCGGGCGGGGGCGACGTCACTTCAGCGCCGTATTCGCCGCCACCGTCAGGATCGACCGTAGCTGCGCAATGATGTCCAGCCGGTTCCGCACGAACTGAGGATCCGTGATCTTTCCGGTCGCCGGATCGGTGTTGCCCGCGCCGAACCGGAGCACCGGTGTGTGCACGTGCCCGCCTGGCAGCGTGTCGTGGAGGCCCAGCCGGTCGCGCAGCAGGGTCGCGCGGTAGGCGATCTCATTGGAGAGGTAGTTGCCGCCGCCGCCCTCACGGGCCGTTGAGCCCGGGGTGGGGCCGTCGGGGCGGACGACGGGTTCGGTGCTCCCTGCCGGGATCTCGGTGACCTCGGTGTGGTCGTAGCCCGGGAACCGGCCGGTGTGCGCGGTCACGATCGCTTTGGAGGGGAGGGTGGTCGTCGTCCACTGCGGCTGTGTGGCCGGGGCGGCGACCGGGACCGTCCCAGTGCTGCTGGTGTTGTCGTTGTCGGGGTAGCCGCCGCGCCAGGCCCCGTTCGTCCGCTCGACGTCGAAGCGGCCCACCCGGCCCTGGCTCACCGTCGTGTACAGGTCGACCTTCGGCAGGTACGGCGCCAGCGTCCGCTCCACCGTCCCCGCCGCGAAGTCCTGCCAGCGCACCGGGAACGTGACGGCCTCGATGCGGGCCGGACCGGAGTCGGTCTGGATCACCGTCCCGTCGAGAGCGAGCGCGACGGCCCCGGACGGGTTGGAGATCCTGATGTCCTGGTCCAGTGTGAACGGGTCGAAGCCGGTGACGAGAATGCGCTTGACGCCCGTGGCGCGCGACGGGTAGCGGATGTCGGTCTGGCCGCGCGAGGTCCGCTCCAACTGGTCGAGCAGGGCCGAACGTTGCGCGTCACTGAGCCCGAAACGCGGCTCCCACGTGCGCACGTCCCGCGTCATCCCGAGCCGCGCCCAGTACAGCGGCCGGTCGTCGTCCCGGCTGAGGTCGCCGCCCGCGGGGCCCCGTCCGTGCGCCCGGTCGACGGCGCGCCGCCACAGCGCCGTACCGTCCCGAACGACGATGCCGCGGGCCTGCTCAAAGGAGTGCGTCCGGGTCAGGTCGCGGACGAAGTCCGGGGCCACGGAGTCGAAACCGGAGCGTCGCAGTATCTCCTGCGGTGCCGCCTTGTCGAGGCGCTGCTCCTCGACGGTCGGGGCCGGGGCGCCCTGAGCGGCCCGAGCCGCCGCCGTGGTCGCGGGTGCCACCAGCCCCGCCAGCAGGGCCATACCGAGGATGCCGATCCGAACACGTAGGGAATTCAAGGGGCTTGGGGTCCTTCCGTCGCTGTGGGGGCGCGCGTACTGCCGGACCGCTGCAGTATCGCGTGACGGAAGTGGTCTACGCCATGGGTGTGGCTCAGGGGCCTCGAACTCATACGGCAACCAGCAGAGATGGCCCGCCTTCACCATCACCATCACCATCACCGGCACCTCGACGGTGAGTTCCGCCCTTGAACGTCGGCGCTCCAGCGGCGAGGCGGCTCGTGCCGAGGCCGCGGTCGCGCGGCACGAGGACGACGTCCCGGCCGTGCCGGTGGCCGTGGCTCCGGTCGTGCTGCCCGCGCCCCGCCCGGCCGCGCGGAGTGACGGCCGAGGTGGTCAACGCCCACGGGCAGGTCATCGGGCAGGCCCACGCCGAACCCGGACGGCCCCCAGGAGCGGACAGGGCCGCCGAGGCGCTGACCGCGGTCGCCGCCCGGCTCCGGTCACAGTGCGCGGGCGGACTCCGGAGCGCGGTGGTCAGCGCCGCCGACCCCGTGGACCGCACCACCGGTCGGCTCGTCCAACCGCGTCGACCGCCATCGATGCCGCGGCCCTGCGGTCGGCGACCGCAGGCGACGACGAGCCGGCGCACCGGAGACGGGCGGGAGTCAGCACCTGCGGCCCCGGTGCAATTCCAGCCGCTGGCCCGGGAAGCGTTCGCGGAAGCCGCGGTCGTGTGAGACGGCGACCACCGCTCCCGGGTATGCCGCGAGCGCCGCCTCCAGGTCCTCGACCAGGTCGAGCGCGAGGTGGTTCGTCGGCTCGTCGAGGACGAGGAGGTCCGCGGGCCGGGTCACCAGGCGCGCGATCTGCAGCCGCCGCTGCTGCCCTGCGGACAGGTCCGCGACCGGGATGTGCAGGTCCTCCTGGCGGAACAGGCCCAGCGCCAGCAGTTGTTCGGCGTGCTCCTCCGGCAGTCCGGGACGCCTGGCCGCGAAGGCGGCGAGCAGCGGGAGCCGTGTGGAGCGCGCGGGCAGCTCCTGCGCCAGGTACCCGATCCGGGCGGGGCGGCGTACCGCGCCGGCGTCCGGTTCCAGTTCGCCGGCCAGGAGGCGCAGCAGAGTGGTCTTGCCCGCCCCGTTCCCGCCGGTGACCAGCAGCCGCTGCCCGGGCGCGATCGCCAGCAGCCCGTCCAGGCGCAGCCGTTCGCCGACCGCCACGCCGTCGAGCTCGGCAAGGGGGCATCCGTGGCCCGAGCGAAGCCCGGAGCTTGGGGAAGGGCGGTCGGCAGGAGGCTCGCCGCCCGCCGCGGGCAGCGCGGCGGTGAACCGCAGCGGTTGTGGCGGCGCCGCCACCGGATTGCGCTGCAGATGGGCCAGTCGCTCCCGGGCTGCCCGCACCTGCCCGCCGAGCTTGGCCTCGTGAGAGCGGCGGTGCTTGCCGAAGCCCTGCCGCGGGTCCTTGCCGGTGCCGGCCAGCCGCTTCCCGGCGGCTTCGAGCAGCTCCTCGGTACGGGCCATCTCCTGAAGCCAGTCCGCGTATCCCTGTTCCGCGCGGCGTCGGGCGGTGGCCTTCGCGGCGCGGTAGCCGGCCCAGCCGTCGCCGTAACGGCGCACCGTGCGCGCCTCCCGGTCGACCTCGAGGATGGTGGTGGCGATGCGCTGAAGGAAGCCGCGGTCGTGGGTGACGGCGACGACGGTGCCGCGGTGCGCGCGCAGATGCTCCTCAAGCCAGCGCACGGCCGCGTCGTCGAGGTGGTTCGTCGGCTCGTCCAGGAGCAGCAGCTCGGGGGCGGCGGCCAGCACGCAGGCGAGCGCCAGCCGCGACTGCTCACCGCCGGAGAGCGAGCCGAGCACGCGGTCGCGGGTGATCCCGGCGAGCCCGAGCCCGTGCATCGCGGCCTCGACGCGGGCGTCCGCCTCGTATCCGCCGCGTTCTTCGTACGCGATCAGCAGCTCACCGTACGCGGCGAGTTCGTCCTTCGACGCCTCGCCGAGGCGCTGTTCCGCCGTGCGCAGCCGGCGCTCCATGGCGCGCAGTTCGGCCAGGGCGAGGTCGACGGTGTCCTGCACGGTGCGGTGAGGGGCGAGGTCGAGGGTCTGGGCGAGGTGGCCGGTGCCGCCGGGGATGCTGACGGTGATCTCCCCGACGTCCGGCAGCTCGGCCGCGGCGAGCAGCCGCAGCAGGGTGGACTTGCCGGAGCCGTTCTCGCCGATGACGGCGGCCTTCTCGCCCGGGCGGACGGTGAAGGAGACCTGGTCGAGGACGGTCCGGGTGTCGTAGGACTTGGTGACGTCCTTGACGGACAGCTGCGCAACGGCAGCGGGCACGGCGGTATGGGCGCGTTCGCGCATGGACTTTCCCTGGGAATGCGAAGGGTCAACGGGCGGCAGAAACGGCGGCGTCGGCCGTGCCCGGACTCAGAGAAAGTAGAAGAAAGCCATGCCCCCACCATAGCAAGACGATGCGTCTCGTCGCTTCTCGTGTATGTCGCGAAGCCCGTGATCCGCACCACCCGCCCGAGCCTGCCGCCCCTAGAGGCGACCAATGGGGCCACCGACCTGCACGACGAACCCGTGGCCCATCCCGGCACGTCCGAGGCTGGCGCCTCGTGGACCCGAGCCTGCACCGCGCAGGCCGCGATGCCCTGCTGGGTGCGCAGGTGCTCGATACCGTCGAGCAGGTCCCGCTTGTACGGGGCGTGCAGGAGGGCGACGGCTTGGTGGTGGGCCGTAGAGGTTCTCGGCCCACACGGCGGCGGGCGGCGTCCGCCCGGGTCGCGTCTAGGAACCGGGGCCTGGTGCACTTCATGGCTGTGGACTGGCTGTGTATGCGCATGGCCCGGGGCGTCGACCGGCCCGGGCCATGCAGGTGCTGGTTGATCAGTACTGGATGGTGTGGTTGTAGAGGATGTTTCGGGCCTTGGCGCCGGTGTCCAGGCCGTAGTCGGGCCGGTCGGTGACGAAGTACTCGCGGAAACTGGACTGCTGGGTCTTGGTCATCATGGTGTTGCTCTTGGACCAGCCGCCGTCGACCTGGGACCACAGGTCGACCAGCGCGGTGGCGACGCGGGCCTCGCAGGCGTCGCCAGGGTCGATGCCGGTCGTGGAGCGGTCGTTGGCGAGATTCTGGGAGCTGCCGTTGCCCCAGTAGTAGGTGGTGTCGTTGAACGTGTGGAACGCCACCGCGTTGGCGAAGCCCTCGGTCCAGCCGCAACTGGTGGAGGAGGTGCGGCTGACGTAGTGGGGCGAGCAGTTGGTCACGTTCGGCCACCAGCCCTTGTAGAGCTTGCCCATGAGGGCGTGGCCCGATTCGTGGACGACGGTGTGCTCGGAGTCGGGGTCGTTGTCCGCGAGGTGGATCTTGTCCTCGTTGGTCGACCAGTAGGTGCCGTCGGTGGAGCCGGGGTACCACTGGACGGTGATCGGGGTGCAGTGGCCGTCCTGCTGACTGCTGGCCCAGCAGTTGGTGGTGGAACCGCGGTTCCACCACAGCTTGTTGAGGGTGTCGAGGGCGTGCCAGGCGCGGCTCTGCCCTTCGTTGGCGTACACGTTGCCCAGGCGGGTGCTGCCCGAGACGTTGTCCTGCGAGTAGGTGGCAGTGGTGTAGAGGCGGCCGTTGCCGTCGACCACGGACCACGACTGGCCTGCCTGGGTCCGGAACTCCACCCAGACCTTGGAGGTGACGGAGGTGGTGGGGGTGTAGCAGAGGTTGAAGCTGCCGTCTTTGTTGCCGGTCATTCCCGTGGCGAGCTTCTGCGTACCGCTGTTGGCGGTGGGCTGGCCCCACAGGGTGACGTTGGCGTTGTGGACCGGCTCGTCCCGGTTTGCCTTGCTGTTCCAACTACCGCCCTCGGCGGACTGGAAGCGGTTGCGGAAGGTGCCGCTGATACAGACCTGCGAGGAGTCCCCGGCCCGGCCGCCTGTGCGCGGGGCGGCCGGGGCGGAGGCGGCTGAGGCGCGGTCCGGGGCGGGTGCCTCGGGGGTGACCGGCCGTTCCTTGCGAGCGCCGGGCGTGGGGTGATGGACCGGGGCCGGGTGGGCCTTGGTGACCGATATGCCCTTGTCGGAGGAGCCGTTGGTCTTGCTGACGGTGAGTTCGACCGAGTCGTGTCCGGCGCGGCGCGGGTCGGGGTGGTCGACGTCGCTGATGTCCGCCTGGATCTGGGCGGGTCCGGCGGCGACCGCCTTGACCTTGAGACTGACGGTCCGGGTGCCGGGGGTGAGGGCAAGGATGCGGCTGGTGCGCTGGCCGAAGGTGTCCGTGGCGGGCGCGGTGAGGCCGGAGCCTTCGCCGTCGGATATCCGGAGTGCGGGCGGCAGTTGGAGGGACAGGCCGGCGCGCTTGACGTCGGTCTGGGCCTTGACGTTCACCGTGAGGGTGGCCTGCTCGCCGACGGCAGGGAGGTGGTCGAGGGAAGCGGTGACGCCGAGACAGCTCAGCGGTGCCTCGGAGTTCTTCTCCGCAGGGCGGATCGTGCAGGTGCCGGCCGGTGTGGGGGCGTGGGCCTGAGGGGAGTTGCCCGCGAACGCGGACGGCACTACGGCGGCTGCCAGGCAGACGCCTGCGCCTGCCATCGCGGTCAGAGCGGCAGATCTGGGAACCCGTTTCCGGGACCGTATTCGGGACATGGCATGCCTTCCTACGGGCGTGCACAGCCGACTTCGGTGCACGCCGACAAAGCGTGAGGGGGGTAAGGCACCGACTCAGGGGCACTACAGCCATCAATCGTTGGCCATAGCTGCACCTTAGGTAACGGTGGCCGGAACGATATACCTCACCGCTTGCACATGTCACTGCCGTGGGAGAAGAGAACGAGGCACAGGAAGAGAGGGGTTGGCGGATGCTCGGTTGTCACCGGACTCATCTGACGGCGGCGCGACGTACAGAGAACTACTGCGCGTCGATGCCGGCGAGCTGAGGCGATCTGCCGTTGCAGCACGGCCTGTTGGCGTCGCCAACAGCGAGGCGCCGCGGCTCTGCCTTTCGGCGGATCGCTGACCCAGTCCCTGAGAGGAAGACTTCAGCGGCATAGGGGCTGCCACAGAACCTCACTCATCATGGCCCGTGCCCTGACCTTCCCCTCTCGATATGCCGTCGCGGCAGGAAGTGGCTGCACTATGCGCTCTTACCATCGCGCCATGGCCCGGAAAGTCGTCACCCTCTACACGGATGACCGCACGGGTGAAGCAACCTCGAAGGTCACCACCCACACCTTCAGCCTCAACGGTGTGCAGTACCAGATTGATGTGGCTCCCGACGGCTACGACCTGCTGCTTGAGGCGATGGCCCCCTTCACCAAGGCAGGGCGAAAGACCGGCAGGACCCGCGAGTCCCTCAAGGCCACCGCCGCCGGCCCTGACGACGGCGCCGCCATCCGCGCATGGTCCAAGGGAGCGGGCTATGAGGTCAGCAACCACGGCAGGGTACCGGCCGAGGCGCGCGAAGCGTACGACAAGACCCACTGACCTCCTCCTACAGCGGGAAGCCCCTCACAGTTCGGTGAGGGGCTTCCGGGTTTGAACGGACGACATGCACACGCAGCGCATTGGGCGGATCCGGTACTTAGCAGGCCGAGTTACCGGTTTGCGGCGACCGCAGCGTGGCGAGGCCGGCAGACGCGAGTAGCAGTGAACCGCCGCCGATGACGAAGGACAGCGGGGGGTCCGCGTGGTACAGCGGCAGCAGGGCGATGGGGGCCATCGCCGCGCCGCCGAAGCGGAAGGCGGAGACCGCTGAGAGCGCGCCGCCCCGGTTGTCGGGCACCTCGCGGACGGTGAGGTTCTGCAGGCACACGTTGAGCATCGAGTAGGCGATGCCCGCGCCCGTCCAGCACAGCACCAGCGCCGGCAGGCTGTGCGTCGATCCGGTCAGCGCGACCAGCACCGCCCCCAGCGCGGCGGCGATCCCACCGCAGCGGCGCGCGCCGAAGCGGTCACCGAGCGAACCCCAACTCGCCCCCAGCAGCAACCCGGTCAAGCCGAAGCCCAGCAGCGCGACCCCGGTGAGGTCTGGGCGGATGCCGAGGTGCTCTTCGGCGTGCAGGGAGACCATGAACGGCAGCCCGGCCGCGCCGAAGTAGCTGACGAACGCGGCCACCGACAGCAGCCCCATGCGTGCGTTCACCAGGGGGCGCAGGCGCGGGGCCTGCGCACCCGGCCGGGCGCCGCCGGGTGGGGGTGCCAGCGCGAGGAGCCCGGCCGCGGCGGCGACACCGACGAACGCCCAGCGCCAGTTCGCCGCCGCGGCCACACCGCCGAGCAGTGGCGAGAGCGACTGGCCGGCGGCCTGGCAACTGGCCAGCAGTCCCACGGACCGGCTCAGTCGGTGCGCTGGAACCATGTCGGCCAGCCCGGACAGCAGCAGCGGCGAGACGAACGCGTTGGCGGTGCCCATCACCGCCCGTACCACCAGCAGCAGCGCGATGTTCGGTGCGATGGCGCCGAGCAGCGAGGCGATCAGGTAGACCAGGTAGGCAAGCAGCACGGTGCGTCGGCGGCCCCACCGCTCGCCCACGGTCCCGGACACCAGTTGCACCAGGGCGAACGGGACGAAGTAGGCGGTGACCGTCAGCGTGGTGGCGCTCGTCGAGGCGTTGAGCGAGTCGGCGATCTGCGGCAGCATCGGTGCCACCACGCCGCCGCCCAGCGGCCCGAGCGCAGCGCCGGCATACACCGCGAAAACGCGTAACCTCCGGCCCGGTCCGCTGCTCCCGGGCCGGGCCTGCGCACGCGCTGCGGACCGGGTTGGACCCGGCGGGTCGACCGGTGTGCCCAGCTCGGTGTTTCCCACGGCGCCACGCGGCGCGTGGTCGTCAGTCATCACGGTCTCTTTCCACGTAGAGCGGATTGGCCCGTGAGCGACGCTAGGTTCTCCGCGTCGTGTCTGGGTAATGCCTGTCATGGAACACCGATATCCGGCAGGCATAGTGCGACGTGAGCGGACCGCGTCAGCGGTGTACTGCGGCGATCGCCACATCGATGAAACGGCGCAGCAGGAGCTCCTGCATGTGCGGCAGGTAGGCGAGTTCGACCGGGACCGGAGGCGCGTTGACCAGCGGAACGAAGGTCACCCCGGGGTGGTTGATCCGGCGCACCCCCACTGTCGGGGCCACCCCGATGCCTCGGTTGGCGGCCACCGACTCGACCCACTCGTCGTAGTTGGTCGTCTCGATCACGTCTCGCGGCCCCTTGCCGGGAGCCCAGGACCAGTGGCCGGTCGCGCCGCTGACCACGTTCTCCACCAGCGGCCACCGGGGAACGTCTCCCCAGTGGACCTCGTCGAGTCGGCTCACCTCGGACTTGGCGGCGCAGGCGACCGCCGCCCGCGGTTCGTCGAACAGGTGCACCGTCTTGACCGGCGCGGACGAACGCACGCCACCGCGCACCAGCGCGACATCGATCACATGACGTTGCAGTGCCTGAATCGGATCGTCGGTGCGCATGAGGTTCACCGTGCTCCCCGAGGTTCGCTCGAACTCGCTGATGGTGCGCTGAGCCCACGGGTCAGGCATCAACCAGCTGAATCCCAGCCGGATGCTGACCTGTTCACTCAACGCGTTCATCGCCCGGTCCAGCTCGTTGAGCACCCGTTCCACCTGTGCGAGGAAGGAGTTGCCCACGTTGGTGAGTTCCACGTGCCGGGAGCTTCGGTTGAACAACCGCACCCGCAACGCGGTCTCCAACTGCTGAACGGTGCGGGTCAATGCCGGCTGGGTGATGGTCAGTTTCTCGGCGGCACGGGTGAATGACTGCTGTCGCGCCACCGCGACGAACGCGCGCAGATGACGCAGCTCGACATCCATGACTATGGAGCATAGCCCGAGCGCACAAGGCATTTCTCATGTTCGAACGGACTGGCTACGTTCGGGGTGCGGGCGGCTGGGGCAGATCAGTGAACGCAGCAACGCCCACCCGGTCGATGCCGTACAGCACACCAGGTTTCGGGCGAGGTGCGTGTGCGTCGGCGGTGAGTCTGGGGGTGGGCCGGTTCGTCTGCCCGCGAGTCTGGCGCCGATCCATGTCCGGTCCGGGCTTCGCGCGCGGGCGGCTGCCGACACGCACCACCGGCACGATGCAGAGGCGGCAACCGCGGGGTCGGGGGGCGGGGTCCGGCCCCCTTCCTGACCGCACCGAAAGGTGTCCGGCTCGGGTCGAAGTTCCCGGGGACCGAAGAGAACGAGGAGTAAGCAGCATGGCCAAGGGATGTAAAGGATATCTGGTCGGCACCTACCGATCGGTGCGCGACCCGGAAAAGCTCGCCGCGTACGGGGAGTTGGCCAAGCCCGCGCTGGAGGCGGCCGGCGGACGGATTATGGCCCGGGGCGGCCGGGTGACCGCGTTCGAGTCGGGCCTGCCCGAGCGCACGGTCCTGGTCGAGTTCCCCAGCTACGATGCCGCGGTCGCGGCCTACTTAAGCGAGGACTACCAGCAGGCCGTCGCGGTGCTGGACGATGGTGCCGACCGCGATGTACGGGTCGTGGAGGGGCTTGACTGAGCGCCCCGACACCCGTGTGGTCCCCGCCGGCAACGGCGGGGACCCTGCACGAGATCCATCCCCTGAATCGCCGAACGGTCAAGGCGACGCGTCGAGTTCCCATCCCCATCCCCATCCTCACTCCGCCCGTCCTGGTCGGCGTGTTGCTGCGAGTACATCGACCGCTTCGGCAGAGCGGCATGGCTGCCTGCTCCACAAGGCAGCAGGCCAGTTGCCCCGGATCGGCTCGTGCCGCCGTGTCCGCAAAGTCCCGTCTGCCGTTCGGCGCCCGGCACGCACTCCGGGCGAACGACGGGACTTCGCGGGCACGACCTAGCAGAGGAAGGCGGTCGGGGCCCCGTTGGGCAGCTCAGGGGTGTTGAGCATCAAGTCGCTGTCCGCGACACCCGCCCAACCGAGCATGTAGCCGACGAGCGAGGTGTGCCCCGGCGCTCCGACGTAGAAGCCGGTCTGCCGGGCCTGCGCCAGTACCCGGTGCTGGTAGGACCGTGCCAGGTCGATCAGCGTCGGGTCGTCCAGATGGCGGGAGGCGGCGAGCAGGCACTGGATCACCCCGGCGGTTCCGTGGCACACCGACAGGTCCACCGGCCGGTCGTCGGGCAACGCGACAGCGGCCTGCGCCAGGCGTTCCGCATGCGCACGCACGAGGTCGTCGAGCCCGGTGCGACGGCCGATCTCGCCGGCCGCGAGGAGGAGACCGGCGGCGCCGTTGCACCAGCCCGCGAGCGTCGGCCGACAGTCCGGCAGGTGGCGTTCCAGCCACTCGGCGGCCTCCCGCCGCCACTGCCCATGGGACATCAGTCGCCCGGCCCGGGCTTTGGCCCACATCACGCCGAGCTGTCCGTGCGCGACTTCCCAACCGGCGCCCTTGGGCCGGGGCCCGTGCGGATCGAAGGCCGTGCGCGCCAGAGCGTCCAGAGACGCGGCACGCACCGGGATACCGCTCTCCATGCGGGACAGCAGCAGCATCAGGGGGCCGGCCGGCCCGTTGGACAGATCGCCCTCGCGGTCCTCGCCCCGCTTGGCGATCTTTTCGAGCAGGGTGTCCAGCCAGGCGTCGTCGATCGCATCGGGCATCGACAGCAGTTGTGACGCGAATCCGGAGAACACTGATTCCGGGAGGGCGTCCAACTGCTCGCCGTACGTGTCGGTGAGTTCACGGAGGCCGACCTCGGCGGCATGCGCCGTGCTGTGGCGCCCGGCCGATGCCACCGCGCGTCGAATACCTCCCATGTCGTGGAAGGCCACGTGGTTGCCCGGATTGATGGTGGGCGTATGGCGGTCCGGGCCGATACTGCCGATCCATCCGGCACCGGCACCGGCGCCGTGCTCGGGCTCGTTGCCACTGGTGACCGCCAGATCGCCGATCACCTCGGCGATCCGCCCGCCCCAGGTGCCGGGACCGGCCGGTACGAGGGTGGGGCCGAAGACCGAATGCCGCCACAATCCGCCGGCATCGGGGGCGATGTGGCCGAGGCACTCCTCGATCAGGAACCGGTGGAACCTGTCGTGGCGCTCTCGTGCCATGGCAAGTCCCCGGCGGGCCGTGGCGAGGGGAGAGCGGTGGAACAACGGCCACGGCTCGCCACCGTACGCACAGACGTCGGTGTCGCCGGCGAGTGTGGTGAAGTACGGGATGTCACCGGCGTCCAGGGCCGCGTGCTCGGCGGCGGCCAGCGCATCGTTCTGTTCCGGCGTCAGCGTCTTGTGGAACCGCCGGAGCAGACCGAACAACCGGCGGGTTTCGTTCTCGTCGCGCAGATACGTCGGGTGGGTGGAGGCGTCCAGGTAGCGGGCGTAGACCTCCGTCGCCCGTATGAGGCACCGCACCGGCATGTCCGCGAAGCGGTCCAGTACCGCGTCGATCGCGCCGGACCGCACGCATTCCAGGGCATCCCGATAGCCGCTCATCACGTCGACGAAGTAGTCGCCGATGGCGAGCTGTTCGCCCTTCAGAGACGGGACGTTGTCGGAATGCCGGTGGGTGAACGTCCGCCATTCGACCCGAATGCCGTCGCTCTCGGGGTCCACGACCGTCGGGTTCTTCAGCGACGACCTCTGCTCACCGAGCACGCCGACACCGGCAAGCATCACGTCGATCACGGAGTGCGGGTTATTGACCGGCAGCAGCAGCGTGGACGCCGGCGAGAGCCTCGTCTGCTCCACCAGCGTGTCGGTGAGCGTGTCCTTCATGGCGGCGCCGAAGTGGGCGCGCAGCAGGGTCTCGGTATCGACCACGCAGGGGAACTCGCCGCAGGCGAGCAGGTTTTCGTCGTGCAGGTCGGTGGCGCCGAGAGCGCCGAACAAGCAGATCAGAGCCCCGAGACGGTAGAAATAGCGCCCCGCCTGCGCGTCGGAGGTCATGGGCTTACCGGCCAACATCGCCTGCCAGCCGTGTCCGCCCGGCGAGATCGACGCGGGAACGCAACCGGAGAGGCTGTGTTGCACATACGGCTCGGCGGCCTCGAACACGGCATGGGCGAACGCGTCCCCGGCCAGCGGCCTCGGCTTGTAGACCAGCTGCGCGCCCGAGGTGGTGGTGACGAAAACGACCCGCTGATTGCCGTTGTGCGGGTCGGAGTTCGACAGACTCACTTCCCGGATCGTCTCCTGCGCCCCGATTCCGGCGATGTCGGTCAATTGCGCACGGTCGTCGCGGAAAGCGGCGAGCATCCTCGCGTACGCCTTTCGCAGGTTTTCCGTGATCCTCGCCAGGCGGCGCCGCAACACCGGATACGCATCCAAGATCGCCTCGCAGGTGTCCGGATGACGCAGGGCGAGGCGGAACGCGTCGATGCCGATGCTGCTGTCGGGATCCAGGGGGAGGCCGCGCCCTGCACGGAAGTGGTGGAAGCGCTCTATCAACGTGCGGTAGCTATGGTCCTCCACGACATGCAACGCCACCTGCCACAACTTGGCGGTGACCTTCTCACGGTCCTCCTCGGCCACGGTCGCGGCGAGTTGCGGCGCCAGGTTCTCCGTGAACGTCTCCAGCGGAAGGACGTACTGATAGAAGGGAAGGAACGCCTGCACACCCAGAGTCGGATTGCTCATGCTCGCTCGCCAATCAGAGGAGAACCGGCGCCCGCCTTCGGAACACGGTGACGCGCCCGGTTGTCGACCAGTTTCCGGTGGGGACCGTGCCGGATTTCCGGGCGGAGAATCCGTGGAGAAGTCGCAATGCGGTACCCCATTGCGTGCAGATACGAGACAATGCGATCCGACCCGGCGGGGTGAGGGTCACGATCCGACCCTCACCCCGCCGGGCGGTCATGCCGCAGCTATCTGGGCAACGATGTCATTGCTCAGTCGCGGAAACAGAAGCTGAAGCTGCACCCGATCTGGCTGGCATTGGGGGCCGACTCCTGCTCCGGCTCCTGGCTCATCTCGATGAGCTGAGTCTCGTCGTACGTACCCAGAAGATCATCGCTCATGGCAGTTCATCTCCCTTTGTGTGGTAGGTGCTTACTCTGTGACCTTGACAGGGGGCGGTGAAATGTCGATGAAATCTCGATAGTGCGCCACATCTCGGGCTTCATCGGCGGCGTGCCCCATGAGAGCTGCGCACCGGCCGGCAGGATCGTCATGGCCCCGCGGCGCCGACGCCACGCTGTTGTGCCGGCACGACTCCACCGTCGGCCGCTCCCGGGCGGGGCGCGTCTTTGAGGGGCCGCTGGGGCCGATACGACCCCGACGGCCGGACCGAGGACCTGCCACCCGACCGCGAAACGCACGAGATGCGCCGACCCGGCACAAGCAGTGTCCGGTACCAGCAGTGTGCTGTGCGCGATCGAAACGGCAGGGGGCTGGTCGGCTGCTATGTCTGGTTCCCTGCCTGCTTGACGGTCCTGATCACCGGTGCCGTTTCGACGTGTGTGATGGCCGGGAGTGCGGCGACCCGCGTGGTCAGGTACCGGTACAGCTCCTGTTGGTTCGTGCACACCACGCTCGCGTACAGGTTGGTCGGGCCGGTCGTGGCGGCGGCGAACGCGATCTCCGGATGCCCGGCCAGTGCCTGACCGGCCTCCTCCAGGTGTGCGGGGGCGACCGAGAGCCAGAGCAGGGTTCGGGCGTTCACGCCGAACATGCGCCAGTCGACGTCGATGTCGAGATAGAGCAGGCCGTGTTCGCGCAGCTCCGTCATCCGGCGCCGGACCGTCGTCGGCGACCAGCCGGTCGCCGAGGCCAACTGCTCGAACCCGGCCCGGCCGTCGGTGGCGAGCAGGGCGAGGAGTCTGCGGTCACCGTCGTCGAGCCGCACCGGTCCTCGTCGATGCGGCACCGGAGGCGGGCGCAGTCGCTCGATCGCCTCCGCCTCCAACGACCCGAGTTTTCCGACCAGGTTGTCCGGGCCGCCGTAGAAGGCGTGCAGCACGGAGTGCGCGGTCACGCCCTCCACGCGTGGGGTGCGGGGGAGTTTGGCCAGCAACAGTGCCTCGCTGTCCGCCTCGCTCTCGGTACGGACCACGCAGGTGATCTCGGTGCCGCCGGAGCTGAGGCTCACCCAGGACGTGTCGGGGCGTCTGGCCAGCGCCTCGGCGACCGGGAGCGACGCGGCGGGCGCACATCGCACCCGCAGGAACCACAGGATGGCGCCCAGCGCGGTGGGGTCGACCCCGCCCAGGACCCGTACCGCCCCGGCCGACCGCAACCGGGCGTACCGGCGGGCGACGGTGCGATCCGACACGCCGAGAACCTCGGCAAGGGTGCTGAACGGGGCACGGCCGTCGATCTGCAGGGCGTGCACGAGTCGACGATCCAGCTCGTCGTAGTCGGATTCCACCGAGCCGAGGTTAGACAGCGTCAGATACCAACGCAACCGCCTCGGTTTCTGGCTCGGGCGGCTCGGACGACGGAGCGTTGCTTCTGTCCCGATCGACACAACCAGAGGAGAGCCCATGGACACCGACGTGCTCATCGTCGGCGCCGGCCCGACCGGAATGACGCTGGCCAACGAGCTGCTGATGGCGGGGGTGTCGACCGTGCTCGTCGACAGGCTGTCGCAGCGCAGCGACCTGTCCAAGGCAGGCGGCGTGCAGTCCCGCACACTGGAGGCGCTCGACCAACGAGGGCTGCTGGAGCCCTTGCTGGCCACCGGAGACCACCCCGTCACCACCGGCCACTTCGCCGGTATCCCACTCCCGCTCCACTCCAACCGGCACCGTCTGCCATGGCGGTCCGTGCCGCAGGTGGTGATCGAGGGATTCTTCGAGCGGCACCTCGCCGCGCACGGCCTCCACGCCCGGAGGGACCACGAACTGGTCGGCCTCGCCCAGGACGACAACGGGGTCACCGCGACCTTCGCCAACGGCGCCACCCTCCGCTCCCGTCACCTCGTCGCCGCCGACGGAGCCCACAGCACCGTACGGTCGCTGCTGGGGGCCGCCTTCCCCGGTCAGCCCGGTACGTTGACGATCACCGCAGCCGACGTGCGGCTGGGCGGCGTCGATCCGTCCACGTCGCACACCTGGAACGAGGACGGGCACTGGGCGGCAGTGTTCCCGCTCGGCACCGATCCACAGGGCAGGCAGCTGCGCCGACTGGTCCTCGGCGGGCCGGGCCGGTCACTGCCGAGGGAGGTCCCGGTCACCGAGGACGAAATCCGCCACGGCCTGAACACCGTGTTCGGAACGCGGGTGCACCTGCACGAACTGCGCTACGCCCGCCGTATCACCAACGCGTCACGGCAGGTCGAGCGGTACCGGCACGGGCGGGTGTTCCTGGCGGGCGATGCCGCCCATGTGCACCTTCCGCTCGGTGCGCAGGGCATGAACACCGGGATGCAGGACGCACTCAACCTCGGTTGGAAGCTCGGCGCCGCCGTGCACGGCTGGGCACCAGAGAACCTGCTCGACACGTATCACGCGGAACGGCACCCGGCCGGGGCCGCCGTATTGCGCAACGTCCGGGCACAGAGCCTGCTGATGGACTGGGCCGGCACGCGCGATCCGGACGTGCTGGCCGCCCGGGAGGTCTTCACGGCCATGGCCCAACTGCCGGACGTCCAGCACCATCTCGCCGACCTGATGTCCGGGATGGCCATCCGCTACCCGATGCCGGGCACCGAAACCCATCCGCTCGTCGGCCGGCCCGCACCGGACCTGGGCCTCGGCCCGGCCCGGGTGCACGAACTGCTGCGGTCCGGGCGCGGCGTCCTGCTGGACCCGGCCGACACGTTCGCCGGGGTCGCCGGCCCCTGGTCGGACCGGGTGGACCGGGCGGGTCAGGGCGCCGACACCGAGCCGATGCTCATACGGCCGGACGGCTACGTGTGCTGGGCAGGCGCGGATGACCTGGAACCGGCGCTCGCCCGCTGGTTCGGCGAGCCCCGCTGAGCCGACGTCCAGGAAGCCGGCCTCTGTTGGGAGGTCTGACGCGAACCCGCCCCGCCTGGACGGTCCGGCGGCACGTCGTGATGTGCTCGACTGGGTTTCCTCGGGGCGGTGGTCGACCGCTCAGGTGTGTCCGGTGCCGGTCGAGGTCGGTGCGGGCCATCGGCGTTCGGGCGCCTGGTGGCGATGCGCCTGGGCTCGACGCGGGAACTCGCCTCTGAGCGTGGGGACCGCGCAGACCTCGGCGGTTCTGCAGGCTCGCCGTCAGAAGGCGTACGGTCCGAATCGTCCCCACGCCACCACGGCCGCCATGGCCAGCAGGAGGGCGTTCACCGCGACGTTTCGGCCTTCGCCGCGCCTGGCGTGCACGGCGCCGGCGCCGATCATGAGGAGTCCGAGTCCGGTGGCCGCGGCGGGCACCAGGCCGACGGCGGTATCGACGGCGGCGGGCAGGACGGTGCCCAGGGCGCCGAGGATCTCCAGCAGGCCGATCGCCTTGATCGCGCCGGGTGAGTAGTCCGCCGCCCAGGCGCCCGAGGTCGCGACGACCTTCTCTTTGGGCTGGAGCAGCTTGGCTGCACCGGCGGCGAGGAACAGGACGGCGAGGAGTCCGGTGAGGACCCAGAGGAGGGTGTTCATGTGATTCCGATCGTGAAGGGCACGCGGGACAGCGACTAAATTGAAGCTTCAACTAAAATAACCCCGATCGCTTGAAGCGTCAAGTGATCGGGTAGGGTCGTGGGCATGAGCAAGGACGAGCCGCGCTGGCTGAGCGCATCCGAGCTGGACGCCTGGAAGGCGTTCAGCGCGATGCTCATCAAGCTGCCCGCGGCCCTGGACGCCCAGCTTCGGAGCGACGCCGGCCTGAACCAGTTCGAGTACCTCGTGCTGGCCGCCCTCTCCGACGCGCCGGAGCGCACGCTGCGGATGAGCGAGCTCGCCGTCCTCGCCAACGGCTCGCTCTCCCGCCTGTCGCACGTCGTCAAGCGACTGGAGTGACACGGCTACGTACGCCGGGAGCCCTGCCCCGACGACGGCCGCTACACCAACGCCCTCCTCACCGAGGAGGGTTACCGGAAGCTGGCCGACAGCGCACCCGGCCACGTCCAGCACGTGCGGTCACTCGTCCTGGACCCGCTGGAACCCGAGCAGATCGAACAACTACGCCTGATCTCCCTGCAGATCCTCCATGGGATGGACCCCGACCTTGCCTGGCCGGACCGCCACTGACCCGCGATCGAGCGGTGCCCGTCCCGGCCGGCGGGATATTCGGCATCACACCTCGGCATCGCCCTGACCGGTCCTCACACCGCCGCGTCGACGCCCTCCGGGCCCTCGGCACGGCAGACGCTCCAGGGCGGCGGGCACGGCGAACGCGCAAGCACGAGACGCTCCGAGCCCGGGGTATCAGCTCGGGAACAAGCTGAGTCACCACGGCGCCTGGTGCCCCGCCGAGTGCAGGAGGGTGCCACCGCCGCGTCCGTGGTCACGTCCTGGTCGCGGTCCCGGCGGCTGGTGACGGTGTGCCGTCGGCCGCAGGGGGGGAAGTGACGTACTGGGCTTCCCCGTTGCCGAGCGACCAGTCGATCGACGCGTTCTCGGTCAGAGTGACGAAGACGTTGCGTGGTGCGGTTCCCGCGTAGGCGTGGGCCAGGTCGGCGATCCGGCGGTACAGCGCCTGCTTCTGCTCGGATGTGCGTCCGGAGCGCAGGGTGATCGCGACGTACACGATGTCGTCGTCGCGGTCGATGTCGAAGTAACCGCCGTAGTGCAGTGTGCTGTTGGTGCCGTCGTGGCTGACCAGGATCTGGAAGTGGTCGTCGGGCGGGATGCCGATCGTCTCGATGAGGGCGTCGTGCACGGCGCGGCCGAGTGCGCCGAGTCGGTTGCTGTCGGCGCGCAGCGCGTCGATGCGGACGAGTGGCATGGCGGTGGCTTCCTCTCGGGTGGTGCGGACGTCCGCGGATCAGCGGCGGTGGAAGTGGGCGGTGAGCGGACCGGGGGCGTCGTCGCCGCGCTCCCACAGCAGCTCGCGGGTGCTCTGGATGAGTCGTTCCCTGGTACCCATGAGGAGATTGTACATACTAGTAGTTACAGAAATGGGGAGGGGGCTGCCGTCCCCGGGTTCCCTGGCGCAACTCCCGTGCTGTGTCGGCGATCTGTAACGGTCCAGCCTCAAAGTGCACACTGGTGGCGCCCCGGAGAGCGCCTGTGGTGCACTGGGGAAACGTGGGTTTGTCTCCTTCACGGGGGAGTGATGACGCCTTCCGCCTTTTCTGCTTCGTGCCCTCGCTGCGGCTGGGGATCGGCTCCGGGTGCCACGTTCTGCGGCAAGTGCGGCGGGGCCCTGGCGACCGGCGGGACCCCTGCGGCGCCGTCGGCCGGCGCTGCACCGCTCCCGGCGAACCTGTCCAAAGGGTCCACCTTCGCGCCCGCGGCCGGCAGCCGCTCCGCCGCGGCGTCGGCCGCGGGATCGACCTTCGCGCCCGCCACGGGCGGTGGCACCGCCGCCGTGCCGTCCAACGGATCCACGTTCACGCGCGCCACGGCCGGCCGCTCCGCCAACGCGCCTCGCTGGGGCGGTGGTCGGGACCTGACCCGGTATCTGTGCGCCGCGGCCTATCTCCATCGCGAGTACGCCAGGTCGCTCATCAGGGAGATCGCGGCCGAACCCCATCTGGGGGTGGCGATGGCCCCGGCGTGCGACGTGCCCGTCGTGCTCCGGCACGCCTACCGGGCCAACGCCCGCCGACACAGCCGGGATCTGCTGCTCGCCGCCCTGTTCGTGCTGGCCGTCGTGTTCACCTTCTGGGCCGGCAGGCCGCAAGCCACCCTGCTGATGCTGCTCTTCGCCTGGGTCACGGTGTTCTCCTTCGAACTCTCCACGAAATACGGGCGCCACCTCCAGGGCCTCCGCCCGGGGCGCTTCGACCCCGCCGCCGCGCCCCCACCGCTCAATCCCGAGATCGCCGCCGGCCTGCGTCAGATCGGCGATTACGCTCAGGGGAACGTCACGGCGTACAGCGGCTATTCACCGTTCATCGGGTACGGGAACGAACTCGAATCGTGGTCCCTGACGTTCGACGTCACCACGTCGAGCGGGGCGGGGGTGACGGCGCGGGACTTCGACGTGAAGGATCTCTATGCCCATATCGCCCAGCGCGTCGGCGCGTTGTCCCTGCCCTGCCTGGAGATCGAAGAGCGGCTCTTCGTGGACGGCGCGACCCTCCTGGGCGACCGGCGCTTCCTGCCGGACCCGCTCGGGCGGCCCGTCGCCTCGATTCCGCAGGACCGGATGGACGAGCTGAAGCGGGCGCCCGAGGAGGGGGCCCGCCCCTATCTGGTGGTGCATTCCACCGGCTGGGGCGGCGAGTTGGTCACGTCGCTCTTCCTGCGTTTCTTCCGGTCGGACTCCAATCTCTATGTCGAGGCGGTTCAGACGGTGTTGTGCCCGTTGCTCGACCGCTACCGGGTCATCGACACCCTCATGCCCCGCCCGCCGGTGCGTGATGTCCTCGAACTGCTCGCGCAGACGCTGGTCAGCACCGTGTTCGTGCTGTTCGCCTCGCCCGTGCGCGCGGTCGCCGGATTCTCCCCGGACTACTGGATGTTCTGGCGGCTGCGCCGGCAGTACAAACTCATCACCCAGCTCCGGAACTTCGACTACGGGGCGCGGCAGAGCGTGCGGCAGAAGGCGGCGGACGGCAGGCACCGCCGCTATTTCCAGAAGGCCGACTGCGGCATGGTCCTCAAGACCGTCGAAAAGCGGGTTCTGGACGCCCTCGTGGAATTCGCCGAGGCGAGGGGTATCGACGTGAGTGAACTGGTGCAGCGTCAGGAAATCATCATCAACAACGGCATCATCGCGACCCAGGGCGCGAAGGTGGAATCCAGCTCGGTCGCGACCGGTGAGAAGTCCCGGGTCTCGATGAACATTCTCAACAAGATCCCCCTGGTGCGACTGGACTGACAACGGAAGGGGACGAGGAAGAGCGATGCGGAGGAACGACGGGATCATCGCGACCGGCGGCTCGAACGTCGTCGGCAACGCCGTGGCGAGCGGCCGGGGCGCGCGGGCCGAGGTGCAGAACAGCGGGCTGTCCCAAGGTGACGGCGGGCGGCAGCCGTCGGCCCAGGAGATCGGCGACCTGCTGTCCCGGCTGATCGACGAACTCGGCCGGTCCGATCACCCCGACCGCGGCGACCTGATCGAGGCCGCCGAGGACGCGCGCGAGGAGGTCACCGCGGAGGCACCGCGCAAGGGCAAGCTGAAGCTGTTCGCCAAGGGCCTCGTGGAGGCCGTACCGGGATTCACGGCCCTCGCCTCCCTGGCGGTGACGATCGAAGAGGCGATCCGCGGGCTGTAGAAGCCACAAGCCACAAGCCACAAGCCACAAGCCACACGTCACAAGTCGCGGGCCGGGGCCCGGGGACGCCGGGACGCACGCGAAGCGCACCGGAACCCCAGGACGCTGGACATCAGGACGCCGGGGGAGACGACCATGCCATCCTGCTTACGCTGCGGTGCGGACCTCGGCGGCACCGCAGCGACCCGCTGCCCGCGGTGCGGAACGCCCTGCCGGGACGGCACATGGCACGGCACCTACCAGCCCCGCGCCGCAGCCGACGACGACTACGTCCGCGTCGGCCCCACCATCCTCCCGCGCTGGATGCCGTGGCTGCTGGCGGCCGTACTCGTCGGGGGCGGGGCGGCGACGTACCTGCTGCTCCACTCGCCCTCGGACCCCTCGCCCCGGACGGTCGACGCCACCCCGTGGACCACCCCGCCCCCGGCCCCCGGCGCCGCCCCCGTGACACCCGGCTACGGCGACACCCCCACCGTCCCGTACACCCCCACCGTCCCGTACACCCCACCCGACGCCCTGGTACCGAGCGCCGCCTCGCCCCCCGACGACGCGGGCGCGGTGGTGGAGCAGTTCTATCGGGACATCAACGACCACGACTTCGCGGCGGCCTGGAAGCTCGGCGGCCGGAACATCGGCGGCGCCTCGTACCAGGACTGGCAGGCGGGCTACGCCACGACGGCGCACATCGAGGTCGGCGTGGTGGACACCGAGGGCGCCGGGCAGGTCACCGCGGTGATCAACGCGACCCAGACGGACGGCTCGACGAAGGTGTTCCGCGGAACGTACACGGTGTCCGGCGGCGCGATCGTCAGCGCGGACATCACCCAGCGGTGACCGCCCGCCGCCGGGCGCGTGCTCAGCCGAAGCGGAGCACGGGCTTGATGACCTGACCGGCGGAGGCGGCCTGGGCGGCGCGCTCGATCTCGGCGAACGGGAACTCGGTGATGATGTCGTGGAGGGGAAGTGTGCCCTCGCGGTGGAGCGCGACGAGGTGCGGGATGAACTCGGCGGGCCGGGCGTCACCCTCGATCACCCCGCGGATCCGGAGGCCCTTGGTCATCACGGTCATGATGTCGAACGTGGCCTGACCGCCGATGCCGACCAGTGCCAGGGTGCCTTGCCTGCGCAGCGCGGTGACGGCCTGGGAGATCACCTCGGCCTGTCCGGTGGTGTCGATGGCGTGATGGGGCCCGCCGCCGGTGAGGTCGCGGACGGCCTCGGCGACGTCGTCGGTGGTGGGGTCGACGGCCGCGGTGGCACCGAATTCCAGGGCCTTGGCGCGGCGGGCGGGAAGCGGGTCGACGGCGATGACGTCACAGCCCTCGGCGACCGCGGCCATGACGGAGCTGAGGCCGACGCTCCCGGTGCCGAAGACCGCCACGGACGAACCCTTCGGCGGGCGCAGCACGTTGAGGACCGTGCCGACGCCGGTCTGCACGCCGCAGCCGAGCGGCGCGGCGATCGCGGGCGGCAGGTCGGCGGGCACCTTGACGACGTTGCTGCGGTGCGCGATTGCGTGGCTGGCGAACGCGGACTGGCCGAAGAAGTTGCCGAAGACGGTGTCGCCGTTGGCCCGGCTGAGGGGAGTCGTGCCGTCGGGGCGCGCGCCGCTGGCGTTGAGGGCGAAGATGCCGGTCTCGCAGTAGGCGGGGTGGCGGGCGCTGCACTGGCCGCAGGTGGTGCAGCTGCGGTAGCTCAGGGCGACACTGTCGCCGGGCCGGACGGTGTCGACCTCCTCGCCCACGGCCTCGACGACGCCCGCGCCCTCGTGCCCGAAGACCATCGGGCTGCGCTCCGCGGGCCAGCTCCGCCGGGCGCTGAGGTCGGTGTGGCAGATGCCCGCGGCCGTCATCCTGACCAGGATCTCGTCCGGCCGCGGCGCGGCGATGACGAGGTCGTCGTGGACGGTGAACGGCCCGCCGGGGGACTCGACGAGGGCTGCCTGAATACGCATGGGGTCCTTGGGTGTTGGTCGCCGGGGTCGGGCGGGGGGTGGGGGGCCGCGGTGCCGCGTCCCGGTCAGTCGCGGTCGAGGAGGAAGTAGAAGTACCGGCCGTCGTCGAGGACGTCCTTGCCGTTCATGACGCCCAGGAGGGTGGTGTCGTCGAGGCGCTTGAAGTGGTCGATGACGGGCTGGCCGTCGTACACCATCGAGGCGGTCGACTCCCCGCGGAATTCGACCATCCACAAGCTGGCCTCGCCCTTGCCCGCCTCGACGTGGGAGAACAGCTCCCCGTCCGGGCCGCGGCAGATCAGCGGCCGTACGTCGGAGAGGGAACGGAAGTCCTTGCCATGCCAGTTGGCGGCTTTCAGCAGGCCCTCGACACGGTGCCCGGTGACGAATGCGCTGCCCTTCCAGGGGCCGAGGATGTCCTCGGGCCGTACCGGCTCCAGAGCGGCCCACAGATCGTCCAGTTCCTCGGCGGTCACCTTTCCGCCGGCCGCGCGGATGGCGGCGATACGGGCACGGGCCTGTTCGGCGTCCATGGGGCTGCTCTCCTTCGGCGTGTGCTCGTTCTTGTCCGGTGGCCTGACGTTAGCGTTCACCGGGCGGTCCGGTACGGCGTGACCGCGCGATCGCGCCAGGCGATCTCCTACGGCCGGGACGGCGCCTTCACGCCGTCTCGCCGGACGTCACCCCGGCCACCCCGGCCACCCCGGCTCTCCGGAGCAGCGAGGCGAGGACGGCATCGGCATGTGTCCACAGGAGGGAGCCGCCGGCATCCGGAACCAGACGGCGCTCGGCGCCGGGAATGCGGGTGGCCAGGAACGCGCCGTTGTCGGGGGAGTGGCCGGTGTCGCGTTCGCCGTACCAGATGTCGACGGGGACGGTGATCTCCGACAGGCGGAACGGCCAGCGCCCCATGGCCAGCACCGTGTCCCGGGCGTAACCGGCCGCCGCTCCACCGGCGAAGGCTTCGTCCAGGGCGCGGCGGTAGGCGTCCGCGAACCGCGGTTCGCGGTAGACGGCCAGGTCGCAGTCCGGGCTCCGGTCCATGACCATGTTCCACATGGCCTCCGCGGTGAACCCGGCGAAGAACTCCTCGGCGCCCGCGGGGTCGGCCGCCGTCCGCTCGACCAGGCCGCGCAGCTCCGCCGGCAGCGCGGCGGCGAACTCGGGTGCGGCGATCTCGTCCGCGCCCGAGACGACGGCCAGCGCGGACGCGATCCCCGCCGTGGCGCAGGCCAGCGCGAACGGTGCCCCCTGCGAACCGCCGACCACCGGAACGCGTCCCAGCCCGCGCAGCGCGAGGAGTTGGCGGATGTCACCGGCGAAGTCGGCGAACGTCCGCCCCGGGTGCGGCGTGGAAGCCCCGAGTCCCGGGCGGTCCACCGAGACGAGGCGTACGCCCTGCTGCTCGACGACGTCGGCGCCGAAGCCCAGCCATCGGCTCGTCGCCGCACCCGGGCACAGCAGTACGGGCACGCCGTCCTTCGGCCCCCACTCCGCCCACCCGAGCCATCGGCCGTCGGACAGCCGGGTCTCACCGAGTCGGGCAGGGTCGGCAACGTAACCGCTCATGATCAACATCATGGCAGCCGGCGGCACCCCGAGACACCCGGATTTTCCGCCACCCGCAACCGGAACTCCCGCACCGGCATCCCCGCACCGCCCTTCCCGCATCGGCATCCGGACCGGTCAGCCGCTGTTGCCCCGCGCAGAAATCCTGGCGCGCCGATCGCGCGCCTGAACAACGATGGCGGTCATGGACCTGACGACACTTGCGCGCACCGAACTGTCCGCACGCCTCGCCGCCCTCCACGACGAGCACGGCCGCCTCACGAGCCGGGGCCTGCGTCTGAACCTGACTCGTGGCAAGCCCTCCGCCGAGCAACTGGAGCTGTCGCGGCCGCTGCTGAACCTGCCGGGTCCCGGCGACCACACCGCGCAGGACGGTACCGACGTCCGCAACTACGGCGGACTCCAGGGACTGCCCGAACTGCGCGCGGCGTTCTCCGGTCCGTTGCAGGTGCCGGTGGACCAGCTGGTCGCGTTCGGCAACTCCAGCCTGGAGCTGATGTACGAATGCGTGGTGGATGCCGTCCTGTTCGGCCTGCCCGGTGCTCCGGCACCCTGGCCGCGCGAGGGGCGGACGGCCATGCTCTGCCCGGTGCCCGGCTACGACCGGCACTTCGCGCTCTGCGAGAAGCTCGGCATCGACATGATCCCGGTGCCGATGACGGCGGACGGCCCGGACATGGACGAGGTGGAACGGCTCGTCGCCGACGAACGGGTCAAGGGCATCTGGTGCGTTCCGAAGTACAGCAACCCGACCGGGGCCTGCTACCCGCCCGAGACGGTACGGCGGCTGGCCGCCATGGAGACGGCCGCCCCGGACTTCCGCGTCTTCTGGGACAACGCGTACGCCGTGCACCAGGTCGGCGCGGACGCACCCCTCGCCGACATCCTGAGCCTGAGCGCCGAGCTGGGCCACCCCGACCGGGTGTTCGTCTTCGGCTCGACCTCGAAGATCACCTTGGCCGGCGGCGGTGTGGCCTTCTTCGGATCCTCGCCCGCCAACGTCTCCTGGCTGCTCGGCCACCTCTCGAAGCGGACGATCGGCCCGGACAAGACCAACCAGCTGCGGCACGCCCGCTTCCTGCCCGACGCCGCGGCCGTACGGGCCCACATGGCGCGCCACGCCGCACTGCTGCGGCCCAAGTTCGAGCTGATCGACGCGGTGCTGGAGAAGCGGCTCGGGGGAACCGGCGTCGCGTCCTGGACACGTCCGCCGGGGGGCTACTTCGTGAGCCTGGACGTGCTGGACGGCTGCGCGGCCCGAGCGGTGGAGCTGGCCGGTGCCGCGGGTATCGCGCTCACGCCCGCCGGCGCCACCTTCCCGTACGGAAAGGACCCGCGGGACCGCAACATCCGCCTCGCCCCGAGCCACCCCGGCCCGGCGGAACTCGGTGACGCGCTGGAAGGGCTCGCCCTGTGTGTGGAACTGGCCGCGGTGGAACGCCTGCTGGGGGCCGGGCAAGAGGCGTAAGCGGCGCGGGCCGGGCCCTTGTGCTGCCCCACCTGCGGGACAGGGGCCCGGCCGCGGCGGTCCCGTCACGGGACGGCGGCGGCCGGAACGCGTTGGCACCCCCCTCACAACAACGCGAAAGAGCCGTCGACCGGAACGATGCGATCCCTTACGGTACGCAGTGCCCCCGATGGATTGACGTACCGGAGACACCATGGCAATGCGCACTTTGCTGATGACCGGGGCGAGCCGCGGACTGGGCAGAACAGCCGCCGAGCATCTGCTGCGGGCGAACCCGGACCTCCATCTGCTCGTGACGTCCCGGGGAACCAGCGGCAACCGGCTCGCCGCCGAGCTGGCCGAGGCCACCGGCAATCCCCACGTGTCCGCGGTCTGCTGCAATCTGGCGGCGCGGGAATGCATCCGGGCGGCCGCCGACGAGATCGCCGGCCGCCTGGCCGCGGGCGACCTGCCGCCGCTGTGCGGCTTCGTGGGCAACGCCGGCCTCCAGCTGACCACCCGGACCCGCACCGACGCCGACGGTGTCGAGCTGACCTTCTCGGTCAACGTCCTCGCCAACTGGCTCCTCATCCGCCTGCTGTGGGAGCACTTCACCGCCCCCAGCCGCATCGTCGTGGTCGGCAGCGACACGCACTTCGGGGACCTGCGCCACAACATGGGCATGGTCCCCGCACCCCGCTGGGAAAGCGTCCAGGCCCTCGCCGCACCCCACCACGACAAGCGAGCGCACACCGCCTCCGAAGGCCGCACCGCCTACTC
The DNA here is from genome assembly GCF_009834125.1 of Streptomyces sp. GS7. Classification (NCBI taxonomy): domain Bacteria; kingdom Bacillati; phylum Actinomycetota; class Actinomycetes; order Kitasatosporales; family Streptomycetaceae; genus Streptomyces; species Streptomyces sp. GS7. Next base: position 3,683,199 of record NZ_CP047146.1, read on the forward strand.
CACCAGCAAACTCGCCGTGCTCTACCTCGTCCACGCACTGGCCCGCCGACTGCCCGAAGGCATCGACGCCTACACCTTCAACCCGGGCTACGTCCCCGGCACCGGCCTGGTCCGCGACGCCGGCCCCGCCGTCCAGCTCCTCTCCCGCACCGTTCTGCACGCGCTGACCGCCACCCCGCTCGCCCTGAGCCCCGCCCGTGCCGGCCGCCTGCTCGCCGAGGTCGCGGCCGGCCCCCGCCCGGGTCCCACCGGCGCCTACATCGACCGCCATTCCGTGGACCGGTCCTCCGCGGAGTCCTACGACGAGGACCGGGAGGAAGAACTCTGGCGCACCGCGGCCGAGTTGTGCGGCGTGTCCGGGGGGCCGGACGTCCCGCGGGCCGAGGGGCGGGCGCGGGGCCGCGGTGCGCCATGACCGCGACCGTGTCCCCGTTGCCCGGCGAACCGCGGCGGACGGGCGGTACGACGGGTCGCGCCGGTCGCGCCGGTCACGTCGTCCGGGCCGGGCGGCCGGTGATCCCGACGGAGCCGCCCAGCTCGGGGTCTTGAGGACCGCGGCGTCGTACGGCTGAGGTTCCGGGACGCGGTTTCCGTTCCGAGAAGCGGTTCTCCAGGAGCCTGGCTGCCCGGTGGCGGTCTTGGAGGAGGGCGCGGCCGACGGCGACCAGGTCGAACGCGTCGCGTTCCGGCCGTCTCGTGGCCGGCGCAGGAGCAACCGCCCCGGCGGGCGCGGCATTCCACCTCTCCGGCAAGGCGCCCCCGCGACCCCGGACATGCGCCCGGAGCCGCCCGGCCGCGGACGCCTCGCGGAATGCCGGCCAGTAGGGTTGCGGGGTTGCGCATGTGGGCAAGTGTTGTGCGCTGGGTGACTGTCCATACATAGGAGGCTGTAGGTGGCGCGGGGCGGGATGACGGCGACAGGAAGCATGAACCTGCGTGTCGGGGCGGCCGTGGCGGAGATCGAGGGCCTGTGCGCGGCGTTGCGCGGTGCGCGCAACGAGCGTCACCGAGAGCGCATCCTGGCCGACCTCGCCCAGGCCGGCCGGCGTCTGACCGCTCTGGCACTCGCACAGCGGGGCACGCCGGCAAGCGTCCGGCCGCGGTCGCGCTGGGAGCGGCGGCGCCTGCTGGCAGCCCGCGGTGCGGACCTGGTGGCGGCGTTCGCCACGGGCGACGGCCGGGGGCGCGTCCGCCGCAGGGGCGGCGCCGAGGACGGCGCGGAGTCTCCGCGCTCCTGAGGGGCCGGCGGCGGGTCCGCCGCTCGCGGCCGTGAGAGTGCAGCGGACCGTCTGGGGAGGGGTGGGCGCGGTGGCGCCGCGTCGTGTGCGGTGGCGCCGACGACGCGGCACGGTCCCCGCCCGCGTTCAGTCGACGGATTCCAGGAAGTCCAGCATCCGGTCGTTGGCCATGTCGGCGTGGTCGATCTGCGGCCCGTGGCCGGTGCCGGAGAGGATCTCGGCGCGGGCGCCGGGCACCAGGGACGGTACGCGTGCCAACTGCCGCTTCGGGTGGACGAGCAGGCTCCGCTTGCCCATCAGCAGGTAGAGCGGGGTGCGGATGGTGCGCATCTCGTCGTCGGTCAGCGGGAGCGGCGCCGGCCGGCGGATGCGGAACGCGCGGACGCCGAGCCGGATCATCCTGCGCAACTCCGGTACGACGAGGACCGGTTGGTCCAGCCAGACGGCCAGGTGCCGGCGCAGCGGCTTCGGGGCGAAGGTCGCGAACAGGCTGACGAAGATCCAGACGAAGAACCGGAGTCCCACCTTCTCCAGGCCGCCGGGGTCGAGCAGGGTCGCCGAGGCCAGTCTGCCGGGGCGTCGGTGCGCCTGGTTCAGGGTGAGCCAGCCGCCGTAGGAGGACCCGATGAGGTGGACCCGGTCGAGCCCGAGGGCGGCGAGTGCCTCGTCCATCCACTGCGCGGCGAGTTCGGGGCGGTGTATCGGCTCGCGTTGAACGCTGCGCCCGGCATCGCCGGGGGTGTCGAGCGCGTAGACCGTGCGCCGTGCGCTGAGGGCGGCGACATTCGGGTACCACATCGACGAGTTGGAGCCCGCGCCGTGGATGAGCACCACCGGGGTCCGGGAGGCGTTTCCGGGCTCGGTGGGGCCGTACTCGTAGACGTGCGTGGTCCCGAAGCGGGTTTCCACGTCCCGCTCCGCGCGCGGAGCGGGACCGAGTGCGTAGACCGCGTCGCAGGCGCTGAAGTACTGGTCGCGCAGGGTCTCGTTCACATAGCGGCCGACGTCGGCCGGGCCGCGCTCGCGGGTCATCGTCTCGGGCACGCGTGACACCTCCGGGGAGATTCCGTCTTTGTGATACGACCGTACCATGATGGTGGTACCGGCGTATCATGAAGACGTGCGGGTATCGCCGGGCCGACGGGCCGACTGGCCGGAAGAACAAGGGTGGAGACGCGGCTGATGCCGAAGCGTGTGGACCATGAGGAACGACGTACCGAGATCGCCGAGGCGCTCGTCCGGGTCGCCGGGCGACGCGGGCTGCACGGTGTCGGGATGCGCGACGTGGCCGCCGAGGCGGGCGTCTCCCTCCGGCTGGTGCAGTACTACTTCCAAACCAAGGAGAAGCTGCTCCTGTACGGACTGGAGCATCTGGCCGCCGGGTTCGGAGCCCGCACCGCCGCCCGGGTCCGGGCCGCCGGGGACGATCCCGGCCCGCGTGCGGTGATCGAGGCGCTGCTGCTGGAGTCGCTGCCCACCGACGAGGAGAGCCGGACCTTCCACCTCGTCTACACCTCGTACGCGGTGCTGTCCGTCACGGACGAGGCGCTCGCCGCCCAGCCCTTCATCGCGAACCCCGATGCCGCCGAGGACGCCCTGGCCGGCCTCCTCCGGCAGGCGCAGGAGGCCCGGCTCATCGCGTCCGACATCGACACGCGTACGGAGGCGATCGGCCTGCTCGCCCTCTCGGCCGGGTTGGGCACCGGCATCCTGGTCGGCCAGCGCAGCCCGGAGTCCGCGGTCGCGGTGCTGCGGCACCATCTGGACCGGATTTTCCGCGACGGCGATATTCGGTCAGATGCCGTCGCCGAGGGCGGAACCGGCTGACCCGCGGTTCGCGTGGGCCATCGCGTGGGGCCGTCTTCCCGCGCGGACTCTTCGTCATCGAACGGTTCCCGGAAAGCGAATGTCCCGGTATTCCGGGTTGGCTGCCATATCGGTGTGCAGAAGGATCGACATCCAGGCAACGCCCGCTGCTCGTGGGGTGTTTGCTGCCGCTGTCGTCAACCGCCGCCGGTGCCGGACGAGTTGGCAGGTGCACGTCTTCGTGCCCGACGTGCGGCCGAAGTGGCCGCTGCGCGCCGACCGCCCGAATCGGCCGGATCCGAGCCGGTATGATCTCCCGCACCCGCACCCGCACGCTCGTGCCGGCCGGCCGAGAAAGGGAGTCATGTCTCCGGAAGAGATCGTCGACGGCCAGCTCGCCGCCTACAACGCGGGTGACCTCGAAAAGTTCCTGACCTACTACGTCGACGACGTACCGGTCCACGCCTTCCCCTCGGGCGACGTCCTCACCGACCGCTCGGGCCCGGCCTTCCGGGAGCGCTACCGCGCCCTCTTCGCCGCCAGCCCGGACCTGCACGCCGAACTCGTCTCGCGCGTCGTCCACGGCCGCATCGTCATCGACCAGGAGAAGGTCACCGGCTTCATGGGAGGCGAGGCCCGCGCCGCCGTGGCCCTCTACGAAGTCGGCGAGGAACGCATCGAACGGGTGTGGTTCGCGGTCTGACCCGGCCCTCTCACCGGTACCCGGCCGACGGCCGGACCGGAGCGACGACGCGGCCCCGTGACACCCGGTCCGACCGGTGGCCACGGAGCCGCGCCCATGTCACGGGCCCGGCCCCGAGCGCTCAGCCGCGCGGACGGAGGTGGACCTCCAGGCCGCTCGTGCCCGGCGCCTCCATGCCCGGTCGCAGCCGCATGTCGCGCCCGTAGTCGCCGCCGACCAGCGACCGGAACGGGACCGGCTCGTCCGTGAACAGCCCGGCGAGCCGCCGCCCGTACTCCCGCTTCGCCGCCGCGAACCGCTCCTCCGGTACGTCGATCGCCTCGTACACCGTGAACGGTTCCAGCGGCGCCATGCCGGTGAACCACAACAGGCCGTGCTGGAGCGGGAAGAGGACGTCCGGCAGCGCGCCGTGGATGCCCCGTTCGCGGAACGCCGACTCGCGGGCACCGATCGTCACCGACAGCAGCGCGCGCCGCCCCGCCAGCGCGCCCTCGCTGTAGGGCGGGGGAACCGACGGGCCGTGCGCGAACTCGAAGGTGAACACCCGGTCGATCCAGCCCTTCAGGAGCGCGGGCACCGAGAACCACCACATCGGGAACTGCAGGATCACCGCGTCCGACCAGCGCACCTTCTCCTGCTCCGCCGCGATGTCCGGCGCGAGCCGCCCCGCCAGCGTGGCCTGCCCCGAGACGGCCAGCACATCCAGCCGCCGGTCCACGGCGTGGTCCGGGAAGTCGTCGGCGTCCACCCCAGCCTTCCACTTCATCGCGTAGAGGTCGGACACCCGCACCTCGTGCCCTGCCGCGCGCAGTTCGCCGACCGCGAAACCGGTCAGCGCGGCATTGAGCGAATCGGGCTCCGGGTGGGCGGTGACAATCAGGATCTTCTTCCGCTGCTGCGGTGTTGCCTCGGTCATGCCGCTACGTTCTCCCGGGCGCGACGCGGCAGCCAGTACCCTCTTCGACCCGCGGAACCGGAATCCTGGTACTGCGAGGGCCACCCATACTGGACCGATGGACAGCGTGGACGCGGACCGCAGTGAGCACCCCGACGGCGTCGGCAACCGCCCGGCGGACACCGGCCGGATCGACGGCAGCGGCCGACTCGACCGGATCGACGGGGCGGGCGACACCCACCGGGCGCTCGGCGGCTTTCTGCGTGCCCGACGGGGGCGCGTCGCACCGGAGCACGTCGGGATCGCCGGCGGCCGCCGGCGGCGGGTGCGCGGGCTGCGCCGCGAGGAGTTGGCACAGCTCGCCGGCATCAGCGTCGACTACTACGTACGCCTCGAACAGGGCCGGGCCACCCAGCCGTCCCCCGAGGTGCTGGACGCACTGGCCCGGGCGCTCGGCCTCGACGCGGCGGAGCGCGGGCACCTGGCCACCCTGGCCGGCACCCGGCGCGGCCCCGTGCCCACCACCCGGGTCAGCCCCCTGCTCCGGCGGATGCTGGAGGGCCTGGCCGCCTTCCCGGCGTTCGCCACGGACCACCGCCTCGACGTGGTGGCCTGGAACCGCGCGGGCGCCGAACTGATCGGCGGCCTGGACGATCCGGTCCGCCGCGACCGGAACAACGCCCGGTTCCTCTTCCTCGACCCCGCCTCCCGGGACGTCCACCCCGAATGGGAGGACCGGGCGGCCGAGGCGGTGGGTCAGCTGCGCGTCGCCGCGGGACGCTACCCGGACGACGCGGAACTGGCCGCCCTCATCACCGAACTCTCCGCACACAGCGGGGAGTTCCGGCGGGTCTGGGCCTCGGGCGAGGTCGTGATGTGCGCGGCGGGCCGCAAACGGCTGCGGCACCCGGTGGCCGGACCGCTCACCCTCGACTACGAGACCCTGCACGTACCGGCCGCACCTGGTGAGACGGGCCTGGTGGTGCATGTCTTCAGTGCCGAGGAGGGCAGCGAGGCAGCCGCCGCCCTCACCCGCCTCGCGACGGCGGCACGGCCGGTCGAGTCGCCGCGGCCGGTCGAGTCGCCGCGGCCGGGCTGACGGCGAGGCCCCGCTCGACCGGTCCGATCTTCTGTGCGCGAACTGGTCGCGGACGCAGGGCAACCGGCGGGTAGCCTCGTGGTGCTGTGCCCCGGTCCGGGGGAGGTGCCCCGGACCGGTACGCACCTGCCGATCAGCCCCTTTGCGGCAACTGACCAGGACGGCGGTATCCCATGGCAGATCACGACCTGAGCGGCTTCGACCGCGAGCACTTCACGCACGACGGCGTCACCCGCCGGATTCTGCGGCGCGGCACGGGGCCCGCGGTGATCGTGCTGGCGGAGATCCCCGGCATCACGCCCAAGGTGCTGGCGTTCGCGGAGCGGGTGGCCGCGATCGGCTGCACGGCCGTGCTCCCGGTGCTCTTCGGCGTGCCCGGCCGCGATGCCGACCCTGCCAACGGCTGGCTGAAGAGCGGGCGTTATGTCGCCGCCTCGATGCGGAAGGTGTGCGTGAGCCGGGAGTTCACCGCGCTGGCCATCGGGAAGACCTCGCCCGTGGTGACCTGGCTGCGGGCCCTGGCCGCGGACGAGCACGAGCGGTGCGGCGGCCCCGGCGTCGGCGCCGTCGGCATGTGTTTCACCGGTGGCTTCGCCCTGGCCATGGCGACCGATGACCGGCTTCTGGCCCCCGTCCTGTCCCAGCCGTCCCTGCCGCTGCCCGTCACCAGGAGCCGCGCCGGTCGCATCGACATCTCCACCGAGGACCTCGCCGTCGTGCGGGGCCGCTGCGAGCGCGACGGGCTCCAGGTGATGGGACTGCGGTTCCGCGGGGACTGGTTCGTCCCGGGCGACCGGTTCGCGTTCCTGCGCCGCGAACTCGGTGATGCCTTCCTCGCCGTCGAACTGGACGACGCCACCGCGAACACCGCCGCCGCGGCGCCCCCGCACGCCGTTCTGACCGAGCACCTCGTCGACGAACCCGGCCAGCCGACCCGCGCGGCGTTGGACGGTGTGCTCGACCTCTTCCGCACCCGCCTGCTCGGGCAGCCCCGCGACACGGCCGCGGACGCACCGGCCACCCCCGGCGGGGCTTGAAACGGCGGCCCGCCCCGCCGTTCTCCGACCCGTCGCGGACCTTCAGCCGCCCGGCAACACCGGGCGGCTGAAGGCATCTTGGGGCTCAGTCGCGCGGCTTCGCCTCAGGGCCGGTCGAGGGTGACCGAGTTGACAGGTGTCAGGTCGGCCCAGACGCCGTTCTGCGCCGCCATGTCGTAGTTGCAGCCGGCGCCGCCGTACCCCGTGCACAGGTGCGCATGGGCGCCCTCCGACTGGTTGTTCAGGACCCAGTGCCAGCCGTACTTGTTGGACAGATCGTGCGCCCCGTAGCTCCAGAAGACGTCGGTCGGAGTGGCGGCGGGGTCCTGGCCCTGCGGATAGATGCAGACCGCACCATAGGGGCAGCCGGCCCACGGGTCGCCGGCCGCGGTCGCGTTGGCCGTGCCCGCCGCCACCGCGGTCAGCGTCAGGCCCGCGATCGCGATCGCGGCGGCGCTGCGGATCGTCTTGCGCATGGATGTCTCCCTCCCCGGATGACTGGCGTCGCCAGCCGCAGGCATCGTAGGAGGGGACGAAACCGTTCCGCTGCGTAATTCCCGTCATAAAGGCACCGATATCGGCCTTGCGATCATGAACGTCGCAGAACGGAACAGCGTGGGGCGGCCGCGGCCCGGCGCCTGCCGGGGGCCTGCTTCAGACGGCGGACCTGGAGTCGGCCGTGCGCCGCCGGAGCGCCGGTGTGGTGAGCGACGGCGGGGCCCAGACGCCGTCCGGGGGATAGACGTCGGTTCCGGGCGGCACGATGCCGTCGATCCGGTCGAGGACGTCGTCGTCCAGCACCACGGAAGTGCCCTTGAGCGTGCTGCGCAGTTGCTCCATCGTGCGCGGGCCGATGATCACCGACGTGACGGCCGGATGCACGAGGGGGAAGGCGATGGCCAACTCCGGCAGCGAGCATCCCACTTCCTCGGCCACCGCCACGAGCTGCTCGACGACCTCCAGCTTCGCGGCGGTGAGCGGCGCCGACGGATCGAAGCGGTTCGGGTGCAGAGTGGGGCGTCCGCTGCTCAGATCGAGAGCCCGGCCCTTGCGGTAGCGCCCGGTCAGGAACCCCGAACCCAGCGGGCTCCAGGTCAGCACGCCCATTCCCAGGCGCTGCGCCACCGGCAGCACATGCCTCTCGACGCCGCGGGCCAGCAGCGAGTAGGGCGGCTGCTCGGTGCGGAACCGCTGGAGCCCGCGGCGGTCGGCCACGTGGTACGCCTCGACGATCTCGTCCGCAGGGAACGTGGAGCACCCGAACGCTCTGATCTTGCCCTGGCGTACGAGATCGGTCAGGGCGGAGAGCGTCTCCTCGATGTCCGTCGTGTGGTCCGGCCGGTGCACTTGGTACAGGTCGATCCAGTCCGTTCCCAGCCGACGCAGGCTGTCCTCCACCTCCCGGACGATCCAGCGCCGCGAGTTGCCGCCCCGGTTGGGGCCGTCCCCCATGGGGAAGTGGACCTTGCTGGCGAGTACCACGTCGTCGCGACGGCCCTTCAGCGCCTTGCCGACGATCGTCTCCGACTCGCCGGCCGAGTACATGTCGGCGGTGTCGACGAAGTTGATCCCCTCGTCCAGCGCGGCGTGGATGATCCGGACGCACTCGCCGTGGTCGGCATTGCCGACGAAGCCGAACATCATGGTGCCGAGGCAGTAGGGGCTGACCTCGATGCCGGTTCCGCCGAGAACGCGGTGGCGCATGAACTCTCCTTGGACGTCGTCACGTTGGGTGTCTCGACCTTACGACCTGGAGTCCGTTCTAGGGCAAGCACCGACCGCGGACCCCTTTCGCAGACCATCGCGTGCGACGTGTTCGACGGCTCCGGCGGACAGACCGCGGAGATGCGATCACGAGTCCGGCGGCTCGGTTGCCGGGTGGTGACGGAACCCGTCGGCATGGACGACCCGTTCGTGGCGGCGGCTGCGATGGGCGGTCGGGGTGCGGCGGAGCGCGATGAGGGCGGCGTCGTCGTCGAGACGTCCGCCGGCGTGGGCCAGCAGGTCGCTGCGGATGTGCTGCAGCAGGGAGGCGGGGCTGGCCTCGGTCCACTGGGAGACCCGTTGCTCGACCGGGTAGAAGCCCCCGTCGGCGTTGCGCGCTTCGATGACGCCGTCGGTGTAGAGCAGGAGGGTGTCGCCGGGTTCGAGGGAGAACACGTCGAGTGTGTAGTTCTCGATCCCCAGGCCGCCGACCCCCAGCGGCGGTGCGGGGTGCAGGCTCGGAACCGTGACGATGTGGCCGGGACTGAGCAGCAGCGGCGGGGGATGCCCGCAACTGGTCATCCGGGAGATCGGGTCGCCGTCGGGGATCTCCAGCAGCAGGGCGGTGGCGAAGCGCTCCCCGATCTCCTCGACCGGTTCGAAGTCGGCCAGGTAGCGGGTCACGCTCGTCTCCAGGGCGGTGGCGAGCGCGGGCAGCGAGGTGTGCTGGTGGGCGGCCTCGCGGAAGGCGCCGAGCAGCAGAGCGGCCTCACCGATGGCGCCGAGGCCCTTGCCCCGTACGTCGCCGATCATCACCCGCACGCCGCTGTCGGTACGGGTGGCCGCATACAGGTCGCCGCCGATCTGGGCCTCGTCCTCCGCGGCCAGATACAGGCAGGCGATCTTCAGCGGCCCGATCTGCTCCGGCAGCGGCCACAACAGGACGTGCTGCGCGGCCTCGGCCACCGACCGGACCTGGGCCAGCTGGGTGGTGCGCTGCTCGCGCACGGCGGACAGGGCCACCAGCAGGCCCGTGAGCACCGCGAGGGTGGCGATCTGCATCAGGTGGTTCGCGGTGGTCAGCCCGTCGTGGAACACCGCGATGATCACCTGGGCGGTCAGCGCCAGTGCTCCGATGAACCCGGTCAGATAGGGACCGGCGAACCCCGCGGTGATCGCCGGGGCGATGACCAGCGCCGGTCCCAGGTGGATGTCCGGGGAACTGCGCAGGTCCACCACCATGATCACCGCGATGAGCAGAACCGACAGCCCCAGCAGCGTACGGCTCAGTGGCCGAGGCTGCCGCGGACCGGCACGGTGCGGCTGGGGAACCAACACTTTCCATCCTGCACCGTCCCCGCGCGGCTCACCAGCGACCGCGTCCGGAGTACCTGCGCCAGGCTGTCCACCGACGTCCTCCACCGCGGCGTCCGCGAGGGGATCGGCTCCTCCCCGGGCGCCGGTGGGTGCCGGCGTCCCACTGGACGTTCCAGGCCACCTGCGCCGTCGCGGGTGCCTCGGCCGACCTGGGGAGAAGCGCCCGCGCAGCGCATCGGAGCGGATGCAGCGGGGGCACCCGTCGGCGGCGGTTGCGGGACGGGGCCGGCCGAGGCCGGTGTGCGGCTCCGCCGCCACGAGGCCCTGCGCGTCGCATCGCGCCGGGCCGGTCCCGCCGAGGTGGACGACCGCGCCTACGAGATACCCGCCGGCCTCCACCAGGACCTCCGCCAACTCGCCTGCTCCGCCCTCTGCTTGAGGCGACCGCGCACCGCACGGTCGAACGAGCCGGTAGGCATCGAGGAAAGGGGCCCGCCACGCTCCTCGCCACATCCCTGTACGTGGTGGTCTGTGGCCGCCTCGCTCTGCTGCTGCCCACTGCGCGATCCGGTGGGGGAACGGGGCGGTCGACGCCCCGGTGCGCGTCTGGAGATACCGGCGCCCACCGGGGCGGGGTGGGGGAGGGAGGCGGCCTGGGGCTACTGCTCGTGCTGCTTGCCGGAGCGGCTGCGGGCCAGGCCGAGGCCGCCCGCGGCCAGGCCGAGTACGCCGGCCACGAGGCCGGCGATGCCGAGGCTGCGGGCGGCCGGGTCGCTCGCCTTCGCCGAGGCGGTCGGGGAGTCCTTCGGCGCCGCGCTCGGTGCGTCGGGGGAGGCCGCGGCGGTCAACTTCAGGGTGGGGGCGGGGTTTTCCGGGTCGGGCCGGCCGGGGTGCTTCGCCTCGATCCAGCGGGTGATCTTGCCGTCGGAGTAGGTCTGGAGGGCCTTGAAGACCAACTGGTCGGTTCCGGTGGGAAGTTGCCCGAAGGCGACGGTGAAGTCCTGGTAGTTGCCGGGGCCGATCTTGCCGCCGGTCCAGGTGATCTCCGAGACGGCGTCGGTGATGTTGCCGTCGTCGGTCTTGATCGGGGTCTTGAGCTTGGTGGTCTTGACCTGTGCCGTCCAGCCGCCGACGGGCGTGACCAGGACGGACGGGATCGGATGGTCCGTGGGAAGCGTGATGTCCACCTTGGTGGTGCTCGCGTTGTCCTCCTCGTCCGGCACCCGGAAGGTCAGGGTGCCGTCCGAGGCGCCCTGCGGGTAGCTGTCGGGGTGGACGGTGACATGGGCGCACGCGGCACCGGCACCGGCCAGCACACCGGCAGCGGCCAAGGCGCCGACCACGGCGGCGCGGTGCAGCCCGCGCCGGGAGGAAGAAACCAGGGGGTTCGCAGACATGCGATGACTCCGTACAGGTCGACCGGCGGGCGCGACAGCCGCCGGTGAAGCGGTGAGGGGGGACCGCCGCACACCGGATCAGCGGGCGGCGTACAGAACCGTGCGACGACGGCTCACTCGTACCGGACCGCAGCGGGCCCCACCGCCGGCGGCCCGCGCCGCACCACCGCGTGCCGCAGCCGAAGTTGCCGCGTCCACCGACCCTCCGCAGCGCTCCGTCGTGCCCGCCCGAGCGACGGTGGCGCCGGTGCCACGACGGCGCGCCACCAGGCCGCAAGTCCCGGTACCAGCGCCGCCATCTGACGCAGCAGGGACCAGACGGACGCCTCGCCGCGCCGCAGCCACCATGACGCCACCAGCGAGGCCACGGCGTGTGCGGCCACCGCCTGACGACTCTCGCCGTGCTGCGCCGCCATCGCCATCACCGGATGGTGCATGCCTGGCATGCCGGCCATCGCCGTACCCGGCAGATGCGATACCGACGCCCCGGTCCTCACACCCATGGGCGCGGCATCGAAGAGGACATGGAGACCGACCTGCACCACGGCCATGACACCGCAGATGCCCGCCAGTGACCGCTCCCGGCCGCCCAGCAGGCACCCCAGACCGAAGACCACCGCAAGCCCGGCCCCCTCGGCCCACAAGGCGGGCGTCTGATGGCACGCGAGGCTGTGCCCGGCCGCACCCAGGGTGACGCACACCGCGGCGAACACGGCAGCCCGCAGGCTCCGGAACACCAGGGATGCACTCACGCGACGAGGTTCCTCTCAACCGGTCGGGCGCAACCGTCCCAGAATGAGGCCCACGTCACAGCAACGCCAGAGCGCACCGCGATCCCCTTGCGCTCCGCTCCGAATCCGTGCGCCACGCCCAGGACTTGCGGCTACGACGCGGTCACGGTAGACCCCCCGTTTGCGGACCCGGCCGAAGACGGGTGCCGGTTCCTCGCCCTACGGAGCGGGCCGCACCCAGCACAGAACCGCTCCCGAACCGGAGTTGCGCAAGGCGTCTCAGTCCGGAGCGGACACGAGTGTGACCACGGGGCGGACTACGCGACCCACCGCCAGGCCGAACGGGCCTCGTCTTCGTCCGCCGGGACCGCGATGCCCGACGGGTTCTACCTTTCGGGCGTCAACGGAAGCCTCGTACTACTCCCGTGTTGTTGTTCATGCCCCCCGTGCGATGCCCGAGCCGGTGGAGATTGCTCAGGGCCGCCTCCGGTCAGGGGTTGATGTTGATATTCCTGTTGATGTTGACATTCCTGTTGAGGTTGCTCAGGGGCTCATCCGGTGCGGGGTTGACGTTGTAATTCCTGTGGCGGTTGAAACGAGGGTGTTCCGAATCGGAATTGTGCTCTTCACCGCTCCACGAGTGGCGGTGGTGGACGGCACTGCCCCCGTACGTGCCCTGGCCACCGCGAGAGTTGTACTGGCCCTCGCCGGGCTGGGGCGGTTCGATGCCCGACGGGCAGGGAGGTTGCGTGCAGGTGGGCGCCAGGAAGGCGGCCGATTGCACCGTCGCGGACAAGGTGGGCGAGGAGCGATCGACCGCGTTCACCGCACCGGTGCCGGCCGCTATGGCCAGGACGGGTGCCACCGACACAGCGGCGATCACCGGCCACATTCCGGATTTCTTCGCAAGCATGCCGACATCCCCCAAGGTCATGAGAGAGCGGTCTTCGGCCTTGTGGTCATTTTGGGCCGCGACGATGGGTATTGCCGGGGCCGGATGGCCCCTGGCCGCGGGCCGATCGGGCATAAGAGGACGTGGGCGCGGCTTTCTCCGGGTCCGTGGGCGAACATTCGGTGATGGATCGGTGGGTATGGGTTACGGTTGCGGGGCCTTCCGATCGCCGTAAAGCGAGAACATGTTTGGTGCCTTCCGTCCCCGTCCCGCGCGCTGCGAGAGCAGCGCCGTGCCTCTGGCCGACAGCCCGCGCCCGTCCCGTGCCGTACGTGTGGCGGCGCTGGTGACCGTGATGGTGGGCGCAGCGGTGTCGATGAGCGGGTGTGCGGATGTGGGGAGACCCAAGCCCGCGGGGCGCGCTTCTCCCGTCTCCGGCCCCGTGCGGCTGTGGCCGCAGCGCACGCCCGCGCCGCGGCCTTCCCCGGAACCGGGAGCGGACAGCACGCCGATGCCCCTGCCTGCGGTGCCCCGGGTGACGTCCGGGGACATTCGGAAGGTGTCCGTGTCCGCCGTCGTGCGGGCGCAGCTCGATGCGGACGACAGCCGCCGGGCGCCGGCCTTCGACAAGCAGACCGAGGACGAGATCCGCGCCTGCGCCCAGCGGCCGAAGTCCTGCCCCGTGCTGGCTCCCCAGTACCAGGATCTGACCGGTGACGGCAAGGCCGAACTGATCGTCGGCATCGAGGGCGCGGACCACTCCATGGCCATCTGGGTCTACAGACTCAAGGGCGGAGTGGTGGACCGGATCCTGAACACCGCGGGGACTCCCCTGGCCGTGGACGTGACCGAAGGCAAGCTGATCATGCGTGAACCCACACAGACTCCCGGGTACGAGATCCGCACCGTCTTCGGGTGGGACCCCCACAGCCAGGTCATGGAGATGCAGGCCACCGAGTACGACTGGCAGTCCCCGGTCGCCACCGCCTCCCCGGAGCGGAAGCCATGAGAACGCCCCGGTCACAGCCGCGACTGCTGCCTGCCTGGACGGCGACGCTCTACTGGAAGTCCGCCGTCTTCATCACCCTCATGTGCTGCCTGCTCGCGGTGGTGCTCGCGATCCTGGTGCACGTCCTCGTCGACCGGCAGACCCAGGCTCGGGCGCGCAGTACGGCCCTGGCGGAACTGGACCGCACCGTGACCGCATACGGCGCCGGGGAACCCCTGGGCCGCGATGCCGCGGTCGACCCGCCGGACCTCCCCGCCGCCCTGCGCGAGATGACCGTGAAGCGGGAAGAGCGTGGGACCCAGCTCGCCGATCACGACGGCCATCCCACGATGTGGGCCACCGCCCCCGTCGCCGGCGGCAAGGTGCTGGCGGTAGGTCTGGACTACAGCAACCAGGCAGCCGCCCTCCGTGGCCTGGACCAGGCCATCACGGGCTCCTCCGCCGCCGCCATCGGCATCACCCTGGGCGCCGGACTGATCTCGGTCTCCCGTATCACCCGTCGCCTGCACCGCACCGCGCAGGTGGCCCGGCGCATCAGCACCGGCGATCTCGACGCCCGCGTGAACGACCCCCGCGCCCTGAATCCGGACCGCGCCAACGACGAAGCCGCCGCGGTGGCCGCCGCGCTGGACGCGATGGCCGCCAGCCTGCAGACCAAACTCCACGGCGAACAGCGTTTCACCGCCGATGTCTCCCACGAGCTGCGGACGCCTCTCGCGGGACTCCACGCCGCGGCCGAACTGCTGCCACCGGGCCGCCCCACCGACATGGTGCGCAACCGCGTCCAGGCCCTGCGCCAGCTCACCGAGGACCTGTTGGAGATCTCCCGGCTCGACGCGCAGGCGGAGCGGGCCGACCTGGACGTCCACCCACTGGGGCCACTGGCCGAACGTGCGGTGCGGGCCACCGGAACGACGACTGAGGTCCGCGTCGTGCGGGACGTCTGTGTGGAGACCGACCGGCGCAGGCTGGAGCGGGTGCTGGGCAACCTTGTCGCCAATGCCCACAAGCACGGACGCGCGCCCGTGACGGTCACCGTCGACGACCACGTCATCACCGTGCGGGACCACGGTGACGGCTACCCCTCCTACCTCCTAGACCAGGGGCCGCAGCGGTTCCGTAGCCAGTCCGGCGGTGCGGAAGCCGGCAAGCGGACCGGACACGGCCTGGGCCTGACGATCGCGACCGGACAGGCCCACGTCCTCGGCGCCACTCTCCACTTCTCCAACGCCCCCGACGGCGGGGCCATCGCCGAACTACGCCTGCCGGCGGGCCCGGACGAGCGGCCCGAGACGACATCCCCCAAGAAGGAAGAGCACGGGTCAGGGGACGACTGACAGAGCCTCACACGCCCTCCTCCGTGAGGGGCTCCGGCCCATCAGGCCATCATCCGCCGGTGGCGTGACGACGCCTCACAGTGCATCAGGCGATGCCGTGCCGACTCGGTAGGCGAGACGTCGGCAACCGGGCCGGTCAGCCGCTGACAAAGCAGAACTCGTTGCCTTCCGGATCGCGCATGGCCTGGAAGGACCCCTGGTCGTCGGTGACCGCCCCGCCGACCCGAACGGCACCCAGGCCCACTGCTGTGGCGGCGGCGGTCTCGATGTCGTCGACGGCGATATCGAGGTGGAGCCGGTTCTTCACGGCCTTGCTCTCGGGCACCGGTTGGAAGGCGAGCCGTGCCGACCCGGGCAGGTCGACGTGCGACCAGTCGCGGGCTCGGTCGACCGGGTCCCCACCCAGCAGACGGGCCCAGAACCGGACCAGTGCCTTCGGCTCATGGCAGTCCACGACGATCTGATGCAGGTGCGCGCGCATGGGCGAGAGCCTAGGGCTTTTCCGGCCCTGACCCATCGGACAGGCCCTGGGGAAAGCCCGTCCCTCGTGCCCGTGCGGCACGGCGGTTGAACCTCCGCGTGCCGGGTGTCACTTCTCCAGGTCGGCGGCGTGATCGGGAACGTAGGTCTGCAGATCGCGTGGTGGTCGCCGGTAGCCGGTGCCCGGTGGGCGGGGCGGTAGTTCCAGTACCGGCGGCGGGACTTCGTGGTAGGGCACCGTCGACAGCAGATGGGCGATCATGTTCAGCCGGGCGCGGCGTTTGTCGTCGCTCTCGACGACGTACCACGGTGCCTCCGGGACGTCGGTGTGCACGAACATGTCGTCCTTGGCCCGTGAGTACTCCTCCCAGCGGGTCAGCGATTCCAGATCGACCCGGGAGAGTTTCCAGCGTCGCGTCGGATCGTCCAGGCGCTGCCGGAAGCGCTGTTCCTGCACCTCGTCGCTGACCGAGAACCAGTATTTGCGCAGCAGGATTCCGTCCTCGACCAGCATGCGCTCGAACACCGGGCACTGGCGCAGGAAGCGCTGGTACTCGGCGGGTGTGCAGAAGCCCATGACCTGCTCGACGCCGGCCCGGTTGTACCAGCTGCGGTCGAACAGCACGATCTCGCCGGCCGCGGGAAGGTGCTCGGTATAGCGCTGGAAGTACCACTGGGTGCGTTCGCGCTCGGTGGGCTGGGGCAGCGCGACGATGCGGGCCACGCGGGGGTTGAGATAGGCCGTGACGCGCTTGATGGTGCTGCCCTTTCCGGCCGCGTCGCGCCCTTCGAAGACCACGACGAGCCGCGTCCCCTCGGAGCGCACCCATTCCTGGAGTTTCACCAGTTCCGTCTGCAGCCGGTACAGCTCCCGCTCGTACCGCGCCTTCGACAGTTTCCCGGGTGCCGGGTGCTTGCCTTCCTGCTCCTCCGCCATGCGACGACGGTAAGAGGGTTCGCGGCGGGGCGAGCGGGGGCGGGGGCCGAATGGGGGGAGGGCAGGTGTTGGGGTGGTGCCACGACGAGGGCAGGGGCCGGACGGCCCTTTCGGGGCGGTGGGATGCGTCGCAGGCTGGGGAGTGATGCCGGACCGTGCTCGTTGGACGGCGGCATGACGACCGCGCGGTGCACAGCTGCTTCCGAGGAGGCGCCACCACCATGCCGGACACGCCACACACACCGCACACCGTCAGCGACGTGATGACCCAGCCCGTGGCCGCTGTCGACCGCCGGGCCCGCTTCAAGGAGATCGTCGAGACCCTTCAGCGGTGGCAGGTCAGTGCCCTGCCGGTGGTCTCGGCCGAGCGGCGGGTGGTCGGTGTGGTGTCCGAGGCCGATCTGCTGCCCAAGGAAGGCTTCCGGGAGGCGGACCCGGATCGGCTGGAGCGCCTGCGGCTGTTCGACGACGTACGCCGGGCGGAGGCGGTGACCGCCGGGGAGCTGATGTCCAGTCCCGCCGTGACGGTGCATGCCGATGCCACCCTGGCTCAGGCGGCGCGCACGATGGCACGGGCATCGGTCAAACGACTGCCTGTGGTGGACGGGGACGGGCTGCTGGTGGGAATCGTGAGCCGTGCCGACCTGCTGAAGGTGTTCCTGCGGTCCGACGAGGACCTTGCGCGGGAGGTGCGGGGGGTGCTCGGGCAGCTTTTCGCCGCGCCGGCCAAGGACTTGCAGGTCGCGGTCGCCGACGGAGTGGTCACGCTCAGCGGGCACTTCCGTGATCGGTCGCTGGTGCCGGTCGTCGCGCGTCTGGTGCGCGGCATCGAGGGGGTGGTGGACGTGGAGTTCGACGTGACGGTCCTCGCGCCGGTGCAGGCCGGGCCGGGGGGCGGGGATTCGCCGCGGTGACCGCTGCGGCGACGTCCGGGGCGTGACGCCGCTGCCCTGACGGTACGCCCACGGGGACGGTACGCCCACGGGTCCGACCGCCGCCGGATGGGGCGGGTCACGGGCACTTCCCAGGAAGGGACGCGCACGGTGTGTTCCGCACGCCGCGCGGTGCGCACGGTTCGGAGGAGAGGCTGCCGGGCCTGTGGGTGGTCCGGTCGCACCGACGGGGCCGGGCGGCGGGAGGTGGGGCCGGACGGCCCCTGCACGGTGCGGGGGGACGACAGCACTCTGAAGGTGTCGCGGCTCCGAGGCGAGAGCGGCCGGAGGGAGGAGGCGTCATGGCACACGGCCCGCACACTGTCAGCGACGTGATGACCCAGACGGTGGTCGCCGTCGGTCAGGAGGCCCGCTTCAAGGAGATCGTCGAGACCATGGAGCAGTGGCAGGTCAGTGCCCTGCCGGTGCTCGCGGGGGAGGGACGGGTGATCGGCGTGGTGTCGGAAGCCGACCTGCTGCCCAAGGAGGAGTTCCGGGACGCGGCACCGGACCGGATGGAGCAGCGGCAGCGGCTCGAAGACCTGCGCAAGGCCGGCGGCCTGACGGCCGGTGAGCTGATGAGCACCCCGGCGCTGACGGTGCGCGCGGACGAGACCATCGCCCAGGCGGCACGCACGATGGCGCGCAAGTCGGTCAAGCGGCTGCCCGTCGTCGACGCCCACGGGTTGCTGCAGGGCATCGTCAGCCGCGCTGACCTGCTGAAGGTCTTCCTGCGCTCCGACGAGGACCTGGCGGCGGAGGTGCGCACGGAGATCGTCGACCGGCTGTTCCCCGGTGCACCGACGACTGTCGAGGTGACCGTCGAGGACGGCGTGGTGGCACTGCACGGCCCGCTCCCCGACAGTGCCCTGCTGCCAGTCCTGTCCCGCCTGGTGCGGGCGGTCGAGGGCGTGGTGGACGTGACGTTCGACGTCCGCACGGCTCCGACGACGGAGAAGCGCACGGTGGCCGGCTGAGGGGAGGAAGCGGGTGCGTGTTCCGCCGGGTGGATGGTGGAACGTGCGGCGCCCGTCGGTCGCGGAGGCAGGACGATGCCCGAAAAGGACAGGGTGGGATGACGGAAACGACGTTCGCTCGCAACGAGGTGTGCGCACTGCTCGCCGACGGGAGTACGGTCCGGCTGCGTCCCGCGTGCCCGGAGGACCGCGCGCAGGTGCTGCGCTTCTACGGCGAGATGTCGGCGGACAGCCTGCGCCGCCGGTTCTTCGTGGTGAGCCGCCGCTCCGGTGAACGGGCGGCCGACCGGCTCTGCGTGCCCGACACCCCCGGACACCGCACTTTGGCCGCCTTCCAGGGCGACCGGCTGGTCGGTGTCGCCGAGTACGAGACCGGCGACGCCCCGACCACCGCCGATATCGCCCTGGCGGTCGCCGACGACTGCCACCGTCGCGGCGTGGGCACCCTGCTGCTGGAGCACCTCGTGCACACCGCCCGCGAGAACGGCGTCACCGCCTTCACCGCCGACCTGCTCGCGGACAACCACCCCATCCACCGCGTCCTGGCCGATCTCGGGCTGCGCGTCACCCGGCGGTACGAGGGCACCACGGTGCACGGTGTCATCCGCCTCGAACCCGACGAGAGGTATCTGTCCGCCGTGGATCTGCGGGGGCGCACCGCCGACACCGCGAGCCTGCGCCCGTTGCTGCGGCCCCGCTCGGTCGCGGTCGTCGGAGCCGGGACCCGACCCGGGTCGGTGGGGCGGGCGGTCCTGCGCAACCTGCGCGGCGGCCACTTCCGCGGGCTCCTCCACGCGGTCAACCCGCATGCCCACGCGGTCCTGCACGTCCCCGCGTTCTCGTCCGTCGGCGACCTGCCGGCGCCGCCCGACCTCGCCGTCATCGCCGTACCGGCGGCGGGCGTCCCCGGCGTCGCGGCGCAGTGCGGCCGGGCCGGGGTGAAGACGCTGGTGGTGGTGACCGCCGGCCTGGACGCGGACCGGACCGCGGAGTTGACGGCGGCCTGCCGCCGCTGGGGCATGCGGATGGTCGGACCCAACTGCCTGGGCATCGCCAACACGGAACCGGGCGTCCGGCTCGACGCGACCTTCGCCGTCGGCCGGCCGCTGCCCGGCACCGCCGGTGTCGCCGTGCAGTCCGGGGGCGTCGGCATCGCGCTCCTCGACGGGCTCTCCCGCCTCGGCATCGGCGTCTCCAGCTTCGTCTCGCTCGGTGACAAGCGCGATGTCAGCGGCAACGACCTCCTCCAGTGGTGGGAGTGCGACGAGCGCACCGAACTGGCCCTGCTGCATCTGGAGTCGTTCGGGAACCCCCGGGCCTTCTCCCGTACGGCCCGGCGCGTCACCCGGCGCATGCCGGTGCTCACCGTCGACGCCGGACGGTCGGCGGCCGGCCGCCGGGCCGCCGCCTCGTACACCGCCGCCGCGCCCACGCCCACCACGACCCGTAGGGCGCTGTTCACCCAGGCCGGTATCACCGCCGCCCACACCCTCGGGGAACTCCTGGACACCGCGGCGCTACTGCACTCCCAGCCGCTGCCCGCGGGCGAGCGGGTCGCCGTGATCTCCAACGCCGGTGGGGCCGGCGTCCTGGCCGCGGACGCCTGCGCGGACGCGGAACTCCACGTCCCCCAACTGCCCCCGGCCCTGCGGGCGGAGCTGCTCGCCGAGCTTCCGGCCGGCGCCGGTGCCGGCAACCCGGTCGACAGCACGCCGGCGGTCACCGCGCCCGCACTGAGCGCGTGCGTGGACCGGATCGCGGCCTCCGGAGCGGTGGACGCGATCCTGGTCGCCCTGGTGCCGACCGCCCTGACCGGCGCGGTGGGCAGCGACCTGGTCACCGCGCTGACGTCCTCGCGACACCCCGCCCACGCGCACTGCCCGGTCGTCGCGGTCCTGCTCGACCAGCCCGAACGGGTCCGGCTGCTCCGTACGGCCGGCGGACCGGCGGTCCCCGCGTACGGCGAGCCGCAGTCCGCGGCGCGGGCCCTGAAACATGCCGCGGAGCGCGCCCGTTGGCTGGCCAGGCCGCAGGGAAGCCCCGTGGAGCCGGCTGGCATCGATTCCGCTCAAGCCCGTGCGCTGGTCGCGGAGTTCCTCACCCGGGATCCCGCCGGCGGTTGGCTGGACGCGCGGCAGGCCGCCCGGCTCCTGGACTGCTACGGCATCCCCCGGCTCCCGCAGGCGTACGTCACCACCGAGCACGAGGCGGCCGAGGCCGCCGCGCGCCTTGCGGACCGTTCCGGAGCGGTGGCCCTCAAGGCACAGGGTCCCGGCCTGGTCCACCGCACAGAGCGGGGCGGCGTACTCCTCGACCTCCACGGCGAGCGCGCCGTACGGACCGCCTACCGCGATCTGGCGGCCCGGCTCGGCACGGCGATGGCCGGGGCGCTGGTCCAGCCGATGGCGGGGCGGGGGACGGAACTGCTGGCCGGGGTGGTCCAGGACGAGGTCTTCGGCGCGCTGGTCGTCTTCGGCCTCGGCGGCACCACCAGCGAGCTGCCGGCCGACCACGCCGCGCGACTCGCCCCGCTCACCGACACGGATGTCCACGAACTGCTCACCGCGCCCCGCTGCGCGCCGCTGCTGTTCGGCTACCGAGGCGCCGCACCGGCGGATCTCCGCTCTCTCAAGGACCTCCTGGCGCGACTGTCCCGGATGGCCGACGACCTTCCGGAACTCGCCGAGGCCGAGTGCAACCCGGTCGTCGTCCGGCCGGACGGCAGCACCGTCGTGGGCAGCCGGGTCCGGCTGCTGCCGCGCCGGGCGGCCGATCCCTATCTGCGCCGGCTTCCGTGAGGCCGGAAGCGGACGGAACCCACGAGCGGAGGAAGGGCCGAGATGAAGCACCGACGTGTCGGGGCCGTCATGAGCGGGGACGTCGTCCGCGCGCGCGGCGGGACGCCGGCCGGTGAACTGGCGCGGTGGATGGCGGAGTTCGGCATCAACGGCGTGCCCGTGGTGGACGCCGACGACCGGGTGATCGGGATGGTCTCGGCGACGGACCTGGACCGTGCGCGGCGTGCGGCCGACGGCTACCGGGGCCGATCGGCGCGGGACCTGATGTCAGCCCCGGCCCATACCGTCCGGGCCGACGACTCGGTCGTCCGGGCGGCCCGGCTGATGTCCGCGCACCGCGTCGAGCGGCTCCCCGTCGTGGACGAGGAGGCCCGCCTCGTCGGCATGCTCACCCGGCGCGACGTGCTCGGGCTCTTCGCCCGCTCCGACGACGAGATCCGCGACGAGGTCATCGACGAGATCGTGGTGCGGACGATGTGGCTGAACCCGGGGAGCATCGACGTCGTCGTCCGCGACGGGACGGTGACACTCGGCGGGTGCCTGGACAGCAGTGGCCAGGCCGACGTGCTGGTGCGGATGGTGCGGCAGGTCGACGGCGTCGTCGCGGTGGTCGGCCGGCTCACCCATCGTCGAGAGGAGGCGTACCCGGGGCCGGATGCGGCTGTGGACCGGGGCGGCCCGGGGCCCTGACCACCGGGGCGGGGTACGGCCACGGACGGTGGTGCCGATCACGGCCGGCGCTTCCGGCCACGTGCCGAGGGAGATCACGAGAAGGACGGCCCGAAGGAGGCCAAGGGGGAGACAGCGCCCATCGCGAGCAGGACTGGGACGAATGGGTGACGATGGAAGTGTCCTGATTCGACCGTGCTGTTCCATGAAAGAGGTGGGCGGCATGCCCTTCCCCTCCGAATCCGCTGGCAACGTCCCGCCACGTGAAACCCGGCCCGAGGGAGCCTCCCCTGGGGGCGAAGCCCTGGGCGCCCTGGCGAACCTCGGCTGGCAGGCCCTGGTCACCGTCGGCCTGGCAGCGATCGCACTGGGTGTGGTCGTCCTGTCGTGGCCGGGGGAAACGCTGCGTGTCGTCGGCGTGGCCTTCGGCGTCTACCTGCTGGTCAGCGGTGTCTTCCAGCTGGCCGCGGCCTTCGGCGCACACGTTCCCGGGCATCTGCGGGCACTGCACTTCATCACGGGTGCGCTCTTCATGCTGCTCGGGCTCGTCAGTTTCCGGGGCACTTTCCAGTCGATCCTGCTGCTCGCCCTGTGGATCGGCTTCGGCTGGCTGCTGCGCGGCGTCATGATGACGGCCGCCGCGGGTTCGTCCCCCGGTATGCCCGCGCGTGGTTGGCAGATGTTCCTGGGAATCATCACGATGCTCGCAGGCATCGTG
Source organism: Streptomyces sp. GS7 (assembly GCF_009834125.1). NCBI lineage: Bacteria > Bacillati > Actinomycetota > Actinomycetes > Kitasatosporales > Streptomycetaceae > Streptomyces > Streptomyces sp. GS7. Next base: position 3,705,875 of record NZ_CP047146.1, read on the forward strand.
CTGATCGTCGCGCCGTTCGGCTCGATCGCCGTGCTCACCCTGGTAACGGGCATCATGGCCATCGTGCTGGGCATGGTGGAGGTGTTCCACGCGTTCCAGCTGCGTGTCGACGCCGGCCGCCTCACCAAGGGCACCGCCCCCAAGCAGCGGCGGTCCCTGTTCCACATGCCTCACCCGCAGCACTGACCGCCCGCTCCGGGCAGATCACGAAGGGCCGGACTCGCGCAGGCGCGACGAGCCGGCCCCTGCGTGACGGGTCGGCCCGCGCGGGGTGACGTCCGCGCGCCGCCGCCGCACGGCGGTGTGCGCTGTCAACCGGGCGAGCCGGTCTCGCCGTACGGCCTGCGGGACGGGCAGGTCCAGGAGCACGATCACACGCGCGGGACCACCGCCACCGGGCAGCGGGAGTGGTGCAGCAGGGCGAGTACGGCCGGGCCGAGGGGCATGGGAGCGCGTTGCGGCCGGCGTCCGACGACCAGCAGTCCGGCCCGTGAGCAGGCTCCCAACAGCACGGGCACGGCCCTGCCGTCGGTGACTTCCTCGATCACCCGCACGTCGGGGAACTTCTCCCGCCAAAGAGCCAGGCTCGCGGAGAGCAATTCCTCGTCGCCGCTCGCCGTGGGGGCCGTCGCGTCCGGCGAGGTGGCGGGGGCGCCGCGGGGGGTGTCGGGCGGCCGGGCCCGTACGGCGCGCAGCTCCGCGTGATGGGCCGCGGCGGTGGTGAACGCGTAGTCCAGCACGGCGTCGCCTTCGGCACCCAACTCCTGCACGCCGACGACGACTTCGGGGCCGGGGCCGATGGACTGCTCCTCCTCGCGGACCGTGACCACGGGGCACTGCGCGCGCCCGAGCACCCGCAGGCTCACCGAGCCCAGGAGGAATCCGGAGATCGTGTCGTGCCCGCGCGATCCGAGCACCAGGAGGGTGGTCGCCTCGCTGCGTTCCGCCAGCGCGTCCGCCGCATCCTCGGAGACCTGCTCGGCCGTCACCGCGATTCCCGGATGCACCTGGCGGACCAGGGCTTCGGCCCGGCTGAGCACCTCGGCTCCGTACCGGCGTTTTTCGGCTTCATCCCAGGTGGGGGAGGCCGGCCAGGGTTGAGAGACCCAGGAATGCAGGAGGTGAAGAGGGAGGTTCCGTACCGCCGCCTCCTCGGCGCCCCAGCGCACCGCGGGCACACTGTTCCCGGTTCCGTCCAGTCCTACGAGGACCGAGCCGCCCATGTCACACCTCGTAGTGGAGTCCGACGATCTTCCGGCCCCGGCGGGTGGCGCCGGCGGTCGGGCTCCGGACCACGCGCTGATCGCCGGCGTGTGCCGTCATGGCCGGCGCCGCGTCCGGACGCACCGGCGCCTTGTGCCGAACGTGCCACAGGGGCCGCCGTGCGCGATAGGGGCGAGCCGCCCGGAGAGAAGGCCGTCCGGCCCATGGGGCGGGACCGAACGGAACTCGTGTGCGGCGCCCGCGCGCGGTTCACTGAAAGCGACAGGGAGGACGGCAGACGCGGAGGAGCGGAGCGAGACCGCGCACCGCGCCATCAGGACCCGCGAGAAGTGGGTGGTCCTCCTTGCCGTCGGATGCCGGCCCGCCTCTCCGGGCGGGCCCGTTCATGGCCCGCAGGCAGGCGAACGGACGCCGCATCCCGACGACTTGGGCCGCGGCGCTCCTGACGCGGCACGGCCGGTATCCAGGAGAGCCGCCATGACCACCACCCCGTTGCTGCAACATCTCCCGCCCAACGGAAGGGACCGACTCCTGGCGTTCGCCCACGAGGTGTCCTTTGCCGAAGGCACCCGCATCTTCGAGGAGGGCGGTGCCGCCGACCGCTTCTGGATCATCCGCACCGGCTCGGTCAATCTCGACATCCGGATGCCGACCCGACGGCCGGCGGTCGTCGACGTCCTCGGCCCGGGCGACCTGCTGGGCTGGTCGTGGCTGGTGCCGCCGTACCGCTGGCGAATGGGGGCGGAGGCGTTCACGCTCGTGCGGGCCCACGAATTCAACGCGACCCGGGTACGCGCGCTGTGCGAGGCGGACCCGGTCCTGGGGCTGGTGGTGACCCGCCGGGTCCTCGACGTCGTCGCCCGCCGGCTCCTGGCCACCCGGCGCCGTCTGGTCGATCTCGGCGCCGTGAGCGCGAGCACCCCGCCGACACCGGCGTGAACGATCCCGCCGGCGGCGGCGTGCGGCCTCGACCGGGCACCCGGTCCGCACGCCGATCGCTGCTCGTGGCCTGGGACATGACGGGCCGTTCACGCGTCCGCTTCGGTGCTCCCGGTCGGGGGTGTCGGCGCCCCGGGAACGCGGATGCGGCGCCCGCTGAGGCGGGTCGGCCGGATGGCGATCCACTGGTACCGGCCGCCGCCTACCCAGGGGGCGGTGTACGCCTGCTCTTCGAACCTGCGGGACTCGTAGAAGCCGGTGACGACTTCGGCGGGCCCGACGGCCAGGACGCTCCATCCCTGGCTGAAGGCGTCGTCGATGTGGTCCACCTCCAGCGCGGCCTCGTGGCCGGCTGCTGTGGCCGGGCCGGAGTCCGCGTGGGTGCGGTAGGCGATCACGTCGTCGACGACGGTGTAGTTGACGGGGAAGACGGCGGGGGTGTCGCCGATGGTGACGGCCACTCTGCCGATGCCGTGCGTGGAGAGCAGTTCGCGGCATTCGGCGGGGCCGAGCACCAGCACCTCGGGGTGCGCCGCGGCCTTGCCGAGGCCCTCCGGGAGGTCGGCGGTTCCGCCTGTGAGGTCTGCGACGGTGGTGTCGAGGGCGTGGGCGAGGCGCAGCAGGAACCCGATGTCCGGTTCGGCGGTGTGCTCCTCGACGTACTGCACATACCCCGGTGAGGCGGCGGCCCGGGTCGCGACCTCCTCGCGGGTCAGCCCCAGTTGCTGCCGGCGCAGTGCGGCGCGCCGGCCCAGATCGCTGCCGGGCCGACCCGGCGCGGCGCCGGGTCCGGGTGCCTGGTCGGTCGTCATCGCGCACACATCCTTTCGCTGAGCGATATGGCCCCGTCCGTGCGGAGGGGTGTCAGTCGTGCGGCACGATCGCGACGGGGCAGGGGGCGTGGTGGACGGCCGCATGGACGACGTGGCCGATGCGGGGGACCGCGTGGCCGATGTGCCGGCGGCCGACGATCAGCAGCTGCGCTCCCGCGGCGCCGTGCAGGAGGGCGGGTGCCGGGCTTTCCATCACTATCTGTTCCTCGACCCGCACGTCCCGGAACTTCTCCCGCCAGGGGCGCAGCGCCTCGGACAGCTCGTCGCGTGCCTGCCGTTCCGCTTCCTGCGCGGTGGCGCGTTCAACGCCGCCGTCCCGGTCGTAGTCGTAGGCGAACGGGGGGAGGTTTCTGCCGTGTACGGCGCGGAGCGGGACGGCTCGGTGGGCGGCGGTCTCGAAGGCGAAGGTCAGTAGCCCCTCGCATGGCGCGTGCAGGCTGACGCCGACCGCGACGCTGTCGCCGTCCTCGGTCGCGGGGCCGTCCTGCGGGGCCCGCACCAGGACGAGGGGGACCGCGAGGCGTGGTACGAGGTCGAGGCCGGTTGCCCCCAGTGCGAAGCGCGCCGCGGGGCCCAGCCCTCGCGACCCCAGGACCAGCAGGTCCGCCCGCTCGGCCGCCTCGGCCAGGGCGTCCAGGGGCGGCGCGCGCACCGAACCGGCGTCGACCGGCAGCCCGGGCTCCGCCGCCTCGACCGCGGACCTGGCCTCGTCGAGGATGCGGTCCGGCCAGTGTGGCAGCTCCGTGCGCCACGGCACCCCACGGTGCCGTTCCGCGAGAGGTTGCCAGGCGGTCAGGAGGTGCAGCCGGGCCTGTCGCAGCCGTGCCTCGTGCGCCGCCCACCGCGCGGCCGCCAGGGCCTGGGGCGTACCGTCCACACCGACGGTGACGAGATTCTTCACGAGGGCGACCGGCTTTCCGCTGCTTGTCCTTGGTCTGTCCCGCCCGACGTGTCGCCGGTGGCCGGTGCCTGCTTCAGGTCCTCGGACACCGACACCACGCCGTCGATGCTCGCGCACATCCGTACCAGCACGGGGATGAGCAGCGGATCCGTCACCGTGCCGTGCAGGGCGACCTGTCCCCGATTGACCTCGGCGGTCATGCCCGCGGCACCCAGGCGTGCCGTGCGTCCGATGACCTCGCGGGTGATCTCCTCGCGGATCGCGTCGTCCTTGCGCAGGAAGACGCGCAGCAGGTCGCCGCGGCTGACGATGCCCAGCAGGATGTCCGTCTCGTCGACCACGGGGAGCCGTTTGACCTGCTGTACCTCCATCAGTCGTGCCGCCTCGACCACCGTCCAGTCGGGATGGGCGCACACCGCCGGTGCGGACATCAGCTCACCGGCGGTGCGGCCCTCCGCCCGCGCCCGCTCCCAGGCCTCCAGGTGCGGCAGCGGGGTCCTGCCGGACAGATCGGACCGGTCGGCGGCCTTGCGCAGCAGATCGGCCTCCGAGACGACGCCGGCCGGCCTGCCGAGGCTGTCGAGCACCGGTACGGCGCTCACCGCGTTGTCGGCGAGGGTCTGCGCGATCTCCTTGAACGGAGTGTCGAGGCGCACGCTCACGACCTTGCGGGTCATCAGCTCACCTATCGTGCGGTGCTCCATCTCCGGCTCCTTCCGCCGCGGCGGCCGGTGGTGCGGCCATACCTCAAGCGTGGCCGGGGCGGTGCACGTTCCGGCATGAGCCGGTCGGCCCCACCCCCCAGCCGGCCGTCCCTGGCAGGCCGACCGGTCCGGTCCGGGGCTCGCCGGCGGGGTCCTGATCACGTCGTGGGGGGGCGGGGGACGGGCACGGCCAACCGGTTGCCGGCCCCCGTGGGCGTCATGCGGACAGCGAGAAACAGCTCTCCTCCTTCTGGCTGGAAGGGCGCCGCAGGACCGTGTGCGGCTCGTACAAGGACGCCCGGAGATCGTCGAGTTGCTCGGGCAGCGGCAGCAGCCCGCCCGCTTGACGGTGCCCCGGGTGCCGAGCCCGTGGACCCGTATCCGGCTTGTATGGCGTCCACGTCACCATGGCGTCCGCCACCGCGCCGGTGCCGGACGGTCCCTCCCCGGGCTGCCCGGGACGCCGGCTCCGGACGCCGGGCGCTCCGGATGCCGCAGCGCGCCGAAAGGTGACGCGGCGCGACGGCCCGGGCTCGGGTAACAGGGTGCTGGTGCATGATTTCGGTCTTCGTGGAAGGGCCAGGTGAGGTGGGCATGGGTGTGACGGGCGGCTGTGGGCGGGTGCTGCTGGTGGACGACGACGCCGCGATCCGGCGGTCGCTGGGGCGCGGGCTGCGGTTGAACGGCTTCACCGTCGACCTGGCGGACGGGGGGCGCACCGCCCTGGCCAAGGTGGCGGACACGGAGCCGGACGTCGTGGTGCTGGACGTCTCGATGCCCGATCTCGACGGCATCGCGGTCTGCCGGCACTTCCGGACGGACGGAAACGACATACCGGTCCTGATGCTGTCCGCCCTGGACGAAGTGGCCGACCGGGTGGCCGGCCTCCAGGCCGGGGGAGACGACTACCTCGTCAAGCCCTTCGCCCTGGACGAACTGGTGCTGCGACTGCACGCGCTGCTGCGCCGACGCCCGGCGGCCGCCACCGACGCGGTACGGGTCGGCGGGCTGGTGATCGACGCGGCGGCGCGCACCGCCCGTCTCGACGGCCGGCCCGTGGAGCTGACCCGGCGGGAATTCGAACTGCTCGACGTACTTGGCCGCAATGCCGGACTTGTCCTGAGCCGTGACCAGTTGCTGGACCGGGTGTGGGGCTACGACTTCGAGGTCCGCACCGACGCGGTCGACACCTTCGTCAGCTATCTGCGCCGCAAGCTGGAAGCCGGCGGACGGCCCAGGATCGTGCACACGGTGCGCGGCGTCGGCTTCGTCCTGCGCGACGACCACAGCACCGAGGGGGAGCGCCGCGCATGAGACTCTCCACCCGTATCGCGATCGTGGTCGGGGCTGTGGTGCCCCTGCTGGTGGCAGCCTCGGGCTGGGTGCTGGTGGGCCTGGTCGGCAGGGATCTGCTGGCACAGGCCGATCAGCGGCTCGACGCACGGGCCCGCAGCGTCGCGACGGCGGCGCGCGGCGTGCTGCTCGCCGAGTCCCGGGGCCGGCCGCGGGGCGAGCACGCGCACCGGCGCAAGCTGGCCACCGCGGCGTTGGACATCGGCATCCGCCTGATCGGCCCGGCCGGCACCGCCACGGTCACGGACGGCCCGCAGCCCGGCCCGGCCGTCCACCTGCCGGCCCGTGCCGCACACCCGGTCACGGTCGGAGGGCCCGGAAAGACCTGGCGCGCCCTGAGCGTGGCGGTGACCACCGGGCAGCCCGGGGTACACGGGACGCTCTGGATGTTCTCCCCGGAGGCCGCGAGCCAGGCGCAGATCCAGCTCGTACGCAACCGGGTGCTCACCGTCGCGCTGCTCGCCGCGCCCGCCTCGGCGGCCACCGCCTGGCTGCTGGCGGCCGGCGCGGCCCGGCCGCTGCGGCGCCTCCAGCAGCGCACCAGCGGCCTCGACCCGCGCACCAGCTCCGCCCGCCTGGAGCACACCCCGACCCGGATCACCGAGGTCGACGAACTCGCGCACACCCTCCAGACGTTCCTCGCGCGCTACGACGAACAGGCCGCCCGCACCGCCGAGGCGCTGGCCACGGCCCGTTCGTTCTCCGCCGCCGCCTCCCACGAACTGCGCACGCCGCTGACGAGCATGCAGACCAACCTGGACATCCTCGACTCGTTCCAGGACCTCGACCCCGCCGACCGTGCCGAGACCGTCGACGAACTGCGCCGCGGGCACGCCCGGTTGCTGGGGCTGCTGGTGATGCTGCGGGCGCTGGCCCAAGGAGACCTGGTCGAGGCGGACGCGTTCGCGCCCGTCGACCTGGCCGACCTCGCCGACGCCGCCGTCTCCGACCTGCGCCGCACCCATCCCGGTGCCGAGGTGACCCTCGACAGCGCGCCGGGCCTGACCGTGCACGGATGGCAGCCGGGGCTGCGCTCGCTGCTGGACAACCTGCTCGCCAACTCCCTGGCGCACGGCCGCTCCGCGGACGGCCGGGCCCGGATCGCCGTGGGGCTGCGGGCGGCCGAGGACGACGGCGCCCCGGCGGCCGTGCTCACCGTGGACGACCGGGGACCCGGGGTGGTCGCGGACCAACGGGAGGCGATCTTCCGGCGTTTCCACCGCCGCTCCGACAGCCCGGGGTCGGGCCTGGGCCTGACGCTGGTCGCCCAGCAGGCCGATCTGCACCGGGCCCGGCTGCGCGTCCTGGACGGCCCCGGGGGACACGGCGCGCGCTTCGAGGTCACCTTCCCCCTCGCGCGCCCCGACGGGCGCGGCGCCCCGGTGCCGCGGCACCGGTCCTGGCTGTCGGACACCGCCTCCCAGGGACACGAGATCCCCGCCGCACGCCGCTGACCCACCCGAGCCGGCACAGCAGCGGGTCCCGCGCACTCACAAAGAAACCACAAGAACCGTTCCTACCTTCGCGGTTACGCAGTCCGCCGCGGGAAACCGCAGGACGGGTGGCGGGCGGTGCCCGGCCGCGCGGTCCGGACCGTGCCCCACCGGCACGGTGCACCGGGCGCCGCGATTGCGGCCCGGCACCGCAGGCAGTGCAGCAGTTCAGACATGCAGTACAGAGATGGGAGACACCTCATGCAGCGTCGCACGGCGACGACGGCCGCGGCTCTCGCGGGCATCGTCCTCACCACGGCGGCAGTAGCGGCACCCTCCTACGCGGCGGAGAGCAAGAGCCCGACCACGTCCGTCTCCGCGGCCCGGCACGCCAAGGGCCCCCGGAGCGACGGGGCGAAGGGCCTGTGCGTCCGCGTGCCCCGGCTGGAGAAGCGCATCGAGAAGCGGATCAAGCGCATCGAGGGCCCGGTCGGCACGCCCGGCTCCATCAAGTACCTGGAGCAGCGCATCGACCTCGCCCAGAAGGCCAACCACGCGGCCGTCGCCAAGTTCCTCGGCGACCGGCTGACCGCCCGCAAGGGGTTCCTGGCGACCCTCAAGAAGGAGCAGACCGACCTGAAGGGCGTCGCCACCTGGTGTGCGGCGAACAAGCTCGGCGAGAAGCACCCGGCGGGCGCCACGTCATGAACCGCCGACGACGGGTGTCCGTCCTGCTGACGGCCGCGCTCGCGGTGCCGCTGCTGGCCACCACCGCGTGCTCGTCCTCCGCCACGCCCGGCACGGCGGCACCCTCCGCGAGCAGCGGTTCCGCCGCGAGCGGCGATTCCTCCGCCGCGCCGGACCAGCTCGCGCAGATGCAGAAGAAGGCCGACGACGCCCAGCGCGCCGTCGACGCGGCGGACGCCAACGGCAACGCCGACAACTCCGGGAACTGACACCGGACTCCGTACGCCTCCGCCGGGCCGCAGCACGCCCGGCGGAGGCGTCCGCGCCTGCCGGCCCCCCCCCGCCACCAGCGGAGTCATTGCCCTGTCATCGCGATGTCAACGGCCGTGGCTAGCGGCCCGGTCGACGATGTGGCGGCCGGACCGCCGCGGCCTCCCGCCCGGTCAGCGACCACCGGCGTTCGACTGCCGGTGGAGGTGCAGTTCGCCGAGGGCGCGGGAGATCTGCGCGCGGGGGATCTCGGCGTCGGGGAGGGCCACGGCCCGCTCGAAGAAGTCCCGTGCGCCGGCGAGGTCCTCCGCCGGGACGTCGCCCCACACCAGCCGCCGGTGGATCATCTCGCGTTCGGTGACGGTCCGCTCGCTCAGCACCGCGAGCACCCGGCGGCGGAGTTCGGCGGCGGCGTCCCCATGGCCCAGGCACGTTTCGGCGGCGCTCAACCGTCCGAGGACGGCCGCGTACAGGGGGATGTCCCGCAGACGCCGGGCCAGTTCCCCGGCCTTCCCCAGCGTGTCGGCGGCGTCCCGGGGCCGGCCGAGATCCAGTTGCAGACACCCGAGGCGGAGCAGCGTCCTCCCGGACTGCCGGGGGCTGCCGACCTTCTCGGCAAGCACGATCGCCTCCGTGTAGCACTCGTACGCCCGGTCGTGCTCGCCGAGCTGGTGGTGCATTTCGCCGACCGTGCAGGTGACCACGCTCGTGAGCCAGTCGTCGTCCAACTTCACGGCCAGCTCCGCCACTTCCCGGAAGTGGACCATCGAGTCCGCGATCTGCCCCGCCAGGTTGGCGAACATCCCGAGAGCCCCCGCGGCTCTGGCCTGCTCATGCAGGTCACCGGCCCGGCGGCTGATCCGGAGGGCCTCCGTCAGCCAGGTCCGGGCCTGTTCGTGACGGCCCTGGAAGCCGTACATCACGCCCATGCACGTCCGCAGTTCGGAGACCATCCGCCGGTCGGTGGCCCGCTCGACCAGCGGCAGCAGCATCTCCAGGGTCGTACGGCACTCGTGGAAGCGGCCCTGCCGGGTCAGGTAGTCGACCAGGCCCTCGGTGATCCAGCAGGCATCGTCCAGGTTGCCCACGTCCACCGCGTGCCCGACCACGTCGACCAGCTCACCGCCCGCCGCATCCAGCCAGTTCGTCGCCTCCTCCCAGTCGGCGAACGGCGCGGCCCCCGGCTCCGGACCGGTCGGAAAGGCGGAGGGGCCCCAGTCGCTCGCACGGCGGGCGGCGGCCACATACAGCCGGAACACGCCGTCCCGGGCCGCCGCGACCTCCGCGGGGTACCCGGCCGCGACACGCCGCGCGTAGACCGCCACCAGGTCGTGCAACCGGTAGCGATCGGCGGCCACCTGCTGGACGAGGCTCGCGTCGACCAGGCTCTCCAGGGCGTGCTCGGCATCCGCCGGCGCCCAGTCGAGCATGGCCGCAAGTGTCAGCCGGTCGAGTTCCACGGTGGGCGACAGACCCACGGCGCGGAACGCGCGCTGCTCGGCGGCCGGCAACTGGTCGTAGGACAGCTGGAACGCGGCCTCCACGCTCCGGTCCGCCACCGACAGCTCGCCGAGCCGGCACTCGTCGTCGGCCAGCCGGACCGCCAGGGACTCCAGCGCCCACGAGGGGCGGTTCTGCAGCCGTGCCCCGGCGATGCGCAGCGCCAGCGGCAGCCGATCGCACAGACCGGCGAGCCGGCGTATCGCATCCCGCTCGCGGTCCGACCCCGAGTCGCCCACGATGCGGCTCAGCAGCCCCGCCGCCTCGTCGACGGCCAGCGGCGTCAGCGAGATCCTGCGGTCCGCGTCCAGCCCGGTCAGCCGCTGACGACTCGTCACCAGCAGCATGGTGCCCGTACCTGCGGGCAGCAGCGGACGCACCTGCTCCGCCCCGGAGGCGTCATCGAGAACCAGCAGCAGCCGCAGCGCGGCGGTCGCCGCCCGCCACGACGCGGCCAACTCGTCGAGGTCGTCGGAATCCTCCCCCTCATCGGCGCCGACCACCCGCAGCAGGCGGCGCAACACGCGTTGCGGCCCGGTGGCCCCGCGATCCTCGCGATGCCCGTGCAGATCGACGAACAGGCAGCCGTCCGGGTACCGCTCCCGCACCGTACGCGCCGCATGCACCACCAGCGCCGTCTTGCCGACCCCGGCCATGCCGTCCACCGCGCGGACCGTCACACCGCGCGCGTCGGCCGGTGCCGCAAGGAGTGCGAGTTCCCGGACCCGCCCGGTGAAGTCCCCCGCGCCGACCGGCAGTTCATTGCGCACCCGGCGCTTCTGTCCCGGCGGTGCCTGCGGCGACGGCTCCGCAAGGCGGTGCTCGTGCCGTACGGGTCCGCCGAGCAGAGACGCGTCGTCGCCCCGCAGCACCGCCTCGTGCACCCGTCGCAGTTCGGCACCCGGCTCCGCCCCCTGGTCCCGCACCAGGCGGCGGCGCACCTTGGCGAACACGGCCAGCGCGTCGGCCCGCCGATCGCTCCCGTAGAGGGCACGCATCAGCAGGGCGGTCAGCGCCTCGTGGTACGGGTGCGTCTCCGTCAGGGCGAACAGTTCACCGACCGCCGCCACCGACCGGCCCAGCCGGAGTTCGCAGTCCAGCTTGTCCTGCACCAGCGCGAGCCGGCGCTCCGCCAGCCGCAGCCGTTCCCCCTCGGCGAACGGCCCGGGAACTCCGGCCAGCGGCTCGCCCCGGAACAGCTCCAGCGCCCGGGACCACGCACCCGCCGCGGCGTCCAGCTCGCCGCGGCCCTGCGCCGCCTTCGCCTCGGCGGCCATCGCCTCCATGTGCGCCACGTCCACCCACACATTCCGCGGGACGAAGCGATAACCCCCGCGGTCGGTGACGATCACGGCATCCGACACCGCATCCGACACCGCGTCCGACGAGCCGCCCCCCGGACCGGCCAGACATCTGCGCACGCGGTGCACATAGACCGGAATCACCTTGGCGCCGGTGCCCGGCTGCTCCGCACCCCAGACGCCGTCGAGGAGCTGCTGCCTGCTGACCGTCACACCCGGCCGCAGCAACAACGCGGTCAGCAGCGCCTGTTGACGCACCGGACCGAGTTCCAGCAGTGCCTCACCGCGCCATCCCTGAAGCGGCCCCAGTACCGCCAGGCGGAGCCGCCGTAAACCCGTCGATACCGCCCCCGTGGAAGACACGCAGGGAGTATAGGGCGCTGCCGACGGCCGTTTGGTGCGTCTCCACGAGGCTGCACAAGGTGTGCGTCAGGTGAAGCTCTCGCTCACGTTCCCCCCTCAAGGGCGCGCGGCACGGAGCGCCAACCTCCCATCTTCAGCGGCGAGTTGGAGGAAAGTGGCCGATGCCCCGCTCGACACGCCGAGCCGGTCCGGGCAGGCACTGATCCGGTGCCTGGAGGACGGCGGGGCCGGGATGGCCGGCCCCCGGGCGCCGCCGGCCAGGCGGTGTCCGCTCCCTCGCGGCCGGTGCACCACGGTGGCCTGCCCGCCTCCGCAAGGCCCGTTGCGCACGGCGTCGTTCACTGCCAGCTGGAGATGTCGACGGACCGTGCGGAGCCGCCCGGCTCCAGTGCGCCGACGCGTACCGAGCAGTTCGATCGTGAGAAGAAGGTCAGGGAGTCGGAGCCGTGGTTGTAGACCGATCGCGCGGGCTGGACCGGCGTGGCCTGGCAGTCGTGTTGCGCACTCTGCGCGGCCCTCATCTCCCCGCCGAAGTCGGGCTCCGGCCAGAAGCAGACGGAACCCTGCGGACAGGCGGTCGCGGCACGGGCCGGGGCGTCCGGCACCGCGCCGGTCCGGGCCTGCGCGGGGGCGGTGGTGGCCAGAGCGAGGGCCGCCGCGGCGGCCAGGGAACCGATTGCCGCGGTGACATGGTGGATGCGCATGGGATCTCCCCCCTGACAGTCGAACATGACGCCTGGGTCGCCTACCGGGGCATGCGCCAGACATACGGGCCGTCCCGGCCGGATCGCCTGTCCGCCGAGGACATACCTGACCAGACCAGGCCCTGGGGCGAGTCTGCTGCACCAGCCGCGGGCAACGTACGGCGTTCGTGGCACCGTCACGCTTCCGGGCAGCGTTGTGCGAGTGTCCGGCCGCCTGGAGCGAACTGTCGTTCGGACTGTGCGAGGCGCCGTGGTGGACGGACGGACCCGTACGCCCGTCGGTCGATGTGTGCTCACACCGGAGGCATCGGTGCGGTCGTGTCGCCTTCCGCGGCTGCCTGGAGTCCCGGGCCGATGGCAACCCCCCATAGCCGACCCACTGTCACGAGGCGGGACCAGGCCGCGGCGCGCGGGAATCCCGGCACGCTCAGCGCGGCGTGATGGCGATGCCTTCGGGTTCGTGTCCCGTCGGCAGGGTGGCGCGGACCCGCTGGGTGAAGGGGTCGATGACCGATACGGTGTCGGACTGCTCGTTCGTCACCCACACCCGTCGGCCGTCGGGGGTGACGGCGACACCCTGCGGATCGACGCCGACGGGGACGTGGCCGATGACGCGGCGGGCGGGGATGTCGATGATCAGCAGGCAGTTCCGGGCCGAGTCGGCGACGTAGAGGCGGCGGCCGTCCGGGCTGACGGCATTGCCCAGCGGTGCCTGGCCCCCGGGCAGGGTGGCCACCACGGACTCGGTGTCGGTGTCGATGACCGACACGGTGCCGGAACCGGTGTTGGAGACGTACACCCGGCGGCCGGAGGGCGGCGAACTGATCCCGCTGGGGAAGTCTCCCACCCGGATGTCCCGGGTGGCACGCAGGCCCCTGCCGAGCACGGTCACCGAGCCACCGCCGTTGTCGGTCACGTAGGCACGCCCGTCCGGGACCGTGGTGATGCTGTGCGGCAGCGGCCCCACCGGCAGGGTGGCGACCACCTGGCGAGCCCGGACGCTGATGATCGAGACGGCGTCCGAGCCGAAGTCGGCCACCAGCACATAGCGGCCGTCGCGGGTCGGCATCGCCGCGAAGGGCCGGCGCCGCACCCGCACCATGGCCGTGGTCAGCCGGGGACCGGTGGCGATGAAGGAAGCCGAGTCGGTACGGCCGTTGGCGACGTAGACCGCTTCACCGTCCGGAGCCGCTCCCACGCCGGTCGGGCCGTGGCCCACTTGGACGTTGCCGACCCTGCGCTCTAAACGGGTGTCGAAAACCGAGACGGTCGCCGAGCCGCTGTTGGCGACGTAGGCGCTGACGCGCACGGGATAGCGCGCCACGTGCCGGGTCGCGGGGGCCGGCGGTGCGCCGGCCGCGACCAGTACGCACGGCAGCAGCAGGGCGCCGGCCGAGCCCCAGCAGAGGCGGCGACCGTGGCGGGACAGGAGCGGTGCGCTCCGACGTTTTTGGCCCGGTGCGCTACCGAGCGGCGCGCTGGCCAGGGGAGAACGCTGCATGGCACTCCTGGATCAGTAGTGATCATTACGGGTCCACAAGATCAGGCATCTCGGGATCGCGCAGGGGTGCCACCGGCCAGCCAGCCCTCGTCCGTGACCCGGGCGAGTGAACCACTCCCGGCGCCGGATACGGCCGGTGCCGTTGCGGCGGGCCGCCCGCCGCAACGGCGCAGTGCCGTTCCGCCGTCCGGGTGCCGGAGCGGCGTCGCCGCCTGGCTGTCGCGTCGACGACTGTCCCGTCGGACGGGCCCTGGGAGGCGACCGCCGGGGGAGGCCGAGGAAGCGCTCGGCGTTGCCGTCGGTGATCAGCCGCCGGCCGATGTCGTCCAGGAACTCGCTCCTGCGGACCACCGCGCCGGCCGGGCGCTCGCCCAGCGGAGACGGGGAGCCGCTGCCGACCATCAGCCGGTCCGCCTCCAGCGTGTCGACCAGCGGTGGCAGCGCCCGCTCGCCGAAGACGACCGAGTCGACGGAGAACCGGCCGAGGTAGCGCGAGGGCGGATACCGCGAGGGCGGATACCGCGAGGTGCCGACGACGTCACAAACGAGAAGTCCGGGGCGCGGTACAGCCGTTGCGGTAGAGCGCTGCGATGGTTGCTCACGCGAGGCGAAAGCGACCGGAGAATTGTCGATGAGGAGCCAACTAACCTTCCTCGCCTGTGACTTCGCCTACGGCTTCCGTGACTCTGCTGCTCCACTTCACCTCGCTGACTCGCACAGGCGGAAGTCCCGGGCGCGATCCCGATCCTCTTGAGCGAAGGTGCGGGCCGGTCCGGTGATCTCCGCGGCGCGGTTCCGTGTGAGCGCCCGCGGCGTGTAGACCTCGCGAGCGAGGTACTCGATCACCTTCCGCGACCGTGTCGGTGGCATCGGCGACGAAATATCCGCACTTCTCCCTTGATGGGAATCAATTGTCGTCGTTCGATGAAGATCCATTTCCGCGCGATACGCGGGGAATTGTCGCGATATGGAGTGCTCTCGCAGTCACCGGCGGCCCCCTCGCCCCGGGCTCTGTCAACGATATGTGTGGAGCGCCGCGCCCCAGGCGGTCGGTTCACAGGTTTACAGCTCTACACTCGACCCGGTACGGAGCAGGCGGCCCCCGGAGCGGGTGCGCCGAAGCGGGATCGGTCGACGCTGTCGCACCCTGTCGGAGGGGTGGCGGCAGGAACGTGCGCTGCCGCAGGAAATTTGGACATAACCGGCTAACCGGTAATTGGCGAAAGGGTGCGCATGGCTGCGTTGGCGAAGGACAAGGCGCGCAAGGAAGAGTCTCCTGAACAGGCGTCGCGCAGCAGCCAGGGCAAGTGGCGTAACTATGTGGTGATAGCGGGTGGCATCGCCGTCGTGTACGGAGCCGCGGCCCTCCTGGGGCACAGCGTGCGCGCGTCCAGGCCGACCACCGTGGAAGCCCCGACGAGCGCCGTGGCGTCCGGAGCGGGCACGACGAAGCTGGCGCTTCCGGTGAAGCCCACCATTCCCGTCACGCTCACCATCTTCGAAGACCCGCGCAATCCGCACTCGCGGGACTTCGCCCAGCGCTTCGCTCCCACGCTCGACCAGCTGCTGGCATCCGGGCAGGTCCAGATCAACTACCGTCTGGTCACGCAGAGCGACAAGCGGTACGGCGGCAGCGGGGCGTCCGAAGCCGCGGCCGCCGCGGCCTGCGCCCAGGACCAGGGGCGGCTCACCGCGTACATGGACCAGATCTGGAAGAACCAGCCGGCCCCGACGAACGACGCACTCAAGAACCGCAAACTGCTCATCGCGCTGGCCAAGAAGGCCGGAAAGATCAACCACGACGACTTCTCGCTGTGTGTCGATCGAACCGAGCGCATGGGGTGGGTGAAGGAGTCGCAGGCCGACTACGCGGCCGCGGGCTTGGGCGAGCTTCCCGTCGTGCAGATCAACGACCGCACGATTCCGGGTGGCGCCGCCGCCCTGACGCCGAGCAAGCTGACCAGCCTGGTGAACAAAGAGGTGCAGAAGGTCATGGCCTCCGTCCCTGCCACTCCGCAGGGTTGAGTAACGCATAGCCGCTAGCCGCTAGCCGCATAGCCGAACGGCCGGACGCTGGGCCGTTCGTCGAGCAGGGGTCGCCGTGACGCGGGATGACGTACGCGGTGGCCGCTGCTCTCCGGAAGTCGGCGGGCGGGCCGAGGGTGGGGTACGGGGGACCGGCCCGATCGTCTGGATTCCGTGGCGGGCCGTTGCGCGCGCCGCCCCGGGCCCGCCGCATCGTGAGATAATTCTGGAGAAGCCGTCCGTTCGGCGGCATGTCTTCACGGACGGAAATGACCGGTCAGAGGTCAGCCTGTAGTCGGCAGGTGAAATCCATGATCATTCTTGGTGTTCTTCTCCTCGTCATCGGCTTCGTCACGGGAATCGCCGTGCTCTGGACCATCGGCGTGGTGTTGCTGGTCGTCGGGGCGGTTCTGTGGCTTCTGGGGGCTGCGGGGCGCGCCGTCGGCGGTCGCCGTCACTACTGGTAGTGCAGCGCACACCCTGCGGTGAGAGGAAGTCCGGGACAGGCCGGGGGCGTCGTGGCGGCCGGGCGGCAGCACATCGCACTCCGCGCCCGGCCGGCCCACTGGGAGGGTGCCGGCAGACGGACACCCACCCGCCCCTCCCGGCCCACGGTGCCCGTGCTCGCTACCCGAGCGCGCGGGGGACGGTCCGCTCGTAGATGGTCCCGCCGGGGAGGTACCAGCCCGCCTTCTTGCGGACGGCGGGACTCGGGTCCTGCGCGTGGGACGTCCGCAAGGCGGCGAGGGCATCGGTGTCGGTATGGGCGAACTTGCCGGCCAACTCGACTGCCATCGCCCGGACATGCGCATCGGGGTCGGCGGAGAGGTGCCGTAGTGCAGGGGCGAGGACCCGGTCCGCGCCCGGGGCGCAGGTGTCGCCCTTGCAGCGGTCGCAGGCCAGTGCGTGGAACGCGGCGATCCTGACCCGGGGGTCGGGATCATCGGCCATGGCGATGAGTTGGTCCATGGAATCGGTGTCGACCAGGTGGTCGAGAAGACGGCAGCAGCCCTCGCGGACGGCTGGATCCTCGTCGTGCAGGCCGGCGCGTACGGCGTCCAGGGCGCCCGCACCGCGCCGCAGCAGCCCACGGTAGGCCGCCGCTGCGCGGTGCGGGTCGCCCAAGCACGAGACGAGGGCTTCGTTGTCGGTACTGACGAATCCCAGCATGGCCTCAGACTCGCGCCGGGCAGTGGCGTTCGGCAACGGATTTTCGCGGGGCCCGTACCGGTCCGGGTGCCGTTCGCCGGCGGGTGCCGTCCGCGGCCGTGGTGACCCGCCGAGCCCGCCGACTCCCTTACGGCGCGGCGGTGTTGGGGCGGGAGCCCCGCTCGGCTTCCTGCCCGTTCCGACCCCGGGCTCCTACGTCGCGGTGGTCGGCGTCCCGAGCACCGAGCACCACGCGCTCACCGCGGACCTCGCCCGGTGGTGGAACAGACGGGCGAGGGTGGGCGAGGGCGGGTGAGGCGCGGGACGTTTCGGCTGCTCATGACATCTGTCATGCGGGACCGGTGGACATCGTCACTGACGCTGTCTCAGTCGGCTTCGTAGAGTCGGGGACATGAACAACAGCGCGAAGACCGTGCAGGACGCCAACGGCACGACCTCCCTCCGGACCACCGCGGCGCCCTCGCCCCGTCCCCGTACGAAGTGGAGCCTGTCCCTGCTCGGCGGGCTCAAGCAGCAGGGTGCCTTTGCCGCGCGGGAGCGTACCGTGCATGTCGCCGCGGTCGGCGGGGCCAAGCTCGACCACTCCGACGCCGAACTCCCGGCAGCGCGGACCCGTTTGATCAAGGCGTCCCTGGTCGGCGGCGCCGACCTCACCTACCCCGACGGCGCGTCCGCCGAGGTCGACGCGTTCTCCGTGTTCGGCGGCGTCGACCTCAAGGTCCCGGAGGGCACCGCGGTCGAGGTCGGGGGCTTCTCGCTCATCGGAGGCCGGCACCCCGGCGTCGCCGGTGATTCCGAGGGGCCGGTGGTGAAGGTGCGCGCGTACTCCCTGATCGGCGGCGTCAAGGTCCGCCGGCACTGACGGGCACGCGTGGTTCCGTGTGGCGGCGCGGCTGCTCAGCGCTCCGGATCCGCGCCGGCCCCGGGCCGCAGGAAGCGGCGCAGCATCAGGCGCAGCATGGGCAGTTGGGCGGCCGGGCTGAAGGACGGATCGGTGGCGGCGCTGGTGTGGAGGGCGGCGATGAGCGCCAGCACCCACGCCGCGGTGTCGTCCGGGTCGAGGGACGGGTCGGTCCGTCCTGCCGCGGCGGTCTTCCGCAGCAGCGTGGCGATGGCCGCCCGCTCCTCTTCGTCGTCTCGGCTCAGCAGCGCCGCGAGTTCCGGGTCGCGGCAAGCCTGGACCATGGCCTCCACGACGAGGGCAGGGGTGAGCGGCTCCAGGGCGGGGGCCGCGAGCAGGTCCACGGTGTCGAGGAGGGCGGTCCACGGGTCGTCGGCGGCGAGGGCGGCGGCGAGCCGCTCGGCCTTGGTGGCGCCGTCGTGCTCCTCGTCCTCGAAGACGGCGTGGAAGATGGCCCGTTTGTTGGGGAAGTAGTGGAAGAGGTTGCCCGCGCTCATGCCGGCGGTCCTGCAGATCTCTGCCGTGGTGGTGCGCTCGAAGCCTTTGGCGGCGAAGAGTTCGGCCGCGACGTCGACGATGTGTCGGCGTCGGGCCCGGTGTTTGGCCGGGTCGACCGTCCGCATCGTGGCCTCCTTCTGGTCGGTTGCGGTCTCTCCGCTGTCGGTCGCGAATAGTAGACCGAGTGCCCGGTCTAATATTGCGGGGGACGGTAGGACGAGGGGGCACCCGGACATGGGCATGGGTAAGAGGGACCAGCGGGACCCGGCGGCGGACGGGCCCACGGTGCTCGGCCGGGCGATGTGGAGCACGGTCTGCAGCTACCTCGTCCTCGCCGTGGTGGGGGCGGGCGCCGGCTGGCTCGTCGGCGTCCTGGCCGGCTGGCTGGTGACCCTGCCCTGGGCGCCGATGCAGGGGCCGGCCCGGCTGCTGACGTCGATCCCCGAGCCCTGGCTGCCCGTCGTGGGTACGGTGGCCGGGCTGGTGCTGGGACTCGTCGCCCAGCACGAGGAGTTGGTGATCCGGCTGACGGCCGACCGGGTCACGCTCACCCGGAAGGGCCGGGAGCGGGAGTTCTCACGCGACGCCGTCGCCACGTCCTTCCGGGACGGCGGGGAACTCGTCCTGCTGGGCCACGACGGCGGCGAACTCGCCCGGCAGGAATGCGATATGGACGTCCGCCGACTCGCCGACGCCTTCACCGAGTACGGCTATGTGTGGGTGGACGCCGATCCGCACCGGGACGACTTCCGCCGCTGGGTCCCGGCGGCTCCCGGACTTCCGGAGGGCGCCAACGCCCTTCTCACGGCCCGTCAGGAAGTGCTGAAGAAGAAGGGCCCTTCGGGCGACGACGTCCGCGAACTCCGTGACGAGCTGGCCCGTCTCGGCGTCGTCGTGAAGGACGTGAGGCGACGCCAGTACTGGCGGACGATCCGGGGTGCGGGTCCGGCCGCGGACTGAGCACGCCGGCGGGGAAGTTGACGTCGCACGCCACGTCAACCCTGATCCGGGGGTTCCGTGGAAACCCGCCCCGTCGGTGTGAACTTCGCGTGCAGTGCGCCCGATGGGGGCCGCGCGTCCCAAGACTGGCGCCATGTCCTCACCTTCCCTGCCTTCCCCACCTTCCCTCGCGGCCCGGCTGTCCCGGCGCGCCGCCCTGGGCGCGTCCACCGTGGCAACTCCGCTCACGACCGCACCGACCATGACGCCCGCGGTGGCCGCTGCCCTGGATGGCACTGCCCCACCCCCACCTGCGGCCGGTCCGTGATCGTCGCCCCTTCCGCGGGCACCGCCCGGCACGGGCCCCTGCACGAGTCCCGAGACAGTGGCCTGCCACGTCCGTCGGGATACCGCGCGGCGGCGGGAGGAGGCACGTGAAGTCCGCATGTGCTACCAGGATTTGATCGGTGACATGGACCGCACGCGGTGCGAGATGCGTGTCGAGGGGCGGAGCCCGGAGGAGAGCGCCCGGCGCCTGGCGCGGATGCGCAATGACGCCAAGGAGATCGCCCGCACCAGCAAGGCCGTCGACGACGGACTCGGGCTGGAGTTCCACCCCTTTCCCCGCGAGATGCCTCACGCGATGTCGCCGCGGGCTGCCTGACCCCGGGACGACGGGCAACGAGCGGGCGGCCGGCAGCAGCCGGCCGCCCGTCTCGTCGGCGAAGTCCCGTCCCGGGGGGGGGAAACAGCGAGCCGGGGCGCGCCCCGGCTACTCGGCTCGCCAGGCCCGCCCGACCGGTCGGCGTCTGCGACCGAGCGCCGTCGGAGCCGTGGCCCGCCCGCCGTACCCCGCCCCTCGTACAGTGATGTCACTGGCCAATAGTGTGTGACACACACTATGGTGTCACGTGTGGACGATGCTGAACTCCTTGACGCCCACCGGCAGGAGCTGCGCCGCGGCTCGGTGGTACTGGCGAGCCTGCTCGCGCTGCGGACGCCCGGATACGGCTACGGCTTGCTGAACGAGCTGGAAAGCGCAGGCATGCCGGTCGCCGGCAACACGCTCTACCCGCTGCTGCGCCGGCTGGAGAGCCAAGGGCTGCTGACCAGCGAGTGGGACACCACCCAGGCACGCCCACGCAAGGTGTACCGGACCAGCCGCGACGGCGCCCGCCTCGCCCAGGCACTGCTGCGCGAGTGGCGGGCGATCGACACGGCGCTGACCGGCTTGGACCCCGCCTCGGCCGCCACTTCGGAAGGACAGAGCCTGTGACCGCCACCTTGACCGACCGGTACGTCGCCGCCACCGTACGGCGGGTGCCCGACAGGCAGCGGCGCGAGATCGAACGCGAACTGCGCGCCGTCATCGCCGACGACATCGACGCCCGTGTCCAGCAGGGCGAGGGGCCGGACGAGGCGGAGCGCGCCGCGCTCACCGCGCTCGGTGATCCCCGGCTGCTGGCCGGCCGCTACGCCCACCACGGTGTCGGGCTCATAGGCCCCGACACCTACCCCGGCTACCGCCACGCGCTGCGGAGCGCAGCCTGGAGCGTGCTGCCGACGGTCTACGTCGTGCTCGCCCTCGTCCACCGGGCCCACGGGGAGAACGCGTGGGCCGCGCTGCTCCGCCCGTTGGGCGGCACCGTGAACGCGGCGATGTACCTCGCCGTCTGCGTGACCATCCCGTTCGTGATCGCCGACCGCGTGCGCCGCGCCCGTCCGGAGGCGGACCGCACCGCGGGCCCCTGGACCCCGGACCGGCTGCCCGCCGCCGACGAGCCGCGCCCGGCCACCACCCGCGACCTGGTGGGCACGATCGTCAAGGGAGCCGCCCTGATGGCGGCACTGTTCGCCCAACGGGTGGTCTCACCGGTCACCTCCGCCGGCGGCGCGCATGTGCCGATCGTCAATCCGGCCCTCTGGCACTTCTGGATCCCCTACTTCCTCACCGTGCTCGCCCTCACCGTCGCGATCGACGCGGCCGCCCTGCGGCTGCGCATCGGCCATCCGTTCACCGCCATCGCCCGCGTCGTGCTCACCGCCGCCGGCACACTCCCGCTCGGCTGGCTGTTCTGGCAGGCGAAGGTGTTCAACCCCGCGCTCGCCGGCAGCGCGGGCGCGCCGACGACCGTGGCCGCACCGGGCAGCTGGATCGCCTGGCTCGCCGCCCTCGTCCTCACCCTGGCCACCGCGGGCACCCTCGCGCAGACCGTGCGTGTCGTCCGCCGGGGCAGGGCCGTCACCGCGTAGCTGCGGCGCGGCCCGCAGCGCGCCGCAGGGGCCGGCGCCCCGATCGCGGACGACGCTTCCAGCCTGCCGGGACGCCAACGGCCGCCGTCCGCACGGGCGTTGTCGGAGGCGGGTGCCAGGATGCGGTATGGGGAGTGCGACCCGTTGTGGATCTGCGCCGGCTGTGTACGGACCGTGGAGGCAAGACGGGCGGGCGCCGGCCTCCGCGGCGCTCCGGCCGACCCGGCACGACGGTCGGAACGCCGCGGCGACCGCGGCCCGCCCGCCGCGGCATCTCGTAGTACGGGCGGTGCGGTAGCACGCACACCGGCACCCGTACCATGCCTGCACTCCGTTCCGTCCCCACCTCATCTGGAAGGCCATCGCGGAATGCCAGTCTTCAGACGCCGCAAAGGCAGCCGTCCCCAACTACTCCCCGAGCTCGACGACGCCGCCCTGGGAAAGGTCCGGCGGCGCGTCGAGACCTGCTGGGACCGTGGATCGCTCGACACGGCTGTCATGGCGCTGATGAAAGACGTGATCGACGACGCCGGCGAGGACTGGGACCGCAAGGCCCACCGCCTCCGGGTGCTCGCCGGGTCCGCCGGCCGGTCCCTGCCCGGCATCTGGCACCAGCACAGCCCCCGCGACCAGGGCGCTCTGCTGCTCCACGCCTGGTCGGATCTGCTGCTGGCCGTGGAGCAGGGCTCCACCATCGACCTGGATGCCACCCGGGAGAGCTGCCGGTTCGCGGCCGAGCTGCTGCCCGAGGACCCCACGCCCTGGATCCTGCACATGGCGACCCTCCGCCTGGAGCGGCGCCCCGCCGGCGAACTGTCGCCGATCTGGCGCGAGATCAAGGCACGCGACCCGTGGAACCGGGAGGCCCACCTCCAGGCGCTGGGCTACCTCTCGCCGGACGAGTGCGGTTCCAGCGGCCAGGTGCTGGATCTGCTCGACAGCGTCCGCTCCGCCATGCCCCCGAACGCCCCCGCGGCGGGCCTGGAACTCGCCGCGCTCGTCCGCAGCCACCACCGCGCCATGGCTCCCGGCGGGGTGACGGCCCTCGGCGCGGGCGAATTCTGGCGCCGCCACGATGCCGTCCGGGTGCTCGACCACGCGGCGCAATACTGGCCGGGCCCGGGATACCTCCGCCACGCCCAGGCACTCGCCGACCTGAACCTGCTCGCCTACGCCCTGATCAAGGCCGCCCGGCCCGCCGACGCCGCGAACACGCTGCGCGCCACCGGAGGCGTGGGGACGCCCTGGCCGTGGAACATCGAAGGCGAGCCCCTGGAGCGGTTCTCGCACCACTACCGCCGTGCCACCGCGGACAACTGAGAACGACGGTTCCGCCGGCGGTTCCGACTCACGGCTTGCACACGGCTCATAGCCGGATCGAGCGGAATCGCCACGACTTTCCCATGTCTCCCGAATGCCCCGATCTCTTCCAGGGGATCCCTTCCTGGAAGAGCGTTGGGAGACCCGCAGGTGCGACACCGCCAGCACCGGCCGTTCCACGGCCACCGGCGGGCGTCGCATGCTGCTGCTCCTGGCACTGCCGGCGATGGTGTGCACGGCACTGATCGTCGGCGGCTCCCAAGCCACCCCTTCCGGCATGCCCATCGACATCTTCGCCGCCCTCGGCGCCCTCGGCGCACTCGTACGCGTCGAGGCCACCCGCAACGCCCCTCGACCCGACGCACCCGCGCCGCAGCGACCGACCGCCTCCGTACCCGCGCAGACGCCGCCCTCCTCCGCCATGCCGGAGACGCCTCCCCGGCCCCCGTCCGCCGCGGTGCAGCCCGCGCCCCCGGCCACACCCGCTCCCGGCAGAGCCCTCCGCTGCCGCCGGCTGCTGACGCTCGCCGTCACGGCGGTATTCCGCCGGAGCACCGGCTCCACCGACGGCCGCGGGGCACCCGGTTCCTGACGGGACCGGCGCCGCGGCGTGCGCGGCCGGGGCGGACACACGCCCGCTCCGGCCGCGCACGCGCCCACCGGCTCAACCCGTGGGACGTCAACCCGACGGTGGAGACGAGGTGGAGAACGGCCCCTCAGGACCGGCCCAGGAGCCGATGCCTCTCCACCCGCTCGACTTCTAACGTCGATGCAGGTCGACGAAGCGCCGGAATGCCCGGCCACCTACACCCGGGGGTCCTCATGAAAGCCGCCATGGTGCCTGGTTCGACGAACAGGTGGCGCGTGCTGTTCGTCCCACTCGGCATCAACATCCTGCTGCCACTCGCGATGTACTACGCGCTGCGGGCCCAGGACATCGCCCAGTGGAAGGCACTGCTGCTGAGCAGTGTGATCCCGGCCGCGCACGCTCTGGGCACCGCCGTGGTCCGCCGCCGCGTCGAGGTGTTCGACCTCGTGATGGTCGTGCTGCTCGCGGTATCGGCGGCGACATCTCTGATCAGCGGCAGTCCGCGCGTACTTCTGCTGAAGGATGCGGGCATCCCCGCCGCCCTGGGACTCTGGATCCTGGGCTCGCTGTTCGCCGCGCGGCCCTTCCCCTTCCAGTTCGCGCGCCGACTGCGCGATCCGGCCGGCCAGGAGGAGGCGGAGCGCGCCTGGGACGACCTGCCGGACTTCCGGGCCGCGCTGCGCGGGCTGACACTGCTCTGGGGCGGCTCCCAACTGCTCGACGCCGTGCTGAGCACCCTGGAGGCACTCACCCTGCCCGTCGATCTGGTCCCGGTGATCGGCAGGTTCCAGTCCTTCGCGATCCTCGGCGTGGTGGCTGCCCTCACCGTCCGCCGTAGCCGCGCCTTCCCATCCGGCCGCGGCATCCCCCTCTTCGGCATACGGACCCCGGCGGCGTCGCGGGCCTGAGCCACCTCGGAGGCCCGTTGGCGTGTCCGGCGCTTCCTGCGTCCCTGGAGCCCTGAATCCAGGCAGCCGGACCGACAACGGCACTGAACCGCAGTGACAACGGACTGCATCGCACTGCATGTCGGAACGTGGTCGGCGCCGAGGCGGGTTGGGGTCCGGTGGATCTCGTCCGCCGATTCCGCCGCGGGGCGGGGCACCTCGGCGGACGGCAGGTATAACGGTCCCCATGCCGCATGACGAAACCGCACCGCGGGACGCCGCTCACCAGGCCGCCGAGCTGACCGATCTCGATCAGGAGGCCGAGGAGGTGACCGTTGCCGTCATGGCGGCATCGCGTCTTCTGGTCGCCGTCTCGGCGCGCTCCCTCGCGTCGATCGACGACTCGATGACGCTGCCGCAACTACGCGCCCTGGTGGTGCTGGAGAGCTGCGAACCGCTCAAACTCGCCGCCATGGCGGCCACGTTGGGCGTCAATCCGTCCACCGCGATGCGGATGGTGGTGCGGTTGGAGGCCGCCGGGCTGGTGGATCGGCGGCCGAACCCCGACAACCGCCGCGAGGTGGTGCTGCGACTCACGGGAGAGGGACGGGCCCTGGTGGAGCGGGTCCTCGCACACCGGCGGGGCCGGATCCGCGCGCTGGTCTGCCGGCTGCCCGCCGCGCAACGGGCGGTTCTCGTCCCGGCGTTGCGGGCCCTGACGCACGCGGCGGGGGAGCTGGCCGTGGACCCGTTCGACGAGGTGCGGCGGATAGGCGCTCTGGTCGAGGACCCGCTCGCGTAGGGCGGGTGGGGCACCCTCTGCAGGGAGAAGGGGTGGGACGGTGAAGCGGGCTGCCGGGTCAGCGTGGCAGGCCGGCGCGCCGGTGCCGTTCGGCGGGCTGCTTCGGGTACGGGCGGGCGGTGGCCGGGTGCCTGTACGGCGTGGCCCGGGCGTGTGAGCGGTAGACGATGTACGGCCGGACCAGGTAGCCGACGGGCGCGGTGAAGGCGTGCACGAGCCGGCTGAAGGGCCACAGGGCGAAGAGGGCCATGGCGAGCAGGGCGTGGAGCTGGTAGACGAGCGGGGCATGCGCCATCGCCGGGACGTCGGGGTCCAGTTCGAACAGGCTGCGGAACCACACGGAGACGCCGAGCCGGTAGTCGTAGGGGTTGGCCACCGAGGAGGCGGTGGCGGTGAGCCCGGCCAGGAGGACCACCGTCAGCAGCGGATAGACCACGCGGTCGCTGCGGCTGGTCGCCTGGCGGACCGCCGCCACCCGCAGCCGGCGCCAGAGGAGGACGCCGAGTCCGCCGACGGCCGCGACACCGGCCGTACCGCCCATGGTGAGGGCGGCGGCGTGGTACGTCGTCTCGCTGACGCGGAGGCGCTGGGTGATCCATTCGGGCACGAGGAGGCCCATGACGTGGCCGCCGACGACGAAGAGCAGGGAGTAGTGGAAGAGCGGTCCGCCGATGCGCAGCAGCCGGGACTCGTGCAGCTGGCTGGAGCGGGTGGTGAAGCCGAAGCGGTCGTAGCGGTAGCGCCACAGGGTGCCGGCGACGAGGACGGTCAGGGTCAGGTAGGGCAGGACGCCCCACAGGGCGATCTGTACGTGCGTGGTCACCGGCGGACTCCTTCGTCGCCCAGGGCGTGGTGCATCGGGAAGGGAACGGGGGCGGGGGCGTCCGGTACGGGCGCGGGCGGCGGGGCGGCGGGCAGTGTGCGCTGGACGGCGCGCAGGACATGGACGTAGGGGCTGCGGTAGTCGTCGAGCGCCTGGGCGAGGAGGCCCAGGGCGCCGCGGTACTGGTGGAGCAGGGGGGTGCCTGCCCGGGGGCAGCGGGCGGCGAATTCGAGCAGAGCGGGGAGGAAGTCGGGCAGTTCGCCGGCGTCGGGCTCCCAGCCGGCCGCCCGGTAGTGCGCCTTGAGCGCGGCCAGGGAGGCGCCGCGGCGGCGGGTGTCGCCGTCGGTGTAGTGCGTGAGATGGAGGGTGCGGCGTCGGCTGCGGTCGAAGGTGGTGACATAGCGCGCCGCCAGTTCCAGGGGCGGGACCGGCGCCGTCGCGCGGCAGAAGTCGAGCAGCAACTCGCCTTCCGGGCAGTTGAGTCGGGTCAGCGCGGCGGTGACCTCGGCGGCATGTCGCGGCCAGGCCGGGCCGGGGTACGAGAGGAGCAGGGCCGCGGCCTGGTGCAGGGCCCGATGGCGGATCACCGGGTGCCGTCCGCTGTGCCGTGGGGCGGGAAGAGCCCGCTCGGGCGCCCGCGGCCGTTCCAGTTCAGCAGGTTGACCCGGCCGCGCAGCCGGCTCGCGGGCGCCTCGGTGGCCCGTGCCGGCACGGCGTGGAAGGCGTCCGGGTCGTACATGCCCGGACCGCCGTGCCCGTCGAGGCTGCACCCGCCGCCGGCGTCGTCCGGGCCCGCTTCGGTGGTGTAGCCGGTGGGAATGACGTACCGCTCCTCGTACTTGGCGAGTGCCAGCAGCCGGTACATGGCCTCGATGGAGTGGTCGTCCATCCCGACACCGCGGGCGATGGCCGGGTCTCGTTCTTCGCCGAGGTTGATGCGGCGCATGTGCGCGCGCATCGCAGCCAGCCGGCACAGCGCGGCCTCGACCGGTCCGCGGTCCCCGGCGGTGAAGAGCCCGGCCAGGTAGTCGAGGGGGATGCGCAGTGTGTCGATGGCGCCGAAGAGGTTGGCCGGGTCCTCGCCGTCGTGGCCGCTGCGGGTCAGTGCGTCGACCACGGGGGAGAGCGGGGGGACGTACCAGACCATGGGCAGGGTGCGGTACTCGGGATGGAGGGGCAGTGCGACCCGGTAGCGGGTGATGAGGTCGCGCACGGGGGAGTGGCGGGCGGCGGTGATCCAGTCGTGCGGGATGCCCGACTCCTCGGCGGCGCGGACGACTTCGGGGTCGTCGGGGTCGAGGAAGCAGCCGAGCTGGGCCTCGTAGAGGTCCCGCTCGTCGGGGACCGCGGCGGCCTCGCCGGCCCTGTCGGCGTCGTAGAGGATGACGCCGAGGTAGCGCAGCCGGCCGACGCAGGTCTCCGAGCAGACGGTGGGCTCGCCCGCCTCGATGCGCGGGTAGCACAGGGTGCACTTCTCGGCCTTGCCGGTGCTGTGGTTGAAGTACACCTTCTTGTACGGGCAGCCGCTGACGCACATCCGCCAGCCGCGGCAGCGGTCCTGGTCGACCAGGACGATGCCGTCCTCGATGCGCTTGTAGAGGGCGCCGGACGGGCAGACCGCGACACAGGCCGGGTTCAGGCAGTGCTCGCAGATCCGCGGCAGGTAGAACATGAACGCCTGCTCGTACTCCAGCTTGACCTGGTCGTTCAGGCGGCGCAGCACGGGGTCGCCGGCCAGGTGCTCGGGGCCGCCGCCGAGGTCGTCGTCCCAGTTGGGGCCCCAGGTCACCGCGGTGGGCCGGCCGTCGATCAGCGAGCGGGGGCGGGCGGTCGGCAGGTCGTCGCCCAGTGGCGCGGAGATCAGCGTCTCGTAGTCGTAGGTCCAGGGCTCGTAGTAGTCGTCGAGCGAGGGGAGTTCGGGGTTGGCGAAGAGCCGGGCCAGGCGGCGGGCCCGGCCACCGGTGCGTGGGACGAGGCGGCCCCGGCCGTCGAGGCGCCAGCCGCCCCGCCACTTGTCCTGGTCCTCGTGGCCGCGGGGGTAGCCCTGGCCGGGGCGGGTCTCGACGTTGTTGAACCACGCGTACTCGGTGCCCTGCCGGTTGGTCCAGGTCTGTTTGCAGGTGACCGAGCAGGTGTGGCAGCCGATGCACTTGTCGAGGTTCATGACCATCGCGATCTGCGCCATGCAGCGCCCGATGGTGGTGGTGCGACGGGGCATGTCAGTACTCCACGTGCTGGGTGCGCCGGCGGATCACGGTGACGGCGTCCCGCTGATTGCCGGTGGGCCCGTAGTAGTTGGGGGCGAAGGACAGCTGTCCGTAGCCGCCGATGAGGTGGGTGGGCTTGATCAGCAGGCGGGTCAGGGCGTTGTGCACCCCGCCCCGGCGGCCGGTCGCCTGGGTGCGCGGGACGTTCACCAGGCGTTCCTGGACGTGGTACATGAACACCGTGCCGGGCGGCATACGGTGCGAGACCACGGCTCGTGCGGTCACCACGCCGTTGGGGTTGACCGCCTCGATCCAGTCGTTGTCCGCGGCCCCGATGGCCTCGGCGTCGGCCACGCTCATCCAGATGACCGGCCCGCCGCGGGCCAGGGTCTGCATGAGGAGGTTCTCCTGGTACTCGGAGTGGATCGACCACTTCGAGTGCGGCGTGAGATAGCGGACGGTCACCGAACGGGCGCCGTCGTCGGCCGGGGTGGCGCCCTGTACCGCCGTCATGTCCAACGGAGGCCGGTAGACCGGGAGTTGTTCGCCGAGTTCGGCCATCCAGTCGTGGTCGAGATAGAAGTGCTGGCGCCCGGTGAGGGTGTGCCAGGGCTTGCGGTGCTCGGTGTTGACGGTGAAGGGGGCGTAGCGGCGGTCCGGGGCCTCCTTGCCGGACCATTCGAAGCTGGTGCCGACCTGTACGGGCCGGTCCTGGGTGTCGGAGAAGACCACCCGGCGCTCGCGGACCGATTCGGCGAGCGCGGCGAAGCCGGCGCCGGGCCCGCAGCGCTCGGCGAGCCGGTCGAACCCCTCGGCCGCCAGGCGCCCGTTGGTGGTGCCGGACAGCGCCAGGATGGCCTCGCACAGTTTCACATCGGTGTCCAGGAGCGGCCGGCCGTGGGCGGGCCCGGTCGCGACGGTGCCGCAGCGCTCGGCGAGCCAGCGGGCCTCCGGCACGGGGTGGACGGTGATGCCCTTGACCGTCATGCCGTGTTCCTCGGCGAGCGGGCCGAACGCCGCCAGCTTCTCGGCGACGGCGGTGTAGTCCCGCTTGACGACGGCGAAGTGGGGAAGGTTGCCGCCCGGCTCCGGGGGCGCGCCGTCCCGCCAGTCCCGGACGGTGCCGCCGGGCTGCGCGGTCTCCCCCGGGGTGTCGTGCTGCGGCGGCGCGGCCACCAGGTCGTATGTGGTCTCCAGCCGGTCCGCCGCCAACTCGCTGAATTTCTCCGCGAGTCCGTGGAAGATCTCGAAGTCGGTGCGCGACTGCCAGGGCGGGCTGATCGCGGGGGAGAAGGCGTGCACATAGGGGTGCATGTCCGTGCTGGACAGGTCGTGCTTCTCGTACCAGGTGGCGGCGGGCAGCACGAGGTCGGCCATCAGTGTGGTCGAGGTCATCCGGAAGTCCAGGGCCAGCAGCAGGTCCAGCTTGCCGCGCGGCGCCTCGTCGTGCCAGGTGAGATCGTGCGGCCGGCTCCCGTCCGGCGCCTCCTGCGCACGCGCGTTGTCGCTCGCCCCCAGCAGATGGCGCAGGAAGAACTCGTTGCCCTTCGCCGAGGAGCCGATCAGGTTGGCCCGCCACACGGTGAGCACCCGCGGCCAGTTGGCCGGGGCGTCGGGGTCCTCGAAGGCGAACGCCAGTCGTCCCGCGGTGAGTTCGGCGGCCACCCACTCGCCGGGCTCGTGCCCCGACGCGTGCACCCGCCGGCCGAGGTCGAGCGGGTTGGCGGTGAACGTGGGGGCGGACGGCATCCACCCCAGCCGCATCGACTGGGCGACGAGGTCGGCGGTGTGCCGGCCGGTGAGCGCGCCGCGGGCGGTCGGCGCGGCCAGTGTGCCGGCATCCTGCGCGTCGTACCGCCACTGGTCGGTGTGCAGATACCAGTAGGGGGTGCCGGCCACCTGCCGTGACGGGCGCACCCAGTCCGCGGCGGACTGCAACTGCTGCCAGCCGGCGTACGGGCGGACCTTCTCCTGGCCTACGTAGTGGGCCCAGCCGCCGCCGTTGACGCCCTGGCAGCCGGTGAGCAGGAGCAGGGTCAGGAAGGAACGGTAGATGGTGTCGGAGTGGAACCAGTGGTTGGTCCCCGCCCCCATGACGATCATGCAGCGCCCGCGGGTCTTCTCCGCCGTGTGCGCGAACTCCCGCGCCGCGCGCACCACCGCGCCCGTGGGAACCGAGGTGATCGTCTCCTGCCAGGCAGGGGTGTACGGATGCGCCGCGTCGTCGTAGCCCTCGGGCCAGTCGCCCGGCAGCCCGGGGCGGCGGACGCCGTACTGGGCCAGGAGCAGGTCGAAGACGGTGGTCACCCGGCGCCCGCCGATCTCCCGCACCGGGACCCCGCGTAGCAGGGCGCCGGTGTCGTCGAAGCGCGGCAGCAGTACGCGGGCGCAGTCCCCGCCCTCCCGGAGAAAGGTCAGGGCGGGCTCCACCCCGTTCAGGTCCAGGTTCCAGCGGCCCAGCCCGCCCTTGGACCAGCGGTCGCCGAGGGTGCCGTTGGGCACGACGGGCCGTTCGGAGGCGGCGTCGAGCAGCACCGGCTTCCAGGACGCCGCCGCCCCGTCGTCCGGATCCAGTCCCAGATCCGCCGCGGTCAGGAACTTCCCCGGTACCAACTCCCCGTCCTGCTCGGTGAGTTCGACCAGGAACGGCAGATCGGTGAACTGCTTGACGTACTCGGTGAAGTACGGGACCTGGCGCCGCACGAAGCACTCGGTGAGGATCACCTGCCCCATGGCCATCGCCAGCGCACCGTCGGTGCCGGGGTGCGGATGCAGCCACTCGTCCGCGAACTTGGTCGCGTCCGCGTAGTCCGGGGAGACCACCACCACCTTCTGGCCCCGGTAGCGGGCCTCGGCCATCCAGTGCGCGTCCGGGGTGCGGGTCACCGGAACGTTCGACCCCCACAGCATCAGGTAGGCCGCGTCCCACCAGTCGCCGGACTCCGGTACGTCCGTCTGGTCGCCGAAGACCTGCGGTGAGGCGATGGGCAGGTCCGCGTACCAGTCGTAGAAGGAGAGCATCGGCGCGCCGATCAGCGACATGAAGCGCGCTCCGACGGCGTGCGAGGCCATCGACATGGCGGGGATCGGGGAGAAGCCGGCGACCCGGTCCGGGCCGTACGCCGCGATGGTGTGGACATGGGCGGCGGCGGCGACCTCCAGCGCCTCCTCCCAGCCGATCCGCACCAGGCCGCCCTTGCCGCGGGCCGACTGGTAGCGGCGCCGCTTGGCGGGGTCGCCGGTGATCTCGGCCCAGGCGGCCACCGGGTCGCCCAGCCGGTCGCGCGCCTCGCGGTAGAGCTCCAGGAGGACCCCGCGCACATGCGGGTAGCGCACCCGGGTCGGCGAGTAGGTGTACCAGGAGAACGAGGCGCCCCGCGGGCAGCCGCGCGGCTCGTATTCCGGCCGGTCCGGGCCCACCGACGGGTAGTCCGTCTCCTGCGTCTCCCAGGTGATCACGCCGTCCTTGACGTACACCTTCCACGAGCAGGAACCGGTGCAGTTCACCCCGTGCGTGGAGCGCACGACGCGGTCGTGCGCCCAGCGCTCGCGGTAGGGGGCGTCGTTGACGCTCTGATCGGTGCGGTACACGGCCCGCAGGTCGGGGGTCGTCACCGACCGCCGCAGTGTCGTTCCGGCCCGCAGCAGCTGCTCCGCGGCCACCGCCGCGACACGTTCCGCTTCCTTACGGGCACCGCGTCCTACCACCACCGTTGCTCCTTTCACGGTATGCGGGTAGCGGCGCCGACCGCACGGGCCCCCGTGCCGTGGCGGTCGCGTTCCACTGCGACCAGCTTCACCACGCCGTGCCGTCAAGAGCGCACCGTCACGGCAGAGTTGATGAACGTTGTACGTAGTTTTTCTTGCTCTTTGCAATACTTGCCATGGGCATGCACTTCGGGTCGGTGAGGGGGTGTCAGATTCCGGCCATGCACCCGGCGGGGCGCGTGCCGGCGCGCTCCGGTACGCGCCGTCCGCCCTCCGGAGCCATCCGGCGATCCGTCCGCGTGCCGGACGCCGCCTCGCCCGGACTATTGCGTACTGCAATACTTTCACTATGGAAAACATACGGACATGCCCGTGGCCGGGCGGCCGAGCAGGTCTGACAGATGCCCCGCGAGCCGGCGGAGGGCTGCGGTGAACGGGGTGCGCAAGACGAAGAGGACGCACCGAGGTGCCCACCTCGGTGATTTCACGGTCCAGCCGAGGATGCTGCTGATCTGCGGCTGGGCGCTGCTCGTCGGCGGGGCCGGGGCGGTCGCGGCACTGGCGCTGCTGCGGCTGATCGGCCTGGTCACCAACATCGTCTTCTACCAGCGATGGTCCACCTCGCTGGTCGCGCCGGGTCTGGAGCACCGGCCTTGGTGGCTGGTACTGGGCGCGCCGATGGCCGGCGGGCTGGTGGTCGGCCTCATGGCGCGCTACGGGTCCGAGAAGATCCGCGGCCACGGCATGCCGGAGGCGATCGAGGCGATCCTGACCGGCGGCAGCCGGGTCGCGCCGCGGGTGGCCGTGCTCAAGCCGGTGTCGGCGGCGATCAGCATCGGCACCGGCGGCCCGTTCGGCGCCGAAGGGCCGATCATCATGACCGGTGGCGCGATCGGATCGATCCTGGCGCAGGGCCTGCGGCTGAGCGCCGACGAGCGCAAGACCCTGCTGGTCTCCGGCGCGGCGGCCGGCATGGCGGCGACCTTCAACTCGCCGCTGGCCGCCGTGCTGCTCGCCGTGGAACTGCTGTTGTTCGAGTGGCGCCCGCGCAGCTTCGTCCCGGTCGTCGCGGCGGTCGGCGTCAGCACCGTGGTGCGCGGCTTCCTCCTGGGCACCGCCCCGATCTTCCCCGTCTCCGCCTCCGGTCTGCACGTCGCCCCCACCGTCGACGCGCTCTGCGCGGTCGCCGGCCTCCTCGGTGGCGCACTGGCGGTGGCCGCGACCTGGCTGGTCTACCGCGCCGAGGACGGCTTCGCCCGGCTGCCCTTCCACTGGATGTGGTGGCCCGCCATCGGCGGGGCGGTCATCGGCCTGGGCGGACTGGTCGAGCCGCGCGCCCTCGGTGTCGGCTACGACGTCATCGAACAGCTGCTGACCGGGCGCGCCACGGTGTCGCTGATCGTCGGCATCCTGGTCGTCAAGACCCTGATCTGGTCGCTCTCGCTCGGCTCCGGCACCTCCGGCGGTGTGCTCGCCCCGGTGTTCATGATCGGCGGGGCGGTCGGAGCGGCCGAGGGACTGCTCTTCCCGCACGTCATCCCCGGATTCTGGGCGATGATGGGGCTGGCAGCCGTGGTGGGCGGCGTGATGCGGTCACCGCTGACCGGAGTGGTCTTCACCCTTGAACTCACCCATGCCTGGGGCGCGGTGCTGCCGCTGCTGATCTCCTCCACCGCCGCCTACGCCCTGTCGGCCCTGCTGCTGAAGCGCTCGGTGCTCACCGAGAAGATCGCCCGCCGCGGACTGCACCTGACCAGGGAGTACTCCACCGACCCCCTGGAGACGTTCTTCGTCGAAGAGGTCATGGAACGCCGGCCGCTCCTCCTCGCGGGCCGGGAAAGCCTGGAGGCGGCGCTCAGGCTCACCAAGGACGCGGCGGACACCGCCGGCGGCGGGCAGCGGCTCGTCCCCGTCCTCACCGACGACGGGGTGCCGGGCATGGTCGTCACCCGCGACCGGCTCCTGGAGGCGACGTCCGAGGACGCCGCCGCGCACGGCCGGACCACGCTCGCGGACGTCTGCGAACCGTCCCCGGTGATCCTGCGGCCCGACGACACCCTGCGCCGAGCCGCCTACCTCTTCGCCGAACACGGCGTCACCGAAGCCCCGGTCGTCAGCCACGGACCCGACGCCCAGGTGGTGGGGACCATCGCCCTGCACCACCTGCTGCACGCACGGCGCCACGACCTGACCGAGGAGCACCACCGGCAGCGCCTCATCCCGGGCCAGCGCCGCCGCAGCCCGGACACCGTCCCGGCATGAGCCGCACCGGCGCCCCCACCCGGCAACCGGCCGGGCGGGGGCGCCGTCCGCGCGCCCAGGGTCTGCCCGATGGGTCAGGGCCGAACCGGCCCTACGGCGATTCGGTCAGCGAATCCACGGCCTGCTCCCCGGCGGCCTCGGTCAGCGCGCGCAGCCCCCGCACCAGCTCGGCCCGCCGGCCGGCGGGAAGGCGGCCGACGATGGCCTGGATCTCCTGGTGCCGGTGGGCCATGACCTTCTCGACCAGCCGCCGGCCGGCCGGCCGCAGCCGCAGGACGACCTCACGGCGGTTACCGGGGTTGATCTGACGGTCCATGAGTCCGGCGGCCTCCAGCTTGTCGACCATGCGCATCGCCGTGGAGGGGTTCACGTCCAGCGCGGCAGCCAGCGCGGCGAGCTTCACCGGGCCCTCACCGTGCAGGACCACCAGGGTGCGCAGTTGCGGCAGCGTCAGCGCCGGCTCGCTCTCGGCGAGCGCCCGCGCGGAGAGCGCGACGAACAGACGGGACGCCGTCATGACGGCGGCGGTGACCTCGTCAACGGTCTCGTGCAGGTCCTCCGCCAGCCGGTCCGCCGGAACCGGATCGCCCTCGTTCTTCGCTTGTCGCACCATGCCGCTGTTATATCGCTCCACCCGGCGGCCCCGGCCAACGAGGTCCCGCGCGGGCCACCCAGCGGACAGGCCCCAGCCCTCGCAGTACTTCCCCGATGCCGCCCCCGCCGACCCCTCACCCGGCCCAGCGTCCCGACAGGAACGTCACTGCGAAGACCGCGGTCAGCGGCGTGACCAGGCAGAGGTAGACGGCGCGGAACCGCGGCCTGCGCAGGCTCCGGGCCGCCAGCGCGATCCACAGCGGCCACCACAGCAGGGTGGCGCGCGGGATGGACATGTACCAGTACGAGGTTCCCAGCGCGCAGAGGCTGAGGCCGACGTACAGGGCTTCGGGCCAACGGCGTTGCCGGACCAGCAGACCGACCAGCAGCAAGCCGACGACCATCGCGGCGAGTTCGGCCCGGAACATGAACGCGTACCCGGTCGTCTGGACATGGTCGAACGCGTTGTGCCAGGTGTGGCCCCAGGCATCCCACGGAGTGTGGAAGGTCCGGTACCAGCCCCTCTCCTCGGCGTGCTTCCACGCCCACCAGTCACCGGTGCGGGCGTGCAGGTACCAGCCGTAGACGAAGGCCGGCAGCGCGGGCAGGGCGAGCCACGGCAGGGCCCGCAACTCCCGCCGGCCACGGGCGGAAAGGAAGAACTCCCACGCGAGCGCGGCGGCGAGGAACAGACCGCTGACCCGCACCGCCGTCGCCAGCGCGGCCAGTGAGGTCGCCAGGGGCCAACCGCCGCGCCGGGCCGCGAGCCAGGCAGGCAGCGCGAAGGCGAGGAACAGGGACTCCGTATAGCCGACGGCCAGGAAGACCGCGCACGGGGACACCAGGAAGAACAGCACGGCCCGCCGGCCCGCCCCCGCATCCGGCAGATGAAGCCGGGTGATACGGGCCAGGGCCACCACGGCGACCGCTCCGGCACCCAGGGAGATCAGCAGCCCTGCTGTCGTCCAGCCCGGTACGGCGACATGGACCGCGCGCAGCAGCAGTGGAAAGCCGGGGAAGAACGCCTCCCGGTTGTCCCAGTCCGCCTGCCACGGACCTGCCTGCCCGGGGAAGTAGCCCTCGCTCGCGATGTGGCGGAGGTGGTCCCAGTCCCAGCGTGCGAAGGAGGCCAGCACCGGGCCCGGGTCGCGGGTGCCCGGGTCCGACGGGAACAGCCAGCGGACGCAGTACGCCGTGATCCAGATACTCGTTCGGGTCAGCAGGTACAGCCACAGCGCCTCCCGGTCGGCCTGGCTCAGGCGCGGGGCCGACCGCCCCAGGAGATCCCGGCGTACCCGCAGCGCCACCCCGGTCGCGCGCCGGCGCACGGGACGCGGCCGCGGTGGCACCCGGGGCGGTGGGGCGGTGGGTATGCGCTCCCGCAGACCGGGCGGCACAGCGGACACAGGGACTCCTCGGTGTGTGTGTGGGGCAGGCGCCATCGCCCGGCGGCCACCCGCCGGGTCACGGGTGCGTGCGCCTGATCAGGGCGGTGCGGTGGTGGACCCGGGCTCCGTGCTCCGCGCGGAAGGCGTCGCCGTACGCGCCGGGGACTGCCCGGCCGGAGCGGAGGAACCGCCGGACGGCCCCGTGTTCGGTGTGGCCCCCGTCGTCTCCCGCCCGGGGAGCGGCACCACCGGAGCCCGGGACGTGGGTGCCGGCATCGGCCGGCTCGGCGACGGGCTGGTCGCCGGAACATGCGGCGCCGGCCGGTGGGGCAGCAGCGCGACCGCGGTCGCCACCCCGCCACCCAGGACCAGGCACGCCGCCACGGCCAGGCCGGCGATCTGCCGCCGCCGGCCTCGCCTGGCCCGCTCGGCGATGTACGCGACCGGCGCCGCGGCGCTGTGAGCCTGCCCCACCCGGGCCGCTTGCCGGAACAGGGACCGCAACGGGTCCTGGTGCTCAGTCACCGGTGGCCTCCTCGATACGCGGGTCCTGCAGGCGGTGGGCGAGTGCCGACCGCCCGCGACTCAGATGCGTCTTGACGGTGCTCGCCGAAAGCCCCGTCTCACCAGCGACCTGATCAACCGTCAGATCGCACAGGTAGTGCAGGGTCAGGATCCGCCGCTGCTGCGCCGGCAGCTCCCGCAACGACTCCACGAGCGCCACCTGCTCCGGTCCCGGCCCCTCGACATGCGGCGGGGCACCACTGCGCTTCCAGGCATCGGCCGACCGGCGCCGGAACCGCCACCGGCTGACCGCCAGCCGCCAGGCAACGGTGCGGATCCACGCCTCGGGCCGGCCGTCCCGGTCGAGCTGCCGACGCCGGCTCCACCCCCTGACGAACGCCTCCTGCACCACGTCCTGCGCCTCGTGGAGGTCGCCGAGCATCACGTACAACTGCCCCGTGAGCCGCGCGACCGTCTGGGCGTAGAACTCTTCGAACTCCTCGACGGTCAACAGTCACTCCCGGATCTCTCGCTTCACCGGGCATACGCCCGGCAGCGGGTTCTCGGTCGACATCAGCCAGAAGAAAACAGTGTGAGCGTCCTCACGGAACCACGCCGCGACGAACACGCGTCGTCAGTCGGAATGACCTCGCCATGCCACAAGCCAACGTGGCCGCAGTCAGCCGGGAGGCAGACAACGTGACAGCGGACGACGCCACATCCGCCGGAGATACACCGAGCCTGCTCGCGGTGTTCGCCCACCCGGACGACGAGTCCCTGGCGGCGGGCGGCGTGCTCGCCCGGCACGCCGCCTCGGGCGCCCGCACCGCAGTGGTCACGGCAACCTGGGCCGCGGACACGCCCCGAGCCGCCGAACTGGCCGAGGCGCTGCGCATCCTCGGTGCCGGCACCCCACGCATGCTGGGCTACGCCGACGCCCGCGCACCACAGTCCGCCCCCGGCCGCACCCGGCTCTGTGAAGCGCCGCTCGACGAGGCGGTCCGACGGCTGGTGGCGCATCTCCGGGAATTCCGCCCGGAGATCGTCGTCACCCATGACGCCTACGGTGGACTGACCGGCCACCTCGACCATGTGCACACCCACCGGGTCACCCTGCTCGCGGTCCAGGCGTCCGGGCTGGAGCGCCTCTACCCCGATACCGGCGCCCCCTGGCAGCCGAGCGCCGTCTATCTGGCCACGCACCCGCACTCGGCCGTACCGGCGTTGAGCGACCTGGCCCGCACCGGCAAGCCGATGTACACCGTCCCGGACGAGCTGGTCACCGCCACCGTGGACGTCGGCCCCTGGCTGGAACGCAAGCTCGCCGCCATCTTGGCCCACCGCACCGAGGTGACGCGCGGAGCCCTCCCCGGCCTGATCGCCGCTCTTCCCGCCAAGGCCCGGCAGCGACTCCTTTCCACCGAGTGGTACATCCGACACGAACCCGTCACCACGGCCGCAGCCCAAACGAAACTGACTGCCTGAGGAGGAGAGCGGGCCGACCGAGGGGACCGTCGCGTAAAGAAGACGCCCCGATCCACCACCCCCTTCGCCTCCCGGCGAGTCGCCAACACCACACCCAGGAAAAGGAGTTGCCCCCATTCTTCCCGGCGTGTGCGGCGCTGGCGAAAGCCGTGTGCGCGCCTCCGGGGCGACGTTCGCAGCTTCGGCGATCGCGCTCGCTGCACCACTGGAACGCGCACACCCCGGCTGGCACGATGAGCATCCATGAATGATCACGCCAATCCCGCTACTCAAGCTCTGCGCCTGGTCTCCACGCGCTTCCCGCACGCTCTCGGCGCCGTGCTCGGCGGCTCGGCCGCCGAAGGGCGTGCCACCGAGGCAAGCGATCTGGACGTGGCCATCCTCTTGCCGGACTCGGACACCAGTCGTCGCGAGGTGATACGCCACGAGGGCCGCCTGGCCGAGCTGTTCCTCAACACCCTTGCGGACGTGCCGGAATTCTTCGCCTGGGACAGAGCCCGCCGCCGGGGAACGGTCCTGTTCATCTACGGCCAGGGGCTGCCTTTGACGGACCCCCACGGCCACGTGTCCCGTACGTGCGAAAGAGCCCGAGCCGTGCTCGCGTCCGGCCCGCCTCCCCTCACCCCGGCGGAACGGGAGCGATCGCGCTACGTACTCACCTGCTACATCGACGACTTGGCGGATACCCCCGCGGCCCGTCGGTACGAACAGCTCTCACTCGCCGATTTCACCTTGCGTGAGGCGGCGCACCTGCTCACGGCCCACCACAATTCCTGGACAGGCATCGGCAAATGGCTGCCCCGCCGCCTCCTGCACGCGGACCCGGCGTTGGGGAAAGCCCTTCTGGACGGCCATCAGGCCGTGGCCGAACGCGCCGACGCCGCCCCGCTTTCGGCAGCCGCCGAGCACGTTCTGGACCTGGTCGGCGGACCGCTGCGGGACGGTTACGCCTATCGCTGGCGCCCCTGACGCGCCGACTACACCAAACTCGACGGACTCGCTGGATACAGCGGACTCGCCTGAGTGCAATTCCGGCGGATTCCGTCAATGCGCCAGGCAAGATAACCGGCAGACGGTGTGTCAGCCAACCAGGGCACGGCCGGTCGGTGGCTTCGACGGCCCCCTATGGGCTGTCGAGGCGAATGCGGAACGCGGAGCGGGCCGAACCTCCGAGCGGGTGAATCGTGGACTGACCCACGGGGATCGGTGGCATGAATTCCCACGTCCATCGTCTGAACCGATAATCGGAGCTAAAAATGCGCATGCGTACCGCTCTCGCCGCTGCAGTCCTGTGTTCGGCCGCCCTGATGGGGTCCGCCGGCATCGCCGCCGCCGATGACGGCGATCACTCGGGCGACCTGATGGGTGTCGGCAACCAGCACATGCACGACCAGGTGGCCCAGGACTCCGACTCCTGGGTCTTCAGAAGCGGCGGGGATGAGGGCGGCAGCGAGCACGCCGGCGGCGACCACGACGGCGGGGACCACGCCAAGGGCAAGGGCGGTGGCGGGAGCCACGGCAAGTAAGGGAAACCGACACCGCCTCGCCCTTCCCCCGGCGTTCCTGCCGAAGGAAGGGCGGGGCCTTTCCACGCATCGACGCCTTCTCTCCGGGTGACGACCGTACGACGGACTTCGCTGGGGCGCTCCGCTGCGATCTGCGGGCGCGCGTCGGTGAGTTCGCTGCGCAGGGACTGCCCCGGTCTACTGCGGGCGGCTGGGCCGGGCAGGAGAAGAGCGTTGCCGGGCCCCGGTGTTGCTGGGCTCGTGCCGCGACCACCGCCATGACTCCAACGACACTCCCGTCGTGCTGCCCGTGAGCGGCCTCCAAGGGGCGTCGATCGGGACGTGGTTGAGTGTGTCGGTCGTCTCGCCCGCGGTTCCGGAAGGTGCGGGAAGAAGCTGCCCTGCCGGTGGGATATGATCATGGCGTAACTTCGGTTCCGCGGGTGAACTACGTTCCCGCGGACGGGAGTCACGCGTCTGTGGTCCAAGGAAAGACGTCCACCAACCGGTGGGAGATGCAGGTGCAAGGCCGGCCGGGCGCTCCAGACGAGGTCCCTGTTCTTCGCGAGCAGGGACCTTTTCGTTTGTCACGTCACCGCACGTGCCGCAGGTCAAGGGCAGGTGGGGGACCGACTTCGGTTCCGCCGGCCGAGCCACGGCCCTCGTACGTGGTGATTGCCGGGCTGCTCGCGGGGTGAAGGGGCGGGTCCGGGCGTGTGCGCGCTGTGTGACGGCTGGTTGCGCAGGGGTGCGGGCCGGGCGGGGCGCCGGCGCGGCGGGTGCCGCAGCGCGCAGGGCGAGCCCGCGGTGCGTAGCGTGGGAACGGAGGGGGCTTCCCCGGCCGAGGAGGCTGGCACGTGAGGCCGGAGCTCGACTACAGAGCGGTGTTCGCCGCGACGCCGAGTCCGTACCTGGTGATGGGTACGGATCTGGTGGTCGTGGACGTGAACGACGCGTACTGCCGGGCCACCGGCCGCTCTCGTGAGGAACTGGTCGGGCTGCACCTGTTCACCGCGTTCCCGGACAACCCGGCGGACCCCATGGCGGACGGGGTGCGCAACCTCGGCGCCTCCCTGGAACGGGTGCTGGCTACCGGGGAGCCGGACACCATGGCGATGCAGCGCTACGACATCCCGGTGCCCGACCGGCCCGGGGTGTTCGAGGAACGCTGGTGGTCCCCGGTCAACACACCCGTCCGCGGATCGGACGGGCGGGTGGCGTACATCATCCACCGGGTCGAGGACGTCACCGCGTTCGTCCACGCGCGGCGGTTTCACCCGGGTGACCACTTGGCCGAGCGCGCGCAGAGCATGGAGGCCGAGCTGTATCTGCGGGCCCGCGAGCTGCAGCGTCTCAACGACGAGCTGCGGTCCGCGCATGCCAGGGAGCGGCAGGTCGCCGTCACCTTGCAGGAGGCGATGCTGCACTCCCCGGATCTCGCCCGGCACCAGGATGTCGCGGTGCGCTATCTGCCGGCGGTCGGCTCACTGAACGTGTGCGGTGACTGGTACGACACCGTCGACCTGGTTGACGGGCGGTTCACGGTCGCCGTCGGCGATGTGGTCGGCCATGGTCTGGAGGCCGCCACCGTCATGGGCATGCTGCGCAGCGCGCTGTCGGCAGCCAGCCGGGCGGTGACCGGGCCCGCGCAGGCGCTGGAGGTGCTGGGCCTGTACGCCCGCTCGGTGGACGGGGCCCTGGCGGCCACCGCGGTCACCGCTTTGATCGACACCCGCTTGAAGCTGATCGTCTATTCCAGCGCCGGCCACCCGCCTCCCGTCCTGCTGCGCGCGCGGGGAGGCTGCCGGCTGCTGGACCAGGCCACCGACCCGCCTCTGGGTGCGCGGCCGGAGCATGTGCCCCGCCCGCAGGCGGGCACCGCCTACCACGCCGGCGACACCCTCGTCCTGTATACCGACGGCCTGATCGAGCGCCGAGAAGAGGACATCGACACCGGGCTGGTCCGGCTCACCGAGGCGCTGGCTCCCATGAGCCGGCTCAGCCCCCAGCGTCTGGCAGACGCTCTGCTCGCGAGGCTCGGAGTGGCCGGGGGAGCCCGCGACGACATCGCCCTCGTCGTCGTGCGCCTTTGAACGTCCGTTTTCGCACGTCCACCTTGGAACGTCGGCTGCGAACGTCGGAGTGCCGTCGTACCGCGTGGTCGGCGAGATCACAAGTCGTCGACGAGCTGGGTGAGGCGGTGGGTGAGTTCCGTGATCGCTGCGCGCTGGTCCGGGCTGAGTTCGCGGAAGGCGCGGAGCTGGCGTTCGCGCAGGCGGGTGCGGTGTTCGGAGAGAAGGGCGGCGCCGGTGTCGGTGAGCGCGACCTGGACGCGGCGTTCGTCGCCGGCGGCGCGGGTGCGGGTGACGATGCCGTCGCGTTCGAGCTGTTTGAGCATGCGGGTCGCGGTGGGCGCGGTGACGCCCGCGCGCTCGGCCAGTTCGCCGACGCCGAGGCCACCGTGGTCGGCGAGCGCCTCCAGCAGCTGGATCTGGGAGAGCGACAGGGCGGGCCGCCCCTGACCGGCCAGTCGGCCGCGGGTGCGTCGTACCGCACCGAGCAGGTCGTGTACGGCCCGGGTGAACGCCTGGAACTGCGGGTCATCCGCCTGCGGCAGCCGGTCGGCGGCCCGATCTGCCGGGGTGGAACCGCTTGGCTGTCGTGAGGTCATGGGGCTACGGTAGCGGCAAGCTAAGAGTTAGCTTGCTAAACATTAGCCATCAGGTTCGTCCTCTCCCACGGCGGCGGCTTCCTCCCCTACGCCGCCCACCGCATCAGCCTCACCCTCCCCGGCCACCAGCGGAACACCGGCGTCGAGCCGGTCATGCACCACGAAACGGCCCTCGCCGAGCTGCGTCGCTTTTACTTCGACACAGCCCTGACCGCCAACCCCGACGCCCTCCCCGCCCTCTTCGCCTTCGCCGACCCCACCCACCTCACCTTCGGCAGCGACTTCCCCTACGCCACCCCCGAAATCTCCGCCTACTTCACCCGGCATCTCGACGCCTACCCTCGACGACCGCCGGCGCGCCGCCATCAACCACGGCAACGCCGAAGCCCTCTTCCCCCGTCTCGCCGCCTGACGGACCGCCTCGCCGCGGCCCGGCCGCTCCTCCTACTTCTTGACGAGCCTGCCGACGGCGTTGGCCTCCCGTACCTGCCTGGCCAGGAAGTCCCAGGAAAGGTTGACGTATCCCCGGTCACCCCAGTTGGTGCCCCAGGAGTTCTCCACCCGGACACCCTGGCTGCCGTAGCCGACGATGGTGACCTCGTGGCCACCGGCGAACGGCTCACCGGCGGTCGGGGAGTACGTGTAGGAGGCGGCTTCACGCGCGGTGAGGGAGAAGAAGCTGTTGTACACCGGGATCGAGATGACCACCGGCTCCCCCTGGGCGAGGGCCGCCCGCACCTCGACCCTGATCCGGCTGCCCGTGTGGAGCGGGGTGTAGCCGGACAGCTTCCACTTCGACGCGTTGAGCTTCTCGCCGTCCGTCGGCTGGGCGGTGTAGTCGAAGTCGCCCTGCCAGTAATGGGACTTGGAGTCGACGCCCTGTGAGGTGGCGATGCGGAAGTGCTGCTGCGGGGAGGTGCCGACGTTCTGCCCCTTGACTATCTGGGAGTAGGTGTACATGGGTGCCTGGGGGCTGCCGGTGATGCCCTGTTCGTGTTCGAGGATGCTGTAGGCCGAGTAGTCGATGGCCCAGGCGACACAGGACCCGACCTGGCCCTGATTGCCGGGCGTGGCCGCGTACTTGGTGAGATCGACACGGGCGGGGAGGGCCTGCCGCTTCCTGCCGGACTCGGTCGGGTCGGCCTTCGGGCGGGGAGCCATGGCCGACAGATTCGGCTCCACGGTCCGGTTCAGCGCGGTCGTGCGCCACGTCGAGTCGGACGGCAGGGCGCCGAGGCCGAACGGATGGGTCTTTCCTCTCGCGTCCCGTGGCTTCGGGGCGGAGGCCCCGTCGTGGCCCGGCCCGACCGTGCTCGCAGAGGAGACCCCGACGGTCACGGCCGCGATCGCGCCGGCTTTGGCCAGCGCGAGGGTGACGCGCGAGGTACCGCTGAGGGACTTCCATTTGTGGGAAGCGCGACGCATTGATGTCCTCCTGTGGTGTGTGGTTGCCGGATGTCGGCGGCGGGCGCCGGTGGCGTTTGCCTGGGCAGGCCGGGACGGTGTCCCGGTGCCGGTGGCGTGAAGAGACGGGACCCGCTGCCGGCCGAGGGCCTGGGCAGGTGTGGGTATGCCTGCGGTCGGCCGGCGGGGGTGGCCGGGAATCCCGAAATGCGTGTGGGGGAGGGATATCCGGGGCCTAGTGGGAGGAATTCAGGGCTTCCGCGACGCTTGTGAACTGGACGCTATCGAAGGCGTGTCCAATGAGCAGAGGAAGTCAGCGGAGCCGGGAGCCGCGGGCAAGTCCAAGTGGCCTTGGTCACCGACGGGTTGGTGTCCCGTGCTCCGAAAGGCCGCGTAAGGGGAGGAGCTGCGGCGGGGTGCGAGGGCTTCTCGCTGGGGGTCGGCCTCGTGAGCGCGGACCTCGCCGGCCGGTTCCTTGCCGCCCGCGTACGGCAATCCTGACGGATGTCCTGAATATTCGGACAACGGCGGCAATGTGGCGCTGATGTGCCGGAATAGCGAGAATCGACGTGGGCTCCGATCGAACCCCGGAAAAACTCTCCGGGTTTCTGTTATCCGGGCCGTCCTGACAGGGTCTCCCAGGTATCGAAGGCATGGAGACCCGTAGCCGCAGAGAAAGAGGACGGACATGACACCCGAACGGGAGGCCGCGGTCATCACGGCCGCGCAGGCGGGGGACCAG
This sequence comes from Streptomyces sp. GS7, assembly GCF_009834125.1. NCBI lineage: Bacteria > Bacillati > Actinomycetota > Actinomycetes > Kitasatosporales > Streptomycetaceae > Streptomyces > Streptomyces sp. GS7. Next base: position 3,750,265 of record NZ_CP047146.1, read on the forward strand.
AGGGCGCGGGACGAACTGATCGCCGGGTATCTGCCGCTCGTGTACAACATCGTGGGACGGGCGCTGCACGGTCACGCCGACGTCGACGACGTGGTGCAGGAGACCCTGCTGCGTGTCCTGGGCAACCTGGCCGATCTGCGGGACCCGCACCGGTTCCGGTCATGGCTGGTCGCCGTCACGATGAACCAGATACGCCGGCACTGGCGCAGCAAACAGGCGTCGGCCTGCGATACCGGGGTCGACGAGATGGCCGGCCTGGTCGATCCCGGTGCGGACTTCGTCGACCTGACCATCATCCGGCTGGGACTTTCCGGGCAGCGCCGGGAGGCGGCCGAGGCGACTCGGTGGCTGGACGAGGACGACCGCGCCCTGCTGTCACTGTGGTGGCTGGAGGCGGCCGGTGAGCTGACCCGCGCGGAGGTCGCCGCCGCCCTGGAATTGCCGGCGCCGTTCGTCGCCGTGCGGGTGCAGCGGATGAAGGCGCAGTTGGAAGCCGCCCGGGTGGTAGTCCGCGCCCTGCTGACGGAGCCCCGCTGTCCGCAGCTCCATCCCCTGCTCGCCCGTTGGGACGGAGTCCCCACCGCCCTGTGGCGCAAGCGCATCGCGCGGCATACCCGCGACTGCGCGGCCTGTTCGGGCCACCGAAGTGACCTGATACCCGCGCAGAGCCTCCTGGTGGGCTGCGGGCTGGTACCGCCGACCGCCGCGCTCGCCTGGTGGGCGGCCCAAGCGGGCCACAGTACTGCGGCGTTCGCCCCGGTGGCCCAGGCGGTCGTTCCCGGCGGCGACAGCGGCACCACGGCGCCGACCGCGGCGCACCGTCCCACCGGCCGCGGTGGCAGGCGGCACGGCAGTCACCGCCGCCCACCGATGCGCCCGAGAGGGGCCCATCTCCTCGCCGGGGGCGCCGCGGCGACGGCTGCGGCCACCGTCATATCCGTGGCGATCGGCTCCCCGAACAGCGCGCCGCGGACGACCGCCGCCGCCTCCCAGCCGGTAACGGTGCAGTCGGCACCGCTTGCCGACGCGCCACTTCTCACCCCCTCGCCCTCGGCCACCCCCCACCCCACCGCACACCCGAGCCGGACACCGGCCGCCAAGCCCCGGACAGCCTCCCCCACCCCGTCGCACCCCGCACCGACCCGGACCAGCACACCGGCCCCACACCCGGCCCCCGCCTCCGACGCGGTCGCACAGGTTCTCGCCGTGATGAACACCGCACGAGCCGCCCACGGCCTGCCGCCCTACACGCTCACCACCGCTCTCACCCGCAGTGCCACCGGGCACAACACGACGATGGGCAACGGGTGCGGCATGTCCCACCAGTGCCCGGGCGAAGCCGCGTTGGGAGACCGGGAGACCGCGGCGGGCGTGCACTGGGGCGCCGCCGGCGAGAACATAGGCCAGGCGACGGCCGGACTGGACGCCCAGCAGATCGCCACCGCCGCCGTCAACCTCACCCAGGCCATGCTCGCCGAGAAGCCGCCGAACGACGGTCATCGCCAGAACATCCTCAGCAGCACCTTCACCCACGTCGGCATCGCCGTCCACCGGACCCCCGACGGCAATGTCTGGCTCACCCATGACTTCTCCGACTGAGCTGCCGTAGACGGGGGTTGCGGATGGGGCGGGCGCGGTGTGCCGGGCCGCTCGACTGCGCTCCTTCCCTCCCCTCCTACGGCCGAGGAGACTCGGCGGCAGGACCGCGGCGCCCCGGTCTTCGGGTGCGGGTACGTCAGGAACGGCGCGACGGGGGCAGAGGCCAGGGGCGGTACCGGCAGGCGGTGACGAACATCGTGTGGTGGCCCCCGCCACCGACCACGGATACCAGGTAGGGGTATGCTCCCGTCGAGGGTCTCCGGATGCCGCGAGGACCCCGTCCGGCTGTGTGCCGGGTCGATCGGCGAGGGAATGGGGCAGCGGTGAACACTGCGCGGTCGCCCAGGTGGGCTTCGGCCCGGCTGTCGGCGGTGTGCGCGGTGCTGTTCGGGCTGTTCCTCATGCACGGTTCCCCGACCGCCGCCGCGGGGTGCCATGCACCCGTGACGGCGCCCGCACCCATGCACCACGCCCAGACCGCTCGGGCCGGGCAATCCCCGGCAGCCGAGATGGCTCCGGCGATGCCCTCCGCGTCGTCATCCTTGCCTGTGGTGCATCCCGGTCTGACCTCCATGCTCAGCGACCCCGGTTCCTTCTGCGTCGCGACCCCTGCCCGAGACCGGAGCGTGCTGCCGACCGTGTGGCTCCTGGCAGTCGGGGGCCTGACGGTCCTCTTCGGGTGGGCGCTGACGCGGCGGTGTCCGTCGGCCGGGGCTGTGGGACGGCGCGGTCCGCCGACCGGCGGCCGGGCCCTGCTCCTTCGGGTGTGTACGGCGCGGACGTGACAGGACCTCGCCCGAGCCCGTCGTACGGGCCGCGGGCAACGCGCCCTGATCCTCCGCGCGCCGGTGCGGCGCGCACTTCCCGAAGGTTTTCCGTGATGTCGTTCACCTCTCGTCCCACCCTGCGCCGCCGCGGTTTCGCGGTGGCCGCCACCGCGACCGTGCTCGCGCTGACCCTGGCCGCCTGCGGCTCGTCGAAGGACTCGTCCGGCTCGTCCACGGCGGCCAAGGACCACGGTGCGAAGGCATCGGCCTCGTCCTCCGCGACCACTGGCGGTATGGACCACGGCTCGATGCCCGGTATGGACCACGGCGGCATGGGCGACGGCCTGGCCGACGCCAAGGACGGCTACAAGCTGTCGTCCGGCACGGGCGAACTGCCCGCAGGCAAGGACTCCGCATACCGGTTCACGATCACGGCTCCGGACGGCAAGCCCGTCACCGGATTCGCCGTGGACCAGACCAAGCGGATGCACTTCTACGCGATCCGCTCGGATCTGACCGGCTTCCAGCACGTCCACCCGGCCATGGCCGCCGACGGCACCTGGACCGCAGACCTCGCTGCCCTGCGCCCCGGCACCTGGCGGATGTTCGCCTCCTTCACCCCCGACAACGGACCGGGCAAGGGCAAGGACTTCGTGCTCAGCCGTACCGTCACCGTCCCCGGCGACGCCAAGCCGACGCCGCTCCCCGGGGCCGCCACCAGCGCCGAGGCGGACGGCTACACCGCCACGGTCAAGGGGGACCTGATGGCCGGTATGACCCACCCGATGACGGTGGCCATCAGCAAGGACGGCAAACCGGTCACCGACCTCCAGCCCTACCTTGAGACGTACGCGCACCTGACCGCCTTCCACGAGGGCGACGGGGCGTTCGCCCACCTGCACCCGCAGACCAAGGTCAACGGAGACAGGGGCGGGCCGGAGCTGTCGTTCCAGACCATGCTGCCCAAGTCCGGCAACTGGCGGCTGTTCCTCCAGTTCCAGACCGGCGGCAAGCTCCACACCGCCGCGCTCACCCTGCGCGTCAGCTGACACACGGCCGGGGGCGGCATCGCGGTGCCGCCCCCGGGCCGCGGGTGGCCGGTGGCCAGGCGGTCAGCGGCCACGAACCATCAGGTCGTCATCGAGTGCAGCTGGGCGAACTCGTCGGCGAGCATGCCCATCATGACGACATCACGGTGGCGGCCGGCGAGGAACGCGTGCTCACGCAGACGCCCCTCGTCGACGAATCCGAGCCGCCGATGGAGGGCGAGCGACGCCTCGTTGTGCGCGAAGATCCGCACCTGGCACTTGTGGTAGCGGTGCTCGGCGAACATGTACCGGAGCAGCAGCACAGCGGCTTCCGCCGCATAGCCCCTGCGGCGATGCTTGGCGCCGATGGTGACGCCGTACTCGAACCAGCCCGAACGCGGGTCGGCGTGATGGGAGCCGACGCCGCCGACGACGTCCCCCGTATCGACGGCTTCGACCGCCAGCTGGAAGCGGTCGCTGTCCGGATGGGCGGATGCCTGCTTCTCCGCCCAGATCCGATAACTCTCGCCGGATCGGGGTGGGTTCAACAGATCTCCCAGACGCTCCTCATCTTCGGCGAGACGCTGGAACGCCAACGCGTCGCCGGGCTCGATTCCGCGCAGCCGGACACGCTTTCCTACCCAGAACGATGTCATCCCTTATTGGATCATTCCCGGTGGCGCGCGTACAGGGTCTTCGGACGCCGTGGGAACCGCCGGAGGCGGGCGGGCCAGCTGACCGCCTCCGGTCCCATCGCGGGCCCTACCGGGTGCCGTCGCGCCCCACCGACGGCAGGTAGCGCGGTGCTCGCCAGGCATGAAGCCGGTGCTCCACCGCGGCTCCCAGTGACAGGAGTTCGCCGTCCTGGTGGTCACCGGCCATCAGCAGCAGTCCCACAGGCAGCTCGTTCACGGATCCGGCGGGCACCGACAGCGACGGGTATCCGGCCACGGCCGCCGGGGTCGAGGACGGGACGATGTCGTCGTCGCCCCGCGCGCAGTCGGTCGTCCAGGCGGGCGGGTTCGTCGGTGCGGCGATGGCGTCCAGCCGGTGGGCGGCCATGGTCTCGTCGATGGAACGCCGGGCGAGGTCCTTCAACTGGGCACGCTCTGCCCGGTATTGGGGATCGGTGGTGGGTGGTGCGGCGAGGGCCTTCTCGAACAGCTCCTGGCCGGCGAAGCAGGTCCTCTCCGCCGCGTGGCCGCGGTTGAAGGCGATCAGCTCGGCGAGGTTCCGCGGCCCGTGGCGCGTGGCGAGGTAGGCGTCGATGTCCCGGTGGAACTCGCTGAGCAGCGCGGGGAATTCGAGTGCGGCCAGACGCTTCTGGTACGGGGGAGTCACCTCGACCACCTCGGCGCCCGCGCGACGCAACTGCTGCGCGGTACGGGTCATCACGGCATCCACCTCCGGTCCCAGCGAGGGCAGCCGCCACAGGCCGATCCGCTTGCCGTGCAGACTCCTGGGGTTCGTCAACTGCCCAAGAAATGCGGGGCGTTGACCGGCAGATGCGGTGTCGTCGCCACTGAGCACCGCAAGGGTGAGCGCGGTGTCGACCACGTTGCGGGCCATGGGGCCCGCGGTGTCCTGCTCGGCGGAGATCGGAACCACCCCCGCTCGGCTGACAAGGCCCAGGCTGGGCTTGTGCCCGACCACCCCGTTCATCCCGGCCGGGCACACGATGGAGCCGTCCGTCTCGGTACCGATCGCCACCTGCGCCAAGGACGCGGCCAGCGCGGCGGCCGACCCGGCCGAGGACCCGCAGGGGTTCCGGTCGAGTACGTAGGGATTGTGGGTCTGCCCGCCCACCGCCGACCATCCTGATGTCGGTTTCGCCGCACGGAAGTTCGCCCACTCGGACAGATTGGTCTTGCCGAGGATCACCGCCCCCGCCTCCCGCAGACGGGTCACCAGGGCGGCGTCGCGCTCCGGCGGGCTGCCGGCCAGCGCCAGCGACCCGGCCGTCGTGGGCAGATCGCGGGTCTCCACGTTGTCCTTGAGCAGGACCGGGATGCCGTCGAGCGGGCCGCGGATGTCACCGCGACGATGCCTGGCGTCGCTGGCGGACGCCTGGTCCAGCGCTGTCGGGTCGGTGTGCATCACCGCGTTGATCTTCGGGTTGATGTCCTTGATCCGCCGCAGGTAGGCAGCGGTCAGCGCCGTCGAGGTCAGTGAACCGTTCGCCATGCGAGCCTGTAATTCCGGGATCGTCACCGTGTCGAGATCGATTCCCGGACCCGGCTGCACACCGGTCTGCGGCGGACCGCCGACACCGGGTTCGGCCGCAGCCGCGCGTGGATTCGGTGCGCCCGCGCAGAGGGAGCCCGCGACAAGGGCGCCGATCAGCGTGGCAAGGCTCCGCTTCCTCATGCTCCTCATGACGAGCAGCGGACTACAGCGCGGCGTCCCGATGCAAGAGCCTTTCACGCCGCCCTCCCCACAACGGGGCCCCGTTCGTCGCAAGCTCAGGCCGTCTGCTCAACACGCACACCGCCACGCACACCGCCACGCACACCGCCACGCACACCGCTACTCACACCGCAGCTCAGTGACGTCGCGCGCCACAGGCCGTCGCACCACCGCCGTCCGTACGGAGACCGTCGCGGACGGCCGGCTTCAGGGGCACATACGGGGCACTCGCGCAGAGGCGCCGGTACGGCGACACCAGGCCGACACCACCACAGAGATCCCCCCGCGATCCGTCACGGGACAACCTCTAGGCTGCTCCTGGGGGCGTGCTTGAGACGTTCCGACGCGGGTCGGCGTGCTCGCTCCTCCAGGGACGTGGTGTCGTCTGACGTCCTATCAAGTCCACGAAGGGGCAGGAGTGGTGACGGTGGCCATGCGAGAGGTTCCGCTGGTGGGCGGGCCGGTGGAATTACGGGGTGCACTGGACCTGGAGACCACGCAGGCGGGGGTGATGCCGCGCCGGCTGCCCGCGTGGACCAAGGAGCAGTACCAGGACCCGTCGGTGTACGGGGTCACCGTGATGCCTTCGGGCGTCCGCTTGGTGTTCCGCACCGATGCGCGTGAGGTGGAGTGCGACGTACTCACCTCCACGGGGCAGCTGGACAGCGACCCGCAGCCCCGCCCGACGGGGATGGTGGAACTGCTCGTGGACGGCGCCCCGGCCGGGCGGCAGCAGGCGCCGGTGGGCAACGTGCTGCGGATGGCGGGGCCCGGGGCCGCGCAGCGGCTGATCCCGGGCGAGCCGGGGACCGTACGGTTCGCCGGGCTGCCGGCCGGGATGAAGACCGTCGAGCTGTGGCTGCCGCAGCAAACCCCCACGGAACTGGTGGCGTTGCGGGCGGACGGCGAGGTGCTGGCGCCGTTGCCGGACGGCCGGCGCCGCTGGGTGCACCACGGCAGTTCCATCAGCCACTGCATCGACGCCGACGGCCCGACCGGCACCTGGCCGGTGGTGGCGGCGTCGCTCGGGGGAGTGGAGGTGATCAACCTCAGCGAGGCGGGCGGTGCGGTGCTGGACCCCTACGTCGCCCGGACGATCCGAGATATGCCCGCCGATCTGATCAGCCTCAAGCCAGGCGTCAACGTCGTGAGCCTGGCCGCTTTCCGGCTGCGGACGTTCGGCCCGGCGGTGCACGGGTTCCTGGACACGATCCGGGACGGGCATCCGGACACCCCGCTGCTGCTGATGTCCCCGGTGAGCTGCCCGGCGTTCGAGCACACTCCCGGGCCGGCGGGGATGGGCCCGGACGGCAGGTTCACAGCTCTGGGCGACCCGGCCGATACGGCCGCCGGGGCGTTGTCGCTGACGGTGGTCCGTGCCGAGCTGGCCCGGATCGTGGCGGTCCGACAGGCACACGATCCCCATCTGCACTATCTGGACGGACGCGAGTTGCTGGGCCCGGACGAGGTGGACGACCTGGCCGACGGCCTGCACCCCAACGCCGCCGCATACCGCCGGATGGGCAAGCGGTTCGCCGCCCACGCCTTCGCGGACGACGGTCCCTTCCGCTGAGCGACCCGGGCTCCGCACCCGCACCAGGTGAGCGCTGGATCCCGTCCGCAACGGCCCTCAACCGGGTGCGGTTCGCCCGCTGTCCGCCGGTGACGATCACAGGGTGGAGTCGGCTGCGATGTCCTGGTCGATCGCGCCCGCGGCATCGGTTCGCCCGGAGGCGGGGGCTTCGTCGTCCGGGAGTTCAGTGACTCTCGCGGTACGGGCGGTCGACGTCGTGCGGGGTGTCGCGGGCGAGCCGGCCGGCCGCGCGGTGCCGCCGCTGGGAGGAGGCGGCCGGCACCACGTCGGCCCTGACGCGCGTCGCGGTCATCCGGAGACGGCCTGGCTCCAGCCCTGGGAGATGGCGAACTCGGCACTGTTCTGCTGGGACTCGGTCGGGAAGGTCGGCGTGCCGGAGACCTTCGGCAGCTTCGCCGCCGCGGCCTTGTCGAGCGTGCCGGCCTTCTCCATGGCGGCCATCAGAGCCGGGCGGGCGTATCCCTTGAGCCTGAGGTTCTGGCCCTCGGCGCTGTAGAGGTACTCCTGCCACAGGCGCGCGGCCGCGGGGTGCGGCGCATCCTTGTTGATGGCCTGCGCGTAGTACTGGGAGAACTGGCCGTCCGAAGGGACCGTGACCGTCCAGTCGAGGCCCTTGGCCTTGAGCTGGTCGGTGTACCCGGTGTTGAGGTAGTCCCAGTCGATGCTGATCGGCGTCTGGCCCTTCTCGATGGTGGCCTCGGTCGACGCGACGGACGTGAAGTTGCCGTTCTTCTTCAGCTTGCCGAAGAAGTCTATGCCGGGCTGGATGTCTTCGAAGGAGCCACCGCTGGCGAGGGAGGCCGCGTACACGGCGCCGAAGGCCGAACCCGACTTGCCGGGGATGCCGTTGAGCGCGACCTGCCCCTTGTACTGCGGCTTGAGCAGATCCTTGAAACTGGTCGGGCAGGTCTGCACACGCTTGGCATCGCAGCCGAAGGATATGTAGCCGCCGTAGTCGTTCGACCAGCGGCCGATCGAGTCCTTCTGGTCATCAGGGATGTCATTGAAACCGGCGACCATGTACGGCGCCAGCAGCCCTTGCTGTGCGGCGCTCTGCGCGAAGGAGTTGCCGAGGTCGAGTACGTCGGGCGCGGTGCTCTGGCCCTTGCGCGAGGTGACCGCACTGATCTCGTCCTGGCTGGCGCCCTTCGGGTTCTCGACCTCGACCTTGATGCCGTACTTCTTCTCGAAGCCGTCGATCACGGCGCCGTAGTTGGCCCAGTCGCGGGGCAGCGCGATCGCATGCAGCGTGCCCTCCTTCTGGGCCGCCTTGGCCAGGGCGTCCATGCCGCCGAACGCCACGGCCGTGGTCGCGGTGGCCGCGCTCTGTCCGTCGGTGGTGGTCGATGCGTCGGAACTCGCGCTACAGGCGCTGAGGGCGAATGCGGCGGCGGTGGCGAGGACGCCGGTGAGGGCGGCGGTTCTCGGCAGGGGCACGGTCACGGTCTCTCCAGGGGTACGCACAGAGATTTGAGGGGTTTCATGCGGGGCCACACAGGGGATGCACGTGGGGGGTGAGCACCTGTCCGATGTTGTAGCTGAACAAGCTGGGCTCAGTAGGCCCAACTATGGTGTACGGCAGGTAAACATTGGTGAAACTAATGGCTCCCATTGTCTCGCGATCGCAGCTCAAAGGGGTCATCCCGGCACCACGTCCAGGGTGTGTCCGACGGGTGAGGTGACTGGCCCTTCAGTGGATCAATCGGTTCGCCGTGGAGCGGGGCGATATGTCCGCTGATGAGTGGGTTTGTTCGGAGTCGCACCTACCGAAGCGCCTGGGGCGGGCGGGCGGTTCAGTGATCACCGCACCGCCGTCAACGGCGCTCCCTTCCGGCTGCGGACCGGCACTCCGAGTCGGGATCCGCCCGCCGGGTTCGGTGAGGGGAAGACGCCTCATGATCGTCACGGCCGGTGGTCTGCGGACGGCATGGGGGAGTGGATCCTGCAGGTTCCACCCCTACCCTCACCGGTCGTTGAGAGTTTGCTGCAGCCTGTGCCGGAAGCGTGGGATCTGCCTGGTTCTGCGCGGAAACCATGGAAGATGTCGCATAGCAGACCCGATGCGGGGCTCGGCGGCGAGGCCCCGTCCTGCGCATCCCGACAGGGACGACCCATCGGACGCGTCCTGGCGTGGATCGGTCTGAGGCGATGGGCAGGGGTCGCGGCGGTCGGCGTTGAGTGCCGCCATACCGAAGGCCGGCCCACCTACGATGAACCAGGGGTTCCACAGCACCAGGGTCCAGAACCGTTGCCCCGCACTCACACTGCCGTCCAGGTGCGTCACGTCTGTCAGCAGCAGGAACTCAACAGCGACGCCCCTGGCCAGCAGGACGAGGCTGACCCCCAGCCCAGCCACTTCAAGATCCGCCGCGCCACCCCGCGCGGACGTGACCGGGCGAGTAGCCATGCCGGCGAGGCGCCGACCAGGCAGGGAGTCCCCACACCCCACAGACCCGCCAGGACGAACCAGAGCGGGCGCACGGTGGCGAGTTGCTGCCCGGCGGAGACGCTCAACCCCACGCCCCACCGGCCGGCCGCCGCACGACTTCCGCACGGTCGCCGTACGGGAGTTGGGGCGCCGCGGATGAGGTGCGCCGACGCCTCAGAAGAGCAGCCCGGCGATCAGCAGCACGAAGAACAGGGCGAAGGAGGCGACCGCCGCGATGGCCGCGCCCGCGGACAGCCTGCTGAGGACCAGCAGCAGCACGCCCCACGGTTGGGGGTTGGCCCGTAGCGGTACGCCCTTCTCGACCGAGACCCGCCGGGGCATCGCGCACAGGAAGAGCAGCAGCAGGGCCGTGCCGCTCACGATGCCGAGGGCGACCGCGAGAACGATCGCGGCCCTCGGCGGATCGGGTTGGGTGTACCCGCCGTCGGAGCGGAGCTGCAGCCTTGTCGGACTGCCGCCGATGCGCCGGACTTCGTAGACGTGCGCCGAGGTGTCGGTGTACCTGCCGCTCCGCGCGATGAAGGTGCCGGTGCACTCGCGATGGGTGCTCTTGCCGCTGCCGGCGGTGAAGCAGTGCGCGGCGGTGAGGGTGCCCGGGGTGCCGGCCAGGGCCGCGTGATAGGTGAACGAACTCCAGGCGAAGGACGTCAGCCAGGTCGCCAGGGTGAGTATGCCTGCCGCGAGGAGCAGACCGAGGGCGGTCAGCGACAGACCGGGCTTTGATCGCATGTCTGCGTTATACCTGCGGTCGGCCTGTGGCCTGCGGGCAGGCGGCGGGTCCGGCGGATCTCCACACGGCTCCGATCCGTCCGCGTTCGCGCTCCGATCCGTCCGCGTCCGCACCCTGATCCGTCCGCGTCCGCGAGGTGGCGCGGGGCGATGAGGTGGGCGGACGGGCGGATTCCGTCCGGCGGTACGTGACGATTCCGCGGCGGGCAAGGGTGCTGATCGCCGCTACCCGATGGGCAGTTGACGCTCGTGATCAGCGCGGCCTTCACGGCGAAGCCGTTCCGCGGACCCAGGGAAATCCTTTGCCGTAGCCCGGTTTCTCCTTGACGCAGGGTTCACTACTTTTCAATAAAGCCACCACTGACAGGGGTGGCATCGCTCAGTGCACGTGCGCAACTCATCACCGGCGGCTTGGCGCATCCCTGATAGAACGTCACATCCGTGTGCCGCTGATATGTCATGTTCTTGACAGTTCCCGAGAACGTGACCTCGCAGACGTCCCCGGAGTGCCGGCTGCCGGCCCTTCCCCCTACGGAGGTCGTTCCCATGCGTTCTCTGCGAAAGGGCAGATCCGACCGCACGAGAGGACTGGCGCACCGCGCCGTCCCGGTCCTGCTGTCGGCGACAACCCTCGTGATCGGCGGCGTGATCGCCGCCAGCCCGTCCAGCGCCGCGGTGGCGCCGGCAACCCACGCGTCCCCCACCGTCTCCGCGGCCCACGCCAAGGTCCATATCCGTCAGTTGTGCGCGCACCCGTCGCAGCCCGGCTACATGGCCTGCAACGCGGTGGCCCGCACAGACGTCAAACAGCCGCTGTCCCTGGGGCCGGACGCCGCCCCCGCCGGCTACGGCCCCAGCGACCTGCAGAGCGCGTACAACCTGCCCCAGTCGGGCGGCAGCGGCCAGACCGTGGCGATCGTCGACGCCAACGACGACCCCAACGCCGAACAGGACCTGGCGGCCTACCGCGCCCAGTACGGGCTGCCCGAGTGCAGCACCGCCAACGGGTGTTTCCAGAAGGTCGACCAGGACGGCGGCAGCAACTACCCGGCCCCGGACGCGGGTTGGGCCGGCGAGATATCCCTCGATGTGGACATGGTGAGCGCGGCCTGCCCGTCGTGCCACATCCTGCTGGTCGAGGCGAACAGCGCCAGCATGGACGACCTGGGGACTGCGGTGAACCGCGCGGTCACCATGGGCGCCAAGTTCGTCTCCAACAGCTACGGCGGCTCCGAGGACTCGACCGACCCCACGTCCGACGAGAAGTACTTCAACCACCCGGGCGTCGCCATCACCGTCAGCTCCGGTGACAGCGGCTACGGCGTCGAGTACCCGGCGGCCTCGCAGTACGTCACCGCCGTCGGCGGCACCTCACTCCAGCAGGACAGCAGCGCCCGCGGCTGGACCGAGACCGTCTGGGGCTCCAGCGCGGGTGGTAACGGCGCCGGCTCCGGCTGCTCCCAGTACGACGCCAAGCCGTCCTGGCAGCAGGACACCGGCTGCAGCAACCGCACCGTCGCGGACGTCGCCTCCGTCGCCGACCCGGCCACCGGCCTCGCGGTCTACGACACCTACCAGGCCAGCGGCTGGAACGTCTACGGCGGCACCAGCGCGTCGTCCCCGTTCATCGCCGGCGTCTACGCCCTCGCGGGTACCCCGGGCTCGTCCGACATGCCGGCCTCGTACCCGTACTCCCACGCGTCGGCCCTGAACGACGTCACGTCCGGCGCCAACGGCACCTGCTCGCCCTCGTACCTCTGCACCGCGGGCACCGGATACGACGGCCCGACCGGCCTCGGCACCCCGAACGGCACCGCCGCCTTCACGCAGTGAGAGGGCGTGCCGCGGCGCAGGATGCCGTGAGATGCCGTCAGATGTCGTGAACAGTCGGTGACGCGGTAAGTCGTCACATCGTCGCCGATTGCCACAACCGATCGTCACAGTCCGGCGGCCTTCGAGGCGCCGGACTGTGACACGGAACCGTGAACCGTGGGTGCCGGTCGACTGGGGAACGCCCCGGTCCTACCAGCCCACCTCGCCGCTCGCGTCGAAGAGCCGTCCGCTGGGCCCGTCGTCCGCCAGGGCGAGTCGCACGATCGTCGCGGCGCTCTGCGCGGGCGTACTGGTGCCGGTGTGGTTGTTGAGCGCCGTCGCCGTGAAGCCGGGATCGACCGCGTTGACCAGAAAGCGCGGCAGCGCACGGGCGTATTGGTAGGTGAGCATGTTGAGGGCCGTCTTCGAGACCGGGTAGACCAGTCCGTGCAGTTGGGACTCCATGCGCTCGGGGTCGTCGTTGACGGTGAACGATCCCCGGCCGCTCGTCACGTTGACGATGCGCGGGTGCTGCGACTTGTGCAGAAGCGGCAGCAGGGCGTGGGTGGTTCGGACCGCGCCGAGGAGATTGACATCCATGACGCCGGCGAAGTCGTCGGCGGTGGTCTCCTCCACCGCGGGGCGGGTGCCGCCGATACCTGCGTTGTTGACCAGCACATCGAGCCTGCCGCACTCGGCCTCGACCCGCCGGGCCAGTGCGTCGACCTGGGACTGGTCCGTCACGTCGAGGGGCGCGAACCGCACGTCGCCCGCACCGGCGGACAGCTCGCGCGCGACGTCACGGCCCCGTTCCGGATCCCGCGCTCCGAGGTACACCACCGCTCCCGCAGCGGCGAGTTGGCGGGCCACCTCCCGCCCGATCCCCTGGTTGGCACCCGTCACCACGGCTATGTCCGCACTCGTCATGGCCCCATCATCTCCCTCGCCCCGCAGCAGGACGGGCCTTTTCGCCGGCTCCGCGTCCCCAGGCACTGACGAGCCGTACGGGTATGTGAGGGAGTTGTCCCGACCCGCCATGCGGTGACCCGTTGTGGGATCCATCACGGCTGTCGTCCGCGGATCGTTCAGCCGCCTACGATCCGGATCACGGGCAGGGACGCAGCCGCCCCACCCGTCCCAGTCAACCGCCTGTTCCGTCGGAGGAGAACGTCCCGTGACTACCGGCACCGCCGCGCGCGACAGCTACTACGAGCGCACGGGTGAGCACCGCTACAAGCCCACGGCTCATGTGGGGGGCGTATGGAACGCGGACGAGCAGCACTTCGGTCCGGTCGCCGGCCTCATCGTCCACGCAATCGACCGGCATCTCGCCCAGCGCCCCGGCAACAGCCTGACGCCGGCGCGGATCAGCTTCGACATCCTGGGGCGTATCGCCCTGGACGAGTGCGAGGTCAGGATCGCAACGATCCGCCCCGGCCGGACCATCGAACTCCTCGAAGCCGTCCTGCTCATCGACGACCGACCGGTAGTCCGCGCCCGCGCCTGGCTCCTTGCCTCCCTCGACACCTCGGCCGTGGCCGACAGTCCCCACGAACGCCTTCCCGCCCCCGAAACCCTCGAACCGTGGACGATGAACGACGTGTGGAGCGGCGGCTATGTCTCATCCATCGACGTCCGACGGACGGCACCGTCCCGCAAGGGCCGCGCGACAGTCTGGATTTCCACCCCGCTCGACCTGGTCGCCGGCGAAGCCAGCAGCGCACTCGCCTCGTACATCGCCCTCGTGGACACCGCCAACGGCATCGCCGTCCAGCAAGACCCCACCGAGTGGATGTTCCCCAACCTCGACCTGACGATCCACCTGCACCGCCAACCCGCAGGCCCGTGGACCGGACTGGACACCACCGTCACCTTCGGCCCTTCCGGACAGGGGCTCACCAGCAGCGTCCTGCACGACATCAACGGCCCCGTCGGTCACGCCGGGCAGATCCTCACCGTCCGCCCGCTGACTCTCGATTAGGGCTCACACATCGAGGGCGGCCGGTCTCGCCGGCTCGCCACGAACTCGGCCGCAGGACCTGCACCGCCCAAAGTCTTCGGCCAGGGCCCGGCGGCATCGGTGCCTCGCCGGACCCTGGGTGACGCGGGCCGACCGGGGCGGATCCCACGAGTCGGCTCAGGTGCCGGGCCCCAGGTCGCTGTTGACCAGGTCAGCGGTGCTTCTGCTGGTCAGAGCCCAGGCCGAACAACGAGCGGGGATTGCTGGCCGTGAAGTTTTCCGACCCCATGGCCGGCGGGTTGCCCGCCCCCGTGGCGGTGTCGTCGCCCATTCCCACGGTGCCGGAGATGTCGCCCGGTTCGCCGTCGGCAGCGGCAGTACCTGCCGTGCCGAGAACGGCGATGGCGGCCATGGCGGCGGCGGCCACAGCGGTGCGGATACGCATGAGATGCCTTCCTGTAGGGGGTGTTTCCATGGGGAGCGATATCGTCCGACGTGATCGCGGAAACCCGGATGACGTGGATCGCACCGCGGTACCACCCCAACGGCCCAGCAGCCGCCCGGCGCACAGGAGCACCGTGACGGACCGGCGTGCCGCGGACTCGACTCGGGGGTTCCGCGGCATGTGAGGTCGCCCTCGCATCGAGCCGACGTCGCAGGCCGGCCGCCGAAAACGGACGGCATGCTGCCCCGCCCTCGCCCCCTCCGACAGACGGTTGGGCTGAACTCGACCACACAACAGTCGGGTTCGTGCGACCGGACGGCGATCACCGGATTGTGGCCCGCCGTCCTGGACAACGACCGTTCACGTGATTAGCCTCGCTGTCTAGACATGGACAGATAGTCCAAGCTCCGTGGAGGTGGCGCGTCTCCGCGCGCCGCGGATTTCGCCGCAGGGAAGCGACAGGAGGAACCGCGTGGGCCACGTCGCAGGAAGCGAGGGGCGCAACGAGAGCTTCGGCGCCGCATCCGATGCCGCTTCCGCCCCCATGCACGACGCTGTGGCCGGTGCCGCCGCAGACGCCGACGAGCATCTCATCCGGGAAGCCGAGAAGATCGCTGTCGCTCTGGGGCGGATGTTTCCCGGGCTGTGCGAGGTGGTCCTGCACGACCTGCGCAGCCCCGAGCATGCCGTCAGGGCGATCGAGAACAACCTGTCCGGACGTCAGATAGGCGACTCGGTAACGGAGTTGGGCCTGCTGCGCATCCACGATCCGCAGTACCCGAGCGTCGTTCAGAACTACCCCAACCGGTTCCCCGACGGACGCCCCGCGAAGAGCACCTCGATCGGCATCAAGAACGCCGCGGGCGAGTACATCGCGGCACTCTGCCTGAACCTCGACGTGTCCGTATTGTCACCGGTGACGCTCGCGCTGGCGAACCTCGTGGCCACGGAGACCCCACACCGCGAACAGCCCCTGGAGACGCTGCGGGACCGCAACGCACGCGAGCTGCGCGAGGCGGTCGAGGCCCTCTCCGCGGAGCGCGCCGCGCCCCCCAGGTCGCTGAGCCGGGCGGACAAGAAGGCGCTTGTGCAACAGCTGCACCGGGACGGCTACTTCGACTCACGCGACGCCGCACAGACCATCGCGGACCTGCTCGGTGTGTCCCGGGCGACCGTCTACAACTACACCAGGTGAAGGAGCGTGCCCACCTGCCGGACCGCCGTCCGACCCCGCCCCCCATACCCCGAACGCGAGGACGCACCGTGCCTGCCGACCTGCCCGTGACCTTCGACGACGTCCGTGAGGCCGCAACGCGCCTGAAGGGCATCGCCCACCGCACCCCCGTGCTCACCTCACGCACCCTCAACTCCCTGGTGGAAGCCGAGGTGTTCATCAAGTGCGAGAACTTCCAGCGCGCCGGTGCCTTCAAGTTCCGCGGCGCCTACAACGCCGTGGCCCAGCTGCCCCCCGAGCAGTTGGCCAAGGGCATCGCCGCCTACTCCTCCGGCAACCACGCCCAGGCCACCGCCTTGGCCGCCCGGGAACTGGGTACCCGTGTCGTCGTACTGATGCCCGAGGACGCCCCCCGGTCCAAGAGGGAGGCAACAGCCGGATACGGCGCGGAGGTTGTCACCTACGACCGCTACAACCAAGACCGTACGGCACTCGGGCAGGCCCTGGCCGAAGACCGCGGCCTGGCCCTGATCCCTCCCTACGACCACCCGCATGTCATCGCCGGCCAGGGCACCGCGGCCCTCGAACTCTTCGAGGAGACGGGCGAACTCGATGCCCTGCTCGTGCCCGTCGGCGGCGGCGGTCTCATCGCCGGCAGCGCCACCACCGCCAAGACGCTGCACCCCGGCATCCGGGTCGTCGGCGTGGAGCCGATGGACGCCGACGACACCAAACGCTCCCTCGAAGCGGGCGAACGCATCGAGATCCCCGTGCCCCGCACCATCGCCGACGGGCAGGCCGTCTCCACCCCCGGCGAGATCACCTTCGTCGTCAACCAGCTCCTGGTCGACGACATCGCCCTGGTCAGCGATGACGACATCCGCGACGCCATGCGGTTCGCCTTCGAACGCCTGAAGATCGTCCTCGAACCCAGCGGTGCCACGGCCCTGGCCGCCCTCATCGCCGGACGTGTCCCCAACCCACCGCGCAGGATCGGCCTCATCGCCTCAGGAGGCAACATCGACAGCCGACGGTTCGCCCAACTCATGGGCTTCTGAAAGCAATTGCCTCCATCCTCCCTCCGGGAGCCACTTCGGGACGGCCGCAAGTGAGCTCCGGCGCCCGCTCCCAGGCACTGGTGAATGTTCGCCGGGGCAGCACCAGTTCGGTGCGGTACCGGCGCGCGATGATGCTGCTGGCCTCGGCCGGCGGGAACCGGGCCGCTGCATCACCTTCCGGCGCACCAAGACGTGGAAGGAGTCCCCCGATCGCGACCGCGACGCCAAGCTCGACCGCATCGAGCAGGTCCTGGAACGCTTCCCCGACCGGGCCTTCGCGTTCGACGAGTTCGGGCCGCTCGGCATCCGTCCCACCGCCGGGCCCTGCCGGGCCGAGCAAGAGCACCCGGAGCGGTATCCCCTCGCCTTCCACCGCGTCCACGGCATCCCCTACATCCACGGCTCCTACTCGGTCGGCGACGACACCCTGTGGGGCGTCAACCGCCGCAAGAAGCGCACCGCGAACACCCTGACCGCCCTGAAGTCGATCCGGGCCGCCCGCCCGGATGGCGCCCCGTCCGGATGGCGCCCCGATCTACGTCATCCGGGACAACCTGTCCGCCCACAAAGACGAGCCGATCCGCCGCTGAGCGAAGAAGATTCGGGTCGAGCTGTGCTTCACCCCGACCTGCGCGTCCCGGGCCAACCCCATCGAGGCCCACTTCGGGCCACTGCGGTAGTTCACCGTTGCCAACTCCCACCACCCCAGCCACGTACGGGGCAGTGTGTGCCGCGGTCTGGTTTCCGGAAGTGGTGGTCGAACCTTTGCCATCCTGGCCAGGGCCGTAGCGCGGTGCTGGATCAGCGTTGCAGCCACTCGTCGAGAAGCCCGGCCTCAGCTTTGCTGAGGCCGGGCAGTTCGGGCAGGAGGGTGCGGAAGGCCGCGACGACGGCCGCCGGGTCCCGGGTCGGGACTGCGGGTTCATCTACGAGGATGGCGCGAGCGATCGCGTCGAATGCGGCGTCGGCCAAGTGCGGGTCGCTGTGCTCTGGCGGCAGGCTCAGCAGGGTGTGGACGGTTCCGATCCCCGCCGCGCGGATGAGGTTGACGGCGCGTTCCTCGTTCACCCGAAGCCGCCCGGCGGCGGCGATTCTGTGCACCCGCTCGGCAAGGATCTGCACGCCCTTGACCTGTGCCGGGGTGTCGCGTGCGCGGGCCGGGTCCAGCAGCAGGCCGTAGACGTACGGGTTGTCCAGGCCGAAGCTGATCTGTGTGTTCCATCCCGCGCGGAGGTCTTCTACCGGGTCGTCCGAGGGCGCGGTGGTCTGCTTGCTCGCCACATGCTCGGCAAAGACATGCTCCGCGGCGGCATCCAGCAGGTCGTCCTTGTCCTGGAAGAGGCGGTAAAGAGCAGGGGGCTGCAGCCCGGCCTCCTGAGCCACGCGGCGCGTGGTCACCGCGGTCGGCCCCTGGTCGCGCAGCAGGCCGGCCGCAGCCTTCACGATGCGGTCCCGGGTGAGGTCTCGCCGCTGCGACTTCGGTGCCATGGAGACGATGGTATCGCCCCTGCGTGACAGGCGATGTTATCGCTGATATCGCCACCCTTCACCGTGGGGCCTGCCTGAAGCTGCCGTCAGCGTCGGTCCTCATCCGGATGGATGCACAAGTTTGCATCCAGTGGAATTATCGACGTTACCCTTATATTGGTTCCGTTGGAAACATCATCCAGATGGGAGCCACGAATGCTGATCGTCACGGGAGCCACCGGCCACCTCGGGTCCCTCATCGTCAACCACCTACTAGAGCGGGTGCCGGCCGACAGGATCGGCATCAGTGTGCGCGACGTGGGCAAAGCCGCCGACCTCGCCGAGCACGGCGTCCGAGTCCGAGCGGGAGACTTCACCGAACCCGGCAGCCTGAAGCACGCCTTCGAGAGCGCCGAGCGCGTCCTGGTCGTCTCCGCGGCCATCCGAGGCGGCGGCGCACTGACCGCCAACAGTGCGGCCATCGACGCAGCACGGGAAGCGGGCGCCCAACGCATCGTGTACACCAGCCACCAGGCTGCCTCTCCCGCGTCGCTCTTCCCTCCGCAGAAGGTCCATGCGGCCACCGAGGAGCACCTCAAGCAGCAAGGAGTCCCCTACACCGCCCTCCGCAACGGGTTCTATGCCTCCACCTTGGGCTCCTACATCGGCGCGGCGCTGGAGACCGGCACGCTCGCCGTGCCGCAGGACGGCCCGGTGTCCTGGACGGCCCACGAGGACCTGGCACAAGCCGCGGCCTGCGCTCTGACCGAAGACGGAGCACTCGAAGGGATCACGCCGCCGCTGACAGCCCCTCACACGCTGGACTTCGCCGACGTTGCCGACATCCTCAGCCGCATCACCGGCCGGACCATCACCCGAGTCGTCATGGACGACGACGAGTGGACATCCACGGCAGTCGTCGGCGGGATGCCGCGGCCGGCTGCGGAGTTCACCTTGACGATGTTCGCCGCATCCCGCAACGGTGAGTTCGACAGCACCGACCCCACCCTGGAAGCCACCATCGGCCACCCCGCGAAGACCGTCCACGAGGTCTTGGAGGCCGTCGTACGCTCCCGGTAAACCGACCAGCCCGTGTTCCTGGCAGGCCGACACCTCCGCGTCGCGACCCGCCAGGAACCCAGCGACGGCGGTCGAATCAACCCAGCCGCCGACCACCGTAAAGGCCCGCGAAGAACGGGCGGGCTGAGCGACGAATGGTGCGCGGCCCACTGCCGCAGCGCCCGCCGCCTGGGTCAGCGAGGCTTACGCCGCCCTTCCGGCCTGGAAGCCACCACCCATCAGGCCACCACGGCCGCAAACTCGGCGAACCTTCCAAGTCACAGCACTAGCGATGCGTCTGACGACCCGTCGCCTGCTCCCGGAGGGCTTGGACGAACGTCGTGATGTGCGGGCGGTCGCGACGGCGGCCGATCGTGGCAACGCCGATGTGCCGGGTCGGAGTCGGCGGCTCGATCGGGACGGCGTGCAGACCCGGCACCGTCGGGACGAGCGCGATGCCGGGGACCAGGGAGATTCCCATTCCCGCGGCGACGAGCGAGCGGGCGAAGAAGTAGTCGGTGGTGGTGCCGCGTACTTCCGGTGCGAAGCCTGCGCGCTCGGCGTAACGGCGCAGGTATGCCTCGGTCTTGAGGCATCCGAGCACCCAGGGCTCGGCTGCCAGCTCGGCCATGTCGAGCGACTCGCGGTCGGCGAGCCGATGCCCCTCCGGCATGACGACGTACAACGGATCTTCCAGGAGCGCGGTCCACTGCAGGCGGGAACTCGGGCCCGGCCCCAGGGGGAGCGGGCCGTCGAAGTGGTAGGCCAGAGCGAGGTCGACAGCGCCTTGGCGAACAAGGGGCAAGGTGTCCTCGGGCTCGCCCTCCCTGACGTGGAGCAGGGTGCGGGGATGGGTTGCCGTGAACCGGCGGAGAGCGCCGGGCACCAGGTGCCTGCCGCCGCTGGTGAAGGTGGCAACGGTGAGTTGTACGCGGCCCGTGCTGAGCCGATCGACCTGCTGCTTCGCCTGTTCGAGCTCGGCGGCGACGGACTCCGCGGCCCCGACCATGATCTGGCCGGCCTGCGTCAGGGTGACCCCGCGCGTGCTGCGTGCCACGACCCGGGCACCGAGGCTGCGTTCCAACACCGCTACGTGCTGGGAGACGGCGGAGGGGGTGAGGCGGAGAGCCGCGGCCGCCCTGCTGAAGCTGCCGTGGTCCGCCACCGCCCGCAGGACGCGGAGCCGCTGCACATCGATCAACAGTATTCCTTAAAGCGTTTCCAGTAAGCCGCCACTTCTGCTGATGACGATAGGGATCCAGGGTGGGGGCATGCAAAGGATCTGCGTCATCGGCGGAAGCCGGTACTTCGGAAAGCTCCTCGTCGAGCGCCTGCAGGCCACCGGTCACCAGGTCACTGTGATCAACCGCGGCTCCACCCGGCCGCCCGCCGGTGTCGAGCAGCTCGTTGTCGACCGCAACGATGAGCCAACTCTCCTTGCCGCGCTCGGCTCTCGCACCTTCGACGTGGTTGTCGATCAGGTCTGCTACACCCCCGTGCAGGCCGCGATCGCCGCCCGCGCCTTCGCCGGTCGCACCCGGCGCTACGTCATGACCTCCACGATCGAGGTCTACGACCCGGCGACCGCCGCGCTGCCGGCTGTGCCGGCGGGTACCCCCGTGCCCGAGGACAGCGTGGACCCGGCCACCTGGCTGGTGGCCATGGACCTGCCCTGGCACGACGAGGCATACCTGGAGGCCCACTACGCCGAGGGCAAGCGCCAGGCGGAGGCCGTCCTCACCCGCGCCGGCGGCTTCGCGTTCGCCTCCGTGCGCAGCGCGCACGTGCTCGGCGGCGCGCAGGAGTTCACCGGCCGGCTGGCGCACTACGTCGAGCGCATCCGCCAGGGCGAAGAGGTCACTGTGCACGAGAAGGCGCTGCCGACGGTGTTCATCCACTACGAGGAGTTGGCGGACCTGCTGCTGTGGGCGGCCACCGCCACCGAGTTCACCGGACCGGTCAACGCCTGCTCCGACGGCCCGCTCGACGTATGCGACCTCGCCGCGATCGTCGCCGCACAGGCCGGCCGGGAGCCCGTCCACCGGGTGGTCGCCGCGGGCGAGACGGCTTCGCCGTTCTCCTTCGACCGCCACTACGCCATGAGCAACACCCGTGCGAAGAAACTGGGTTGGGCCTTCTCCCGCACCATCGACTGGCTGCCCGGCGCCGTCGCCGAGGCCCTCACCACATCCGCCACCCCCGCCGCCTGAGGAGCACGAACCGCCATGCAGTTCCGCACCATCGGAGACACCACCGTCAGTGCCATCGGGCTGGGCGCCATGCCGCTGTCCATCGAGAACCGTCCGGACGAGCGGCGGGCCATCGCCACCGTCCACGCCGCCCTCGACGCCGGCGTCACGCTCCTCGACACCGCCGACAGCTACCACTGGCACGCCGACGAGGTGGGCCACAATGAGCTGCTGATCGCCCGTGCCCTGGCCCGCTACGGCGGCGACACCTCCGGCGTCCTGATCGCCACCAAGGGCGGCCGCGGCCGGCCCGGCGACGGCAGCTGGACCGTCACCGGCGCCCCCGAACATCTCAAGCACGCTGCCGAAACCTCCGCCAGGCGGCTGGGCGTCGACGCGATCGGCCTGTACCAGCTGCACAAGCCGGACCCGGCCGTGCCCTGGGCGGAGTCCGTCGGCGCCCTGCGCGAACTCCTCGACGCCGGCACGATCCGCGCCGCCGGCATCTCCAACGTCACCACCGCCCAGATCCGCCAGGCGCACGCAATCCTCGGCGGCGGACTCGTCTCCGTTCAGAACCAGTACTCGTCCGCCGTCCGCGACAGCGAACCCCAGCTGCGGCTGAGCACCGAGCTGGGCCTGGCGTTCCTCCCCTGGAGCCCCCTCGGTGGCATCTCCCGCAGTTCCCTCGACGGACCCTCCGGCCCGACCTCCACGGGCACCGCTTTCCACCGCGTCGCGGCCGAGCGCGGCGTCAGCCCGCAGCAGATCGCCCTGGCCTGGCTGCTCACCCGCTCGCCAGCCGTGATCCCGGTGCCCGGAGCCAGTCGCCCGGCCTCCATCACCGACTCGGCCCAGGCCGCGAAGCTCACGCTGAGCGAGGCGGAGCTGACGCGGCTTGACCGCGAACCGCAGGGCTGAACCAGGTCGGGGCATCGTCGCCGAGCTCCCTGACCGAGGACGGCTGTCCGCGGGCGCTCCCGCTGATATGGGACGGTGGCAAAACATTTCGGTATCCGATGTAATCTGGGTTCATGGCCACTCGTGTGACTCCGCGCCCCTTCAGGAGGCGGTGGTCGGCCGTGCTCACGACCGAGCGCGCCCGCCCGGACGGCATACGTAGGCGACCGAACGCGTGGCGGTTCGCGGTGGCCGCGGTGTGCTTCGGGGCGTTCATGGGACAGCTGGACGCCAGCATCGTCACGCTGACCTACGGAAGCCTGCGCGCCGAGTTCCATGCGTCGCTGGCGGCGGTGGAGTGGGTTTCGCTGGCGTATCTGCTGACCTTGGTGGCCTTGCTGGTGCCGGCCGGACGGCTGGCGGACGCGCACGGCCGCAAGCTGATGTACCTGTACGGGTTCGCCGTGTTCACGCTGGCATCCGCGGCGTGCGGGGTGGCCCCGTCCCTGGTCGTGCTGGTCGTCTGCCGCGTCGTGCAGGCGGCCGGGGCGGCCATGATGCAGGCCAACAGCGTGGCGCTGGTGGCGACCAGCGCGCCACGTGCGCGGATGCGTCGCGCGCTCGGCGTCCAGGCCGCGGCGCAGGCGCTGGGGTTGGCGCTGGGGCCGACCGTGGGAGGCGCGCTGGTGTCCACGCTGGGCTGGCGCTGGGTGTTCGGGGTGAACGTGCCGATCGGTTTGATCGCCCTGTTGGGCGGGCACTACCTGCTGCCCCGGACCCGGGCCCGCACCCGCGTCGCGCGCTTCGACTGGGCCGGTCTGGGGCTGCTGGCGGTGGCGACCACCAGCGCACTGCTGGGAGTGTCGGCGGCCTCCGGACTCCCCGTACCGGCCTGGGCGGTGGCGCTGCTGTTCGCCGTGGCCGCCGGGGCGGGCTGGGGCTTCGTCCGCCGTCAGCGACTGGCCGCCGCGCCGCTGCTGAACCTTGATCTGCTGCGGGTGCCGGCCGTGGCGTTCGGGCTGGCCGGGGCGCTGAGCGGCTACCTGGTGCTGTTCGGGCCGCTGGTGCTCGTGCCGGTCGTCATGACGGCACAGGGCTCCTCGGACCTGGCCGCGGGAGCGGTTCTCACGGCGCTGCCGGCCGGGTTCGCGCTGGCTGCCACCGGCGGCGACCGGCTGCTGCCGCACTCCCTCACGGACGCGAAACGCTGCCTGGTGGGGGCCGGCGTGTTCAGCCTCGCGATGGCCGCGCTCGCGGTGGCCCCGCTGACCACCGCCGCACTGGTACCGGTACTGGCACTGGCCGGACTGGGGCTGGGCACCTTCACCCCGGCCAACAACACCATGATCATGGAGGCCATACCCGCGCACTCCTCCGGTACGGGAGGCGGCCTGGTCAACATGACCCGCGGCCTGGGCACCGCGCTGGGTGTCGCGCTGGTCACCCTCGCCCTGCATCTGGCGGCCGGCGGCGGGACCGCAGCCGGAGCACGGTGGTCCGCGCTGATCCTCGTGGGAGTGTCGGCCGTCGCCGTCGCCTCGGCGTGGCTGGGACCGGACTCCGACCCTGCCGCGGCACAACGCGCGCGGTGACCCACGGGAGCACGCCCCGCCCGCGGGGCGCATGCGCTTCAGCTCCGTTCCCCGCCCACACGGCAACGCCGGTAGGCCGGAGCCCGACCTGATCAGGTGGGTCGTGCGATGTGTGGCCGGTCCGATGCGGCCGGGGCGCGCCGGCGTCCGGCGCGCCCCGTCGCTCGTGCTACGAGCCTTCCCTGTCGGGCCCAGGGGTGGCCACCGGCACGGCTTCTTCCTTCACATCCACGGCATATGGCAGCGAGGCGTCGTCGCCCGGCTTCGGACGGCGGGTGGCGATGAGGTAGACCAGGGCGCCGAGGAACAGCGCGAGGGATACGTAGTCGTTCAGGCGCAGGCCCAGGAAGTGGTTGGCGTGATCGATGCGCAGCGCCTCGATCCAGGCACGTCCCGTGGTGTAGGCGAGCACGTAGCAGGCGAACAGCCGGCCGCGCCGGAGCCGATGGTGGTAGCGGGCCGAGAGCCACAGCAGCAGCGCCATCACGCCCAGGTCCCACAGGGACTCGTACAGAAAGGTCGGGTGGTAGAGGGCGACCGTGGGGCTGTCGGCCGGGCGGTGCGCCGGGTCGATGTACAGCGCCCACGGAAGGTGGGTGGGGCGGCCGTACAGCTCCTGGTTGAAGTAGTTGCCCCAGCGGCCGATCGCCTGGGCCAGCACCAGACCGGGGGCCGCGGCGTCGGCGAAGTCGGCCAGCCGGATGCCCCGACGCCGGCAACCCAGCCAGGCACCCACCGCGCCGAGCGCCACCGCACCGGGAATGCCCAGACCGCCGTCCCAGATGTACAGGGCGTGGATCGGCTGACGGCCGGCGGCGAAGTACAGCTCCGGGTCGGTGACCACGTGATACAGACGGCCGCCGAGGACCCCGAAGGGCACCGCCCAGACCGCGATGTCGGCGATGTCATCCCGATGACCGCCCCGGGCCTCCCAACGGCGCCCGGTGAGCCAGACGGCAACGAAGATGCCGGCCAGGATGCACAGCGCATACGCGCGGATCGGCACCGGCCCGATATGCCACACCCCCTGGGACGGGCTGGGCAGGTACGCCAGGTTCATGGTCACGACCGTTCTTGCGCGCACGGGACCCGGCGCGGGGCCGGGGAGGACCCGTACGACGATACATCGGACACCGAACCTTTTGCGGTGCGGGCGTCCCGCGTGATCGCAACCAGGCGCAGGACACCGCAGGCAGGACCGCGCCCTGGTCCGGCTACGCTTGCCGCATGTCAGCGCAGCCCCGCTCCGAGGTCCCGCCGCCCCGGCCCACCGGCGAGGCGCCGGACGCACGTCTGCTCACCGAGGCCATCACACGTCTGCGCCGCGCGCTGCGCGCCTCGATCCGCACCGACTACCCGTGGGAAGCGCTGCCCATGGCCCAGGTGGAGCTGTTGCAGGTACTGGGTGAGCACTCGCCCGCCCGGATCAGCGACCTCGCCGCCCGCCAGCGCCTGGCCCCCAGCACCGTGAGCGGGCTGATCGGCCAGATGATCACCGCGGGACTGGTCGCCCGGGACGTCGACCTCGCTGATCGCCGCGCCTCCGCCGTCACCCTCACCGACGCGGGGCGTGACCAGCTCGCTGCCTGGACCGCTGCCCATGAACGCCGCATGGATGCCGCACTCTCCGCGCTCGACGACACCGAGCGCGCCGCGATCCTGGGCGCCCTGCCCGCCCTCTTCCAACTCGCCGAGAAGCTGGGCGAGCCTCTCGACGACGAATAGGAGGGACGGGGACCGGATGGGGTTCCCCGCTGCCGGCGGGGAGCGCAGATCGGCGCGCCACGGCACGGCCCCGACCCAACGCCCACGCACCCGTCCCCACCCACCACCGCCGACCACGACCTGATCGGCTCCGCACGGCGCCGGCTCACGATCCCTGGACGACAGTCCCCTGGTGGTAAACGACCTTCCAGCCGTCCGGATCCTGCTGCCAGATCGTCGCCCGCCGAGACATCCGACCGTCGAGGACCAACGTATAGGTCAACAGATAGACATCCGCCGCCAGTTCACGGCAGGAGAACTCGGAGGTCTCCCACTCCTCAACCGGCGGATCCCGATGACGTTCTTCCAGGGCATCGAGTACGTACGCACGGTCGTAGCGCTGCCCCGATGCCCCCGTCTCCCAGAAGTCCGGTGCTGTCATGGCCGCAAAATCAGCCCTGGTCGTTCCGAACTCGGGGCGGTGGAACAGCGGTTCTCGGCGGATCAGGTCATCCAGCACGCGGCACAGTCGCTCGTCGGTCACGCGGTGGGGTTCCATCCGCTCCGTTCAACGCCGATGAAGCCGAACCGGCATCTCGCTTACGGGCGTACGCCAACGCGCATACGGGCGGGCTTCGGTGTGAGTCCCGGTGCCTGGCCGGGAGCCAGGCACCGGAACCCTCTGCCCTTACTTCTGGAAGGCGCTGTTGTTGCAGCCCATGGTGGAGCCCAGTCTGGTCTGCTGCGCACCCGAGGCGCCCTCACCGTTGAGGGCGTTGCCCAGTGCGCCGTCGAGGACGCCGACCGCACCGAGGACGTCGATGTTCAGGTCGTGCGAGCGGCACTGAGTGCCCTGGGAGACGTCGAAGAGGCCATCCTTCCCGCCTCCCTTCCTGCCGTCCTCACCGTCACTGGAGAAGGAGGAGTTTCCGCCCTGGCTTCCGCCATGGGCGATTGCGGGGCCGGCGCCGAGGAGGCCAACGCTGCCCAGTACGGCGATCACAACAGCGGCCTTACGAAGCTTGCGCATTTCATCTCCGGTAGATCGATCGGAAGCGATCAGAGATTGATCGACTTCGTACGTCTATGAAAACTAATGCGGAATATGTCCCAACTCCTCAGTGACACGCTGAGTTTCACGACTGCCGCGGCCTGGATACACCACGCTTATCGGATAACCCGCACTCCTGATGGCCTCATTGGTATCGGCCGCAGTGCGCGGGACGGGGTTGCAGAATGCCGTCCGCCGGGGTGGCGGGGCGGGGATGGTGGATGCCTGCATGGTGGTGCCATCGCACGGGCGGACGAGCATGCGTCCCGACTGGTCAGGGTGTGCGTGAACGCGGTCGGCGGCCGACGAAGATCTTCCCGCTTGCTTGCCGCTGCGCTTGGCCCAATTTCCCGCCGTCCGGCTGCCGTTGGGCGCCAACCTCATGCGCGCGGTGGCGCCCGTGCGCAATCAGGGCATCGGGGGGCGTCCTGGCGGGAGCCGCTTTCGCCGGCCCGGCGCAAGACCGTACTGCGCCAATGAAACGGCGACGAGTGAACAGGTTGTTCAACACGGTAAGTTGACATCGACTTGTGTGCTCCCGCATCCTGGTCTCATGCCGTCGACTTCTGAGCAGCACACCGACCCCTTCACGCCCCCGCAGCCGGAGCAGGCGCGAGCGCACCGTGTCTACGCGTCCCTGATGCGCATCGCCGAGCGGCATGCGGCCACCGACGAGCAACGCCGCCGGCAGGTTCATCCTTCGGTGATCGGGCCGCACGAGGCCGTCCGGCTCGTGTCGTTCCTGCTCAGCGGAGCCGCACAGGTGGATGACGGTGAACCGGAGGTGGATCAGGCCGATGTCACCGCTGCGTTGAGCCTTGTTCCGCTGGTTCGGGGGGAGTTGGACGAACTGGAGACCGGACTCCTCCAGATGGCGCGGGGCCGTGGCATGACCTGGCAGGAGATCGCGTTCGGACTCGGACTCGGCACCCCGCAAGCCGCCAGGCAGCGATACGAACGACTGGCCAGCCGCGCCACGGGCGATGGGGCGGGCTCGGAGTAGCGGGGCCTCAAGGTGCTGTGCGGTGGGGGAGCGGTACCGGGATGGTCTGGTTCGTTCGCCCCCACTGCAGTTGCCGGAACTCTCTCTTGCGGTCCTGACTCCTCGTTCGTCCGAGGGTGACGCCCTTCACGGGGAAGTTGTCCCGACCGGAATGCGTTGGCAACGGAGTTCGTCATGAAGATGAAGAAGATCAGCGCTGCTGGGGGTGTCGGTGTGGCTGGTGCCGTGGTCGCCATCTCCACTCAGGGCATTGCGCAGGCTGCGACGAACCTGCAGGTTACTTCCCTTACCTGAACGTCAAGAAGTAATGGCTCACGGGTTCTGTTATGTGTGACGCCGGACATCTTCCGTGCCGTCACTGACTTTTCGGCGGTGGCTGGTGTTCAGGCCCCTGCCCCCTCCCCGGGGCGCCGTCCGCACCCCGGCCGCCGGTCTTCGTGACGGCGGCCGGGGTTCCGGGCAGCCCGCTGATGGGTTGGTGGCCTGATCGCCGGCTATGCGGCGGACCGGAACGGCGAACACCCTGCGCGGGCCATTGCGTCAGCCGTTGTTCAGCGACTGGGACCCTTGCGACGATCCGTTGGCTTGAAGAGCGCCGGTCACGGCACTGTCTGTGGTGCTCTTCGGCATGGTGCCGCCCCAGATCGCGCCGACGAGGCCGAAGGCTCGATCGACGACAGGTTCGGTTGACGCCTGGGCTGGTGTAGCGAGGATCCCGAAGAACGCGAAGGTTCCGAGGATGACGGCGGTGATTCGGCTTGGGCGCACTAACTACTCCCTGAGGTAAGGCAGTTGGCATTCCAGGCGGCAACTTTCCCCGCTTGTTCGCCGATACGCCACATGTCCTTCTTGTGGGTGGCGAGGGAACGATTTACCGCTGCCTGGCCCTGAGCTGGTCCCACGCTTGCGCCCTTTCGTGAACACCTCCGCCGCCGCGCTGGGCAGGGTGTCGATGCCGCGCCGCGCGGCGGCGCGCATGCGCCGGCGGGTGCGCTGGCAGGTGCGTTCGCGGTCCGACGAGCCATGGATGTCCGTCGGGCTATCGGTCGCGGTGCGCACCCTCTGCGGACCGGAACGGCGATCCGTGGCGTCGTAGTGGAACGCTGTTCCGCTTGCGTGAGCGTGGCGCGCTGCAACAGGCATCGGTCACCACGCACGTGGAGACCCATGAAATGCCGCATACCGGGATGAAAACCCATCAAAGCCGGCCAGTGCCGAAGGCGGAGAATGGCCGACTCGCGGCAGGCGCCCTCCCGGCCAACGGCCGCATCGCCTACGGTGTCGGCCATGCCGTACGGGACTCCCAGTAACGACCCGGCGCCGGCGTCGTCGCGCCGCCAGATTTTCGGCGACGATGCCGAGCAGTACGACGCGGCCAGGCCCGGCTATCCCCATCAACTCGTCGGCGATGTCCTGGACTTCGCGGCCCTCAGCGCACGTATGCAGGCGCTGGAGGTGGGTGCCGGAACCGGCAAGGCGACGCTCGCCTTCGCACGGTCCGGCGTACCGGTGACATGCGTCGAACCGGATGCCCGGATGGCCCGGGTGCTGAGCCGTCGCTGCGCGGAACTGCCCGACGGCAGCGTGAGTATCGAGGTCGCCGACTTCGAAACGTGGCATCCGGTGCGACGTTACGGGTTGCTGTACTGCGCACAGGCATGGCACTGGGTCGACCCGGCAGTGCGCTGGGCCAGAGCACAGGCCGCGCTCTCTCCCGGGGGAGCGATCGCCCTCTTCTGGAACCACTGGACTCTCCAGTGCGGCGAACTGGCGGACCGGCTGACCGCCGCCCACACCCGGCTCGGTATCGAGATACCGCAGGACACCCTTCTCGATCCCCGCCCGCGTCCCGCGCGGCGGGGCCCCGAGTCCCGCCAGTGGCGCGAGATGACGGCGACCGGCTTCGTCGACCCGGACCACCGCCTCTACACCTCCGTGCACGAACGGTCCACGTCCACACTCATCGGCCTGCTCGCCTCCTACAGCGGCTACCGGGCGCTGCCGTCCCAACCTCGGAATCAGGTCTTCGACGCGATGACCCGCATCGTGGACGAACACGGCGGATGCGCGCACGTGCGGGTGGTCACGAGCCTCTTCCTGGGGCGGACGCGCACCGATGCCGCCTCGTCAGGCTTGACGTCGTAGGAAGGTCGTCGTCCCGACGCTGTCTCTCAGGTGTCCCGACTCCTGGGTGCATGTGTGAGCCGACTGCACCCAGTCACAGCGCGCACGGATACCGGTGCGCGGGCGGACCTTCGGGTACGGGGGCCGTGAGGGGCTTGGGGCCCGCGTATCGTGGCATCCGCCTGGCTGACGGTCATCGCGTCGATGGCCCCAACTGGGCTGCGATACTCGGTCGCTGGTCGCTGGTCGCCGTGCAGCGGATTACTGTGCTGTGTCGGTGGCCGGGCGTGACACCCGGCGGCGTGCGGCCCAGGCCAAAGCGCCGAGTGCGAATCCGTACACGGCAACCAGCCCGTGGCCGTTCTCCTGGAGAATCCACATCACCAGGCCGAGAGCCGGGACGCCGAGCGCGAGGATCCGCTCCTTCGTGGTTCGGGTGTGTCCCAGGAGGGCCAGTGCCAGGGTGGCGCCGAGGAAGTAGGTGGCGCCGGAACTGCCCGCGAAATTCCGGGGGTCGGTACTGGGGCCGTCACCCAGGCCGAGCAGCGTGTCGATTCGCTCCGGCAGGAGGATGCCGGCCAGGAAGAAGGCCGCCGTCAGCGGGCCACCCCAGAGCCACTGCGCGAGCGCGGCCACCGCGGCGAGGGTGGCGATGTTCCAGGCCGCGCCGGCGACGCCGCCGTTCTGCATGAAGACCGAGGTGAACACCCGCCACCAGCCGGACTTGGCGGGATCGTTGTCGAGTGCGGCCATCGCGCCCGACCAGGTCAGCTGGAGCGCCACGCCGCCGATCGCCAGCACGGTCAGCGCGACCGCGACCCACGGGACCGGGCGCCCGCGCAGCGAGTCGCGCCCGACCGCCCCCAGGCCGCTGTTGACCATCATCACCATCAGCGCGGCCGTGGTCGCGTTGAACAGCAATTCCCCCATGTCCGTCCCCCATTTCCAACACTGTTCAAAACCGATGAGGCGAGGTTAGCACAGGTTTTGAACGGTGTTGGAATATCGTTGTACGGTGGTGGGCATGAAGCTGACCAAGGAGCGGATCGTCGATGCCGGCATGGCCACCTTCGTCAAGGTCGGCTACCACGGCCTGTCCATGCGCCAGGTGGCCGATCGACTCGGCACGCACGCGGGCAGCCTCTACTACCACGTGCGGGGCAAGGACGAGTTGCTGGCGTTGATGGCCGACCGCGTCTGCCGGCAGGCATACGACGCCGGTAGCAGTGCCTTGGACGCGCTGCCGGCCCAGGCGACCTGGCAGGACGAAATCGAAGCCCAGGCCGGGGCGCTGCGCCGCAGCATCCAACAGCACCCGGGCGGCGCCTTGTTGTTGGCCGAGAGTCCCAGGACGCTGAGTCCGGGCGCGCTGTCCCTGATGGAGCGCCTTCTGCAGACCCTCCTCGACGCCGGTGTACCCACCGCGCAGTGCGGCATCGCGGCCGACGCCCTGCTCAGCCATGTCACCGGCTTCGTACTCCAGGAAGGCGGCGACTCCCCGGTCCCGGACGTCACCGCCGAGGTCTATGCCGACCTGCGCGCGCGATTCCCGCTGGTCATCGACCGGATGCCCCGGCTGAGCCAGGACGAGAAGTTCCGGCGAAGCGTCCGCCTGCTGTGCACGGCCTTCGCCACCCTCGTCGAGGAGTGAACGTCGAGGAGTGGACACAGTCTTCCTGTGGCGTCCCACTGATGGTTCTGATGGTTGTGAGGTGGAGGGCGTGTGCGGGTAGCCGCACTCGCGGTGCCCTCCCTGTGTGCCGGGTCAGGGTGTCCGGAGCCGGCCCGCCCCCCCGCGGCCAGCGCTCGTCGGCCATGGTGCTCAGGCCGGGCGAACTAGAATGCCGAACATGACCGACCCGGCCCCCTCGACACGTCCCGCAGCGGCTCGCCGGGATCCGGAACTGGGCTTTCCCTCCCCGGGCGAAGTGCTGCACAGGCTGCGTACGCAACGGGGCATGTCGCTGCGTCAGGTGGCGGCCGAGTGCGGGCTCTCGGTCTCGTTCCTGGCGGCGCTGGAGCGGGGTGAGACGGACATCGCGCTGGAGCGACTGGCGCGGTTGGCGAGGGTCTTCGGCCATGACGTCGGCTCGTTCCTGGGGTTCTCGCAGGGCCGGGCCGCGCCGTCGGTGTTCCCGTTCCGGGACCAGGCGGTCATCGAGAGGGCGCCAGGCGTCACCTACCGCGTGCTGCGCGCGCCCGAACTGGGTTACCAGGTGGTCCAGGGCGACTTCGCGCCGCACTCGGCGCTGGGCGAGGATCTTCGGCACGAGGGCACGGACCTGATCATCGTGACCCAGGGGACGCTGGTAGCCCGGTACAACGGGCTGGATCACACCCTGCGGAGGGGGGACTGCGTCCGGTGGTCCGCAGGGCATTCGCACACCTTCCGCAATGACACCGACGAACCCGCGCGCATGGTCGCGATGCTGTTCAACAGCCTGTACTGACCTGCGGGGCTCGCCCGCCGCGGGCCTTTCCTGAACTGCGTCTCCCGCGCCTTCCGCGCCTTCCGCGCCTTCCGCGCTGATGGGTCGGGCTGGTCGCTGGACCCGGGAGTCCTGCGACTTCGTGTAAGTAGGCTGGCGACGGTCAGTGTGTGCGGTATTTTGCACTCACGTGCTGTTTATTGAACACGCGCTGAGTCTCGACGGAACGCTCAACGGAACGGGGAAGTGCCATGCAGGCGAATGCGACCGTGCAGACCGGGGGAGCCGGAACCGCCCGCGGAGCCGGCCACGATCCGGGAGGCGGCACAGGGCTCGGCCACCGGGCTCGCGATCTTCTGCTGCGTGCCGTGCTGGTGATGGTGTGGAGCTCCGGATTCATCTCCGGGAAGCTCGGTCTGCGTCATTCCGCGCCCTATACGTTCGCGACACTGCGATTCGCGATCGCTGGGGGTGTGCTGCTGGCCATCGCGCTGGTGCGCCGCAGCGCCTGGCCGGGATGGCGCCGACTGGGCCACCTCGCGGTCGCCGGAGTCCTGGTCCAGGCCGTGCAGTTCTCCAGCATCTATGTGGGCATGGACCTCGGTGTGCCGTCCGGGCTGGCGGCCCTGATCATCGCGCTCTACCCGCTCACCGCCTCCCTGTTGGCCGTGCCGGTCCTCCACGAGCGCGTCAGCCGCGGTCAGTATGTGGGGCTGGTGCTCGGACTGGGCGGGGTGGCACTCGCGGTGAGCGAGAACCTCCATCTCGACGGCGGCCATATGGCCGGGCTCGGCCTTCTCGTGCTCGCCCTGGCGGGCATCTCCGCCGGCACCGTCTACCAGAAGCGGTTCTGCCGCGGGATGGAGCCGGTGTCCGGCAATGCCGTGCAGCTGCTGGCCGCCGCGGTCGCGACGCTGCTTCCCGCGCTGCTCGCCGAGGGCTTCGGCGTGACCTTCACGGCCGACTACTGGCCGGCGCTGATGTGGGCCGCGATCATCAACTCCATTGTCGGAGTGGGACTGTTGTACACATTGTTGCAACGGCACGGCACCAGTCAGGTCAGCAGTCTCTTCTATCTGGTACCCATGGTCACCGCGGCTCTCGCGGCCCTTCTGCTCCACCAGCGGCTGGGCCCGCTCACGCTCGGCGGGTTGGTCATGGCCACGGGGGGCACGCTGCTCGCCAATCGGATACGGAGCTGAGCCGTGCCGGGAGCCCCGCGACCGGCACGGTCCGCGCTACGCATCCTGGGAGGGGCGACGGCCGATCCTCCTCCCAGCCCAACAGCCATATCGGTACCTGCGCCTGTAGCTGTTTCTGTGCCTGCGCCTGTGCCTGTGCCTGTGCCTGTGCCTGTGCCTGACGATTCCGTCGGGGCGGGTGGGAGCCGTGCGCGCCAGGGGGATCGGGATCGGTCGATGCAGGTGCCGCCATGGCTCGTATGAACGGGTAGGGGGTAGAGCTGTCTTGACCGCGGTGCGGGACGTGCGGCTTCACGGAGGTCCCCGTGCCCGCGGTGGATGGCGCCGAAGGAGGCAACGGGCATGAGCGTTCGGGTCAGCGGTACGGTCAGGTGGTTCAACCAGGCCATGGGGTACGGCTACACCACAGGTGACGACGGCCGGGAAGCGCGGGTCAGGAGCGAGGACCTGGAGGACGGCACCTTCCTTACGGAGGGGCTCAGGGTCACCTACGTAGTGGTCGGAGAGGACGAGGACGATCTGCGCGCCGAGCGTGTCCGGATCGTTGGTTGACCGCCCCTGGCTCCACGGGGGTTGATCGGGATCGGGTCCGGGCTCGGTTCGGGTTCGGGTTCGGCGGGCGTGCTGCGGCGCGGGCCGATAGTGCTCAAGGGTGCATACGGGCGCCCTTGAGCACCTTGTCGACCGCGTTGCGCGATCCGTACACGGCAAGCCCGACCAGGTCCAACTGGTCCTTCGGCACGGCCCGTACGGCCGCGCGGTTGTCACGGTCGTTGCCGGTGGCGAAGAGGTCGGAGGTGAACACCGACCGGGGAAGCGCGCGGGACAGGGCGCGGCCGTGTGCGGCGGTCAGGGTCTCCTTCGTCCCCTCGAAGGCCAGGACCGGCTGGCGGAACATCGGCAGGTACGCGGTGCCGTCGGCGTCGGCATACGGTTCGCCGAGCACTTCGGGAAGCTCCGTGCCGAGCCCGCTGACCAGGAACGCGGTCACGTTCAGCCGTTGCCAGGGCGCCAGGTCCTCGCGCAGCAGAACGGCGATCTTGGTGTCGAAACGTACGGGACTGATCTTTGTCGTCATACCCCCGAGCCTGCCGATCGCGCCGCCGGACCGTCTTGTACGTTCCTTGCATGGACAGTCGGCAGGAGATCTCCGCGTGGCGCCCGCGGGTGCCGGGTGTCGTGGAGGTCTTCCACGCCCACTTCACCGATCACGCGTACCCGATGCACGTGCACGACGTGTGGACCTTGCTGATCGTCGACGACGGCGCGGTGCGCTACGACCTGAACCACCGCGAGCGCGGCACCCCGCACGACACGGTCTCCCTGCTTCCGCCGCAGGTGCCGCACAACGGCTCACCCGCCACTTCGCAGGGCTTCCGCAAGAGGGTGCTCTACCTGGACCTGACCCAGCTGGACGAGAGCTTCATCGGCCCGGCAGTGGACGGCCCCGACCTGGCAGACCCCCTCCTGCGCCGGCGCGTCGGACAGCTGCACACGGCCCTGGCGCACTCGGGCGACGAGCTGGAAGCGGAGAGCCGCCTGGCCCTGATCGGAGAACGGCTGCGCGGCCATCTGCGGCCCCGGCTCGTCACCCGTCCACCCGGGACCGGCCGCGGACTGGCCCACAGCCTGCGGGATCTCCTCGACGAACGGCTGCTCCACGGCATCACGCTGGAGGAGGCGGCGAAGCTGGTCCACGCCCATCCTGCGCACCTCGTAAGGACTTTCAGCGGCGCGTTCGGTATCGCTCCCCATCAGTACGTGATGGCCCGCCGGATCGACCGGGCCCGACGGCTGCTCCTCGACGGCCGACCGCCCGCGGAGGTGGCGACCACCGTCGGCTTCCACGACCAGTCGCACCTCACCCGCCACTTCAAACGGCATGTGGGCATCCCCCCCGGCCGTTTCGCCCGTAAGGCCGTCGCCCTGGAACGCCGCCCGGGGCGATGACCGCGGGGCCACGGCCGGACGGTCGGGATGGCCGGGACGGTCGGGATGGACGGCGTGCCGCAGAGTGCGTGGGGCCCGGACGTCGGCGAACTCGATGAGATCACAGGTCAGTTCGGCTGGGAGTTCGGCTGGGGGCTCGGCCGGGAGTGTGTGGATCACCTGACAGCGAGCGGTGTGATCCGCCAGTCTTCTTCGTATGGACGCAGGACTCGCAGCGGTTCTGGGTGCCGGAGTGGGCGCCCTGGGGACCGGTGGGGGAGCCATCGTCACGGGCATCCTTGGCCGCGCGCAGGCCCGGATGCAGCTCAGGGCCGAGCATGTCCGCGTGTTGCGGGAGCCGCGGAGGGCCGCGTATGTCGCCTTTGCCGAGTGCTTCCAGCGGATACTCACCCGTCACGCGACCGCGAGCCGGTTCGCCGCGGCCGCCGCCGAGACCGAAGGCCCGCAGCGGGAGGAACACCTCCGGGAGGCCGAAGGCGCGTACCGGCAGGCGGGCGACCGCTTCCACGGAGACATGCAGCGCTTGCAGTCCGCCGTGACCGTGGAAGGCCCGCCGGACGTCACCCAGGCTGTGCTTCGGGCGGGGGAGGAACTTCTCGCAGACCGGGGGACCTTGCACAGATGGATCCGGCTCTTGGCGAGTGGCACCGCCACTGAAGAGCACGAGCGTGATGTGGACGATGCTCATCTCGTCGCGAACAGCGCCCTCGTGCGCTTCCTCGACGCCGCATCGAGCGCGCTGGCGTACGACGGCTTGAGCGAGCGGTAGCCGGGGCCCCGACGGCAGCCGGGAACTACCGGAATCGCCCGCCTCGGCGCGGGGCGCTGACGGCCCCCGGCCTGCCTGTCGCCGCCTACCGCGCCGGGTGTCGTCGTCAGTGCGCGAAGGGTGGTTCGAAGCAGCCGGATTCCAGGTACGGCCCGTTGACCCGGACCTGGTAGTTGGTCTTCTGCACGAATGCGGTGACGCAGGCGTCCTGGTGGACGCGGAGGCCGATGCGGGCGCCTGGGGGCGTGGCGTAGTGGTCGTCCTTGAAGCGCGGTTCCATGCTCCGCACGTCCAGCTGCCCGCCGAGCTGCTCGCCCTTGGGGCCGGTGCGCTGCTCCTTGTACCCGAGTGCAAGGAGCGCCGAGCGGACGCTGTCGGGGTCCCACTTCCCCTGTTTCCAGAGACTTCTGAGTACGGGGGCGATGCGGTCCGCTTCCCGCTGGGCGTCGGTTCTGCTGCCGGGGGACATGTCGCGGGGCTGGCGGCCGGCGTTGTTCTCGCGGTAGTGCGGGGCCCCGTCGTGGGCTCCGGGTTCCACGTAGGGGGAGG
This sequence comes from Streptomyces sp. GS7, assembly GCF_009834125.1. Classification (NCBI taxonomy): domain Bacteria; kingdom Bacillati; phylum Actinomycetota; class Actinomycetes; order Kitasatosporales; family Streptomycetaceae; genus Streptomyces; species Streptomyces sp. GS7. The sequence goes on from NZ_CP047146.1 coordinate 3,787,274, forward strand.
CGCCTGAAGCGGAAGCGCCGGAAGCGGAGGGGCTGGAGCTGTGGGGTGTGTTGGGGGTACGGGCGGCCACGCGCTGCTGACCGCAGGCGGTCAGGGGTATGACGGTGCTGAGGAGGAGCAGGGCGCCGAGGTGTCTTCGGGTGCGAGTGGTGGTCAGGGACATACGGGCCACTTTGCCATGATGGGTGGTGTGGGTGGCGCGCTGTGCGGCTTGGCCGGATGCCCCTACAGGGGCGGTCGGTTGCCGCGGCGGTCAGTGGCGCAGGGCCTCGAAGGCGTGCCGTGCGCTCGTGCCGATGGCGAGGTCGATGTCGGGTGCCAGGTTGGCCCGGCGGTCGGAGCGGGTGAGCGCCGCCATCGCGACCCGGTCGCCGCCGGCGGCCTCCACCACGCCGATCTCGTGCCGCAGGTGGAGGAAGGTGCCCGTCTTGCCGTGCCACCGGAGCGTGTCCGCGCGCAGTTCACTCGCCAGCCGCTGCGTGAAGACCTGACGTCCCATCAACCGGCGTAGTTCCGCGGTTGCTTCGGGGTGGGCGATGCCGTCCTGCCACACCCGCCGCAGGAGGTCGACCAGGGTCGCGGCGGTGCCGAGGTTGGCGTGCGCGGGGTCCAGCGTCTCGATGGTGTGCCGCCCCGAGAGGTCGTCGCGGATGGCCAACTCCAGGGCGAGCGAGAAGTCGTTGCCCACGGCGCCGGCGGCGCATTCGTACATGCGGTTGAGCCGGTGCCGCATCCGGATGCCGGAGCACCCCCAGGCGCGCAGGTGGGCGTCGACGTCCGCCACCGGGACGAGGTCCAGCAACGCGTCGGCGGCGGCGTTGTCGCTCACCGAGAGCATCAGATGGAGGAGGTCGCCGACGGCCACGGTGGCCGGGTGGCGGAACGCCGCCAGCCCGGTGGGTCCGACACTGCTCGTGGACGGGTCGACGGTCACGGGCCGCGCCGCGTCCAGCTCCCCGGTCGCGATCCGGTCCAGTACGACGAGGGCGAGCGGGACCTTGACCACCGAGGCGAGCGGTACCGGTTCGTCGACGGCGAAGCCTAGTTGCTCGCCGGTGTCGATGTGGCGGGCGAGGAACGATCCGCGGACGCCGAGGGCGGCCCAGTCGTCGGCGATCGTCTCGGCGACACCGAGGAGGTCCACGTCGTCGGCGACGTAGGCGGGGCGGTGCGCGGGGGCGGCGCTCATCCGCGCGCCGCCAGTCGGGACGGGGCGTCCTCGCCCGCGGCCACGGATGCCGTGGTGGGGACGGTTGCGGCGGCGCCGACCGCGGCGGCGAGCAGGGGGACCAGCCAGTCCGGTACGTGCGCCGCGTTCCCGGGGCGACGTGCCGCGCCGGCGTCGTATCCGCGGTGCAGCGAGGCATTGTCCAACGGCGCCCAGTTCGCGCCGTGCCGCCGCGCGAACGGCTCGGTGCACAGCAGCGTCACCTGTCCCGCGAGCGTCTCGGCGAGGGCGGTCGCCGTCGGTCCGGCCGGACGGACCGTGCCTTCCGGCAGCCCGGCCCGCGCGACCGCGCGACGCAACCGGTCCTGTGCGGTCGGAAGTTGATCCTCGGCCATGGCGAGGATCGGCACGGCGGCCCGCCGCTCGCGCGGCGCACCGACGCCGCGCCGGGGCCGCAGATCCTCCAGATGGATCGCCCGCCGACGAGTCCGCCGGTGAGCCTCGGACGGGGCGGCAGCGGCACCGTCCGGTGACTGCGGCGGGGCGGACGCCAGGCCGAGCGGCACGCGCAGCGCGGCGTTCTCCGGGGCGACGCGTACCAGCGCATACGCGAGCGAGGTGTCGGCCAGACCCGCGACGCGCTCGTCCGGAGGCAGCTCCCGCACGGCGAACGTGACGTCGCGCTCGGCTCCGGCACGGATGATCCGCGCCAGTGCGGCCGGCCCGCAGTCCGCGGGCACGCCGACGGCGTGCACCGCCGACTGCCGCGCCGACCGGGCGACGTGCCCCAGCCGCTGGGCCCGGTCCAGCACGTCCTGGGCGTAGGGCAGGAGGAGATGGCCCAGCTCGGTGGTCTCGACCTGCCGCCGCGAGCGGTCGAAGAGCTGGCCGCCGAAGTGCTCCTCCAACATCTTGATGCGCCGGCTGAGGAGCGGCTGGGCGATCCCGAGCCGCTCGGCCGCGCGCGAGAAGCTCGCCTCGTCGACGGCCGCGACGTACGCCTCCAGGTGCGCGAGCAGGTCCACACAGCAGTCATATCAAGAAGTTATGAGTCCTTCAAAGTTCACTCTTGGACATGGGTGGAGTCCGGCTGTTTCGCTGTCCCCGTCGAAGCTCCGCGGAGCCGGAGCTTCGGGGAACCGACGACGAGTACGGGAGACCTCCGCACATGACCAGTGCCACCCCTCTGCCGCGGCGCGGCCTGCTGAAGACCGGCCTCGCGGTGTCCACCGCCCTGCTCACCACCGCCGCGACGTCGTCGGCGGCCGCGGCCGCCTCCGCCCCCCAACAGAGGGGTGCTGAGCGGGAGTTGCGTGAGCTGGAGCGGCGGTACGCGATGCGCCTCGGCGTGTACGCCCGCAATGTCCGCACCGGGGAGGTCGTCGCCTACCGTGCGCGGGAGCGGTTCGCGATGTGCTCGACCTTCAAGGCGTTCGCCGCCGCCGCGGTCCTGCGGGACCAGGCACGCTGCGCGCCGCTGGACAAGGTGATCCACTACCCGCCCGCGGACATCCTGCCGAACTCCCCGAAGACCGCACAGCACGTGGACACCGGCATGGCGGTGGGCGACCTGTGCGCGGCGGCGATCCAGTACAGCGACAACGCGGCGGGGAACCTCCTGCTGCGCCAGATCGGGGGCCCGGCCGGTCTCACGCGTTTCTTCCGTTCGATCGGCGACCGGGTCAGCCGTCTGGACCGCTGGGAGCCCGACCTCAACTCCGCCCTCCCCGGCGACCTGCGCGACACCACCACCCCCGAGGCGATCGGCGGCAGTTGCGAGCGGCTGACGGTGGGGCGGGCACTGGCCGACGCCGATCGCGAGCACCTGGTCACCTGGATGAAGGGCAACACCACCAGCGAGGAACGGTTTCGCGCCGGGCTGCCGCGGGACTGGGTCGTCGCGGACAAGACGGGCACCGGCGACTACGCGAGCGCCCACGACATCGGCGTCGCCTGGACGACCCGGAAGACGCCGATCGTGCTGGCCGTGCTGTCGACGAAGGCCACCCGGAACGCTCCGGTGGACAACGCGCCGATCGCCGCCGCGGCGCGCATCGTCGCGGACACCCTCGCCCCGGGCGAGTAAGGCCCCGCCCCTCCCGCCGTCCCTCGTCCCCGGCGCCCGGCCGACGCCCGTCGGCGTCACCGGACAGTGCGCGGTCCGCTGCGCTCGAAGGCAGGTACCGGGGCCCGTCCGGGCCGGGCTGCCCCGAGGGTGGCGGGTGGCCGACAAGACCGGCACGGGCGACTACGGCAGGGCCGACGACATCGCCGTCGTCCGGCCGCCGCACACCTCCCCGCTCGTCCTCGCCATCATGTCCGACCGCGCCGGATACTCCCCCCGCCCCAGGACGCGCTGATCGCCGCGAGCACGAAACCGCCCGTCTCCGCCCTCACTTGACGCGTTCCGGCCGCCCGTCGGCGGGAGACGAGGCTGTGCTGGGGACCGGCCCGGTCCGGCCGGGGACGGGCGGCGGCGCTGATCCGGGAGCCCATGGTGGTGCTCGCTGTGACGGTGGCGGCTACCGGCCCGCGCCCGGCGTGCCGGGGAATCCGCGGGTGTGCCAGGTCCCGCCGTCCGGCGCGACCGCGAACCCCTCGTGACCGTCGAGCCCTTCCAACCAGTCCCGGGCGGCGGGGCCCATGGCGAAGGCCGCCGTGGCGTAGGCGTCGGTCGTGGTGAGGTCGGGGCCGACGACGGTGACCGAGGCGAGACGGGTCGCGGGGGTGCCGGTGTGCGGATCGAGGATGTGGGCCCCGCGTTCGGCGGTGCCCGAGGTGGCGACGGCCAGGTCGCGTCCGGTGACGACGGTGCACAGCTCGCCCGGCCGGTGCGGGTGGGCGATCCCGATGCGCCAGGGCACACCAGGGGCCGCCTCTCCGCTGAGCCGGAGGTCGCCGCCGCCGTTCACGCAGCTGTGCCGGGCACCGGCGGCCCGAAGGATCTGCGCGGCGCGATCGACCGCCCACCCTTTGACCAGCCCGGTCGGGTCGAGGCTGCCGTTCGCGGTGGTGCTGAACCAGCCGCCGGTGGTCCGCTCCACCCGGTCACAGAGGTCGAGGACCTCGCGGACCTCCGCGGGGCACTCGTCGAGTCCGATCTCGCCGCGCGCGAGCCGGCTGACGGGGCTGTCGGCCCGGTAGGTCGAGAAGACCTCGTCGACGTGGTGCAGCCAGGCGACGGCGTCGCCCAGGGCGGTCTCGATGGCGGGGGTGCGGGTGTCGCGGACGTCGAACGAGAAGACGGTGCCCATGGCCTGCTCGACGTGGCGCAGCCCGTGCCGGGGTTCAGGCACCGGCCTTGTCCAGGGCGCTCTGCAGCGACCGGATGTAGCCGGCGCTGGTGTAACTGGCTCCGGACACCGCGTCGATGGCGGCACCGTGTGCGCTCAGCGCCTCCTGCGTCAGGCGCGGCAGGGCGTAGGCGGCGATCTCCTGGTCACGGCCGTTGTCGGACGGGGCCTGCAGCACCTTGACGGCGGTCAGCCGGCCCACGTTGACGGTGGCGGCGACCTGCACGGTGCCGTAGCGGGTGTCGACCGGGGCGCCGGTGAAGGTGCCGCTGGCCGGGTGCTTGCCGCCGGCCGGGTGGCTGCTCTGTGTCGGACGGCCGGTGGGCGCCGGGGACGGCGCGCTGCCCCCCTGGGCCAGGTCGCCGGTCAGGCCGGCGGGCTGGTGCGGCTTGAGGGAGAGCAGCAGGACGACCAGTGCGCTGGTCGACGCTGCGGTCAGAACGGCTCGGCGCACAGTGGCTCCTTCAGAACGCGAACGACTCGTGGTGGATGCGGTGTTGGGGCACACCGGCCCCGCGCAGGGCCCGTCGGGCAGCGCTGGTCATGCCGGGCGGACCGCACAGGTACACCTCGTGTGCGGCCAGGTCGGGGATCACGGACTTGAGTGCGCGGGCGGTGAGCGGCGCGGAGTACGCGACCGGTTCGTCGACGAAGTAGTGGACGGCCGTGCCGCGAGCGGCGGCGATCGCATCGAGCTCGGCACGCAGGGCGAGGTCTTCCGGGCGCCGTGCCCGGTAGATGAGCGTGACCTCGCCGGGGAGGGTTTCGAAGAGCGTACGCAGCGGGGTGATGCCCACGCCGCCGCCGAGCAGCAGCACCTTCGCCGACCGGCGCCGCGCCTCGGTGAACGCGCCGTAGGGGCCTTCGGCCCACACCCGGGTGCCGGGCCGCAGCCGGGCCAGGGCCGCGCTGTGCCCGCCGGCCTCCTTGACCGTGATGCGCAGCTGGTGGGGGAGCGGCGGTGCGGAGAGCGAGTAGGGGTTGGCGGTCCACCACAGGCCCGGTGCCAGGAACCGCCAGCGGAAGAACTGGCCCGGCCGGGCGCCGAGTTCGGCCAGTCGCTCCCCGGTGAGGAGTATCGACACCACGCCCGGAGCCTCCGGGCGGACCTCGGTCACCCGGAGCCGGTGGCGCCGGGCCCGTCGTACCGGTACCACGAAGCGATACCAGACGATCAGCGCCGCCACCGCCCCGTACAGGGCGTACCAGCCGAGCTGGGCGGGCCGCCGGCCCACGAAGTCGGCGCCGTTGGAGAGCTGGTGGCCGAAGGCGAGGAAGATGGCCAGGTAGGTGGCGAAGTGGAGGTAGTGCCAGGTTTCGTAGCTCATCCGTCGGCGGGCGGCGCGCGCCGAGACGACACCGGTGACGATCAGCAGCAGGAAGCCCGCGGTGGCCTTGAGCATGTCCGGGTAGTCGAAGACGAGGGTGGCCGTCTCGTGCAGAACACCGCCCCGCGCGGTGAGGGTGTAGCCCCAGGTGATCAGCAGGGCGTGGGCCAGCACCAGCGAGATGGTGTAGCGCCCGGCCATGGCGTGCCAGCGCGCGAGGCGGTCGGTGCCCAGGGTGTGGTCGAGCAGCGGAACGCGGGCCATCAGCGCGACGAGCACCGCGCAGGCGTAGCCGGCCAGCAGTCCGGTGATCCGGCCGGCGCCGGTGAGCCAGCCCGCCGGACCCACCACGGACGCCGTGCCCGTCCACCACAGGGCCAGGACACCGACGGCACCGGCCCAGACGGCGCCCTGGGCCAGCAGCGGAGCCAGGGGCGGCAGCCGGCGGGGCGGGGCGCTGCCGGGGGCATCGCTGCGGGTGTGCGAGATGGTGCTCATGGGACCTCCCTTCCGTGGTCCGCGCCAGCGTCGCAGCGCAACTTCTGAAGATCCTCTGAGCGGCGCCCCCACCACGGGATTCACAGGAAACTGAGAGCCGGCTCATACCCGCGCACCCCCCTGGACAGGGGATGCTGGAGGCACCATGCACTTGCACCGCACCCCTGCCCCGCTGCACAGCGCCGACGGCTCGCCGCTGCGCGTCCTGGTGATCGACGACGAGCCGGACGTCACCGAGGTGCTCTCCGGCGCCCTGGCGGGCGAGGGCTGGGAGGTCCGCAGCGCCGCCGACGGCGCCTCCGCGCTCACGGTGGCCAGGACCTTCCACCCGCACGCCGTCGTCCTGGACTGGATGCTGCCCGACATCGACGGCCTCCAGGTACTGCACCTGCTGCGCAAGGAGTTGAAGACGGTCTGTGTCCTTTTCCTCACCGCGCGTGACGCCGTCGAGGACCGGATCGCCGGCATCACCGCGGGCGGCGACGACTATGTGACCAAGCCGTTCAGCCTGGAGGAAGTGCTGGCACGGCTGCGCGGTCTGCTGCGCCGGGCCGGGATGGCACACGAGCCGCACGGCGACCAGCTGGTCGTCGGGGACCTCGTCATGGACGAGGAGGCCAGGGAGGTCGTCCGGGGCGGTGAACTGATCGAGCTGTCCCGCACCGAGTTCGAGCTGCTCCGGTTCCTGATGCGCAACCCCCGGCGGGTGCTGTCCAAGGCGCAGATCCTCGACCGGGTCTGGTCCTACGACTTCGGCGGCCGGGCACACGTCGTCGAGCTGTACATCAGCTATCTGCGCAAGAAGATCGACGCCGGCCGGACCCCGATGATCCACACGGTCCGCGGCGTCGGATACGTCCTCAAGCCGGAGCCCGCGTGATCCGGCTCGTCCCCCGCACCCTGCGCAGCCAGCTCACCGCCGGCCTGGTCACGCTCCTGGCACTGGCCTGCCTGGCGGTCGGCGTCACCACGGTCGTCGCGCTCGAACGGTTCCTGGTGAGCCGCCTGGACCAGCAGCTCTCCGCCTCCGCCGGCCGGTTCGCGGCCAGCCTGGAACACGAGGCCGAACCGGACGCCGACAACCAGCCGGACACCCGCGGCCAGTCCGAGGGCACTTTCGGCGCCCGGCTGCTGCGCGACACCCCGACCCAGGCGGCCGTCGTACGAGACCGGACGGATGCCGCGGTGCCGCTGGCCGCCGGCGACCGCCGGGCGCTGGCCGCCCTCCCGGCCGACGGTTCCGGACACAGCATCCGGCTGTCCGCACTGGGGCGGTACCGCGTCAACGCGGTCCTGGGCGACGACGGCGACGTCCTGATCACGGGCCTGCCCCTGCGCCCCGTCGAGGAGACGGTGCACCAGCTGGAGGCGGTCGAGGCGGCGGTCTTCGGCGGCGCCCTCGTGGTGACCGGAGTCCTGGGCGCCCTGTGGGTACGGCTGTCGCTGCGTCCGCTGCGCCGCGTGACGACCACGGCCGCGAGCGTGGCCGAACTGCCGCTGGCCAGTGGCGAGGTCGCGATGCCGGAGCCCGTGCCGGTGGCCGAACCGCACACCGAGGTCGGGCAGGTCGGCACCTCCCTCAATCGCATGCTCGGTCACGTGGGGAACGCCCTGGAACGTCGCCAGGCGAGCGAGGAACGGCTGCGGCACTTCGCCGCCGACGCCAGCCATGAGCTGCGGACCCCGGTGGCCAACGTCCGCGGCCATGCGGAACTCGCCCTCCGTCACAAGGGGCCGGTGCCCGGCGAGGTCCGGCGTTCCCTGGAGCGGATCCAGTCGGAGTCGGAGCGGATGAGCCGCCTGGTGGACGATCTGCTGCTGCTCGCCCGTCTCGACGCCGGCCGCGCCCTGGAGCGCAAGCCGGTGGATCTGACGCGGCTGGTGATCGACGCGGCCGACGACGCGCGGGCGGCCGGCCCACGGCACCGGTGGCTGCTCGACCTCCCCGAGACGGCGGTGACGGTCGAGGGCGACGACCACCGCCTGCACCAGGTCGTCGGCAACCTTCTCGCCAACGCCCGTATGCACACCCCGCCGGGGACCGCCGTGACGGTGCGGCTGGACGCCGACCACCAGGGGACCCGGCTGACGGTGGCCGACGACGGCCTCGGCGTGCCCGACGAGGTCCAGCACGAAGTCTTCGGCCGCTTCGTGCGGGTCGACCACAGCCGCTCACGGGCGGCGGGCGGCACCGGTCTGGGGCTGGCCATCGTCGACGCGGTGGTCACCGCGCACGGCGGACGGGTCGCGATGAACAGCCGCCCCGGGCACACCGAATTCACCGTGACCTTCCCCCGGGTCCCGTTCGGTTCCCAGGCCCGCTGACCCGCGGTATCGCCCCGGCCCTCCGCACTCCCCCCGGGCCCGCTGCCACCCTTCCGATACCGCACATATCATGACGGTGCGGACGAAGCGCAGACGTGCGTCCTTCCCGCGACCGAGCAGTCGACGGGCCGGAAACGACCCGACGGCCGACCGGGACCGCCGGCATACCGGGACCACCAACGGCTCCGCCGAGGGCCGCCCGGCCCTACCTGCGGGCAACCGGACGCGACAGGCTCGTACGCACTGAACCGTCGAGAAGGGACTGGACCGCATGCGGCATCGCAGCGTCGCCGATCTGATGACCCCCAACGCCGTCGTCGCCCAGCGGGGCACCCCGTTCCGGGAGATCGCGCGTCTGCTCCATGAGTACGACATCAGCGCGGTTCCGGTCATCGACGAGGACGAGCGGCCGGTGGGAGTCGTCTCCGAGGCCGATCTGCTGCGCCGGCCGTCCGAGGAGCGGGGACGCACCACCGCCGGTGCGATCATGACGAGCCCTGCCGTGGTGGCGCGGCCCGAGTGGAGCGCCGTGCGGGCAGCCAGGACGATGGAGGAGAAGCGGGTCAAGCGGCTGCCGGTGGTCGACGAATCCGGCCGGCTCATCGGCGTGATCAGCCGCCGCGACCTCGTCCAGCTCTTCCTGCGGCGGGACCGCGCGATCCAGGAAGAGATCCTGGAGGACGTACTGACCCGCACACTGGGCGTCGCCCCCTCCGCCGTCACGGTCGACGTCGCCGAGGGCACGGTGACGCTCAGCGGCGCCCTGGAGCGCAGGAGCCTGGTCCCCGTCGCGGTGCGCCTGTGCGAGAGCGTCGACGGTGTGGTCGAGGTGATCAACCGGCTGGACGCCCTGGAGGACGACATGGCCGAACGCGGTGGTGGCTGACCGGACCGACCGTCAAGCAGGCGGCTCAGGCGGAACGTTGTGTTTCAGCGCCCCGCCCCGGTAGAGGACGCCGGCTGTTCGCCGACTGCAGGAAGGCCGTAGTCCGGCAGAGCGATGTCCCCGGCCTTGGCGAACTGCGCGGCGAGCAGATTCCGCATCGGCCAGCGCGTCATCGAGCGCATCGACAGGCCCCGCAACCGGATGGCGAGTGCGCTGGAGGGCGCGTATCCCGCGGCGCCGCCGGGCGGCAACTGCTGGGCCTGGTCGACATAGGGGCGCATGGTCTCGTCGTAGTTTCGCAAGGCGATGCGGTGATCGCCGTCGGCCGAGGCCAGTTCACCCGCCAGCACGTACGCGCCGACCAGGGCCAGGCTGGTACCGAGGCCGGTGAGCGGCGTGGGGCAGTAGCCGGCGTCGCCGAGCAGCACCACCCGGCCGCGGGCCCAGCTGTCGAGGTGCACCTGGCCCATGGAGTCGAAGAAGAAGTCCGACGCGGAGCGCATCGCCCGCAGCAGCCGCGGCACTTCCCAGCCGGCCCCGGCGAAGCGCCGGGCCAGCATGTCCTGTTGCGCCGCGATGTCGCGGCGGTCGTAGGTGATCGGTGCCGACCGGAAGCTGAGGCCGGCCTTGATCTCGCCGGCTCGACGGCCGGGCCGCGCCGAGGCGACGAGCCCACCGGGCACGTTGTACATCTGGTACCAGCCGTCGAGCTCCAGCTCCTCGACGGCGGTGAACCACGCCGTGTAGACGCCCAACGGGCGGACATGGTCCGACTCCGGCCCGAAGGCCAGGGACCGTACGACCGAGTGCAGCCCGTCCGCACCGACGACCAGCCCGAACCGGCGTGGGCCGGTCTTCTCGAAGGTGACGGTGACCCCGTCGTCGTCCTGGTCGAGACCGGTGATGGTGTCATCGAAGACGTACTCGGTCTCCGGCACCGTGGCGTCATAGAGCAGGCGGCCGAGGTCGCCGCGCAGGATCTCGATCTCGGAAACGATTCCCTCGCCGCCGAAGCTGTCCGCCGGCAACCGGGCGGTGATGCGGCCGGACGCGTCGACGCATGCCAGGCCGCGCTGGTCGACGCTCAGCGCCCGCGCCTGGTCCATCAGCCCCATGCGCGTGACCACGGTGCGGCCGGCGCCCCGCAGATCCACGGTCTGGCCACCCGGCCGTGGTTCCGGTGCGCGCTCTACGACCGTGACGGTGAAGCCGGCCCTGCGCAGCCAGTACGCCAGCGCGGTGCCGGCGATGCCGGCACCGGAGATGAGTATGTCGGTGTTCCCCATGGGCAGAGAATGTACGGCGTAAACGCGTACTAGGCAAGCGCAAATCCGCTGCTGTGCAGGGGATTTGCTCAGGTGGTGCACTAGTGCCCTGGTGTGGGGAGCGTGCGATGGGCGCACCGTGGACCTGTGGCGCGCTGTGGCGGCGTGAGACGGGGCAGGCAAGCGGTCAGGCAGTCAGGTGCACTAGTACGGAGAGGGGAAGGGATCGAGGTGGCGGGAGGCTCGCGCGCCGGCCTTGCCCGTCCCGGACCCGGCCGCCCGGGCCGACCGGGTCCGCGCCCGCGTCGCCGGGATTCCAGGGTCGGCGACGCGGAGCGGTTGCGGTTCAGGCCGTGAACCAGCGCTGGACGGCCGCCCGCAGGTCGGTCAACTCGGCCTGGTCCGGGCGGGGTGAGCCGCAGGCCCAGGCCACGTAGCCGTCGGGGCGGATCAGCAGGCCGGTGATGTCGGCCGGGCCGCCGTGTGCGGTGACGAGGTCGATGGCGTCCTGACGTGCCGTCAGGGCTTCTGACAGCGACTGATCCTCGGTCAGATCGACCAGCAACGGCCGGGCATTACGGGAGAGTTCAGCCAACCGGACCTTCCCCGTCTCCGTGACCAGCTCCAACTCCGGTGCGAAATAGCCGACTGCGGGGTGGGGATCGGCGATACCCATCTCATGGCGCACATCGGTGCCCGCGGTGAGGTCGGCGAGGTGCTGGACGACCTCCTTGCGGGTCAGCAGCTCACCGAAGAGTTCACGCAGGGCGGTGGTGTCGGTCCCCGGTGCGGTGAGCGCGGACTGGGCCTCGGCGTTGAGGACCATGCGGCGGGCGGCCTGGCGGCGCTCGGTGTCGTAGCTGTCGAGCAGGCCGGGCGGAGCGGTGTCGTGCAGCGCGGCGGCGAGCTTCCATCCCAGGTTGGCGGCGTCCTGCAGGCCGAGGTTCAGCCCGGGGCCGCCGCCGGAGGCGTAGACGTGGGCGGCGTCGCCGACCAGGAAGACCCGGCGGTCGCGGAACCGGTCGGCGACCCGGGTGTTGCCGCCGGCCAGCCGTCGCAGCACATGCGGGCCCGTTCCGTCCGGCGGTCCGAGCGGCAGGTCAACACCCATTACTCGGCGGACACTTGACTCCATTTCGGCCAGGGTCATCGGCTCGTCCGTCGCGGGCTGGTCCCACTCGGTGGTGCTGACCAGCGGCGGTCGGCCGGGGAATGGCGCGTAGGAGAAGCCGCCCTGCTCGGTGCGGTGGGGCAGGAAGGGCAGGACCGGCCCGTGGCCGGGAAGGGTGAGGGCGCCGCTGGCGGGGTCGACCCAGTCGGCCGGGACGGTGGCATGGGCGGTGCGGTTGGTGCGGCGGTCGTAGCTGACACCGGGGAACCCGATCCCGCAGAGCTTGCGGATCACGCTGTGCGCGCCGTCCGCTCCGATCACGTACCGGGCGCGGAGCCGCCGCGCTCCGTCGGGGCCGGTGACGTCCAGGGTGACGGCGTCCGCGTCCTGGGCGACGGCGCCGACCCGGTGCCCACGCCGCAGGTCGACGCCGAGTGCGCGGGCACGCTCCTCCAGGACCTCGACGATCCGGTGCTGCGGGGCGGCCAGGGCGAAGACCGGACTGGCATCCAGCAGGCCGAGGTTGAGACCCATGGCCGCGAACATGAAGTAGGCGGAGTTCGGCTGCGGCGGCTCCGGGCTGCCGCTGAGTGGCTCGTGCAGGCCGCGGTGGTCGGCCAGCCGCACCACCTGGCCGAGCAGGCCGTTGGCCTTGGGCTCGGTACTGGGCTGCGGTAGCTGCTCCAGCACGATCGGGCGGATGCCGGCCAGGCTCAGTTCGCAGGCCAGCATCAGCCCGTTCGGGCCGCCGCCCACGATGATCACGTCGGATGTCACGGTCATGTCTCCTTGGTGCGAACGGGAAAGGGCGGCACCGAAGCGAGCCGGTCGCCGTTCTTCGCCTGGGCCCGACCTGCCGGACAGGCGCTACGGGACGGGCAGTCCGGCGGCGAGCTGCTCGAAGACCTGGGCCAGGACCGCGCCGAGCGGCGCGGTTTCGTCGGCGCGCAGGCTGTGTTCGACGGCCACCCCGCTGCCGGCCGCGACCACGGCCGCGACCAGCTTCGGGTAGACGTCGCGTTCGGCGTCGGTGCCGGTGCGTCGCGCGATGGCCTTGGCCAACTCCTGCTGGGCGGCGGCGTTGGCCTTGACGATCTCACCGGCCAGCGCGGGTTCGGCCAGCATCAGCCGCACCCCCTCGCGCCAACGGTCGTTCTGTGGCATGGAGTTGCCCGAGGGTGCGAACTGGCCCAGAAGGGCGTGCAGCAGCGCGTCCCAGAGCGGTTCGCCGGCCGGGCGGGTGAGCAGGTCGTCGGCGACCCGGAGCATCCGCTCCAGGTGACTGGCGGCGATCGCCTCGGCCTTGCCGCCGAAGTAGTTGCGGAACGTGCGGACGGAGACGTTGGCCTCGGCGGCGATCTGATCAACCGTCACATCGGCCCAGCCGCGCAGGACGCAGAGCCGGATCGCCGCCTGGCTCAGTGCGACCCGGGTCTCCCGTTTCTTGCGCTCGCGGAGTCCGGGCTGCTCGGTCGCGCGGGCCTCGTCTTCAGGTGCCATGCGCGCAGCCTAGAGCGAATCTTGCCGAGCTGGCAAGATTGCGCAGATGGCAAAATTGCCGAGATGGCAAAAATGGCAAAACCCTTCGGCTCGTGCATCCGCAACTCGGGCCGGGGCCGTGGGTGACGCCGGGCGGTGCGCCGGTCCCCTCTCCGCGGTCCGTGGATCGCCCTGTTACGTTCGGGCGGTGACGGACTATGAAGCGGCCGAGGTGCACGGCAAGGGGTATCTGCTCGACAACCAACAAGCCGAGGCCGGGGAGCGGTTCGCGGCGTTGGCGGAGTTGTTCGATCCGGGGACGTTCCGACGGCTGCGGGCGTTGGGGATCGCGGACGGGTGGAGCTGCTGGGAGGTCGGGGCGGGCGGCCCGAGCATCCCCGGGTGGCTGGCCGAGCGGGTCGGGGAGCAGGGCCGGGTGCTGGCCACCGATCTCGATACCTCGTGGATGCCGCGGGCCGGGGCGCCGTACGAGGTGGTACGGCACGACGTGGCCGCCGACGAGCCGCCGCAGGGGCCGTTCGACCTCGTGCACGCGCGGCTCGTCCTGGTGCACGTGCCGCAGCGCGAGGCCGCGCTGCGAGCCATGGTGCGGGCTCTGCGGCCCGGTGGGTGGCTGCTGGTGGAGGATGCCGACCCGGCGCTGCAGCCGCTGGCCTGCCCCGATGAGTACGGCCCCGAGCAGGAGCTCGCCAACCGGATCCGGCGCGGCTTTCGAACGCTGCTCGCGGACCGGGGCGCGCAACTCGCCTTCGGGCGCACGCTCCCCAGGCTGCTGCGTGCGGCGGGCCTGGCCGATGTCGAGGCGGACGCGTACTTCCCGATCACGTCTCCGGCCGGGAGCGTGCTGGAGGCCGCGACCGTGCGGCAGATCCGCGACCGGCTGATCGAGAGCGGACTGGCGACCGGCGAGGAGATCGAGGAGCATCTGGCGAACATCGGGTCCGGGCGCCTCGACACCGCGACGGCGCCGTTGATCTCCGCCTGGGGGCGGAAGCCGCTGGACTAGGGCCTGTGGGATATCCCGCCCGGGGGCCGCGGCTTCGGTTCTGGCTTCGGTTTGTGGCTTTGGCTTTGGCTTCGGTTTTGGCTTCCGCACGGTGGATCAGTGCGCGGCCTTCAGTGCGTTGTGCCAGACCGGGCTCTCGACATAGTGGTTGTCGAACCGCTCGGAGGAGTCCTTGATTTCCTGGGGGCTGGCCTCACCGCGCATGACCCGGCCCAGCAGCCGGAGGTAGTCGAAGCGCGCCAGGCCGGGCGTGAAGGCGAACAGGACGTCGGCCTCGTGCCCGGGAGCGGCGGCGAAGGCGTGCGGGGTGTTCGGGGGCACGAGAAGAAAGTCCCCGGCGTTCAGCACGGTGATCTCCTCGTCCACCAGCACTCGCAGGGCGCCGTCGATGACGTAGAAGAGTTCGGCGGCGCGGGTGTGGAAGTGAGCGGGCGCGCCGACCGCACCCTTGGCGAAGGTGGAGCGGTAGCTGGTCAGCAGCCCGCCGGTGGTGTCGGAATCCGCCAGCAGCGTCATGACGCTGCTGGGGTCGCTGGCGGTTTCGGCGTCCGCCCCGCGCGTGAGAACGGCGTCGAAGCCGGCGTTGGCTGCGTTCGTGATGTTGTCGCTGCTCATGGTGTGGGTCCTCTCGGTCCGATGTCGCTGTCGTCGTGAGTACGACTCTAGGAGCGAAAAGACCCTGTGAGCGGTGCAATCCCTGCCCGTTCCGGTGGGGCAATTCGTGCGGCGCGACGGGCTGCGCCGCGCTGCCTTGGTGCCGCTCGGTGTGCGTCCCGGCGGTGTGCGAGCGGTTGGTGTCGTAGTCCTCAACATCGTTGGGACTTCCGGAAGTTGAGCGTGGTGCAGGCTGGCGGCCGTACGCACCCCGAAGGGGCCCTGAACGGCGGCTCGGGGTGGCCGACGCCTCGGCCCGGGGCGCGCGGGCTCGATCAGCGACACCGGCGTCCGGGCCGCCGCGCCAGGCACGAACAGCACTCCTCTCTCTGGAACGTGTGCAAGAACTTCCTTTTTTCCCGTACACAGGCACCCCAAGGCCCACCAGTTCGACGCCTCAAGCGGAACCATCGGCTGCCGGGTAAAGGGTTGAGCAGAGCCGATCAGGACGGCGGCTTCCCGTGGGCCCGGCGGTGAGCCGCCGTGGAGTTGTGCGTCACGCCCGGCGACTCGCGCCGGCAGTGGTGTCGGGGATGCGCCCGAGGCGGATGAACGTGATCAGTGACTGGACGGTCAGGGCCAGGGCCACGGACGGGGGGACCGTCCAGGGGACCAGACCGGCAACCGCCATGGCGGAGAGGATGACCAGGGCCGGCAGGAGGGCGGGCAGCGCGGCGTACAGGGAAATGCGGAGGCGGACGGTGCGGGGCATGGCTGCTCCTCGGAGAAGGGACGGAACGGTGCGGGGATGGGGTTATGAGGCCGAGCGGGCGCGGTCGAGGTAGGCGGTCAGGTCCTGCCAGGCATCGGCCGGCGCGGTCGGGTCTCCGGACATCGCGGCCGGCTCGTGCTGCCAGGCGGAGCGCACCGCCGCTGTGAGGGTGCCGTCGCCCCCGGCGAACATCGCGCTGAGTTCGTCCATGCGGGCCACGATCTTCTGCACCTCGGGAGCGGCCGGATCCGTCCCCGCCAGGCGGAGGGCCTCGGCCCGGCGGTACAGCTCCGGCCACTCGATCTCCAAGAGGTAGTGGGCTGCCTGGCCGAGCGCGCCGGCCCGGTCCTGAAGCGCCTGGAGTTGGTCGTCGTCGACGTGGCGCCGCAGTGCCTGGTCGGCCGCCGAGCCGGTACCGCGCATGGCCTGGAGCACGTTGATCAGTGCGGAAGTCCCCGGCTCGCGGGCGTGGCTCAGTTCACGGTGGATGTGGGACAACCGCTGCCGCAGGGCATCCAGGGAGGCGATAGCCGCCTCCACGTCGGACAGGTGCTGGCCCACCAGCCGCACCGGGTCGACACCCGCGTCCAGGCAGGTGGCGATGGACTCCAGTCCCAACCCCAGGCGTCGCAGGGCGAGTACCTGGAAGAGGCGGATCACATCGTGCTCGGTGTACTCGCGATGCCCGGAGACCGTACGGCGCGACGGGTTGAGCAGCCCGATCCGGTCCCAGTGGTGCAAGGTACGAACGGTCAGTCCACTCGCCGTGGCGAGCGCCCCGACCTTCCATGTCTGTTCGAAGGCCATGTGCCAAGGGTGCCGCCTGACGCCACGTGAGGTTCAAGGCGGTTGTCCCTGCCCGGATGTGACAGAACGCCGTCATTGTGGTCCTGCGCGTGACCTCGCAGCCCAGCCGTCCCTCGCACCGACCCTGCCCGGCAGGGCCCCGTTCGCGTACGCGCCGCGTCTACCACGGCCACGGTCTGCCGCAGTTTCCCTCAACCGCCTTTCAATCCAAGGGTGTTCAGAATGGTGTACACAAGACCGCGACGGCCAGGCGCACCACGTGGCTCTCCTCGACCGTGCCCTCGGGGGAGAGGGCGGAGAGGCGGGCGCGCTCCTCGATGAGGAAGGGGCCGGCGCTGACCGTGCCGCGGACCATGAAGGCGGAGGCGATCCGGCCGACGGCGTGGTCGGCGCAGTTCCACCACAGCGCGAGTGCGCCGCCGGGGCGCGGTGTCGAAGGACAGGGCTCGGTTCGTCGTCATGGGGCCAGTGTCCTCGCGGAGGGGCGCGGCCACCTTCCGCGCATCGTCGTCGGTAGCGGGGAACAAGATCGCCCTTCGCCTCCTTCGCCGGTGGTTGCGCTGTGCGGGCGCGCACGGCGCCCCAGGAGGCGGAGCGCTGCCTGATGTGCCCTCGCACAGACGGCAACCCCCTCGCTTGTGCCATGTGACAGGAGACTTTCTCCTCACATCTGCGGCAGAGTGTGCGCTCGTTCGCCAGGTCGGCGACGAAGGAGGGAGACTCCGATGAGCACGAGAGTCCGGCTGCGCTCCGCCATGGGGAAGGCACTGGTCCTGGGGGCCCTGCTGACCGTGACGGTGTCAGGAACCGCGTACGCCAACACCGTTGCCGTGACCGTGAAGACGCCCGGAGCCACCAGCGGACCCACCGCCATCGACTCCGAGATATCGACGCACGCGGACTGCGCCAGCGGCCTCGCCTCCGGTGGTGGGATCGACCAGGCAAACGGCAGCGCGGACGGCAACCACGTGATGGGCAGCGCGCCCAGCTCCGACGGCACCACCGAGTACACCGGCACACCCGGCGTCGTCGGCACCGACGCGGCGCACTGGCTCGGCATCGGGGGAACAGGGGGCAGGCTCGACCCCGCGTACTCCACAACCCCCTACGCCATGTGTTTCAGCAGCAACCTGATCAATCACACCCAGGTGGTGATGAACAAGGTCAACGCGCCCACCACCGCCTCGACGGTCGGCCTCGTCACGGCGACCTGTCCGGCCAACACGGTCCTGCTCGGCGGCGGTGTCCGGACCACCCCGGCCAGTGTCGGGAACTTCAAGGCGATCGCGAGCTTCCCCACCTTCAACAACGCCGCGCACGACTTCGGAAAGAAAGCCGCGGCGGACGGTGAGACCAACCCCGACTCCTGGACCGCCGTCGGGTGGGACGCCGGCAGCGGCAACACCTCCAACGAGACGTACGCATACGCCATGTGCAGCGGTACGGGCATCAACGTCAGCGGCGTCACGGTGAAGGTCCACAACACCGAGGTGGCCGGCCCGACCACGGCAAGCACCGGCCAGACGGCGACCGTCGGCTGCGGCACCGACGGGAACATGGTCAGCGGCGGTGCCGCCATCAGCGGCGGCAACGTGACGACCACCGACTTCACCGGACCGGGTTCCGGCGGCGACCACCTCAACGGCAGCTTCCCCAGCGACTCCGCGGGCAACGCGGTCTCGGACGGGACCACCACGGCGGCGTACTGGACCGCCTTCGGGCACACCGGCGGCATGGCATCGGCCGGAACCCACACCGACGCCTGGGCGCTGTGCGCCAACGACGGTGTCTGACAGCTGACTTCACAGCTGACTTCGGAGAGGAACAACCCATGAGGAACAACCCATGAGGAACAACAACTCGCTGCGCTCCGCCGCGCGGGCGGCGGCGGTCCTGGGCGCCGCGCTGGTCGTCACGGTGCCGGGAACCGCGGACGCCGAATCCGCCGGCGTCACCGTGCGGACTCCCGGGGCCACCGTCGGCCCGGCGACCGCCTTCACCGGGGTCGCGTCCCACGCGGACTGCGCCCACGGCCTGATCACCGGCGGTGGCGTCGACCAGGCCATCGGCACCGGCCCGGACTCCAACGGCAACCACGTGATGGGCATCGCCCCCAGTCCCGACGGCACGACCGAGTACACCGGCACACCTGGCGTCGTCGGTCACGACGTGACCCACTGGCTTGCGTTCGGCGGCAGCGGGAGCCACAGCAGCCCCTCCTTCTCCACCACCCCTTACGCGATATGCGTCCAGGGCCACCGGATCAGGCACACCCAGGTGGTCATGAACAAGATCGCCGGTCCCTCGACCGGCCTGTCGGACCGGCTGGTCACGGCGACCTGCCCGAACGGCACCGTCCTGCTCGGCGGCGGCGCCCGCACCACCCCGGCGAGCGTGGGCAGCCTCAAGCCGATCGCGAGCTTCCCGACCTTCGACAACGCCGCGCACGACTTCGGCAAGAAGGCGGCGGCGGATGGTGAGACCAACCCCGACTCCTGGACGGCCGTCGGCGGGATCGGCGGCGGCCGCGACATGGACAACACCACCTATGCCTACGCGATCTGCACCGCCGGGCACGACAACGTCCGCCGCGCGGTCACGACGGTCCACTTCCGCGAGGTGGGCGGGCCCGACGGGGCCGCCACGGGGCAGACCGTGACCGTCGGCTGCCGCCGCGAAGACGGCAGCCTGATCAGTGGGGGAGCGGCCATCAGCGGAGGCGGGGTGACGACGACCGACTTCACGAAGACGGGCTCGGGAGGCCCCCACCTCAACGGCAGCTTCCCCAGCGACTCCGCGGGCAACCCGGTTCGCGACGGTGCCGCCGGGCCGGCCTACTGGACAGCCGCCGCCCACGCCGGGGGATCGCCCGCGCCGAACAGCTACACCGACGGCTGGGCGCTGTGCCTGAACACCCACCGCAAGGGCGAGGACTGACGGCCTCCCGCATGCCCTGACGGCCGGTGGCCAGCCGTGGCCACCGGCCCTCAGGACGAAGGGAGTTGGCTATGCCCGATCGCGCGGCGCATTCGCCTCCGCGAGCTGTGACGGGCGGCGCCCCCACGCGGAGACGGTGACCTGCGGGATGTCGATGAACGCGGGATCGTCCAGCAGATCGTCGAACTCGTTCAGGTCGGCCTCGGTGACGAGGCCCTCGGCGAGCAGCGCGGGGGCTGCCTGGGCGATGAGGGGCCGCCAGCGGTCCTTGTCGAGTCCTCCCATACAGCCGAGGTTCCCGGTGAAGGACACCTCGCTCAGTCCGCTTCGGGCGAGGTGGGCGGGCAGGCCGCGCGCCCAGGTCATATCGGCCCCGTGATCGCGGTACCTGCGCTGATACCCGGCCAGGAGTCGCTGCACCGCGGGGAAGGGGGAGGTCTCCGCGGGGAGGTGGTACGGCTCTTCGACGACCAGCCAGCCGCCGGGGGCGAGCCAGCGGGCGGCCCGTTCCACCATCGCGTCGCGGGCCGGCAGATGGCAGTAGAGGTAACGGGCGTGGATGAGGTCGAATCCGCCGGGCGCGTAGTCGTCATGCGTGATGTCGGCTTCCTGGATCTCCAGGTTCGGGGCCCGGCCGGCGTCGAGGTGGCGGGTGTCGAGGTCGACGGCGACCACCCGGCCGTCCGGGCAGCGTTCGGCGAGCCAGTACGCGATGGAGCCGGCGCCCGCGCCCAGTTCCAGGCAGTGCCAGGACGTCTGGAGGGGGAGGCCGTCAAGGATGCCGGTGGTGAACGCGTCGACGTTGCGCTGGATGGCTTCCAGACGGTCGCGTTCGCGCGGGGTGTCACTGCTCAACTCGTCCTCCGTCGGCGGTTGGTGATCACGATCCATCCGAGTGTGCCAGTGGCTGTCCGGGAGTGCACCGCTGCGCAGGCTCCGCCCGCCCCGCCCGTCATCGGGGGAGGAGGGGAGGGGGCGAAGGTTGTGCCGCGCCGCGTCACCGGCCGGCGAAGTCGACCGGATTCCCGCGCCGGGCGGTGGATCAGGCCAACCGGGCACTGGTGCACGGCAGTACGAAGCGCTTCACTCCTGACCCATGAGACGAGTGCTTCTCACCGTGTGCGCCGCTGTCGCCGGCCTGGTACTGGGCGCGAGCCCGGCCGTCGCCGCGGAGCCGCCCACCGAATTCGGTACCCACTGGCACGACCCGGTCACCGCCGGTCCGCCGGTGTCCGTCCCGGACACCCCCTCGTGCCGAGTGACGGTCGCCGACACCGCATTCCGCGACTACACGCCCTACAAGGGCACCTACATACCGCCCGCAAGGACCGGACCGTGCGGGCACCGCTGGAACAAGGTCGTCCTGAAACTCCAAGGATCCGTGGCCGGGCGGCAGTTCGACCGCCTCGGGTATCTCCACATCGGCGGCGTGGAGGTCCTGCGCACGTCGACCCCGGAACCGTCGCCCCAGGGCATCACCTGGAAGGTGGAGAAGGACGTCACCCGGTACGCCGCCACGCTCCGCGAGCGGCAGCCCGTCGAGATGCTCATCGGCAACACCGTGGACGGGACGTACACCGGCGTCATCAAGGTCAGGGCGACGCTGACCTTCTACGCGGCACGAGGACCGGTGAAGGAGGCCCGCACCCCTGACAAGGTCCTCACCCTCCAGGGCGCCCACAGCAACGGCCCGAGCTACGAGGGGCAGTTGACCACACCGCGCAACAGCGAACGGATCGTCGCCGAGGTGTACGCCACCGGATCGGGCGGCGGCTGCGAGGAGTTCTGGTACCTGACGGTGCCGGCTGCGGCACCGTACTCGTGCAAGGCCGAGGACGGCCCGTACCGCGAGGTGCAGGTGACGGTGGACGGCAGGCTCGCCGGTATCGCGGCCCCGTTCCCGACCGTGTGGACGGGCGGCTGGTCCAACCCCTTCCTGTGGTACGTGATCCCGGGCCCGCGCGCCTTCGACGTTCGGCCGGTGCAGTACGACCTCACTCCCTTCGCCGGGCAGCTGAACGACGGGCGCCCGCACCGGATCGCGGTGTCGGTCACCGGGCTGCCCGCAGGGCAGAGCGGCTGGAGCACCCCCACCAACATCCTCGTCTGGCAGGACGCCGGGGCGGCGCAGGTGACCGGTGCACTCGTCACCAGCCAGCCGGGCGACCTCGTCGACAAGACGGCGTACCAGCCGGGCGCCGAGCGCCGGTTGACGTCCGAGGGCGGGCACTCCCTCACGGTGTCGGGATACGTCGACACCTCGCACGGCCGGGTCACGACGACGGTCACCCGCAGGCTCGCCGGTGGTTCCGTGCACCGCTGGAACGCGGACGAATCCACCGACGCGCTCCGAGCGCGCTGGAACGACGACGAGGCGGTGACCGTTCGCGGCCGGGGACCCGCGACCACGACCCGCACCCAGCGCACCTACACCATGGACGGTGCGACGACCGTGGACTCCGGCAACCGGCTGCGGACGACCATGGCCATGGGCGACCGCGCGGACATCGCCACGCTGCGGGGCGGACGGCACACCGACTGGTCGCGGCTGGACGACACCTACACGGGCGACGCCGCGTACAACCAGAACGTGCCCCGCGAACAGCGGCACGCCACCGGCGTCTCGCGCGAGCGCTACCGCCTCCACGGCCCGGGTTCCTGCTACGACCGGACGCTGGCCACGGCCCAGGGCGAACTGACGGAGGACCGGCACGGCTGCTGAGCGTCCGCGCCGGACGGGCCCGGCCGCAGCGGACCGACGCCGAACCGCCCCGGGAGGCAGGTGACTTGCGGCCTGGCCGGTGGGCGGCACGGACTCACGTGCCGCCCACTTCGCCGTCGTCCGCCGTCGTCCGCCGGAACTGGCCGTGATCACCCTTCCGGTGGATTGCCGGGGTGTGGCAAGGTATCGGCGTCCCGTGCGTGGCGAGCGCAGCGGGGCGGTACGGCAGCGTGCGGGGGAGCGGCCCCGCACCCTTGCCGGGCCGTGTCCTAAGGACTCCTAGCAAAATGAGCTGTACTGCCTTGGAATGACAGGCCGTCAGCCGGTGTTGTGCCTCTGTCTGGTGTTGTGGTGGGGGCGTTGGGCATGGTGCAGCGGAGGCCGTGGGAAGTCGAGGACGGGTTGTGGGAGCGGATTGCCGGGCTGCTGCCGGTGATTGAGCGCCGCGTGAGGTATCCGGGTCGCAAACGGCTCGATGACCGGCGGGTGCTGAGCGGGATCCTGTTCGTGCTGTACACCGGCATCCCTTGGGAGTTCCTGCCCCAGGAGCTGGGATATGGCTCGGGCAGCACGTGCTGGCGCAGGCTGCGCGACTGGCATCAGGCCGGGGTGTGGCAGGCTCTTCATGAGCTGCTGCTGGCCGAGCTACGTGCGGCCGGGCTGCTGGACTTCTCCCGGGCCGCGGTCGACGGCTCCCATCTGCGGGCGATGAAGGGCGGCGCGAAGACCGGGCCCTCACCGGTGGATCGGGGAAAGGCAGGCAGCAAGCACCACGTGATCACCGAAGCGCACGGCATCCCGCTGGCGGCCACGCTCACAGGCGGAAACCGCCACGACGTCACCCAGCTCATGCCGCTGGTCCACGCCATACCGGCCGTCAAAGGCAAGCGGGGGCGCCCCCGAAAGCGCCCCGGCGCTCTGTTCGCCGACCGCGCCTACGACTCCGACACCTACCGCCGCGAACTGCGCGAGGTGGGCATCCGCCCCCTCATCGCCCGCCGCGGCACCCAGCACGGCTCCGGTCTGGGCATCCACCGATGGGTCGCCGAAGCAGCCTTCGCCCTCCTGCACTGGTTCCGGCGCCTGCGCATCCGCTGGGAGATCAGGGAAGACCTCCACGAAGCTTTCCTCATCCTCGGCTGCAGCATCATCTGCTGGCGACGCCTGAAAACCTCATTTTGCTAGGAATCCTAAGACGACCTCGCGACGCGGCAACACGGGGCGACGCGTGCCTGCGCTGGTGGCGCCCCGGGGGAAGGGGGTGCAGGCCGAAGCCCGCCGTCGCCCGCGCCGATTCCCGGTCGGATCGTGCGACGGGCCGCGAGCAAGGGAATTGGGGAGGGCTGGGGCGGGAAAGTGGAGCGCTGCTCGCCCGGAAGGCGGGTTGTCGGGTCGCCTGGTTGCCCCGAAATATGGTGCCCAAACCGGGGCACCTGCCACAACGTCCAGAAGACGCAGCGCACTTGCGAGTGATTGGATTGGCAGCATGAATCGTTCGACGGAACATTCCCGTATTGACCTTCCCGCCCTTATTGCCGCCTCGGTCACGGTCTTGCTCTGGGCTTCGGCCTTTGTCGCCATTCGTGCGTCGGCGAGTCATTTCGGGCCCGGCGCCCTGGCGTTGGGCCGGCTTTTGACCGGTGCCGTCGCGCTGCTGGTCGTGCTCGTGGTGCGGCGGGGCGGTTTACCGCCGCGCCAGGCATGGCCCGGAATCATCTGCTCCGGGGTGCTCTGGTTCGGGTGCTACATGGTGGCGTTGAACTGGGGTGAGCAGAAGGTCGATGCCGGCACCGCCGCCATGGTCGTCAACATCGGACCGATCGTGATCGCGCTGCTGGGTGGCTGGCTGCTCAAGGAGGGATTCCCGCGTCTGCTGCTGGTGGGCATGGCCGTGTCGTTCGTCGGCGCGGGCGTGGTCGGGCTCTCGACGTCCAGCGGCGGCTCGTCCTCGGTCCTCGGCGTGCTCCTGTGCCTGCTGGCGGCCGTGACGTACGGGGCCGGGGTCGTGTCGCAGAAGCCGGCGCTGCGGCATGCGACGCCGATCCAGGTGACCACCTTCGGTTGCCTCATCGGCGCCGTCGCCTGCCTGCCCTTCAGCGGGCAGTTGGTCTCGCAGCTGTCCCAGGCTCCGCTCTCGGCGACGCTCAACGTCCTCTACCTCGGCCTGTTCCCGACCGCCCTCGCCTTCAGCACCTGGGCCTACGCGCTCTCGCGGACCACCGCAGGGAAGATGGGGGCGACCACCTACGCGGTGCCCGCGGTCGTCATCGTCATTTCCTGGGCCGCCCTGGACGAGGTGCCCGGGTGGGTCACGCTGCTCGGGGGTCTGATCTGCCTGGGCGGGGTCGCGGTCTCCCGACTGCGCGGCAGGCCCGCTCCGCAGCCGACGGCGTCCGACGCGGACCGTCCGGCGGCGGGCGACGCGCCGGTGCCCTCGACGGAGACCACCGGCTGAGGCGCGGCGCCGTCGCAGCGGCGGGGGCCGGGGAGTGCCGGGCGCACCGCTCCGACCCCGCCGCGGGTGCCTCCGGCCCCGCGGACCGTGCCGTCCGGGCGGGGCTCGTGGCAGGGAGGGCTACAGCACGAGGGTGGTCTCGTTGCGGCCCAGCAGGTAGCCGAGCTGGGCCCGGGTGTTCGCCCCCAACTCCTGCTTCATCGCGGCGATATGCGCCTGCAGCGACCGTTCGCTGATGCCGAGCCGGCGCGCGATCCGCTTGTCCGAGTAGCCGGCGACGAGCAGCCTGCTGATCGATTCGCGTAGCGACGGTATGACGTCGTCCGCCGCCTTCGCGGCATGTAAGGGGACGAACGGGAAGGACTTCGCGCGGTCCCAGGACCGCTCGAACGTGTCCTTGAGGAACTGCACGATCGCCGGCTCTCTTATGGCCAAGCCATCGGTGCGGCTCTCGTTGGCGGATATGAATGCCACGGTGTCGTCGACGATGATGAGGCGGTCGAAGAATTCCGCCAGTGTGCGCACCCGAACTCCGTATTCGGTGACCGCCCGCACGTATTTTTTGGTGGCCGCATCGAAGCGCGTGGTGTGCTGATACAGCGTGCGCATGGAAACTCCGGCCTCGATGTGCCGGCGAACGGAATTCAGCGCCTGATCCAGAACCGGTCCGGGGCGCGGTCCGTCGGGTTGCGCCGTCAGGATTTCTCTGCGTGCGCCGCCGAGTGCCTCCTCGATCGCGGTGTTGATGGCATCCAGCCCGTGGAGGTAGCAGAGCCGGGGTTCTTCCGGAATGGTTCCTTCCTCGGCCTGGTCGACGTCGACCAGGCATTCCACGGCAAGCCGGGAGAGCGTATTCAACTGCTCGGCCATGACGCGGAGTTCGGTCTCCAGCCCCTCCAGGCGTTCTGCCACCCCTGCGGGCTTCTGTCCTGATTTCTCGCCATTTACACGGTCGGTCGAATCCATGATCCCGCCTCCGAGTATCCGCTATAAGGCGATTTATACCGGCATAGTGCCTTCGGTTTCTCGCAGTGCGGAAACCTGAACCATCTTAGATCTTCAATCTGGGCCGGAGGCAAGGGAGATTGAGGGGGCAGGCGAGAACGCGATCCTCACTCGCCTTACCGGGCAGTGCGGGGCGGCTACTCCGCCCCGTCACGGGACCCGTTTCCCCAGTCGCAGACACACACTTGATACGAGAGGCATGCCAAAATGCGGAAGAATTCCTTACGCTTCAGGGTGTCCGGACGTCCCTCCTCCGTACTTCCCATCGGATTCGCCGTGGCCGCGAGTGTTCTGATGAGTGTGCCGGGTGTCGGTGCACTCTCGCACACCGCCTCCCAGGCGCCGTCCGGAACCGTCACGCTGGCCGATGTCGGCTGGAATGCAGCCCCTTCCCGATCAGCTGCCTGATCAGCCGGAGGCCAGAGAGATCGGTGAATTCCCAGTGACTTCTTCCCCCTGGTTCCTCCGCGACGCGGCAGGCCCCGAGCGTGCGGCCCGCGTCTATTGCTTCCCCCACGCGGGCGGCAACCCCCGTTCCTTCCTGAGCTGGCAGCGCGACATGGGGGACGACGCGGAGATCGTCGCGGTCTGCCCCCCGGGCCGCGGCCCCCGCTACAAGGAAACCGCCGCGGCCGACGTGCCGGAACTCGCCGAGCGGGCCGCGGTGGCGATCGCCGAGACCGCCGACCGTCCCTTCATCCTCTTCGGGCACAGCTTCGGTGCGGTCCTGGCCTTCGAGGTCGCCCGCCGCATCGGCGCCCACCCGGACTTCCGCCACCTCGTCGCCTCCGGCTGCTCCGCCCCCTCCCTGCTGCCCACCCGGCGCGTGGTGGAGGCCGCCCGGCTGGAGGGGCGCGCGTTCACCGAGGCCGTCGGCTTCTTCGGCGGGCTGCCGCCCGAAGTCGTCGCCGACGAGGCGCTGCAGGAACTGCTGCTCCCGCACCTGAAGGCGGACTTCAGCATGGTCGCCGGGTACACCTACCGGCCCGCCGCCCCGCTGAACGTCCCCGTCACCCTCGTCAACGGCGTCGACGACCCCCACGTCAAGGAAGCCGGCCTCGAACCGTGGGCGCGCGAATGCGCCGGCGAACCGGTCCGGCACTGGGCCGAGGGCGGCCACTTCTACTTCGACGGCAGGCCCGGCGCCGTCACCGGCCTGCTGCGCCCGCTCGTCCGTGCGGAACATGGCGCAAATCCTCTTGCGAGCACCCACATTGAGGTTATCTGAGCAGTACCGACGCCGACCTCAAGAGCACCGCAGAGGGGAAACACCACCATGCGCACCGCCGCCACCGACCAGTACCGACGCGCCGTCACCTTCCGCACACTGCACGAGGGGCCCGAGCCGTTCGTCGTCGCCAACCCCTGGGACGCGGGCACCGCCCGGATCCTGACCCAGCACGGCTTCCGCGCGCTCGCCACCACGGGGGCGGGCCTCTCCTACGCCCTCGGCCGGTCCGACGGGGCGAACCTCGTCAGCCGCGCGGAACTCCTCGCCAACGCCGAGACGATCGTCGCCGCGACCCCGCTGCCGGTCACCGCCGACCTGGAGAGCGGATTCGGCGACACGCCGGAGGACGTCGCCGAGACCATCCGGCACGCCGCCGCGGCGGGCCTGGTCGGCGGGTCGGTGGAGGACTCCACCGGCCGGGACGAGGACCCCGTACGGCCCCTGGAGGAGGCGGTGGAGCGGGTGGCCGCGGCCGTCGCCGCCGCCAGGGAACTCGACTTCCCCTTCACGGTCACCGCCCGCGCCGAGAACTTCTTCCAGGGGCGGCCCGACCTGCCGGACACCATCCGGCGACTGCAGGCGTACGAGGCGGCCGGCGCCGACGTGCTCTACGCGCCCGCCCTCCCCGACGCCGACGCGATCCGCGCGGTGTGCTCCGCCGTCACCCGCCCGGTCAACGTCCTGATGGGCTCGCCCGCGCTGCGGCTGTCCGTGGCCGAACTCGGCGCCCTGGGCGTACGCCGGATCAGCGTCGGCTCGGCACTGTCCCGCGCCGCGCTCGGCGCCGTCGTCCGCGCGGCGACGGAGATCCGCGAGCACGGCACCTTCGGCTTCGGCGCGGACGCCCTTCCGTACCCCGAGGCCAACGCCCTGCTGGCGCCGGCCCACCCAGCCGACCCGGAGAGTGAACCCGCACCGTGAACGCGACCCCGGTATACCTGTCGGCCCCCCGCTATGTCCTCGGCGAGTCCGAGGCCGACCACACCTCCATCGAGGACCTGCCCCGCAAAGCCCGCGAGTTCGGCATGCCGCCCCAGGCATCCCTGTGGGGCTGGGGCAGCGTCCGGCGCACGGCCGAGAGCCTGGAGACCCTGGCCGTGCGCAGCGGCCGGGCGGCGCTCGACGCCGCCGGGACCGCCCCGTCGTCCGTGGACTGCCTGGTGCTGTGCTCCACCCGCTTCCCCGGCGGGCCGCGCACCCACGGCGGATTCGTGCAGACCGTGCTGGACGGGATCGGCCTGGCGAACGCCGCCTTCACCGGCGTCTCGCTCAACCGCTGCACCAACCTCCTGGTCGGCCTGCGCACCGCACAGGCGCTGGTGGCCGCCGGACACCACCGCACGGTGCTGGTCGTCACCACCGACCGGATCACCGACGAAGCCACGCGGATGGAGAGCTTCGCCCTGTTCAGCGACGGGGCCGCCGCCGCCCTGGTGAGTGCCGCGCCCCAGGGGCCGGACGCCTACGAGATCGTCGCCGGGGCGTCCGCCCAGGAAACGCGGTCCCTGGAGTGGACGCACGAGATCAGCGTGGACCTCGCCCGCGAGGTCAACGAACGGATCCTCGGGTCCGCGGACATGAAGATCGGCGACATCGACGGTGTGCTCCACCTCAACCTCTACCGGCCCGTCGTTGTTCTGAAAGAGCGTCAGGCCGGCTTCACCGCACAACAGTTGTTCCTTGACAACATCACGCGCTTCGGCCACTGCTTCGCCGCCGATCCGCTCATCAACCTCGCCGACCGCGCCGCTTCCGGCGGGCTGCGGGACGGCGGCCACTACCTCCTGGCGGCCAGCGTCCCGGGAGTACGGGTCGGGATCCTGCTGCGCAAGCTGCCCGCCGTTCCGCCCGCCGCGCCCGCGGCCACCGCAACCCGGGAGCCCTGATGAACCCCCGCACCGCCTTCCCCCTGCCGGACCGGACCACCTCCCTGCCCCGCGCCCCCTTCCACTTCAGCCCGTACGCCGCCGAGGAGGCAACGGCGGTCCTCGAAGGAGAGCCCGCCGACCTCTTCCGGCGACTCCTCGCCGACCAGGAGAGCGAGACCACGTTCCTCATAGCCCGCCGGGTCCTGGCGGCGTTCCTCGCCACCGCCGAGCCGCAGCCGGGCACGGACGCCGAGGCGATCGCCGCCCAAGTCCGCGAGACCCGCCGCGCCCTCGAACCGGCCGTCACCGCGCTGCGCGCCGCCGGCACCGAGACCCGCGACCTCGTCCTGCGCCAGCGTGCGCCCCTCGCGCTGCTCGCCGGCTGCTGGCTGGACACCGTCTCGCAGGCCGCCACCCAGCCCTCCGTCATCGTCAACCGCCTCTTCGGGCAGCACTTCCGGCTTCAGGGCGAGGGCATCCCGCAGCGCGGCCTGCTCGCCAGGCGCCGGCGGGCCCTGGTGGAACTCGGCGTCCACCTGCCCGAGATCGAGGCCGCGGACTTCCTCGGCCGTGCCGGGGCCCGGCCGCTGACCGCCCTGCACGCCGCCTTCCCGCTCGCGCTCTCCCGGCTCCCCGCGTCCTTCCTGCCGGAGCTGATCGGCGTGCACTACGCCGTGTTCGCGCTGGGCGTCGACGACCTCCTCCTCGGCACCGAGCCGCTGCTGCCGGAAACCGAGGCGCGTGCCGTCCTCGCGGAGTACCTCGCCTTCACCGAGGACTCGCCGACCGGCCCCGAGGACCGGCGCCGGCTGCTCGCCGCCATCGCGCTGATGCTGCGCCTGGAGTCCGAACACGTCGGCATGCTCGGCGAGTTGGCCGCCTGGCACGACGGCCTGACCCTCGACGCCAAGGTCGCGCAGATCGTCGCCCGGCACGCGCCGTTCGCCGGCCGGCAGCACCGCAGCGTCCGCATGGGAGACCGGCGGCTGTCGGACTGGCTCGACGGGGACACCCCCGACCTGGCCGCCTTCGTCGCCGCGCTGCGCGAGTCCCGGCAGCTGAAGGTGCGCGGGGACGGCAGCTGCCGATTCCTGCGGTCCATCAAATTCGGCGGTCCCATGTTCGGCATCTTCGACGAGCGCGAGGCGGCCACGTTCACGGCGTGGGCCGAGGCGATCGCGGCCGGCGAGCCGGCGGACCTCGACTTCGCCCCCGACACCGCCGGTGACCGGAACGCCGAGCACTGGGCCCGCGCACTGCGGACCACCGCACCGGACGACGTGGTGCTGCGCGCCGCGGACAGCGCACTGGACGACCGCGAGTTCTTCCACCGCATCGTCAACGTCGAGCGCTTCCCGCACATCCTGGCGGCGGCCAGGGACCGGGCCGAGGCCGGCCTCGCCGAGGCGGAACTCCTCTTCACCCACGGCGCCGGCGGCAGACTCACCGACGCCGAGTACTTCGACTACACCCCCGAGGCGCTCAGGGAGCGCGTCGACCGGATCTACTGGGACAAGCTCGTCGACCCCTACCAGCCGCTCACCGAGATCCCCGACCGCGACGAGGTCGTCTTCCAGCAGTCCACCTACGCGCTCGGAAGCCTCATCGACGGCAGCTGGGCCCACCGCATCGGCAACCTCGGCCGCAACCACCGGCAGAGCGACGCCATGCTCTTCGCCATCTACGCCGACGAGATGGGCCGCGGCGACATCGCCAAGAACCACATCACGCTCATCCACCACGTACTCGCCAGCATGGACATCCTCCTGCCGCACATCCGCCAGGACGAATTCCGCGACCAGGGCGACCTCCCCGACGGGCTCTACGGCTTCTCCATCCACCAGGTGTGCCTGTCCCTGTTCCCCGACACCCTCTACAACGAGATCCTCGGCTACAACCTGGGCATCGAGATGTTCGGCCTGGGGGAGATGCGGCTGCACGAGATCCAGAAGCTGCGCCGGCACCACTTCGACGTGTCCTACGAAGAGGCGCACCTGTCGATCGACAACTTCTCGGCAGGCCACGCCCGGCAGTCGGCCGACATCATCGTCTCCTACCTCGACGACGTACGCCGCAACTCCGGTGAGGAGGCCGTCCAGCGCGAGTGGCGCCGCATCTGGCGCGGCTACGCCTCCTTCGCCTACTTCGTCGAGCACCAGCTCGTGAGGGCGGCCCGCGAGCGGCCCACGCCCCCGCCGCTCCCGGCCGACCGGTCCGACGACGTCGACCTCGTCATCTGACCCCGCCCCGCCGCCACCCGCCCCTCCCGCCCGCACGGAGACCCGCCTTGGAACCCCTCACGAGCTTCGACCGCGACATCCTCGACCTCCCCTTCTACGACGACGCGCACCGCCGCCTCGCCGACACCTTCGGCGCCTGGTGCGACCGGCGGACCGCGCAGTGGGCGGAGATCCGCGACGACGACCCGGACAAGGTCGGACGGTGCCTGGTACGGCAGTTGGGCGCGGACGGCTGGCTCTCCTTCCTGGACCCGTCAGCCGAGCCCGGCCCGGTCCCCGGCGACCTCCGCTCCCTGTGCCTGATGCGCGAAGCGCTCGCCTACGCCGAGGACCTGGCCGACTTCGCCTTCTCCATCCAGGCGCTGGCGGCGACCCCGCTCCTCCGCTTCGGCAGCGACGAACAGCGGCGGCACTACCTGCCGCGGATGGCCACCGGCTCGCTGGTCGGCGCCTTCGCGGTCTCCGAGGAGGAGGCGGGGTCGGACATCGCGGCCGTCGGACTTCGGGCCGACCGCACCGACGACGGCTACTACGTTCTGAACGGGCACAAGGCATGGATCGCCAACGGCACCGTCGCCGACGTGTACGTCGTCATCGCCCGCACCGGTGAAGGCCCCGGCCCGCTCGGGCTGACGGCCTTCCTCGTGCCCGCCGACACCCCCGGGGTGCGGGTCCGGGACCGGCTGGGCGCGGTGGCGCCCCGCTCGTTCGCCCATCTCGCCTTCGAGGACTGCCGGGTGCCCCGGGAAGCCGTATTGGGCAAGCCGGGCAAGGGCTTCGTCATCGCCATGGACCTGCTCGAACGCTTCCGGATGACCGTCGGCGCCGCGGCACTCGGATTCGCCCGCCGCGCCGCCGACACCGCCCTGGCGCGGGCCCGCACGCGGCGGATCGGCGGCGGCCCCCTCATCGACCAGCAGCTGACGAAGGTCACCCTGGCCGATATGGACGTCCAACTGAACGCCGCCGCCCTGCTGGTGGCGCGGGCCGCCTGGGAGGCCGACCGCGGCGCCCCGCGCTTCGCCCGCCACTCCAACATCGCCAAGCTCTACGCCACCGAAGAGGCCCAGCGCATCGTCGACACCGCCGTCCAACTCCTCGGCGCGTCGGGCATCGTCAAGGACAGCGTCACCGAGCGGCTGTACCGGCAGATCCGCTCGCTGCGCATCTACGAGGGGACGTCGGAGGTCATGCGGCTGACCATCGCCGGCACCCTCGACATGCGGCGCGCGGACCGCGCCCGCCACGACGTCTGAGGGACCGCCACGGCACTTCCCCCCATATGACCACCGTTCCACGTCTCACCGTTCGACCGTTCCACCGAGCAAGGAGCCCCCGGGTGACCACAGTGATCGAAGCGGTCCGGCTGCCGGACCCGTACCCCTACTACGCGACGCTCGTGGCCGAGCGTCCCCTGGCCTTCGACACCGGCCTGGGCGCCTGGGTGGCGTGCGACGCGGCGGTGGTGCGGGCCGTGCTGGCCGCCGACTGCCTGCGGGTGCGCCCGGCGGCGGAACCGGTGCCGGGCGGGATCGTCGGCACCCCTGCAGGCGACGTCTTCGGCGACCTGGTGCGGATGACCGACGGCCCGCTCCAACAGCGCCTGAAGTCCGTGGTCGTCGAGGCGCTGGGCCACGTCGACCCGGCACACACCGCCCGCCTCGCGGCCGAACGCACCCGTGAGTGCCTGGCGGCCGGCGGCCATCCACCCTACGAGGAGCTGATGTTCGCCGTCCCGGCCCGCGTCGTGGCGGCGCTGTGCGGGCTGGACCGGGGACTGGGTGCCGAAGCCGCCCGGCTGACGGGCGACTTCGTCCAGTGCATCCCCGCCTCGGCCGGCCCCGAACAGTACCGAACGGCATCCCGGGCCGCCGCCCGGCTCCGGGAACTGCTCGGCCC
The DNA here is from genome assembly GCF_009834125.1 of Streptomyces sp. GS7. Lineage (NCBI taxonomy): Bacteria > Bacillati > Actinomycetota > Actinomycetes > Kitasatosporales > Streptomycetaceae > Streptomyces > Streptomyces sp. GS7. Next base: position 3,820,184 of record NZ_CP047146.1, read on the forward strand.
GGGCATCGAGAAGGGCGAGGACGGCACCGGGCTCCTCGCCGAGCTGGTGCGGGCCGCACAGCGCGCCTCCTGGCCCCGTACGGCGGCCCTGCTGGCCAACGCGGTCGGCTTCCTGTCCCAGACGTTCGACGCCACGGCCGGACTCATCGGCAACTCCCTGCTGGCGCTGGCCCGCGGTGCCGAGCCACCGGCCACCCGCGCCGCTGCCGAAGCGCTCGTCCGGGAGGTCGCACGGCACGACGCGCCGGTCCAGAACACCCGCCGCTTCGCGGCCGAACCCTTCTGCCACGATGGCGTCGAGATCGCCCCGGGCGAGCAGGTGCTGGTGGTGCTCGCCGCCGCCAACCGCGACCCGGCGGTCAACCCCGACCCGCACGCCTTCCGGCCCGGCCGCCAGGCCCCCGCCGTCTTCACGTTCGGCGCCGCCGCCCACCGCTGCCCGGGGGAGTCCCTGGCCGTCGCCGTGGCAGCCGCCGTCCTGACCGAACTGCTCACCGCCGGCGCCGACTTGGCGAAGCTCCCCGCCCAGCCGGCCTACCGCCCGCTCGCCAACGCCCGCATCCCGGTGCTCTAGCCCCGCTCCGGTGGGTCGGACCCGGCCATGACCCACCGGACAGGACCCGGCCACCGCACCGATCACGACGCCGTGCCGGCTCCCCGGTGACCACCGGCACGGCCGCCGCGACCCCGAGCCGGCCGCCCGCTGCGGGCAACCGGCGGCCGGCTCGTGCGACGGCCGGCGGCGATCCCGCCCGGCCGCCCGTTCAACGGTCGGCCCACCGCACCTCCGCACCTCCGCACTTTCCCCTGCGCATCCCCTATCCGGCACGACCCGAGCCGGCAACCGCCGGCACCCGCCCGAAGGAGAGGTCCGAACAATGGGGCACGAGCACACCAGTCCCGGCACCGCGCATTACCGCTGCGTGGGAGTCGGCGTGGGACCGGCGAACCTGAGTCTGGCGTCACTGCTGCACGGCTACCCGGAGGTGGACAACCTCTTCATCGACCGCAAGGAGTCCTTCGGCTGGCACGACGGCCAGCAGATACCCGGAACCACCCTCCAGGTCTCCATGTTCAAGGACCTGGTCAGTCTCTCCGACCCCACGTCCCCGTTCTCGTTCCTGGCCTATCTCCACGACCAGGGCCGGGTGTACCACTTCCTCAACGCCCAGTTCGACGACGTACCGCGGCTGGAGTTCCGCAACTACCTTGCCTGGGCCAGCCGCCGCAACAAGAACATCGTCTTCGGGGAGACGGTCCAGGAGATCGGCTTCGACGACGTCTTCACCGTCCGCACCGACCAACGCACCGTCACCGCCGACAACGTCGTCATCGGCGTCGGCAACCAGTCCTGGGTCCCGCCGCAGGGCCGCGACCACCTCGGTGCCACCCAGTTCCACGTCAACGACTTCGTGCACGCCGCCAAGGACCTCGGCGGCAAACGCGTCGTCGTGGTGGGCGGCGGACAGTCCGGCGCCGAGGCGTTCTCGGACCTGATCTCACGCCCGGGAGCCGAACTGCCGCGCCGCGTCTCGTGGATATCCCGGCGCCGCAACTTCTTCCCGATCGACGACTCGCCGTTCACCAACGACTTCTACATGCCCTGCCACTCCGACTACTTCTACCAATTGAGCCCCCAGGCGCGGGCCGCGTTCAACGCCCACCACGTCCTCAGCAGCGACGGCATCTCCGAGTCCACCCTGCGTGAGATCTACCAGCGGATCTACCTCCACCGCTTCGTGGACGGCAACCCCGACCTCGTCGAGCTGTACGCCAACCGCGAGGTGACCGGGGTCGAGGCCGGATCGGCCGGTGGCTGGGAGCTCAGCGTCCGCCACAACGACGAGCCCGACGCGGAGGAGCACTTCGACACCGACGTCATCGTCTGGGCCACCGGCTTCCGGCCCGCCGCCATGGACTTCCTCGCCCCGATCGCGGAACGCCTGGAGCGCGACGGCGACGAGCTGCGCATCGACGAGGACTTCGCGGTGCGCTGGGACGGCCCGGCCGACCGCAGCATCTTCGTGCAGAACGCCGCCCGCGCCCAGCGCGGCCTCGCCGACCCCAACCTCAGCCTGAACGCCTGGCGCAGCCAGCGCATCGCCGACCGGCTCCGCGGCGCCCGCACCGTCGACCAGCTCGCGTCCTTCATCGAGTGGGGGACCAAGACCCGCGTCAACGTTCCGTGGGGGGCGTGATGGCCACCCGGCGCACCGACTACGCGGTGATCGGGGCCGGCGTGCTCGGCTGCCAGATCGCCCGGGAGATCCTGGCCCGCGCCCCGGAGGCCGACGTGGTCCTGGTCGAGCGGGACGCGATCGGCAGCGGCGCCACCCGGCGCTCGGCCGGCCTGCACTTCCCGCGCGGCGCCTCACCGCGGGTCCGCCGCATGGCGGCGTACAGCCAGCAGTGGTACGCCGACCTCCGGGCGGCCCGCCCCGAAGTCCCCATCCACCGCCTGCCGATGACGGTCATCGCCCCCGAACCGGACGGGTTACGGCTGCTGCGCGCCTATCTGCCCGAGGCCAGACTGCGGCCCGTCACCGAACTGCCCACGGCCGTCCGGAAGTTGCCCGAGGGCATGGGTGCCTGGGAAGGCGACGGCTGCCAGTACGCGGACGTCCACGCGCTGACCCAGCTCCTGGCCCGCGACCTGCGCCGCACCGCGGAGTTCCGCGAAGCGGTCGAGGTCACCGCGGTGACCCCCGAGGCGGACGGCGTCCGCCTGGCCCTCGGCACCGGCGACACCCTCCTCGCCGGGCACACGGTCCTCGCCCCCGGCCCCTGGCTCGCCGCCCCGGCCTGGCGGGACCTCCTCGCCCCGCTCGGTGCCCGGGTGAAGAAGGTGGTGGCCCTGCACATCGAAGTGCCGCCCGGCCCCGACGACCGCGCCGTCGTCTTCCAGGAAGAGGACGCCTTCCTGCTGCCGTACCACGAGCGCGGCCACTGGCTGTTCAGCTACACCTGCCAGGAGTGGGACGTCGACCCCGACACCGTTCCCGCCGCTCTCACCCCCGCCGACCGGGACGCGGCGCTCGCCACCCTCCGCCGCTACGCGCCCCAACTGGTCGAGCACTGCGCCTCCGGCCGGGTCTTCTGCGACGCGTACGCACCCGACCACGAACCCGTTGTCAGCGCGGTCACCGAGGACCGGCGGGTGGTCTTCGCCGGTGCCGCCAACGGTTCCGGCTACCGGCTCGCCCCGGCCATCGCGGCGGCGGCCGCGGATCTCCTCCCCCTTCCGTCCCAGCGAAAGGACGCGGCGTGATCATCAACAGCTACGACAGCACGGCCCTCTCCGAGGCGTTCGGCATCGACATGAGCAGCATCGAGGGCCTGGGCACCGGCGCCGGCTGGGGCCGGGTGGCCCCGGGCCGGGCCTCCGACAGCCACCAGCACGACGAGACCGAGATGTTCGTGATCGTCGCCGGCCGCGGCGAGTTCCTCGTCGACGGACACCGCCACCCGGCCGCCCCCGGCACCGTGGCGCTCTTCGAGCCCTTCGAGTCCCACGTCCTGGAGAACACCGGCGACCAGGACCTGGTCTTCCTCACCCAGTACTGGCGCGACGCCGGACGCGCCCTGGTCTCCGCACGGAACACCGGGCGCAAGACCTTCGGCAACCGCCCGGTCTTCGTCTTCTCCACCCCGCCCACCCCCAACGGCGACCTGCACCTCGGCCACCTCTCCGGCCCCTACCTCGGCGCCGACGCCTTCGTCCGCCACCAGCGGATGAACGGCACCGCCGCCTGGCACCTGACCGGTAGCGACGACTACCAGAGCTACGTCCCGGCCGCCGCCGCGGCCGAGGGCCGCGAACCCGCCGAGACCGCCGCCCACTACAGCGCCGAGATCGCCGCGACGCTCGCGCTGATGGACATCACCCCCGACCAGTACACCGCCACCCACCACGACCCGGCCTACCGCCTCGGCCTACAGGACTACTTCTCCCGCGTGGTCGCCTCCGGCACCGTACGGGCCACCGAGGCGGACGCCCTCTTCGACGCGGAGAGCGGCCAGTACCTGTACGAGGTGGACGTCAGGGGCGGCTGCCCCGGCTGCGGATCGGGCACCAGCGGCAACATCTGCGAGGAGTGCGGCGAGCCCAACACCGTCACCGACCTCGCCGAACCGGTCTCCGCCCACTCGGCGGCCGCGCCCCGCCGCGCCCCCCTGGCCCGCTGGACACTGCCCCTGCACACCCTCCGCGACGACATCGCCGCCCACCACCACCTCGGCCGCGTCCCGGCCCGGCTGCGGGAACTCGCCGACCGCCTGTTCAGCCGCCCGGCCCTGGACATCCCCGTCAGCCACCCCTCCGACTGGGGCGTCCCGCCGGCCGAGACGGACGTCGACGGCCAGGTCATCTGGGTGTGGCCGGAGATGTCCTACGGCTTCCTGCACGGCATCCAGTCACTCGGCGCCCGCCTGGGCGAGGACTGGCGGGCCGCCGCACCCGACCAGGACTGGAAGATCGTCCACTTCTTCGGCTACGACAACAGCTTCTACCACGCGGTGCTCTACCCGGCCCTGTACCGACTGGCGTTCCCCCACTGGACCCCCGACATCGACTACCACGTCAACGAGTTCTACCTCCTCGAAGGCAGCAAGTTCTCCACCAGCCGGCGCCACGCCATCTGGGGCAAGGAGATCCTCGGCCCCGACTCCGTCGACGCGGTGCGCTACTTCCTGGCCGCCACCCGCCCCGAAGGCACCCGCACCAACTTCCAGCGCGCCGTCTACGAGACCACTCTCAACGACACCCTGATCGGAACGTGGCAGGACTGGCTGAACGACCTCGGTGCCCGCGTCGCCAAGCGCCACGACGGCACCGCCCCCGACGCCGGGAACTGGACCCCGGAGCACTCCGCCTTCCTGGGCCGGCTCGGCGCCCGGCTCGCCGCGGTCACCGGCGCCCTCAGCTCCGACGCCTTCTCCCTCAACCAGGCCGCCGCCGAACTCGACGGCATCGTCACCGACACCCTCCGCTTCACCCGCCAGGAAGCCCTGGTGGCCGAGACCCCCGGCTGGCAGAACGAGGCCCGTACCGCGATCGCCCTGGAACTGGCCGCGGCGCGCCTCCTCGCGCACGCCGCCGCCCCCGTCATGCCCCGCTTCGCCGCCCGGCTCGCCGAAGCCCTCGGCCTGCCCGAGCCGTCCGTCTGGCCGCGGACCGTCGAACTCGTCGCCCCCGGCAGCCGGATCGGCCTCGCCGACGCGGTGTTCTTCCGGCCGACCGCGGCGCCCGCGCCGCGCCCCGTCCACGCCGGCCCGCAGCTCGTGCCGTGGCTGAGCGGCCTGGTGCGCGCCGTGCTCCAGCTCTCCGACGACGAAGCGGTCCACGACCGCAACCTCACCCAGCTGGGCACCAGTTCGCTTCAGGCCGTCACCCTCCAGTACCAGATCCTCGACGCCCTCGACGTGGACATCAGCGTCGAGGAACTCCTCGGCAGCCAGGACGTCGCCACGCTCGCCTCGACGATCGAGGAGCGCGCCGAGGACGCCGCGCTGGCCGCCCTCGCCGAAGTGGAGGACCGATGAGCTACCGCGAAGTACTGCGTGAGATAGAGAGCCGCGGTCTGTCCGTCTCGCTGTCCGGAAACGACCTGCGGCTCCAGGGGGGCCGCGAGCGCATGGACCCCCAGTTCATCGCCCGTATCAAGCACGTGAAGCAGGAGCTGATCGCGCACCTCGCCGAGGAGGAGCGGCACGGCCCGGGCTTCCCCCTCACCCCCCTGCAGCGCGCCTATCTGCTGGGCCGCAGCGGCATCTTCGAGATCGGTGACGTGGCCAGCCACGTCTACCACGAGATCGAAGGCGCATGGGACGTCGACCGGCTGGAGTCCGCGCTGGAAGCCGTCGTGGACGCGCACAGCGCGCTGCGCTCCCGCTTCGTCGGCGACGACCGCCAGGTCACCGAGCTCCGCCAGTACCGGCCCCGCATCCCCCGTCTCGACCTGCGGGGCGAGACCCCCGAGGAGCAGCAGCGGATCCGCCGCGACCTGCGCGCGGAACGCTCCCACCGGGTGCTCGCCGCCGACCACATGCCGCTGCTCGCCGCCGAGGTCACCCTCCTCGCCGACGACCGGATGGTGCTCCACGTCAGCCACGACGGACTGGTCATGGACGGGATCAGCATGTTCCTGTTCTTCCGGGAATGGTGGCGCCGCTACCGCGAGGGCGCCGGCGAGGAGGGACCCGAGGAGCTGTCGTACGAGGAGTACGTCGCCGCCCTGGCGGCGGGCCGCGACCGGGCCCCGGCCCGCCGCTCGCGCGACTACTGGCTCTCCCGCATCGACGACCTCCCCCCGCACCCCGACCTGCCGCTGCGCACCAGCCCGGCGGCGCTCACCCGCACCCGTTTCTCGCAGCGCGCGGTGCGCCTGGGGGAGCAGGAGTGGACCGCCCTCAAGGAACGCGCCTCCTTCGCCGGGCTCACCCCCTCCGCGCTGCTGCTCGCCGCCTACGCCGAGACGCTCGCCACCTGGGGGGCCGGGCCGCGGTTCACCATCAACACCACCGTCGCCAACCGCCCGCCCCTCCACCCGCGGATCTTCCAGGCCATCGGCAACTTCTCCGACACCCTGCTCGTCGAGGCCGAGGTCGACCGCAGCCGCAGCTTCGAGGAGCGCGCCCGCGCCCTGCAGACCCGGCTGCGCCGCGACCTGGACCACCGGCACTTCTCCGGCAGCGACGTCATGCAGGAACTGGCCCGGCGGCGCGGGGGAGTGGCGGGCGCCCGGATGCCGTTCACGTTCAACAGCGCCCTCGGCCTCGCCGGCGGCGAGGCCGACGGCTCCGCGCTGGAACTGTTCGGACCGGAGGTCTTCACCGTCAGCCAGACCCCGCAGGTGTGGCTCAACGCCTTCGCGATGGAGCAGCACGGCGGCCTCGTCGTCCAACTCGACGGCGTGGACGAGCTGTTCCCCGAAGGGCTGCTCGACGACCTCGCCCACGGCTACCGCACCCTTCTCGGCATCCTCGTCGACGAGGCCGCCTGGCAGCGCAACACCTTCGACCTGCTGCCCGCCGCCCAGCGCGAGCGGCGCCGCGAAGCCAACGACACCGCCACCCCCCTGCCGGAGGAGATGCTCGGCGACGCGTTCGCCGCGCAGGCCGCGTGCACCCCCGACGCGCCCGCCCTGATCACCGCGGACCGGCGGATCGGCTACGGCGAACTCCTGCGCCGCGCCGCCGCGGCCGCCCGCTGGCTGCGCGCGGGCGGCGTCGGCCGGGACGAACTGGTCGGCCTGGTGATGCACCGCGGCCCGGAGCAGATCGTCGGCATCCTCGCCACCGTGCTGGCCGGCGGCGCCTACCTGCCCGTCGACGCGTCCCTGCCCGCCGAGCGGCAGAAGTACATGCTGCGCGACGGCCGGGTGCGCCGGGTCCTCACCAACACCGACTGGCAGGACCCCGACGGCGCACGCGAGGTGCTGCGCCTGGACGTCACCGCACCCGCCGACACCGCCGCGGACCTCCCGCAACGGCTGCCAGGCTCCGCCCCCGACGACCTCGCCTACGTCCTTTACACCTCCGGCACCACGGGCGAGCCCAAGGGCGTCATGGTCAGCCACCGCAGCGTCGCCAACGTCGTCGCCGACTGTCACAAACGGTTCGGCATCGCCCCCAGGGACCGGTTCTTCGCCATCAGCGCCTTCAACTTCGACCTGTCCGTCTGGGACGTCTTCGGTGCCCTGTCGGTCGGCGCGGCCCTGGTGATGCCCGACCGCGACAAGGCCGTCGACCCCGCCCACTGGCTGGATCTGTGCCGCAGCGCCGGGGTGACGGTGTGGAACTCGGTGCCCGCCATCGTGTCCCTGATGCACGACCAGGCCGTCGCCGACGCCACCGCCCCGCCGGCGCTGCGCCTGGTCATGATGAGCGGCGACCGCATCCCGCCGGCCCTGCCGGACGCCCTGCGCCGCCTCAAGCCCGACCTGGACGTCGTCTCGCTGGGCGGCCCCACCGAGACGACGATCTGGAACATCCTGCACCCGGTGGCGCCCGAGGAGGACGGCGGCGAATCCATCCCCTACGGCCGCCCCAACGCCAACAACCGCGCCTATGTCCTCGACCGGGACGGCCTGGACTGTCCCGACTGGGTCACCGGCGAGATCTGCGCGGCCGGCACCGGCCTGGCCCGCGGCTACTGGGGCGACACCCGCCGCACCGCCGAACGCTTCGGCCACGACGTCCGGCGCGGTGAACGCCTCTACCGCACCGGCGATCTGGGCCGCTACCTGCCCAGCGGCGACATCGCGATCCTCGGCCGCAGCGACTTCCAGATCAAGGTCAACGGCTACCGCATCGAGGCCGGCGAGGTCGAGACCCGGCTGGTCGCCCTCGACGCGGTCGCCAAGGCCGTGGTCGCCGGTCGCCCCGGGGCCCGCGGCGACCGGCTGGTGGCCCACCTGGTGCCGGCCGGCGAGGCACGGCCCGCGGTGGCCGAACTGCGCGACGCCCTTCGCCGGGACCTGCCCGACTACATGGTGCCCACCGCCGTGGTCTGGCACGAGCGCCTGCCGCTGACGAAGAACGGCAAGGTCGACCGGGCACAACTCGCCGACGTCGCCGTCGAGGAGGCCGCCCCCGCAACCGGCGCGCCCAGCGGCGGCGAACCCACCACCGACACCGAGAAGGCCCTCGTCGACATCTGGTCCGGGGTGCTGCGCGGCACCCGGGTCGGCCTCGACGACAGCCTGGGCGCCCTCGGCGGCGACTCCATCGCCGCCGCCCGCATCCTGACCGCCGTCCGCAAGCGCTTCGGGGTCACCATCCCGCTCGACGTCTTCGCGGACATGGACACCGTCCGGGCCATGGCCGCGGCCCTGACCACGGACGAGGAGACACCGTGAGCGACCACTCCGCGATCAACCACCTCGTATCCACCGCACCGCCCGGTGGGCAGATCTCCTTCGCCCGCCTCGACGGCACCGAAACCCTCGGGCTCCCGGAGCTGTACGAGCGCGCCGGCCGCCTCGCCCGGCGGCTGCGCGCCCGCGGCATCGGCCCCGGCGACCGGATCGGCATCCTGGCCGCCAACTGCCTGGAGTGGGTGCTGCTCGACCTCGCCGCGCTGCGACTGAAGGCCGAGACCGCCGGCTTCGAACCCGGCAAGTTCGATCCCGACGACGGGCTCATCAGCCGCTACGACGTCACCGTCCTCTTCACCGACCGGCCCGCCGACGACCCCAGGGCCGTGCCGATCGGCGAGGTCCGCGCCCTCGCCGAAGAGCCGGAGGACCCCGGCACCGAGCCGCTGCCCTCCATCCACTGGGCGCCGCGCGAGGTCACCACCGTCAAGTTCACCTCCGGCAGCACCGGCACCCCCAAGGGCCTCGGCGCCACCGTCGGCAGCATCGACGGCTCGCTCGCCGCGGTCCAGGAGATCTTCGAACACAGGCCGGGGGACGACCTGTTCGTCTTCCTGCCGCTGTCCCTGCTCCAGCAGCGCTACTGGGTCTACTCGGCGCTCCTCCACGGCCACGACGTCACCATCAGCACCTACGAGGCCGCGTTCGCCGCACTGCGCCGCACCCGGCCGACCGTCGTCATGGGCGTCCCCGCCTTCTTCGAGACCGCCAAACGGCAGATCGAGGCACGGGTACGCCGCGCGGACGGCACCCAGACCCTCCCGGAGGCGGCACGCCGCCTGTTCGGCGACCGCATCCGCTACCTGTGGACCGGATCCGCGCCCGCCGACACCACCATGCTGCGGTTCTTCACCGAGGCCGGCCTGCCGATCTACGAGGGCTACGGGCTCAACGAGACCTGCATCGTCACCAAGAACCATCCCGGCGCCAACCGGGAGGGCAGCGTGGGACAGGTCCTGCCCGGCAAGCAGGTGCTGCTGGACAAGGACGGCGTCATCACCGTCCGCAGCGACCACCCCGTCAACGACCACTACGCGTACGCGGCCCCCGGCGACTCCGAGCGGATCTTCGGCCCCGACGGCACCGTGCGCACCGGCGACCTCGGCCATCTCGACGCGGACGGCTTCCTCTTCGTCCGCGGACGCGCCGACGACGTCATCGTCCTCGACAACGGCAAGAAGATCATCGTCCGGCCGATCGAGGAGAGCATGCGCACCAGCCCGGCCATCGCCGAGTGCGTGCTCTACTGCCCCGCGCAGACCGAGCTGGTCGCCGTCGTCTCACCGTCCTCGGTGCCCGCCGACCGGGACGCCATCGCCACCCAACTCGCCCTCACCAACACCTCGTTGACCGCCGACCAGCGGATCAGCCGGGTCGTCGTCGCCACCACCCCGTTCAGCATCGACAACGGCCTGCTCACCTCGCAGTACAAGCCCAGGCGCCAGCAGATCCTCGCCGCCCACCGGGCCGGGATCCACGACAACAAGGAAGGCATCCATGCGGTCTGACATCGAGAACGCCACCAGGGAACACCTCTCCGCGGTGCTCAACCCGCCCGTCGCCCCCGACGCACTCGACCTCGACGCCGACATGGCCGGCATCTACGGCCTGACCTCGCTCAACAAGGTCCTCTTCCTGACCGAGGTGTGCGAGGCTACCGACACCGATCTCGCGCACTTCACCGAGCACGACCTCGCCGAGATGCGCACCCTGCGCAGCGTCGCCGAGTCCCTGACCCGACACACCAACAAGGCGGCTTGACCATGGCCTGGGCACAGCACGCAGCAGCGGTCCTGGAGAACGAACACCTCCTGGTGCGACCGGTCACCGAAGCGGACCGCGAGCCCGTCCGGGCGGTCGCCATGGACCCCGACATCTGGCGCTACTTCGTCTCCGCGGTGGAGACCGACGCCGACTTCGAGAAGTTCTTCGACGCCTGCCTCGCCGACCAGGCGGCCGGCCGGCGCGTCGTCTTCGTCATCATCGACAAGGCCGGCGGCCGGGTCGCGGGCAGCATGAGCTACGGCAACATGGCCGAGGCCGACGCCCGGCTGGAGATCGGCTGGTCGTGGCTGGGCCGCGACTTCCGCGGCCAGGGCATCAACCGCTGGGCGAAGTACCTCCTGCTGCAGCACGCCTTCGAGGAACTGCACGCGGAACGCGTCGAGTTCAAGACCGACATCCTCAACACCCAGGCCCGACGCGGCCTGCGCAACATCGGAGCCGTCGAGGAAGGCACCCTGCGCAGCTTCAACTTCATGCCCGGCGGACGCCGCCGCGACGCCATCTTCTACAGCGTCCTGCGCGCCGAATGGCCGCGGGTGAAGCAGGAGCTGGCCACCAAGCCGAAGGTCACCCAGCTGGACGCCGTCGGATGACCGGGGGCGGGGGCATCCCTCTCGTCCGCGCGTCCGGCGACCCCTTCGCCGTCGGCCGCGCCCACGGCGAGGCCCTCGCCGGTCCGCTGCGCACCTTCCTCGACGACTCGCTCTGCCGCCTGAACAAGGTCCTGCAGGAGCCGGTCACCTGGGAGGGGCTGCTGCCGTCGATCGCCGCCTACCGGGCGGCGGTCGCGGCGGCCCTGCCGGACCAGGCAGCGGAGATCGCGGGGCTCGCGGCGGGCGCCGGGATCACCCAGGACGAGGCATGGCTGCTGCAACTGCGCCGCGAGATCATGGGCTACCACCGGATCCCGACCGCCGGCGACTGCACGACCTACGCCCGCACCGGGCACACCGTCCCGGTCCTCTCCCAAACCGTCGACCTCAACGGCAACCTGGACGACTACCTCGGCGTCCTGGAGATCGCCCGCACCGCCTCACCCCGCCGCTCGCTGGTGCTCAGCTTCGGCGGCCTGCTCGGCTACCTCGGCCTGAACAGCGACGGCCTCGCCGTGGGGCTCAACCTGGTCCTGGGCGGTGACTGGCACCCCGGCGTACCGCCCTACCTCGCCATCCGCCACCTGCTGGACACCGCACGGGACGTCACCGAAGCCCTGGAGATCCTGCGTACCCTCCCGCTCGCCAGCTCCCGGACCATCGTGCTGTGCGACCGGCGGCGAGCGCTGTGCGTCGAGATCCTCGACGACGACCTCCGGGTCATCGAGCCCGACGACCCGGCCCGACCCCACGCCGTCCACACCAACCACTTCCTGCACCCCGACTTCGCGCCGGGCGACGAGATCAACGTCTTCGCCCGCAACTCCTCGGTACGCAGGCTGAAGGCGGCCACCGCCGGACTGGACGAACTGCCGTCCGACGCGGGCGCGGAGGAGCACTTCGCCCTCATGGCGCAGCCGCCGATCTGCGTCCCCGACCGCGGCGACATCCGCGCCGAGCGCACCGTGGCGGCCGTCGTGATGTTCCCCGACCGCGGCGAACTGCACGTACGCCCCGGCGACCCGTCACTGTCCCATACGCAGACCTTCCGCCTGTAGCGGAGGGCAGACAAAGGGAGCACCCCGCGCAGGGCTGACGAAGGAGGGCTGACGCAGCAGGCTTACGGCGTCACGTCGCACCGTTCACGGTCCATCAACCAGTCTCGTCGCCCGGCGCGGCCGGTGCACGGGTGACCGCGAGCAGCGCCATGTCGTCGCTGCTGCGGCCACCGGTGTGGTGGTTCACGGCGGAGAGCAGGGCGTCGAGCAGCGCATCCGGCCCGGCGAACTCGCCGCCGGCCAGCCCGGTCGCCGGGTCGTAGAAGTCTCCGGCGCGGTTGCGCGCCTCGTTCAGGCCGTCGGTGTACAGCAGGAGGGTGGCCCCTGAGGGGAAGGGCACCGTGTCGGCCCGGTCCTGGCCGGCTGCCAGCTCCGCCAGCCCCAGGGGAAGCGCCGGCTCGGACGGTTCCGCGCTGTGCACCCGGCCGGCATGCAGCAGCAGTGGCGCGGGGTGGCCGCGGTTGACCAGCCGCAGTTCGTCGTCGCAGGGCCGGATCTCGACCAGCACGCCGGTGACGAACCCCTCGGTCCGCTCGGGCCCCGTCCGCCGCTCTCTCTCCCGCAGCAGTGCCCGCTCCAGGCGGGCCGCGACCCCGACGAGCGTGGGTTCCTCCTCGGCGGCCTCCCGGAACACCCCCATGGCCACCGCCACCACCTTGACCGCGTCCAGCCCCTTGCCCCGTACGTCGCCGACCAGACAGCGCACGCCGTACGGGGTGTCCTGCGCGCTGTAGAAGTCCCCACCGATCTGGGCGTCCTTCACGGCCGCCTGGTAGCGCACCGCGATCCGCAGTGGCCCGATCGAGGATGGCGGCTGTGGCAACACGGCGCGCTGCGCGGCCAGCGCGATCCTGCGTGCGGATTGCAGCCGTACGTAGCTGTAGTACATGAGGCGGTTGACGACGACGGCCAGGCTTGAGACGGTCACGACCGCCGCCAGCTCGCTCAGCCCACCGGATTGCCGCAGGAAGCCGAAGTGGGCGAGCAGCGCCATGTCGGTGGCACAGGCTCCGATGCCCGCCAGGACGGTCGCGCGCAGTGACAGCAGCGCGGCAGCGGTCATCGGCGCGGCAGTGTAGAAGGCTTCCGCACTGACATGCGGAGGGGTGACGTAGTCGACCAGGGCACCTCCGGCCAGCAGGAGGACGGGGAGCAGCTGAAGGTGGCGCAGACACCATCGTCCGACGGTGGTGCGCACCGCGCCCAGCGCCCTCACGTCCCCGCTCCCGCTCTGTCGCGCTGTACCACACCTCAAGCATCCTCGGGCCGGATCACGACTGCCAGTCGTGAGCGCGCGGCAGGGGGCGTCCGGCGACGACGACAGCGACAACGGCATCACGGGTGGGTCCGCACCGCCGGTCCGGGCCGACGTGAAGTCGAGCCGACCGCCGGAGACAAGGTCGACGGCCGCGGAGATCTCCGCCAGGATCGCGGTGTGGACATGGCAGGCGGCACCCGCGGCGGGCTCGGCACGTCCGGCCCGCCGGGCGCCGGCCGGCTGCTTGCCGAGCCTGACCCGGCATCCAGGCAGAACGAAACAATGTTCCGGGAATGATACGGAACGTGGTTCTTTTGGCGCGGTCGACAGCGGAGGGAGTCGCGCGGTGAACGACAGTGACGGCGGCCACGGGGGCGCGGGGCGGCCGGCCCAGCGGCTGCGGCATGTCTACTGGATCGGTGGCGGCAGCGGTGCGGGCAAGTCGACGACGGCCCGCCGACTTGCGGATCGGTACGGCTGGCATCTCTACGCGACCGACGACGTGATGGGGGATCACGCACGCCGGACCACCCCCGAAGAGGCCCCGTTCCTGCACGAGTTCATCGCCATGGACATGGACGAGCGATGGGTGAACCGATCTCCCGAGACCATGCTGGAAACCTTCCATTGGTTCCGGGGCGAGGGCTTCGCCCTGATCCTGGAAGACCTCCTCCGACTACCGCAGGAGCCCTGCGTCGTCGTCGAGGGCTTCCGGCTCCTGCCGCATCTCGTGGAACCTCTGCTCACCGTCCCCGGCCAGGCCGTCTGGCTCCTGCCCACGCCCCGGTTCCGCCAGGCAGCCATCCGGAGCCGGGCCGTGCGCGGGGGAGGGTTCACCGCGAGGACGAGCGATCCGGAGAAGGCCGACAGCAACCTGGACGAACGCGATCGCATGTTCACCAACCGACTCCAGTGGGAGGCCGAGCGGCTTCGACTGCGCACCATCGAGGTCGACACCACCATGACCGAGGGCGATCTCGCCGAGCGGGTCGCCACGGCGTTCGGCCTCCGGCCTGGTGGCGCACCGGCGCAATGAGGGGAGAGCCACCGGCTTCGGAGTCGCCGGGCGACGCGACCCGGTGCACGCCAAGGCGCGGGAAGAAGACGGCCAGTTCGCGGCAGGACCCGACGCCATGACCGTCACCTTCCACGACGCGGACGATGCGCCGACCCCGCCCTATGACCTGCGGCCGGCGTCGGCAGCTGGAGGGAACTGTGACCATCCGTCTCGAACCCGGTACCCGTGTCTTCCACGGTGTCAAGATCTGGGCGCGCACTTTGCCCGGCGGAACCGGCGTCATCGTGGCCGTTGAGGGCCCGGACCTGCACGGTGACTTCGAGTACCTGGTGCGCACCGGCGCCGGCTGCACCCGCTGGACAGGGCTCGACGGCCGGTCAACTGAGCAGGTAGGTCTGCGAGGGGCCGGAGCCCGGCGGGCGGTTGTCGAGGTAGACGACCTTCAGCCGGGAGAAATGCGGCGCCTTGCCATCCGGGCGCGCGACCGGTCGGTACGCCTCCACGCCCACCCAGAAAGTGTGGAAGTGGCCCTCGGCGCAGTCCGGGAGGCAGTCGTTGGCCACTTGGCGGCCCACGCCGTGCGCGGTGCGGGCGGTCCAGTCGGCCCAGCGCAGCCCGCGCAGGTCGTTGTTGCCATCCGCGCAGGCCAGCATGTACTCCCGTGGCTCGACCTGGTCGTGGCGCAGACAGTCGATCAGCGCCGGAGCGAGGTGCGGAGCCGGATTGGGAACAGCGTGGACGCGGCCGGGACCGGCCGCGGAGGCGGGGGCAGCGGTGACGGCGACGAGGGCGGCGGCTATGACGGCAGTGCGTCGAGCACTGGATGCAAATGTCATAGGGCAAGACGTATCAGGGCCGGTCACCCATGGGACACACACTGCGTCAAACCCCTCGAACCGGTGATCTGTTTTCGGCCTCACCTCGGTCCCAACACCCAGCGTCGATACAACGTCCCGCCACTCACCACCCCCGCTCAACAGAACACCGCCCGGAGGGTGTTCGCCCTGCTGGCTGCCGCTGAGGGCCCTTACATCGCCCGCGCGTGGCTCGCCGGCAAGAACCCCCACCTCGGCGACGACAACCGCTCAGCGCCATCTCGGCCGGCCGCGGGAGCGAAGTCCTCGCCGCCGCACGTGCCCAAGCCCGCGACGACAACGCCAACTGACCAACGCCCACTGCAACCCAGCGAAACCAAGGAGAAAACCATGGCACGCCAGCAGACTCCCACCATCACCGTCGCCCTCGACACCCACCTGCGGCAGGCACCCGACTACCTGGCTACCGGCACCGACGGAACCCCGGAAGAGACCGCACGCAAGGCCGTCCTCGACGCCGCACTCCAGACCCGCGTCGACGACGACGACGATTTCCGATCCAACATGGCCAAGTACAGCGTCTAGCCACTGCAGGCGGGTGGCCGGCTTCGATCTGGAGACGACCAGCCCGACCCGATGAACGCTCGCTGGGAGGAGCTCAGTCGCCGAGAAGCCAGGAGCCGACGCTGTGAAGGCCGTCGGTGATCCGGACAGTTCCGAGCTGGGCAGTTACGACAGTGGGCTTGTAGTGGTCGTCGGCGTTGGCGGGGCCGGCTCCAAGGACGATCAGTGCTGAGGCGGCTACTGCTGTAGCGAGAACGGTCAGGTGCTTCACGGGGGACCTCCACTGGTCAAGGCGACTTGTCGGCAGGATCATTCGCCGTCCGTTCCCCCGCCACCCGAGCCTCCTCCAGCTGGCGGCCAGGTCACTCCGATGCTGCGCCGGTGCCACTTGGGCAACCCCGACTCAAGGTGCCGCCTCGGCCTGCGAGCCTTCGTCACGCTCGATCTGCGGCCGGCAGTCGCCGGGCCGGGTTGCCCGCCAGGTGCCGTCAACGCCTCGGAGTGCTCTTCCCCCTGGGCCGACGGACTCTCACTGGAACGCCCACGACCCTCTGTTTGAACGGCTCGATCGACTCTGCTGCGAGAGCTTGGCCGGACCGGTGGCCGAGGAAGAAAGTGATGATCGCGACCCCGATCGGGGTCAGTACCGACCCCACCGATGTGATCCAGGTAGTCACGTTGGACCTGCCTCCGCCAGGCTGCGAGAGGTTCACCGTAATCGCGATGGGTTGCCCGCTGGGAGTGTTCACCGGAACGCTCGCCGACGGGTGCATCGTCGGGACCGGTGAACTCGTCGCAGGGGGACTTGCCGACGGCAGCGCCGACGGAGATGCGGGGCTCGACCCAGAGGAACTCTCCGACGGCTGCACGGTGGGAGACGCAGGGTTCGCGCTGGCGGTAGCGGGGGGCGGCACGGACGGCTGATGCGACGTAGCGCCGAAAAGGCTGAAGAGGGCAGCGACCACACTGCCCACAAGCGCTGTGACGCCAGCCAGGACCCACGATCGCCATACCTGACGCGTTGCCGGGGAACGACGGCGCTTACCCGCACTCTGGTGCCAGGACGGTCCACTTTGCCCCATGAAGGTCAAGCAATCAGCACCTGGGAATTGTCAAAGTGGAACGCGCCGACGGAGCGGGCGGGTTACGCCGCCCGGGGGATCCGGACGGGAACGCAGTCTGCGGGGAAGGCTCCGCCCCGACTCCTGGCGAGCCTACGTCGCGCTCAGCCGTCGGCCGGTAGCCGCCGTGCCAGATTCCCTGCGAGGTGCCGCGCCGCGAACGCGCCTTCGCCTGTCCCGCGGCCAGCAGCTGGCGCAGCTCCACCGTGGCGCGTGCCTCGCACAGGGTCAGGAGCGGCAGGCGTGGTTCGTCTCTTGTTGGTGATGCGATGGCACATGCCTATGGCGTATGCGTACCTCGCTTGCTCGTCTTCCGGCTGCGGCGTGCCTTCAAGCGGCTGCTGTAGGAGTTCGGGGCCTCGGTCGCGAGATGGCCGCGAGCTCGTCTAGCGGTTCCCGCAGGTCACGGGAGCATGTGTCACCGTCGAGTGATTCCCCGGCCACGGAGAGTCCACAGCGTAGACGTGAACGTTGCCCACTCGGCTCACGCACGCTGGTCCGTTCGGCCCTCCCGACCTCGGCCAGGAGCGACGAGAGCGAAGCTGACGTCGAACGTCTTGTTGCAGAGCGGGCACGGCCACCGGACCGCGCCACCACGACCAGGATCATTGATTCACCCCGCGGAAGGGGGTGCCATCATGCGCATTCGAGGGCGCTCTCTAGGTCCGGGCCGGCAGGCGGAATCGACGCGGTCGACGCATCCTGGTCGTGGCGGCTTGGGGAGCCGATTTGCTCTTCATGGCTTCGGGCGCGAGGCGGTAGTGGTCGGCTGCGCGAAGCAGCTCCCTATAACGCAGCCGATGGATCTCGATGCCCATGCTCGCTCCTCCTCCTGTCGGACACTTCGGTTGGCTAACTGAGGCTGTGGGTTCTCGTAGGGGCAAGGTCAACCGGCGGCTTCGTCTGGTCGCAAAGGGAGCGAGTCTCGATGGCCGCAGGGACGTGATCACGGTGACGTGAGCGCCTCAGTCGCATGTGCACTCATGTTCGCCCTGTGGGCGAGGATCAACTTAGAGGCGCGCATACCGGACCGGAAGCAACACGTTGATTCTCTGCGATCCCTTAGCACACTGGATGCTGCTGCCACCGGGGTTTGCGGAGAGAGCAGCGATTCCAGCAGTCGCTGAGTGACCTCGTTCGGTATCTCGTACGTTGCGACATACGTTCCCCTACCTCTTCAGGAGGCACGCATGTCGCACAGGAGAACTCTCGGTCCGAAGAAGACGATCGCGCTGCTCGTCGGTGCCGCGGCGGTGGCGGGTGGCGGGGCCTTCGCGCTCGCCAGCACGTCCAACGCCGCCCAGCCCGTGCAGCACGCGAAGACGCTGTCGGCCGGGGACTCGACCGTCTGCCAGGGGCTCGCCACCGCTCTCGGCAACAACGAGCGGTTCATCGCCGGGCAGCAGGCGAATCCGGACGCCCAGTCGGCGGCCCGGATCGCCAACAGGCAGGCGGTCGTCGCGCAGATCAAGGTCCAGCAGAAGGTGGCCGGTTGCACCGTTGGGGAGTCGGCTCAGGGCTCCCAGACGGGGCAGCAGCAGGCCGGTGGCGCCCAGGTGAGCGCACAGCCCTCGCAGTCCGCCGCCGGCGGAGGCGGTAGCGCCGGTGGTGCCGCCGCATCCGGTCAGCAGGTCTGCAACGGCTCCACCGTTACGCTCTCCGGCGAGGGCGGTGCCCCGGCCGCGTCCAGCGACCAGTTCCCGGCGGGGACGGCCCTGAAGGTCACCAACCTGGACAACAAGAAGTCCACGACGGTGAAGGTCACCTCGGTCTCCGGCAGTTGCGTCCTGCTCGACAACGCGGCCTTCGAACAGGTCCGGGAACCGGGCAAGTTCCTCATCCGCCATGCACTGATCGAGAAGGTGGGGTGAGGCCCGGGAGCATCAGGCGCCGGACAGGAACACGGTGAGGCGACCGGCGAGGTCCGGCGGTTTGGACGGTGGGAGCCCGTGATGGGAGACGCCGGGCAGTACGGCGGTCTCGACGCGCGGCAGCGTCTCAGCGGCCCTCGCCGCCACTTCGTCCGGGATGGGGGTCCCCTGCTCGAGCGAAGCCGAGGGCTTGCGGGAGGGTCCTGCTGTTCGCGGCCACGAGCAGCAGGACCGGCACCTCCAGCGCCCGCTGCGCGTCCACTGATACCAGGCGGAGGGCCATGCGTTCAGCATTTCCGAAGGTAACTCGGCGTGAACTCGGGCTTCCAAGCGGTCCGTTGAACCAGTACGGGGACATCGACGGCAGCTGGGCACCCGCTGCCACCTTGATGGGCACGCCCTTGAGGCAAGCCAGCGGGAACCATGTGCCCTTCGGCGAACGACTCGTCCGAGGCGAGGATCCAGGCCAAGGCTGTACACAGACGAGCACGCGGACATCACAGGAGAGACGGAACCGGCCGGATTCGAACCGGCGTCCTCGCGGTTTTGGAGACCGCGCGCGACGACCACTGCGCTACGGCTCCGCCCCACATACCCTACGGGCCCCCGACCCCCGCCATCCGCAGCGCCCTCACAGCCGCCCAACAGGACACCGCCCGGCAGGCGTTCGCCCTGCCCGCAGCCGGAGGACGCCTGCGAGTTCTTGTGACGTATCCGCCGCATGGGCCGCCAGATGGCGGACCTGGCCGAAGGACGGCCGGACGGCGTGTACCGGCTGGGCGGGTTCGGGCTCCACAGCGTGTGCCTGGTCGACGAGGACGGACGCATGCTTCCCGACCCGCCGGCCATCGCAGAGGTGCAGGTGTGATGTCAGCCCGTGTCCAGCGGAAGCGCACTCGCGGGTGGAAGACACCGCTCGACTCTCAGGGGCGCCCGCCCGTGTACGTCGGTCGCGGTACCCAGTGGGGCAACCCGTGGCGCCTCGCCGAGACTTGCACCGGAACCGGCTGGCTCGTGAACTCGGCCGGCGCCCGCGATCAGGCGCCGCATGGCGTCCTAACCGAGATCCCCGCCAACGATCGCCGTGACGCTCACGCCTTGGCCGTCGAGCTGTACGAGAGCTGGCTGAACTCACAGCCCAGCTGTTGGAGCGCGCCCGCCAGGATCTGGCCGGACGTGACCTGATGTGCTGGTGCAGCCCACTGCCCTGCCACGCGGACGTGCTCCTCGGGCTCGCGCACGGTGCGTGACGCCTGACGGCTGGTCCTGAGCCGCTCCGGGCACATCGTGGACGGCGCACTGACTCGGTCGGCGGCGCACGGACGTGGCCGTGCCTCAAGGCAGCTCGAACCGACTGCTTTTGGCCATTGACGCCGACCGTCCATACCTCGACGCTCAGTAGCGAATCGGCTCCCAGTTGAAGGGTTGGAACCTATGGGGGTACGACGCACACTAACGGCCGTCGCGTGCAGCCTGGGTCTGTCGCTCGGCGGCATCGTAACCCTGAGTGCCCCAGCGCATGCCCAGCCGGGGCTCACCGTCGACTTCGCCTACGTCCTCACGAACGGCGACATAGTCCAAGGCGGCACCGTTACCGGCGAGGCCCCCGACACGGGCATCCTCACCGACGTCGACACCGACCTGTCCCGCGGCGACACCGGCACCCACACAATCAGCGGCAACCTGACCGGCACGACCCAGCACTGGCTCGATGTCAACCACGGCGTCCAGCCCTATCAGGTCAATGACGAGGTCGACTTGGCCACCAGCTTCACGGAGGTAGACCAACAGCAACAGCAGAACAACCAGCAGGTAGTAGTAGTCCAGCAGTCCGCTCAGCAAAAACAGTCTTGCGACCCCCTCGGCCAATTCTGGGATCCCTCTCTGAGTGCATGCTTTCCCGCCGGCTTCATCCCCCGATAGCTGGCAAGTCCCTTGGGGCCGCAATACCTTGGTCGGTCGATCAGGTGGCGAGCGGTGTAGACAGACGCTCGGTTGGGGGTTTCCCAGCCGAGTGTCTCGTTTCGTCGCGCGCTCAGTCCACGGTCGCCAGTCGACGGGCCAGGTTGCCGGCCAGATGCCGCGCCCGGAACCTGCGCGAGGCACGCTCGGCGTTGGAGCTGGGGTGCGGTTTGGCGGAGCGAGCCGGACGTTGTTGGCTGCTCAGCTTGTTTTTTATCTTCCGGCCGGCCCCAGGCTCGGTTCCACTGGGTGCTGCCGGATCAACATTGGTTGTTACGGTCGCTGACTGTGAAAGAAGTTCTTCCAGATTTCCCGTATCACCCCGACCCGCTGGCTACCAGATCCGTGGTGGTCTCCGACGCGGCCTGTGTGTGCTGCGGGAAGAAACGCGGATACGTCTATGCAGGCCCCGTCTACGCCGCCGAGGAACCAGACGGCCGACTGTGTCCGTGGTGCATCGCGGGCGGGAGTGCCGCCGGGAGGTACGAGGCCCACTTCAGCGGAGACGTTGTGGGGGACGACGTGGCCAGAGAGGTGCTACCCCGGAGGTGGGAAAACCAATTGTCGCGCCTGTGTCGGGGCGTTGAGCGGACCCTGGACGGCGCGCCAGCGTCCGCCCTTTTCGAAATAGGCCGTGGTTCCCTTACGTCACTAGAGAAGTACTTCCCGGGTAAGGGGTTCGTTACCAGGTCCCTTTCCGGCATTGTCAAAGGCATTAATTCAGCAGGCGACGGGGCGGGACGTCGTCTTCGGGCAGGACCCACGCGGCGGCCATGTATTCAATGTAATTAATCGCGACGGGGATGTGATATTTTTGGATGCGCAGAGCGGTCGCGCGGCATCTACGGGATGCAGTAGCTATCGGTTTATGAGGATAAAATGACGCTCAGTCGATCCGAAGCGTTGAAGGTGGCGGAAGAGCTGCTCGTGCGGGAAACGGGACTCTATGATCCAGCCCTCAAGATCGATTATGAACTCGTGCTGGAAAAGAACGGACTCCTCATTGTCCCCTTCAACTCCGAGCAATACCTGGAAACCCGCGACGCCCGCGACATGCTGCTCGACTGCTGGCCGATCCTGGTAGACCTCACAACGGGCAACGCTCGCCTAGGAACCATCGAAGAACGAGCGCTATGGAGCGAATAGCGAACTCGCTGCAGGCTACTCGACCACCGGTCCGGCATCTCGCACCGACCTCGTCACCCCGCACACCAGGCTGAAGCACATCAACGAGTCGGCCGACGACTGACGGCAGGAAGGCCCCCACCCAACCGGGCGGCGGCCTCTTCGCGTTCGAACTCCCAGCGCAACGGCATCCTCCTGCGGGAACACCGAGGTGCACCCCCCGGCACACCAACGACCGCTCCCACCGGGCCCGTTCATTCTCCGCGGCCGTCGCACGCCGCGACAACCGCACACCCACACCGCCGGCCAGAAGCGCGATCCCCGCGGCCCCCGCGCCGCTGCCAGCCAGTGCGTGAAACCGCTTACGCCCAGCTCAAGCGCTGGGAGGCCGGTGCCTGTGCCCCGAGAAGGCCGACAACTCGTACGCACCATTTATGTGGCTGGCTCGCCACCCGTTTGCGCGAAATAGGCCACATGTCCGGGTCGCTAGCTGCATAGGCTCGACACCAATGCGGCTGAGACCACGAGCGACCTCTGTAGAGGATCCCGAGGTCGAGACTGGTGCCTGCTTTGGGTTTCCGGCCCGTACCTCCCGGTCGGCCGGACTGAGTGAGAGGACAAAGATCTGCTGTGAAGGCATGCGGAGTGTCCGGGGCCGAGAAGGAAGTCGCCCTGCTGGAATTGCCCGAACCGCCATCTCCCGGGCCCGGTCAGATCCTGGTGGCGGTTGAGGCGGCCGGGGTCGGCCCGTGGGACGAACTGCTAAACGGCGCTGGCTGGGACGTGGGGCTGCGCCCCCCGGCGGCACTGGGAGTGGAGGGCGCGGGCGAGGTGCTGGCTGTCGGCGCGGGTGTCGCCGGGTTTGCCGTAGGCGAGCGGGTGCTCGCACATGAGGCCCCGCTGCCCGGGGGAAGCGGCTTCTGGGCCGAACGCGTTCTGATCAACGCGGATCACACGGCAGCCTGCCCACCCGGGCTGGACGCCGTGCACGCGGCGGCGCTGCCGGTCAACGGACTCACCGCGTTGCAGGCCCTGGAGAAGCTGGACCTCAGCCGAGGACAGCGGCTCCTGATCACCAACGGAGGCGGGGCCACCGGAGCCCTGGCCATCCAGCTCGCCGCGGCCAAGGGCATCGAGGTGACCGCGACCGCGTCTGCTGCCGCCGCGGAGCGCCTGCTCGGTCTGGGAGCGATGGAGGTCGTCGACTACCACGACCCGAACTGGTCGGCCAAGGTACGCGGCGGGTTCGACGCCGCCCTCATCGTCGCCACCAGCACGGCGGACGCCGCCCTGCCTTTGGTGCGGGACGGCGGCCGACTGTGCTCCCTGACCTCGGACGCGCCTCCAAAGGAACGAGGCATCACGAGTTGGGACCTCTACGTCGAGCCCAACGCCACGCAGCTCGTCCAGCTGGCGGAGCAGGCCGCCGCGGGAACCTTGAAACTCGCACCGGAACCCCTGCCGCTGAGCGAGGGACCGGCTGCGTTCGCCCGGGTGGTTACCGGACGGGCCGGGGGAAAGAAGATCGTGCTCACCCGAGCATGACCCGACCGGGCACCGCCCGATCCCGATGCTGGGCCACGGTGCCCGCCGATCGAGAAGTCGTCGGGCTGAGATAGGTGACTCAACCGCATCGAGGCCCAGTTCACCGCCCTGCGCTACTTCGCTTTCGACGGCACCGACCACGCCAGCCACAAGGAGCAAGGCAGCATGTTCCGCCGCTACATCATCTGGCGGAACAAGCACGCAACCGATGTACGGCTCCGCGAGGTAGTCAACAGGGCGAACGTTGCCTGATGTGGCACAAGCTGGCGCCGTGCGAGATCCGCTCGGCGCGCGGAGAACCTAGGCCACCGCGAGCTCGCCAGCCCCGCGCAGCTCAGGCGATCAGGTAGTCCGCTCTGCCTTGGCCGTCGACGTCGAACGGTCCCGGGGGGATGACGCAGAACTCATTGCCCTCCGGGTCGGCCATGACCAGGAAGCCGCTGCCGGCGAACTCTTGGAGTCGGAGACCGCCCCGGGCCTCGATCCGTCGTTGCGCAGCGGCGGGGTCGGGGGCGGAGACGTGGAAGTGGACGCGGTTCTTGCCACTCTTCGGTCCCTCCACCCGCTGAAGGCCGAGACCCGGGCCGCCAGCTCTGGCCAGCCAGACGAACGGGCCGGTCCTGGCCACGATCGGACGGCCGAGCACCACGGACCAGAACGCAGCCAGCCGCTCAAGGTCCCGGCAATTGACGATGACGTCCTTATTTCCCATTTGAGTATCCGTCACCGCCCGATGTTCGTACAGTCGTCCAGCGGCCCGAGCTGCCGAGTACCAGGCTCGCCCCTTCGCCAACGGCCTTTCGGGCTAGGGTCGATGCCGCTGACTTTGGGTTGATGTTGCCTGTAGCGTGTAGTGCGGGAAGGGTGCTGTGCCACGGGCCGGGCAGGTCAAGCCGCCGGTTGACGAGCGGCTGTCGGATCACATCGCGCTGGGTGTGTTGACGTGGGCGTTCCCAGCGGAGTTGACCGACGAGGTTGTTCCGGCTGCCCTCGTTTCCCCCCGACAGCGATATCGGCCGATGGGCGGGCGGAATGGTCCCGCCGCGATGTTCGGTTGACTCGACAGCGGCGGCTGCGCAGGGAGGAGTTCGGGATGAGGGCAAAGCCTGCCAGAACCACTCAAACCGCGTCGCACTGGGGCGTGTACCGGGTGGAGACCGACGAGGCCACCGACGAGGTCATGGCGACCACGGGCGTCCCGTTCGATCCCGATCCTCCGCCGATCCAGGCCAGCCTGCCGGCGATCGTGCATGATCAGCTGCGTATAGACCAGCCATATGTCCGCGAGGGCTACCTGCGCCGCCGCGGCGCCAGCCGGGCCGACCGCGGGAGTGAGAACTTCGTCCCTGTCAGCTGGGACAAGGCGTTGGAGTTGGTGTGCGACGCGTTGCTGGACACCCGGGAGCGGGTGGGCAACGAGTCGATCTACGGCGGCTCCTACGGCTGGGCCAGCGCGGGCCGGTTACACCACGCGCCGAGCGTGTTGAAGCGGTTCCTCGGACTGTTCGGCGGTTACACCGACAAAAGTGGCAACCACAGCTTCGGTGCGGCGCTGGGCATCATGCCCTATGTCATCGGCCGCGCCGATATCAACAATCTCGTCGTGCGTTGGCCCGAGGTGGTGGCGCACACGCGGTTGCTGGTGCTGTTCGGCGGCGCCGCGTTGAAGAACACTCAGATCGACTCCGGTGGCGCGGTCAACCACGACAACGCGGACTGGTTCCGCGCCGCCCGCGCGGCCGGCGTCGAGATCGTCTGCGTCAGCCCCTGCCGGCAGGACGTGATGCAATCCGCCGCGCCGGAGTGGATCCCTATCCGGCCCAACACAGACCTCGCCCTGTTACTGGGCCTGGCGGGCACCTTGGTGGCCCAGGGCTTGGTCGACCGGGAGTTCGTCGCGAGCCGGTGTGTCGGCTACGCCGAGTTCGAGCGCTACCTGACCGGCCGGTCCGACGGTCAGCGCAAGGACGCACACTGGGCGGCCCAGATCACCGGGGTGCCCGCCGAGGTGATCGACCGGCTGGCCCGCCGGATGGCGGCCACCCGAACTCTGGTGAACACGAGTTGGTCGGTGCAGCGGGCGGACCACGGCGAGCAGCCGGTATGGGCGACCGTGGCGCTGGCCAGCATGTTGGGTCAGATCGGTCTGCCCGGCGGAGGCTTCAGCCTGGGATTCGGAGCGACCAGCGGGATCAGCCTCGACCGTCCGGCCGGGATCCCGCGCCCCACGCTTCCGCTCGGACCCAACCCGGTGTCGACGCGGATCCCGGTGGGCCGGGTCGCAGATCTGTTGCTGAATCCCGGCGCAACGCTGCCGCACAACGGGAAAACGATCCGGCTGCCGCGGATCGAGCTCGTGTACTCCGCCGGCGGGAACCCGTTCCACCACAACCTCAACCTCAACCGGTTCGTGGCCGCATGGCAGCGGCCCGGCACAGTGATCGTGCACGAACCCTGGTGGACACCGCCGGCCAGACACGCCGACATCGTGCTGCCCTCGACCACCACGCTGGAACGCAACGACATCCAGGCCGCTGACCACAGCAGATTCTGGATCGCGATGCATCGGGTCCTGCCCCCCTATCGGTTGGCACGAAACGACTTCGACACGTTCGCGGAGCTGGCCGACCGGCTCGGCTTCGGACCGGGCTATCACGCGGGGCGCGACGAAATGCAGTGGCTGCGGCACATGTACGACCAGGCTCGCGGCATCGCCACCCAGCGCGGTTTCACATCGCCGGACTTCGACAAGTTCTGGACCAGCGGGATGTACGAGTTCTCCAGCTAGCGGGAACACCCGGTCCTCCTCGGTGATTTCCGCGCGGACCCCGACGCGCACCCGCTGAACACGCCGTCCGGTCGGATCGAGCTGGTCAGCGAGACCATCCGGTCCTACCAGTACGAGGACTGCCCCGCGCACCCGACCTGGCTGGAACCGGCGGAGTGGCTCGGCAGCCCGACCGTGGCCCGTTATCCCCTGCACCTGCTGACCAACCAGCCGGCACATCGCCTGCACAGCCAACTCGACAACGCGCCACTGAGCCGCCAAGCCAAAATCGCCGACCGCGAGCCGATTCTCCTGAACGCCGCCGACGCCGAGCACCGCGGGATGCAGGAAGGCGACGTGGTGCGGGTGTTCAACGACCGGGGCTCCTTCCTCGCGGGCCTGCGGATCGCCGACTCTGACACACTGCTGCCCGGAGTCGCCCAGATCGCAACCGGCGCCTGGTACGACCCCCTGACTCCGGGCGCGCCGGGCACTCTGGAGAAACACGGCAATCCGAACGTCGTCACCCTGGACAAGGGCACCTCCCAACTGTCCCAGGGCTCGGCTGCCCAGACCTGCCTGGTCGAAGTCGAGCGCCACGACAATCCGCCCCCGGTCACAGCGTTCGACCCACCTCCTATAGCAGACCCGGAGAAGTAGGTCGGCCTGACCGCGCGCCGGGCGGCGACGATGTGCAGGCTGCGCAGCTCATCCTCGGCGCCGACCGCCCCCAGCCGATGCGGCACGGCCCTCCAGGGACGCCCGGCTGAGACGACAGACGACGGGGTAGCGCGGCGATCACGGCGTCGCGGTCTCGTTCCAGGCCGCGGGTGAAGGCGTGCAGATGGGGCAGGTCGGTTGCGCGGACCTGGGCGATCCAGCGCGCGAGCGCGTCGGTATTTCCTGCGTGAGGCGTCAGGAGCTGGGCGAACTCCGTGATGTGGCTGGCGAGTTGAGTCATCTCGGGGCAGGCTGTGGTGAGCTTGGCCAGGAGTTCGTGATGTTCGGCCTTGAGGTTGTCGGGCCTGGTCAGCAGCATCCGGGCGAACCTGCGCGGGGAGGTGTGGCTGCGGTCGGCGTCCGCGCGTCCTTGGTTGACGTACTTGTGCAGGAGATTGAGACAGCCGGTGAAGCCGAGGGCCTTGATCTCTTCGAAGAGGTGCTGGATGGGGACGGCGGGGTCCTCGGCGCGGCGTGTGCGCAGGTGCTCGCGGTAGGGGTCGACGAGGCCGGCGCGGTACTTGGGGACGCGGAGCATGCGCTCGGGCCGATCGGCTCGGGCGTAGCGTTTGACGGTGTTCAGGGCCAGTTGTAGGCGGCGGGCGCATTCGAGCAGGCCCACGCCCTGGTCGAGCAGGTCGTGGACCTGGTGCCAGCGTTCCAGGGTGGTCTGTGCGCGGGGTCCGTCGTACAGGGGCGCGTCCAGGACGGTGGCCCAGCAGCTGCTGTGCGCCTTCACCTCGCTCAGGGCGGCTTCGGACAGGTTGCGCCAGACGTGCCAGCGATCACCAACCTGGACCGCGTCCGGCGGGGCGCGGCGGATGGCCTGGGTGTAGGTCGCGGAGCCGCCACGGCACACGACCTCGATGCCTGGATGCTCGCGCAGCCACGCCTCCAAAGTGTCGGCCGTGCGGTCGGGCAGTACGTCGATCCGCTCATGGGTTTCGGCGTCGATTACCACGGTGGCGTAGCGGTGGCGCCGGCGCAGAGCGAAGTCGTCGACGCCGATCACGCGGTGTACCCGGCCGCCGGGCAGCGGGATGCGCAACAAGGTGCGCAGGGCCGTGTGACGCGACAGGCCCATCGCGAGTAGCGCCAACAAGCGGGCTCCCGCCCGGCCCGCTAACTCCCGCACCACGGAGATGACTTGCCTGGTCAGACGGGCTGTGCGGCGCTGGTGACGCTCCAGGACCCCGGGCACCTGCTCACGGAAGGTGTGGCGGCAGCCGCGCGTGGGACACACCAGACGCCGCACCCGCACACGGACCACCACCCGCCGGCCGCCAACCGGGACGTCGGCCACCGTCCGCCAGCGATAGCCATGCACGCGTCCCGACGACGCCCGGCACACCGGACAGACCGCGGAATCCTGCGGAGTTCGTGCCCGCACCACGATCCGCTCACCCTCGTCGACCACGCCCTCGATGACCAGCGGAGACAGACCAGAAAACACCGTCTGCACAAGCTCGTTGACATCCATCACGCCGATGTCAACGACCCTCACGACTCTCCGTCACCACCGAAAGTGAGACATGGCCAAACGAGCGGTGTAACCAGAGTGGTTGGGGTTAGTGTCGGGGTGCGGAGAGTCGACCGTCGAAGGTGATGTCGGTAGGCGTATCGCCCTGAGGCTGGCTCCGATGCGAATTCGTGGGGGCGGCGCGGCCAGCAGGACGTCCGATGACGGCATGGACAGGGTGGTATTCCCTGGCTGCGGCTGGTCGTGGTCGCGGACAACCGGCACGTGGGGCTGCAGCTTATCCGTACTTGCGCTGCCAGTGCCGCATCAGACAGCCTTTGCCCTGTAGTTATGGTGACGTGCCGGTCGGATTCTGGTCCGGACAGTGTGGTGTCGCCAGGTGCGGTGCTCAGGCGCGTGGCGGGACGCTGGCGATCTCTCTCCTGGCATGGCGGCGGACACCGATCGGCAGCTGTGGGGCCGACTGTTCGATCTCTTCCCACTCGGACGATGTGACGTCGACGTCTGTCTCGGTCATCTGGTCCCGGTTCGCCAACCGCAGTTCCACCTGTCGACGGAGGGCTGCGTAGCGCACAGCAGCGGCTCGGTGGCGCGAGGCGAGTTCGGGGTAGTTCCAGACCAGTTGCCCGGCACTGAGCGCGGCCGTCAACAGGCTGGCGGCGCCGGCTACCACACGAACACCTGTGAGGCCGGAGGCCGAGAGTGAGGCGAAGAGTGTTGTACCGACGACGGCGGACAGCATGGCTGTGGTGATGCCGCTGACGCGGTTCCAGTGATCGAATCGCTCCGAGGCGATGTTGTGAGCCACATGGAGCATCTGTAAGCCACGGCTCCAACGCTCCAGTATCTCGGCGCAGTTCGGAACGCCGCCATCTGCCACCATGTGCACCCCCGCCTCGACAGTCACGCCCAATGCGCACTCACCATCTCGCCCGACTGTGAAGTCACTGTCAAGAGCGCACCGTGAGTCGCGGGCCGGCTCCTACCGGGCCATGCCCCAGCGCCGACTCCGCGCCGCCTGATCTCCGCGCGGATGGTTGAGCCTTGTGGCGGCAGCTCCCGCCCGCGAGGAACAAGGCCTGCCGCATGGCAGGCACGGGGCCTTGAGCGCTATCCCCCAGCGTTCGGCACCTCGGTCCGCCCAGCCGACTCGAGACGACGGCTGGGCTCGTGCCTGGTGCACGCAGGCTGTCCAGAACCGCACCCCTTGCTCTTGTGCTGGGTTGGCCGTGGGGAGTTGGCTACAGCGCTACCACTGCGGGTGCGTGGCATACGGGCGGGGGTAGGGCGGTAGGACGTTGGTTCAGCGTCGTAGGTGAACGCTCGCAGGCAAGCAGTCGGCGAGAGGTCGAACTGCCTCTCGCCGACGCTCGTTGCAACGTTTCTGAGGTTCGCTACCCGAACGCGGACGTCACGCGAGACGACATATGTGGCCTCTGGGGCGCGGCGCCCCCTGCGGCGCTAGAGGCGGAGTGGGACCTCGCCTGTTGCCATGAGGCGGTAGTTCGGTCTTCGTGCAGGTTGCTCCAGCCCGACGAGTGGGATGTGGCCAGTTGGGCTTCCGCTGCGGCCTCTCGGAGATCATTGAGGACATCGCCGCGCTCAGCGACCAGAGCTTCGTAAATCGGCGTGTTACTGGATGCTGTCTGTATAGCTTGCATATCGGATGCGTATCCCCCGTGTCGTTTCGGCCGCCTACTTGGCGGCTCCCTCGTGTCTACCACGAACTCCGTCCGGAGGTTCGATCTGGCCCCCCCACCATGTCCAAGGCCTTTGCTGCTTCCACAGAGTTCATGACCCTGCCAGGTCGGCCCGTCGCGGGGGCGCCCCCACGTTCCCCTCCTCGGAGGGGCGGGCCCCGTCGCGGCAGCCTTCCGCGCGCTCGCGGCCCTGACGTGGAGGTGATCGCCTCCCACAACCTGGGTCGGTTCTTCAGCTACTTCACGATCCACTCCAACGTCCTGCTGGTCGTCGCCTTCGCCTGTTCCGCCCGACGTGCCTGGACCGGGCGACCTACCATCCCCGCAACGTATCTCGTCTTCACCGGTGTCGATCGACGTCACGACAACGTCGGCGAGCGACGCGAACAGTATCGTCGGCAGGCAGGGCGGCACCTCGTTCATGGCCCCGCACCTTCTCCCTGACGGGCATCAAGTCCCGCTCCTTTCGGGATACTTCACGTTCGAATCGGCTGGGGTCTGCGCCACGAAGAGTGACACAAGTTGAGCCAGAGCCAGATTTCAAGCGGCGCTGACACCCGCGGCTGGGTTAATCCACCTCCGCACCCGCCCTGGCGCATGGCCGCTCTGGTTCGGATGCCCGTGCGAGCCACCTGCCGCGGCCAAGGACAACGGACGGGGCACCCAACGGCGTCAGGTCGAGAGCCCGGCATAGCCGCTCCAGCTCCGCAGCAGCCACGGACTCAGAGTCCGCAAGCACCGTGTACGCCGTCGGTGTGCCACCATTCTGCCCCGATGTAGGCAAGTTGACTGCGTAACCCGTTGAACCGCCCGAATCATGTGGAGCCGCACGCGTAGCAGGCGCATGGCGGGGCGCGGTGCGGCCCGCCCAGCAGCGGGACGGGCCCACTCTCAGTCGGACTGTTCGCGTTAGGCCGTCGGGCAACCAGCGGCTTTGAGCCCGTTGTTGAGCTGCCTCTTCAGAGCGGTTTCCTTCTGCGGTGTGCTGTCCTGGTTGGGGATGGTCAATTTGATCTCCTTCTTCACCGTCATCGCCACCGTCATGTCACGCGGGACGACCGACTTGGGGTCGCCGTAGGCGACGGTGACGTTGTAGGATGGCTTGTCCTTTTTGTCGAGGGGGGAGAGGCGCTTTTTCGCCGCGTTAGGGCGGTCACGACACCCACCGCGCCGGGCAGGGCCGACATTCGGCGCGAGTGGCGGTACGAAGACGGCGGTGATCCGGTCATCGGGACCCCTCCATAGGGGTAACGGCCGGTAGCAGCAGACGAGCACAGCCGTCGTTCGGACAGCCGGCCGCGACCGGCGCATCCAGGGGCATGGTCGACCTCAGGGCACCGGTGCAGGAGGGCCGCGTGCTTGGTTCTTTGATCCGATGGCCGAAGCTCCTCCCAGGATGGGATGTTCACGCCACGACGGCCGTTCGCTGGTGTGCTGAGCGAAGTAGTTCTCAATGCGCCCTTCGGCTCCAACTACCTGCACGAGGCCTTCGAACCCACCGCCCGTGCCATCGTCGGCCTGGAGAAAGCCCTTACTTCGGGCGAGGATGATCAGGATTAGGTTCGCGGGGTTGTTGGGTGTCAGCGGGAGTGCTGCAGGAAGGCGATGAGAGCGGCTGTGAGTTCGGCGGGTGCGTCTTCTTGGACGAGATGGCCCGCCCCTGCGATTGGCTCAAGTCGCGCGCCTGGGATGCGGCCGGCGAGTTCGCGTCCTTTCGCTATGGGAATCCAGGTGTCGTCCTGGCCCCAGCACACCAGTGTCGGAATGTCGATCTCGCCGTACCGGTCCTGCACCTCATCGGTGTAGAGCTGGTCGGCCTGGGCGATCTGCCGGTAGAAGGCTGCCTGGCCGAGGTCGTCGAGCCAGGGCCGGACGAGCCGGTCGAGGACGGCTGGGTGCAGGCCGGGGCTGCTTGCCGAACTTACGTACTCGCGCACCAGAGCGTGGTGCAGTGCGGGCGGCAGCTGCTCGAACACCTCTGAGTGCTCGCCGACGAGCCGGAAGAACGGCGACCCCCACGGTGCCAATGCGACCGGGTCGACCAGAGCGAGCGCGCGGTAACCGGCGCCGTGCAGCAGATGTGCCCGCAAGGAGACGGCACCGCCGAAGTCGTGGGCGACCACCAGGGGGTCCTCCAGGTCCCAGTGGTTCAGGAGCTCGGTGAAGACCCGGCCCTGGGCAGCCAGGGAGACATCCTGGCCGGCGGACTTCTCCGATGCCCCGTAGCCGGGCATGTCCCACACGAACACCTGGTGGCGCCGGGCGAGTGAGCGGGCGACGGCACGCCAGACATACGAGGAGAAGGGGGTGCCGTGAAGAAGGACGACCGGATCCTGGCCAGGCCGTCCGAGACTGTCCCAGCGGACGTCGCCGGACGTGCTCCGGAATGTCTCGGTCAGGTGCCATTCACTCACGGGTGCTTTCCTCTCGGTAGTGCCTCCGGCCCAACGCGGTAATCAAGCCGGGTGTGGTCCGGACAACTCCATCACAGGTCGGCGGCGCCGTGCCCGGACAGGGAATTCACCCAATGCCAGATCACGCGACGGCGGGCGTGAGCGGTCTAACTCCCCAGCGGATGCCCTTCTCGCCGCGCATACGGGCGCGCTCGCGGCGTTGGGCGGCCAGCACATCGGGGTGGCGGGCATTGGCATTTCGCCACTGCAGGTAGGCGTGCAGAGCCCGGGTCTGCACGGTGTGGTTGGGGTGGTTGGAGTTGGCGATGGTGAACTGCCGCAGCGGTCCGAAGTGGGCTTCGATCGGGTTCGCCCACGAAGCGTAGGTCGGGGTGAAGCACAACTCGGCCTTGTTCTCCTTCGCCCAGTGGCGGATCTTGTCGCCGGTGTGAGGGGCGCAGGCGGAGCTTGTCGTCGGGGCGCACGGGCTTGAGCCAGTGCAGTTCGTCCACCCCGAGGCTGCCGAGACTCGCAACCGCGGACAGGTAGTGCCTGGCGAACAGCTGCATCATCAGGGCCACGGTGTGCCACCCGCTGGCGACCAGCCCTCCGAACGGCCCCTGCTGCGCCGCGACGGGATCGACGTGGAAGGACTGGGGGTCGTACTGGGAGGCGAAGCCGATGATCTCCTCCTCGGTGACCGCGACGCTGCCGTGCTCGTACACCGCGCCCGCCGTGTAGTCGTCGAAGTACCGGTCGTCGATGGGGCGGTGAATCCGTCGGCTCCCTGATGGACGTTCATCTGGCTCTTCCTTCCGTTTTCTGGGCAGCAGCACTGCGGGCAGGAGGCCGAGGAGGGATGCCGGTAAGAACCGTGTCGCCAGCCTCAAATTCAGTGACTACTCCGTGGACTTCGCAGGTTGGGGCAGTTCGACTGCGGCTGTCGCCTCGGCGTGTGCCACCTCACCGCCCTGCAACTCGGGCAGGTACTTGTAGATGGTGTTCCTACTGACGCCGAGGAGCCTCGCGATGGACGTGACGGTGTTCCCCGGGTGGGTGAGCAGATCCCAGGCATGACGCACCTGTTCCTCGGCCATGACTGGGGGGCGCCCGCGTCGGGCGCCGCGGGCTCGGGCGGCGTCCAGACCCTCGTTGGTGCCCTGAACGATGAGTTCGCGGATGAACCCGGCCAAGGGCGCAAGGACGTGGAAGACCAGGCGCCCGTCCGGCGTGGTGGTATCGGGCGCCTCGTGCAGCGAGGTAAAGCCGATGCCCCGCTCCACGTGGGCGCACTACTTGGCCGGGGCGTTGTCGTTGTCGAGAAGGCGTTTGGGGTGCATGCCGTCGACCATGCCCATGAACGGGGGGTGAATGCTGTAGCCAAGCATGCGACGGATGTCCTCGGACACCGCCTGGACGGTGTCGCGGCTGGTGGACAGGGTGAATGCCTCCTGAGGACGCAGCCAGGGCCGGCAGTACTGAGCGGTGAGAGCAAGGCGGGGAAGGCTGGAGGTGTTGGCGCCTCCGCTGTGCCAGAGGGTGCCGACGAAGAATACGCACGAGCCGGGCGGCATTTCGGCCGCGATCCGTGGGTCCTGGTCGGTGGGGCGGCGCTTGTCCCCCCACCGGTTGCTGCCGGGCAGGAGGACAGTCGTGCCGTTGTCCGCGGTGAACGGGTCGATGGCCCAGATGGTGGCGGCGCCGAGCGGGTGGCGGGGGCGTGGGACGGGGTAGAGGCCGTCGTCGGGGTGCAGCAGTTGCGCGTCCTCGCCGGGAAGAATGTTGATGACCTGCAGTTGGGAGAGCAGGTAGTTGGGTTCGAACAGTCGGTCCAGCAGTGCCAGGATGCGTGGATGGTCGATGAGCCGGTCGCAGGCGCGGGTTTTGTTGAGCAGGCTGTAGACCCGCTGGGTGCGGTGGCCTTCAAATGCGTTGCGGCCGGTGCGGCTGAGCAGGGAGGCAACTGCTTCCTGGATCTGGTGGCATTCGGTCGGGGTGAGCAGGTTCTCCAAGATGACGTAGCCATCACGTGCGACTGCGGCGAGATCGGACTCAACCGTTGCGGGATCGAAGGCGGCGCCCGCGCTGGGGGTGGTGCGGTGTGTACGGGCCAGGTCGCCGGTGAGGTCTTCCAGGGTCTCGACTTGGTGCTCGGGTCCGAGCGACGGTCGGGCGGACATGGGGAAGCCCCTTTTCAGGTGGT
Organism: Streptomyces sp. GS7; assembly: GCF_009834125.1. NCBI lineage: Bacteria > Bacillati > Actinomycetota > Actinomycetes > Kitasatosporales > Streptomycetaceae > Streptomyces > Streptomyces sp. GS7. The sequence goes on from NZ_CP047146.1 coordinate 3,855,038, forward strand.
GGCGGGCAGGCCCACGGCACCGGCGACAAACGCCCATAGCTGGGTGGCGGCAGCGGTGGCGGGCGGACGTGGAGTGCGGGTGAGCGCGACCGAGACCAGGGCGGTGGTTCCGCTGAGCACGGCAGCGGCCAGCAGTTCTGGATCACGGTCGGCGGGAAGCTCACCGCAGCCTTGGGCATGGGCGATGTTGCGCGCGCCCAGTTCGATCAGACGGGACAGTTGGCCCGTGTGGCAGGCGGCTACGTCGCCGTCGCCGGCCAGGCCGCCGAGGATCATCGGGGCAAGCGGCTCGGCATACAGGAAGTCGACCCAGTCACGTACCCGCAGCTGTTCCCGCTCGGCCCAGGTCGCAGCGTCGTATTCGCGCACCGCGCAGGCACCGTCGAGTCGCTCATAGAGGGCATAGACCACCGCGATGAGCAGACCGCTGCGGGTGCCGAAGTAACGGTAGGGCAGTCCCGTGCTGACCCCAGCCCGCCGGGCGACGGCAGCTACCTCCAACACACCGCTGTCGGCTAGTTCTTCGGCGGCGGCGCGCAGCAGTTTGTTCCGCGAGGCGGCGCCCCGAGACGGTGACGGTGTGTTCATGCCAGGAGATTGAGGTGAGCTCAACTCAACAGTCAAGGTATCCCAGATCAGCCGCCGAGCGGCCGTCACGGTCCTTCAGGATGCCGACTCCGCCGCACCGTCCGGATTCGACCGCGTAGCCTGCGCATCGGGTGCGGTACCTGCTCCTGGGACCGATTGTGGCTACAGACCGGCTGCCGGGTCGTCCGTGGCCGCGGTCCGCAGCGGGTGGTGGCCCTTCTCGTCGAGCTGGGCGAGTTTCGCTTTCGTGGTCGACGGTGGTGGAGCCGTAGGTGCGCCGGTGGTGTCCCCCTCGTCGACGAGCACGGCGTCCCGGTCGCGGTCCGACGTCATCGGCACCAAGGTCCGCGCCCTAGCCGACCGCGGCGCCGTCCGGGACCTCATCGACGTGCACGCGGCCGCCGAACACCGCACCCGCCGGGAACTCGAGCAGCTCGGCGAACGCCACGGGCGCGACGCCTTCCGCTTCGGTGATCTGCGCGACCGGCTCGCTGGCGCCGAGCGGTACGACGACGAGGAGTTCGCCGCCTACGGCCTCACTCAGAACGCCATCGCCGAACTCAGAGGCTGGGCCCAGCAATGGGCGAGCGACCTGGACGAGCGGCTGGTCAGACGAGTACGAGGTCTGACCTGCCCGACGCGTCGCACTGCAGATCGCCGGTGTGTGGATCCACTGCGGAAGATGGGCGGTGTTGGGCCTGGCTCCGGTCGGCATCTCCTCGGCCTCCGTAGCACCGTGGCCAGCCAGTCGACAGAACGGCGTCGAGGGTATTGTCGCCCTCTTCACGAAGCTATCGACTTCCCGCCCTCACTCGTCGTGGTGGCAGCTGCATAGGTGATTTCGACTACTGGTCCGGTGGCCGTGCCCAAGGAGCGAGGCGTTGACCGAGCGCTACGTCTTCCCTTCAGTACCTCAGATTTGTGCGTGCACGCTCTCCAGCTGTTCCCCAGCGATGAGGCAGGACACTTTCCTCGCAGTGGGCGTGATTTCTTCTCGCTACGTGCACATGAGGCGAGGTGGTGCGTGTCCATTGCCGCGGGGATGCTCGTAATTCCCTAAAGGTTCCGGGGGCTTGGGGGTGGGCGAGATCGTGGGTCTTCCTGGGACTCCTGTGGGGACTCGGGATCGGCCTCGTGTCCGGGTTCGAGGCCCCTGTCGACGTCCGGTCTGCGGTCAGTCCCTCCGACGTGCTGCGCAGCATCCGCCGGACGGTGTTCTTCCAATTGCTCGTGTGGTCGGTCGTCGTCGGTTGTGGAGGCGGTCTCCTTGCCGGGTTCGGCGGCGGGTACGTGGCGGAGGTTGTCGGGAGGCTTTGGCACTCGTGGGGATTCCTCGGCGCGATGCCGTTCGAGTTCGGGAGCGTGCTGGGGACCGGCCTGGTCAACGGGGTCGTGTTCGGGTTCATGGCCGGAGTCATGTTCGGGATCGCATACGTGCTCAGTCTGACCGCCTGGGGGCAGTGGGTGGTCCTGATCCGGATCTGGCTGCCGCTGAGGGGGCGGCTGCCATGGGCCGTGCACGCGTTTCTGGACGACGCCTACCAGCGGGGGGTACTGCGGCAGGCCGGCGCCGTCTACCAGTTCCGCCATGCGCGACTGCAGGGCCATCTGACGCACGTCGCGGAGGCGGCGGGGCGCGGGGGCGGTCGGCGGTGCCGGGGGGAGGCGATGGGGACGTCTGGGCGTTGCTGAGGTCAGTGCCTGCGGGCTGCTACTTCTGGCTCAGCGGGTCGGTCAGCCCTTGCTCAGCGGGTCGGTCAGCCCTTGGGGAGCGTGCCGGTGTGGGTCGCAGGAGGCGGGGTGAATCTGGCCGCCGGAGTGTCGGTCGGGTCGTGCCGGTCGGCTGGCGGGTCAGTGGAGCTGCCGTCCATGCTCGCCACGTAATGCTTTTCGTCCGCAGCCTGTCGTGTTCCAGCAAGTGCGTAGTTCAGTGGCCGAGGGGTGGTTGAGATTGCGGCCAAACGCGGACCGATGCCCGCCCGCCGACCACGTCCACTACGACCAGGTCGCACAGATCGACCTGCCGTCCTGGAGCCGCGGCCATGTCACCCTCGTCGGCGACGCCTGCCGGGCGGTCTCCCTCCTCGCCGGCCAAGGCGCCTCCCCGGCCATCGCCGGCGCCTACCTCCTGGCCCAACGCCTCGACCGGGATGCCACGGTCGGGACCGCAACTGGACCACTACGAGCGGTCCTGGCGGCCGGTCGTCGCGGACCGGCAGCGCACCGCACGGAACGCCGCCCGCTGGTTCGTCCCCCACTCCGCCCGGCAGCTCCACGTCCGCCGCGCGGTGCTCAGGGCGACGAGCCTTCCGGTCATCGACCGGTACGTCGGAAAGACCCTCGCGGGAAAGCCGAGCACCCTGCCCCTGTGAGTACAGCAGCCGGCCGACGACGACTGCCGCCGCCGACTCGGCGGTTTCGTGGGAAGGGAAAGACACCCGTCAGCTCTCACGACGGAGGAAGTCGCGAGCGCCGCGCAGTGTGGTGCGCAAGGAGCGTTGCGTCCGAGTGCTGTCCAAGCGGACGTCCAGCGCCCCCGGGAAGCCGGTGCCGGCGCGGCTTCCGGCGGTCAGCATGGCGACGTCCAGGCCGTCGCGGTCGGCGATCAGGACACCGAGTTCATGTCGGCTGACGGCATCGGACCCGGCGAGGTGGCAGACGCCCGCGTGGCCGGAGGCGGCCAGCTCAAGAATGGCCCGGGCGAGGTCGGCGACGTGAACGGGGCACCGGACGTCATCGGTGAACAGCACGCCATGGCGTCGCCCGGCGGCCAGATCGTGGACGAACGCCTCGTGCACGGAGCCACCGTCGCCGATGATCAGCGAGGTGCGAGCGATGACGGCGGCCGGGGCGAACAGGCGGATCGCGGTCTCGGCCGCCGCCTTCGCAGCCCCGTAGGGGGTGACCGGATCGGGCACGGCGGACTCGCCGTAGTGGACGTCGGAGCCGGAGAAGACGGCGTCACTGGATACGTGCACCAGCCGGGATCCGTGCCGCGCGGCGGCCATCGCCAGGCAGATCGCTCCCTCGGCCGTGGTGGCCCAGTCGGCCTTGCGGTACGCCGCATTGATGACGACGTCCGGCCGGGCCTTCCCGAGCGTCGGCGCGATCTCCTCCCCGCGACGCAGGTCCAAGGGCAGCCAGCGGATCCCGGGGAGGTCACCGGCGCGGGTCGCGAAGGTCGCCGTCACGGCGTGCCCGTCCGCCCACGCCTGCCGAGCCAACTCGCGGCCCAGGAAACCGCTTCCGCCTACGATCAGGATGTTCACGAGGCGCCACGTTAGGGCCCCGCGCGGCGCTCCATGCGGGTTGCGACGGTTTTTTGCCAACGGCGGCCCACACACCGTTCCGCGGAGCGTGCCGCCGCCGACGGCCGCCGCATGGCAGGGTGGGGGTATGTGCGGCCGATACGTCTCCACCCGCCGCCCGCAGGACCTTGCGGGCATGTTCGACGTCGCTTCCTGGGACCCTGCCCAGGCGCTCGCCCCGAACTGGAACGTGGCTCCGACCAACGACGTGTGGTCGGTCCTCGAACGCGTCGCGCGTGACACCGGCGAGATCACCCGGCAGCTGCGACCGCTGCGCTGGGGCCTGGTGCCGTCCTGGGCGAAGAGCCTGAACGTCGGCGCGAGAATGATCAACGCCAGGGTCGAGACCGTCGCGGAGAAGCCGGCCTACCGCCGGGCCTTCGCCAAGCGCCGCTGCCTCCTGCCGGCCGACGGCTTCTACGAATGGCAGGCCCTCGCGGCAACCGAGACGTCCAAGGCCCGCAAGCAGCCGTACTTCATCAGCCCCGAGGACGGCCAGGTCATGGCGCTCGCCGGCCTCTACGAGTACTGGCGCGACCCCGACATCGCCGACGACGACGCGCCAGGGGCATGGTGGACGACCTGCACGATCATCACGACCGAAGCCAGCGACGCCGCCGGACGCGTCCACCCCCGCATGCCGCTGGCCATCGCCCCCGCCGACTGGAGCGCCTGGCTCGACCCCGCCCACCACAACGCCGACGAACTCCGCGCCCTGCTGGCCGCCCCCGCCGCCGGCCACCTGAACACCCGAGCGGTGTCCACCGCGGTCAACAACGTTCGCAACAACGGCCCGCAGCTCCTGGACGCCGCCGCCGACGACCACGCCTGAGGCCGGCCGGCAGGCTCAGCTGCGTTGCGCACCGGCGAGTTGGCCCCGTGAGCCGGTCGGTTCACGGTGCCGGACGCAAGATCATCAAGTTCTCCGGGTCCGGGACGGGCGCGAAGCCGACCTTCGCGTAGACCTCGTGAGCGTCGCGCGTGGCGAGCAGAACCCGCTTGAGCTTGTAGGGGGCGAGGTGATCGCGCACCGCGCCGGCCAGCCGGGTTCCGAGGCCCTTGCCACGGTGCTCAGGAGCGACATACACATCGCACAGCCAGGCAAAGGTGGCCCGGTCGGTGACGACGCGGGCGTAGGCGACTTGGGAGCCCACGGAGTCGTAGATGCCGAAGTTCACCGAGCCGCGTATCGACTGCTCGACCGTTTCCCGGCTGCGTCCCAGTGCCCAGAACGCATCAGTCGAGAGCCAGCGGTGCACGAGGGCGACATCGAGACGATCCGGGTCCATGGAGAGTTCGTAGCCGTCTTCCCTGCTTCTGATCACGAAGAAGCAGCGTAGTGACGCGGATTGGTTTTTCCAAGTGCGAACTTGGAAAAGGCAAGTAGCACGCCAGGTCAGTCCTTGCGGCCTGTGGCGGCGACGGTGACACCGAGGCCGATCATGGCCAGCCCGCCGAGGCCGCCAACCAGGGAAAGCCGGCGGGGCGAGCGGGCGAACCAGTCCCGTGCGGTGGCCGCGGCCAGTCCCCACGCACTGTCGGAGGCCACGGCGATGATGTTGAAGACCAGCCCGAGCAACAGCATCTGCGCCGTGACGTGCCCTTGGCCGCGGTCGACGAACTGCGGCAGCACGGCCGCGAAGAACACCATGGTCTTGGGGTTCGCCACACCGACCGCGAAACCCTCCCACAGCGTACGCAGGCTGCCCCGCGCCGCCTTGTCGGCGGTGAACGCGGCCTGGAACGAGCCGCGTTCACGCCACGCCCTGACGCCGAGACACACGAGGTAGGCGGCGCCGGCCAGTTTGAGCACGGTGAAGACGACGACGGAGCGTTCCACGACGGCCCCGACTCCCAGTGCCACGGCCACGATGAGCACATAGGCTCCCAAGGTGTTCCCCACGACGGTGGTCAGCGCGGCGCGGCGCCCTTGTGCCAGCGCGCGCCCGACGACGAAGAGGACGCTGGGCCCGGGAATCACGATCAGCAGGAATGACATGGCCGCAAAGGCGAGCAGGCGGTCAGCAGGCACCATGGTGTTCATGTAAGCACGCACACGGTGCGCATCTCATGCCGTTTTCCCGCCCGGGGCGCAGCGCCCGTGACCCTGCGCCGCGCCTACGAGCACCGCCCTACCCACACCGCGGAGACGTCAACTCCGTTGCCCGCGCCGTAGCGTCGCCGCCATGACCGGAATCCGTCGCGCTGCGCCCGGAACACGGCAGATTCCCGCTGGTCATGCTCTCGCCCGGATTCGGCACGCCGCGCACCGAACTGATCTGCCTCGCCGAGCAACTGGCCGGCCGCGGGTACGTCGTCGCGCTCGTCGACCACACCTACGAGAACTCGGGCACCACCTTTCCCGACGGGCGGACGCTCACCTGCGCCGTGTGTGACAAGCCCCCCGCTCGGAAGTCACCTTCCACTCCTGATCTGATGCCCCGCAGTGGTGCCCCGCGTCCTCGTACGAGTCGAACGTACGAGGACGCGGTGGGGCAACAACCCTGCCCCGCCGGCCAGTCAGCCCATGCTCTTGGCGCCGTCCAGGGACTCGCGGATGATGTCGGCGTGGCCGGCGTGCTGGGCGGTTTCGGCGATGACGTGCATCACCACCCGGCGCACCGTCCAACGTGCCCCCGCTTCGAACCACGGGGCCTTCGGCAGCGGCTGGGTGGCGTTCAGGTCGGGCAGGGTGGCGACCAACTCGTCTGTCCGGCGGGCCACTTCGGCGTAGTCGGCCAGCACACCGGCCAGCGTCTCGGTGGGCAGCAGGCGGAACTCGTCGGCCCGGCGGGCCCAGTCCTCCTCGGTCATGGCGGTGAAGTCGCCCATCGCGGACGGGCCCTCCAGGACGAAGTCCCCCCAGTGCCGCTCGACCGAGGTGACGTGCTTGATCAGACCGCCCAGGCACAGCTCGCTGGCCGTGGTCCGCTGCCGGGCCTGGTCGTCGGTGAGGTCGCGGGTGGTGAAGCGCAGGAACCGCCGCTGGTGGGCCAGCAACGCCAGCAGGTCGGCACGCTCACCGGTGGCGGCCGGAGCGTCGGCCGGGTCGCGGTCGGTGGATTCCGTGCCGGTGATGATCTCGCTCATGGTCTCCGTCTTCCCTTGGTTCCGTGCCGTCGGCGTCTCGTGCCGTCGGCGTCCCTGTTCCGTCGGTCAGGGATGACGTTAGGAGCCATAGCGGTCACTTTCTGACCTGAATACGGGGAGAATCAAGGACATGGCAAATACCAGTACCCGGACGTTGCAATTGCTGTCCCTGCTTCAGACCCACCGGTACTGGCCAGGCACCGAGCTGGCCGAGAGACTGGGGATTTCGGTCCGCACCCTTCGGCGGGACATCGACCGGCTGCGGGAGCTGGGATATCCGGTCGAGGCGCAGCGCGGCGTCGACGGCGGCTACCAGCTCGCTGCGGGCGCGGCACTGCCGCCGTTGGTGATCGACGACGAGGAGGCGGTGGCCCTGGCCGTGGGGCTGCAGACCGCGGCCCAGGGCGCGGTGGAGGGCATCGCCGAGTCCTCGGTCCGGGTGCTGGCCAAGGTCGTGCAGGTGATGCCGGCCCGGCTGCGGCGCCGGGTGGAGAGCCTGCGCACGATGACCGAGCCGGCCGACTGGGGCGCGGAGGCCGGGGCGGACGTCGACTCCGCCGTCCTCACCACGGTCGCCTTGGCGTGCCGGGACACCGAGCAGCTCCGCTTCTCCTACAGCGCCGCCGACGGCCGGATCACCGACCGGCACGTCGAACCCCATCGCCTGGTCCGTCTCCGCCGGCGCTGGTACCTGGTCGCCTACGACGTCGCCCGGCACGACTGGCGCACCTTCCGGGTCGACCGGCTCACCGCACCGCACAGCACCGGCTCCCGGTTCCGGCTTCGGGACCTGCCCGCCGCCGACGCCGCCGAATTCGTCCGTGCCCGCCTGAACAACGTTCCCCGCCCGTACCGCGTGGAGGTTCTGGTCGACGCCCCGGCCGCGACCGTGCGCGAACGGATCGGCCGATGGGGAACGGTCGAGGAGGTCGACGCCGGGCACTGCCGTGTACGTATGACCGCCGACTCCCTGGACTGGCCGGCCATGGCGATGGGCGTGCTCGGCGCGGACTTCCATGTGCTGCACCCGCCCGAACTGCTCGACCGGATCCACGAGTGGGGTACCCGCTTCCACCGCGCGTCGTCCCGGCGCGGCGGGGGATAGGTCTGCCCCCGGGAACTGCCCTGGCCCCGGGGGCAGCGGGCGGCTTGCCTTGCCAACGGCCGACGGCGAGCACCCGACCGCGGCTCAGGCGAGCACCCGACCGCGGCTCAACTGCGGTGGGCACACGGGCTCTTGCGCAGCACGGCGTGTTCCGGCTCCTGTCGGGAGTCGTCCTCGGCGACCGTGTCGTCGGATCCGAAGACGACCTGGTAGCCGCGTTCGTCTGCCTGCCGGGCCGTGGTGCGGCAGCCGCCGGTGTCAGGTGAGGCCCGCGGCCTGTTCCGTTGTGTTCCGGGGCGCCTTCTCGCGGCGCGGGAGCAGGAGCGGGGTGGCCAGGAGGAGGACTCCGGCGAGCGCGATCGCGGTGCGGGGGCTGGTGACGGCGGCCAGCAGACCCCACACGGCGGTCATGGCCGCGATGCTGGTGCTGCTGCTGACCGCCCACGCGGACAGCGTCCGGGCGACCCGGTCGGGGGCGGTGTGGTCGAGCCGGTAGGTGGCCAGCACGGGGTTGAACACAGCGCAGCAGGTCACCAGTCCGAGCTGGAGGACGATGATCAGTACCATCCCGGGGACGCCGGGCCGGACGAACGCCAATCCCACAGGCCAACACGCGCGCAGCGCCCCGGCGGTGAGCATCACCTTGTGCTGTCCGAACCGCGCCACGAGGCGGGGCGCCAGGCGTGACCCGACGAGACCGCCGACGCAAGGGGCCGCGAACACGAAACCGTACTGCCAGGGTGCGAACCCGAGGTGGCCCAGCAGGAGTACGGCGAGCAGCGGCTCGGAGGCCATGATCAGGCCGTTGGCCACGATGGAGTTGAAGAGCAGCGGGCGCAGCGTGGGATGGGTGAGGATGTGGCGCCATCCTTCGAGCAGATCCCCGGCGCGCAGCCGCGGTGCACCGGTCCGTGCGGGGCGCGGCTCGCTCCCGCCGATGGAGCGGATGCCCAGTGCCGACAGCAGGTAGCTGACCGCGTCGGCCACCACACTCGTCACCGGGCCGAACAGCCCGATCGCGGCCCCGCCGAGCGGTGGTCCGACCACCGTCGCGGTCCACATCGTGGACTCGAACCGGCCATTCGCGACGAGCAGGTCCTCCGGCGGCACGAGCGCCTTCAGATACGCACCGCTGGCCGCCCTGAAGGTGATGTCGGCCGCGGCGACCACGACGGAGACGACGAGAAGTTGCACGAAGCTGAGCCAGCCGAGCGCGAACGCGGCGGGGACGCTCAGCAACGCGGCGAAACGGGTCAGGTCCATCGCCACCATGACCGGCCGCTTGCGGCGGAACTCCACCCACGGACCGAGCGGCACCGCCACCACGGCCCCCACCGCCCGCCCCGCGGCAGACAGCGCCGCCACCTGGGTCGGCCCGGAGTGCAGCACGAGGACCGCGATCAGGGGAAACGCACCGAACCCGAGCCATGTGCCGTACACGCTGACCGCGTACGCTGCCCACAACCGCCGGAACTGCCGCCCCAGCGTCCGCCTGCCCGCCATGTCCCACGCGCCTCTCGCCGATGTGAACAACCACTCGATGACCATCGGTATCAAAGCGACTGGCAGATGCCCGGATCAAACAACCGACCCGACAGCAAAGCACAACCATTGGTTGTGCATGTACCGTGGTCGGCGTGGATCTCGATGTTGTGCGCACCTTCGTGGCCGCCGCCGACGCCGGGCGGTTCCAAGACGCTGCCGCCGAACTGTCGATCACCCAGCAGGCCGTCTCCAAACGCATCGCCACGCTGGAGAAGATCCTCGGTGCGCGGCTGTTCACCCGCACCGCGCGAGGCGCGACGCTCACCATCGACGGACAGGCGTTCCTGCCGCACGCCCGCGATCTTCTACGGGTCGAAGAGCGGGCGGTCGCCTCAGTTCGTCCCGGCCGCCGCGCGCTGCGCGTCGACGTGATCGGCCGGCGGCTCGCCCCGGCCGGCCTGCTGCGCGACTTCCATCGTGCGCACCCCGAGATCGAGCTCGATGTCGTGACGCTCTTCGACGCCGACGCGGCCATCAACGCCATCCGGACCGGCACGATCGACGCTTCCTTCCGCGCCGTCACCATGCCCGGCCGGCAGCTTCCCGACGACATCGGGGCCGCCCGGGTCTTCGACGAGCCGATCGAGCTCCTCACGGGACCGGCCCACGAACTCGCCGGCGCCCGCGCGGTCACGCCCGCCGAACTCGTCGGACACCGGATCTGGATGCCCGGCATCGTCCCCGGCACCGAGTGGGGCGCCTACTACGACGCCCTCGCCACCGCGTTCGCGCTCACCATCGAGATCACCGGCCCCGACTTCGGTATCGAACCGCTGCTGGACACCATCACCGACTCCCGGTCACTGGCGACCTTCGTCGGCGAGGAGACGCGCCTCGTCTGGCCCGTCGACCACGGCCTGCGGCGCATCGCCGTGCGGAACCCGACACCCGTCTACCCGCACTCACTGGTATGGCACCGCGACAACCCGCATCCGGGACTCGCCGCGCTCCGCGACCACCTCCGCTCCGGGCGGCGCGACCACTCCGACGCCGGGACCTGGACGCCTACTTGGGCGTAGCGGTCAGGACCGCGGGACGACCCGACACCCGGGAGGTGAGGGGGCACTGGAGTGGGAAGCGCCAGGCGCCCGCCGAACGTCCGCCGTCGTGAAGGCCGGACCCGCTGGGAACCCTGCCGGGTTCCCGGCCGTGGGAAATTGCCGAAAAGTGTCTCCCGATAGCCCGGTTGAGCAGCAACGATGCGATGGTGAATCATGATCATCGTCGTGCCGTGAACCGCCGCCGGGCTTTCCGGGTCGGTCTGGCCACCCTCAGCATGCTGTCGTTGTCGTCCGCGCTGCCCGCCGCCGCGCAGCCGGCCGGCTCCTCCGCCCCGACGTCGCGTTCCGTACGCCCGACGACCGCGGCCGAAGCGCGCACCGCCGCCTACCTGGAGTCCGTGCGCCAGGACCCGGCGCGGCTGCGCGGCTTCTTCCTGCACCTGCCGAAGGGCGGTGATCTGCACAACCACCTCTCCGGCGCCATACCCACCGAGTACCTGATATCGCTCGCCGCCGAGGACGGACTGTGCATCGACGAAAAGACCATGACGGCGGTCGGGGCGCCGTGCGGTCCCGGGAAGCGGCCGGCGGTCGACGCCCGGACCGACCGGGCCTTCCGCGACGCTCTGATGCGCGCCTGGTCCATGGAGGACTTCCCGGCGGGACAGCCAGGGCACGACCACTTCTTCGACACGTTCGGCAAGTTCGGTGAGGTGACCTGGCGCCACCGCGGCAAGCTGCTGTCGAAGGTCGCCGACGACATCGCCGGGCAGAACCAGTTCTACCTGGAGACACTGGTCACGCCCGCCTCCGAGGACGCCAAGAAGCTTGCCGACCAGGTCGGTTGGGACGGCGACTTCGACCGTATGCACAAGGCCCTGGTCGCTGACGGCGGACTGGACCGCCTGGTGGCCACCGCCCGCAAGGAAGCCGACGACGCCGACGCCGAGCTCCGTACGGCTTCCCACTGCGGCACCTCCCACCCCGCCCCGGGCTGCCGCCTGACCGTCCGCTGGAACTCCCAGGTCTCCCGCGGCAGCAGCCCCCAGCGGGTCTTCACGCAGATGGAACTGGGCCTGCGCCTGGCCGAGCGGGACGGACGGTTCACCGCGGTCAACCTCGTCCAGCCCGAGGACGGCGAGGTCGCCCTGCGCGACTACTCCCTCCAGATGCGGATGCTCGCCTATCTGCACCGCACCTATCCGCGCGCCCACATCACCCTGCACGCGGGCGAGTTGTGGCCGGGCCTGGCCAAGCCGGAGGACCTGAAGTCCCACATCGACGAGGCCGTCAACGTCGCCCACGCCGAACGCATCGGCCACGGCGTCGACCTCGTCCACGAGGACAACTGGCGGCAGCTGGCACGGACCATGGCCGAGCGCCAGGTGGCCGTCGAGGTCCCCTTCACCAGTAACGCCCAGATCCTCGGTGTGAAGGGAGCCGAGCACCCCTTCACGACCTACCGCGCGTACGGGGTGCCGATCGTGCTGGCCACCGACGACCCCGGCATCTCCCGCATCGACATCTCGCACGAGTACCAGTACGCGTCCACCACGTACGGTCTCGGCTACGGCGAACTGAAGGATCTGGCCCGCGCCTCGCTGCAGTACTCGTTCCTGCCGGGCCGCAGCCTGTGGCAGGGCAACCCGACCCGGTACGGCTACCACCCGGCCGCCGCCTGCCGCGGACAGCTCCCCGGCGGCAGAACCCCCGGTGCCGCCTGCCGCCGCCTGCTCGCGTCCAGCCCCAAGGCAGCCGTCGAGTGGCGGCAGGAGACCGCCTTCGCCTCCTTCGAGCGGCAGTTCACCACCCACCGCTGACCGCTGTTCCCCGCACGGCCTCGGCGCACCCGTTCCCGTCACGCACGGGGCGCCGAGGCCGTGCGCTGCCGTACGTACCCGCCCCGACCGGCCAGGCGAGCCCGGCCGCCGCTCCTCACGCCCCCGGTCCGAGCCCCCCGCCTGCATCTACCGCGGTGGAACCCCGGAGTCCCGGAACCTCAGAGTCCCGGAGTCCGGGAGCCCCGAAGTCCCGGAGGCTGTCGGCACCCGCGTAGCGCGTGCCGGACACGCTCACAGGAGAGGCGTGGGCAGAACCTCGAAGCCGCTCAGCCGGCCCGGCTCCTCGTCCCGAACCTCGACCTTCGCCACGGCCGCGGACGGTGGCCCCTGGTGTGCCCAGTCGACCAACTGCGCGACGCGGTCCTCGTCTCCTTCGAAGACCGCCTCGACGTTCCCGTCGGGCAGGTTGCGCACCCACCCCGAGACGCCGTACTCAAGAGCGGTCTGCCGGCAGGTGTCCCGGAAGAAGACGCCCTGCACCCGGCCGGACACGATCACGTGCTTCCTCACCATGGGCAGGACTGTAGATCAACGGGCCGGGCCAGGGGACGACCACCGCGTCCGGCACGCCCCGCGAGCCGACCCGGGGTGCGGTGGGGGCCTGGGCGCGCGGCACGCTCCAGGCCCTCAGGCAGGACGGTGACATGTCGTCACCCCCGTCACCCTTGCTGTCACTCCTGTGTGGTCGCCGGCTCCACGTGTTTGGCGTAGGACGCGTCGAGGTCCCGGACCTCCACGGAGGCATGCACCGTGCGGCCCGTGGCCGCCGCCGTGTGGGCGCGTACCAGGTCGAGGACGGCCCGGCTCAGTAGCGTCTTGGTTTCCGTGCTGCGGCCCGGGAGGATCGCGAAGTCCACGTGAATCAGGGTCTGTTGGGGTTCGTCGTGGGCGATGACGACGTCGTCGACGCAGCGGAAGCGGGTCTTGCAGCTCTCGACGGTGATGCCGTCGACCGTCTTCGCGGCGAGCGCGTGCAGTTCATGGGCGAAGCGGCGGCGGTCCAGGACCTCCCGCAGTGTCGCGTCGTGGTCGATGAGGATGTGCGGCACAGGATCTCCTCCCGGAACAGGCAACCAGCGGGCGGCCGCGGACGGTCACCGGCTGCTTCCAGCGATATCTGGCCCTTGCGGCGGTGCAGTTGGGTGCGGGTCGTCGTGGAGAGGAACGTTAGCGGACCGGCCGACCGCGCTTGCCGGGAGCCTCGACGAGCGGACCGCCCGTGCAACCCCCTCCCCACCACCCCTCCCGAATCCATACGCCCTCGCACACCGCTTCCGTCGTTCGCCGCCGACCGCGGCCGGTGTGTCAGAGCCGTGTGGAACACTCGCCGTCGCCGTAGGAACAACGGGCCGAATCAGTACTGAGAGAGTGCTGAAAACGTGCTAAATCAAGGGGGATTGGCTTTCATGGGCGTGAGCATCTCATTCATCAGCGCGACCACGGAGGAACTGGACAGGGCGGAGAACGAACCGAGTTGGGCCGATGAATACATCTACGAGCTGTACACCAGCGACGACGTCTCGATACCGGATCGCCCTCGCGGCGGCCCGGACAAGGCGTGGGCCGGCCTCCAGTTCCTGCTCGATGATACGGACGTGCAACTTGATTTCCTGATGGACGGGTTCCAGATACAGGAGGACGGCACCCTGTTCGGATGGTCTGCGGAGCAGATCGAGAGCGTGGCACGGCAGCTTCGGGAGATGCCGTGGGAGCGGTTGGCGGCGCACTACGACCCGGAGCGGATGATGAAGGAGGAGGTGTACCCGAAAACCTGGAGGCTCGACCCGGAGGGCGAGCTGGACTGGCTGGAGCGCTCCTACGACGAACTCGTCGCATTCTTCAAGGAGGCGGTGGAAGGTGGATATGGGGCGTTCATGAACTTCAGCTTCTGAGCTGAGCTTCCGCGCGTTCTGGACCAGCCGCCCTGCCCCCTTTCCGGCAGGCCGGGGACGAACCGCGCGACATCCCCTGCCGCACCCGCACCCGCACCCGCACCCGCACCCGCGCACGCGACGCGACCTCTGGTCAGGGGCGAGAGAAAGCCCGCCGGGCCTGGCTGTGGCCCGGCGGGCCGCGCCGAGCCCACTCCGGCTGTACCTGAGCGCAAGCGGGACCTGCACGGAAGCTGGACCAGCGCGGCCGTCGGACGGTTCCGACGGAATGGGGGCCGCCGTGCTCTGCCGTGATCACACGGGCGTCGGTGAGATCCAGAACGCATCGGTGTCCACACCGAATGGGGCCGCCCCGTTCCCGGTCTGCGCGGTGGCAATCATCCTCTGCGCCGGGAAACTTGACGGAGAATTAGTTCAGGGCCCGGGACCGTGAATACAGTGGAAAGCTGCGCTCAAGAGCAGTGTTCGGCAGTGGAAGATCGACCGTCGATCGCGTACTGCGGACGGTTGGGCGAAATGATCCAGGGCTGTATTTCGTCGCCCCCAGACCTGCGCATTCATCCCGCTGTCCAGCCGAGCCGGCATCCCGGCGGTATCAGGGAAGGGCGGCCGGGAAATTTTCCGGGGAAAGTAATATTCCGGTAATGACTCTTTTTATATCGGTAAACGCTTCCTACTCTGAGGCGACTTTTGCAGTAAGCCCTGGGCTTTTTTGAAAGGCGCCGCATGGTAAGCGTTAACGAGTTTGCTCCCCAGAAGGCACGTGACCCCAGTTCTCTCCGTCGGGATGTGGGACTGATCGGGTTGATGTGGGCCTCAGTGGGCTCCATCATCGGATCCGGATGGCTGTACGGCGCCCAGAAGGCCGTCGTGGTGGCAGGTCCGGCCGCGATGATCTCCTGGGGCATCGGCGCGGTCGCGATCGTGCTCCTGGCACTGGTGCATGCCGAGCTCGGTGGCCTCTTCCCGGTGGCCGGTGGCACGGCCCGCTATCCGCACTACGCCTTCGGTGGCCTTGCGGGTATGTCCTTCGGCTGGTTCTCCTGGCTGCAGGCGGCGACGGTGGCGCCGATCGAGGTCGAGGCCATGATCGGCTATGCCGGACACTGGTCCTGGGCCAAGTCGCTCCAGCATGCGAACGGCACCCTGACGCCGAGCGGTTTTGTCGTCGCTCTCGTCCTCATGGCGATCTTCGTCGCAGTGAACTTCCTGGGTGTGAAGGTGCTCACACGCACCAACAGTGCCGCCACGTGGTGGAAGATCGCCGTACCCCTCGGGGCGATCTTCGTCATCGCGGCGACCAACTTCCACCCGCACAACTTCACCTCGCACGGTTTCGCTCCGTTCGGTGCCAAGGGTGTGCTGAGTGCCATCAGCACCAGCGGCATCATCTTCGCGCTGCTCGGGTTCGAGCAGGCGATCCAGCTGGCGGGCGAGAGCCGTAACCCCAAGCGGGACCTGCCGCGTGCCACGATCGGCTCGGTCGTGATCGGCGCGGTGATCTACACCCTGCTCCAGGTCGTCTACATCGGCGCGCTGCCGCTGGCCTCCATCGCCCATGGCTGGGCCAAGCTCAACTACGTCGGCATCGAGGGCCCTTGGGCCGGTCTTGCCACGGTGGTCGGTCTGGGCTGGCTGGGCTGGGTCCTGTACGCCGATGCCATCATCTCTCCCGCCGGCACCGGCCTGATCTACACCACCACCACCTCCCGTATCTCCTACGGCCTGAGCAAGAACGGCTACGCGCCGAGGCTGTTCGAGAAGACCGATGCCCGCGGTGTGCCGTGGTTCGGCCTGATCATCTCCTTCGTGACCGGCGTGATCTGCTTCCTGCCCTTCCCCAGCTGGCAGCAGCTCGTCTCCTTCATCACCTCCGCCAGCGTCCTGATGTACGCCGGCGCGCCGCTGGCCTTCGGCGTCTTCCGTCAGCGGCTGGCCAACCACGAACGTCCCTACCGCCTGCCCGGCGGCAACGTCCTGTCCCCGCTGTCCTTCGTCGTGGCGAGCCTGATCATCTACTGGGCCGGCTGGGACACTCTGCAGCGACTGGGCTGGGCGATCATCATCGGCTACGTCCTGCTCGGCGGCTACGCCCTGTACGCGACGAAGAAGCGGCTGCCGAACGCTCCCCGACTGGACTGGAAGGCCGCGCAGTGGCTCCCGGTCTACCTGATCGGCATGGGCGTCATCTCCTGGCAGGGCGGCTTCGGCGGCAAGAGCCACATCCCGCTGTGGTGGGACATGGCGATCGTCACGGTGTTCTCCGTCGGCATCTACTACTGGGCCCGGGCCACCGCCGTCCCGGCCGAGGCGATCGAGCAGAACATCGAGGAGGTCGCCGTCGTGGACGAAGGCGGTCACTGACCCCCACTCCACATCACGCGACCAGGGCCTCCCTGTCCGGCCGACCCGTACGCGGGTCCCTGGCCGACGACGTCCTGCCGGACAGGGAGTCCCTGGTCGTCCATACGCCGCGCGGGCCCCGTCCTAGGACGGGGCCCGCGCGGCGTATGGACGACCGCGGTATGGCCGGCCGGGCCGCCCGCCCAGGCACACCTGGCGGGCTTTTCGCAGCGATCGCGAGGGAGGACAACGGCCGCGACTCCGGGAGGTGTTGGGGGCGGCACCGTGGTGCCGCTCATGGCGATCCTGATCGTTCCCACCGGCTGAACGGGGTGTGAGGCAGGCGCGCGGGAGGGGGCTGGTGGCCGCGCGCGGGAGGCGCCGCGCCGGCCGCTGATTGGTCTGGCCCGGACGGTCGGGTTCCGGTCAAGAGACGGCAATGGTTTTCATCTGGAGATTGATGTGAAAATCGTTTCCATCTAGCTTGGGGCAGCGCCTCCGCCGGAGCGCGCGACCACGCGTCCGGCATCGCCCGAAGGAGAGTCCCGCATGAGCACCGCACGTACCGCCCGCGCGTCCCGAATCCCGCGACCGTTGCACCGAACCGCGCTCGTCGCCGCCGTAGCGGCGCTGACGGGTGTGACCGCGACCGCCTGCTCGACCTCGGACCCGTCCGCGGCGGCGGCGAACGGCGGCGCCCCGGCCGGCGGCGGCTCCCCTTCGGGCAGAAGGATCCAGGTGGTCGCCGCCGAGAACTTCTGGGGCAGCATCGCTGCCCAACTCGGCGGCAGCCACGTCCACGTGACCAGCATCATCACCAACCCCGACACCGACCCGCACGACTACGAAGCGACCGCTGCCGACGCCCGCACGGTGGCCGGTGCCCGATACGTGATCGTCAACGGCATCGGCTACGACGCCTGGGCGGACAAACTGCTCGCCTCCAACCCGGGCAGCGGACGCACCGAGTTGAAGGTCGGCGATCTGGTCGGCGTGAAGCCGGGCGGCAATCCGCACCGCTGGTACTCCCCGGCCGACGTCCACAAGGTCATCGAGAAGATCGCCGAGGACTACGCGAAGGCCGACCCGGCCGACGCCGCCTACTTCGACCGGCGCAGGGCCGACTTCGAGACCAAGGGTCTGGCCTCGTACAGCAAGCTCATATCGGAGATCCGGGGGCGGTTTCGGGGCACGCCCGTCGGCGCTTCGGAATCCATCGTCACCCCGCTCGTCGAGGGCCTGGGACTGAAGATGCTCACCCCCGAGTCCTTCCTCGACGCGATGAGCGAGGGCGCCGACCCCACGGCCAAGGACAAGGCCGCCATCGACGACCAGATCAAGAACAAGCAGATCAAGATCTACGTCTACAACTCCCAGAACTCCACGCCGGACGTCCAGGCGCAGGTCAAGGAGGCCAAGGGCGCGGGCATCCCCGTGGCCACCGTCACCGAGACGCTGACCCCCGCCGGCGCGAGCTTCCAGCAGTGGCAGACCGCCCAGCTCCAGGGCATCGAGCAGGCCCTGGCGAAGGCCGCCGGGCGATGAACGGGGTCAGGCACCCGGGAGCCCGGCTGGGCGCGCCGAGCGGCGTCGCAGCTGGACGCGAAGCCGTGCCGGTGATGGAACTGCGCGACGCCGCCGTGCGGTTGGGCGGCCGGGACCTCTGGTCCGGTGTCAACCTCACGGTCGGCGCGGGCGAGTTCACCGCGGTCCTGGGGCCGAACGGGGTCGGCAAGTCCACTCTGATCAAGGTGCTGCTCGGTGCCGTACCGGTCGCCGCGGGCGAGGTGCGGGTCCTCGGCGCCCGTCCCGGCCGGACCGGGCACCGCATCGGATACCTGCCGCAGCGCCGCAACTTCGATCCCTCGATGCGCATCCGCGGCATCGACGTGGTCCGCATGGGACTGGACGGGGACCGCTGGGGCCTGCCCCTGCCGCTGCCGGGTCCACGCCGCCGGGCAGCCCGCGCACGCGTCGACGAGGTCGTCGAACTGGTCGGAGCGACCGCCTACGCACACCGGCCCATCGGGCAGTGCTCCGGCGGCGAACAGCAGCGGCTGCTCATCGCCCAGGCCCTCGTACGCCGTCCCCAACTCCTCCTGCTGGATGAGCCGTTGGACAGCCTGGACCTGTCCCACCAGGGCGGGGTGGCCGCGTTGATCGGGCGCATCTGCCATCAGGAAGGCGTGGCCGTGGCGATGGTGGCCCATGACGTGAATCCGATACTGCACCACCTCGACACGGTGGTCTACCTGGCCGCGGGCGGGTCCGCCACCGGCAGCCCGAAGGAGGTCATCACCTCCGCCACCCTGACCGCGCTCTACGGGACGCCGATCGAGGTGCTGCGCGCCTCCGACGGGCAACTGGTCGTGGTGGGACGTCCGGAGGCGACGGGAGAGTGCCGTGCTGCCGACTGACGCCGCCGCGCCGGCCTGGTCGTGGAACCTCATCGGGGACTTCCAGCAGATGTGGTCGTACCCGTTCATGGTCAACGCCTTCCGCGCCGGCACGATCGTGGCCGTGGTCTCCGCGCTCGTCGGGTGGTTCGTGGTCCTGCGGCGGCAGTCGTTCGCCGCCCACACCGTGTCCACCGTCGCGTTCCCCGGCGCCGCCGGGGCGGTGCTGCTCGGGGTCGGGGCCGTCTACGGCTACTTCGCGCTCTGCATCGCCGCCGCCCTGGTCATCGCGGTCTTCCGGGGCGGCGGCGACCGCGAGGAATCCGCGCTGACCGGGACCGTCCAAGCCTTCCTCCTCGCCTGCGGCTACC
The DNA here is from genome assembly GCF_009834125.1 of Streptomyces sp. GS7. Lineage (NCBI taxonomy): Bacteria > Bacillati > Actinomycetota > Actinomycetes > Kitasatosporales > Streptomycetaceae > Streptomyces > Streptomyces sp. GS7. Next base: position 3,874,518 of record NZ_CP047146.1, read on the forward strand.
TCTTCGTCGCCCTCTACAAGGGCTTGCTGGAAGGGCCGCAGACCATCCTCTTCGGCACCTTCCTCGGCATCACCACCACCCAGGTGACCGTGCTGCTGTGCGTCGGCGCGGCCGTCCTTGCGGTGCTGGCGCTCATCGGCCGGCCGCTGCTGTTCGCGTCCACCGACCCACGGGTCGCCGCCGCCCGCCGCGTACCGGTCCGGGGGCTGTCCCTGGCCTTCCTGGTCCTCCTCGGGGCGGCGACCGCCGGGGCCAGTCAGATCACCGGCACGCTCCTGGTGTTCGCCCTGATGGTGATCCCCGCCGCCACGGCCCAGCACCTCACCGCCCGCCCGGCCGCCGGCCTCGCCCTGGCCGTGCTGGTCTCGCTCACCGCCACCTGGGCGGGACTCACCGCCGCCTACTACTCGCCCTACCCGCTGGGTTTCTTCGTGACCTCCTTCGCCTTCGCCGGATACCTCCTCGCCCTGGTGCCCCGCGCCCTGCTCGGCCTGCGGGGCAGGACCCGGCGGCCCCGGACGGGCCTGCCGCCCCTGGAGGCCACCGGATGAGCGCCCTGGCCGCACTCCCCTCACCGACCTCGCCGCTGTCCCAACCGTTCTTCCAACACGCCCTGCTGGCCGGGACGTTGATCGCCGCGGCATGCGGACTGGTCGGCTACTTCCTCGTCCTGCGGGCCCAGGTGTTCACCGCCGATGCGCTCAGCCACGTCGCCTTCACCGGGGCCATGGCCGCCCTCGCCCTCGGCGGCGATCTGCGTCTGGGACTGCTGACCGCGACGATCGCCGTCGCGCTGCTCTTCGGCGTCCTGGGCCGCCGGGCCCGCCCGGACGACGTCGTCACAGGCAGCGTCTTCTCCTGGCTGCTGGGACTGGGAGCCTTCTTCGTCACCCTCTACACCACCTCCCGCAGCACCGCCGACGGCACCGCCGGGGTCGGCGTCCTGTTCGGCTCGGTCTTCGGCATCTCCGCCGGCCAGGCGACCACCGCCGCCCTCATCGCCACCGGCGTCTGCCTCCTGGTGCTGCTCGCCGCCCGGCCACTGCTCTTCGCCACCCTCGACGAGGCGGTGGCCGCCGCCCGCGGGGTGCCTGTCCGGCTGCTCGGCTACGGCTTCCTCGCGGTGGCCGGCGTCAGCGCCGCCGAGGCCACCCAGGCCGTCGGATCCCTGCTCCTGCTCGGCCTGCTGGCCGCTCCCGCCGGCGCCGCGATCCGGCTCACCGACCGCCCCTACCGGGCGCTCATCCTCTCCGCGGCGCTCGCCGTATGGGAAATGTGGACAGGTCTCTTCGCCTCCTACGCGCTCCCGAAGATGCCGCCGAGCTTCGCCATCATGGCCGCCGCCACCGCCGTGTACGCCGCCACCTTCCTCCTACGGAGACCCGTCGGACACCCCCGGACCGCGGCTCCTGCGGGGGAGTGAACAGCCGAGGCGGCCGGCCGCCCGTGCCGCGGAGGAGTTGCGGGGAAAGGCCCGACCAGAGCCCGGTACTCCCACGCCCGCGCCCCGAGCGTCCCAACAGCCACAGCAGGCAGGGCCCGCCGACCAGTACGCGGTTCGCACACAGCAAGGCGGGCGACCACCCTCATGGGGCGTGAGGCACAACGGTCCCACCCGCTCAGGCTCGGGCACGGAAACGCGGGTAGGGCCACGTCCCAACCGGGACGTGGCCCTACCGGCACCGCGCTGTGTGAAGTCAGAGCGCCGCTCAGAGCGCCGCGTACGTACCCCGCCCGGGGCGCGTGACCAGCTTCTGCTGCTTCGCCACCCGATCGAGGGTGTTGCGAACAGACTCGATCTGCCCGGGAGTTGCCTCGCGTCCCAGCGCTTCATTGATCTCCCGGGCCCGCAGCGGCCCGTTCGACTTCCGGAGCACCTTCAGCGCGGCATCGAGGAGCCCCCCGGTGCTCTCAGCGGCCGGCTGGGCGGGCGCGGCCGGCTTCGAAGCCGCCTTCCTGGCCCGTGCCGTTGCCGGCGCGGCGGCCTTCTTCGCGGCGGCCTTCTTGGCGGTGCGCTTCTTCGCCGTACCCGTCTTGGCGCGCGAGGACGCCGCGCGCGGCGACGGCACGGCCGCTGCGGCCACACCTGCCGGCTCCGCCACCGGCTCGGGACCGGCCGGCACCACGGGCTCGGGGGAGTCCTGCCCGGCGCTGTCACCTGCCGGTTCCACCGACGTCGTTTCCACGGACGTCGGTGCCGCCGACGCCTCTGCCGCCGGAGCGTCATCCGCCCCGACCGTGGCGAGGGGCGCGGACTGCTCAAGAGGGGCAGCGGCGCCAGTCAGCACACGCAGGTGCTCCAGGGCGTGACGCGCGGAGGTGACGCGCTGGACCACGTCGTTGAGTTCGCCGCGCAACTGCTTTTCCTGTGCCTCAAGCTCCGGCAGCGTGCTTTCGAGGTTTTCGATGGTCTGGTGGAGAACTGAGTCAGTCATGGGCTTCCTACCCTCGCAGCATTGAGCGTGATCGCCAGTCACCGTACCTCTCCTTGGCCTTCAAGGCACAGGGCACGGCAGCCAGTCTTGCACTGTGACACTGCCTGCCCATGGGATCGAGGCAGTATTCCCTCAGGTTGCCGGCCCTCCCCGCGCGGTTGACGGGCGGCGAACACATGTGGGTCTGTGGTGGTTGGTGGCTTGACGATGCCGGGGACGGACGGTGCCAGGCGACAACCGTGCCGCGGCAGCGAGGGGTTCCGGCGGCGATATGCCCGGGACACCAGATGGTTGAGCGGTATCTCCAGGCTGTCGACCGGAATCACGTCCCGCTCGACCCGGGAGACCCGGCTGTCCGCATTGCCGAGCACGGCGGCCAAGCCCCGCTGCCGCCCGCCATCGCGCCCGCGAGCCTTGGCCGTCGACTCCCGAGCCTCAGTGCGTTCCCCCTCACTCGGGAAGCTCCCGAGGTTCCATGTCCTACGGCGTGAACGTGCCACAGCAGCGGCTGGAGAACGCGGGTTGGAGGGGCATCGTGCTTGCGCCCGGCGGTCACGAGGCACGTCCTTGCGTCCGGCGATGCCAAACGGAAGGGGAGCAATTCTCCCGAGGGCCGTTTCCCTCCCAACCCGAACTTTCCCTCCGTGTCGTGCAGTTGGCCTGTGATGGAGATGCGTGTCGTCGGCGGACGCAGTCCCGACCCGGCGCACAGACACTCCAGCACCTCGTGCACGAGGGAGGTCGGCCTCCGACCGTGTCTCCCACGCTCAGTCGGTCGGAGTCCCCTGGTGGAAGTACATCCGCCAGCCCGTCTCCGTCAGGCGCCACAGGGAACTGCGCCATGACCGGCGGCCCTGATGGTCGGCGGAGTACGTCAGATGAACGATGCCCGGGGCAAGGACGACACCGGTCATGTCGCCGACGTTCACCGGAGACTCCGAGGACACCGTGCCGGCACTCGTCACTGTGAGGATCGACTCCACATCCCACCGACGCCCGGAGGCTCCGATCTCGGCGAACTCCGGGTCGAGAAGCTCCAGGACCCGCGCCGGGGAAGCACGCACCTCGGGGTCGAGAAGCCGCAACTCCCCGGCAAGGGCCGCTTGCACCGCCTGCTCATTCTCGTCCGCCATGCCGGCACCCTATGGCGACCGCATCCAAGGGGACGGCGAACTGCTCCCGCGACGACGGTTGTCGAGAGTTCGAGGTGCTGTTCGTGCACAGTAATGGGATGTCCGAGTCGCCCCTGCCTGGTGGTCATGCCAGGGGGAGTCGGGCTGGCACCGCTCATCATGACGAAACGCCGGCGAGTAACGGACCGCTCGATGATGGACCGCTCGATGGTGGGATGCCGTTGTGCGCTGCGGATTGCGGATTGCGGATTGCGGACGCTATCGCTGGAGCAGGGCGCGTGCTGCCTGGGCGATGTGGGTGTGGGAGATGCCGGCGGCGTCGAGGAGTTCGTCGGTGGTGCCGGAGCCTGGCAGGCCGGTGTCGGCAAGGTGGGTGAAGGCGGGGTGGTCGCCGGTGGCGGCGAGTGCCGAGAGGACGGCTTCTCCGATGCCGCCTTCGGGGTGGTGGTCTTCGACGACGACGAGGGCGCCGGTGTCCTGGGCGGCGCGGGCCAGGGCGTCGGTGTCGATGGGCTTGATGGAGTACAGGTCGATGACGCGGGCCTGGATGCCGTCGGAGGCGAGGTGTTCAGCGGCGGCGAGGCATTCGTGGAGGGTGACGCCGGCGCCGAGGAGGGTGACCTGGTCGTGCGTGCTGTGGCGGAGGGTTTTGGAGCCGCCCACGGGGAACGTTTCGTCGCTGCGGTAGAGGACGGGGTAGGCGCCGCGGGTGGTGCGCAGGTAGGAGATGCCGTCGAGATCGGCCATGGTGGCGGTCAGGGCGGCCGCGGAGGTGGCGTCGCTGGGGTAGAGGACGGTGGAACCGCGGATGGCGCGCATCATCGCGAGGTCTTCCAGGCCCATCTGGGAAGGGCCGTCGGCGCCGATCTCGACGCCGCTGTGGGTGCCGCACAGTGCCATGGAGATCTGGGAGACGGACGCCATGCGGATGAAGTCGTGGGCGCGGGTGAGGAAGGCGGCGAAGGTGGTGGCGTAGGGGCGGTAGCCGCGGACGGCCATGCCGACGGCATCGGCGATCATCTGCTGTTCGGCGATGTAGGTCTGGAAGTACCGCTCGGGGTGGGCCTTTTCGAAGTCCTGGGCGTGGGTGGAGTTGCCGACCTCGGCGTCCAGGGCGACGACGTCCGGGCGGGCGCCGAGGGCGGCCAGGGCGCCGCCGAAGGCGACGCGGGTGGCGACCTTGTCACCGACGTCGAAGCGGGGCAGCTCGACGGGGCCGGCGGCCGGGGCGGGGCTGGGCGTGGCGGCGGGCGGCTGGGGGCCGCGCACGCGCAGGTGACGGATGCCGCCCAGTTCGGCGACGGCGCGGTCGGCCATGTCCTCGGGGAGGGCCTTGCCGTGCCAGCCCTCCTTGTCGGCCACCTCGCTCACGCCGTGGCCCTTCACGGTCCTGGCGACGATGACTGTGGGGGCCTGCCCGTCGGCGGCGGTCGTCAGGGCCCGGTCGATCGCTTGGAGGTCGTGCCCGTCGATCACGATCGCGCGGCAGCCGAACGCCTCGAAGCGGCGGGCGTAGGCGGCGGTGTCCCATTCCAGCTCGGTGGGGCCGCTCTGTCCGAGTCGGTTGACGTCGATGACGGCGGTGAAGTTGGCCAGCCGGTGGTGGCCGGCCTTGTCGAGGGCCTCCCACACGGACCCTTCGGCCGTCTCGCTGTCCCCGCACAGCACCCACACCCGGTAGGGCTGCCTTTCCAGCTCCCGGCCGGCCAGCGCGATGCCGACGCCGTAGGCGATGCCCTGGCCCAGGGAACCGGTGGCGACGTCCACCCAGGGCAGTACGGGGGTGGGGTGGCCCTGCAGACGGTGGCCGAACCGGCGGTAGGTCGTCATCAGCTCGTCGTCGCTGACGGCGCCGGCCGCCTTGAACATCGCGTACAGCAGGGGAGAGGCATGCCCCTTGGAGAAGATCAGGTGGTCGCCCGCGGGGTTGTCGGGGGCGTCCCAGTCGTAGCGCAGGTGACGGGCCATGAGGACAGCCATCAGATCGGCCGCGGACAGGCTTGAGGTGGGGTGTCCGGAGCCGGCCGTGGTGCTGGCGCGCACCGAGTCCACCCGCAGCTGCTGCGCGAGTTCGAAGATCTGGGGCAGGTCGCTTCCGGGCCCGAGGACGGTGGTTTGCGCTGCGGTCATGGTGGGGGCCTTTCGTGGACGGCCGGTGGACGCCGGGTGAGGGCCGCCGGTTCGGGGTGGCCGATCACCGTCCGGGCAGGGTAACCGCCCCTCGGCCGGTGATCAGGCAGGACGGCCCTGGGCGGTGTGTTCGAACGCGGCGGCGGGCTTCGCGAACCCGGCTCCGTCCGGTGCGGCGGGTTTGCGTCGGCCTGCCTGCCGAAGGCTGCCGGTCGGCAGATACGGTGCAGATGTGCAGATCAACGGGGCGGAAGAACGGCCCGGGACCGTGCTGCTGCTGGCAGCCGCCCCGGCAGGCAAGGGCAAGTTCGCCGACGCGAGCAGCGTGCTGCCCATGCTCGCCGCCGTGCCCCCGGCCGCGTGGGCGGGCACGACGACTGCCACGCTCGTCGAACTGGCCGACCCCGTCGACCCTCAGGCCGTCCTCACCCATATCCGAGGTGCCGCCGCCGCGGAGGGGCCGCTCACCGTCGTGATCGTGGGGCAGCTGCAACTCGACCGCAAGCAGCGCGCCGTCCACCTGGCCCTGGCCCGCACCACGCCCGCCACGGTCCGTTATACGGCGCTGCCGTGGGCCTGGCTCGTCCAGGAACTGCGACAGCGCCGCCCCGGCACCGTCACCACGCTGTATGCGGACCTGGCCGCCGACGCCGATGTCTGGCAGCTGCTCAAGGAGGGGCCGCCGCTTGCCCTTCCCGGCGGCACCCGCGTCTACGGCGTGATCACCCCGCCCCCGCCGCGCCGGCTGAACGCCCAGCCCCACTACACGCAGGCCCTGGCCCAGATCCTGCGCTCCGGGCAGCGCTCCGGCCCGCACGCGCTGCACTGCGAGGCCCTCCGCTCCGCAGGGGTCGCCGAGGTCGCACTCGTCTTCGACGCCGGGCCCGCACCCGTCAACGCCCCTGTGCCGTCCGGGAATCCAGCACCCGTCGCCCCCGTCCCGATATCCCCACCGCCGACCCGGCAGGCCACCTCGCCCGTCCGCGCACCCGGTGATGCCCTGGTCCGCGTCGAGGCGGACCCGCACGAACGGATCGCCGCCCTCTCGAAGGCCGGCCGTCACCACGAGGCGGCCGAACTGGCAACCGCCGCCGAACGGCTGGCGGTGCGGACGTACGGCGCGACCTCGTTCGCCGCCGTCCACTGGGTCGAGGTCCGGGCGTTCCTCGCGCTGGTCGCCCAGGACCCCCGCCTCAGCTGCCAGTTGTGGCTCCAGGCCGCCGAGGCCCGCCTCGACGCCCTGCAGCAGGCACCCACCGCCCAGGACGTCGAGACCGCCGTCGACGGAGCCCACCACCAGTGGATGCAGCTGCGCGACGCCGTCGACGCCCGCGCACTCGCACCTCAACTACTCGCCCTGCGCAGCCGGGTGCCGGGGCGTCGACGTACCGCTACCGAATCCATCGAGAAGATATTGGAGCGGCTCGACAGCCTGCCCGGGGCCTGACGGACCGAGGCCGACGCCGACCGAACTCCTGGGAACCTGCCGGCGGGAGCGGACCGGCGTCGGCCGGGAGAAGGGCCGGCTTCAATGGTGCCGGCCGCGGCGGCTCTTGAGCATCAGGGCGTCCGAGAACGAGCCGATGTTCGTGGTGCGGCCCCCGGGGAGAGCCGCGGTCAGCATGGCGCGGTACGCGTCGGGGCGGAACTCGGCGAGGGAGAGGAAGCCGTCGCGGAGGTAGCCGGTGGGGGAGCCGTGGCCCCGGCCGTTCGTGCCGTCGACGCGTCCGGCGTACTGGTGCGGCCCCTTGACCATCACGTCGACGAACATGTCCGCGAGCGGGGTCATCATGGCCGGGGTGATGCCGTACCTGCCGGTGAGGTACAGCTGGTACAAGCCCGCGCAGTCCAGGCTGCCGTGGTTGGAGTCCTCGCCGGTCGCCTGCGACGGGGAGTAGCCCCAGTCGTAGGCGGGCTTGCCCGCGGGGTCGGTGTACTTGCGGGTTGCGGAGAAGAACCAGTCCACACTGGCCCTGACCAGCCGGTCGTAGCGGGCGACGCGCGGGGCGTCGTCGCCCATCAGCTCGTGGTCGATCGCCAGGTTGGAGAAGCCGTAGTCGAACATCATCTGCTGGTTCCAGGGCACCGGCTTGCCGCCCTGGTAGGGCGAATCCGCCGCGAAATACTGGCGGTTGCCGCGGGAGACGTCCAGCAGCCGCGCGAGAATGTGCTGGTCGACGGCGACGTCGGCCTCCGCGACGAACTTCTTTGCCCGGTCGAGGTAGGTGGCGCCGTATCGGTGCGGGTCGCCGGTCGGCACACGGTGGTGCCAGATGGCGGGCGTCTGGAGGATCTGCCGGGCGCAGTCGCCGAGATGGCCGACCGGGTCGCCCTGCTCGCCACCGGTGCCGACGGGCTGAGCGGTGACGTTGTTCGGCCAGGCGGGGGCGACCTTGCCGGTCCACAGGGTGTGCCGGCCGACCGGAGCGGGGGCGAGGTCGTCGCGCTCGGAGAGCACGGCGTCGCAGAAACCGATCATCCGGTCGAGGATCGCCGTGTCATGGGTGACCTCGTAGACCCTCCCCATGGCCTTGACCGCTTGCCCGCTGTGGCCCTGGGCCCAGTTGTTGCCCGCGTTGTCGGGGGCCGGAGTGAGAGCCCGGACGTGTGCCGTGAACGACGTGACCTCGTTCGGCGTCACCGGGCCGTCCGGGCCGTCGATACGCATCACCGGGCCCCTGCCGGACGCCCTGTCGGGAGCGTCGGACGCTTGTTTCCCGGCCGGGTCGGGGGTCGTCGAGGCGTTCGCCGCGGTCTCCCTGCCGCCGCCTGATCCCGTCAGCACACTGCCGAGTGCGATCGCGGCGCCGAGTACGCACAGGAGCGCCAGGCACCCGAGGATTGTCTTGACCCGTTTGGTTCTCACGGATCAGTCGACGGCGTCCGTGCCCTGCCGGTTCCGTCACCGGCTGTGCCGTCCGCCATGCCGGTGCGGACCCACGGAGCATCCAACCTGCATGGCCATCACGCCTTCACCGCCATGCCGCCCACTCCTTCACCGCGAACCGGTCGCCGACGCGCCGCACTTCGGCCGCGCCCGGCCCGGGGAAGTGCGCGGGGAACAGCAGCGCGCCCCGGTCCGCGGCCTCCCCGAGAACCCGGCGCCGGCTGTCCCGTGCGCGGGGCTCGTCCTCGTCGAAGCCGGGGCAGTCGTACGGCTCCACGATCTGCAGTGGGCTGTGCAGCAGGTCCCCGGCGAACACCGCCCGGTCCGTGCCCGACCGCAGCCATACGACGGAGGAGCCCGGCGTATGGCCGGGGGCGGGCTCGATACGCAGCTGGGTGCCGATGTCGTAGTGGTCGCCTTCCCACAGCACCGTCTGTCCGGCCTGGTGCACGGGGCCACGCTGTCCTCGAAGACGTTGGCCATCTGGGGGCCGGAGCGGGTCCGGTGTCCGTTGGCCGGGTTCCAGTAGTCGAAGTCGGCGCGCGAGATGACGTAGTGGGCGTGGGGGAAGGTCGGTCGCCACTCTCCGTCGTCCGTCAGGCGGGTGTTCCAGCCGACGTGGTCGCCGTGGACATGGGTGCAGATCACCGTGTCGACGTCCTGCGGCCGGACACCCGCAGCGGCGAGTTCTCCGAGGTAGGGGGTGCTCAGGTGGTGGAAGGCCGGCATTGCCGGGCGCTCCCGGTCGTTGCCGATGCCGGTGTCGACCAGGATCGTCCGACCCTCGCTGCGGATCAGCCAGGTCTGGATCATGATGCGGACCTCGTCGGCGGTCGGGTCCAGGAAGGCGGGGGCGAGCCAGCTCCGGTGCGCCTGCCAGTGCTCGACGGGTACGTCGGGGAAGACGTAGTCGCGGGGGCGGCCTCTGGCGGGCAGCTCTACCACACGGGTGATCTCCACGTTCCCCAACGTGATGGTCTCCATGTCCCCAGCCTGCGCGCCGGACGACGCATGCGCCATCGGTCGGACGACCGCACTTGGGGAAGGAGCGGGTTCGGCGGGATTCGGCTGGATGCGGTCGGTCGGCGACGCGCGGCACCGGGTGGGAACTGGAGGGCGACGATGGTGGGGAGCAGCCTTCTATCGGGGTCGGGGTCGGGGTCGGGATCCGGTTCGGCTTCGGGCTCGGGCTCGGGTTCCGGGTGCGGATTCGGGGCCGGCTCGCCCCGTCCGGCCGGGTGTCTGTTTCCTTCAAGACCCGGCGTCCGTGCCCGCCTACGCTGCCGACCATGAATTCCGCGCCAGCACCCCAATGCGATGTCATCGGCCTTGTCGTCTCCGATCTGGCCGCTTCGCTCGCCTTCTATCGGCGTCTGGGGATCGAGTTCCCCGAAGGATCCGAGGAGCAGCCGCACGTCGAGGCCGCGCTGCCGGGCGGGCTGCGGCTCGCCCTCGACCCCGAGAACACCGTCCGCTCCTTCCACCCGGCATGGCGTCCACCGACGGGTGGCGGCCGGGTGGGGCTGGCGTTCCGTTGTGCGGGTCCCGACCATGTCGACGCGGTGTACGAGGATCTGGTCGGCGCTGGATACCACGGTGAGCTGGAGCCCTGGGACGCCTTCTGGGGTCAGCGCTACGCCGTGGTACACGACCCGGACGGCAACGGCGTCGACTTGTTCGCGCCACTTGCGCCACCTGCCGACGCCTCCGCCTGAGTCAGCGCGCCACCAGGCCGGTCAGGGAAGTTCCCGCCAACTCCCGTACCTCGCGCGCCAGGTGAGGTTGATCGGCGAAACCCGCCAGGGCCGCCGTCTCCGCGAAGGAGACGCCGGTCCGGGCCAGGGCGAGGGCGCGTTGCAGGCGCAGGATGCGCCCCAGGGTCTTGGGGCCGTAACCGAAAGCGGCCAGGGACCGGCGGTGGAGCTGCCGTGCTCCAAGACCCACCGATGCGGCGGTCGCGGTGACGGAGCGGCCGGCCGTCAGGGATGTCACGACCGCCCGCGGGAGCGGGTCGGCGGGGCCGGCGTCGGCCGCGAGCCGCAGCGCCAGGTCTTCGAGGGCGGTAGCCGGGTCGGGCGCGGCGTCGACCCGTTCGATCGCGCGGCGTGTGCCGGCTCCGGGCAACAGGTCGGTGAGGTCCACGCGTCGGTCCCGCAACGTGTGCGCAGGCACGCCGAGGAGGGCGGGCGCGGTGCCGGGGAAGAAGCGGACGCCCGCCCACGGGCCCCCTGCACCGGGACCAGGGCGGTAGACGCGCGTGTCGGGCCCGGCAACCAGGATCCTGCCCTCCGTCCACAGCAGATCCATGCACCCGTCAGGCAGCACGACCACCGCCTCCCGCTCACCGGGACGGACGGCCTGCCGCGTCCACACGACCGCGTCCGGCAGCCGGGACGCGCGCTCCGCATACGCGCACGACACCTCGCAGATGCTACGCCGTACCGGTGCGATGCCGCGGGGCACGGGCCCACTCACCGACGCGCTCGCGCGCCGGGGTTCCCCACATCGCACTGTCGCCGAAGTCCGCGCCGACATCGCCGACCGCAGGCGCGATCACGACGAGATCTTCGTACGGGATCCACGGGCGAACACTCCGAGCGGCGGGTTCCGTGCGACCGCCGTCGGTGCGGACCGCCCGTGAAGTCGCCGTCAGGCACTACGGCGTCCCCAGATAGGTGTGGAGCGCGGCCGCGCCCGTCAGCATCGCCAGGCCGCGCGCCGTCAGCCGGTCGTGCCACTCCCGCAGCGTCGCCTGGAGCGGCTCCGGTCCGCGCGCCGTCCGGACCTGCTCCAGCACCTGCGCGATCTGCCGCAACCCGTGGCCGCCCCGCCGCAGTTGGTGGGCCAGCAGCACATCGCGCACGTCGGCGGGGGAGTAGACGCGGTAGCCGGTGCGCGGGTCGCGCCGGGGCACGGTCAGCCCGGCTCGCTCCCATTTGCGCAGCGTCGCCGGCCGGATGCCGAGCCGGTGCGCCAGCGGCCCGATGAACGTCACACCCGGCTCCAGGTCACCCGGCGGCGCCAGGTCGCGCAGCGCCCCTTCCACGGACTCCAGCGTGCTCCGGTCGCCGGCCAGCTGCGCGTGGCCCTCGTCGATCAGCCGCAGCGCCTCCTCGACCGTGCCGCCGTTCACGGCCCGCATGATCGCGCCCGCGGTCGCATGGCCGTGCGCGGGGACCAACGCCAGGAACGTCCGCAACGCCGCCGCATGGCGCGGAGCGTAGGCGCGGTAGCCGTGCGGTGAGCGCTCGGCCGGCGGCAGGATCCCCGCCTCCTCGTAGTTGCGCACCGCCTGGGTGGACAGGCCGTGCTCGCGCGCGAGATCGATGGGCCGCAACCGCATTTTGAAGGTATGTCCTCGTCTACGGGGAGAAATGCTGCAGAAGTTTAAAACTGCGCCTGGTCGCCGACGACCTGTGCGCGCTCCTCACCTCGCACGCCCCTCACCTGACGAGCGTCACGTCCCCCGACGACTTCTGGCGCGCCGACCGACCGGGCGCCCGGTGGGGGCCCGTCGTGGACGTACGGCAGGGGAGACCCCGGCGGCCGGGTCCCGATCGACGCCCCGGCCGGCCGGCAGCGCGGGCCGCCCGTGAGGAGCACGGAACGGCCCGCCCTGCCCGCGCCGTTGGGCGTCAGCCGCCTACTGCGGTGTGTCGGCGCTGACGGTGGTGTCCGGGACGCAGACGATCCCGTCGAACGCCTCCAGGGCGGGGACCGCGATGAACGCGGCGTCCAGCCGGGTGCGGACGGGCTCCGGCAGTCCGTGACGACGCGCGTACGCGCGCAGCGCTCGAGTGTCCACCAGCGCCGGTTCCCCCGGCACGCCCGCGAACAGCGCCTCGACGCTGTCCGGCATGGCGTCGGGGGTGGCCGCCCGTCCCCAGCGCATCCCCACCGGATGGTCCCGGTCGGGCACGTTCTCCACCGTCATGCCGCCGTTGCCGGTCAGCGCGAGGGGAACGTAGTCCGTACCCAGCGCCCGGGAGAGCAGATTGCCCATGGTCGTCAGCGCCAGGGGGCCGTCGTTCTGGTTGGCCGAGCGCTGGATGTGGGCGTTGTGCCCGACGAGGACGACGCGGGTGCCGGGCCCGGACCGCTCCAGGAACTCCAGCAGTGTGTCGGCCAGATAGCGCTCCCGGGAGGCGAAGTTCAGGCTGTCCGGCGCGCCCGCCAGTGCCTCGGCCATGGCGCGCTGGGTCCGGTCGGTCGTCACCGCCGCGCGGACGTCCGACAGCGCGGTCCCGTATGCCACGGGCCCACTGCGCTCGGTGTAGATCTCGCGCAGGTCGGTGAAGCGGCCCAGCAGCCGGGCGAGCGCGGTGGTGAGACGGTCCTGCACCGCCGGGTCCAGGCCGAGCCTGGCGTAGGCGGGCACCATGCCCGTCCCGCCCGCGATCGGTTCGGAGATCTCCAGTGCGGTGTTCAGGAAGTGCAGCGCGCCGGGGTCCACGGTCGCCAAGTAGGCGGCGACCGGCTCCAGTACGGGCGCGAGCGAGCCGCCCGCCATGGGGATGTCACAGCCGACGAAGCGCACCGGGTGCGCGGCGCCGGCGTTGTGCCGGCGCAGCCACCGCAGGGTGTCCCGGCATTCGACGGGCTGCCCCAGGCCCGTGACGGAGGTGCCTTCGGCGCTGTCGCCCCGGGGGTGGCTGCTCCGGGGTGCCAGGAGGTCGTCGATGTCGCCCGGCCCGCCCTGGACCCAGGCGTCCACGGCGCGGCCCTCGGCTGCCCCGTACTCCATCGCGTAGACGGTGAAGCCCAGTTGCTCGACCAGGAAACGCAGCATGCGGTGGCGCAGCAGGGCGAACTCGCGGATCTGGTGGGAACTCTCGCCGAGGGCGACCACCCGAGCGCCACCGACGAGGTCGCGCACCGGCTCCAGGTCATCGAGCGGAGCCGCCAGGTCCGCTCCGGGACCCAGATCGGCCAGTCGGGAGGAGTGCGAGGTGACCCACCGCGTCAGTTCGGCGGGGGCGGCGGTCAGGGTCGGATCGGCCGGCGGAAGGAGATCGCGCAGATCGCCGTGGTCTGCGCGGGTGCCGTGGTCGTGGTGGTTCTGGTCGTGGTGGTTCTGGTCGTTCATGAAAAGTGCTCCGCGGTGTGAGTCATCGTCGGAGCCGGGCAGCGTCGAGCACCGCACCGGCGGGAAACCGGAGTGCGGCGAAGCTGTCGGAAGGGTGAACGCAGCTCGCCGCTAGGCGGCGCTGCGGGGCTTGAGGAACCAGCTCTGGCCGGTGCACAGGAACATGCCGGGAACCGTATCAAGAGAGGTGACCGCACGCATCGCAGTTCTCCGGCCTGCCGGAGGCGAACAGGCGGGAGAGTGCGCGGATTCCGAAGGCGCTGGGGTCGGGTCGCGAGGGGGGAGCCGGTTGCCGGGGGAGTCGCCGATTCGCCGAAAGGCCATGTGCCAGAGCGGATAAAGGCCACTTGCCAGGGCGAATACGGGATCGCGCGCGGGAGTTGTCCCGCCGCGCCCGGAGCGCCCACCGGTCGGCCCTGGAACGCCGTCGGAAGTCCGGGAAAACCGCGGCCATGCCGTGCGGACGGCACACGTTATGGTGCTTCCGCAATCCGTTCAGGCGTGCTCAGACGCGCGGGGAAGAAGAAGGTCTCACGGTGTCCGATCTGGGACGACTGATAGCCGACCGCTACCGGCTGGTAGAGCGTGTGGGCCGCGGCGGCATGGGCACCGTGTGGCAGGCCGAGGACGAACTGCTCGGCCGACGCGTCGCCCTGAAGAAGCTGCACGTTCCGCCGCACCTGCACGAGGACGAGGTCCAGCGGCTCTACGAACGCACCCGCCGCGAGGCCCGCAGCGCCGCCCGGATCACCCACCCCAACGTGATCGTCGTGCACGACGTCGTCGACGACGTGGGCCTGCCGTGCATCATCATGGAGTACATACCCTCCGTCACGCTGGGCGATGTCCTGAAGCAGCGGGGCAGGTTGCCACTCGGCGAAGTGACCCGGATCGGCCGCATCATGGCTGTCGCGCTCCGCGCCGCGCACGACGCCGGAGTGCTGCACCGGGACGTCAAACCGGCCAACGTTCTCCTCGGGAACGACGGACGCATCGTCCTCACCGACTTCGGGATCGCCGTGGAGCCCGGAACGCCGTCGCTGACCAGGACCGGCGAGTTGGTCGGGTCGGTCCAGTACCTCGCGCCCGAACGCCTCCGGAGTGGGATCGCCGAGCCGGGGCCTGCCTGCGACCTGTGGTCCCTCGGCGTGACGCTGTACCAGGCGGTGGAAGGCCGCCTCCCGTTCCACCGGGACACCGCGATCGAGACGGCGTACGCCATCGCCGCCGAGGAGTACGAACCCCCGCGCGATGCAGGGAACCTGACCCCGGTGATCCAGGGGCTGCTGGTGAAGGACCCCGGCCGGCGCATGGACGCTCACGAGGCCGAACGCCTCCTCGGCCGTACGGCCACGACCACGGCCGCGACCGCGTCCCTCGTTCCTCCCGCGCCGCCCGAGCGTGTGGACGACCCCGTGGACGAGACCGTGGCCCCAGCGCCGGTGGGCAGGCGCAGCCGCCGCACGGCACTGTGGATCGTCTCCGCGGTGGTGGTCGCCGCCACCGTGACGGGCGGTGTGCTGCTGTGGCCCGGTGGCGGTGCTGCCACGGGGAGCGCCCACCCGTCTGGGGCCGGCACCTCCGGTCCCCCTCCGAACCCCAGCCCCTCCCCGCCGCCACCGCTTCCTGCCGGGTACCACCTCAAGACGGCCGACCAGGGCTTCTCCATCCCGGTACCGGACGGCTGGACCCTCAAGAACGTGCCCGGTGGTGAAGTCGCCTACCTCGACCCGTCCGGGCTGGTGGGCCTGAGGGTGGACGTCGTCGAGTTCGCGGGGTCCGATCCGCTGCGGCACTGGCATGAGACCGAAGAGGCCCAGACGCGTCGCGACAACCCGGGCTATGAGCGGGTCAGGATGGCCCCTACGACGTTCCGGGGGCGGCCCGCGGGGTACTGGGAGTTCACCTTCCGCGGCCAGGTGCGGGAGTACCGCGCGGTGGAGTTGGCTTTCTCCGACACCGATGGCACCCAGTACGTGGTCTACCTTTCCGCGCCGAACGCGCAATGGGACCAGTACCGGCCGGTCTTCGACACCGCCGTCAAAGGAATCCGCTTCCGTCCCTAGGCGCCGGCACCCGAGCAGAGTGGCCACCGGGAGTCGGCGCCCCGTGCGACGGAGTGGAGAACGTCTCCGCGGCCTGGAGATCCCGCGCTGTTGTTGGTCGGTCGACCCGGGCTCGGTGGGTCAGGCGAGCAGGTGCTCGGCCACGCCCGTGTCCGTGACGAGGCCGTTGAACAGGCCGGTCTTCAGAGCTGCCGCGGTGGCGGCGGCCCGCTGGGAGCCGTCGGCCAGGAGAACGACGTCGGGCACGCGGCGGAGTTCCTCGAAGCTGATGGCGATGATCCGTTCGGTGAGTTCAGGGGCGACGATCCGGCCGTCGCCGTCGAGGAGGTGACCGGATACCTCGGCGCACGCTCCCAGGCTCCGGTAGTTCTCGCGCTCCGCGTCGCCGAGTGCGTCGTAGACGGTGGACAGCCCCGGCCCCCAGGCGCCGACCGTGATGACTGCCTTGGTGACCTGGCTGAACCGGCTGACGGCTTCGACGATGCCGGGATGCCGACGCAGGGTCCGGGCCGTCGCGCCGTCAGGCAGCAGCAGTGGCGCGTAGATGGGGTAGGCGACGCCTCGCGATACCGCCGCGGCTCGGCGCACCGCTTCCACGGCATTCGCGTCGACCGGCCGCAGGGGGGTCACCCCGCACAGTTGCACGACGGTGCACCGGGGCAGGGAGGTCAGTTCGGGGCTGAGCGCCTCGATCTCGGGGCCCCAGATGAGCCCGAGGACGTCGTCCTCCGTGACGATCTCGGCGAGCAGGCCCGCGGCCACGGCGCCGAGGCGGCGGGTGACCAGCGCTGCACCGCCCGGGTCTTGTACCTGGGAGGTGAACACGATGGCGTGGCTCAGGCCGTAGCGGGTGCGCAGGGCGTCGGATCGTTCGGCGTCCAGTTCCGGGGGCAGCCGGATCTCCAGCCGGATCAAGCCGTCGCGCAGAGCGGTCTCCAGCATCCGGGCGACTTTGAAGCGGCTGATACCGAATTCCTCAGCGATCTCGATCTTGGATTTGCCTTCGAGATAGAACCTCCGGGCCATTGCGGCCGTTTGCACAAGCTCTTCCGGGCCCGCGTGATGCGGTCGGGCTCCGGCCCTCGCCTTGTCCCGGGTCCTCACGGTGAACACCTCGGAGTCATGACGGACACCTCAGATCGTGTCGGCACTGGTCGCGCGGGGCAGACGGGCCCGAACCCATTTGCCGCCGCGGGGATCCCTCCCGGACGTCCAGGACTCGGCAAGTGCAGCGATGATCACCAGCCCACGTCCGGAGTCGTCTCCGTGTTCGGGCGCGCGTGGTACGGGCAGGACCGCCGATCCGTCACGCACCTCGATGTGGAGGACGTCGGGTTGCAGTGCCAGGGTGAGAGTGATCATGGAGTCCGGCGCGTGCCCCACGCCGCGCTCGGCCAGCAGCAGTGCCGCTCCGTGGCGGATGGCGTTGGTCGCCAGTTCGCAGACGATCAGCACCGCCGCATCGATGAGTTCCTCGCCCTCGTCCCACAGGCGCAGGCACTCCCTGGTGAAGGTCCGTGCCTGCCGTGCAGCGGGCAGAACCGCTTTCAATTCGAGCGAGGCGGAGGCGACTTCGGTATGTGGGGGCGCGTCGCATTCGGCCACAGCAGACATTTTCTTGACCCTTCAAGAAAATCCGCGGTCCGCTTCGAGGATGTCGCGTCCTCAAGGCGGGGTTCCTGCTGCAGTACGGGTGATCAAGGATCGTGTATGTCATTGACGACAGCGGACTCGGATATCCCGCACCGCAACTCCTACTCAAACGAGCAATTGCGTCTCATATGTTCACTTGCTCTTCCATTAGAACTCGATGTCGGGCGAAGTCAATAGGTCAGCGGGTCTCCGGCGGAGATTTTTCAAAAATTGAGCGCACGGTGCACAAATGAGCAGACTGGGGCGGAATTTCGGTGACCGTGCGCAGCAATTCGGGAACGTTCAGTCCAGCCGTTCGCCGGTGCCGGGGTGGAAGAGGTGGATTTCGCCGGTGTCGCGGAGCCCGGCGGTGACGGTCTGCCCGATGGCCGGCGGGGTGCGGCCGTCGACGCGGAGGACGAACCGTTGGTCCGGGGCACCGAGGAGCGCCTTACCGTGCAGATAGGCGTCGGCGCCGAGTTCCTCCACGAGTTCGACGGTGAGCTTGAAGCCTTCCTGCTCCGGGCCGACCAGCCTCAGAGCCTCCGGGCGGATTCCCAGCGTGACCTCGGTGAGGTCGGCGGTGACGGAGCGCGGCAAGGGGAGAACCGTCTCGCCCAGGTGTGCTCCCCTCTCGCTCACGGGCACGGTGTGCAGATTCATCGCGGGCGAGCCGATGAATCCGGCGACGAAGGCGTTCGCGGGGCGCTCGTAGAGGGTTCGCGGGGTGTCGCACTGCCGGAGGACTCCGTCCTTGAGCACGGCGACCCGGTGGCCCATGGTCATCGCTTCGACCTGGTCGTGGGTGACGTAGACGGTCGTGGTGCCGAGCCGCGCCTGCAGGGCAGCGATGTTGGCACGGGTTTCCACCCGCAGCTTCGCGTCCAGGTTGGACAGCGGCTCGTCCATGAGGAACACCGAGGGTTCCCGCACGATCGCCCGGCCCATGGCCACGCGTTGCCGCTGTCCGCCCGAAAGCGCCTTGGGTTTGCGGTCGAGGTACTTCTCCAGGTCCAGCAACCGGGCGGCCTCCGTCACCTTCTCGGTGAGGGTTTCCTTGGGCACGCCGCGAAGTTTCAGCGCGAAACCCATGTTCTGCGCCACGGTCATGTGCGGGTACAGCGCGTACGACTGGAAGACCATCGCGATGTCCCGCTCCTTCGGCGGTGCGTGGGTCACGTCGCGGTCGCCGATCGCTATGCGGCCCGAGTCGACGTCCTCCAGACCGGCGAGCATGCGCAGCGCGGTGGTCTTCCCCGATCCCGAAGGGCCGACGAGTACCAGGAACTCACCGTCGGCGATTGCCAGATCCAGCCGGTCCACCGCCGTCACCGGCGGTGTCCCCGGGTAGATCCGGGATGCCTGCTCGTACCGAACCTCAGCCATGTTTCCTCACTCTTCCTCTTTCCAACGGAGTTCCAATGGAGCCAATGGGAGCCGGGACGGCAGGGCCTTACTTGACCGCTCCCATCGACAGGCCGCGGACAAGTTGCTTCTGGGCGAGCCAGCCGGCCAGGAGCACGGGCAGGCAGGCCAGGGTGGCGGCGGCGGCGAGCTTGGCCCAGTACAGGCCCTCGCTGGTCATGAAGCCGACGAGGAAGACGGGCATGGTCGCCGCCCGCACCGACGTCAGGTTGAGCGCGAAGAAGAACTCGTTCCACGAGAAGATCACGCAGATCAGCGCTGTGGCGGCGATGCCGGGAGCGACGATGGGCAGCATGATCCGGGTGATCTCCTGGCGGAGTGTGACCCCGTCCACCCGGGCGGCCTCCAGGACCTCGCGGGGGACCTCCAGGAAGAACGAGCGCAGCATCCACACCGCGATCGGCAGGTTCATCGCGGTGTACAGCATGATCAGGGTGCCGACGTTGTCCAGTGCGCCGAGATCGCGCACCGCGAGGTAGATCGGGATGATCGCCGCGACCACCGGCAGCATCTTCGTGGAGATGAAGAAGAACAGTGCGTCCCGCCACTTGCGGACGGATCTGATCGACAGGGCATAGGTCGCCGGGACGCCCAGCGCCAGGACCAGGAGGGTGGAGAGCACGGTCGCCAGCGCCGAGTTGGCCAGGTACGGACCGATACCGCTGTCGAACACCGCCTTGAACTGGCCGAGCGTCGGCGAGAACACGAGGTGCGGGGTGGTCGTGTAGGCGTCGGACTCCTGCTTGAACGCCGTGAGCGCCATCCACAGCACGGGGAAGAAGAAGACCAGCCCGGCCAGCCACGCGCCTGCGGTCCAGGACGCGGTGCCCAACAGGCGCCGCAGGGGGCCGCGTACCGCGGTACGCGCGGTTGCGGTGTCGGCGGGGGTGCCGGGGGCTGTGGTCATCACGCCCTCCCTTCGGTCGTGGAGAACACCGTGAACAGCATGCGCAGGGCGACCGAGGCGACGACGATGGTGCCGACGACGGTCACCACGCCGAGTGCGGATGCCTGCCCGACGTCGAAGCCGAGGAACGCACGCTGGTAGAGGTAGTACGGGAGGTTGGTGGTGGCCGTCCCCGGACCGCCCTGCGTCGTCATGAAGATGACGTCGAAGGTGTTGACCAGGTAGATCGCTCCGAGGAGCACCCCCAGTTCGATGTAGGCGCGCAGATGCGGCAGGGTGATCGCGCGGAAGGTCGTCCAGGGCCCGGCTCCGTCGACGCGTGCGGCCTCCAGCACCTCGCCCGACTGACTCTGCAGCCCGGCGAGCACGATCAGCATCATGAACGGCGTCCACTGCCACACCAGCACGGTGACGATCGAGGCCATCGGGAAGCGGCTGACGAAATCGACGGGCGCGACGCCGACCAGCCGGAGCAGGTAGTTGGCGATGCCGTAGACCGGGTCGAGCATCGTGGTCTTCCACAGCAGCCCGGCGACGGTCGGCATGATCAGGAACGGGGCGATCAGCAGCGTGCGGACGACGCCCCGGCCGGGAAACCCGCGGTCCAGCAGCACCGCGAGGCCGATACCGAGCACCATGGAGATCGCGACGGCGAGCAGGGTCATCTCGATCTCGGTGAACAGCGCGCTGCGGAACGCACTGTCGGTGAAGACGTTGGCATAGTTCCCCAGCCCGACCCAGTGCTGGGATCCGGGGCGTACCAGGTTCCAGGACTGGAACGAGAAGATCACCGTGAAGACGAACGGGATCTGCGTGACGACGATCATGAACAGCAGTGCCGGTGCCAGTGGCAGACGGCGCTGCCAGGCCTCGCGGCGTGCCGTCGCGGGTGGTCGCGCTCCGGGCATCATCGGCCCGGGACGGGGTGGGGCGTGGGTCGCCATGACGCCTCCCTTCTGGTGGTGGACGGTCCGGTCAGGGGTGCTGGTAGGTACGGCCGACGGTCTGGGCGTACTGCTGGGACTGCGCCAACGCGGCGGGCACCGACTGCTGTCCGGCGATGGCGGCGGTGACCTGCTGGCTGACGCGGGTGCCCAGGTCCTCGAACTCGGGGATGTCCAGGAACTGCACTCCGGTGTACGGAACGGGTTCCACCGTGGAGTGCGCCGGATCGGTGCCGCTGATGGCGTGCAGGGTCGGTTCGGCGAAGGCGGCGGCTGCCTTGCGGTACTGCGGGATCCGGTACGTGGAGTTCCGGCTGCCCGGCGGTACCCGCGACCAGCCCAGCTTCTCGCCGACCAGCCTGATGTAGTCCTTGGAGGTCGCCCAGGACATGAACTGCCAGGCGGCCTGCCGGTGCGCGCTGGTCTTCGGGATGGCCAGCGACCAGGTGTACAGCCAGCCCGAGGACGCCGTCTTCTCGACCGGGGCGGGCGCGTATCCGATCTTGCCGACGACCTTGCTGCTGGTGGGGTCCTCCAGCGACCCGGCCGCCGAGGTGGCGTCGTACCACATCGCCGCGGTGCCCTGGGCCATGTCCGTACCGCACTCGGTGAATCCGGCGGTGGGGGCGCCCGGTTCGCCGTCGCGGCGCAGCAGGTCGGTGTAGAAGCCGACCGCCTTCTGCACCGGGGGTGACGTGAGCTGGGCGTTCCACTGCGGGTCGTACCAGCGGCCGCCGAAGGTGTTGATCACGGTGTTCAGCGGCGCCAGGTTCTCGCCCCAGCCGGGGACGCCGCGCAGGCAGATGCCGGCCATGTGGTGGGCCGGGTCGTTCAACCTGTCTGCCAGAGCGGCCACTTGGGTCCAGGTCGGATGGGCGGGCATGGTGAGGTGGTGGGCAGCGAAGACGTCCTTGCGGTACATCAGGAACGACGACTCGCCGTAGAAGGGCACCGAGTACAGGTCGCCGTGGGAGGACAGGGACGCGCGGACGGGGCCGATGAGGTCGTTCGGGTCGTAGCCCGGTGTGCGGTCGGCGTACGGCTGGAGGTCGGCCAGCCAGCCGTTGCGCGCCCACATCGGCGTCTCGTAGTTGCTGATCATCACCACGTCGAACTCGTGGCTGCCGGTGGCCACCGACTCGGTGATCTTCTGGCGCGCCTGGTTCTCCGGGAGGGTGACGTAGTGGACGTGGACGCCCGGGTGGGAGCGCTCGAAGGACGAGGTCAGGGTCTCCACGTCCTGCATCTGCGGGTTGGCGACGATCGCCACGGTGATGGTGGTGCCCGAGGCGGAGCCGCCGCTCATCGCGCCGGCTCCCGCGCACGCTGTGGCCGACAGCAGCACAGCGGCGATCGACGCGGCCGCGGCCGCGGCACGTCGCCCTGCTCGTCGGATTCGCATCCTTTTCTCCTTGCTGTCGTCCCCTACGGGGGCTGCACGGGGGAGGGGGAAGGCCATGCGCGCTACCGATCGCGCGCTGATCGGGGTGGGGTGGGTGAGGACCTCCGGGCGGCCGCGGCTGTGAGGGGCGTCCCGCCCTCGGGTAGCAGGCGGCCTGTTGGTCAGCATCTTGAATCGCATCTCGGATAATTTCAATAACTTCTCAGAGAGTGTGTGATGATTGTGGGTGCGGCGGGGGCCGCACAGTAGAAGCGAGGGGGTACGGGATGCGACCCAGCCGGGGTTCGGAGGCCGAGGTGGAGGAGCGCCGTCAGCTGGTTCTGCGCCAGGTGACGGACGAGGGCGAGGTCCGGATCAGCGACCTCGCCGAGCGCCTCGGGGTGAGCCTGATGACCATGCACCGGGACCTGGACAACCTCCAGGAACGGCAGCTGCTGCGCAAACGGCGCGGGGTGGCGTCGGCCTTCCCCACCGTCACCGTGGAGAGCGCACTGCGCTTCCGCGAGCACTCCAACGTGGCGATCAAGGAGGCCATGGCCGAGGCGCTCGCCGACCAGGTCACCCCGGGCAGCACGGTGCTGGTCGACTGCGGCTCCACCCTCTTCCCGCTCGTCCGCCGCCTCCGCGAGGTGGAGGGGCTGCGGTTGATCACCAACTCGCTGCGCGTCGCGTACCTGCTGAACGGTTCGGACGTACAGGTGACGCTGCTGGGCGACCGCTACTACCCGGACTTCGAATCCTGCGCGGGACCGGAGACACTCCGGCAGCTGGAACGCGTACGGGCCGACATCGCCTTCCTCACCGCCACCTCCATCAGCGAGGGGCGCCTGTTCCACCCCATCCGCGAGTACGCCGACAACAAGGAGGCGTATGTGCGGACGGCCGAGCGTATCGTCCTCGCCGCGGATCACAGCAAGTTCGGCCGCACCGCGACCTACGCGTACGGCGATGTGAGCGGCTACGACCTGCTGGTCACCGACGCCGCGGCTCCCGCCGACGAGGTGCGGAGCATCGCGGACCTCGGTGTGGAGGTGCGTACGGTCGACCTCCGCGAGTGAGCCGCCCCGTTCACGGCCGACGCCGACACCGACGCTGTACCCACCGCCTGGCCAACTGCCTTCAGTGAGAAGGGGATCAGTCCCCTGCGCAAGCCCCCGCCCAACACCTGGGCGGGGGCTTTTCCGTGGTGAACAGCCGTTGCTGTGAGGGTAGTTGGAGCGCAGTCCGCGGAGGGTTCGAGGGCAGGGCGGCGATGCCGGTGCGGAACGGGAGTGCCGTCGTCCGGGCGCCTGCCCGATCGTCCCTGCGAAGCCGCCCGTCTGGCTGCACCGTCAGCCGTTATCAACGGCTCCCAACAGACCGACGATTCAGGCACCGTCGGAGAAGGTGATGACCGTGGACCAGGCGCTGCTTTCCACGCTGTCCGCACAACCAACCCCCATGCCAGTCCTGACCAGCGGCGGCCCTGACGGGAGGCACCAGCCGCCCCGTTTCGGGCCGCGGCACCTGGCGCACACCCGCCGATCGCCCGGGCCCGTTCACCACCTTTCACCACGCACGCAGCAAGAGCTACCCGACTGGAACGGAGGTGGTCCCCAGCATGAACCACCCGCGAATCGCCGTCGTCGGCATCGCATGCCGCTACCCGGACGCCGACTCCCCTGATGAGCTGTGGCAGAACGTCCTGGCCGGCCGCAGGGCCTTCCGCCGTCTGCCCGACGAGCGCATGCGCCTCGCCGACTACCATTCACCCGACCCGAAGGCTCCCGACCGGTTCTACTCTCCGAAGGCCGCGGTCATCGAGGGTTTCACCTTCGACCGGGTGAAACACCGCGTCCCCGGCAGCACCTACCGCTCCACCGACATGACGCACTGGCTGGCACTGGACACCGCGGACCGCGCCCTTGAGGACGCGGGATTCGCCGGCGGAAGCGGCCTTCCCCGGACGACCACGGGAGTCGTGATCGGCAACACCTTGGGAGGGGAGTTCTCCAGGGCGAATCTGATGCGGCTGCGTTGGCCCTACGTACGTCGCTGCGTCGGTGCCGCCCTGCGGGAGCGGGGTTGGGACGGCAACCTGATCGCGTCCTTTCTGACGGAGCTCGAAGAGCGTTACAAGAGCCCTTTTCCGCCGGTGGGCGAGGACACCCTCGCCGGAGGGTTGGCCAACACCATCGCGGGCCGGATCTGCAACCACTACGACGTGAACGGTGGCGGATTCACCGTCGACGGCGCCTGTTCCTCCTCCCTGCTGTCGGTGTCCGTGGCGTGCGATGCGCTGGCCGGCGGCCGGCTGGACGTCGCCATCGCCGGCGGAGTCGACCTGAGCATCGACCCGTTCGAGGTCATCGGCTTCGCCAAGACCGGTGCCCTCGCCACCGGAGAGATGCGGGTCTACGACCGGAACTCCAACGGCTTCTGGCCCGGCGAGGGCTGCGGCATGCTCGTGCTGATGCGCGACACCGACGCACTGGCCCAGAAGCGCTTCCGCTACGCCACCATCGCCGGCTGGGGCAGTTCGTCGGACGGCAAGGGGGGCATCACGCGCCCCGAGGCGAGCGGCCACCGGCTGGCGTTGGATCGCGCCTACGCGAGAGCCGGGTTCGGTATCGACTCCGTCTCCTACCTTGAGGGCCACGGCACCGGGACCGCCGTGGGCGATGCCACCGAGCTGCGGGCCTTCTCCGAGGCACGCCGCGCGGCCGACCCCGCGGCGCCGCCCGTGGCGATCAGCACCGTGAAGGGCAACTTCGGGCACACCAAGTCGGCGGCAGGCGCGGCGGGTCTGATCAAGGCCGTCCTGGCGGTGCGCCATCAGGTCATCCCCCCGGCCACCAGTCACGTCCAGCCCCACCCCGAACTCACCGGTGAGCGGCCTGCGGTACGGGTGCCGGCCACCGCCGAGCCCTGGCCGCCACACGCTCCCATAAGAGCCGGCGTCTCCTCGATGGGCTTCGGCGGCATCAACGCCCACGTCGTCGTCGAACACGCCGACGGCCTGCGCAAGGCGAAGCTCGGCACGGTCACCCGAAGGCTGGAACGCTCCCGCCAGGACTGCGAGTTGCTCCTGCTCGATGCCGACAGCACGACCAAGTTGAGGGAACGGGCCAGGAAACTCGCCGGGTTCAGTGCGCGGCTGTCCTTCGCCGAACTGTCGGACCTTGCCGCCACCCTGCGTAACGAACTGACAGGCGGGCCGCTGCGGGCGGCGGTTGTCGCCGACTCGCCCGAACAGGCAGCCGAGCGCTTCCGCAGGCTGCTCACCCTGCTGGAAAGCGGCAGGAGTTCGGTGATCGACGACGACGGCGGCGTCTTCATCGGCGACGCCACCTCCCCGCCGCGGACCGCCTTCCTCTTCCCGGGGCAGGGCGCCGGGCGTCGCGGCAACGACGGAGCGCTACGTCGCCGCTTCGCGGACGTCGACGAGTTCTACCGCGCGAACCAGCCTCCCACCGCGGACGATCCGGTGGCGACGGCGGTTGCCCAGCCCCGCATCGTCACCTCGTGTGCGGCCGGCCTCCGGGTCCTCGACGCGCTCGGGATCGAGGCGGTCGGGGCCGTCGGCCACAGCCTGGGCGAACTCACGGCACTGCACTGGGCCGGTGCGATGAACGAGGGCGCCCTGCTCGACCTCGCCGCGGTACGGGGCCGCATCATGGCCGAGGCGAGCGACGGCGACGGAGCCATGGCGAGCATCGCGGCCGCCCCGGAACCGGTCGAAGCGCTGCTGGCCGGTGAGCCGGTGGTGATCGCCGGCTACAACAGTCCCACGCAGTCGGTGGTTTCCGGTCCGGCCGACGCCGTCCAGCGGGTGTGCGAACGCGCGGCGCTCCAGGGGCACAGTGCCACCCGGATCGCCGTGTCGCACGCGTTCCATTCCCAGGCCGTGGCCACGGCGGCCACGGCGTTCGGAACCCACCTCGCGGAGGTCGCGTTCACACCGCTGCGCCGCAGGATGGTGTCAACGGTCACCGGGGAGCCACTGGCCCCCGACGCCGACGTCCGGCGACTGCTGGTCCGCCAGGTGGTGAATCCCGTGCGGTTCAGCGAGGCGGTGGCCGCGCTCGCCTCCGACGTCGACCTGTTCCTTGAGGTCGGTCCGGGCCGGGTACTGCGGGGACTGGTCGGCGAGATCGCCCCGACCGTCCCCGTGCTGTCGTTGGAGACGGACAGCCCGTCGCTCTCCGGCCTCCTGCACGCCATCGGGGCGGCGTACGTCCTGGGCGCACCGGTGAGGTACGAGGCCTTGTTCGGCGACCGCTTCACCAGACCCCTTTCGCTGGACAAGGAGTTCACCTTTTTCACCAGCCCGTGCGAATCCGCTCCGGACGGCGTGTTCGGCACGGAGGAGACGGATGCCGAGCCGGCGTCCACTGTGGGGTCGGCGGAGAGTCCCGTCGGCGACGGGGAGGGGGAAGGGGCGTCAACCGGATCGAACGGCCCGGCCGCAGACAGCCTTGAGGTGCTGAGGCAGCTCGCGGCCGACCGGGCCGAGTTGCCCCTCGTCGCCGTCACCCGGGACAGCAACCTGCTGGACGAACTGCATCTGAGCTCCATCACCGTCGGCCAGATCGTGAACCAGGCATCCCAGCAACTCGGACTGCCCGCCCCGGTGGCCACGTCGGCCTTCGCCACCTCCACCCTCGCCGAACTCGCGGCAATGCTCGATGAGCTGGGCGGCAGCTCGCGGGAGGACGAGCCGGGGCGGCGGGTGGCCCAGGGCGTCGGGCCGTGGGTGCGCGCGTTCTGCGTGGACTTCGTGCCGGCGGAGGCCGGACAGGCCGCCGCGCCGGTGGGGTCCGGTGCGTGGCGGTTGTTCGCGCCCGACGGGCATCCGGTCGCCCGCGAGCTGCACGAGGCGCTGAACCGGGCAGGATGCGGAGGCGGTGTGGTGCTCTGCCTGCCGCAGGACTGCGACGAGGGGCACGTGGCCGTGATGTTGGCCGCGGCGCGTGCGGCGCTGGCCGCCGACCGGCCGACGCGCTTCGTCACCGTCGGGGACCGACGCGGTGCCGCGGGCCTGGCCAAGACGCTGCACCTGGAAGCGCCGGACATCGTCACCACCGTCGTCACCCATCCGCTGCCGCGGGACATGCCGGCCGACCGGGTGCGGCAGGTGGTGCCGAAGCTCGTCGGCGATGTCGCGGCGACCGTGGGATTCAGCGAGGTCCGCTACGACGAGGCCGGTCTGCGCACGGTGCCGGTACTGCGCCCTTGGGCACTTGCCGCCGATCGGGCCGCTGCGGAGTCGCTGGTGCCGGGCGACGTACTCCTGGTCACCGGCGGCGGCAAGGGCATCACGGCGGAGTGTGCGCTCGCCCTCGCTCGCGACACCGGCGCCTCGGTCGGGCTGCTGGGGCGTTCGGCACCGGAAACGGACCCGGAGCTCGCCGGGAACCTGGCACGCATGGCCGCCGCAGGGGTGTCCTTCCGTTACGTCCAGGCGGACGTCACCTCGGCAGACGAGGTCAAGGAAGCCGTCAACGAGATACAGCTGTTGCTGGGACCGGTGACAGCGGTACTGCACGGTGCCGGCCGCAACGCGCCCAACTCGTTGGCGCATCTCGACGAGTCGGCCTTCCGACGCACACTCGCGCCGAAGACAGCCGGTCTTGAATCGGTTCTCGCCGCCACCGATCCCGGAGCACTGCGGCTGCTGATCACGTTCGGCAGCATCATCGGCCGCGCCGGCCTGCGCGGCCAGGCGGACTACGCCACCGCGAACGACTGGCTCACCGACCTGACCCGCAGAATCCAGGACAGTCAGCCGGACTGCCGCTGCATCGCCCTGGAGTGGTCGGTGTGGTCGGGCACCGGCATGGGCGCGCGCCTGGGTGTCCTCGAATCCCTCATGCGCGAGGGAATCGAGCCGATTCCGATCGACGAGGGCATCGCCGTACTCAAGCAGGCGATCGCGGACCCGCACGCCCCTACCGCGCTCGTCGTCATGGGGCGTGCCGGTGCACTGCCGACGCTGACGGTGGAACACCGCGACCTTCCCCTCCTGCGGTTTGTCGACCGAGTCCAGGTGCACTACCCGGGGATCGAGCTGGTCACCGACGCGGAGCTGTCCCCCGGCGGTGACCTCTACCTGGCGGACCACCTGCTCGACGGCGATCTGCTCTTCCCCGCGGTGTTCGGCCTGGAAGCCATGACGCAGGTCGTCTCGGCACTCACCGGGCGCCCGGAACCACCCGTTCTGGAGGATGTCGAGTTCCCACGGCCCATCGTCGTCCCCGCCGACGGCACGACGACGATCAGGATCGCGGCACTCGCCGAGGACGACACGGTCGTCCAGGCGGTCGTCCGCAGCAGTGAGACCGGCTTCCAAGCCGACCACTTCCGCGCCACCCTGCGGTACCCCGGGGCGGCACCGGCGGGGGACCGACGAGGTCCGGACGCGGACCCGGCGCTGCGACTGCCGCTCGACCCCGAGCGGAAGCTCTACGGTCCGGTGCTCTTCCAGGGACCCCGGTTCCAGCGGCTGCTCGGCTACCGGCGGCTCACCGCACAGCACTGCACCGCCGAGATCTCCAACGTGCCGGTCGCCGACTGGTTCGCGGGCTTCCTGCCCAGGGACCTGATCCTCGGGGATCCAGGCACCCGGGACGCCCTCATACACGCGGGCCAGTGCTGCGTGCCGGAGGCGACCCTCCTCCCCGTCGCCGTCGAACGGCTCCGGCCGGCCGACCCGAACACCGTGCGCGATGCCGACACCGTCACGCTGCATGCGGAAGAACGCCAACGGGACGGCGACACGCACGTGTTCGACCTCGACGTACGTGATCCGGCAGGACGGCTCGTAGAGCACTGGGAGGGGCTGCGCCTGCAGGCGGTCCGCAAGAAGGACGGCACGGGCCCCTGGGAGCCGACACTGCTCGGCCCCTATCTGGAACGACACGCCGAGACGGTACTGGACCGGGTACCCCGCTGTGTCGTGTGGCCGGACGGCGACGAACCGGCCGACGGGCTGGCCGCCCGCCGGCGGCAGACGGCCAGGGCGGTGAGTTGCGCCCTGGGCCGGGAGACGATCGTGCGGTACCGCCCGGACGGCAGGCCGGAAATCGACGGGGAGTTGGCGGTCTCCTCCTCGCACGGTGCCGGGACGACGTTCGCCGTGGTGGGTACGGCACCGGTCGGATGCGATGTGGAGACCGCCGTGGAACGGCCGGCCGAGCAGTGGAGCGGACTGATCGGCGCCGCCGGGCTCACGCTGGCCCGACTGCTGGCCGGGGAGCGCGGCGAGGCTCTCTCGCTCGCCGCCACCCGCGTCTGGGGTGCGATGGAGTGCCTGCGGAAGGTTGGATACGCCCGCCCTCAACTGACGGCCGAGACAAGGACAGGCAAGGACCGCTGGGTCGAGCTGCATGCCGGGAGGGCGAGGATCGCCAGCTTTCCGGCCACGCTGCGGGGGTGTGCCGAACCGGTGGTCTTCACGATACTCACCGAAAGGGACGACTGACCTTGCAGCCCTACTACGAGTACCGCCACCTGGTGGGATTCGAGGAGACCAACCTCGTCGGGAACGTCTACTACGTCAACTACCTCAGATGGCAGGGGCGTTGCCGTGAGATGTTCCTCCGCGACAGGGCGAGGGACGTACTCGACGACATTCGGGGGGACCTCAAGCTCTTCACCCTCAGATGCGACTGCGAGTTCTTCGCCGAGATCACCGCGTTCGACGAACTGTCGATCCGCATGCGCCTGGAGGAGGTGACCCAGACGCAGATAGGTTTTGCCTTCGACTACGTCAGGCTCGGCTCGGAGGGCGAACGGCTCGTCGCACGCGGACGCCAGCGCGTGGTGTGCATGCGCGGCCCGAACAACGACACACGGCCGACCCATATACCTGATTCACTGCGCCAGGTACTGGCCGCCGTCGCGAGCGAAGGTTAGGGACTGTCCGACGGGCCCGGCCCTGACCCGTCGGACAGGCCCCGGGCACGCGCGTCGGCGTTCCCGCAACGGGCGGGTGGCCGACGGAATTTCCTCACAGCGCAAACGTCGTCGGGGTTCCGGCGACCTCCTCCTCGGAAGGCGTCCGCAATATGCTGCGACGACTCGGCCATTTCCTCTCCCGTCACGCACGGGCCGTCCTGGCCGTGGCCGGAATCCTCACGCTGGCCGCGGGGGCTGCCGGGTTCGGTGCGTTCGGTGAACTCAAGGCCGGCGGATTCGACGACCCTAACGCCCCTTCGGCCACGGTCACACGGCGCCTGGAAGCGAGGTTCGGCGGCACCGACAACCTCGTACTGCTGGTCCGTCCCCGCCGCGGCACGGTCGACACCCTCGCCGCGAAGGCGGCGGGGCGGGCCCTCACGGAGCAGGTCGCCAGGGCTGAGGGGGTCAGCGGACTCACCTCCTACTGGCGCACCCCCGCCCCCGCCTTGAGGTCCCGTGACGGCCGTGCCGCACTGATCCTGGTCCGGTTGGCCGGAGACCCACAGCAGGTGAGTACCCGAGCCGACCAGCTGATCGCCGAACACGCCCAGGGCGGCGCGGACGACCGCGAGCTCACCGTCCTGGCCGGCGGGCCGGCGGGAACCAACCACGATGTGACCGGCCGGGTGGCCGAGGACCTGCGCGCGGCCGAGGCGATCGCGGTTCCGGTCACCGCGGTTCTGCTGATCCTGGTCTTCCGCGGACTGGTTTCCGCCCTGATACCGCTGGCCATCGGAGTGGTGGCGATCCTCGGCACCCTGGCCGAGCTGGCGCTGATCGCCCGCCTCACCGACGTCTCGGTCTTCGCCATCAACCTGACCACGGCCCTCGGTCTGGGCCTCGCCATCGACTACGGGCTGCTGATGGTCAGCCGGTTCCGCGAACTCTCCTTACGGCACGGCGAATTGCGGGAGGCGGTTGCCCTGACCGTCGCCACCGCGGGCCGTACCATCCTGTTCTCCGCGGCCACCGTCGCGGCGGCGCTCACCACGCTCCTGATCTTCCCGCTCTACTTCCTGCGGTCCTTCGCCTATGCGGGGATCGGTGTGATCGCCGTCGCCGCGACCTCGGCGGTCCTGCTCACCCCGGCGCTGCTCACGGTCGCCGGCAGCCGCATCGCCCGCACGAAGACGACACGGGACGACCCCCGACGCGCGGAAGCGGGATCCCGGCTGTGGGGCCGGATCGGGGAAGCGGCGGTGCGCCGGCCGTTGCGCTTCGCGCTGCCCGCCGTCGTCCTGCTGCTGGTGGCCGCCACGCCGCTGCTGCGGGCCGGGTTCGGCACCCCCGACGAGCAGGTCCTGCCGAAGAGTTCGGGCACCAGGCAGGTTGCCACTGCCCTGCGCCACGACTTCCCCAGCGGCACGGGCAACCCGGTAGAGGTGGTGGTCGAGGGCAGCGCCCCGGTAGCCCCCTACGCCAGGGACCTCGCGGCCCTGCCGTCGGTCGCCGCGGTCGAGACCGGCACCGGTACGTTCACCGCGGGCGCCCCGAACGCCGTCCCACCCGCCGACCCCCGCCTGGCCGTTCCCGGACTCCAACACCTCATCGTGCGCACCGGCCTCGACCCGTCAAGTGGCCGTGCACAGCGCCTGGTCGAGCGCATCCGCGCCCTTTCGCCGCCGGACGGATCGACCGTCCTGGTCGGCGGGACCACCGCCCAACTCGTGGACACCAAGGCGGCCATCGAGGCCCGGCTGCCGTTCGCCGTGACGATGATCGCCGTCACCACCTTCGTCCTGCTCTTCCTCTTCACCGGCAGCGTGGTGCAGCCGCTGCGCGCGCTGGCACTCAACGCACTGGGGCTCGGCGCCATCCTCGGAGCCATGGTGTGGATCTTCCAGGAAGGCCACCTCTCGTCGCTCCTCGGGTTCACCGACAGGCCGATGGACACGGCGATGACGCTGCTGATGTTCTGCATCGTCTTCGGCCTCTCCATGGACTACGAGGTCTTCGTGATCAGCCGGATCAAGGAACTGCGGGACCAGGGCCTCGCTACCGGGCAGGCGGTCCCGCAAGGGCTGGCCCGCAGTGGAGGCATCATCTCGGCCGCCGCCGCGCTCCTCGCGGTGAGCCTCCTGGCCTTCACCACGAGTTCGGTCAGCTTCATGCAGATGTTCGGCCTCGGCAGCGGTCTGGCCGTGCTGCTGGACGCGACGCTGATTCGCGGCGCGCTGACACCGGCCTGCCTCGCCCTGCTCGGCGATCACGGCTGGTACGCGCCCGGGTGGCTGCGCCGGGCCCACCAGCGGATCGGCCTGAGCGACGCGACCACATCCGCCACAGCGGCAACGGCACCGTCGGCCGGATCGTGATGACGGCCGCCGTGCGGCGGGCGCCGGCGGCAGCGCTGTTGCCCGCCCGGGCTGGTGTCCGGGCCGGGGCAGGGCCGAGCGTCGGGTATTCGCTTGCGTTTGCGCGGTGGACGACGAGAATCGCCGCGTGCGCATCCTTTCGTTCCCTGAAGCAGCCACTCCGTCCGAACTGCGGTTGCAGGTGCGGGAGATACAGGAGCAGGCGTGGCCGTCCGCACCCGGGGCGGTTGCTCCTCCCGACGCTCCCGCCCACGACTCTGCACTCCGGCCGCTGTCGATGCTGCTCGTCGACGACGGGACGGTGCTGGCCGCCTTGGACATCCTGTCCAAGGACATCGTCCACGCGGGTGCACGCTTCGCCGCCGGCGGACTGAGCACGGTGGTGACACGGCGGGAGACCCGTGGCCGCGGGCATGGCCGGCGCCTGGTGGCAGCGGCCCGGGAGACGATGCTCGCGCGGAAGCTGGACCTGGGGCTGTTCACCTGCGACGGCCCGCTCCAGGCGTTCTATGAGAGTGCGGGCTGGCGGATTCTTCCCGGGGCGGTGCTGATCGGCGGGACACCGCACGATCCCTTTCCCAGCGATCAGGCCGGCTTCGAGAAGGTCACCATGGCCGACTTCTTCTCGTCCGCCGCCCGGGAGGCCGAGGCATCGTTCCACGAAAGCCGCATCGAGCTGTATCCCGGGGAGATCGACAAGTTGTGGTGAGCCGCTGCGCGGACGGCTCACGGCACAGGGGGAGGGCCGCGCACACCCCGCGGTCCTGTTCGTCCACGGGCCAACCGACCGTGGACGAACGCCTGCCCACCGTGCGTCGGCTCGCCGCCGACCCGGGCCTGGCACCGGGCCCTGCGGCCGGTGCGTTCACGGTGGTGGGATCACTCCAGGGCTGATCACACCACCCCGACAGGACCGACGTTCTCACCCGACAGGACTGACGTTGTCATCCGGTCGTCGACTGAAGGAGGCGGCACATGGCCGACGTCGTAGAGCTGATCTGCTACCCGGTCAAGGGATGCGCGGGCACGTCCATGAGTGACGCGTTCCTCACACCGGCGGGCCTCACGCACGACCGCAGCTTCATGGTCGTCAGCGAGGAGGGGGTCTACCGCACCCAGCGCCGCCATCCCCGTCTCGCTCTGGTCCGGCCCGCCGTCAGTGCCGACGGCAGCCGGCTCACCCTCGACTCGGCCGACTCACCGGGCCGTTACGGCACGGTGCACCTCGACGTCACCACGTCCGCGCCGCGTCGCGACGTCGACCTGTTCGGCGCCACCTTCCAGGGCATCGACCAGGGCGATGACGCCGCCGCCTGGTTCTCAGGGGTCCTCGGCGCCCCCAGCCGCCTGGTCCGGGTGCCGCCCGAGCACGACCGGATCGCCGACGGTCTGACACCCGGCCCCTCCGGCTACGCCGACAGCAGCGCCGTACACCTGCTGACCCGGTCCTCCCTCACCCTCCTCGACCGGCGGCTGGCCGAGCACGGCGCACCGCCCGTGCCGATGAACCGCTTCCGCCCGAACATCGTCGTCGACACCGGCCCCGGCCAAGGCCATGACAGTGACCGCGGCGACTGGGCGGCCGTACCGCACGCGGAGGACCGCGCACGCCGTATCAGCATCGGCGGGGCCGAACTGGGCTACGCCAAGCTCGCGGTGCGCTGCGCGGTCACCCTCGTCGACCAGGAGACCGGGGCGCGGCAGCGGCGGGAGCCGCTGCGGACGCTCGCGGGCTACCGGCGAGCGGCGAGTGGGGGCGTGGTGTTCGGCGCGAAGTTCTCCGTGGTGCGGCCGGGGAAGCTGTCGGTCGGCGACGACGTGGTCGTCCCGGAGTGGGGCGACGCCGAACGGTGACGGCGGAGGCGGGGCACCGGGCCTTGCGAGGCCCGGTGCCCGGTTCAGCGTCAGTTACAGCAGGAGGGCTTGCAGTGCTCAACCGTGACGTCGTCGATGACCGGTCCGGTGGGGCTGTGGGGAGTGGTGCTGGCGAAGCCCAGGGTCGTGGAGGTGCCGCGCGCGACGAAGGTCACCTGCCGCCGCACGTAGCCCATGTTCGTCTCGGACTTGCCGGTGACGTCGAAGGAGAAGTCCTGGACGTTCTGTCCGTCGATGAGGACCTTGCCTGTCTTCATGGCCGGGCGGTGGTCGAGTTGGGGGTTGCCGGCGAGTGAGTAGCTGACCGTGTACGTGGTACCGGGAGTGGTGGCGAAGGTCTGGGCCACGGCCCCCGGGTCGTTGCCGTTGAGGTCGAGGGACTGGTCTCCTTCCGCCGCGTCCCAGTAGCCGGCGCCGATCAGGTCGACCGTCCCACTGGTGACCTTCCACGGGCCGATGGACTGCCCGGCCGCGTATTCGTCGAAGGTCTTCGGCTTGACCGACGGGTATTCGAAGCTGCCGTCGTCGAAGTGGCTGACGGCGGCCGGCGACGCGGCCGGGCGGCTCGCCTGGGTGCGGCTGTGTGCCGGGGCCGCCATCGCGGTGCCGGTACCGGCGAGAAGAGCGACGGCCGTGACGGCGGTGGCCGGGATGAGCAGGGTACGCATGGGGTCCTCTCGGATGATCGCTGTGCAGCGATGTGCCTGAACTTCGGTGCGGACGGCCGCTGCCGGGTGGCAGGGCCAGCTCGCTCACCCCAGAGTCGGCCGTGTCGATCGTGGCCGAACAGGCTTACCAGGGCGGCTCTTTGGGCGGCTCCACCCCGACGTTCGGGTGCCCCGGCAGCGGCGACCGCGTGTTAAGTCCACGTTGAGTGGTGGCTCAGCGGGTTCCGGATCCTTGTCTCACGGGGCGCCGCACCAATGCCGGCGTCGAGGTGCGCGTTGAGGAGCATGGATGGACCGGATTCCGGTGTGTGTCCGCGCGGATGACCCGATCTCGCAGGTCGGGGTGGTCGGCGCACTCAGACCGAGACCAGAGGTGCAGGTGGTTGCCGACACGGACCTGGACGAGGCGAAGGTGGCCCTTGTCGTCACGGCCGGGGTGAGCGAACACAGCCTGAAGGTCCTGCGGTCGGTCGGCCAGGCGAGCAAGGCGAGGCTGGTGCTGGTCCCCACGGAGATCGACGAGTCCGAGCTGGTGACCGCGGCGGAGGTGGGGGTGGTCGGGGTGGTCCGGCGTGGCGAGGCCACCCCCGAGCGGCTGGTCACGGTGGTCCGCTCGGCTGCCGCGGGGGAGGGAGCCCTACCACCGGACCTGCTGGGCCGGCTGCTCGGCCAGGTCGGCCGCGCACAGCGGCAGGTGCTGGGGCCCCGCGGGCTGACCTTCAACAACCTCACGGAGCGGGAGTCGGAGGTGCTGCGGCTGGTCGCCGACGGGTTCGACACCGCCGAGGTCGCCACCAGGCTCGCGTACTCGCCACGTACGGTGAAGCAGGTCCTGCACGACATCCAGATCCGCTTCCAACTCCGCAACCGCTGCCATGCCGTCGCCTACGCGATCCGGCACGGCCTGATCTGATGCCTGATCTGATGCCTGAGCCGATGCCTGATCCGATGACCGCCGCGCGGATGTCGGCCGTGCATCCCGGGGCATCCCGGGACCATTGAATTCCCGTCAACTGCCCTTTAGGGCAGGAAGGTTCGCCCGACGGAGGAAAAAACTCCGGTCCGGGGAACAGCGCTGCGCTCGGTGACTAAGGTTTCTGCCCCTGGTGTCGATGAACGCGGCTGAGGCCGGTGCGTGCGCCGGCGGGAACGAAGGTGGCGCGGTTGAGGGGTGAACGGCGATGACAAGGGTTCCGAGGCAGGGGACCGGAGGCCTTGGGGAGCCGGAGAAGGGGCAGGGCGCATCGACGGAACGGTCCGACGCCGAACTCGTCGTGCGCGCCCGGGGCGGGGACGACGCGTCTTTCGTGGTGCTCTACGAGCGGCACTTCGCGTCGGCCTGCCGTCTGGCCGGTTGCTATGCGTCCAGTCCGGCGGATGCGGAGGACCTCGCCTCCGAGGGGTTCGCCCAGGTGCTCGGCGCCATCCGGGCCGGCGGCGGCCCGCAGCGGGCCTTTCGCCCGTACGTGCTGACCGTGGTCCGCCGTCTCGCCGCCGGCGACGTGGTGCGGGAGCGGCGCGCCACGCCCACGCCGGAGGTGGAGGTCTACGCGCCGTTGCTCCCCTTCGAGGATCCGGTGCTGGCCGAGCTGGAGGCGTCGCTGGTCGGGCGCGCGTTTGCCGCGCTGCCCGAGCGGTGGCAGACCGTGCTGTGGCACACCGAAGTGGAGGGGGAGAGCCCCGCGCAGGTGGCGCCCCGCCTGGGGTTGTCCGCCAACGCGGTTGCCGCACTGGCCTGCCGCGCCCGCGAAGGGCTGCGCAAGGAGTATCTGCAGGCGCATCTCTCCGAGCAGGAGATGGCACGGGAGTGCCGCAGGTGCGCCGGGAAACTGGCCGCCTATCTGCGCGGCTCCCTGGGGCCGCGGGAGCGGCGCCGGGTCGAGGAGCACCTCGATGAGTGCGACCGCTGTCCCCGGCTGCTGCTGGAGCTGCGCGAGGTCTCCGGCCGACTGCGCGCCTTTGTGGCTCCCTTGCTCCTGGGACCGGTGTTCGCCGGGTACTTCGCCTCGCTGGTCGAGGCGTCACCGGACGGGACGGCGGAGGGAGCGGAGAGCGGACCGGCACAGGAGCAGGCGGACGGACCGGAGAGTCCGGACGGGCAACGGGCGGACAGCGGGCAGCACGTCGACGACGGTGGCGAACCAGGGCTGCTACCACGCGGCGGAGGCGCGGGGAGCTCGGCCCCCGGCGCCGTCGTCGTCACCCTCGCGGTGGTCGCCGGCCTCACCGTCGTGACCCTGGCCGCCGCGCTGACCCTGGCGCCCGAGGACCCTGCGCGTCCCCGTACGCAGGGCAGGGCGCCCGTCGCGACGCCTACGCCCGCCCCCTCGTCGGGACGGCCGATGCCGTCCGGTCCGGCACCGGCCCCGCCGACGGGGTCCCCGTCGGGCAGCCGGCCGGTCCGGCCGACGCCCGGCCCGGTGAAGAAGACCCCTGAAGGCACCTTCGGTACCGGAGACGACGGAGCGACCGCCCCCGCGGCACCTCCGGTGCCTCCGGCACCCCCCGTGCCCCCGACATTTCCCACCAACTCGCCCGAGCCGACGCCCGCTTCGCCGCTGGCCGACGGAGGCTTCGAGTCGCCGGCCGCCGGGTCCCCGGTGGTCGTGTACCGCGCGGGTCAGGCCATCGGGCCGTGGCAGGTCGTCCAGAACTCCGTGAACCTGGTCCGCTCGGATGCCCTGCGGGCGGCGGAGGGCCAGCAGTCGATCGACCTGAACGGCGATCCGCCCGGCGCCATCAACGGGGCGATCGCCCAGACCTTCACCACCACGGCCGGCCGCCCGTACACGGTCAGCTTCTCCCTCGCGGGCAACGTCACCTGCGCCCCGGCCGTCAAGACACTCCGAGTCCAAGTCGACGCGGTGGCCCGGGACTTCTCCTTCGACACCACGGGGCGTTCGGCATCGGACATGGGATGGCGGATCGAGACCGTGCGGTTCACCGCGCAGGGTGGCCGGACCACGCTGCGGTTCACCAGCACCACCGATCCCGGCAGCCGGTGCGGGCCGGAGATCGACGGTGTCAGGATCGTCAGGACATAGGTGACAGGACGCCACGGCGTGCCGCCCGGTCAGTAGCCGTTGGCAAGGCCGGGGCCGTCGGTGTCGATGCCGAGCGACGCGAGCATCGCGGCGTACCGGCGGCGGGCCCGCTCGGCGGCGGCGGGCGCGCCGAGACGCCGGTAGGCCCTCACCAGCAGCTGCCACCCCGTGTCGTGGAAGGCATCGATGACCAGGCACTTCTCGGCTGCGACCACCGCATCCCGAGGGTTGCCGGCGGCGAGTTCCGCGGCGGCCAGCTCCGCGGCCGCGTTGGCCGCCTGCCGCCGGTACATCTCCCGGTCGTGCTGGAGCCACTCGGCGGGGCCGTCCTCGGGAAGCAGCTCACCGCTGTAGGAGGCGAGCGCGTCCCGGAGGTCCGCCACGGCCGAGTCGGTGTCCCCGACCGCGCTCGCCCGCCTGCTCCGGGTGAGCGCGGTCTGGAACGCGAGGGTGTCGAGGTAGGCGTCGGCAGGCAGATTGAGCAGGTAGGCGTCGCCGGTGCGGACCACCAGCTGCGGCTTACGGCGTTCCCGGTCCGGTTCCAGCAGACCCCGCAGGCTGGAGATGGCCACCTGCAGGTTCGCCGTCGCCGAAGCGAGTGGGGCATCCGGCCACAGTGCCTCGATCAGCGCCTCCTTGTGCACCGGCCGGCCTGCCCGCATGGCGAGCAGCCGCATCGCGGCACGAGCGCGGGGACGGATCTTCATCCAGTCGACGATCCGATCCCCGATTGCCATCCGGAATCCGCCGAAGCACCAGATCGCCACGCGGGGTGCGCGTTCCGCACGGTGCGTGGCGGCCCTTGTCTGCGGCCGTCGCCTGCCGGTGGGGGAGGCGAGGGC
Organism: Streptomyces sp. GS7; assembly: GCF_009834125.1. Lineage (NCBI taxonomy): Bacteria > Bacillati > Actinomycetota > Actinomycetes > Kitasatosporales > Streptomycetaceae > Streptomyces > Streptomyces sp. GS7. Next base: position 3,913,250 of record NZ_CP047146.1, read on the forward strand.
GGTCGGTGTGCTCCCACGGTGCTGGCGCGGTCGGGCGCCGGATTCGAGGGCCGTCGGCCGGCCGTCGGCGTCGAGCACGGACAGCAGGCGCCGGGCCGCCGCGGGACGGGCATCGGCGTCAGGTTCATCGGCATCGGGTTCATGGGCATCCGGTTCGCGGGCATCGGCCGCCTCGGCCCCCTGGATCAGACGCAGGGCGATCCCGAGCAGCCAGAGCCCGACGTCGACCGTGGGGACGTCGGTCGGTTCAGGTCCGTCGGAGCGGTGATCGGCTCCCTCGCCGACGAGGTGGTATCCGGGTCCGTCCGCGGCGGGCTCAGGTGCGGCGGCACTCATCTCTGGAGGCTGGAGCGCATGACAGTTGGTATCCACGCCTATTAGTGGCGCGAAGCGCCGCCCTATGACGGCAGAACTCCAAGATTTTTTTCCGGCGTCGGCCCGGTGCCGGCGTGGCATCGGGCGACCGGCGCCGGATGCTGCGGTGCTACGGCGCTCGGACGTCGACTCTAGGCGCGGGACCGGGCGCCGACAGCCGGCGGGCGGGCGCACTTTCGGGCGGCCGGGCCACCCCTTGGACCGTTCCGCCGACCGCTGCGGAGGCACCGCCCGGCGCCGAAGATGTAGCGAGACGCCCGCTCGGCGCGGTCCGGTGACCGCGGAGAAGTGGTGACCGGGCGCCGACGCTGTCGAACAAGCCCTACCAGACACCGGTCCAGCGAGGCCGCGTCGGTGAGAGGACGATCCGCTGTGCGTCTTGTGACCTCCCCGCCACCCGCCCTGCCGACCGCGGTGGACTGCTCGTTACTCGCGGCCGGCGTCGACTGGGACGCCGTCCGCGTACCCCGCGGCGTGGGTGTGCGCTGCCTGGCCGTCCTCGGCGGGCGCAGCGCCGCCGTGGTCGAGGATCCCCGTGAGTCCGCCCTCTACTGGTTCATCGCCGCGGGCGCATCCGCTGGTTGGGATGTCGCACACACCCGCCCGCTCGGCACGACCCAGTACCTGGTGGTGCCACCGCTGCACCGAGCGGCGGGCCCCGGGCTGCACTGGCGGATCCGTCCCGTCGAGGGCCGGCTGATCACCGATGTACGGGCACTGAGAGCGGCCGTCGAGGGTGTGATCGGGCCTCCTGGCGCTCCCGGTACCTCCGCGCGGCTCGCCACCTGAGGTGCCGGGAGCGCCCCCAAGCGCCGTCCCACACCCCCGGGGGCGGTTGGTCCGCCCGCAAGCGGGCGGACCGGAAGGCCGTCCCGTGCCTCTTCCCCGACCTCCACAGGGCAGGAGGCACGGGACGGCTCCCTGCCGAGCGCTCCCGCGCCACGGGGCGAGCCGCCTGCTGGTGGCGCCGGTCACGCGGGACCCGCGTCCGGCGCCGAGGATTCGACGATCACGGCGCGGTTGCCTTGCCGCCCGGGGCGCCCCACACACCCCCGAATGCCGTAGCCCCGATACACCGTCGTACGGGACGGGGCACCGCCCGCAGGCGTGCAGTCCCGTCCGCCGGGCAGCGGCGCGTCCGCGGCGCGTCCCCCGCCGACCTCTCAGTGCCGCCTGTGGGTTCCTTGCGCCCCCGGCAGCCAACCCGCCGTAGAGGTACGGAAGATGCTCCCCTCCGGCCTGCCGCCCTTCCGCCGCATGCCGCCCCAGGTACGTCGCGGAGGGCGGCCGACGAAGGCGCCGAAGAGGCACGCGGCGGCCGTGGCGGCCAGTACCCCCGGCACCATCGCGTAGACACCGGTCCGGAACGGGCCGAGCAGCGGGTCGATGTACTTCCAGAGCGCCACGGTGAGCGCACCCGTCACGATGCCGGCCATGGCCCCGGCCTTCGTCATCCGCGGCCAGTAGAGCGACAGCAGGAGCACCGGGCCGAAGGCGGAACCGAAGCCGGCCCAGGCGTAGGCCACGATGTCCAGTACGCCGCCGCCGCTGAGCGCGATCGCATAGGCGACCAGTGCGACCCCGATCACCGTCCCGCGGGCCACCCACACGAGCGCCGTGTCCGAGACCCGCCGGTTGAGGAACGCACGGAAGAAGTCCTCGGACAGGGACGTCGCCGACACCAGCAGTTGGCTGTCCGCGGTGGACTTGATCGCGGCGAGTACGGCCACCAGCAGAACGCCGGTGACCCATGGGTTGGACAGCTGCGCGGACAGGGCGACGTAGGCCAACTCCGGGTTGGCGAGCGGGCGGTGGAGCTGCGCGATCGCGACGAGTCCGGCGAGACTGGCACCGGCCAGGGCGACGATCACCCAGCTCACACCGATACGCCGGGCCAAGGGGATGTCGTGGGTGCTGCTGATGCCCATGAAGCGGGCCAGGATGTGGGGCTGCCCGAAGTAGCCGAGCCCCCACGCGAGCATGGAGACCACCGCGATGACGCCGAGGGGTTTGCCGGCGCCCCACTGGCCGCCGGCAAAGCCTGCCTGGGTGCCCATGTCGAGCAGTGACGGGGTCTTGGCGACGAGCGCCTGGCGCAGCGGGCCGAGGCCCCCGAGCTGCCAGATCCCGATCGCGGGGAGGGCGAATGCCCCGAGGACCATCAGGGCGCCTTGTACCGAGTGCGAGGTGCTCACGGCGCGGAAGCCGCCCAGCACGGAATAGGTGACCATCACCACGGCGAAGACGGTGAGGCCGAACTCGAAGCCCGTGCCGAAGAGTTGACCGACCAGCATGCCGCCCGCGACGAAGCCGCTCGCCACGTAGACGGTGAAGAACACGACGGTGACCGCCGCCGAGACGGTGCGCAACACCCTGCTGTCGTCCTCGAAGCGTTCTTCCAGGTACGCGGAGAGCGTCACGGAGTTGCTCGCCAACTGGGTGTAGATGCGCAAACGGGGCGCGACCAGCCGCCAGTTGAGGTACGTACCGATGACCAGTCCGACCGCGATCCACGTGGCACCGATCCCCGCCGCGTACACGGCACCGGGCAGGCCGAGGAACAGCCAGCCGGACATGTCGCTGGCTTCGGCGGACAGCGCGGCGATGAAGGCGTTGAGCCGACGGCCGCCGAGGGCGAAGTCGGTGAAGGTCTGGGTCTCCTCGTACACCGCGATGCCGAAGACGATCATTACGAGGAAGAAGGTCCCGAAGACGAGCATGACCGGCACCATCTGCGTGAGCTGCAATCTCATCTTTTCTCCGTCGGCGAAGACCGGTCCCGGCCGGTGTGCGCCGAACCTTCGTCGGGTCCTGGTCGGGAAGTGTGTCGACACATCGTGGAGATTGCCGCACTCCGCGATTCCAGGACTTTAGGAGAGCGCCCGTCTCTTTGGCAGCCCGCGGGCGGGAGTACTTTCGCGCAACGCGGCTGCCCGAAGAGCCGCCCCCATGGGGGCTGCGTACAGGAGTGCCGGACGTGAGCATCTGACACACCGCGCACCACGGCGACGCCGTGCGGTGAACCTCCCAGGAGTCTCCATGACGAAGTCAAGCCGCGAGCAGAAATCCGGCGGCGGTGAACGTCCGCCCGCACCGGACACCGCGCGCCGTGCTCTCACCAGCGACCTCATGCGTCTCGGCAGAGTCGACGGCCCCCGAACCGGCGTCTCGCCCGCCGCGGTTGCCAGGGGCTACGAGAAGACATGGCACATCACGGAGCGGTGGCTGCCGCTGGCCAGGCAACGCCGCCGGGCGGCATCGGGCTCGACGGCAGATCAGGCGCGGTGGGACGGACTCATCGAGTCCGCCGCCCGGCCCGCCCAGCCGGCGGGGTGCCCCTCGTTCCTCGGCCTCGTGGAACTGGCCGGGAACGCCCGTGACCTGCTGCGCACCTTGCGCGATACCGAGCCGCCCTGTGTTCCGGTCGCGGACGTCGCGGCACGGATCGCCGAGGCCATCGAGGACGGCCACTACCTGACCGGTGCGCCGCTCAGCCCGGCCAGGATCGCGGCAGACCGGCAGCTCCCCGTCGACAGCGTGAAACTCGCTCTCCTCGACCTGGCCGAGAGGAACGTCGTCGAGCTGAGTGCCGCCGGCCGCGCCCGCGTCACCGGCCCCGGCGGCACCGATCGCCCGCGGCAGATCGCGGACTGGCTACGGGAGTTGGTCGCCGCGGGCGCGTACGCCCCGGGGACGGCGCTGCCGATGAGGCAGGCACTCGCCCGCAATCTGGTCTCCGCCGACCCCCCGATCGCCGCCGCGATCCGACTCCTCATCGACGACGGAACCCTGACCTGCTACCCGGGTCAGCGGCCCATCGTGCGACCGGGGCACCCCCACGCGGGGACAGAGATGGTCGTCCGGGCTCGTGCGTTCGCCCAACTGCCGTATGCCAGTGGGCCGGTGGACATGAGGGACACCCGCGTGCGCGAGGTCGTCCGGGTGGCCCAGTCGTGGTGGAAGGCCCGCCTCGTTCCGCATCCGACCACGCTGGACCACTACCTAGCCCAACTCGTCGGCATCGCCCGCCAACTCATCACCAGGGCCCACGACCCGGAGCCGCCCACCCCGCCGTACGGCGAACGGCGGGAACCCCAGGAGCACCGGGAGGCACGGGAGCACCTGGAATGCGTGATCGTGCGGATCACCGTCGGCGCGACCAGCACCGCCGCATCCGACCCCGAGGACGGCGTCTGGCGTATCGCGTGCCTCGCGGCGGCCGTTCACGACCTGCTGAAGCTCACCGCGGCAACCGGCGGCGATGCCACGCGGTCCCGGTGAGCAGGCCGTTGCGGGCCGGTGTCGCCGGCCCGTGCCCGGTCCGCCGCGGGCTGTTGGGGCGGTGGGGTCCCCGGAGCGCTCAGCGTCTCCGGTACGGCTGGGCGACCTTCTCGGCCAGCTCCTGTGAGCGGTGCAGGGCCTGGTCGACGGTCTCGGCTCCGGCGATGGCGTTGCTGATCTCGTAGGAGACCTTGGTGCCGAGATCGGCGAACTCCGGGATGCCGACGAACTGGATGCCGATCGTCGGCCGTGGCTGGCTGCCGGGGTTCCGGGGATCGGTGCTGGTGATCGCCTTGCGGGCGACATCGGCGAACGCGGAGGCCGCGGCGCGGTATTCGGGGTTGGCATAGGTGGAGGCGCGGGTGCCGGCCGGCACGTTGGCCCATCCGCTGTTCCGCCCGACCAGCTGCTGGTACTGCTTGCCCGAGGTCCAGGAGAGGAACTGCCAGGCGTCGTCGGGCCGTGCGGATGTCTTCCGCACGCCCCAGGCCCAGGTGTAGAGCCAGCCCGACCCGGTGGACCTGCCAGTGGTCTCGCCGGTGGTCTTCTCGACCGGGGCGGGCGCGTAGCCGATCCTGCCCTTCAGCGGGGAGTCCGCCGCCTCCAGGGAGCCGGCCGCCGCCGTGGAGTCGTACCACATGGCGGTCCCGCCGTGGGTGAAGTCGTTGAGGCACTCGGCGTACCCGGACTCGGCGGCGCGGGACTCGCCGTGCTTCCGGACGAGGTCGACGTAGAAGCCGGTGGCGGATGCGAAGGCGGAGGAGCTGAGTTGCGCCTCCCAGTCCTTGGTGAACCACGTTCCACCGAAGGTGTTGACGACGGTGGTGAGCGGAGCGATCAGCTCGCCCCAACCCGGCTGGCCCCGCAGGCAGATGCCCCTCATACCGGGCTGCGCGCCGTCGGCCCTGGCCGCCAGGTCAGCGACCTGCTGCCAGGTGGGATGCGCAGGCATGGTCAGCCCTTTGGCGGCGAAGACGTCCTTGCGGTACATCAGGAAGGACGACTCCCCGTAGAACGGTTCGGCGTAGAGCTTGCCGTCGTCCGCGGTCAGCGAATCCCTCATGGGCGCGAGAATGTCCGCCTGATCGAACGCCGTGTCCTTCGCCGCGCGCCCGTTCAGCGGCAGCAGCCATTGGTTCTTGGCGTAGAACGGCACCTCGTAGTTGCTGATGGTGGCGACGTCGTACATCCCGGCCGGACTGGAGAAGTCCTGGCTGATCTTCTCCCGGACGTCGTTCTCCGGCAGCACGGTGAAATTCACCTTGATGCCGGTCTGTTCGGTGAAATGCTCGGCGGTGAGCTTCTGCACCTCCAGCATCTGCGGGTTGTTCACCATCAGCACGTTGATGACGTGCTCCCCGGACGAACCACCGGTACCGCCGGCGCCGGCACACCCCGCGAGTAACGCCGCGGCCGCTAACGCCGCAACCGCACTGCGTACCCGGAGTTCTCTGCGAACGGTTCGGATCAACCTGATCGGCTCCTCTGTCCGGCCACCTGGTGGCGGCCGCCCCGGCCCTCTTCGTCTGTACGGGGTGGGAAGAGGGCCGGGGCGGCCTTGAGAAGGTCTGCCCGTTCACCCAACCACAAACGGGCAGACCAGGCCGTCCCCTTCGGGGGAGAGGGACGGAACTCGGGGCGGGGGCGACGGCGCACGGCGCGGTCGCCCCCTCTGCGGTCGCCTCTCAGCCGCGTCCCTACAGCGTCGTCCCGTCGGGCGCCGCCGGAAACGGCCGTTGAGGCGACTGTTCGGGCGGCCCCTGCGGACGATCGGGCGGCGGCGGAGGTCCTGGACCTACGTGAAGTCCGTCGGAACAAAGGCGGAGTGCATGTGGGTCAGACCGTGCGGCCGAAGTACGCGGCGATCCGGTCGAGGGCCGGCGCGTCGTCGGGGGCGGGCTCGGGCGGGGCGAACAGGCCCTTCCGGTCCCGGACTTCGTCGGGCCAGTTGCCGTACCAGCGCTCCCGGACGGCGTGGACCGCGTCCGGGTCGCCGCCGGAAGGCCCCCACCAGACGGACTTCCGGACCGTCCGGTGGGCGGGGCGGGGCGAAGTCCGTTCTCGTGCAGGCGGGTTGCCTGGGCTCGTCGGTCCTTCGCCGGTTCCGGATCGCCCGGTCAGGGTGTGGTCGGTGGGGTCCTGTCGGTGTGCAGGTGCCAGCGCAGCTCACGCACCCGGGGTTCGCGTGTCAGCTGGACGACCAGCCGTTCCAGGGCAGCGGCGGCGGGGCTGTCCGGGGTGAGCGTCAGTCGCAGGAGCACATGGACGCTGCCGTTCGGTTCGACGGTGTGCAGGCTGTGCAGCCGCGTTCCGGTGTGCGCGAACGCGAGAAAACACAGGGCCCGTACCTCTTTCTCGACGCGGCGGTCGCACACGGCCTGGAGCGCGCAGTGCGTCGGCACCGGGCGCACCACGGCCGTCGTGCGTCGGGTGCGCCGGCGAAGCCGGAGTTTCATGCGGGCACCTCCGAGCTGGTGGGTCAACAGGATGTGGCTGGTGGGTGGTTGGCTGCCGCAGTTGTCGGTGCGAGCGCCGGGCAGGCGCCGAGGGCCGCGGGGACGGGGATGGTGTCGGCCCGGTGGGGGACGGCGGTGTCCAGGTGCCAGTGCAGTTCGTGGACGGCGGGGTGCAGCCAGACAAGGGCGATCAGTTGGCCCAGTGGCGCCGTGACGGGTCCGGTGGTCGTGAAGTGCGCCTCCAGGAGTACGGCGTCCGGCTCGGCGGTCAGCACGCGGGTCTCGCCGGCCTCCACTTCATGGGATTGGAGGGCCTGGGTGAGCCAGGCCCTGACGTGAGGTTCCGCGTCCGGGTCGCAGCGGGTGTGGACGGTCGCCAGGACGGTGGGGTCGGTGGCGGATGGCGGGGTGCGGTCGATGAGTCGTTGGACGCTGGCACGCAGCAGGGCGTTCGGAAAGGCCATGGCGGCGCCTCCTCTCCGTCGTGGGGTGTGGTTGTGGGGTGGCCATGGTCGGGCCGCCTGGTGCGGGGCCGTTGAACTGCTTCCGGCCGTGTCGGTCCTGGTCGGCCATGGAAACCTCCCGGCTCTCCCGGTGAGGGAGGTCGGGGTACGCCGTGTCGCCCCCTTCGAGCGCGCAGCACGGCGACCCGGGACGGCCGGTGGCCGTACGGGTGCCTGGGCAGGGTGGGGGAAGCGCAGGAGAGGTGGTTACCGCGTACCGGAGGTCGGAGAAGACATGCGGATACGGGGCCGACTGTGGCCCGGACTACTGCAATGGCCGTCCATGTCTCTCGCCTCCTCCCGGCCGGGGCGCACGCGGGCGCCGAACGGACGCGGCAAAGAGCGCACCGGTCATCCGACCGGTTCACCCCAACTCGTCAGAGCTTTGGCACTCCACGGCGTAATCCCCGTACCGGGGAAGCCACTTGGGGTCACCCCTTAGGCCGGGGAGACCTGTCCTGAACCTGGGCGTCTCTCGACGTCGTGGGGTCAGTGGCCTGTGTCCGTGAAGACGCCTCACCGAACGAGGTGCCTCACATTCTTCGAACACTCAGAGCCTACCGGCATACTTGCGTGAGAACGCAACTGCTTGACGCGACTTTGACGACAGCCTTGACAAATGCGCCATGGCATCCTCACACAGGGCCCAACCTCCGACCTTGCCCAATCCTGACGGAACTCGGGCTCTGGTAGCGGGTGTTGTGGGTAGAGAGCGCAGTGCGGGCGGAGCAGGGGCGCAACCGAGGGGGCGCCGCAGTCCGCCGACTCGGCGTTCCGGGGCCGGCGTCGGCCGGCCGCCTGCTCCTACGGCCCGCTTCGGCCGCCGCCCCCGTCGTGGCCGGAACACCGACCGGGGCACCGCCCCTCGAAGGATGGCAGGCCATGACGCTCTACCAGCACGTGCCGCACCCGCACATCGCTTCACGGCACGCCCACGGCCCGGTGAAGGTCAGCGATCAGCTTCCCCAGGACAATGCGCTCACCCGGTTCAACACCAGGATCGCGATCGTGATCACGCGGGCCGTCGGCAGCATGTGGTGTGCCTACGCGTTCGCGCTGTTCGACCTGATCAGCCTGCCGGACGCGATCAGGGCCGGGGCGTCGGCCATCGTGGCCTGGGTGGCGCAGACGTTCCTGCAACTGGTCCTGTTGTCCGTCATCATGGTCGGCCAGAACGTGCAGGCCGCCGCCTCGGACCGGCGCTCCGAAGCGACCTTCCACGATGCGAGCGCGACCCTGCACGAGGTGGCCCACCTGCAAAGCCACCTTGCCGCACAGGACGTGCTGCTGACCCGGATCGCCGAGAAGGTCGGCCTGGAACCGGTACCGGTCATCGATGCCGCCCCCGGTAGTGAGCCGGGGGGAGAGGACCCGGACGACTGACGGGACGTCCTGCCGCGGTCCCTGGCACGCCGGGGTCGGTCCGCGGCTTGTCGTCGGCCCATCCGGCCCGCGCTCCACAGGCTGTCACCGCCGGTGCGGTGACGTCGTCGGTCGGTGTCTCGACGTGGGCCTGCTCAGTCCCCGGCCTCCGCGAGTCGGCGCAGCAGCGGCTCGACCTCGATGAGCCGGCGGATCTCGTCCGGCCGGAGCGCGGTGAGGCGCCGCGCGAGCACCTGTGCCTCACCGCGGGCGACGTCCGCCAGCGCCGCCGTGCCCTGCTCGGTGAGCAGGACCCGGCTGGCGCGCCGGTCCTTCGGGTCGGCCTCCCGGCGTACCAGGCCCGCCGACTCCAGGCCGAGGACCGCGGCGGTGACGGTCGGCTGGGAGCAGGGCACCCACTGCGCGATCTCCCCGATCCGGGACGGTCCGCGCTGGGTCAGCAGCGCCAGTACGGCGATGTGGGTCAGCTGGACGCCGCCCGCGGTGGCGGATCTGCGCAGGCTCCGGGTGAGCCGGTGCAGCGAGATCACCAGTTGCAGCGCCGCGTCGTCACCGATCGTCATCGCTCACCCATCGCCTCCGTACCGTACCGATTCCGCGCCGGATCCCTGCTCAGGGCCGTCGTGGATCAGGAGAGCGTAATGGCGGGGGAATACATCTCCAACCACAGGGCCAGGTCCAGGGTCCGTTCGAGGCCGCGCCGTGACGCCTGGGTGATCTGCGGCGCCTCGTGGTCCGCCGCGCGCTTGAGCCAGTCGCGGTCGACGAGGTCGAAGACCTGGTGCGAGGGGCGCGCCAGCAGGTCCTTGGCATGCTGCTGGAGCGCGACCGCGTACTGCGGGTCCTGCGTGGAGGGTACGGGCTCTTCACCCTGTCGTACACCGATCGCGGCAGCACGTCGGCGGTGGCCTCGCGCAGCAGGCTCTTCTCCCGTCCGTCGAAGGACTTCAGGGACCACGGGGTGTTGTAGACGTACTCGACCAGGCGGTGGTCGCAGAACGGGACCCGCACCTCCAGCCCGACGGCCATGCTCGCCCGGTCCTTGCGGTCCAGGAGGATCCGGACGAAGCGCGTCAGGTGCAGGTAGCAGATCTTCCGCATCCGGAACTCGAAGTCGCTCTCTCCGTCGAGCCGTTCGACGTCCTTGACGGCGCGGTCGTAGCCGTCCTGGATGTAGGTGCCGAGGTCGAGGGCGCCGGTGACGTCGGAGGTGAGGATGTTCCCGTCGTCGCCGAAGTGCTGGGCGAAGCGGACGAGCCAGGGGAAGGTGTCGGCCGTGCGGGCCTCCTCGTCGAAGAACTGCTTGTACCCGCCGAAGACCTCGTCGGCCGACTCGCCGGACAGCGCCACCGTCGAGTGCTCCCGGATGGCCTTGAACAGCAGGTAGAGGGAGGCGTCCATGTCGCCGAAACCCATCGGGAGGTCGCGGGCGCGCAGCACCTTCGCGCGGACGTCGAGGTCGGCCAGGGCGGCGGAGTCCAGCACGATGTCCTGGTGCCGGGTCCCGGCGAGCCGGGCCACGTCGTGCACATAAGGCGTGTCCGGTGTGGCGCGCAGGTCGTCGGCGACGAAGTTCTCCGTCTGGCCGACGAAGTCGACGGCGAAGCTCCGCACCGTCTCGCCCACGTCGGCCAGTTGACGTGCCGCCAGTGCGGTCATCGCGGAGGAGTCCAGCCCACCCGACAGCAGGGTGCAGCGCGGCACGTCGGAGACCAGCTGGCGTCGGACGATGTCGTCGAGCAGCGTACGGACGTGCCCGACCGAGGTCTCGCGGTCGTCCTGGTGCGCCCGGGTCCGCAGCGACCAGTAGACGTGCCGGCGCAGCCCGTCGGCGTCGACGGTGACCACGGTGCCCGGCTCGACCTCGTGCATCCCGTCCCACACGGCGTGCCCGGGCGTCTTGACGAAGGCGAACAGTTCGCGCAGGCCGTCCAGCCCGACCCGCCGCTCGGCGAGCGGGTTGGCGAGGATGGCCTTGGGCTCGGAGCCGAACAGCACGCCGTCGGCCGTGGGGTAGTAGTAGAACGGCTTGATGCCCATCCGGTCGCGGATCATCACCAGCCGCCGGCGCTGCTCGTCCCAGACGGCGAACGCGAACATCCCGTTGAGGTGTTCGGCGACCGCTTCGCCCCACTCCAGATAGCCGTGCAGCACCACTTCGGTGTCGGAGTCGGTGGTGAAGCGGTGGCCCCTGCCCGCCAGTTCGCCGCGCAGCTCGCCGAAGTTGTAGGTCTCACCGGAGTAGACGATGACGACCTGGCTGCCGTCGGGGCGCTCGGCGGTCATCGGCTGACGCCCGCCGGGCAGATCGATGATGGCCAGGCGCCGGTGGCCGAGTGCGGCGGGCCCCTGTACCCAGGTGCCGCGGTCGTCGGGACCGCGGCAGGCCATCGTCTCGGTCATCGCGTCCACGGTCGCCTGCTCGGAGCGCAGGTCGCGGTCGAAGGAAATCCAGCCGGTGATGCCGCACATGCCATGTCCTCCTGCTCCGAACCCTGGGGCCGCCGATGCAGCGGGCCGGCGCGAGACGCCGCGGCAGCCGGGGCCGGGAGGGGCGGGCGCCGCCGATGAGTGGTCGCCCGACCCGCTCCACCAGAGTCTGTTGTATCGAGCACCTATGTAAAAAGAGTGCGCCTCGGAGGCCGGTCGCGTCAACCGGGGCGTCACACAGGACGGGGCGTACACGGACGCGCCGCGGCGTGCGACACAGGGGAGGCGACAGCCGGCGCACCCGCTCTGACCTGCGGATTCACGGTGGGAGAGAGCGCCGGGCGGCCCGGACCGCGGGCGGACCGGCCCCACGGGAACGGGGGAGACGTTTTACCGGGAGGCAGCGTGCCGCCGGTGCCTGGCAGCGTCAGGACGGCAAGGGACCGCATGACGGCCCCCCCGCCGCCCCCACCCTCCGTCATCAGCCGCGACAGCCCCTGACCGGTCCCCGAAGCCGTCCCGGGCGCCGCCTGCTCCGACACGTCGCTGTCCCTCCCCGGCCACGCACTCCCCCCCTCGGGCATCGGGACATCGGCCATCGGCACCGCGGGCATCCGCCGAGGTCACGCGCCACCGGCAGGGCGACCCCGGCATCGCACCCGGGCCGCCGGAACGGCCGTTGCGCGCGCCGTCAGGTGGCTTCGTACGCCGCGCCGGCGACCGCGAGGTCCTCCCAGGCCATGCCGACGCTCTTGAAGAGGCGAGGGCGGTCCGGGTCCGCAGAGGCGGCTCCGGCGGCCAGGTCGGCGAGCGTCACCAGTGCCTCCGGGGTGAGCCGGCCGCTCTCCAGTTCCGGGATGAGGTCACCGGCTTCGCGGGCCGCGGCGGCCCGGGACTCGACCACGACGGTGCTGCCCAGGACGGTGCTGCCGTCCACCTCGCGGCTGCCGCGCTCGTGGGAGCCGACCGCGGTCACCGTGGCGTGCGGCGGGAGCAGGGAGCCGTCGAACAGCGGGGTGCGGGCGGTGGTGCAGCAGGCCACGAGATCGGCGCCGGCGACCGCGGACGGGGCACCGGCCTCGACGGTGAGGCCGGTGCCCCGGCGGGCCGCCTCGACGAACCGCTCGACGTGCGCGGGGGTGCGTCCCACGACGGTCACGTGGGTGAGCGGACGCACCGCGCGCAGCGCGTCCAGGTGGCCGCGAGCCTGCGGACCGGTGCCGAACACCACCAGGCGCCCGGCCTCGGGGACGGCGAGCAGGTCGGCGGCGAGGGCCGAGACGGCCGAGGTGCGCACGGTGGTCAGCGCGATCCCGTCGAGCAGTGCGACCGGGGTGAGGGTCGCGGCATCGAAGAGCAGGTACTGGCCCTGGACGCGGGGGAGTCCGGCGGCCGGGTTGTCCGGGGCGACGGTGGCCACCTTGACGCCCGCGTAGCGGCTGCGGTGTGCGGGCATCAGGAGCAACTGGCCGTGCTCGACGGGCACGATGGTGCGTGGCGGATCGGCTTCGGGGTCCGGCCCGTCGCGCAGCGCGGCGCGCAGCGCGTCGACGGCCGCGGCCATCGGGAGCGCGTGCAGCAGACCGGACTCGTCGATGATCCGGGGCGGGCGGGGGACCGGGGAAGTGGCGCTCATACCGCCGAGTCTGCCCCGGCCCGGCGCGTGGATGCGTGATCTTCGACGCACCGGAGCGCGGGCGGAAAGGAGGAGAGCGCCCGCGGGGCGCACCTCCCCTCGCGATGCGGCGGCGCCGCAGCCCCGGCAGCCCCGCCCCGCCGGCCGAGGGCGTCTTGCCCTGCGTCCCCCCACCGGCCCTTCGACCGCTCCCCGCCCGCCCAAGGCCCGTATCCGTAAACTCCGTCAATTCCACTGCACCGTACGGCAGTTGACCGGCCTGTCGGTTGCCAAGGACGCCGGCGATGCATGGTGTCGGTCCACCGTACGGCCGCCCCTGCCACCTCGACCGCGTTACCCACCAGCCGTGACGGCCGCCCACGACACGTGCTCAACAACCAGGCGACGCAAGGCGCCTATCCCACCCGGGCCGATCCTGGCGAGCACGCCGGCCACCCAAGCCCGTCCGCCACTCGGTGAGGGTACGGCGACCGCCACCATCGCCGGTCACGGGATATCCAGTTGCCGTCCCGTCGCGCGTGCACGTCTGCTGGTGATCGGCCGCACGGTGACGGGCCCGTATCCGAATCCGAGGCATCGTGTGCACGAGGAAACGGGCCTCCCTGCCGCTGGCCCACCTCACGCGGGCCCTGCCCCGACGCCATGTGCTGACGGGACTGCTGGCCGCACTCGTCGTGTCCAGTCTGGGCGCGGCGCTGGCCACCTCCTACTGGGTGCTGCTTGCGGCGCGGCTGCTGACCGCGCTTGCGCAGGCGCTGTTCTGGGCCGTGATGGGGCCGGCCGCGGTGGGCCTGTTCCGGCCCGAGGCGCGCGGGCATGGGGTCGGCGCGCTGTCCGTCGCCGGCTCGCTCGCCCTCGTACTCGGCGGAGAGCCGCTGCCGGCTCGGCTGCGCGAGCGGCACTGGCGCATCGCGCTGGTGTGGGCCGATGGCGGCTACACCGGACGCCTGGTCGACCTCGCCCGCGACGCCCTGCGCATCGCCCTGGCCGTGGTCAAACGCAGCGACGACGCGGCCGGTTCACCGTGTTGCCCAAGAGGTGGCTGGTGGAGCGGACGTTCGTGTGACTGATGCGCCCACGCCGCTTGGCGCGCGACTACGAGGGCCGCACCGACAGCTCGGAGGCAGTGTCGGGTGGTCGATGAGCATGGTCATGAGCCGCCGGCTCGGTCAGCGGGCACGCTGAACATCCCCGGGCGGTCCGCTGACCCGCACTGGCCGCTCGTCAGCCACCACGACCGGCGGTACCTCCTCGTCTCCACGGGATTCCGCCAGGACCTCGCCGACCGTCTCACGGGCGGTAACGAACCGCTCCCACACGGCCTCCGCCTCCCGCGGCTCGACCTGAGGGGCCTCCACCCGCTGCCGAGCGGCGCGTTCACGCTCCTCCAGCAAACCCCATCACCGACGGCATCAGCATTATTCCCCTGGGGGCTGCTTGGTGAGGGGGCAAGTCCCCTAACCGCTCGTCTCCAACTGGGACGCGCGCTGGTGTCCGAGTGTCTGCTGCCACCTCCAGCCTGAGTCCCGCAGGGCGCTGGCGCGTTGCACAAGCGCGTCGATCCGGGTGGCTGCTTCGGTCGGTTCCCAGTAGCGAGTCGATGCGGTCGTCTGGTGGGGATGCTTGCGGTAGAGGATGCTCGGCTCGGCGATGAACTCACCGGGTGCCACGGCTTCCGCGGCGAGGAGCAGAGCAACCGTCTCGGCTCCGGACAGTGCCTGCCAGCCGCCGAGCGCCATCACCAGGCGACGGTGTGCAGCGAACGTGGTCGCCTGAACGGACAGACGTTGCTCAAGCACCTCGTGGTAGAAGCGGGCGGGCTCCACGGGGCCACCCGGAGGATCGCACGGACCCGGCGCTGTGCTCCCGTCCTCGTGGAGGTCGACGCAGGCGGACACGCACCACGGAACACGTTCCAGGGTCTCGATGTCCCGTTCCAGCGCGCCCGGCAGCAGTACGTCGTCCGCGTCCAACGTCCGTATCAGGTCACCGGTCGCGCGGGCGAGGGCGTGCGTGCGCGTTACCGCTATGCGTGCTCGGAGTCCTGTGCCGTGGGTGATCCTGGGGTCGCTGGGCAGGCTGTTGGCCGGGATGCCCGAGGTCCCGTCCTCCTGCACGCACCACTCCCATTCCCAGTCATCCGGGAGCTTTTGTTCGCGCAGAGATTCGTAGGTGTCACTAATGAAGTGGTGGCTGCCTTCGTGTACGGCGGTGATGACGCTGATGATTCGCATGGGGTGGGGTCCTGTCAGAGGGAAGAGGCCACCAGTGATCATGACATGAACCCATGGCTAGAGTTTCACCCTCGGTGTCTGTCCCGTGTGCCCCGTTGCGAGCGTGGAGAGTCGAGCCCAACGGCCACCCCAACCGGCAGGGGCGCTGGTTGTGGGGCGGTGAAGGCGCCCCCCTTAGCGGCGATCCCCGGTTCGATGGCCGAGTCCATGGGGGTAGTGGTCGTAGGCGGTCAGAGCATGTATGACGGGCTCGCCGGTGCGGTCGTTGTGTCAGACCGCGGCGGTGAGCGCGAGGATGCGGCGCAGGACCCGGACGGCCACTCCGCCAGGGGTGCGGCGGCGGTGTTGTTCGAGGTCGAGTCCTCCAAGCGACTGGGCCGCCACCGCTGGACCATCGAACGCACTATGGCCTGGCTCGCCGGCTGCCGACGACTCCACCGTCGCTACGAGCGCAAAGCCGGCCACTTCCTCGCCTTCACCAGCATCGCCTGCACCCTCATCTGCTACCGCAGACTCGCCAAATGAGACGACCTCGGTCTCGATGAAGTCAAGTGCTGATCCTTCTCGGCATCCGCCGAACAGCGAGGGTTCGGCAGCGCGCTTCAGCGCCTCCACTCGGCCGGCGCATCATAAGCGCCCCGGCGTTTTCGGTGGCTGCCAGGGGCCTGGGAAGGGATCATGCGCCAGGGTTGCCATGCGGGACGTCGAGGATGATGTCGGCGGCTCGGGCGATGACGGGGGCGCGGGTGCGGCCGGGGTGGTCGGAGGCGAGGAAGTGACTGCCGACGGCCGTGCAGAAGGCGAGCAGGGCGCGAGCCTCGACCTCGTCGGGGTCGGCGCAGAAGGTGCCGATCGCGTCGCGGGCCAGCTGCATGCGCTTGTTGTCCACGCGGCGCAGGCGGTCGGCGACGGTGTGGTCACGGCGGGGGTGCGGAAGACCTGGCTGCGCAGGCCGGCGTCCAGGTGTCGTCCGATGGCGCTGTCATCCTCGACGACCAGGACGCGGGTCCCCTCCGCGGGTGCGGCGCGCACGCTTGGAAGCCCAGATGACTGATGCCAAGGGGTCGGTGATCCCTACCTTGTTGATCGGGATGAGCGAGCCATTCGTAGAGTTGGCTCGGGGCTGGGCCCCGTTGTCACTGTGGAACATCGCCCCGCCAAGGAACCCGCCCCGGGTGCGGGCGGCGGCTTCGAGGGCGTCGGTGACCAGCTCGGTGAGCGTCTGGTCGGCGATCGCCCCCCACCCCGGTGGCCGCGCCGAGGCGCAGCACCGTCTCCTGGTTTACGTACAGGACGGAATCAGCAGGAGCAGGGCCCACGGCAGCTGAGCGCCGTGGTTCTGCCCGGCCTGGCCGTAGGTGGCAAAGTCGCCGGCGTCGTTGTCGCCGTGCGCAGCCCGGCCGCCCGGGACGGCGAAGGCCGTACGGGTGCCTGAAACGGGAATGCCAGGGCGCGCGGGAGAGGTGGTTACCGCGTACGGCCATGGTGCTGCGAGACCGCTCATCACCGGTCGGTATGCATCACGTGACCGACGATTCACCGATCGTGTCGAGCGGATGTGCCGAAGCGGCCCCGTGGCCACGGTCATCTCAAGATCACGGCCTCGCCCCGCTCTGGCCGCGAAGCTCGGCCCGGTGACGTCCGATGACCGGCAGATGACGGGACGAAGTGCAGGTGAACCGCCCTTGGTCACGGGTTGGGGTGCGCCTGCAACGAGCACATCCGGCCCACAAGGCGTATATGTGAAGCCATTGGAGGTACAAACAGGGTGCGGTAAGCCGAACCGTGCGGGGGCTCCGTTCCTTCCGGGGTGCGAGCGAGGCCAGGCAGCAGGAGATGCACTGTGAAAGTCCTGCAACCCACGCTGGCGAAGATGCCGTGGATGCTCGCGGCGCTGGCCCTCGTGGCTGGCGTCCTGCTGGACCTTTTCGCGCCCGAGCCGTATACGGGACTCCCGCTGCTGGCCGCCGCACCGCTCGTCGCGGGCGCCACGCTCTCCTTCCGCTCCGCGCTCGCCGTCGTGTGTGTCACGTGCGTGGTCTCGGTGGCGGTGGACATCGAACGCGGACGTCCGGCGACGCCGTTGTTCGTCGATCTGGCCGTGGTGGGCGTGATCGGCGTGCTGGCTCTCGCGGTCAACCGGCTCATTGTTCGGCAAGGGCGCGATCTGGCGCTGGCCAGGGATGTCGCGGAGGCAGTCCAGCGAGCGGCGCTTCCGGACCCGCCGAGGGAGGTGGGGCCGCTGGCCGTGGCTGCCGGGTATACGGCGGCGCAGGCCGAGGCGCGTATCGGCGGTGATCTCTTCGCGGTGCAGGAGACGCCGTTCGGGGTGCGGATGATCATCGGGGATGTGCGGGGCAAAGGTATTGCGGCTGTCGCCGCCGTGTCGGTCGCGATCGGAGCGTTCCGTCAGGAGGCCGAGTACGCTCCCAACTTGGCCACGTTGGGAGAGCGGATGGACGAGGCGATGGCCAGGACAGCGGCCCGAAGCGGCCCGGTGATCTCCACGGAGGGTTTCACCACTGCTGTGCTGGCCGAGGTCTCCGCCGACGGGGAGGTGCTGAGCCTGGTGAACCGCGGGCATCCGCCCCCGTATCTGGTTCACGACGGACAGGTCGTACGGCTCGATCCGACCGCCCCACAGCTGCCCCTCGGGGTGGGGCTGGGCGATATCGCTCCTGGCGGCTCGGTTGCTGTCGATGTGGTGCGGCTGCCCCTGGGGGCCTCGCTGTTGCTGGTGACTGACGGTGTCACCGAGGCGCGGGACAAGCGGGGGACTTTCTATGATCCGGTCTCCTCAGGGCGTATGCGCAGGCGGTTCAGGGACCCCGATGCCCTGGTGGATGCCCTGACCAAGGATGTTGGCCGCTGGACCGAGGGCAAACACGATGACGACATGGCCATCTTGGTGGTCACCCGGCGCCGCCGCCCTCCCCACGCCGTCTGAGCCGCGCCGACGTGACCGGCCGCTCACTGGTGTGGTAGCCGCGTGAGCGCGGCCCACGCAGGAAGTCGATAGCGTCTTGTGGGGTCCAGGTGGTCCAGGTCGGGGCTGAACGTTCCCTCCACCTGCCCCAACTCGCGGACCCCACCGACAACTTGGCGTCGCGGGAACGGAGGATGGGTTTGTCAGTGGGGAGCGCGCTGACGCTGCGGCAGCGCGGGCGGGAGGCGGTAGGCACTGCACACGGCGGGCAGCCGTACCCCGGCCAGCCGCAGCTGGGTGATGCGGCTGTGGAAGGCGGCTCCGCGCATCAGATGGTCAGCGACGGCGGCGACCTGACGGTGCTCGGGGTCAGCCAGCACGCTGCCCTCGGTCCAGGCGTTGAACGCTCCCATCGCTGGGCCGCACCAGATCTGCCAATCGCCTCGGCGGGTCTCCTCTCCGTTCTTGGCCCAGCGTGACGCCATTCCCAAGTACCAGCGGAAGACCATTGCCATGCGGTACTTGGCGTCCTGCTCGGCACGACGCAGCCACTGCGGGTGCTGCGCTCGAAGATGGTCGGCGGTATCCCGCCAGACCTCCTCCACCGGCCGGCGCGGCACCCGCTTCTCCAGGTAGTCGCGCTCGTTGGCTGGCAGGTCGTCCAGGCTCGGGTGCCTGCGGTAGAGGCGGTACAGGCGTCCTGCGTGTCCGGGGAACATCGTGCCCCGGGGAAAGCACCTGCACTGTGACACCTTGCTCGAACATGTCCCCGGACGGCGCGGTGGTGCAGTCGGCCAGGCCCACGCCGGACAGCAGTTGTTTGACGGCCGGTGAGGTCCCCGCCTCGGCGACGGACTGGTTGATGGACCCGGTGACCACGTAGCAGGCGCCGAGCGAGAGGGCGGCGACCACCGCCTCCGGGGTGCCGATCCCGCCGGCGGCGCCGATGCGCACCCGGGTCGCGCACGGCTGCTCGCGAGCGAGGCGGTCGCGCAGCCGGACGATCTGCACATGGGAACGGGCCGCCGGACACGGATGCAGACGGCGGACCGGGCCCGGCTGGCGACGCATCGCCGCCTGCGGTTGGGCTCGTTCAGTGAGCTGCGGCTGCACGACTCCCATCACTGCTTGGCGTGTCGCCGATGGGCTGGCTGGTGCGGTTGGCGTGCATCTCGCGGGTGGTCTGCGCGGCTTTCTCGCTGCGCTTCGACTCGTGGCGCAGGCCGCCGTCACCGGTGACGGCGGCCCACAGGGCGAACGCGCGGGCCTTGCGCTCGTGGAGGGTGGCGAGAAGGGCGAGGTCGGGCTCGGGGCGCTGCTGGTAGGCGCGGAACCGGGCTCCGAGTTCGATGAGCTCAAGGCGCAGGACGTCGGGCATGAAGTTCCCGGGCGACGTGAGTGGGTTCTCCCCGAGCGCGGTCGGTGCCCTGCTCGTGACCTTCGGCGTCGCGTGCCTGGCCGGGGTGAGCATCACCGGGGCGCTGCTGGACCGCGTTCCGCACCACACGCTGAACACTGCCGTGGCCACGCAGGCGGTGGGCATGCTCGGACTGTCCGCGGCCGGTACCGATCCGGTGGCGGCGGTGGTGTTCCCGGTGCTGATGGGCGGTGCGCTCGGGCCGGTGTTCATGGCCACCCAGAACGAGATGCTGCGCTCCGCACCGGGCCGCACAGATCTCGCACTCGCAGCCAACTCCGGTGCCTACAACGCCGGTATCGCGGCGGGCGCCGCGCTGGGCGCACTGGCCCTGCCGCTCGCCGGCCTACCGGGCACCTTCCTCATGGGCGGGCTGCTGACCACAGGGGCCTGCGTGTTACTGCTCGGCGAGCGGCTGCTGCCCGCGGCGAAGGCGACACGGGCCGCAAAGGCCCTTCCGAACCAGTAACCGACGTCGCGAGGGTCGGACGGACCATGTTGCGTGAGCCACTCGGGCACAACGTCCATGTCGGCGATCCGACCCTTCGCGGCGTCCTCGGCACCAGGCTGACCCGCGAGCTGCGCAACGTCACGTCGCCGAGACTCCACAACGGGTGCCGTGGCTTCCACCCCGGCAATATCGCTGCGCGGAAGGTCCTCGAATACCGGTAATGCACCCCGTCGGCACAACGAACCGAACCCCGTGCGCCCTACATTCCCCGTCGGGCCGACTGCTTCAGAGGCGGATGATGTTGTTGCACCCGTGGGACGAGCCGAGCCTGGTGACCTGCACGTCCGGCCTCTCGATTTCTCTGAGCGGGAAGCCCAGGTGGTCCCGGAACCGGAGCTCGCCGAATACGTCGACGTTGTCGTCGAATGTCCTGCATGCGGTGCTCTGCCGGATGATGACCTTGCGGCCGCCCGACTTGCCGTGGTCGCGTCCGCCGCTCGATTGCTGCTGGTAGGTGCTCTGGTTGCTCGACTGGGGGCGGTGGTCGTAGCCGCCCGCCCCGCCATCGGCGTAGGCGGTGCCGGCGCCGAGGAGGCCGACGCTGCCGAGAACGGCGACCACGGCGGCAGTCTTGTGAAGCTTGCGCATGTCATCTCCGATATTCGGGCGGATTCGATCGGTAATTGATCGACTTCATACTGTTAATGGAGGTTAAAGCAAAATGAGACGCGCCCACTCGGTGACGCGCCGAATTCCACGACAGTCGCGAACTGACTGGACCACCCCTATCGGCTGACCTGAATTTCAGATAACTGCCCGGCATGGTTTGGCGGTGCTTCGCGGATCAGCCCGGGTCGGCTCGTTCGGCGGGTCGCGTCCTGCTCGGCGTACGCCCGTAGGGGGCAGGTGCGTAACGGCTCAAGGACCTTCTCCCTATCCGTTGCTTGGTCGCCGCTGATCTTGGGCGGGCTCGTTCCGTCCCGCCCTCGTGCCGCGCACGCCGCGGACGCGGACGCCACGAGACGGCTCACCCAGGCTCGTCGACGAGGGCCCGGAAGAATTTCGGACGGCGATGTCGAGAACCGGTGACCGGCTCCGTCCCCGTGGTGAAGGCGACCACAATGGGTCGCACCAGCACCGAGGAGAAACACGATGGCCAAGTACCTGCTGCTCAAGCACTACCGCGGCGCCCCGGCTCCGGCCAACAACGTGCCGATGGACCAGTGGACGCCGGAGGAGATCACGGCGCACGTGAAGTACATGCAGGACCTCGCGGTCCGGCTTGAGGGGACCGGCGAGTTCGTCGACGCTCAGGCGCTCGCCCCTGAGGGGACGTGGGTC
Source organism: Streptomyces sp. GS7 (assembly GCF_009834125.1). Classification (NCBI taxonomy): domain Bacteria; kingdom Bacillati; phylum Actinomycetota; class Actinomycetes; order Kitasatosporales; family Streptomycetaceae; genus Streptomyces; species Streptomyces sp. GS7. Next base: position 3,934,683 of record NZ_CP047146.1, read on the forward strand.
CGGTACGACGGTGAGGGGCGCCCGCCGGTCACCGACGGCCCGTTCGCCGAGACCAAGGACCTCATCGCCGGCTGGATGGTGGTCGACGTCGACAGCTACGAGCGCGCCGTCGAGCTGGCCGGGGAACTGTCGGCGGCTCCCGGGGCGGGCGGGAAGCCGCTTCACGAGTGGCTGGAGCTGCGCCCGTTCCTGGCCGCGCCGCCCACCATCACGGAGTGACCGGTCCGATGGACGAGGCCCTGCTCCGGAGCCTCACGCCGAGCGTGCTCGGAATCCTCGTCCGCCGCGGAGCCGACTTCGCGGCGGCCGAGGACGCCGTGCAGGACGCGCTGGTCGAGGCGGTCCGCGTCTGGCCGGCCGACCTGCCGCGGGACCCGAAGGGCTGGCTGGTCACCGTGGCCTGGCGCCGGTTCCTCGACGCGACCCGGGCGGACACCGCCCGCCGCCGGCGTGAGGACCTCGTGGACGAGGAGCCGGCGCCCGGCCCCGCGCCCGCGGTGGACGACACGCTCCGGCTCTACTTCCTGTGCGCCCACCCGTCGCTGACGCCGTCGTCCGCGGTCGCGCTCACGCTGCGCGCCGTCGGCGGGCTGACCACCCGCCAGATCGCCCAGGCATACCTGGTCCCCGAGGCGACCATGGCGCAGCGCATCAGCCGTGCCAAGCGCACCGTCTCCGGCGTGCGATTCGACCAGCCCGGCGACGTCGCCACCGTGCTGCGTGTCCTCTACCTGGTCTTCAACGAGGGCTACTCCGGCGACGTCGACCTCGCCGCCGAGGCCATCCGACTCACCCGACAGCTCGCGGCCGCGATCGACCACCCCGAGGTGGCGGGCCTGCTCGCCCTCATGCTGCTCCACCACGCCCGGCGCGCCACCCGGACCGCACCCGACGGCAGCCTGGTACCGCTCGCCGAGCAGGACCGCGGCCGGTGGGACACGAAGTCGATCGCCGAGGGCGTCGAGATCCTCCAGGCGGCCCTCGCCCGTGACCGGCTGGGCGAGTTCCAGGCCCAGGCCGCCATCGCGGCACTCCACGCCGACGCGCCCACCGCCGAGGAGACCGACTGGGTGCAGATCGTCGAGTGGTACGACGAACTCGCGCGCCTGACCGACAGCCCGGTCGTCCGGCTCAACCGCGCAGTCGCCGTGGGTGAGGCCGACGGACCACGCGCCGGCCTGGCGGCGCTCGCCACGCTCGACGACTCACTGCCCCGCCACGCCGCGGTGGCGGCGTACCTCCACGAGCGCGACGGTGACCTGGCGACGGCGGCCCGGCTGTACGCCGAGGCGGCCCACAAGGCACCCAACCTCGCCGAGCGCGACTACCTGACGCGCCAGGCCGCCCGGCTCAACGCCCGCCGGTGCCGCTGACAGGTCGCGCTCCCCATTCCCGCAAGGGCCCTTTCGGCCCAGGCGAGGCGGGTTCCCTCCGTACGGCCGGTTCGGCCAGCCTCCCACACGCACAGGCCCCCTCCCCGTACGGCTACGAGGTCCGCCCCACATCCCCTGCGCTCGCATATCGCCCGCCTGACCCGTCACGGTCGTTCCTGTCAGATCGCCCCGGTGGTGCGTGGTGGTGCGTGGTGGTGGGGGGTGGGGGGAGGCAGAGGCCCCCGGGGCTGGCGGCGTCACGCCCAACTCCCCATGAGAGGGCGGGGTCCAACTCCCCTATGAGATGGCGGTGATGATGCCAGCCGGCCGTGGCCGTGCGGCACGATGCCGTGAGGCGAGCGCCGGCCACCGGCGCCCTGCCGTATCGCGCCGTGTCGCGCGGGCAAGCCGGTACGAACCGACCGAATCGCCCGAGCCGTCGCACAGGCCATCACAACCACCATGCACCGCTGCCGGCTTGACGCGATGACGCCGGACGGCAAGGCGAGCGGGCCCGCCGGACAGCCCGCTACGGCCTGTCCGGCGGATCGAGCGGAACGGGGACACGGACAGGGCCTACGGTCGCCGTACCTCGAAGAGGAAGCAGCCGTACTCCAAGGCCCGCACGTGTACCAGCGCCACCTCTGGGTCGGCGAAGGCTTCCTCGAAGGCCCGGTCGAATCCGGCCTCGGCGTCCTCGGGGATCTCGAAGAAACGCCCCCCGACGATGTGCCCCTCGCCGTCGTAGCGACGGATGGTGCGCAGCGCCCCCGGCCGCGCGAAGGGATGGCCCTGGGTGCCCAGGGGCCCGTCACAGTCCTCGGCATGGATGAACACCGGCCCTGATTCGTCATACCCCCCGGGCTCCGCCCCGGTCATCTCCGCCCAGCGCCGCAGCGGCGCGTACGAGACGAGCGCGACCCGCTCACCGGGCTCGATGGCCCGCAGACAACAGCGCAGCGGACTGCCCACACAGTCCAGGGGGATGCCGTCTTCACGTGCGGAGTAGGGCTGCAGGGGCCGCCCGGAGTCGTCGGCGTCGCGGAGTTCCTTCAGGGCGGTCGGAGGGATGGGAAGTGAGATGTATGCGGTCATGAGCCCAGCATCGTGGGCTTGTTCCCGGCACGCTGGCGGGATTCGGACGCGAAGGTGGGCGGCGTGGTCGGGCTGTCGAACGGGAGGAGCGGAGTGTGACCGTTGCATCCGCCAGGCGGGGAAGCCCGCGGAGGCTGCCGAATTCGGGGACAGTCGGCTCGCCTGCGGGGTACGCCGTGTCCGATAGACCTCCTAGCCGGTTCAGCCTACAGCGGGCACCGTTTAGTAACGTCGTCGGTTTCGGCTCGTTGGCATGACATGACAAATACGCGTCGTGCACTCGCCGGTCTCGCGCTTGCGACTGTGTTTCTTGGCCAGATGTCGGTACAGGCTTTGGCTGCCTCGGACGATGACACTCCGATTCAACCTCACGTCCAGATGCCTCTGAGCGGCCTCTTCACGGACCATGGCATTCCGGTTGATTGGAGAGTTCTTGGATACGCTCTCTGATACGCGCGGTCTCTGACATGCGCCAACGATGTGCGTGTGGGCAATGCCCCGCCCGAGGGCGGGGCATTGCCATGCCGGCTGCTGCCCGTCGCCGGCCGGTCGTCGGTGACGACGCGGGCCACGGGTGGAATGCCACTGTGCGGTCCCGGTGTTGTGGTGTACGCCGGATTCCGCCAACGAACGGTAACTCGGTGTCGAGTTTGGGCGGCGGGTCGGTGATGACGGGCCAGCGCTGAAGCACGGGCGGCACGCTGGGCGCCGTATCCGTCGTTCTGCGTGCCAGGAGCGCCCATGTCCTTTCTCGATCCGGTAGCCAACACCGCCCGGCTGACCGCCGCCCTGCGAGCCAGGGAATCCGAGCGGCCCGACCGGCTGTTCACCGATCCGCTTGCCGCGGTACTGGCCGGGGAAACCGGGCGCGAGCTGGCCGGTCAACTGGGCGATGTGCCCGCCATCGCGATTCGCACCCGGTTCTTCGACGACCTGCTCACCAGGGTCACCGGTGGTGAGGACGGGCCCCGGCAACTGGTCCTCCTCGCGGCGGGCATGGACACCCGGGCCCACCGGCTGGCCTTCCCCGCCGCCACCACCCTTTACGAGGTGGACCGGCCGGAGCTCTTGCGCCTGAAGGAGACATTGCTGGCGGACGCGCCCCAACCGGCCTGCCGCCGGGTCGCCGTCGGCGTGGACCTCGCGGGCGACTGGCCGCGATCGTTGGCGGAGGCGGGCTTCCGGCCCGACCTACCCGCCTGCTGGCTGGTCGAGGGACTCACCCAGTATCTCCAAGAGCCCGACGTACTCCGACTGTTCGACCGCATCACCGCGTGCTCGGCACCGGGCAGTCACCTGCTGGCCGACTTCGTCGCCGGTTCCCTGCTCCGCGACCCGGCGGCCCGCCCCGTACTGGACGCACTCGCCGAGCAGGGCGCGCCCTGGCACTACGGCACGGACGCGCCACAGCCCCTGTTCACGGAGCGCGGCTGGCGGGTGGAGTCGGTGTCGTTCGCCGAGGTCGGGCAGGAGATGGGGCGATGGCCTGAAGACAGCAACGCGGCCGGGGGCCACCTGGTGCATGCCGTGCGGTGAGGACGGGCCCCGCCGGATCTCAGGGGGAGGGGCGCCGCAGACGTGGTGGCAGTGGGGACGAACGAGTCCAAGGGGTCGAGGCGCCGGCGATCGAGGAGCTGGGTGTGCGATCTCAGGTGAGAAGGCGGCGCAGGTCGGCCTGGGCTCGTTCGACGAGGCTGCGGGCGGTGTGGTCGGAAACTCCGAGGTGGCCGCCGATCCGGCGGTACGAGCGTGCGGGATGGTTGTCGAGTCCGAATCGCAGGATCAGTGCGTCGGCCTGGCGCGGGTCCATGCGGGCCAGGGCTGAGCGGGCCGCACCGATGAAGTCCTGGGTGACGGCCGCGTGTTCGGGATCGGTGAGGGTGTAGCCGGGGGCGGGCGGTTCTTCGTCGTCCTCGGTGGCCACGACGCGGAGTTGCCGGTGGAGTGCGGTGACGGTGGCCGGTGAGATCCCGAGGGCGGCGGCGGCCAGGTTCAGACTGTCGGCGTGCTCGTCGAGGGCGCGGCGCAGGGCGACGGTACGGCCGACGAGGTCAGCGGGCAGGACAGCGGGAAATTCCTGTTGGGAGATGGCGCGCTGGATCTCCTTGCGTACCCAGGTGCGCGCATACGCGGCGAAGGGCACGGCGCGCTCGGGATCGAAACGGGCCGCGGCGATCAGCAGCCCGAGGACGCCGGCCTGCCGCAGGTCTGCCCGGTCGATGTGCCAGGTGCGGTAGCGGGCGGCCTCCCGTTCGACGAGGTGGCCGTGTTCCATGACGAGGCCATCCCGCTGAAGGGCATCAGGTTCGGCGTGATGGCTGCTCACCGCGGCGATCTCCTGGGTCGGTGTCGGTCTGCCGGTATGTGGATACCGGGACAGGCGCCGGACGCGAGGTTCGCACCGTCGCCGGTTGCCGGTATCAACTCCGACGACGGAGCAACGCCGAACCGAGCAACGCCGATCTGGAAGGACCGCGCATGTCCGACGCCAGCAATGCCCCCTGGAAGGCAATCAAGATCGTCCCCTATGGGGCGGTTCTGTACGTGCCGGAGGATTGGGAGGCGCTGCCTCCCGTTCCGGCCAACGGGCCGGAGATCCTGCGGGCCACGGGCGGCCCAGGCCGGAACCTCATCGTCTTCAAGCTGTCTGCCAACGGCCTGACCGCGGCCGGCGTCGCCGACAAGGCTCAGGAAAGGCTCGCAGCCCATGGCTACGAAGACTTCACCCGCACTGAGGTCCGGTTCGCCGGACAAGCGGGAGTGGCACTGGACTTCGTCACCGGCGTCACCGGCGTCACCGGCGTCACCGGCGTCACCAGCGGCACCGGCGGCGCAACGGTCAGCCGCCGGACGCGTGAGTACTTCGCGGTGCGGGGGAACGCCGCCTTCGTGCTCGGCATGGGAAGCGCGACGTGGGAGGAGCACCTGCCGCTGATCGAGCGGATCGCCGACAGGTTCGAACTCGCTGAGTGATCCGTCCCCGCCGCTGGGCGCCGCGCCAGCGCTTGGACTCGTACCAGCACGTGGGCTCCGTACCCCAGTGCTTCGCGGTCCTTCACCGCCTCCTCCAGGCTTCGGCGCCCGCCCGACTTCGAAGCCGGAGGCTCGGTGCACGCCGATCCGGACACCCTCGCGACCGCGCTGTTCGTGACGGTGATGACCAGCGCGGATACAACAAACGGCTGCGGCGCGCGGCGGACCTGCTAGACCGCGGACCGTTCCTGGAGTGCCTTCCCAGTCGTGGGAGCCTCGCGGCCGGGGCGGCCGATGGCTGCCCCGAGGACGGCGTTGTTGGGCAGGAGCGTCTTGCCGTCGTCCGTGTGGAGTTCGACGAACAGCAGGGTCATGTCTGTTACCTCGCCCTCGATCCGGCCGCCCAGCGGACCTGACTGGATGGTGATCCGCTCGCCGATCGTGAACGGGTGCGCGACCAGCAGGACCAGTCCGGCGAAGATGTTGCCGAGCACCGGCTGGGCGGCGATGCCCAGGATCACGCCGGTCAGCGCACCACCCAGCAGCAGCTTGCCCCACGGCACCCGGACCAGGCTGAGTGCGCCCAGGATCACCAGCGCGTATCCGGACAGCAGGCAGATCACCCGCAACGCGGCGGAGCGGTTGTCGCTGATCCGCCCGGTCAGCAGTTTCACCAGATCGTCCGTGGCTCCGCGCACGGCGATCAGCGCGCCTACGAGGAAGACTCCGGCGCTGATGCCGGCGATCACCCGGGAGCCCAGTGACTGGTGGCTGTCCGGGCTCCCCAGGAGTCCGCCGAAGTTGAGCGACACGACGAGCCCGCCGAGAGCGAGCGATGTGGTGATGACGGCCCGCCTGGTCCGGATCACTCCTCGCCAGTGCAACCGGTGCCCGACGGCGGTGCCGCCCGCGGCGTTGTGCGCATGACCCACTGCTGTGCCCCCGTGTTCGATTCCGTGGTGTGGGTGTCGCGGAGCAGACTACCCATGCCCGCGGGGCCGGGATTCCCGCCCTGCTGCTGGTAGGGCGTTTGGTCTGGCGCTGGTGGAGGGGGTGCGAGCCGGGTCGGGGGGAGGCGTTGCGTCGACGTGGTCCGGGTGCGACGGCCTCTGCGGGCGGTCACCCGGCGATGAGGTCCTCCACCGGATGCTCGATTGCTCGGTTGCGCAATTGGTGGGCTATGCTCCTGGAGGTTTGAAGAAGGCACCTCGTTCGGTGAGGCGTCTGCGCGGACACAGGCCACTGACCCCACGACGTCGAGAGACGCCCAGGGTCAGGACAGGTCTCCCCGGCCCAAGGGGTGACCCCAAGTGGCTTCCCCGGCAAGGGGATTACGCCGTGCAGTGCCAAAGCTCTGACGAGTTGGGGTGAACCGGTCACGAGGCCGGTCTGCTCTTTGCCGAGTCGTATGGCGCCATGGTGGCGCCCCGGCCGGGGGGAGGCGAGAGACATGGACTGCGGTTGTAGTAGTCCGGGCCACAGTCGGCCCCGCATCCGATCGACCTCGCCCGTCTCCGGCATGCCGTAGCGACACTTCTCACGCACCATCACCCACACGCGCTCGCCCAGCCCCATGCGGCCCTGTGCCGCTGCGGGCGGGTGGGCCGCGCCCCGGTGCGGCAAGTGGCCGCCGCATGCCCCCGATCGCCTCCCCTTGCCGGGGGAGGCGGGAGGCCCGTCATGACCACAGAACTGACCACCGAACCGTCCGCCGAACCGACCACCACGGCCCCTGCTGCGGCATCGCGCACGGCGGTGCTCGACGACGCCCATGTCGGCGACATCCGTGGCGCGCTGGGCACCATCAAATTGGACGACACCGCGCCCCGCCAAGGGCTGTCCGCCAAGCTCAAGACCCTGCTCGCGATAGTCGGGCCCGGCCTGATCGTGATGGTCGGTGACAACGACGCGGGCGCGTTTTCCACGTACGGGCAGGCCGGCCAGAACTACGGCACGATTCTGTTGTGGACGCTTCTGCTGTTGGTGCCGGTGCTGTACGTGAACCAGGAGATGGTCCTGCGCCTCGGCGCCGTCACCGGCGTCGGCCACGCCCGCCTCATCCTCGAACGCTTCGGGAAGTTCTGGGGCGCGTTCTCCGTCATCGACCTGTTCCTGCTCAACGCCCTCACCCTGGTCACGGAGTTCATCGGGATCACCCTCGCGGCCGGCTACCTGGGGCTGCCCAAGGCCGGTTCGGTGATCCTGGCCGCCGTGGTCATCGTCTCCGCCGCCTTCACCGGCTCCTTCCGCCGGTTCGAGCGGGTGGCCATCTTCCTGTGCGCGGGGTCACTGCTGCTCATCCCGCTGTACTTCATGATCCACCCCAAGTCCTCGCAGATGGCCCACGACTTCGTCGTACCCACCATGCCCGGCGGATCGGGTCAGCTGGCCACCGTCATGCTGCTGATCATCGGCATCGTCGGCACCACCGTCGCCCCCTGGCAGCTGTTCTTCCAGCAGTCCTACGTCATCGACAAGCGCATCACCCCCCGCTTCATGCGCTACGAGAAGGCCGACCTGTGGATCGGCATCGCCATCGTCGTCATCGGCGCCGCCGCCATCATGGGCTTCACCGCCACCGCCTTCACCGCAACCAAGGGCTTCGGCAACTTCACCGACGCGGCAGGCGTCGCCACCGGCCTCGAAGCCCACGCCGGCAAACTCGCCGGCATCCTCTTCGCCATCGCCCTCCTCGACGCCTCCATCATCGGCGCCTTCGCCGTCTCCCTCTCCACCGCCTACGCCATCGGCGACGTCTTCGGCATCAAGCACTCCCTCCACCGCGGCGTCAAGGGCGCCAAGGGCTTCTACGCCATCTACGCCGGAGTGGTGGCCGTGGCCGCCGTGATCGTGCTGATCCCCGGCTCCCCGCTCGGTCTGCTCACCCAGGGCGTGCAGACCCTGGCCGGTGTCCTGCTGCCGTCCGCCTCCGTCTTCCTGCTGCTGCTGTGCAACGACAAGGCCGTCCTGGGCCCCTGGGTCAACGGCCCGAAGACCAACGCCTTCACCACGGCGGTGGTCGGCGTCCTGGTCACCTTGTCCATCATCCTGACCGCCTCCGTCCTCTTCCCCGACATCAGCTCCCAGACGATCATCGACATCATGGCCGCCTGCGGCGTCCTGGGCGTCCTGGCCGCCGGGTACTCCTTCACCCGCCGCCGCACCGCGACCAACGAAGACCCCATCGACCGCACCGGCCGCGACGCCTGGCGGATGCCACCACTGGACACCCTCACCAAGCCCACCCTGTCCACCACCCGCAAAATCGGCATGGGCGCCCTGCGCACCTACCTGCTCATCGCGATGATCCTGGTCGTCATCAAGATCGTCCAGGTCGCCCTCGGGCAGTGAACGCCGTGCGCCCGGGGCGAGTTGACCCGCCCCGGGCGCACGCCCGCTGCCCACCCGCGCCCGGAGGGGAGGAACGGACGCGGGTGGAGGGGAGACTCCGGCACCGGACCCAGATGATGGGAATCCGGAGCAGAGTCCTCAGGGGTTGGTTTCAGTCGGGTTCCGGGCGTCGAAACACCCTGTCAGCGTGGGTTGTTCAACTCATCTGTGATCGCCTGCGTTTGGCGCGCAGTACTACGATCGCGCCGCCGGCCAGCATGGCTGCTGCCGCGCCTGAGCCGCCGAGGAGCAGGGGAGTCGGGGGCTCAGAAGACGCCAGGCCGTACCCGCCGGCCAGTCCCTTGCGGTCGTATGCGGACCCCGGCAGCTTGTCCGCATAGCGGTCGTGCACCAGTTTCTGGTACGCGGTGAGCGTCACCGCCTGCTTGCCTCGCAGACCCGAGGCTGCTTCTCGGTTGAGCGGTTCGACGGTGTCGTTCTTCAGCCGGTACCAGGCGTGGATCTGAGGCTCGGCGAAGACCGTTGAGGGGCCCGTGGTCTGTCGGGCGTAGGTGACGTCGCCGTCGCCGTCGCGCACGCCTGCCAGATGCCAGCTCTTGCCGCCGCCCGTGGCCCCGGAGGAGAGCAGGACCGTGGCCTTGTGTCCGTTGGCGCCGTTCGCCAGGGAGGCCAGATGCGACAGGCGTACGGCGTTGCCGGGAGTCGGCTTCGCGTTCCCGGTGACGAATTGGGGCGCGAGCTCGTAGAGCGCGACCGGGGCGTTCAAGGTGAACGCCTGCTTGCCGTCGCGCGGTTCGGTCGCCATCGGCGCCGCCGCGCCTGATCCGCCGTCTGCGCCGTCGTTCGCCGTCGCGCCGAGGAATCGTGCGACCGTGTCGTGTACTTGTGTGCTCTGGAGCACCTGGCGTGCTCCCTGGTAGTCGGGAACGGCACTCGGCCCGTCGGCCGCCTGGGCTTGGCCGCAGAAAGTGGTGGAGAGCAGGGCCGCCGCCGCGCCGAGGGAGAGGCTTGCGAGACGAGCAGCAGGCCGTTGTGCAGAAGTTTTCTTGCCGCGCATGTGCCGCCCGCCTTACTTGTGTATCCCGGTGCGTGAATGGGTCCATTGGAACGACGAGTTGTTGACGTAGTCGTTGTAGTTCCACCACGTATAGGTCTGTGTGGAGGGCCAGGGGTCACCGACCGCGATCATTTGCGATGACGGGTCATAGCCGTAGATGACGTTCATGTGGCCACCGCCCGAGTTCCATCCGATACGCACGGGAAAGGGGCGCCCGCCGTCGATCTCCTCGCCGACCTGTGAGAAGGAGGCGCTTCGGGAGAGGTCGTTTCCGGTGTTGCTCAGACCGATGTTGCCCAGGCCGTTGGCTATGTCGTCGAGTGTGGCAGGCTGGTCGTTGCAGCTGAGATTGCTGTTCTGGGCCGCGAGCCGGCAGAAGTCGTACTGGTTGTACTGGTTGTAGCCCCAGTACTTGGCGATGGTGAGTCCGCTGGCGTCCCAGCACCACTGGTCCTGAACCTGCTTCTGCATGTCTATGGTGAGGGCCGTGCGCCCGCCGGATTTTGGGTGCGAGGACGAGCAGGCCGGCAGGTTGTCGGTGTTTCCCTTGATGAACGCGTTGGCTATGTAGAAGGACCCGGATTCCGACCAGATCCACCGTGGGTCGTTCTCCACTGAGTCGCCCTGGACTCGGCAGGTCATCGAGACTGTGCTGCCCGTTCCGGCATGGCCGACGATGTGGCCGGAAAGGCTGGGCGATGACCTTTCGTTGATGCTGCGGTAATGGGTCTGACCGCCGTTCACGGTGCCGGTGACGGAGCCGGCCCGGGCGTTGCCACCGCTGAGCACGAACCCTGCCGTGATCGCTGTTAAGGCGATCACCGTCAACGTTCTCCACAGGGCTGAGGCGCGGGGAAGGCGCATGTATGGACTCTTTCGAAGTGTGGGGGAATGTATTGCGGCAGGCGCAGGGCGGTTGACGCCGGAGCGCGCCGAGTCGTCACTCGGCGCATTCCGTGCGCGACCGGCCGACACACGCTTTGGCGAATTCGGTTCGGGCCTGACTCGGGTTTAACCCCGTCCCAACTCGTTTCGCATGCGTGCCCTGTTACCACTCAATTCCGCTGCGCATACCGGCTGCCGCGTGCGCGGCAGAAGGAGGCGAACGCCAGCGGAACCTCTCTGGCCTGCCATGCTCAGAAGCACACGAGAATTACTACAACACCTTCACTGGTCGACGCAATGACGCTGTGTCAACACTTGTGAATACTGGGCAGTAGTTGTGGAATTCACCGAGTCACATGCAGTGCCGGCGCGGTTACTGGGCCATCAAATTGCCTGGCCCTGGGGGCCTTTGCGTAATTCTTGCTGTAACGTCAGGCGGGGTGGGCGGTTACTGACAGTCGCCGCTCGTCGGTCGTGGTCGAATCCGGAGAAGTTCGCGTGAATCGCCCAACCGACGTGGCTTCTACGGGAGTTCCGGAGTTCCCTAACGGTAGTTTGTTAACCCGGGCCCGGCAGCCGTACGGCCGCACCGCACGCCGCGGCTGCTGCGTATGCTCCACGAGTGGCCTTCGGCTCGGGTGTTGGCGGGAATCTCAGGAGCACGCGCATCAAGTGCACGATGATGAGGGCGCGTTGACCGTTTCGATATGCCAGTTTGGTGACAACGGGACGACGTTGACCACGAAGCCAGGTACATGAAGGAGAGTCATGGCCCGACCAGCTCGGCATCTCGCCGCCCTCGTGCTGCTCATATTCGCCCTCGTCCTCCCTGAGGCCCTTCAGGCCACCGCCGGCGCCGAGACGGCTCCGCTGCCGTACCCGACGCGGTCCGACTACCGCATCAAGGGCATCCAGCCGGACTTCTGGTCCCACAAGGACGAGATCGTCGGCAACAACACCGGCGGCGTGTCCATGAACCTCGTCTGGGCGGACTGGGAGCAGAGCGCCAAAGCGGCCCCGTGCGCGACCGGTGAGCAGGCTTTCGACGGGCGCTGCTTCACCGTCCGGCCGGAGGTGGATGCGGCCATCAAGGAGTGGACCGACCGGGGACTGGTGGTCACCGCCATCGTCTTCGGCACGCCCGGTTGGGCACGCCAGGGCCGACCCTGCGATCCCGCACCCGGCCACGAGCTGTTCTGCGTACCCGACAACCCCGCCGACTTCGGCCGGTTCGCCGGAATGCTGGCCCAGCGTTACGACGGCCTTCACGGGCACGGCCGGATCGCCGACTTCGTGATCGACAACGAGGTCAACACCAGCACCTGGTTCAACGTCGGCTGCGGCCGCGGCAAGCCCTGCGACACCACGCAATGGCTCGACCAGATCGCGGCCAACTACAACGCCGCCTACGACCGCATCACCGGGCAGCAACCCACGGCCAAGGTCCTGACCTCGCTGGACCACCACTTCGGTACGGCCTATGACCTGCCGTCCGACCACGACGCAACGCTGTCCGGCATGACCGTGCTCAAGGGACTGGCCGCCCGGGCGGGATCACGCCAGTGGCGGGTCGCCTACCATCCCTACGCCCCGGACCTGTTCAAGCCCGCCTTCTCCGCGGACGACTTCCCCAAGGTCACCTACGGCAACATCGGCGTCGTGGTGGGCTGGCTACGCCAGCAGTTCCCGCACACCCCCTCCGCCTGGACCATCCAGCTCACCGAGAGCGGCATCAACTCCGGGGACCAGTCCAGCGAGTCCCAGCAGGCCGCAGCCGTGTGCGACACCTTCCGCAATGTGCTCGGCACGCCGGACATCGAGAGCTACATCTACCACCGGATGCAGGACAACCCCGCCGAGGGCGGACTCAAGCTCGGCCTCAGGAGGCAGGACGGCTCTACCAAGCCCGCCTGGTCGACGTGGGCACTGGCCAACCGCAACGACCTGCCCTCGCCCCAACTCTCCTGCGGCTTCGAGAACCTTCCCTACACCCTGCTGCGTCGCGGCTACCGCCCCGACCGGGGACACGTCGTCTCCTCCCGGTTGCTGCCTCCCGGCTTCACCCAGGAGCAGACCTGGAAGCTGCTGCGCCACCAGGCCCCCGGCACCACCATGCTCTACGAGTGCAAGGTGGGCGGACACACGCTGCTCACCCGCGACCCCGGCTGCGAAGGCCAGTTCCCCATGGGCCCCGTCGGCTACATCCACACCGACCAGGTGAGCGGTTCCGTACCCCTCTACCGCTGCCACATCCCCTCGAACGGAGACCACTTCGCCTCCAGCGCGGCCAACTGCGAAGGTCACACCAGGGAGTCCGTGCTCGGCTACGCCTTCCCGTAGCAGTCAGAGGATGACTGCGACCGTCGCCGTTACCGTGGTCCGGTGGTCCGGGACGGGGCAGGTCGCGCGGAGGGACCGAAGGCGCACGCCGAAGTGAACTCGGCGCATCGCGGCGTGCGCCGGGTGGGACGACTGCGGGCGGCCGCCTCAGTCCTCGCCGCCCGTGGAATGCGTGGCACCGGCGGAGCCCGCGGAGTGCGGCGAAGCGGTGGGGCGGGTGTCGCCCGCGCGCCGTGGGGCCGGGTGCAGGATCAGCGGCAGGTAGACGTCGTCGACGATGTCCGTGACGACCTCGTCGTCGACGGGTGCGCCGAACAGCAGGAACTGGTTGCGCAGCAGGTCGGTGGCGACCGTCGCCCGCCGGGAGTCCAGGATCCAGGGTTCGATCTCGCCGCGGTCGACGGCGCGCTGCAGGATGACGCCGAGGGTGGCCGGGCCGGTGGTGTGGAACCGTTCCCGGATCAGGGTGGCGAAGTCCGGGTCGCGCGTCATCTCGGTGAGCAGGCCCCGCAGGATGCCGCCGAGCGGGCTGGCCATCTTCGCCGCGATCTGCCGCAGCAGGGCGATGACGTCCGTACGCAACGCGCCGGTGTCGGGGAGGTCGATGTCGGAGACACCGGACAACTTGCAGGCGTCGATGACCAGTTCGGCGCGGTTGGACCAGCGCCGGTAGAGGGCGGCCTTGCCGGTGCGGGCGCGGGTGGCCACCCGTTCCATCGTCAGTGCGGCGTAGCCGGTCTCGCCGAGTTCTTCCAGCGTCGCCGCCAGGATGGCGTTCTCCAGCTCCTCACCGCGGCGGCGGGGCCCTTTTCGGTGGTCGGCGGCGGTGTCGTCGGCGGGTTCGGTGTGAGGTGACAGCGTGGCTCCCGAAGATGGCCTGTAGAGGTCGTTGCGTTCCCTATGGGGTCAGTCTATTCTCAAATTTAGAGAACCATGCGTTCTTTACGTGTGTTCTTCGGTGGTGCAAGCGTTGAACAGGACAGACGGCGCCGTTGAGGAACGTCGACACGAGATGGCAAGAGATCAACAGATATCGAGGGAACCGATGACGGAGATCGCCACAACGCCACAGACAGGGGAGACCCCCGCCTTCCCGAACGACCGAAGCTGCCCCTACCAATTACCGGACGGCTACGCCAGGCTGCGGGATGCGGCCGGCCCGCTGCAGCGGGTCACCCTCTACGACGGCCGCCAGGCATGGGTGGTGACCAAGCACGAGACGGCGCGCAGGTTGCTTGCCGATCCCCGGCTCTCCTCCGACCGCGGTCACGCCGGATTCCCCGCCACCTCGCCGCGGTTCCAGGTGGTCCGGGGCCGCCAACCCGGCTTCATCGGGATGGACGCGCCCGAGCACGGCCCCAAGCGGCGGATGACGATCAGCGAGTTCACGGTGAAGCGGATCAAGGGCATGCGCCCGGAGATCGAGCAGATCGTGCACGGCTTCCTTGACGAGATGCTCGCCGCCGGACCGCCCGCCGATCTGGTCAGCCGATTCGCCCTGCCGGTGCCGTCCATGGTGATCTGCCGGGTGCTCGGAGTGCCCTACGCCGACCACGACTTCTTCCAGGACGCGAGCAGGCGCCTGGTGCAGTCCACGGATCCCGAGAAGGCGGTCGGCGGGCGCGACGATCTCGAACGCTACCTGGACGGACTGATCTCCAGGTTCCAGGCCGAGCCCGGCCCGGGGCTCATCGGCAGCCTGGTGGCCGACCAGTTGGCCAACGGCGAGATCGACCGCGCGGAGCTGATCTCCATGGCGCTGCTGCTGCTCGTCGCCGGCCACGAAACCACCGCCTCGATGACCTCGCTCAGCGTGATCACCCTGCTGGAACACCCCGAGCAGTACGCCGCTCTGCGCGACGATCCCGGTCTCATCCCCGGCGCGGTCGAGGAACTGCTGCGCTACCTCGCCATCGCCGACATCGCAGGCGGCCGTGTGGCCAAGGCGGACATCGCGATCGACGGGCAGCTCATCCGGGCCGGCGAGGGGGTGATCGTCGTCAACTCCATTGCCAACCGCGACGGTACGGTGTTCGAGGACCCGGACACCTTCGACGTGCACCGCACGGCTCGCCATCACCTCGCGTTCGGTTTCGGCATCCACCAGTGCCTGGGCCAGAACCTGGCCCGCCTGGAACTCGACGTCATCCTGACCGCGCTGCTCGATCGGGTTCCCACGCTGCGACTGGCCGTACCGGTGGACCAGTTGACGCTGCGGCCGGGCACCACGATTCAGGGCGTCAACGAACTCCCGGTGACCTGGTGAGCGGTACGGAAGGAGCGGCGCCGCGGGTAACCGCCGACCGGACCGTCTGCGTCGGCGCCGGCGTGTGCGCGCTGACCGCCCCCGGGACCTTCGACCAGGACGAGGACGGCATCGTCACGGTGCTGGAGCCCCGCCCCGGCGCCGGGGCCCGATCCGCCGCGCGCGAGGCCGCCGCGCTCTGCCCGTCCCGCGCACTCCGGATCGCCGAGGTCTTCAACAGCGCCTGAACGGAGGCGATTTCGGGGTGCAGCACCAGCACTCCGAGTGGTGCCGGAACGCGTCAGGCACACCGGCGCCGTGCTGACGGTCGTCCACGCCGCACCCGACCGGCCCGACTCCGCGCCGCCCCACAACGGCACCGGTCGCCTTCCGGCACGGCAGGGGAAGCGTGGGTCGGTCGACCGTCAGCGCGGCACGGGCACGGTCGGGCGCAGCGCGGCCGCCACGCGGCTGAGGAGGTGTTCGACGGGAGGCAGTACCCACGGGGACAGCGCGGCGACGCCGACCGCGGCGCCGACCCCCGTCCAGGCCACCGGACCCAGCGGCGTGCATCCGAAGAAGTGGCTGACCACGGGTGTCTGGACGACACCGGCCAGGACGAGGGCCGAGCCGAAGACGGTCGCCATCACCAGGGGACTGTGCTGCCGGTCCCTGACGGTCTGGGTGAGCTGGGCGCCGACCACTCCGCACAGTGCCATGGTGCCGGTGCGCCGGGCCGAGCCCGGGGTGAGCCGGCCGATCAGCCACGCCGTGGCCGCGCCGAGACCGGTGACCAGGCCGCGCTGGCGGATCTGGTGGGTCAGCGGAGCCCCAAGGGCCGCGATGCCCACCGGGGTGTTGGCCGTGGGGGTCTCCTCGCCCGGCTTCCCGTTCTGCGGCGTGACGGCCACCGCCATGGCCGGGAACATGTCGGTGAGGAGGTTGACCAGTAGCAACTGCCGTGCGGACAGGGGGGAGACACCGTCGAGCAGCGTGCCGAGCACGGTGAAGCCGACCTCGCCGAAGTTGCCGCCGATCAGGATGCTGATGGCGTCGCCCACGCTGCGCCACAGGGCCCGGCCCTCGGCGACGGCGTCGACGAGGACGGACAGCTCGTCACCGGTCAGGACCAGGTCCGCCGCGTTCCGGGCCGCGGCCGACCCCCGGGCCGCGATGCCGACACCGACGTCCGCGGCACGGATGGCGGCGGCGTCGTTCGCGCCGTCGCCGACCATGGCCACCACCCGCCCCGCCGCCCGCAGCGCCTCGATGACCTGGAGCTTCTGCTCCGGGGCGACGCGGGCCACCACACCGCAGTCCCGCAGGAGTTCGGCCCGGCCGGCCCGGTCGAGGGCGGAGAGCTGATCGCCGGTGACCATGGCGACGTCCTCCGGCCAGCCCAGGGACACCGCCACCGCGCGAGCGGTCTGCGGATGGTCACCGGTGAGCATCACCGGTCGCAGTCCCGCCTGGCGCAGGCCGGCCACCAGGGGAGCGGAACTGGCCCGTGGCGTGTCGGCCAGTGCCACGAACCCCAGGAACTCCAGCCCCTGGAGCGGCTTGTCGAGCGCGTCGGGCGCCTCGCCGGGAGGCAGCCGACGCCGGGCGACGGCGAGCAGCCGCAAGCCCTCACCGGCCAGGGACTGCGCTCTCTCCTCCGTATCAGGGGGGAGGTCCCGGCAGCACGGCAGGACGACCTCGGGTGCCCCCTTGACGACCAGTTGCGGTTCGTCATCGGCGCATTGGCCGACGGCGGCCGCATATCCGCGGCTGGCTTCGAAGGGCTGGGCGTCGCTCTGGACCCACTTCCGGTCGACCGGCGCCGCGGTGAGTACGGCCTCGTCGGTGGCGTGTGCGTGAACGCCCGTCTCATCCGCGTCCGCGCAGGTCCGGGCAGCGGTCAGCAACACCGCGGCGGGCTCCGGGTCGTCGGTCGTGTAGGCGGCGCCTTGGGTGGTGACCAGGCGCACGACGCGCAGCCTGTTCTCGGTCAGGGTCCCGGTCTTGTCGAAGCAGATGGTGTCGATGCGGCCCAACGCCTCCAGCGTGCGCGGGGTGCGCACCAGCACCCCGCGCCTGCTGAGCCTGCGTGCCGCGGCCAGTTGCGCGACCGTCGCCACGAGCGGGAGACCCTCCGGGACCGCCGCCACCGCTACCGCGACGCCGCCGCCGACCGCCTCGCGCACCGGCCTGCCCCGCAGCAGGGACAGCGCGGTGACCGCCGCGCCGCCGGCGAGGGTGAGCGGCAGCACCCGTTTGGTCAGTTCCTGGAGTCGTGCCTGGACGCCCGCGGCGGAGGGCGCCCGCGAGGCCAGGGACGCGGCACGCCCCGCCTGCGTCTGGGCGCCGGTCCCCACCACGACGGCACGCCCCCGGCCGGCCACCACCGTCGTGCCCTCGTGCACCATGCAACTGCGGTCCGCCACGGCTGCGCGCGGAGTGGCGGCCACCTGCTTGCGGGTCGGCAGCGACTCACCGGTCAGGGCGGACTCGTCCACCTCCAGCTCGGCCGCCTCCAGTAGTCGGGCATCGGCCGGCACCACGTCGCCCGTGACCAGTTCGATCAGATCACCCGGCTCCAGCCGGGCGGCGTCCACGGTCGCCGTCGCCCCGCTCCGGGGGTCGGTCACACGCCGGACCGTCTGCCGCTGGCCCACCGCGAGCGCCGCCAACGCCCGCTCGGCGCGCAGCCGTTGCACCCCGCCCACGAGTGCGTTCATGCCCAACGCACCGGTGACCAGGAGCGCGTCGACGGTGGACCCCAGGAGCGCCGAAGCAGCCGCGCCGACCGCGAGGACAGGGGTGAGGGGATCGTCGAGCTCCGCGCGCACGGCCGTGAACAGGGACATCGCCAGGCGCGCCGGAGTGAAGACCGGCAACCGGGCCACGGCATCGGCGCGCGTACGGGCCCTGGACAACGCCGTGGGTGCGGTCCGGGGCCGCGCGGCCAGCCGCGACAGCGCCTCCACGGGGTGCAGGGTGTGCCAGGGCACGCGTGGCCCGGGGCGGGGCGCCTCGCGGCCGGCGGCACCGTACGCGGCCCGCCAGCCCGTGAACAAGGCCGCGCCGGCAGCGGCGTTGACGGGACTCAGCGCCATCCCGGCAGGCAGCAGCACACGGCGCGCGGGAGCACCTCCGGTGACCACCAGCAGCCCGGACAGCGCCGCCCCCGACTGGGCGAGGGTCTTGGAGCGGCGACCGACGGCGCGCGCGGCGGGAGCGGCGGCCAGCAGACGCCACACCCCCTCCAGCCCGTTCAGCACCAGAACGTCCGCGCCCCAGACCACGGCACTGCGCCCGTCGGTGACGGACAGGGCGAGATCACCGGCCAGCAGTCCCGCCAGCAGGCGGTGGCCCTCGGCGTCCTCGTGGCGGATTCTGGCGACGGTCAGCACCACCCTTCCGTCGTCCCGCAACCCGCGCACCACCTCGGCCAGCGGCCGTTCGGGGGCGACGACGGTGTCCGCCAGGGCGCCGAACTCGCCGAGCGAAGGGTCGTCCACCATCACCACGCTCAGGCCGGCCCGGCGCGCCGCGTCCAGCACCTCCTCGGCGAGCGGGTCGAGCTCCCACCCGACCCGTACGACGCCGACGTCCTCCGCGCCCACGGACGCGATCATCGAGCCGGTGCCCGCCGGCTCCTCGCCGGGCGTCGGCCGCAGGTTGACCACCATCCCGTCGACGCCGGCCGTCGCGCCGCCGGAGCCGTGCAGCGCCGCGGTCGCCGCGTGCCACAGCCGGTCGTGGTCCCACGAGGCCGCGGTGGAACGGACGTCGAGGACGGTGCGACACGTGCCGTGCAGGGCGCTCGGATGCAGGATCACGGTGTCGACGAGTTCCAGTTGCCGCAGCCGCTCGGTGCTGCGGACCAGCAACCCGTCCTGGGCCAGCGCCATGCCCAGTGCGGCCGTGAACGACGCGGGCCCGTAGCGTGCCGCCTTGGGCGATCCGGCCAGGGCCGCTTCCGCGGCACCCGCCGGGCTGCGGGTGAACACCAGCGTGGCGAGCGCGCCCACCAGGCTTCCCGTGACCGCGGTATCGGCATACGCCTGGCCCGGGCTCTGCCGCACCGGCGGCCGCGGCAGCCCGTCCCCGGACAGACTCGGCCGGTCCGGTACGCACAGGGTGTCGTGTGCGGCGTCGAACGCGGCCGCCCGGACCATCGCCTCCACCAACTGGCCCGTTCGCAGGGCCCCGTCCAGGACGAGGGCGACCGGCGACTGGCCCAGGCCGTGTGCGGCGGCATTGACCGCCGCCAACACCAGATCGGTCCCTGCCGCACCGAGCCGGTGGCGCAGCACGCCACGGACCCGGGAGTCCTCCCGCAGCAGCGCCACCGCCGCGGTGACCGGCCGCGGTGCCTGCCTCAGCCGCATCACCCGCGCCGTCAGCGCCGTGGCGACGCCCGCCGCGTCACAGACCAGGGCCAGCGCCGTCGCCCGGACATCACCGACGCCCCCCGGGTGTGGTGGGGACGGCTCGTCCCCACCTTCGGAGTGCTCCAGCCCGTACCCGTCGGCCAACTCCCTCACCCGGCGCTCGACGCCCCCGGCCAGTGCCTCCTCGGCCCGGACCACCAACCTGCCCAGACCGCCGTCCCAGTAGGCAAGAAGGACGTCCGGGTGCTCCCGCACCGCGGCCGCCACTTTCTCCGCGGCCTTCTCCCGCCCCATGGCATCGGTGGTGCCGGGGCAGGGGCGCAGGGGCAGCTGCAGCCGGCTTCCGGCGCGCCAGCAACCGTCGTCGGGAGAAAGCGCGCGACGAGCCACCCGGGTCACCCGTACGGCCGTGGCCGATGCCTCGGCCGTGGCGTTCGCCGCCGTGCGCACACCGACGGCGGCAAGCTCGGCGGCCCCGCGCCGGAGCACGTCGGCGGGGGCCGCGAGATGGCGCACGACCCGGGTCGGAAAGGCAAGCGCCAGACCCAGACCGGCCGCGGGCAGACGGGTCAGCAAACGCAGCACCACTGTCCTACTTTCGCGAGAAAGCCACACCGGTCGCGACCGCGGTACGGGGAGAGAGCTGTGCCCGAGACGGCCGGGCAGCCGACCGTTTGTGCCGGACGGGTCAGCCGGCCACCTGACCCGACGGCGTTTCGGCGTAGATCGGCACCGTACCTTCGCGCCGGCCACGAACCCGGAGCGATGGGGCCTTCGGCGCGCCCTCCACCCGCTTGGCGGAGGTGGCGGCCGTTGGCGAACAGCGCTGTTCACCGGCCGCCGAGCCGTTGCTCCCCACCCCCGTTCCTGCGCTCGGCTGCCTGAGCCCCACCACTGCGGCGCCCACGGTCACCACCAGCCACCTCCGGCCCTTCGGCCGCGCCCGCCGCGCTGACGATGCCGGAACCCGTGTCCACCACATCCCTGCATCCCTCACGGCCCTGTCCCACGAGGACGACCGGCGGCTGACGCAGTGGTTCCCCTGCTCGCCTCGTCCGTCGCCGCGCACACATGGTGCGGTTCCTGGCACCGCCCGACCGCGCATGGGTCACGCAGCGGTGTGCCCACGCTGTCTTCCGCGGGGTGGCAACGGTCTGCCAGGACATCGGGGTGCTTGTGCCGGAGGGGGGCTGGCAGCGGAGAGGGGAGGAGGGGCGGGACAGGACGCCGGGGGAGCCGCACGCCGCCAACGAGCGGGCTCTGCCCCGCGCTTCGACGGGGCGTCTGCGTCCCGGACCGGCGGGCGCAGTCTCTTCATGGCTATTCCATCGGGTGTTTCTACCGTCCTGCCAGACGTGTTCGCGGTGCGCGAGCACTGGGACGCGCACTGCCCTCGGCAGTGGGTGGAGCAGGCCCGGCCGGCGGCCGATCACTGGCGTCGGCTCACCGCGATGACGTCCGATCCATTCGAAGCGGAGAGGAGAATCATGACATCCCGGAAGGCTCGTCACGCGATGGTCAGGAGCACGGTGGCAGCAGCCCTGGCGGTACCGGCCCTCATGCTGGCCTCAGGCACGGCGTCGGCCACCACCGACGACATCGTCACGGTCGCCAACGCGAATCTCGACCACCATGCCTGTGACACGAACAGCGCGGGCGGACAAGGGTACAACTCCAGTTGCACGGGTGCCGGTGGCTCCCCGGAGAACTGGTGCGCCGACTTCGCGGCGTGGGTCTGGGCGCAGGCGGGCTACAACGTCAACGGACTGACTCCGGCGGCCGGAAGCTTCGGACAGTACGGTGCCGGACTGCATCCGGAGCCCCACGTCGGTGACGCAGTCGTCTTCAACTACAACGGCAGCAGCGGACAGGCCGATCACGTTGCCATCGTCACGGCGGTCAATGGCGACGGGACCATCGAGAGCATAGGCGGCAACGAGGTCACCAACGATCCCGCAACCGCCTCCGCCCACCACGACGGCCCGTACAGCGGGGCGGTGGGCGACAGCTCGTATTGGGGCATGTCGATCAGCGGTTACGTCTCTCCCACCAACTAGCCCCAACGTCCCGTAGCGGTTGGCCGGTTCGTCCGGCGGACCGCTACGGCTCGTGGCGTGGTGGTGGGCACGCCGCGGGCCTGGTTGTCGCCACAGCTCCCGTCCCCGCCCCTTCGGGCGCTGTGGGTCGATTCGGGGCGCTGCCCTGCTTCGCCCCGCCGTGTCGTTGCCCGGCGGGGCGAAGCAGGGCCGAAGCGGCTGATGCGGGCCCGGGTCGGCTCACCCCGAGGCGGGAACAGGCTGTGTGCTCGCCGCCGGCGAGCAACGGTCCCCGTTCGTCCCGGCCTCGGATCGCCGAACTCCCTTACGGCAGCCCAGACTTGTCAGCTACCCCATAGGTCACGCAGGAAGCCGGGTTTCCCCCTGGCGGCCCGGAATGGTTCCGGGGCCCGGTGACCGAGCACCACGCGAAAGCCGTGCCTCAGAGCGCGATCGGGCCCAGGGGGATGTCCGACACGGTGATGCCGACGGACTTGATGGAGCCTTCCAGGACCGGCACGCCACCGGGGCCCTGGGTGACCTTCGCGGTCAGGCCGTCCAGGGTGCCGCCGACGGAGAGACCACCGGCGATGCCGTCGAGGTCGGCGTCGGCTATCTCGCGGGTCTCAATCGGAGAGGTGTTGCTCATGAGGTTGAGCGTCCTTTCTTCTCTGGGAGTGGGTCGCAATGCATAACGCACGCACTGCAGCGGGAACCCTTGGTACGAGTCCCGCCATGAGCCTGAGCAAATCACGCCCGCGCGGGTGTGGTGGATCAAACGTCACAGCCTTCACGTGCTGTACACATCAACTCTGGAAGCGGAAGGCCGACGTCAGAACCGAACCCTGAACCGACCGAAGGGGCCGTGTCGCGTGGGGACCCTTCGAGCAACGCGGCGGGCTCACACGGGAGTTCCGGCAGCATCAGGTGCGTGCCGTCGATCCCGGCAACCGTGTCGAGGGGTGGGTGCGATCCAACTCCCTCAAGTCCCGGGCCAGTCCCCTGGTGTACGCGGCCGTCGATCAGCTCGTCGAGCCGTTCCACGCCGGGCGTCGGCGGGTTGGCGCGGAGTGTCCTGACCATCATCAGCGGTCTGTACAGCCGCTGGTGGAGCACGCCCATCGCCTGGTGCCGAGGGCGGGCCGGGACGTCTGCTCAGTCCTTCGGCATTCCGAGTGTGTAGGGGGCGAGAATGTCGGCGACGGTCTGGTTGCGGGGCGCTGCGATGCCCAGTTCGGCGGCCAGGTCGGCAACGCCGCCGCTGAGCCAGGGGAGTTCCAGGCGGTTGCCGCGTTCGAGGTCGTGGTGCATGGAGGAGGTCATGTCCGGGGGCAGGGTGTCGACGAAGGCGAGCCGGTCGTCGGGGAGCGTCTCGTCCAGTGCGATGCCGGATGCCCGGGCCACGGCCACCGTCTCGGCCATGATGTCGCGGAGCAGGGCGCGGGTGCGCGGGTTGTCCCGGATGGTGCCGACGGGACGGCGCACGGCGGCGGTGGTGGCGGACAACCCGACCAGGAAGACGAACTTCTGCCAGATCACCCGGGCGATGTCGTCGCTGATCTCGGCCTCGATGCCGGCGGCGCGGCAGGCGGCGAGCAGTTCCTCCGCGAGGGGCCGTCGGTCGGGGTGGTACGGGCCGAAGACCATCCTCTGGAGCGTGCCGGTGTGGGCGACGACGCCGGGTTCCTCGATGTGGGCGGAGATGAAGCAGGCGCCGCCGAGGATGTTCCGCTCGGGGAGGTGGCGGCGCAGCGCGGTGTCCTTGTGCACCCCGTTCTGCAGGGACAGTACGGCCGTCCCCTGGTCGGTGAGGGAGCCGAGCTGCGCGGCGGCCTCCTCGGTGTCCCAGAGCTTGACCGCGAGGAGGACGAGGTCGGTGGGGCCCAGTTCGCCGACGCCCGCCACCGCACGCGCGGATGGCGTGCGGACGTCACCCATCGGGCTGCGGACCAGCAGTCCGCGGCGCTGCAGGGCTTCGAGGTGCCGGCCGCGGGCGACGAAGGTGACGTCCGCGCCCGCTGCTGCCAGGCGGGCGCCGAAGTACCCGCCGACGCCGCCCGCGCCGAGAACTGCGATACGCACGGTGGTGCTCCTTCCTGTGGGCGGGTGCCCCGCCGGTACGCAACGGTGTGGGCGCCGGTCCCGCGGTGACCGGGGTGCGGGAGTCGGTCGTGCCGCACCCCGGCGGGTGGTCTCGGGCGGGCACGGGTGACCGGTGGGCCCGGGCCGGGTGCCGCACCGCCGCGCACGCGAACCGGGGCCTTCCGGGCAGTTGTGCCAACCCACCGCAGACTACCGCCGGATGCGCCTGCGGATCACGGTCCCCGCCGTCTCCACGGAGTGTTCGGAGGTCCGCCGGTAGGCGAACCAGGGCAGGAAGAACTGGGTGACCGGGCCGACCATCAGGGCGTACAGCACCGTGCCGACGCCCACGCTGCCGCCGAGGAGCCAGCCCACGCCGAGCACGGTGATCTCGATCAGGGTGCGGACGAGCCGGATGGAGCGCCCGGTCGCGGCGGACGTGCCGGTCATCAGTCCGTCCCGGGGGCCGGGGCCGAAGCGTGCGCCGACATAGACGGCGACGGACAGGCCGTTGAGCACCACACACGCGATGAGCAGGCCGACCCGGGCCGCGAGCCCGAGGTGCTGGGGGATGAGCGAGAGGCCCAGGTCGGACGAGGATCCCACGACGATGATGTTGGCGACGGTACCCAACGTCGGCTTCTGCTTGAGGGGGATCCACAGCAGGAGCACGAGAACGCCGAGGAGCGCGCTGATCATGCCGAAGCTCAGGGGGGTGTGGTGCTCCAGCCCCTCGTAGAGGACGCTCCAGGGGTTGACGCCCAGAGAGGTGCGCACCATGGCCGAGAGGCTGAACCCGTACAGGGCGAGCCCGACGAGCAGTTGGGGAAAGCGCCGCAGCGGACGCTCACCGAGGGGGGCGTAGCTGAGGGGCGGCAGGGGCGGGCGCGTGCGGGACGCGGCCCGCTCCTCGTCGCGTTCCTCCTGGCGGCGCCGGAGCCGGTGCTTGTAGGTGTCCGTGATCTCCTGCTCCACTCCAGTCGCCTCCGGTGGGTGTGCCTGCCTCACTGTGTGTCAGGACTCCAGGCGGCTCAGGGCCTGCCTGATCCGTCTGCCGGCTTCGCTCAGGAGCGCACCCGTCCGGCCGCAGTTGATCCGTACGAAGTGGTCCAGGGGCTCGCTCTCCGCGAAGTGGTTGCCGCAGATCGTGGCGACCTTCGCCTCGTCCAGCAGGAACCGGTCGGCGGTGCGGTGGCCCCGCTTTCCGTAGGCGTCGGCGAAGGCCGAGAAGTCGACGAAGAGGAAGTACCCTCCCTGCGGGACGTTGATCCGCAATGAGGGGACCGCGGCGAGTTCCTTCACCATGGCGTCGAGATGGGCGCGCGCGGTCCTCGCTCTGGAGGTCGCCACCTCGTCCATCTCCGGCCGCAGCGCGATATGCGTGGCGACCTGGCCGTAAGTGGAGGCGAACGAGGTGAGGTTGACCTGTGCGCGTGCGGACGCCTCCACGATGTCCGGTGGACCGCAGAGATAGCCGATCCGGTCGCCGTGCATGCCGTAGGTCTTGCCCGGGCCGGTCACGGCCACCGTCCACGGCCGCATGGAGCAGTGGCCGCCGTCGGGGAGCCGGACGTCGATGGCGGCGAACGTCTTGGCGCGCGGGCCCCTGACATGGGCCTCGTAAGGAGTGTCGAACAGGACGTGGACGGGGCTCTCACCGCCGGCCTCGCGCCGCAGGTTGTGCCGGGCGATGATCCCGGCCAGCGCCGACAGCTCCTCGGTCGAGTAGACCTTGCCCGTCGGGTTGATGCAGTCGCCCAGGACGACGATCTTGGTTCGCTCCGAGAGCGCGCCTTCGAGAGCCGGCGCCGTCAAGCCGTCGTCCGCCGTGACCCGGACGGTTTTCGGGACGGCCTCGTGCAGTCGCACCATGTCGGCGTAGTGCGGCCAGTTGGGCACCGGAATGACGACCTCGTCGCCTGGATTCAGCAGCGCGTGGAACGCCACCGAAATCGAACCCTTCACACCGCCCGGGGTGACCATGACTTCGCTGTCCGGGTCGTAGGTGATTCCGTGGAGGCGAGCCACCCGCGCGGCGACGGACTCCAGGAGGAACGGAAATCCCTTGATGGGCGCGAACGCATGAATCGTGTCCGAGCGAGTCTGCACGAACTCGACGACACCGCGGTCGATCCGGGGATCGGTGGGCGTGTCCAGTGCGCCGATGCTGAGATCGATGATCCGCTCGTCCCCGGCGAGTCCGCGATTGAGCGCCGCGAGCTTCGCCGCGGTCCCGTGAGTCGCTGATTCCGGTATCCGCAGTATGGCATCGGAGATGCCGCGATTCTTCTGCACGATGGTAGGTGCCACCTTTCCCGCTGCGGAATTCAACTCGTGGCCACGGCCTTGTACATCGCGTTCCACATGTCCAGTTGGATGTTGAGGGTCTCGGTCGCCGCATAGGAGATCTCGGCGACGTCCGCATCGGTGTGGCAGTTGTTCAGAACGCACTTCTTCGCGTCGGCGGCGTGGCGTTCCTCGACGCCCTCGTCGCCGACGTGGACGTTGAAGTAGATCTCGACGCCGTCCACGAACTCGGCCGCGGGCAGCTCCTTCCGGTTGTTGCGGAATGCCGTACGGCAGACCTGCAGCATCTTGTCGGCGTGCGACTCCAGGGCCATCGCCACACCCAGCATCCGGTGGTAGTTGCTGCTCAGCAGCTCCAGGGTGCGCTCGCGGTAGGCCACCGTCTCGGGGATGACCAGGTCGCTGTCCCGCGCCTCCCGCACGAGCAGCGACGGCAGGCCGAACTCGGTTTGGCCGTAGAGGTTGTGGGAGTTCTCCATCAGCAGCTCGTGGCAGTGCGCCGCTTCGCCGTTGCCGGTCTCCTCGTTGAGGATATGGGAGAACAGGACCAGCGTGTCGCGGTCGTCGTGGGCCGCCGCCTGGGCGCAGACATGGGCTATGCCTTTGACCGTGCCCTCGGTCCGGTGGAAGAAGTTGGCGCGGTGGAAGTCGTATGCCCGGTCGGTCCACGGTGTGTTTTCGAGGTACGCGAAGTAGTCGTTGCCGTAGACGCGGTGCTTATCCAGTCCCTCTATGAGCGCGGTGACCTGGTCGTGGAGTCGGACTTCGGTGGAGTTCGTCATCTCGCTGCTACCCCCTGTGTACGCAGGTGTTGAACGGCGGCCCGCAGGATTGCCGGGCGGGCCCGCGATCCACTGGATGAATGTCTTACCGAAGCCGTGGGTCGGGTGAGTCACGCGCTCACCATCAGAAGCCGTTTCGGACGGCGGCCATGGCCTCTCGTATTACCTCTCGCCTTACGAAGGCAGCCGGGATCGATCCCTAGAAGTTCCCCTTCGGTAAGCCGCGAGGGCCACTTCGGCTCGGTCGAGATCCACGGTGACGTAGCGACCGTAACCGAGAACAGGTGACAACCGGCCAGATGCGGAATTCCGCCTGTGTGGGAATGCACCCGCCAGGTCGGAGGGATGAACCGGATGTCGACCCGCGTGCGTGAACTGCGGCATTGCGGCAGGTCACACCAGAAAAATCCGGGCGGGTTTGTGGAAACGGATGCCGAATGTCCGGTAGTTTACCGGCCGGTTCGCCACCGGCTCAGGGAAAAGATACTCCGGGTCCGGGAATTCCGGTCGAGCGACCCGGTCCATGCGCGCTTTCCCGTCCGGGCGGCACGGTCGCGCACACGACCTGGTGAGCAATACCGGCAGTCGGCCCTGCTGCCGAGGAGCGATGGTCGGCCACGCCGGGACACCGGCCGCCAGCCGTCGGCGGCCTGGCGGCCCGGCGGCCCGGCGGCTCAGGCGCGTTCGTAGAAGCCGTCGAGACGACCGCGGGCGAGGACGTCGCCGGCGGCGGCCAGTACGTCGCGTGGCCTTGCGGTGTCCAGGGTGGCGCCGCTCGATCCCGTGGTGACCGGTGTGGCGAGGGCGAAGAGCTGGAACACGTACCGGTGCGGGCCGTGGCCCTTGATCGGCCCCGGCCCCAAGTAGCCGCGGCCCGCGCCCGAACGCAGCGGGCGTACGCCGTCGGAAGGGTTCGCGGCGTCGAGCGGCCCTTGGGGGAGTCCGGTCACCGAGGGGTCGAGCAGGGCGACGCAGTGGACGAACGGCGCCGGGGTGGGTGCGTCGGGATCCTCGACGACCAGCAGCAGTTGCGCGGTGGCGTCGGGTGCCGGGGACCAGGTCAGGGCCGGCGACAGGTCCCGGCCGCCGACTCGCTTCGCGGCGTGGACGGTGGGGATCGTGGCCTCCTCGTCGAAGTCCGGGCTGCTCAGCGCGAGGGTGCTCTCGCCGTCCAGGTTCGGTGCGTTCCAGGCGAGGCCCGCCTGGCCCGCTCGTCGGTTCTTCAGCAACTTGCCAAGCACTGCCATGGGTTTCTCCTTGTCGGGGATGGCACGGGGGCGGGTCACAGTCGCCGGGCGTCGGCGGGTACGAGCAGGGGCTCGGCGAAGCGGCAGATCTCCTCGGCCGCGTCGCATTCCTGGGTGGACGGCTCGGCCAAGTCCGGCGCGGCGGGTACGCCCGGCCAGGTGTGGCCGCCGCCGATCACCGTCCAGGCAACGACCCGGGTTCCGCCGACACCGCCGTCGGCCGAGGTGCGGCGGGAGAACGCGGTGGTGCGCGTACGGCCCGGTCCGGGCGGGCACCGGTCGACGGTGCGCCAGCGCTCGGCCGTCTCCCGGAGCGACAGCGTCCGGCCCCGCAGCTCCCCGTTGGGCCCACGGTGCCGGGAGTACCCGCCCTCGATCGGTGAGTACCCGTCGGCCGTGCCGTGGATCAGCATCGCCGACACCGCGTGCGTCGGCTGCAGCTCGCGCAGGGCCGCGGGCAGCCCGCCCGCGACGGCCGCCAGCACGGCCACCTGAGCGCTCGCTTCCAGCGCGAACCGGTGGGCCATGAAAGCGCCGTTGGAGACTCCCGCCACGACGGTCCGGTCGGGCGACGTGCCGTACCGTGCGGCCGACCGGTCGACGATCGCGCGAAGGAAGGCGACGTCGTCCACGCCCGCCTCGTCGGCCGTGGTGACGCCGCGGCCGTCCGACCAACACCCCTCGTGGCCGTCCGGGTAGGCGACCGCGAAACCCCACGTATCCGCCTGCTTGTCGAACGTGGTCCACTCGCGCATCATCCATCCGCCGGCCTCCGGATGGTTGCCGTGCAGCGCCAGCACGAGCGGCACCTGCCGACCGTCCGGCACCGCTCGCGGCAGCCGGATCGTGAAGCTGCGCCGCCTCCCGCCGATCGTCAGTTCACCGGCCACCGGCTCGTCCTCGCTCACCATGAGCCCCCTTCCCCCTGAAACCATATGCGCAACCAAACTGCGCAGTAGTGCTGTACTTTAGCGGCATGGGAGAAGACACGGCAGCCATCGGCGCGGAGGCGACCACCGGACAGGACGCCGCGGCCATCGCCGATGAACTCCAGTTCCTGGTCGGCGCGTTGGTCCGGCAGCAGAGGGCGGTATCGCCGGCTCGCGAAGTGACACTGTCACAGGTCTCGATCCTCAAACGGCTCGACCGCGAGGGGCCGCACACCGTCGCCGACCTGTCCCGGCTGGACAAGATCACTCACCAGTCGGTCACGGTCTCCGCGGCCGGCCTGGTCGACCGAGGACTCGTACGGCGCGTCCCGGATCCCCACGACCGGCGGCGCAAGCTGCTCCTCATCACACACGAGGGCAAGCGCCTGCTGACCGAACGCCGGGGTGCCGGCCACGAAAACCTCACCGACGCGATCGCCGGCCGCCTCAGCGGCGCCGAACGGACGGAACTCGGCAGAGCGCTCACGCTGGTCCGCCGACTCCTCGACTGACGGCCGGGGCCTCTTCCGCCCGGCCGATCGAGAAGACGGCCCCCGCGGCGGCGTGCTCAACGGGGCCGTCGAACCGGGCCGAGGCGCGCGCCACCGCTTGCTCCGGTGTGAGAAACCGGCCGACATGCGTCACGATCAACCGGCCTGCCCGGGCCGCGCCGGCCGTGTCGCCGGCGTCCTCCGGGGTGTGGTGTACCTGCTCGCTCCCCACCGGTGCCTGTGCGCTCTCGGCCTCGCACAGCAGCACGTCACACCCCTCGGCAAGCTCTGTGAGGCTCGCGCACGGCGCCGTGTCGCCGGAGTACACCAGCGACCGCCCGGCCCCCTCGATACGCACGGCAAAGGCCGGAACGTCGTGTGCCACCGCCCGGCTGGTGAGCCGGAGCGAACCGACGGCCGCCCGGTGCCCGTCCTCCAACTCGGTGACCGCGAAGGCCGATTCGACCGGACTGCGGGTCGGTCCGTTGGTGAGGAAGCCGGCCAACCGGTCGGCGATTCCCTCCGGGCCGTAGAGGGGGATCGGCGCTGCCAGCCGGATGTCCGCGTACAGGGCGCCGTAGTACGCGGTGAGCAGGTCCGCGCTGTGATCGGCGTGCAGGTGCGAGATCCAGATCGCGTCGAGTTCGTCCAGCCGCACGTGGCGCTGGAGCGGGCCGAGCGTCCCGCTGCCCGCGTCCACCCAGATGTGCGTGTCGCCGTGCGACACCAGATAACCGGAGCACGGGTTGTCCGCACTCGGGTACGGCGTCGCGCATCCAAGGACCGTGAGGCGAAGCGGCTCATTGCTCATCCCGGGATCCTAGATGTGGTGACCCGGAGCGTTTCCGGTGGGCGGAGCATGTCCGACGGGGCCGTTACGAGATGGCCCGGAGCCGGCCCCGGGGTTGGCTGCGGAGTTGCCCGACGGCCGGGGCCGTCTTCTCGTCTGCGGGAAGGAAGACGACCAACCGCTGTGCGTCCGAGGAGAGTTCGCGTGACTCGCGAAGCACCGACGTCCGCACCCGGAGACGTGGTTGAGCGGCAGGCGGCCCGCCATCGGCGTCGGTCGGTGCGACGGTACGGACGAGCGTTCACCGCCGCGTCGCCCGGCTGTCATGCGACGGAACCGGAAACCTCCCGTCCACACGTTTCGATCGGCCTCGCGGAGCCGATACGAAGGCCCGTAACGGTTGGTACCTTCCCCGGCAGGAGTGTGGATCCCTTGGGCAGCAAGAAGGCCAGGCGTGCCTGGGCAGGCGCGAGCGCCGCGGTCGTGGTGGCGGTGGTCGCCGCCACCGGGGCGAACGGGACGGCTCAGGCCCGCACGCCGGACGGTGCACGGTGGTTGACCACGTCGACGCAGAAGCCGGCCCCGGGTGTGCAGGTGCGCACCATGACCCTTCGGAACGCGGCCGCCGCGCCGTCCTGGACGGTCACTGTCCAGGCACCGGCCACCAGTCGGCTGACCGGCGCCGGGACCTGGGCCGAGGTGGGTTCGAAGTCCTGGGCCGACACCACCGCCCGGCGGCTGACCGCGAGCGGTTTCCGGCCCCGCGTCGCCGCCGTCCGCTGGCCGGACTACAGCGACACCCCGCACGGCGTGATGGGCCTGCGGGTGCGGGTGGGGTCGTATGCCACGCAGGCGGCGGCGCAGCGCGCGGCCGGTTCGATCGCCGCCGCCGGGTTCCACACCACCGTCACATGGACCGGCTACGACGCCGACGAGCCGGCCGCCGGCGAGGCCGTGCACGTCGCGGTCATCGACCCGCGCTCCTTCACCGGAAGTGTCCGGGCGACCCACGACGGCAGGGTCGCGCAGCGCGAGACGACCTCGTCGGTCGCCGCGAAGCTGAGGTCCCTGGTCGCGGTCAACGGCGGGTTCTTCGTCACCGCCGACTCCGAGGGTGTGCAGGGCACGCAGTCCGGGCTGGGAGCCTACGGCGGCAGGCTGGAATCGCTGTCCGCCGGCGCCCGGGCCGCACTCGTCCTCCAGGACGGCGGACGGCACGACCGGGTGGCCGACGTCACCACCACCGTCACCGTCCGCTCCGGCAGGGCCACCTACCCAGTGCAGGGCGTCAACCGCGTGCCCGGCACCGTCCAGGACTGCGGGCGCCCCGGCGCCTCACCCAGCGACCTCCCCTGGCAGGACGTCACCTGCCACGAGTCCGACGAATTGGTCCTGCTCACGC
The DNA here is from genome assembly GCF_009834125.1 of Streptomyces sp. GS7. Taxonomy (NCBI): domain Bacteria; kingdom Bacillati; phylum Actinomycetota; class Actinomycetes; order Kitasatosporales; family Streptomycetaceae; genus Streptomyces; species Streptomyces sp. GS7. Next base: position 3,966,447 of record NZ_CP047146.1, read on the forward strand.
CCGAGTTCGGCGCGGCACTGCCGACCGGAGCCGGGACCCAGGCGGTCATCGATGCCGCGGGCCGCGTGGTGTCGGTCGGCGTACGCGGCGGCAGCGTCCCGGCGCACGGCGCGGTGCTGCAGGGCATCGGCGCCGCCGGGGACTGGTTGACGGCCCACGCCAGGCCGGGACACCCCCTCGCCATCACGAAGGACATCCGCGACACGACCGGCCGACGGATCGCGCTCGGCCCGCACGACAGCATCGTCAGCGCCGCTCCGACCCTGGTGAAGGGCGGCCGGATCAGCATCGACGCGGCCACCGAGGGCGTCGTCGACCCCGCCGACCTCTCCTTCGGCTACTCCTGGGCGAACGTCCGCCAGCCTCGCACCATGGCCGGGATCGACGCCCGAGGACGGCTCCTCCTGGTTACCGTGGACGGCCGGCAGAAGGGCGGCAGCGCAGGCTTCACCCTCGCCGAGGGCGCGGCGTTCATGCGCTCGCTCGGCGCCGTGCAGGCCCTCAACCTGGACGGCGGCGGCTCGACGGCCATGGCCGTGGACGGCCGGCTCGTCAACGTCCCCTCGGACGCCACGGGGGAACGCGCGGTCGGCGACACCGTCCAGGTGCTGCCCTCCCCGCACCACTGACGGGTACGCCGCCCCAGGGCATGCTCCGGCCTCCCGACCGACGCCGCCCGGTACCGCGCGGCCCCGCCTGCTCATCGCGCGCGACCGAGCGGCGGTGGCCGCCAGCGCCGGGCGGAGGCGCCCACCCGCTTGCGCTGTACCGCTATGCCCGCGATATTCGCCCTGTTCGCGAATCGGCGACAACTTCCGTCACCGTGGTGCGGCTACCGGGCGGCACCGAAGTCCTGTGTCCAGTAGCTGCCGGGCTGCGCGAGGCCGACGCCGATGTCCCTGAACGAGCAGTCGAGAATGTTGCGCTTGTGGCCGGGGCTGGACATCCAGCCCGCCATCACGCTCTCCGGGGTGTCGTACCCGTAGGCGACGTTCTCGCCGTAACTGCTCCAGCTGTAGCCGGCGTTCGTGATCCGGGCGCCCGGATCCGACCCATCGGATCCGGTATGCGACATATTGCTGTGGTCCGCCATGTCCGTACTGTGGGCTTCAGCGGCGTTTGTCAGCTTTGCGTTGAGGGTGAGCGGTGAGCAGCCGACCTTGGCCCGTTCCTGGTTGACGAGTTGCACCACGCGGGCCGCGATGCCGGAAGCCGGGGCCGCGACGGCCGCGGGAGCCCTCGGGGCTGCGGTGGGCGCCGCAAAAGTCGGCGCCGTGGGAAGCGCCCTGGGCGTCGTCGGCGCCTTCGGCTCCGTCGTTCTCTTCGGCGCCGTCGGTGTCTTCGACGCCTTCGGCGTTTCCGGGCGCTGCGGTGCCGCGGACGTCGCCGTGGGGCTCGCGGTGGGTTCCGGGCTCCCGTCGCCCTGCGCCGGCTGCTGCCGGAACGCGGAGGCGCTGCTCTCGTGCCGGTGAGCCGCTCCGTCGGACGGTCCGCCCCGGCAGGCCATGGCGATGGAAGGGACGCCCACGGCGGTGACGGCGAGGGCGACGAGGCTTATCCGCCGGTAGTTCCTCTTCTTGCGGTGCTTCGTCATGCGTGATCTCACTCGCTCACTGCGGATCGCCATCGGGTGGCTGGTTCTCCCTACCCGTGTCTGAGCAGGGCAGCTGTCTCACCGGCCGCCATTCTGGGAAAGCCCTGTATCCGAGGCAACGAGCATGTCTACTAGTCGCCCTAGTAGGTGATGTGCCCCTTGCCGGGGGCGCGTGGACGTGCTGCCCGGCTCCCCGCGCATTCCGTACATGCCTGTCGCGCCGTCAGAACCGACTTCTGCGGCAATCGGCGGGCGAAAGGATCAGGGGAATCGACGATCGCCCCGTGCTGTGGACGTCATTGACGGATCAAGGGGGACAAAGCCCTATTTGTCGCTGCGGGAAGGTCTACTAAGTGGCGTAGTGGTGGCGCGCGTGGCTGTGACGCATGTCATGAGGGGAATGCGAAAGCGGACAGGGGAGGTCGATCTGCCCTTTGCGGACTTTACGGGCCTTACCGGCCTTGCGGTCATGGTCGCCGTCTCGGTCAGGTCCGTGCGACGCCTTTCCCCTCCTCCATGAGTTGCTCCTCCACGAGTTGCTCCGCAGGACCGGGGCGATCACGCGTCGCCCGGTAGTCGCGGGCGAGATGGTGTTGGAGGCGGGCGTGGCGGAACTGGTAGACCGCGCCGGCCTGGCGCAGCACGCCCCGTTGATAGGCGTCTTCGAGGAAGGCGACGACGGACCAGGGCAGCCGGCCGGTCAGCGGCAGCCAGATCCGGGCGAAGACCGCCCATTGGCCCCAGGCGGTCAGGCTGAGTGCGTAGCCGAGGCCGCCGCCGAGTCCGCTGATGACGCCGAGCTTGATCGCGGACGGGACGTTCCAGACGAGCGGGCCGAGGATCGCCGACATCGGCTCGAACACGATCTCGGATCCGAAGCCGACCAGGAGCCCGAAAGTGGGGCCCCATACGAGGAACTGCGTGGCCACGGTCCGGAAGTTGGTGCGCAGGAGGTCGACCGGATTGACGGCGGACCGGATGTCGAGGGGGGTTTCCAGCAGGGTCAGGAGGCCGAAGGTGGGGCCGGCTCCCAGCACGAAGACCATGCCGTAGAGGACGCCGTCGCCGAGGCCGATGCCCAGGCTGGTCGCGAGGTCGACGTGATGGACGACGCCGTTGAGCACGCCGCGTACGAAGCCGTAGCCACCGCCGAAGACGAGACCGCACAGCGCCCCGATCATGAGGCGGGGCAGCGGTCTGCGCATGGTCTTCCCTGCCCGGCCGAACAACTTCATGCGCACTCCCGAGGGCTCCACCGCCGCGTCCTTGGCCGCGACCATGAACCAGTACGCGATCCCGAACATGAGCCCGGAGAGGAGCCCTGCCACCACCCCGTCCGCGAGCTGGAAGCCGAGGGAGTCGAAGAGGGCGCCGACGACGCAGTCGATGAGCCCGATGGCCAGGCAGATCACCAGCGCGGTCGTCAGGGTGCGGGTGGGGCGGCGGACTCCGCAACCCAGGCGCCACCACTCCAGGTTGGGGGTGTCGAGCCGGGTCAGGTGGTGGGCGAGGTAGCCGAGCCAGTACTGGGCACGCTCCGGGTCGACGGCACGGCGGCCGCCGGGGCGGTGCTCGGGCCGGGGGCGGTAGACGGTGGCGGTGAAGTTGTGGAGGAGGTGGTCCTCCAGGTCCTCGGGGCTGGAGAACCGCCGGGTATCCAGGAGCGCGGCCGGGTCGTTGTCGGGGGTGTCGCTGTAGACGGCGCGGGCGAGGGTGACCATCAACGGAGTGGTGAGCACCGCGGTGAGGTTGGCGCCGGCCCGGCTGTGCGGCCGTTCGCGCAGTTCACTCAGCACGGGGTCCCAGGCCGTCGCCGCGGGGTCCCCGCCACGGGCCTTGCGCGCGGTGCGCGGCAGATAGGCGGCCAGGTCGCCGAGGGTCAGATCGGCCACCTCCACCGCGGCGGCGGAGGTGAGCACGTCGGTCTCCGCCACTGCGGCGGCGTACTCGGACGGACGGCTCGTCAGCAGCAGCGGAAGGGGCGTGGCGTTGAGCGCCTCCAGCGCGGGACGGCGCAGGCCGCCGGCGATCTCGTCGAAGCCGTCGAGGACCGGGAGCACCCCGCCGGTCTCGACCAGCGCGGCGGCCAGGCTCGACCCACCGGGTCCCGGGGCGGCAAGACCGGGGTGGTCCCGGGTCAGTTGCGCGGTCAGCCAGTCCCGGAACGTGACGGCGGTGGGGTCCCACGAACCGATGCTGAAGATCACCGGTACCGCCTCGGTGCGGGCCCTCGACTTCAGATGGTCCAGCACGAACCGCACGGCGAGGATCGTCTTCCCGGAGCCGGACCGGCCCAGCACCACCAGCCGCCCGGACGGGATCCGCCGGTACACGCCCACGATCTCGTCCAGCCGCCCGCTCAGGTCCAGCGGGCCGCGCGTGTCCCCGGCGGGCAGGCGGCGGATGTTGGCCCAGTGGTCGGTCAGTTCCTCGGGAACCTGCCGCCAGCACACCGGCAGCGGGTAGGGGTCATGGACCTGCCGCTGCTCCTCCTCGCGCTGCCAGCGGGCGGCCACCGCCTGCGCGAGCTGCTCGGCGACGTCGACCAGGGTTTCGCGCACCACCGGCACCGGCAGTTCTGCGGCCGGTTCGACATGGCCGGTCGATTCGTCGGAGTCGTCCGGCGGTTTCCCGTCCCCGCTCCGACGGATGGCAGCCGCCAGGAGCTCCTCGCGTTCCTCGGGCGCCAGGCGGAGGGCGTCGGCGAGCAGCCGCACGGTGGTCACCCTGGGGTCGGCGCGCTCGCCGGTCTCCAGGCCGCGGACGGTACGCACGCCCACACCGGCGCGCTCGGCCAGGGCCTCCTGGGTCATCCCCGCCTTCTGCCGCAGCCGCCGTAGCAGCGGGCTCAGCTCATTCGTCACGGTCACGGTCTTCCCCCCGAACACGTCTCTTTCCCCAGGTGAGGGACTCTAGCGCGGCCACCGGCCGGATACGGCCGGTCTCCTGGCCTGTCCGCTGACCGGTACCGCGACCAGCATCGACGGCATCTGCCAGACCGCCCAGTACGGAGCCCGGAGAGCCCGATGCCGACGACCGCCACCACCGGCCCATCGACCGCCACCACACTCACACTTCAGGAACGCGAGGTGCTCTACGCGGTCGGCTGCGGACTGCGCGACACCGAGATCGCCTCCGCGCTCGCCATCCCCAAGGAGACCGTGGCCGGACACCTCACGCGGATCCTCACCAAACTCGAACTGCGCGACCGGGCCGCCGCCATCGTCCACGCCTTCGACTGCGGCCTGGTCGTCCCCGGCCGCGGTCCCCGCAAACCGGCGGCATCTCCGGTGCCGCGGACCGCTGTCCGCCACGTGCGCGAACCACAGTTGCGGATCTCCGTGCTCGGACCGCTGCAGGCACGGCGCGGGGGACAGCCCGTGGACCTGGGGCATCTGCGCCAGCAAGCGGTACTGGCCGCGCTGGTGCTGTGCCCGGACCGGACGGTCAGCCACCAGGAACTGCTCGACGGCGTATGGGGAATGGAGCCGCCGATCACGAAGGTGGTTCCGGTGTACGTGTACCGGCTGCGCAAGGTCCTGCGCGCCGGGGACAGCGCGGACCCGGTGATCCGGCGCGACCGCTGCGGCTACCGGCTCACGCCCGGCGCGGTCGAGGTGGACGTGGTGCGCATGGAGGAGCTGGTCACCGCCGCCGGGACCGCCGAACGAGCCGGCGAACTGGCGGAGGCGGTCCGATGCTGCTCGCAGGCGCTGGACCTGTTCCGCGGGGAGCTGCTGGCCGGCCTGCCCGGACCGTTCGCCGAGCTGGAGCGGCTGCGGCTCACCGAGCGCAGGGTCGCCCTCGTGCAACGCAAGCTGGACTGGCAGCTGAGGCTGGGGCAGCACGCCGAGGCGATCGCCGAACTGCGCGCCCTGGCCGTGGCCCAGCCCCTGAACGAACCGGTTGCCGCGATGCTGATGCGCGCGCTGTACCGCAGCGGCCGGCAGGTCGACGCGTTGTCGGTGTTCGACCGCACCCGCCGGCGTCTGGCCGACGACCTGGGGGTGCCGCCGGGGCAACTGCTGCGGCGCACGCACCAGATGATCCTGCGGGGGCAGGACACCGGCCTCGGCCTCACCCGCTCTGCGCCATGACCCGACGGAAGCCGGGCACACGCGGTGACGAGCTGCTGCTGGCGAGGATCTCCGCAGCGGCCGGCCGCGAGCACATCGGCAAGCGACATGCCACCTACGCGGTGATCGCGCACCCCCACCGCACGGCTGCCGTGCCGGTCCGGCTGATCCGGCGCCTGCGGGCCTTCGTCCGGTACGGCCGGCCGTCCGTGCCGAAGGGGAGCGCGGACGCACGGCTGGACCTGTACGAGCGCGGGCTGACCATCGCCGTCAAGGGGCGGATCCACGTCGTCCGCTACGACACCACCTCGGTGTTCCAGCTGAGCGCCCGACACCCGCCCGACGCGCCCCGCGGCGCGACCGCGCGCAGTTACCTGCTCGTCGACACCAAGGGGGAGCGGGTCGTACTGCGGGGCAGGTCGGAGGTCGGCGACGCGGAGGAATGGGGGCCGGAGATCCGGCGGGCGGTCATCCACGCCCAACTGCCCTGGGCCTGGGCCGCGCTCGGCAAGGGCGGGCGGCTCACCTTCGGGGACGTCTGGCTGACCGGGGAGGAGGTCGGGTCCGGAGGGACGTCCGCACGGTGGCCGCACGTGCGGCGGATCGAGCTGGAGAACGACGCCATCAGGCTCCATATCAACGGGAATTGGCACACTCTGGCGCCAATGGTGTCCCACATCCCGAATTTCTTCGTTTTCCTCCTCCTCGCCGAGCGCCTGCGCACGGGCGGCCGGCGCTCATGACGACGAGCCGACCCTGCGAGGCTCCGCCGACGCGTGCAGGGGCTTCATCGGCGCAGGCATGCGTTTCATCGCCATTCCAGCGGCCGAGGTTAACGTCGCGGCCGACCACAGCAGTTGTGCACGACCTCGACTCGGGGAGACGCAGAGAGATGACCTTGTCCAGCAGGTGGAAGAAGGCGGTCGGCGGGGCCGGCGCGGCGGCAGCCATGGTGGCCCTCACCGCCGTGACGCCCACCGCCGCCCACGCCGCCCCGGTGCACCACTACTACCTGGAGGTCGGCGGCACGGGCTCGGCGGCGCCCGCGCCCGACTGCACCTCCACCTACGGATTCGCCAACAAGCACCTCAACGGCGGCATTCCGGTGCCCGTCTGCTATCCGGCGAGCGCCGGCCCCTGGCTCAACGGCCACAACGCCCCGGATCCCAGCGCGCCGAGCTACGACGCCAGCGTGCGCGAGGGATACCGCAATCTGCTGACCGCCGCCGAGGACACCTACCACCGCGACCCGGGCGCCCGTTTCACGATCGTCGGCTACTCCCAAGGCGCGCAGGTGGCCGACCAGGTCCTCCAGAAGATCGCCGGCGGCGACACGGACATCCCCCGCTCGCAGGTGAACGGCATGTTGTACGCCGACCCCATGCAGCCGGGCACGGGCATCGGGGCGCGGGTTCCCCAGGGGTGGAGCGCGTTGGGGTTCACCTCCCCCGGCGCCGGTCCGGCGAAGTTCGACGGCGTCCCGGTGCACCGCTTCTGCATCCGCACCGACCTGGCGTGCGACGCCACCTCGATCCAGTCGCTCCCCGGCTTCCTGACCCAGCACCCCAAGTACTGGCAGGACGGCAACGTCATGGTGCAGACCATCGGCCACGACGGCGGTGACGGGGTCACCTGGTACAACCCCTGATCGCTCTTCGGGCGGCCCCGTAACCGTGGGGGCGGGGCAACGGTCCGACCGGCGCAACCCCGGTCGGACCGTTTCCGTATGCGAGGCAGCCGCTCAACGGGCTTGCCTCGAACCGGCGTTGGTCGGTCGGTGCGGGAGGCCGAGCCACGAGGGCCCTCGTCAGGAATCCTTGACAGTGCCTCGCTGTCAGGGCAACCTGACACGTATGGGAGCTGAAGACACACCGGCCTCGCTGGCCGGACAGGTCACCAACAAGGACCCCGCCGTGGGGCTGCAGGCGGTCGTCGCACTGCGCCGTCTCCTGGAGGAACTGGAGCGGCTCCACGTCGACAACGCCCGCGAGCAGGGCTGGTCGTGGCAGAGCATCGCCACGTCGCTGAACGTCAGCAGGCAGTCGGTGCACGAAAAGCATGCGAGCAGGCGCAAGGCAACGGGCAAGGAGAAGTAGAGGTGTTCGAGTTTTTCACCGACCGCGCGAAGCGCGCCGTGGTGCTGTCCCAGGACGAGGCGATCGCCCTCGGGCACGACTTCATCGGTACGGAGCACATCCTGCTCGGCCTGGTCGGCACCGACCGGAGCACGGCGGGGGACGTACTGCGTGAGCAGGGCGTCGAGTTGACACGGGCGAGGGAGGAGACCGTTCGGATCCTGGAGGCCGCCGGGGTCGTCGCCGCCGGGGGACAGCCCGCGAAGGACGCCCTGTCGTCCATCGGCATCGACGTCGCGGAGATCCAGCGCCGGGCCGACCAGGCATTCGGCCCCGGCGCCTTCCAGTACCCGAGGCCCGCCTACACCCCGCACGCCAAGAAGGCCCTGGAGCAAACCCTGCGCGAGGCGCGCGCACTGGGGCACGAGGAGTTCGGCACCGAGCACGTCCTGCTCGGCCTGCTGACAGCGGGACAGGGCCGCGGCCTGGAGGTGCTCGCGGCCCTGGAGGTGGACCTCGACGACCTGCGCGACGCGGTACTCGCCCGGGTGGCCGGGGAGACCTCGTAGCGTTCGCCGGGGTGGGAGTGCACGCAATGCCGAACGGCGGGCGGGACGGGCGGCATTGCGTGCTGCCCGATGCCCTGTCCGCCCGTTCGCGCGGACAGGGCATCGGGCCACCGGGATGTCCGGTCGGTCGTCAGGCGCGGCAGCGCAGCATCTCCAGCGGCGGACTCGCGAGGAGGTCCGCCCAGAAGTCCGCACCGAACGCGCGCAGGCCGGCGTCGGACACCTCCAGGGGGACCCAGGTCACCTCGTGGAATCCGGCTGCCCGCAGGCACTTTTCGTAGACCTCGCGGCGCGGTGCCGTGCTGATGATGCTGATCGGCTGCGGGTCGAGGAGAGCCGTGACCCGCACCCACGGACCCGTCTCGATCTCCTCGCCGGTCGGCTCGCAGCGGAACCCGTACTTGTCCAGCGACGGACAGTCAAACCCGTAGTCGGGCTTCTGGGCGAGCACGAAGAACTCTCCCCCCGGCACCAGGCTCCGGTGGATGTTGCGGCACATCCGCTCCATCTCCGCGATGTCCCCGGCGTAGTTGAGGCACTGCACTCCCGCCGCGACGTCGAAGCGCCGGTCGAGAGGCCGCAGTTCGGCCACGTCACCGACCTCGTAGTGCACACCCAGCGGCTCCCGCTGCTCGCTGTCCCGTGCGGCGGCGATCATCTCGACGGAGATGTCGACACCGAGGACGTCCGTGGCGCCGCGCCGCTTGAACTCCCTGCTGTAGAAACCGGTTCCGCACGCCAGGTCGAGAACCGACTTGCCCCTCACGTCCCCGACCATGCCCAGGAAGCTCGGCACCTCCCCGTAACGCATCAACGGCAGTGACTTGAAGCCCTCGAACGCCTCACCGATCTCGTCGTACTGCTGCATACTCATCGTGCCGTCCTCCCCTGTACTCCGTCATGTCCTCGGCCTCGGCCCCCGTCCCCGGGACGTGCCGGAGCCGCTGGTTGGCAGTCTCTACGGACCCCGGCAGACCGTCGTACTGGCAGAAGCCACAAAGATCCGGACACCGTCCCGGCCGCCTGTACGAGCGCGCGTACGGGTCCCAGCGGATGAGGGGCAGCCTCGGGCGACCTTCGGCCCGCTCCTCGCTCGCGGTCCGATCGCCGGCTCGGCGTGCGGCCCGTCGTCGCTACCGGCCGTTCCGATCTCTTCTCTCGCCCTGGCGGACACCGGGCATCTGACGCACCGTCATACGCCGGGTTTCTCCCACAAAGACGCGCACTGCCCGCCGGGGGAACCGGCGGGCAGTGCTGTGACAGGCGACGCCGCGCTCCGGAGCGTCGAGCAGCGCGCTCCGGGCATGGCGTCCGTGTCAGCGGCCGAGGCCGAGGCCGCCGACGCCGCCGACGCCGCCGAGGCCCCGCCGGCCGGTGGCGATGACGGTGTTGGCGATGCTGCCCCCGGCGGTCTGCCGGAAGGTGAAGATCGACTTCTGGTTGTCGATGGCGATGTTCGTGCGGCACCCCTCGCCGGGAAGCAGGAGACTGAACGACGGCGTGCAGTGAACATGCTGGTCGAAGATCTCGTCACTCCAGCCGCCGGCGCTGGCCGTGCCTGCTGCCGATGCCAGCAGCGCACCAGCCCCAAGGGTGCCCGCAACCATACGCATTGCCTTACCCACGACGGAACTTCCTTCCTGTCCTGGACCCGGTCCGGTGCCGGGATCACCGCTGATAACGGGCCAGTAACAAGGCGGTCACGCTCCGTTACTCCGTCGTGGTGACGGCCCTCAGAGGGACCTCGGGCCACCTCGGCTTGGTGCCGGACACGACGGTCGTCGGAATCCAGGGGCCGGTCCACCACATCCGTGCTCCCACACCGCGGCGGGTGATGCTGTGCAGTCCGAGCCGTTGCAGATCAGCGCGGTACTGGCGGGTGTTGCGGATATCGGCGATGACGAGTCGGCCGCCGGGCCTGAGAACGCGTACCGCCTCCTCGATCGCCGTCGTACGGCGGGCGGCGTCGGAGATGTTGTGGATCGCCAGGCTGCTGACCACGGCGTCGAACGTGCCGTTCTCGAACGGAAGCCGGGTGATGTCGGCGGTGTGCAGCTCGATGCGGTCGGCCACCCCTTCTGCCTGTGCGTTGCGCTCGGTGACGGAAGGGTCGTTGCCGCTCTGATCCTGACTGCGCCACAGGTCGACACCGTGCGCACGGCCTTCGGGAAGGCGGCGGGCGGCCGCCAGGAGCACCGCGCCCCGGCCGCAGCCCAGATCGAGGACGCTCTCGTCACCACCCAGCGCCAGATCATCGAGGAGCCTGTCCCACACGACGAACTTGCCGCGCAGGGTGGCGTACATGTACAGGCCCGCGGCAAGGAACGCCAGACAGCCGTAGCAGAACGCCCACGGCGCGACGGCGGGACCGCCCACGGTCCGGGAGACGACGCCCCAGACCAGCAGCACGGTGCCCAAAGCGCCGTAGATCGCCGGAACATAGGGGGCGTCCACCCCGTACTTCCCCCGAGGCCGGGCGGAGGGCCGCGTCGCTAAGTCGTAATTCAAGATCACTCCCTACATCGTGCAGCGTATGGCATCCGCAGGCTATCCCGGCTCCGTCCCGGCACCCACGGCGGCGGGGGCGGTGCGGGCACGGCCTTCGGGAGTCGCGATCGCCTTCGGGGTCCACGTATCGGCGGTGATGGTGGGGGACTGGTGGGCGTGGGGGCCGGAGATGTCCCGGGGCACTGCGGCTCCGCGCGGCCTCGCCGGTGCTGCCGGTGTGTCTCTGCCTTTCGGCAGAGCGGTGGATCCCCCGTGAGGCGCACGCTTCCGTGGATTCCGGACGCCGATACTGGTCAGCGTGCCTCTCGCCAGTTCCTTCGACCGCTTCGCCCGATGTCGTCTGCCTGTGGGAACGAGGTGGGGCAGGGCCGGGCGTGCGGGGGTGGAGACGGTCGGCGTGGTGCTGGCCTCCCTGGGCGTGTATGCGGCGGTCGCGTGGCTTGAGTACCTCCCGCACCCCGCGTTCCAGCTGCCGGTGATCGCCGCCGGTGCCGCACTCTTCCCGCTGCGCCGCCGCTTTCCCGGCGCCGTGCTCCTGACGCTCGCGGTGCTGACCGGGCCCGCCCCGTGTCTGGGGCCGATCACGGCGGTGACCGCGTACGCGGTGGCCCGCCGGACGGTCCCGGCCCGCAGGCTGAGCCGGCTGCTGGCCGCGGCCGGTGTCCTGGTCGTGGTGTCCGCGACGCTGGCCGCGCCCTGGGCGGGTCCCGGACCGATGCTGTACGGGCTGGCGCTCGGCTTGCTTCTCGTGCCGACCGCGGTGATCGTCCCGGGCCTGGTCGGCACCGCGTACGGGCAGCAGAGCCGCCTGATGCGGGCGCTGCGCGAGCGCGGCGACGCGGCGGAACGGGCCCGTCGGCTCGCTGACAGCGAGGCGCGGATGCACGAGCGGTCCCGGATCGCCGCCGAGATGCACGATCTGGTCGGCCATCGGCTCAGTCTCGTCTCGCTGCACACCGGCGGACTGGAACTGGCTCTGGCCGAAGCCGCACCCGAACTGCGCGAGGAGGCGGTCCTGGTGCGGCGGGCCACCCGGGACGCGATGCGCGAACTGCGGCAGGCGCTCGGGGTGCTCGGGCCGCTCGGCCGGGACACCGGACCCGACATGCTCACGGACGCGACCGGCTCCCGCGCCGACATCGAGACGCTGGTGGCACAGTCCCGTGACGGAGGGATCGCCGTACGGCTCGACTGGACCGGGCCCGATCTCGACCTCCGCCCGGCGCGGGTGCGCCGCGCCGTGCAGCGGGTGGTGCGGGAGGCCCTGACCAACGTGCACCGGTACGCGAGTGCGGCGCACGTCCTCGTCACGGTGGTACACGGAGACCAGGAGGTGCGGGTCACCGTCCGCAACGGCGCTCCGCCGAGCTCTCAGGTCCCCGCCGGGGGCAGGGGCACCGGTCGCGGTCTGCTGGGTCTGCGGGAGCGGGTGGAACTGCTCGGTGGGACGTTCGATGCCGCCCCGCTGCCGTCCGGGGGGTTCCAGGTGGATGCGCGGGTGCCTGCCGAGCCCGGTGATGCCGTCGTCGTGGCGCGGTCCGGTTCCGTGCCGACCGGGCCCGGGGCGGCGGGAGATGGCGGCCCGTCAGAGAAGGTGGGTCGCCTGGGAGATGACGGCCCCGCTCCGGCCGGTCGTCGCACCGTCGAGGCGGTGACGCTCGCCTTCGGGCTGGTGGCGCTGTGCGTGCTGATGCTCCTCGGCGTCGGCTTCGTGTACGCCGCCCACCCCCACCGGAATTCGGGGCCGCCGCCGCTGCCCCGCCTCGGCATGACCTACCAGGAAGTGGCGGCAACGGGCGTACTGGACAACGCGGCGGTGCGGGCCGCGGCCACCGGCCACGAGCCGGCGCGCCCCGCCGGTGCGGCCGGTTGCATCTATCCCTTCAACGGCGCCACGGAGAGCCGCCCCGGCGGCCTGGCGGTCGCCCGTTACTGCTTCGACGCCTCGCGGCGTCTGATCGCCATCGACCGTTTCACCGTCCCGTCGGTCCGGGACGCCGCACCCTGGGAGATCCCGTGACCGAGCCCAACCGGCCGATCCGCGTCCTGCTCGCCGACGACGAGACGATGGTCCGGCACGGTGTCCGCCTGATCCTCCGGCACGCCGACGGCATCGACGTCGTCGCCGAGGCCGCGGACGGGCGGCAGGCCGTCGACATGGCCGCCGCCCACCGCCCCGACGTGGCGTTGGTGGACATCCGGATGCCGGTGTGCGACGGCCTGGCCGCGATCGCACCACTGCTCGCCCTCGAACCGGCGCCGCGGATCGTGATGCTGACGACGTTCGGCGAGGAGGACAACGTCATCCGGGCCCTGCGGGAAGGCGCCACGGGTTTCCTCCTCAAGGACGAGGGCCCGCAGGAACTGATCAGCGCGGTGCGGGCGGCTGCCGCCGGTGACGCCGTGCTCTCCCCGGGCGTGACCGGCACCGTGATCGCCCGGATGCTCCGTGTCGGCGAACCCGGTACGGCAGCCGGAGAGGACCGCATCGCCGGGCTCACCGTCCGGGAGCGGGAGGTCCTGTCGATGCTCGGCGAAGGACTGTCCAACCAGGACATCGCCGGACGGCTCGGCATCGGGATCGGCACGGTGAAGAGCCATGTCGGCGCGATCCTCGACAAGACCGGCTCGGCCAGCCGGGTCCAGGCGGCGCTCCTCGCCCACCAGGCGGGCTTGACGTCCTGACGGGAACCGGCGGATGACGTGAGTGGGTCAGGCCCCGGACCGCGTTCCTGCCCGGACAGCACCTGCCGTATGTGCGGCCGGCTGCCGCGGTCCGAGCCGATCGGTTCCCTGTGGGCGGCGGACCGACGGGGCGCCCGCCGGTCCGCCGCCGCCACCTCCGGTCCGGCCCACCTCTCCACCGACAGCCCGCCCTCCCCAAAAGGCAGAGCACCACCCGCCGGGGGCTCTGTCCGAAGGCAGAGACGGCCAGGGCGCACACTTCCCTTGGTCAGATGCCAGGTCCCGCCCTCGGGGCGATGTTTCCGCAGGTGAGGGCCGTGAGGATGGATGTGTCCCCAGGCCCGCCGCAGTTCTCGCGGGCCGTCGCACCCCAGGCGGAGTACCCATGTCGCAGTTGTTCCCTGCCCCCACCCGTCCCGTCCCCGAACCGGCCGCCCGAGCCACCGGCCTGACCAAGGCGTACGGGACGGGGCAGACCCGGGTCACCGCGCTGGACGGGGTGTTCGTCGAGTTCGCGCGGAGCCGGTTCACCGCCGTCATGGGTCCCTCCGGCTCCGGCAAGTCCACCCTGATGCACTGCCTGGCCGGGCTGGTCCCGGTGACCTCCGGTTCGGCCCGCATCGGCGGTGTCGAACTGGCGTCGTTGACGGAGCGGGAACTGACCCAACTGCGCAGGGAGAAGGTCGGGTTCGTGTTCCAGGGCTTCAACCTGCTGCCGACCCTCACGGCGCTGGAGAACATCACGCTGCCGCTGCGCTTCGCCGGACAGCGGCCCGATCCGGCCTGGCTGGAGACCGTCGTGGCCACCGTCGGGCTGGCGGGTCGGCTCGGGCACCGGCCAGCGGAGTTGTCCGGCGGCCAGCAGCAGCGGGTCGCGGTGGCCCGTGCGCTGGTGTCCAGGCCGGAGATCATCTTCGCCGACGAGCCGACCGGCAACCTCGACTCGCGATCCGGTGCCGAGATCCTCGACTTCCTGCGCGACTCGGTACGGGAGTTGGGGCAGACGGTGGTGATGGTCACCCACGACCCGGTGGCCGCCGCATACGCGGACCGGGTGGTGTTCCTCGCCGACGGCCGGGTCGTCGACGGACTGCACGAGCCGACCCCCGACCGCGTACTCGACTGGATGCACCAGTTCGAGGCCCAGGAACACACGCCCTGAACCCGCCCCGTCCCGGTCCGCACCCAGCGCTCCTCGCCCTGCGCGACACCCACCCGGACCTCCCGGCGCTCGCGCGCCGCACCTCTCCCGTACCTCCCGGACTCCCGAAAGCTCCTCCATGCTGAGAACAGCCCTGCGCAACGTCCTGGCGCACAAGGCACGTCTGGTCATGACCGTCCTGGCGGTCAGCCTGGGCGTCGCCTGCGTCTGCGGCACCCTCGTCTTCGCGGACTCCTCGGCCGCGGCCTACCGTGCCGCCGCGTCGAAGAACTTCGCGGACATCGCGGTCACCGTGACCCCGAAGGAACCCCCGCCCGGGGCCGCCGCGAACCAGCCGGCCGGCGCGCTCGACGACGTCCTCGTGCGCAAACTCACCGACGTCCCCGGTGTCGCCACCGTCCGGCCGTCGGCCGACGGCCCGGCCACCCTGAACGCCGCCGACGGCACACCGCTGCGGGCCGGCAAGGCGTGGGCGAACCTGGCCGCCGCCTACGTACCGGGCAAGGACGGCACGGACAGCCGCTACCCCCTGGTCAAGGGCCACGCCCCCCGCAACGGCGACGAACTCGCCGTGGACGGAACCACCGCGGCCGCCGGTCACTTCGGTATCGGCGACAGGGTCACGCTGGCCACCGACGGCCCGGTCATGACCAAACGGCTCGTCGGCATCGTCACCACCAAGGACACCCGGGTGACCGCCGGCGGCACCCTCGCCCTGTTCGACAGGGCCACCGCCCAGCGGCTGTTCGCGTCCCCGGGCCACTACACCGGGATCGACCTGTCCGCCGCGCCCGGCACCGACCAGTTCGCCCTGTCCGAGCGGGTCGCCGCCATCCTCCCGGCCGGCCGGGCCGAGGCCACCAGCGGCGCCGCCCAGGCCACTCAACAGGCCACCTACGTCGACACGGTGACCCGGGGCTACACCAAGCTGCCACTGGTCTTCGCCGGCGTCTCGCTGTTCATCGGCTCGTTCCTCATCGTCAACACCTTCACCATGCTCGTCTCCCGGCGCACCCGTGAGATCGCGCTGCTGCGGGCCATCGGCGCCACGCGCCGCCAGGTGGTCCGCTCGGTCCTCTGGGAGGCGGCCCTGCTCGGCCTCGCCGCATCGGCGGCCGGTTTCCTGCTGGGCCTGGGCATCGCCTCCGTACTGCCCGACATCCTGAGCACCGCACAGGACACGCTGCCCCACGGACCCCTGGTCGTCGGGCCGCGCCCCGTCGCGGCGGCGTTCGGCGTCGGCGTCGGCGTCACGGTGCTCGCCGCGTGGCTGCCCTCGCGCCGCGCCGCGAAGGTCGCGCCCGTCGAAGCGATGCGCTCGGCCGAGCAGCCGCCCTCCACCACCGGCTCCCGGATCCGCGGCGTGGTGGGGCTGGTCCTGCTCGTCCTCGGCGCCGGGCTGCTGATCTCGCTCACCGGGGCGAAGGACGCCTCGGTGGAGAACCTGCAGAGCGCGATGCTCGGTTGCGCCCTCCTCGTCATCGCCATGATCGCGCTGGCGCCGCTGCTCGCCGCCCCCGTGATCAGGCTGACCGGCCGGCTGACCGGCCGCTTCGGCGTCGCCGGCCGGCTCGCCCGGGAGAACGCGCTGCGCGACCCACGGCGCACCGCGGCCTCCGCCTCCGCCCTGATGGTCAGCACGGCACTGGTCGCCGGACTCGCCGTCATCGGCAACTCCACCGGGCAGGCCCTCGATCACCAGGCCGCCGCCGGCCTCGGCGCCGACTACGTGATCAGCACCCGCACCCCCACGGCCCGCATCGACCCGGCCGCCGTGAAGAGGGTGGCCGACACCTCCGGAGTGCGGACCGCGACGGCCGTCGCCGACTCCACCCTCTTCACCGGCGGCCATGTCCAGCAGATCTCCGGCGTCGACCCCACCACCGTCGACGCCGTCATGAAGCTCGACTTCGTCAGCGGCTCCGCACACGACCTCGGCCCCGGCCGGATCGCCGTCTCCAGCACCCTCGCCCGGCAGCAGGGCCTGAGCACCGGCAGCCGACTCGACGCCGGGACGGGCCGCGGCCAGGACGTCAAGCACTACACCGTCGTCGGCGTCTACAAGGACAATCCCGTCGCCCACGACGCGCTGGGCGCCCGAACCGACGTACAGGAGAACGGCATCACGCCCCACTCCGTCCAGCGGATCCTCGTCCGCACCGACGACGCTGCCGCGTCCCGGACCACCGAGACCCGGCTCCGCACCGCCGTGGGCGACAACCCGCTGCTGACGGTGCAGGACCGGGCGGAACTCGTCCACGAGGCCGCCGGCACCCTGGGCAACCTGCTCACCCTGATGTACGGGCTGCTCGCCATCGGCGTGGTCATCTCCGCGCTCGGCATCGTGAACACCCTGGCCATGTCGGTCTCCGAACGCACCCGGGAGATCGGAGTGCTGCGCGCCATCGGCATGGACCGCTCCGGCATCCGGCGCATGATCCGCCTGGAGTCGGTGACGGTCGCCGCGTTCGGCACAGTGCTGGGCCTGGCGGGCGGACTGTTCGGCGCGTGGGCGGTCGGCGCGCTGGCCAACGGCGCGATGGAGCAGTACTCCCTGGCGCTGCCCTGGGGCACGCTGCTGCTCGTGTGCCTGGCGTCCCTCGCGCTCGGCGTGGCCGCGGCAGCCGTCCCGGCCCGCCGGGCAGCCGCCCTGAGCCCGCTGGAGGCCGTCGCGGACAGGTGACGGACGGCCTGCCTCCGGCCAGTCGCACCACGGCGGAGGATCCAGGCAGTACCGTGCCCGGGTCCTCCGCCGTTCAGGAGTCGACCCGTTGTGTTGGACAGGTCCTACGTTGCCCCCGTACCGCGGACGAAGGAGACCGAGATGGCCGAGACTTCCGGCGCACCCGCGCAACTGGCGGAGATGCCCACCGACTGGCAGCGCGCCCTCGCGATCGTCGCTCACCCCGACGACCTCGAATACGGGGCGTCGGCCGCCATCGCCAGTTGGACCGACGCGGGCCGCGACGTCGTCTACGTCCTCGCCACCCGCGGGGAGGCCGGCATCGACGCCATCGGACCCGCCGAGGCCGGCCCGCTGCGCGAGCAGGAGCAGCGGGCCAGTGCCGCCGCTGTGGGGGTCCCCACCGTCGAGTTCCTCCGCCACCCCGACGGCGTCATCGAGTACGGCACCGCGCTGCGCCGCGACTTCGCCGCCGCCATCCGGCACCACCGCCCCGAACTCGTGCTGACCCTCAACCACCACGACACCTGGGGCGGCGTCACCTGGAACACGCCTGACCACCGGGCCGTCGGCCGCGCCGTCCTCGACGCCGTCGCCGACGCGGGCAACCGCTGGATCTTCCCCGAACTCGTCGAGGACGGCCTCGCACCGTGGAACGGCGTGCGCTACGTGGCCGTGGCCGGCTCGCCGCGGCCCACGCACGCCGTCGACGCAGGCTCCGGATACGAGCGGGCCGTCCGGTCGCTGATGGCCCATCGCACCTATATCGAGGCGCTCACCGACCAGGACCCCGAGCAGTACTGCCGGTCGTTTCTGAACCGCACCATGAAGGCCGCGTCCGCACGGTTCGGCGGACGCCCCGCCGTGCCCTTCGAACTGTTCACCCGCTGACGCCGCGCTCGGCGGCCGAGCCGCCGACGGGCTCCGAAGACGAAAAAGCGCGGGCCGCCACGACCCTTCCCGGATCGTGGAGGCCCGCGCGGTACCCCAGCTCTTCACCCGACTCCCGCCCTTGGGACCGGTCCCCCACCCCCGTAGCGGGACCGGACCCGGGTGTTCAGCGCGCTTCGGGACGGCCCGCGTCTGCCGGTGGGCCTGGGTGTCCGGCGGCCGTCACGGCTGCTTCACACAGGTCCGCGGTACGTAGCCGTCCATCCCGTTGTACGAGATCGGCATCCAGTACTTGTCGCTGTACGGTCCACAGGCCGTGTAGGTCCCGCCGGTCACGGTCCTGCCGTAGCACGTGGCGAGTTCCCCCTTGGGCAGCACACCGAGTGCGTCGCTGCTGGTCGTCGGCTCCTCGCGGATGTTGAGTGTCTCCGTCGCCCGCACCTGGCAGGTGGAGACAGGCGCGGCAACGGCAGGCGCCCGGCTGACGGCCACCAGCGAAGTGGCCTGTGCGGACGCGGATGTCGCCGTCATCAAGGGGATGACCGCGAGACCGGCAACGACCGTGCCGATCACGTACTTTCTCATGGTGAGACTTCCCTTTCCCTCTCCCTGCGTTGGGCGCCGACCGATCAGGGCGCCCGCCGCCGAACAAGTCCCCGCGCGGAAGCCGAGCCCCTCCTGGGCGCGCCGAATCACCGGGGCCGCCGCCCCGGCAGGTTCGGTGTGTGTTCCGCGCGTCCGCCCCGGCGCGATGGGTGCTGGGGCTCGACATGCGACAGGATGCCGGGCCGTTGTGGCACATGTCGTTAGCACGGGGTCGACACCCACTTCGCAATGCGTCTACTCACGATCGACCAGGCCCGGTGGGGGTGGGTGGTCTCGCCGACTTGGGGTGACTGGGCGAGCCGGACCGGGTGCGACGGGGCCGATCCCCGGGCAGGGGTGGTGGCGGGGACGGCGAGCCGCCCGCGTACCCTCGTTGGCTGAAGTGGGGGACGGACGGGGGAGAGCACGTGGGATACCACCGCAACAACTGGCGCCAGGTCGCCAACATGGCCGCGCCGTTCATTCCCGGCGGTGAGGCGCTGATGAGCGCCGTGGACGTGGTGCAGGGGATCAGCGACGGCGCCAGCCTGGACCGGCTCCAGTACGTGCGGGGCGGCCATCCGCTGGTCGAACTGCCCTGGCAGCCGCCCGGTCCACCGCCGAACCCGCAGCGGGCCGAAGCGATCGGCCGCCAGGCATGGGACGTCCTGTTCGCCGACGAGCAGCAGTACGGTGCCCGCTCACTGCTCGACCAGGTCGGCAACCTGCTGATGCCGCTGCCCCCCACCGAACTCGACATGGTCATACGCCGGTTCGGGACGCAGGGCCTGGACCGCTGGGACGCCCTCACCCACGTCGAGGACGAGCACGGTGAGCCCGTCTACGACTGGCGGCGGGCTCAGGAGCTCTTCAGCTGGCTGCTGCGCACGGTCAGTCCCTACGGCGCGATGCTGATCGGTACCGGGATGTCGTGCAGCCAGCCCGAGTACAACGCCGCGTGCAGCGGATGCCACTGCGACGACCACGGCTGGGTACTGCCCGAGGGGCCGTTCGCCCAGGTGGACGGCGCGTACGTCACCGAGAACTGGCAGTGGGTCTCGGCCTCGACCGAGGCGATGTCCTGGCAGGACATGGACCAGGGCCTGTTCGGGGACTGCTGGTTGCTGACCAGCATGCAGGCCGTGCTCCAGGCCAATCCGCAGCACGCCCCGCGACACTTCCGGCAGGAGGCCAACGGCACCCTCACCGTCACGCTCTACGACGAGGGCAGCCCGATCGCCATCACCCTGGCGCCCGACCTGCCCTACGGCCACGGCAGGCTCTGGGGTGCCAAGGGCCACACCGAGGACGCCCGTTACGCGGAGACGTGGCCGGGCTTCTTCGAGAAGGCTGCCGCCCAGTTCCACGGCAACTACCACGACATCGTCCACGGTGGCCCCCCGAGCGACGCGCTCACGCTGATCACCGGTCGCGTGGGGCAGAAGGTCGACCTCGGCTCGCCATGGCTCATCCAGGACATCGCCAACCGGAAGTCGCGGGGCCAGGCACTCGTCGCCACCACCGCCGCCGCGCCCAACGCCGACCCCGGCGACGCCGCGGAGATCGCGGATGGCCGGCTGGTCCAGAACCACGCCTACTTCGTCAAGGACGTGGACCCGGCCGGCGGCCGGCTCTGCCTGGGCAACCCGTGGGGCGATGGGTCCACCCGGAAGTTGTGGGAGTGCTGGCTGACCTTGCAGGAGGTCGGCTACTACCTGGTGCAGATCGACGCCGTCGACACCTGGTGACATTCCCACATCACGGTCGCGGCTGACCTCCGCCGGAGCGAAGTGGCCTGCCGGGTCCGGCTGTTCCGCTGTGTTCCGCGTCCCTGGCCGCCACCTGCGGTTCTCTCGCCGGACTGCTGCCGGACGCTCGGCGGTCCTGCGCGGCGGACGTTGTGGCCCCCGGCCCGAAAACATTGTGACCGTGAACTCGGCAGGCGTGACGCTCCCTGTGCCAAGATGGCAAGTCGGTGGGGCCACCACGACCTCCCCACGGCGTAGGCGAGACACCCGACCGGCGGGAGTGACCCCATCGCCCACCCGATCGGGCTTCTGCGGAATTCTGCCACCGTCCTCCCACCCGTGCACTCGCGGAACGCCTGCGTGCCGGTAAGGGGCGGCCGGATGCCGCGCCAAGCTAGGGAAAGCCATGCCCCCTCGTCACCCCAACCTCCGACTCGCCGCGCTACTTTCCGAGACGAACTGGAGCGCCGGGAAGCTGGCCCGCGCGGTCAACGGCCTGGGCGCGGCCCAGGGCCTGCGTTTGCGCTACGACCGAACCTCGGTCGCGCACTGGCTGGCCGGATCCCGTCCCCGCCCGCCGGTTCCCCACCTGGTCGCGGAAACGTTCAGCCGGCATCTCGGCCGACCGATATCCGCCGAGGAAACCGGTCTGTCCAGAACGCCGGCGTCGGGTGCCCCTTTGCCCGCCCGGCCCGAAAAGGCCAACGCCGTACACCAGTTGCTCACTCTGTGCCGCCAGGAAACCGATCCCGAACGCCGGGGCTTCCTCGTCCGCTCGCTCTACAGCCTGTCCGACCGCCCCCTGCCTGCCTGGGACCCCTCACCGCCGCGGCACGGGCCCGACCCGCCGCCCCCACCCAGGCGGACGGCCGTCCCCGCGGACGCCGAAACCCTGCAGGAGCTGACCCACACCTTCGAGTACCTTTCCGAGCGGCACGGCGGCACCCACGTCCGCCTCGCCCTGATCTGCTACCTCGCCGGCAGCACCCGTCCGCTCCTCGCCGGTCCCGCCTCACGATCCCTGCACCGGGACCTGCTCACCGGCACCGCCCAACTCACCCACCTGCTCGCCACCATGACCGCGGACGCCGGCCACCCTGGACTGGCCCAGCGCTACTTCCACATCGCCCTGGCCCTCTCCCGCCGAGCCGACCACCGCGTCCTGTACGCGATCACCCTGCGCGCCCTGAGCCGGCATGCCCTTCAACTGGGGTACCACAGCCACGCCGGCGACCTCGCCAGGGCCGCCGTCCACACCGCCGGCCCCCGTGCCTTCCCGGCCGCCAAGGCATACCTGCTCGCCCAGCGCGCCGTCATCCACGCCCATGAACGCCGTCCCCGCCTCGCCCTGGCCGACCTGGCCGCCGCGGAACGCCACCATGAACAAGCCACCAGCCCCGCCGGCCCTTTCAGCTCCTACGCCCGCCCCTCACTCAACTACCAACAGGCGTACACCCTCCAGCTCCTGGGCGACCGTGAGAGTGCCCTCGTGGGCCTGCGCGCCGCAACCCACCGGGACCCCGAGCGGCGTCGCTCCTACGCCCTCACGCAGGCCCGACTCGCCGAAACCCTGCTGGAGGCCGGGCACCTCGAAGCCGCCTGCACCCACTGGCACACGTTCCTCGACCACTACCCCCACCTGCACTCCGCGCAAGTCGAGCGGGCCCTGAGCCGCCTCCGCGAAGACCTGCGATGCTTCCCCCGCCAACCACGCGCCACCGCCCTGCGCGAGCGCGCCCGGACCCTCGCCCGCCCCAAGGACGGACAGCGATCGGCAACGTGACGGGAGGCTCCCCGTGATCGCCGGTCCGGCAGCCAGGCCGCTCTGTCGCGCACCGGGGGGTATCGGAGCGTCATACTGGCGCGGAACCGCCCCGCGGTGAAGTCGGCGGTGCTCGGCTTCCTCCGGATGCGCGACAGAGTCAGGTCCCGAACGCGCCTCAGGCTGCGACGGCCTCGATCGTCGAGAGGTAGCCGGCCGTGTTGTTGATCCGCGTCAGCCGCAGCCCCGCTTTCGCCAGCAGTCGGCGGAAGTCCTCCTCGGTGCGTTCGCGGCCGGGATAGATCGCCATCACGATGAAGTCCATGAGCTTGCCTGGATGCGGGGAGTTCCCCGGCGGGATGACCATGTCGAAGAGGAGCACGCGTCCGCCGGGTTTCATTGCCTGGCGGCAGTTGCGCAGGATCAGCGCGGCACGTTCGTCGTCCCAGTCGTGTGTGATGTATTTGAGGAGGTACACGTCTCCTTCCGGGCACGTCTCGAAGAAGTCTCCCGGGACCGCCTCCCAGCGGTCGTCCGCGCCGAGTTCGGCCAGTCGGTGCTTGGCCAGGACGTGTTCCCGGTCGTACAGGACGCCTCGCAGGGTCGGGTTTGCCCGCAGGACGGGGAGCAGCAGCCCTCCATAGCCGCCGCCCACGTCGACGACGGTGGCTCCTTCGGGGAAGTCGTAGCTGTGCACAGGAGACTGGATCTCCGGCTCGGTCATCGACATCATGCCGGTGTGGAACTCCTCCTCCGGCGGCAGGTCGCGGCCCCAGTGTTCCCAGATGGTCTTGCCGAAGAGGCGCTCGAACGAGATGTCGCTGTCGCCTCGCAGGGTTCCGGCGAGCTCTCCGGTCGACAGCCACATGGCCTTGCTGGTGATCATCATGATCGCTGCCCGCACCGACAGCGGCACATCGCTGCGCAGATACTCAGCGGTGCTGGTCAGCTCGAATCGTCCCTGCTCGTCCTCGCGGAACACGCCACGAGTGGCCAGGAGCCGCAGTGTCCGGTAAAGCTTCTGCGCGTCGGCCCCGGTCATGCGGCCGAGTTCCTCCGGTGTCTTGGGACCGTCGGCGAGGTGGTCCGCCACGCCGGTGACCGCTGCGGCGCGGAGCGCTGCCGGGTAGGCGTACTCCATTGCCTGCTCCAGCAGGGTCAGGGCTTCCGATCCTTTGTCGACGGCGGTGGTCTCGTTGCTCATGGAGATCTCCCTGTCGGTCGCTTTCGGGTCATGGATGCGGTCGGCAGCTGCGCGCCGGGGTGCCGGCCTTCGGTTCGGCGGACCGACGCGCCTGGAACGGCGAGGTGCGGTGGGGGCGTTGCCGCGGCTGCTGAGGCAATGGGCGATGTCGGCACTGCGCTTGGCCAGTACGGGCATGCCGGAGATGAAGTAGAAGGCGGTGCCGGTGAGTTCGCCCAGGAGGTGGAGGCGTGGCTGGGGACGGCCGTGCGGGGTGAGGGCCAGGCTGGTGTGCCGGTCCAGGTGCAGCCCTCCCAGGGGGTGCCGCCCGAGCACGCCGGTGGCGGTGGCATGGTCGATGAGGCCGCGCGCCAGGTGGGGGATGGTGCGGCGAGCCGGGGTCACGGTGTTCACGAGGAGGTCCACGCGGACGGGTCCGGCACTGGTGTCGACGGTGAACCCTCTGAGGGGTGCGGGCTGTACGCCGGTGGTGCCGGGATGGACGGTGAGCCGGCCGCTGGACAGCAGGTGGGCGATCCGGGTCGCGTTGACGAGGGGCATCGGGCAGCACAGAGCCATCACGTAGCGGTGGAGGCGGTCGAGGATCCAGTGTTTGGCGTCCTGCGCCAGCAGGTACCACAGGTCCTGTCCGACCGTTGGGACTGCTTTCTGCAGGACCTGGGGGCCGATGTCGTTGCCGGCGCGGAAGGCGTCCAGTTCGGCGGACAGGCGGGTGAGCGGTGGTTGGGGGAGCAGCATGCGGCGGAGGTGGTCAAGGCTGCTGCCGGCGCTGCGGAGTTCCGCCTCGACCAGCCGTCTCAGGGCCGTGAGTGAGAGCGGACCGTCATGGGCGGCACGTTCGATCGCGGGAACGGTCAGATGGGTGAGCTGATGGCTGCGGTGGGGGCCGCGCACGGCGGGCAGCAGGCCGCTGCGGCAGAACATGCTGATGGGTCCGTCGTGGCCGAGTTCCTGAAGGGCCACAGCCACATCGACGGCGGCCAGCCCGGTGCCCAGGATGCCCACCCGGCAACCGCGGTCAAGGCCGGCCAGGCGCTTTTCCAGTGGGTAGGGGTCGGGCAGGTAGTCGGCAGTGCCCGACAGACGGTAGGGGTCGGCGTAGGCGTTGCCCCCCACTGCCAGGACCGCCCTGTCGAGGTCGTGGCACCTGCCGCCGGTGGTCTCCAGCCGTACTCCACGGCGGTCACACCAGAGGCGGGCCGCACGTTCGGATACCAGGCGCACGCGCCAACCCCGGCCCCCCAGCCGGGAGATGGCCTCGCTGGTGGCAGCGTTCAGGTAGTCGCCATAGGCCGGACGAGTCAGGAGCGCGGGCTGACCGGTGACCGGATCGTCCACGGCAAGGTCCCTGGCACGCATCCACGCCAGGCCGTGATCGGGATCGTGGTACCGCACGGACATGTCGCTCATGGGCACGTTGCACCAGACGTACTCCCCGTCGTCCTGGTACGCACGCCCGCGCCACCACAGCGCGGTGTCATCGAACACCAGGACCTCACCGGACTCTGCGCCGGACAGGTCCGGCGGATGTTCCGCCAGAGCGTTGATCACGCAGGCGCCCGCAGTGCCGCCTCCGATGATGCCGATGGTGACGCCCATCATTCCTCCGGCAATCGATGATCGGGTTCAGGGGCAGGGCACGAACCGACCGCATACGGCTGGTCACGGTGCTCCCGCAGCGCCGCCAGGGCCTGAACCATGCGCAGGTCGGAGGTGCGGCCGGCACAGTCCAGCCACACCAGGTGTCCACCGCGCTCGGCCGGCAGACAGCGCAGGTTCACCATCCGCATCCCGGTTCCGGGCAGGGCTGACCGAGCCCCCGTCGGGGCGGTGCCGGACACGGATTTCGCGTTGGTGTGCGTGGTCGACATGTGCCATGACTCCGTCCCCGCGACGTGAAGATCCGAGGGCTCGCACCACTGGTATCGAGACAGGCCCAGGGAGATTCCACTATCGCCCTGACCGGACGGCAGGAACCGGTGAGTCACAGGTGAATGCCGTGAACGTGTTGAACGGTTGTGCCCTTGTGAACCGCGGTCCGGGTCCCGCGGAGGGGCTGGCGAAGCAGCCGAGTGCGCCGCCGGGGACCGGCCGGCGAGCAAGTCCCCCAGATCAGCGGGTGGTTGTGATGGGTGACAGGCCGAGCAATGGCCGGCAGAGCTCTGATTCGCGGGCCGGCCTGGTCGATGTTCGCGACGGTCGCCTTGAAGGGGAGTCGGACGTCGCGGTGGGCGTGAGGGCCCAGTCAGGTGCAGGCTCATTCCGTAGCGGTCCATCACCACTGGCAGAGCCGGGGCCGCCCGGACGTGCTCAGCGGAGGTCGGCGTGGTGGGGCGAGGCTGAAGGGGCGCCTCCAGATCCTCCCGGGCAGGCGGGTCAGGCTCAGGGGTCCTAGTTAGGTAAGGCTGACCTGTGTAGCCATCGTCGAGTGGTGTGGGATCCCCGTCCGGCGGACGCGCGGGTGCGCAGGTGTCGTCTGCGGCCGCCGTGCCGCCCGGGTGAGCCCCGTCTCACCGGGAGTCCCGCTCTTGTCTATGCAACGAGTTGCATAGCAGAATCGCGTTATGGCGCTCGAACACGCGATCCTTGTCTCTCTGCTGGAGCAGCCGGGCTCCGGCTATGAGCTGGCCCGGCGGTTCGATCGGTCCATCGGGTACTTCTGGACCGCCACCCATCAGCAGATCTACCGCGTCCTCAAGCGGATGGAGGGCGACGGGTGGATCGAGGTCCGAGAGGTGGCGCAGCAGGCCCGGCCGGACAAGAAGGAGTACTCGGTGGCCGCCCCGGGCCGGGCCGTGCTCTCCGCGTGGCTCCACGAGCCGATCGAACCCGAGAGTGTCCGGCACGAGCTCGCCGTGAAGATCCGCGGCGCGGCCTTCGACGACCCGGCCGCGCTGATCCGCGAGGTCGAGCGGCACCAGCAGGCGCACTCCGACCGGCTCGCGCACTATCTCGCAGGGGAGCGACGGGACTTCACCGGCCCCGAGGCCCCCGCCACGCTCGATGCCGGGCAAGAGCTCCAACACGTCGTGCTGCGCGGCGGCATCGCGTATGAGCAGATGACCCTCGCCTGGCTCGACGACGTGCTCGCCACCCTCCACCGACTCGGCCCCGAGCGCTGAACCACCGCCGACGCACCTCCGCGCCGCCGTGCACCGGCATGCCCCGAAGCTTTCCGTCACCACCCTCACACCCCGATCCGGAAAGGCGACCGTCCATGGCCGACCAGCTGCTGTTCAACCCCCGCACCTACGACCCGGCGCACTTCGACCCCGAGACCCGCAGGCTGCTGCGCGCCACCGTCGACTGGTTCGAGGACCGCGGCAAGCGCCAGCTGATCGAGGACTACCGCTCCCGCACCTGGCTGGCGGACTTCCTCGCGTTCTCCGCCAAGGAAGGGCTGTTCGCGACCTTCCTCACCCCGGCCTCCGCCGCCGACGGGCAGCCGGACAAGCGCTGGGACACCGCCCGCATCGCCGCCCTCAACGAGATATTCGGCTTCTACGGGCTCGACTACTGGTATGCCTGGCAGGTCACCATCCTCGGCCTCGGCCCCGTCTGGCAGAGCGACAACGCCACCGCCCGTGCCCGTGCGGCCGAACTCCTCGAACAGGGCGAGGTGTTCGCCTTCGGCCTGTCCGAGAAGGCTCACGGTGCCGACATCTACTCCACCGACATGCTGCTGGAGCCCGACGGTGACGGCGGATTCCGCGCCAGCGGCTCCAAGTACTACATCGGCAACGGCAACGCCGCCGGACTCGTCTCCGTCTTCGGCCGCCGCACCGACATCGAGGGCCCGGACGGCTACGTCTTCTTCGCCGCCGACAGCCGTCACCCCGCCTACCAGCTGGTGAAGAACGTCGTCGACTCCTCCAAGTACGTCAGCGAATTCCGCCTCGACGACTACCCGGTCGGTCAGGACGACATCCTGCACACCGGCCGTGCCGCCTTCGACGCCGCCCTCAACACCGTCAACGTCGGCAAGTTCAACCTCTGCACCGGCGCCATCGGCATCTGCGAGCACGCGATGTACGAGGCCGTCACCCATGCGCAGAACCGCATCCTCTACGGCCGCCCGGTCACCGCCTTCCCGCACGTGCGCCGCGAGCTGACCGACGCCTACGTACGCCTCGTCGGCATGAAGATGTTCAGCGACCGCGCCGTCGACTACTTCCGGTCCGCCGGCCCCGACGACCGCCGCTACCTCCTCTTCAACCCGATGACGAAGATGAAGGTGACCACCGAGGGCGAGAAGGTCATCGACCTGATGTGGGACGTCATCGCGGCCAAGGGCTTCGAGAAGGACACCTACTTCGCCCAGGCCGCCACCGAGATCCGGGGCCTGCCGAAGCTGGAGGGCACGGTCCACGTCAACCTCGCGCTGATCCTCAAGTTCATGGGCAACCATCTGCTGAACCCCACCGAGTACGAAGCGGTGCCGACCCGCCTCGACGCGGCCGACGACGCGTTCCTCTTCCGGCAGGGACCGGCCCGTGGCCTGGGATCCATCCGCTTCCACGACTGGCGGGCCGCGTTCGACGCCTACGCCGAGACGCCCAACGTCGCCCGCTTCCGCGAGCAGGCGGACGCCCTGTGCGAGTTCGTCACCACCGCGGCCCCCGACGAGGGGCAGAGCCGCGACCTCGACCTCCTGCTCGCCGTGGGCCAGCTCTTCGCGCTCGTCGTGCACGCGCAGCTGATCCTGGAACAGGCACACCTGACCGGCCTCGACGCCGATGTGCTCGACGAGCTGTTCGCCGTCCTCGTACGCGACTTCTCCGCGCACGCCGTCGAGCTGCACGGCAAGGACTCGGCCACCGCGGAACAGCAGAGCTGGGCGCTGGGCGCGGTCCGGCGCCCGGTCGTCGACGACGCCCGCTCCAAGCGCGTCTGGGAGCGCGTCGAGGCGCTGTCCGGGGCGTACGAGATGGCCCCGTAACACCCGAGTGGTCAGAGCCCACGACAGGGTGGCGGGCTCGGTCGGCGTCCAGGGGCGCCGGCCGAGCCCGCCGTGTCGCCGGCACTTCGTCGCCGTAGCGGGGTTCGGTTTCCCCGGCAGGGCCTGTCCTCCCGCTCGCCGGCGCTGTCTCACGGCGCAGGCGAGTACCTCACCGCCGCCTGGGTGCACCCGGCGGCGATCTTGCTCAACGCCTTCTTCTCGGCGCGGTCGGCCGTGAGGTTCCAGCGGAGTTTGGTGGCGACCCAGTCGGTGGCGTAGGTGCAGGCGGCGTTCTTGGCGGGCGGCATCCACTCCGCCGGGTCCTTGTCGCCCTTCGCGCGGTTGGGGCCGGAGCTGACGGCTGTCAAACTGCGTTCGGCGCCCAGGTCGTTGGCGTACTGCTCGCGCCGCTCGGCGGTCCACTTGGAGGCACCGGAGTCCCACGCCTCCGCCAGCGGTACGACGTGGTCTATGTCGAGCCCGCGGGCGTCGGTGACGTTCCGGTCGTCGTAGTACGAGTGCCAGCTTCCGCCGGTCAGCTTGCAGCCCTTGCCCTCCTCGGGCTTCTTGACGGCTTCGGCGAGGAGGACTTCCTGCCGGGTGTCGCAGCCGTTGTGGTCGGCGTCGGTCCACAGGCGGAACTTCGTGCGGGTGTAGCCGGCCCGCGACTCCGGGGCCGTTCTCAACCGGCCTATGGCGTCCGTGAGGGAGAGTCTGTTGCGCTCGCCGTCGGCGGGGTTCCGGTGCGAGGACTCCCGCGGTTTCGCGTCGTCGGAGCCGGTGTGCGAGCAGGCTGCCGTGGACAGCAGCAGGAGCGGACAGGCGAGGACTGCCAGGCGGCGGGCGCGGAACATGGTCTCCCCAAGCAACAGGTGATGCGACGTCACCTACGGTGACCCACCGCAAAGAGGCAGGCAAACGCGGATCCGTGCCTACCCGCTCCGGAGCGTTCAACTCGCTCTGATCTCAGCGATGTTGTGGAGGGAGTGCCGTTCCCACAGCCGACGCGGTGTAATGGGAGAACAGGGGGGACCCTGTGTGCGGGTCTCGTCGGCGACAGACATTGCGCCGGGCGGGGGGCCGTGGATGGAGTCGGCACGGCCGCGGCGGATGGGGGCGACTTCGCCGCCGCAGTCGCCCGCGCGCCGCCACGACGGTTCGCCGTGCGGCGGCGGAGGACTCGGCCTGTAGAGCCCGGGGCGGACCGGAGGCCTCAACTGTCCGGCGATGTAGGTGTGTTGTCCCGTGTGCGCGACAGGCCGCAGGGGCTCAGGACAGCATGTTGATCTTGTACTGCATGAATCGGTAGTTCCACACGTCGTACCACTGGCTGACGACGATGTGGAAGTTGCCGAAGGTCGACCCGGGGACGACGAACCCGCCGTACGGGCTGGCGACGAGGTTGGCCACCTCCTGCCCCGGGGCGCAGGGCAGGATCATCGTCTGCTCCAGCGTCTTGGTCAGGTCCGAGGTCGGGAGCGGGAAGACCATCGCCCGGATCGACAGCGCGTTCATGTTCAGCCATGTGAGGACGTACTTGCCGTCCATGGCGCGGAAGCAGATCTCGCCCCACTTGCGGGTGCCGAAGACGGTCGTCGGAGGCGCGCCCCACCGCCAGCCGCCGTCGGCATAGCCCCACGGCTCGTACGCGTCCGCCTTGCCGAGACTGTCCTTCCGTACCCGGTGCAGCAGCATCCCCGATTCCACTTCGCGGTTGAAGACCGTGGACAGGACGTAGCAGTAGTCGCCGTCGGCCACCGCGTAGGTCTTCTGCTGGAACTGGCCGCCGTGCAGGTCACCCGGCCACTGGCACAGGTACTCCCAGGTCTCGCCGTTGTCGGTGGAGCGCCAGAAGTCCGTGTGGTGGGTGTTGTAGATGACGCCGCGCATGAGGTGCATGTACATGACGCCGTCGACGACGAACACATCGGACGGGATCGCCGTCGTGGCCTTGTCACCGACCGGGTGGTGCGGCTCGCCGACAAGGCTGACGGCGTGGTTGCCGCCGACGCTCCCGTCGATACGCAGGTTGTTCAGGTCCGCGCTGCCGGAGCGCAGGCCGACCGGGGCGCGCCAGTCATCGGGGGCCTCCCCGGGCCGCGGTACGTGGTCGCCGTTGAAGGTGTCGCCGCCGACGAACAGCATGGTGCCGTTCGGGCACCGTACGGGGATGCCGAGGTCGGTCCACGGCGAGGCGAACGGGCCGGTCTCGGCCGGACCGCTCAGGTTCTTCACCTTGGTCGCGAGCGTCGGACTGGTCGGGTCGTTCGGCCCGCCGGCCATAGCCGCCTCGGTACCCGAAACGGCGACGCCTGCTCCCACGGCCACGCCGAGGCCGACGCCGAGCTTGAGGAGCTTACGGCGGGAGTACCCGCCGGTCGCCGGGTCCTGCTCGTCCGATGGACGTGTCATTCTGTCGATGCCTTTCAGGGTCAACTCACCAGCACGCAGACGAAGTCGGTCCGTTGCCCGGGTGCCTTCCCGAGGAGCCGCCGCTCCGGCACTCTTGGGGCAACGGACACCGATGTCCCGCATCCGCCACCTTCTTCGCGACCTTCCTCGCGTCTGCCGTGCGTGAGATCTTCGGGTGGAGGACGACCGACGCCGGGCAGCGTGCCTGCATCGGACGACGTCGACGCTACTCACGGCCGATGAAATGGCGATGACACAACGATGACCTGGCTGGTGGGCCGGCCGACCTCACGGGCGGCACGTCGCCGGTCAGGGCGGCGCCCGCCGGATCTACGGCGTCCACGCCGCAGCCGGCCGTGCTGCCGTGCTGCCGTGCGTCACGGGCCCGTCCGGAGTCCGGCTGGTTCTCGGGGCTCCTCCCGGAGCCGTCAGCCGCGTCCGGTGAACTGCTGTCCCACCCCGAGGCGGCGCAGGTCGGCGAGGACCTGCGGGTCCTGGGCATCCAGCCAGTCGCAGAGCTGACGGAAGGAGACCAGCCGGACATCCTTGTGCTTGGCGTCGGCTATGTGCTTGAGCGCCTCTTCGACGGCGTCCATGTAGATGCCGCCGTTCCACTGCTCGAAGTGGTTGCCGATGAAGAACGGCGCCCGGTTGGTCTCGTAGGCCCGCTGGAAGCCCGCGATGTACGCCCCCGTGGCCTGCTTGCGCCAGGCGGGGTAGTTGGCCGGCGGTGCCTTGGTGGAGTTCTTCGACTGGTTGGCCAGGATGTTGTAGTCCATCGAGAGCACCTCGAAGGAGTGGCCGGGGAACGGTACTTGCTGAAGCGGGAAGTTCCACACGCCCTGCCTCTTGACGGGCCAGACCTGGAGACCGCCGGGCGAGCTGGCGTCGTACCGCCAGCCGCGCTTGCGGGCCGTGGGCAGCAGGTTGTCCTGCCCGAGCAGACACGGGGTACGGCCGCCGACGAGTTCCTTGCCGTAGTCGAACGGCAGCGGGTCGAGGTCCGTGAAGCCGGTGTTGGTCCGCCACTTGGTGACGAAGGACATCGCCTGCTCGATCTCGTCGTCCCACTGGGCGGGGGTCCAGTGCGCGACCGAGCCCCGGCCGGTGCCGCAGAAGTGGCCGTTGAAGTGCGTGCCGATCTCGTGCCCCGCCAGCCACGCCGCGCGCACGTTCTTCAGCGTCTCCTTGATGTGGTCATCGTTGAGGTAGCCGATGTCGGAGGCGCCGACGGGATTGTTCGGCGGGCGGTACAGGCGCTTCTTCGCTTCAGGCAGCAGATACAGCCCGGAAAGGAAGAAGGTCATCGAGGCGTTGTGGTCCTCGGCCAGCTTGCGGAACCGGGGGAAGAGACCGTTGCCCACCTCGCCTGCCCCGTCCCACGAGAAGACGACGAACTGCGGCGGCTTCTGGCCCGGCTCCAGCTTCTGCGGTGCGGGCGGCTGGTTGGGCTGCTTTCCGCTGTACGCGGTCGAGCCGTCGCCTATCGGCTTGCCCTGCGCCACCTGTCCGGGCTGGGTTCCGACCTTGCCGGAGGCCGCCGACCCGGAGGCTGAGCAGCCGGCGACCGAGAGCGCTGCCGCTGCCCCTATCCCGAGTCCGCATATCTGTCGGCGGCTGAATTCACGCATAACGGTCCCCGTCGCATTCGTTCGAAGTTCTGGTAAATGGGACACCCCAGAGAACGGGGAGCCCAGAGAGTGGGGGAGGGGGTTGCCGACCTTCGCTGGGAATGGCCCGGTAACCCTCGACGGCCCTTCGCGCCCCTCTCGCGCGAATGAGCCCGTCCTTCGCCACGGCCACCGGGTAACCCACAAGCGCAGATGTCGGGATCATCCGCGGCACCGCCTGCCATGCCTCGGCCCGGCGCGACGTAACGGACGACTGCGGCCGGCGCCCGTCGCGCCGACAGTGGCTACCAGGATCCGACGCCATTCCGTCCGCCGGTTCGCCGAGCAGCTGCCCGGGACCGGTACCGATACCGGAACCGTCGCCGACGGAATTCGGCCGCGAGCTACGCGATGGTCAACAGTGAGAAGGAAGAGGTAATTGTCTGCGCTGCCGCACCGACCCCGCTCGTGAAATTCTCGACCATGCCACTTTGCTTTCCTCTCGGCCTTCCTGCCTGGCACGACCGTGGTCGTCCATCGTCGTCCGCATCCCGACATCTGTGCCAGATCGTGCGTCCCCGTTTCGACGGGCGGAAAGGATGCTGAAGGCCGATGCGGCCCGCAACGAGTTCCCTCGGACGCACATGACTCTGGCGGAGATCACTAGCGCACCGATAACGCCTCGCTAATGCAGACCATCCGAGACGTTGGCGAGGGCCGGGCCGGACGCTGCCCGCCGGCTTGTACGGCGCCGCCACGACCGCTGCGATCAGGCCGCGGCTCGACCCGTGATCCGCCCGACGGTGTCTAAGCTTCCGCCATGAACGACACCACACATGGCATACGGATCAGACCAGGCAGCCTGGCCGACGCCCCGGCCATTCTGGACATGCTCGACGCCGCGGTGGTCTGGATGAACGCGCGCGGCAACACGGAGCAGTGGGGCACGACACCGTATTCACAGAAGCCCGGCGGGCCGGCCCGGGTCGAGCGCTACACGACCGAGAACTCCCCGTACATCGCGGAGTTGGACGGAACGCCCGTCGGGGCCCTGGTGCTGGACTCCGGGCCCAGCCCGCAGATGCCCATCGCGCCGGCAGCGGAACCCGAGCGATACGTCCGGCTGTTGATCTCCGACCGACGGTACGCAGGTCGGGGCATCGGAGCGGCGCTGCTGGCCCATGCCGCCGCGGAGACCCGGCGGGCCGGAGTGGACCTGCTGCGGGTCGACTGCTGGGCGGGTGGCGGGGGCGAGCTGGTCGCGTTCTACGAGCGCAACGGTTTCACCCGCACCGACCCTTTCCTGTCCCGGACTTGGCCTGGACAGGTGCTGGCCCGCCGGGTCGGCTGACAGCGCGGGCCGGGCACTCGCCGACGGTTCTTTCGGCGGGCCGGGGCAAGGCCAGGGCCAGGGCCAGGAATCGGGCCAGGGCCAGGGATCGGGGGTGGCCCGCCGGCGGTGCACGGTGAACAACTCGTCCGCGTACACCCCACCGGCATGGCCCGAGGCAGAGGGCCTGTTCCAGGAGGCACGCCGGATCAGCCCGTCCTGATCCGGCGCCTCCGCCTGGTCACCCCGTGACGTGCCGGGCCGGTCAGGACACCGCACCGGTCCGAGCCCGTAGCGTTTCGGCAAACGTGCGCGCCGCCTCCAGATCGGTGGCGTTGGGCCGGTCCTTGTGGATGCCGCCGACGAGCTTCATCGGAAGCCAGGTGTCGAACGCGCGGCAAGTGAAGGTGTCGGCCACCTCGAAACCCTTCCGGTCGAGAAGCCGTACGAGGGGGCGGGTGAACGGGCGGATCGGAGGTTCGGGCAGTCCGCTGGTCGCGAACACGAACGCCCTACTGTGTCCCCCCGTCGGGAGCGACCGGGCGAACCGGCGCAGCCGCGGATGGAAGTTCTGCAGGAAGATTCCCGAGCCGAATCCCACCAGGTCGTAGCCGGCGAGCTCTGCGCTGTCGATCTGTTCGGGGTTGACGACAGGAGCCTCCAGGACCTGTCCCATGACGTCGGCGATCCTCTTCGTGTTGCCGTGCGACACGGAGGTGCACACGATGACGGCCTTCATGACGTTGCTCCTTTCACTTCCACGATTTCGGTGTGGTGCTGGTCGGATCGGGGTGGCGGTTCGCCTGCCGCCCGATCCCACCTCGCTCAGCGGACTGCGGCCGCTCAGCGGACTGCTGCCGGGGTCGGCGCGGGCTCCGTCGGCGTCGCGCCGGGAAGCCAACGGTAGGCACGTGGGAACCGCATCGAGGTGATGGTGTAGCGGCACACTCGTTTCTTGACCACCGCCGCCACCCGCCCCGACAACACGAACCCCCGAGGGGTGTCGTCCCGGTGCGTGGCCTGGATGAACCCGTCACGCCGACCGAGGCTCATCGCCTGGCCGGTCATGCCGATCGACACCGGCGCGGGTTGTTCACCCCGTATGAGCGCGAGCACGGTGTCGGCGCCATGGGCGCCCATGGGCAGCGCTGCCTGACAACTCATCCGCAGGTGACCCCCGACCGGCTCGGGTGGTGCAACCGCGTCACCGGCGCCGACGATGCGTCGATGGTGCAGGCACACCAGAGCGTCGTCGGTGCGCAGGCGCCCGTCGGGGGTCACCGGCAGGCCGCTGCGCCGTGCCAGGTCCGGTACGTCGAACGAGCCCGCCCATACCGTGCAGTCGCTGGGCAGCGGGCCGGCATCGGTCTCGACGCCGTCCCGGCGGACTCCGGTGACCCGCAGTCCGGTGCGCACCACGACCCCGGCGTTCGCGAGCCTGCGTCCCATGTCCACGCGGCTAGATCCGGGCAGCCACCCGGCGACCGACTGGGAGACCAACTCGACCTTCAACGACGGGTACCGGTAGGCGATTTCGGCGGCACTCTCGATCCCTGTCATGCCGCCACCGACCACCACGACATGCGCTCCTGCAGGCAGTCGCCGCAGTCGTGTACGCAACGAATCGGCGCCGTCGAGGTCGGCGACACTCCATGCGTTCCCGGAACCGGACGGGTCTCGGGGAGCCGTGCTTCCCACCGCGTACAGCAGATAGTCGAACTCGACTGCCCCACCGTCGTCGAGCAGCACGGATCGCTCCGCGATCGCCTCCACCGTCGCTACCCGCAGTCGCACGTCGCGGTGCAGCAGACCGCTCAACGGCCGTACCGCGCTCGCCCCGCCCGCCGCGTGCTCGTGCAACCGGACACGTTCCACGAATTCCGGCCGAGGATTGACCACCGTCACACTCACGTCGGACCGCCCCGTGACCGCCAGTCGATTCGCGGCCATCACCCCCGCGTAGCCGGCGCCGACCACCAGCACCCGTGCCACCACAACCACCTCCGATCAGATCGACCTCACACCCTGAGGACACCGCAGGCACGGCGATTGTGACATCAGAGGAATGTGGGGACGGTCACAGGCCGGTGTCGGTGGGCGGGGCGGTGACTTCCGGCGATACCAGGCCACGGGCGCGAGGGAATCGGCAGGTCGGGCAGCAGGAGGTCGTCCCGAGGCCGCCCGGCGGTGAGTTGGGCCTGTGCGGGTGACAGGCAACCGCGTGGAGGCGTCGCCGTCGGCGTCCGCGAATTGTTCCGCGGTGAGACCGGTGCAGTCCCGCAGGTCGGCTCCGGTGAGGTCGGCTCCCGGCAGCACCGCGCCCGCCGCTTGGCGCCGCGCGGATCATTTCACGCGTTGGGGATCGGGGATCGAGTCGGCGAACGGAAGGCGGCGGCGCACGAGGCCGTCGCCCCAAGAGAGCGGGGCCGAGGGGCCGTTCAACGGTGGTGCCATACGAGGGTGTAGCGCCAGAACAGCCGGCGGCGCAGTCGGGCACCGGGCAGGACTGCATGGGCTTCGCGGACGATCTCGGGGAAGGCCATGTCCGCTGGTCGGGTCGTGGCCGTCATCGAGAGGGGACGAGGTGCTGTGCGGCCCCTGTTCTTGAGCCAGCCCGTGGCGGCGTTGACTGGGCTGGCCACGGTTCCGAGCAGCTGGTCGACTGGCGTCGTCGGGCGCGAAAGACCGAGAATCACCAGGGTTCCACCGGGCGCCAGGTGCCTGCGGAAGGCGGTGAGCGCATCGGCGAACGGCAGATGGTGGACCGTGGCGACGCACGTGATGACGTCGTAGGAGTCTGCGGGGATCCCGGTCAGCGCATCTGCGGTCGTGAAGGTGACGGGAGTTGCCTGAGGGGTGAGTTCCCGTGCCCGGGCGATGATCTTCGGGTCGGAGTCGATGCCCTGTACCGTGCCGGCGCGCCCGGCCAGGAGCCTGGCAAGGTCGCCACTGCCGGAGCCGACGTCCAGGGCGCTGTCGAAGTGTCGGGGGAGCTGTCGCAGGATCCAGCGGTGGTAGTGGGCGTTGTGGTCCCAGGGGTGCGCGGCATTGAACTCGTCAAGAGCCCGCAGAACGCGGTGCGGCAGTGTGGTCATGCCGTCACTCCATCAAGCCCCTGGCGCCTGCGTCATCCCCGTGGCCGAACGACCGGGTTCACAGAGAGGCGACAGCCACCGCAGTGCGGTGGATTGGCCGAGCGACGTCCACCACTACGCCGGTCGATCGACGCGGCGGCGGTTCTCCCCGTTCGCGTTCGCGCGGAGTGCTGCAGGCCGGTCCCCATTCGTCACTCCGAGGATCTGTGCCAGACCTTCGTTCACCTGCGGACGGTGTTCGACCGGGACCGGGAAGGCAAGCGCGGAAAAATGGGCTGGGCGGTGGCCTCCGGCGGGGAAGCGGAGACCGGCACCCGGCTGCGCACGGCGTAGGCCCTGCCTCTTCCATTTGGACCAGTGGATGGGGCAGGGCCGCACGGGCGATACGGCATGTCAGCCGTTGAAGCCGTTTTCGCCGAAGGTCTGGTTCAGTCCGCTGTTGGCGGTCCCCGTGTTTCCGGCGGCATTATCCGAGATGTCCAGGGGAGGCTGCTCACCGCCCCCAGAGCCAACTCCCGGGCTGTGAATGCCGTTTCCAGTGCTATGGGCGTCATGGTTGTTCGCAGCAGCGGCCCCGGCACCGGCAAACAGAGCGGTGACGGTCAAGCCCACCACGGCGATAGCGGTATGTGCGCGCATGAATTCCTCCTGTTGAGTAGCGCCACCAAGACAATCTCCGTTGGATGAACCGAGAAACAGCAATCACTCGAAGGGGTCCTACCCAGGGGCCAATAGATGCCGCTTTCGGCGTCGCGATGGTGAAGGCACCGCGGCGGAGAGTTCAGGAACGGTAACCGGTCTCGGATATGGCCACGCTCGCGTTCGCGCGGGTGTATTGGAAAACTCCACGAGGCCCCCGAGCGCGGATGTGGACGGCCCCGGCGTCAGGCTGATCGGTCGGACGCCGGGCCCATCTCGCTACTGGTGTCCCTTACTTGCCGCCGCCGTGGCCGCCGCCCTCGCCGCCGCCTTCATGGCCGCCGCCCTCGCCGCCTTCATGGCCGCCGCCCCCGCCGCCGCCATGGCCGTGCCCCTCGTCGTCGCCCATATGGCCCCCGACCGTGTCGTCGCAGCCCATGCTGGAACCGATCGAGGTGGCCTGCGCACCCGGCGAGCCCTCGCCGTTGAGTGCGTTGCCCAGCACGCCGTTCAGAATCCCGACCTCGCCGAGCACGTCGACGTTCAGGTCGTGGGAGCGGCAGGAGGTGTGCTGACTGACGTTGAAGTTGTCGCCGCCACGGCCGCCCGCGTGGGCGGTGCCGGTGCCGAATGCGGCGATGCTGCCGAGGGCCGCGGCCAGGACGGCAGCCTTGTGAAGCTTGTGCATTTCTTCTCCGGAAGTGTGAGCAGATCTGATCTGTGATGTACCGAGTTCGTCCAGTTGCGGAAGGTTAATACGAAATATGACGAAAGAATTCGCCGACGCGCCGGATCGATCCGACCTCGGACAGTGCTGCGCCCCTTCCGTGGTCGGCGTGTCGCGGGCCCGGCGAACCGGTTGGGATACCCATGTGCCTTTCAGAACAGGCGGGTTGAGATACTCCGGCCATGGATGCCGGGGCGATGGGGAGCGGTCGGCGATCGGAGAGAGCGATGCCTGCACGGACCACATCACTGCATGCCGCGGGCTGGATGCTGCGTGCTGCGACGGCAGCGGACATCGAGACGATCGCGGAGTTGCGGGCGACGGTGATGCGAGCGGATTTGGAGCGCCTTGGGCGTTACGACGAGCACCGGGTGCGGCAGCGGCTGAGGGACTCCTTCTCCACGGAGCACACGTCGATCATCATGCTCGACCGTGATCTCGCAGGATGCGTCACGATCCGGCCCGCCGAAGAGAGGCGGTGGCTGGAGCACTTCTACCTCGTGACGCACCATCAGGGCCGGGGGCTCGGATCGGCTGTCCTGCGCACGGTGCTGGAACGGACCGACGCACTGGGCGTGACCGTGGGTTTGAACGTCCTGCAGGGCAGCGCTGCCCGCCGGCTCTACGAGCGCCACGG
Organism: Streptomyces sp. GS7; assembly: GCF_009834125.1. Classification (NCBI taxonomy): domain Bacteria; kingdom Bacillati; phylum Actinomycetota; class Actinomycetes; order Kitasatosporales; family Streptomycetaceae; genus Streptomyces; species Streptomyces sp. GS7. The sequence continues at coordinate 4,005,378 of NZ_CP047146.1, forward strand.
ATTCCGCGTGGAAGCCGAGGACCCGATCGACGTCTTCATGGTGCGCCCACCAGAGGCGAGCACCGCTGGGAGAGCCTGACCCGCGGCAGCGCGTCGGCCTCGACCCGGGGCTGGGCGCATCAGGGCGGAAGTCCAGCCTCCTCCCTGTCCGGGCGCCCTCCCTGGCTTGCCCCGTCGACGGGGCGTCGCCGCGGGCCGTGATCCGGGAAGGGGCAGACCTGCCCGCAGGTCGCTCCGCATCACAGCTCCGCTGTCTCCCGGCGCCCGGTTATTGCTGTCGCATGTTTCCGGTGAGCGTGTTCCTGGCGGCCGGAGACCTGTGGTGGCGATGGCGATGGCGGCACGGTCCGTGATCTCGGCGCATTCGCGGGTCCCTGCGTGTCGTGCCGCGGTACCGCGGAGGTGGGCGTTGGCCCATGCCCCGTCCCGCGCTCGGCTGCCGGGAGCTATGGGCAGAGGGCCGCGGTGGTGGGCGGCGGCAGGGCCGGCACGGCAGCCGCGCAGTGCCGGGACTGCGCGGGTCCGTTCAGGCGGCGCCAAGTCACCGTGACGCCGTGCCGGTCCTCTTCCGTCCCGCCGAAGAACCACGGCTGGGTCGACTTCGCGGCAGTCGGCAAGAAGGTCACCGGCACCCGGACCTTCGACAACAACCGCTTCCCGTGGACCGCTGAGGCCACCGCCACCGCCACCGCCCCCGTCCCCGTCGGCGACTCCCCGGCCGGCTCGACCACGTACCTCGCCCTCACCGGTACGACCCCGCCCGGTGTGACTCCCCCCGGGGGCACCGGGGGCTCCAGTACCCCACCACTCTTGCCACCACCGTCACCAAGACCCTCGACGTTCCGGCCGGTGTCCACCTCGCCGCCTACGCGGGCGGGGTGAAGTTCACCGACGACCGGGGGCTCACCCGCGCCAGTTCCTGATACCGGTGGCCGACGCCGAGGCCGACTGCCTTTGGACGGCGGGAGGCATGCGTGATCGGGTTGCGGGCGGGATGAGCAGGGCGGCAGCGATGACGGTGCCGAGGCGGACGAAGCCGCCTAGACGGACTCCGCAACGGTCTCGATCACCTCGACGGCCTTTTCCACCCCGTTCCGGGTGACAGTCCGCAGGGCGAACTGCTCGGCGGCTTCGGCCAGTTCGCGATCGTGCACTGCGCGGTCCAGTGATGCGGCCAGACGCCCCGCAGTGAGGCGGTACTGCGGCAAGGGCGGTGGCGCCAGACCGAGGGCGTGCATGCGCCGAGCCCAGAACGGCTGGTCGAAGGTGAAAGGGCACACGACCTGCGGACGGCCCGAGCGCAGGGCCGATGCGGTGGTTCCGGCGCCACCGTGATGCACGATCGCGGCCATGTGCGGAAAGACCTCTTCGTGCGGCACCTCGTTCATGAAGAACACCTTGTCAACGCCGTGGCCCTGTTCCCCGTCCGGAGCGCGCACCCCACCCCAGCCGGTGGCGATCACAGCGCGCACCCCGGATTGCCGGACGGCCGCGAGAACGGCCCTGCTCTTCGCGGCGGCACGGCTCCCGGCCATACTGCCGAATCCGATGTACACCGGCCGTTCCCCCGCATCGAGAAACGCGCGGAGGTCCGCGGGCATGCGCCAGTCACCCGTAGCCGGCAGATGCCAGAAGCCCGTGGTGTGAGTGGTGGGGGGATACCGAGGAGTGCCGGGCAGTACACCGGGATCGAATGCCTGCAATACCGTGGCCGGCCCTCCGTCGGGCCGGGACAGAATACTGAGCTTGCTCCCGCGATCCGACAGCCCCAGCGATTCGCATCGCAGTCGTGCCAGTGCCGAGCCGTACAGAAGACGGACCGGCAACTCGGCGTGAGCGTAGGAGGCCCGGCTCAGCGACGCGGGAAGTCGTCCGGGTGCCAGAGGATTGACGAAGTCGGGGGTGGGAACCCAGCCGGGCTGGAAGCACACCGGCACAGCGGGCACCTTCAGCCACTCTGCGAGGTGCTGCGCCGGCAACCAGGGTGCGAACACCACGACATCGGGGCGGGGTTGTGCTTTGACCTTGGCCGTCAGATCTTCGAGGAGCTTCACGTACTGCGGTCTGTTCCGCCTGAACCACTGCACGCCCCGCACAATTCCGCGCAGTCCGCGGCGATCCTCATTGGCTCTCCTGACAACCGGATCGGTGTAGAGCTCAAGGGGGCCGTCCAACACCGGAACGTAACGCACGCCCGCCGAGCGGGCCAACTCCACGAAAGTGTATGGCCCCATCAACGTCACTGCGTGCCCGGCTGCCGTCAAGCCGGACGCCAGCGCCAGAAACGGCTGGACATCACCGCGCGAGCCATGGGTCACCAGCAATACGTTCACCGCAGCATTCCTTCCAGAATTCGGCCGCTCGTCCTGCGAGTCGCACCGTCGATCGTCACATGGACCGGCCAATGCGCCTGACTATGCATCACAGAGCTTTTCCACGCCCACATGCGCGAGTTCGGGGATGAGTGACGTGGGAAGGTCGACGCCGAGCCATTGGGCGCGGCCGTTGTCGCAGCGCCAGAATTGGGTTTCCAGGCCCTCGGCCAGTTGCACGATGGTGCCGTCGGGGTGGGTGGTGAGGAATTCCCGTACCGCGGTGTCGAAGGTGCGGACTCGCAGCGCATGGCCTTGGGCAACGAGTCCGATGGGGCGCCCGAAGTGCCTTTCGAAAAGGTAGTCGAGCATGTCGACCAGTTCCGCGGCTTTCGGGTCGTGGAGCACCGGTTGGGGGCGGCGCGCTTCCCATGCACGGTGATACAGATTCCACATCAGCATTTCGGGGACACCGCTCAGGGTGACGGTGCGCATGGCACTACTGCTGCGGTCCATCTGGTTGTTCCTCCGTCGACTCGACAACTCCCCGTAGCGGACGGAGCGGCTCGGGGCGGGTTGTCCCTCGAAAGTCGCACGGGGCGACTCGCCGGCGTTCAGCACGCGCCGTGGCTCTTAACGTATGTGGCACGAGGCACGCGGAACGTGAAGAACACGCAGGCGCCGACCGCGAGTCGACGTGGCGGCCGACGAAAGACGTACGTCCCCCGGTGCCGAGGTCCAGCTCCGGGACAGCCGGCGGATCCGGGGGACGGTGACGGCGCGCTTCAGTGGGCGGATGGGCGGCGAGGCTTCACCGTTCCACTGCCCCGACGTGGTCTGGGCGCTCGTCGCAGCGAGGCAACGGACGGCGTGCCCTGCCGGCCGCCCTGCGAGAGAGGGGTCTGCTCACCCGAGATCGGGCGCGGAGCGCACTTCGATCCGGTCTCCGGCCCGTTCCATCTCCAGCACGATGAGGTCGTTCCGCCCCTTCCGCCACAGATGGCTCGGCGCGTAGAGGGTGACCTGCGGCCCGAGGGACCAGTAGCGGCCGAGGGCGAAGCCGTTGAGCCAGACCATGCCCTTGTCCCAGCCCGGAAAGGCGAGGAAGCCGTCCGCGGGGGTGTCGACGTGAACCCGGGCCCGGTGGAAGGCGGGGCCGGCCGGGGTGTCCTCGCTGTGGAACGTCAGAGCTGCGAGGTTGTCCAGGGGGAGGCGGCGGATTTCCCAGTCGTGCAGTTCCCGGCCGTCGAGGAGCACCTTCCCGCTGATGCCCTTGGGGTCGTTGAGGCCCTGGCCGAAGTTGACGCGTCCGGTCGGGTCCACGAGCAGGTCGAGGGTGCCGGAGGCGCCGACAACGGTGAAGTCGACCGTGTGGTCGGGCTGGTTGCGGTCGAAGGTGCCGATCCGCTTGCCGTCGCCGAACACCAGCGCACGGTCGCCCAGTCCCGTGATCCTCAGGCCCCTGGCCCCCTGCGGTCCGCGTACCCGAGTGCGGTAGTGGATCAGTCCGTGCGGCTGCCCGAGGGCCTCCATGTGGACGGGCGTGGTACGCCGTACCGGAGTGCTCAGCGCGTCGAGGGCGTCCAGCAGCGGCACCGACTCGCGGACGGCGACCCTCTGGGGCGGCATCCGGCGTGGTGTGGGAGGCAGCGGAGCGTTCGGCACGGTGGTGTATGCGGCGAGCACGTCGCGCACGGTGTGGAACTTCTCGGTGAGTTCGCCGGATTCGCTGATCGGGGAGTCGTAGTCGTAGCTGGTGACGGTGGGCTGGTAGGCGCTGCCGCTGAGGTTGGCGCCGGCGGACCAGCCGAAGTTCGTGCCGCCCACCGCCATGTAGAAGTTGATCGACGCTCCCGCTTCGAGGAGCTTCGCCACGTCGGCGGCGGTCTGCGCCGGGTCGGTGGTGTGGTGCCGCTCGCCCCAGTGGTCGAACCAGCCGTCCCAGAACTCCGTGCAGAAAAGGGGCTTGTCCGGCTGGAATTCCCGCAGTTCCGCGAAGGGACCGGTGGGATCCCCGGCGAAGTTCACGGTAGCCAGGAGATCGGGAAGGCTGCCGGCCCGCAGCGCCTCCTGGGTGGCTCCGTCGGAACAGAACAGCAGGCTGTCGATGCCCTGGGCCCGCATGGTGTCCCGCAGATGTTCCAGATACGCGTGGTCGTCGCCGTAGCTGCCGTACTCGTTCTCGACCTGCATGGCGATGACGGGACCGCCGCGGGTGGCCTGCAGGTCGACGAGCCGGGGGAGCAGTTCGGCGAACCAGGTGTCGACCGCTCGCTCGTAGGCGGGGTCGGAACGGCGCAGCGGCGCGTCCTTGTCCTTGAGGAGCCAGGCGGGCAGACCGCCGAAATCCCATTCCGCGCAGATGTACGGTCCCGGTCGCACGATCGCCTTCAGCCCGACCTCGTCCGCGGTCCGCAGGAAGGCGGCGACGTCGCGCCATCCGGTGAAGTCGGCCTTTCTCTCGTACGGTTGGTGGAAGTTCCAGGCGACGTAGGTCTCCACCGTGTTCAGGCCCATGGCCCGCATCCGCAGCAGCCGGTCGCGCCAGTCCTTGGGGTGCGTCCTGAAGTAGTGGAAGGCACCCGAGAGGATCCGGAACGGCTTGCCGTCCAGCAGGAACTCCTTTCCGCGGATGGTCAGTCCCCTCGGGCTCGCGGCCTGGGCGAGGGCGGTACGGCTGCCGCCCAGGGAGACACCCACGGCCGCGGTACCCACCACGGCCGCGCTCAGGAATCCACGTCGGCTGAACTGCGTCATGTCTGCTCTCCTCGGCTCGACCGGTCGTCGCCCATGACTCGGAAATGTTCAGTGGTGTTCGTTTCTGTTCATTGAGAGTGTTCTGTAGAACAGAAACGAGCACAAGGGTTCGTCGTCGAGTGCGGTGAACCGGATGCGGACGAGCCGTAGGTGAACTGCCGGGCAGGGCAACGACGTTCAGATCGCCAGGGAGGAGAGGGGGCCGCGGACGAGCGGCACGCGGTGAGCCGGCGGTGACGTGGTCAGGAGGTACGCCGCGTCGCGGTGTCGGCCGGCTGTTGCAGCGTCTGCCGGGCGACAGGGCGGATGCGACGTGCGGCGGCGAGCATCCGCAGCACCCGCGCACGCCGCTCGGCGATCAGCTCCTCGACCTGTGTGCGGGCCTCGGTGACGGTGAGGATGTCGCGGACCTGGGCCGCCTCCGCGGCGGTGAGCTGCGGGTTGCCGACCAGGCGGCGCAGGGCCTGGAGGTCCAGCGGCTTCGCGTCCGGCCGGACGGGCGCGGTGGTCAAGGCCGTTCACCTGCCGTGGCGGTGTCGGGTGCTCTCTGCCGCGGCATCGGCCACTGCCGTGAGGGCGAGGGCCTCGTCGAGGAGCGCGTCGACGATACGGGATTCCGGGACGGTCCGCACGACCTGGCCGCGCCGGAAGATCTGGCCCTTGCCGTTGCCGCAGGAGACGCCGAGGTCGGCCTCCCTCGATTCTCCGGGGCCGTTGACGACGCACCCCATCACCGCGATGCGCAGGGGGTGCGGGAAGCCGTCGAAGGCGGCTTCGACCCGGGCGGCGAGTCCGTGGATGTCGACCTGGAGGCGACCGCAGCCGGGACAGGAGACGATTTCGAGCCTGCGGGGGCGCAGACCGAGCGAGGCGAGGATGTGGCAGCCCGCCTTGACCTGTTCGACGGGGTCGGCCGAGAGGGAGACGCGGATGGTGTCACCGATTCCCTCCGACAGCAGGACGCCGAAGGCGACCGCGGACTTGATGGCCCCCTGGAACGCGGGGCCCGCCTCGGTGACGCCCAGGTGCAGCGGATAGTCGCAGTGGCCCGCGAGGAGCCGATTGGCGGCGATCATCGTGAGCGGGTCGTGGTGCTTCACGGCGATCTTCAGATCCCGGAAGCCGTGCTCCTCGAACAGGGAGGCTTCCCACAGCGCCGACTCCACCAGCGCTTCGGGCGTCGCTGCGCCGTACTTGGCCAGCAGGCGCCGGTCCAGGGAGCCCGCGTTGACGCCGATCCGGATCGGCACCGCGGCTGCCGAGGCGGCCTCGGCGATCCGGGCGACCTGGTCGTCGAACCGTTTGATGTTGCCGGGGTTGACGCGGACCCCGGCGCAGCCGGCGTCGAGCGCGGCGAAGACGTAGCGGGGCTGGAAGTGGATGTCGGCGATCACCGGGATCGGCGACCTGGCCACGACCTTCGGCAGGGCCTCGGCATCGTCGGCGGAGGGCACGGCGACGCGGACGATGTCGCACCCGGCTGCCGTCACCGCGGCGATCTGTCGCAGTGTGGCGTCCACATCGGCGGTGTTGGTGGTGGTCATGGTCTGCACGCTGACCGGCGCCCCGCCGCCGACGGGCACCGTCCCGACGCGGAGTTGACGGGTGGGGCGGCGGCGCACCGGAGTCCTGGGGGTGGGCAGGGTGGGCAGTCCGAGATCGATGGCGGTCACTGGGTCCCTCCCAGGAGATGTCCGGGTGCGGCAGGGGCCGGGTGGCGGTGGTCGAGGGAGGCGAGGACGGTACGGACCAGGCCCGCGGCGTCCAGCCCTGCCTCGGCCAGCAGCCCTGGCCGGGGGCCGTGCGGGAGGAAGGCGTGGGGGAGGCCGAGGACCTGAACGGGCGTGGTCACGCCCTGCTCCCGGCACCGCCCGGCCAGCGCCGTGCCCGCACCGCCGGTGCGTACGCCGTCTTCCATGCTCACCACCAGCCGGTGGCGGGCGGCCAGTGACACCAGCCCCTCGTTGACGGGGAACACCCAGCGCGGGTCGGCGACCGTGACCCCGATACCGTGCTCGGCGTCCAGGACACCGGCCGCCTCCAGGGCCGCCCGGGCCAGCGGTCCGACGGGCACCAGCAGCACATCCAGCGGACGGCCCTTGCTGCGGTGGAGGATGTCCATCCCGTCCATACGGGCCAGCGCCCCGATACCCGCGCCGGCGGCGGCCTTGGGCAGCCGCAGCGCGGTCGGGCCCTCGCCCCAGGAGACCGCCTCCGTCAACAGGCGGCGCAGCTGGGCGGTATCGCGGGGAGCAGCCAGGCGCAGCCCCGGAACCATGGACAGCAGCGCCAGATCCCACATGCCGTGATGGCTCGGCCCGTCCGGCCCGGTGATACCGGCGCGGTCCAGGACGAAGGTGACCGGCAGCCGGTGCAGCGCGACATCCATCAGCACCTGGTCGAAGGCCCGGTTCAGGAACGTCGCGTAGACGGCGACGAGGGGATGGAAACCGCCCATGGCCAGGCCCGCCGCCGAGGTGACGGCGTGCTGTTCGGCGATCCCCACGTCGAAGACCCGCTCGGGGAACCGCTCCTTCATCAACCCGAGCCCGGTGGGCAGCAGCATCGCCGCGGTGACCGCGACCACCTCGGGACGGTCCGCGGCCACCTCCACCAACGCCCGGCCGAACTCGCTCGTCCATGACGGAGCGGAAGGCTCCCCGACGGGCCGACCGGTGGCCTGGTCGACCACGCCGACGGCATGCAGACAGTCCGCCGGGTCCGCCTCGGCCGGCGCATGGCCCTTGCCTTTGACGGTCATGACATGCACCACCACCGGCCGCTTCAGGGCACGCGCCCGGCGCAGCACGCCCTCCACCTCCGCGGTGTGGTGCCCGTCCACCGGCCCGAAGTAGGCAAAGCCCAGGTCGGTGAAGAAGTTCCGGCATGCCTCCGCGCCGCCTCCGTACCTGAGCAGGCGCAGGTGCTCGGCGAGCGCGCCGGTGGTGGGGGCGTACGAGCGGCCGTTGTCGTTGACCACCACGATCACCGGTCGATCCGGGGCGCCGCCCAGGTTGTTCAGCGCCTCCCACGCCATGCCACCGGTCAGCGCCCCGTCCCCGATGACCGCCACCACGGCACGCTCCTGCTCGCCGGCCAACTGCCGTGCCCTGGCCAGCCCGTCCGCGTACGACAGGGCGGTGGACGCGTGGGAGTTCTCCACCAGGTCGTGCACGGATTCCCGGCGCGAGGGATAGCCCGACAGGCCGCCCTGCTGCCGTAGCGAGTCGAAGCGGTTCCGACGCCCCGTCAGCAGCTTGTGCACGTATGCCTGGTGGCCGATGTCGAAGACCAGCGCGTCATCCGGGGAGTCGAAGACCCGGTGCAGCGCCAGGGTCAGCTCGACCGCGCCCAGATTCGGCCCCAGATGACCACCCGTGGCGCACACCTTCTCCACCAGGAACCGCCTGATCTCCGCTGCCAGCACGGCGAGTTCCCCGTCCGGCAGCGACCGCAGCGCGCCCGGGTCGTTCACCCGCTCCAGGACCGACAGGGAGTGTTCCATCCGGGCCGTTGCCATGCCGTTCTCCCTCCCCGACGGCGCGGTTGACCACCGCACGAACCGAAAGGGCTGCACTTCCAGGAAGGCAGAGACATGGCGGGGAGGGGAAGGGAGATCGCCGCCGGAGAGCGTGAAGGCGTTGAAAGGTCATGCTTGTGTGAACGCGACGCGGGCGGTGATGCCCGGGTGCGTCACCCAGCCGTCACATCCCCGGCTCGCGGACCTGAGCGATGCTCCCGTCCGGCCTCGGGCGGTACGCCTCCGGCCGGATGCCCGGCCGCTGTGTGGCGTACGCGCCGAACCGCCTGAAACGCTCGGTCGGTTACGGCGGGACGTGGGACTCACGGCGTTCCGCCGGGGCCTCGGGCCTGTCCGATGGGTCAGGGCCCTTCCGGCCCTGGCCCATCGGGCAGGCCCTGGGTCAGGCGCCGACGTAGGCCGCCAGATGCTCACCGGTGAGGGTCGAGCGGGCGGCGACCAGATCCGCGGGCGTGCCCTCGAAGACGATCGTGCCGCCGTCGTGACCGGCGCCGGGGCCGAGATCGATGATCCAGTCGGCATGTGCCATCACCGCCTGGTGGTGCTCGACGACGATGACCGACTTGCCGGAGTCGACGAGCCGGTCGAGCAGACCGAGCAGCTGCTCGACATCGGCCAGATGCAGACCGGCGGTCGGCTCGTCGAGGACGTAGACGCCGCCCTTCTCGGCCATGTGCGTGGCCAGCTTGAGCCGCTGCCGCTCGCCGCCGGACAGCGTGGTGAGCGGCTGACCGAGGCTGAGGTAGCCGAGCCCGACGTCGGCGAGTCGCTGGAGGATCTTGTGCGCGGTGGGGGTGCGCGCCTCGCCGTCACCGAAGAACTCCTCGGCCTCGGTCACCGACATCGCCAGCACCTCGCTGATGTCGCGACCACCGAGGTGGTGGTCCAGCACCGAGGCCTCGTACCGCTTTCCCTCGCACTCCTCGCAGGTGGTGGCGACGCCGGCCATCATCGCCAGATCGGTGTAGACGACGCCGGCGCCGTTGCAGGTGGGGCAGGCGCCCTCGGAGTTGGCGCTGAACAGCGCCGGCTTCACGCCGTTGGCCTTCGCGAACGCCTTGCGGATCGGGTCGAGCAGCCCGGTGTACGTCGCCGGGTTGCTCCGTCGCGAGCCGCGGATCGCACCCTGGTCGACCGACACCACACCCGCACCGGCCGGGATCGACCCGTGCACGAGCGAGCTCTTGCCGGAGCCGGCGACGCCGGTGACGACGGCCAGCACCCCCAGCGGAATGTCCACGTCGACGTCGCGCAGGTTGTGCGTCCTCGCGCCGCGGATCGGGAGCCGGCCGGTGGGTGTGCGGACCGTCTCCTTGACGATGGCCCGGTCGTCGAGATGGCGGCCGGTGATGGTGCCGGCGGTCCGCAATCCCTCGATCGTCCCCTCGAAGCAGACCGTGCCGCCGGCCGTGCCGGCCCCGGGGCCGAGGTCGACGACGTGGTCGGCGATCGCGATCATCTCCGGCTTGTGCTCCACGACGAGCACGGTGTTGCCCTTGTCCCGCAGGCGCAGCAGCAGGTCGTTCATCCGCTGGATGTCATGGGGGTGCAGACCCGTGGTGGGCTCGTCGAACACGTAGGTGGTGTCGGTGAGCGAGGAGCCGAGGTGCCGGATCATCTTGACGCGCTGTGCTTCACCGCCCGACAGCGTGCCCGCCGGCCGGTCGAGCGAGAGATAGCCGAGGCCGATCTCGGTGAACGAGTCCAGGGTGTGCTGCAGCTTGGCGAGCAGGGGTGCCACCGACGGCTCGTCGAGGCCGCGCACCCATCCGGCCAGGTCGCTGATCTGCATCGCGCAGGCGTCGGCGATGCTGATCCGCTTGATCTTCGACGACCGGGCCCCCTCGCTCAGCCGGGTGCCGTCGCACTCGGGGCAGGTGGTGAAGGTGACCGCACGGTCCACGAACTCCCGGATGTGCGGCTGCATCGCCTCCTTGTCCTTGGCGAGCATCGACTTCTGGATGCGGGGGATCAGCCCCTCGTAGGTCATGTTGATGCCCGCGATCTTCATCCTGGTCGGCTCGCGGTGCAGGAAGTCGTGCAGTTCCTTCTTCGTGTACGTGCGGATCGGCTTGTCCGGGGGGTAGAAGCCGGACTCGCTGTAGAGCCGGTGGTTCCAGCCGCCCGCCTTGTAGCCGGGGACGGTGAGTGCGCCCTCGGCGAGGGACTTGGCGTCGTCGTAGAGCTGGGTGAGGTCGAGGTCGGTGACGGCGCCGCGGCCTTCGCAGCGCGGGCACATGCCGCCGGTGATGCTGAAGCTGCGCCGCTCCTTCACGGTCTTCCCGCCGCGCTCGACGGTGACCGCCCCGGCCCCGCTGATCGAGGCGACGTTGAAGGAGAACGCCTTGGGCGAGCCGATGTGCGGCCGCCCCAGCCGGCTGAACAGGATGCGCAGCATCGCGTTCGCGTCGGTGGCGGTGCCGACCGTGGAGCGGGGGTCGCCGCCCATCCGCTGCTGGTCCACGGTGATCGCGGTCGTCAGCCCTTCGAGGACGTCGACCTCGGGCCGCGCCAGTGTCGGCATGAAGCCCTGCACGAAGGCGCTGTACGTCTCGTTGATCAGCCGCTGCGACTCCGCCGCGATGGTGTCGAACACCAGCGAGCTCTTGCCCGAGCCGGACACACCGGTGAACACCGTCAGCCGGCGCTTCGGGATCTCGATGCTGACGTCCTTGAGGTTGTTCTCGCGCGCGCCGTGCACACGGATCAGCTCGTGGCTGTCGGCCACGTGCACCTCAGGCGACCGGGTGTCCGTCCGCTTGGCCCTGCTCATTGGATCTCCCTCTGTCACGTGGGGCCGCCCGCGCTGTCCCCGTAGGCGTCACCTGGACCGGCCGACCGGCTTCGAGCAGGACGTCTTCCTGCGAGCAGGACGTCTTCTTCATCGGCGCGGTCGCGGCAACGGTAACCGGCCACGAACGCCGGTGTCGGCCGAGTGGCGCGGTGCCCGTCCGACCGGCGTCGGCCGGGGGCGCGCTCGGCGCGCGAACCTGGTCGTCCCCGCCGCTTGGGGCTCGCGGAACCGGGCCGCGGTCACGTGACAGATGTCACGCCGGGCACTCTGTTCGGGGCGAGCCCCCACCTTCCCTGCGGGTGGGAGGCGGGGAGCGACGTACGAGACGGTCGGCGTCGGGCAGGCCGCCGAGCGGTGGGGAACGGGCCGTCAGTCCTGTGCGGTGGGGCGGACGACGATGTCGCCCACGTCGACGCCGTCCGGCTGCTCGACGGCGAACGCGATGGCGCGGGCCACCGCGTCCGGCGAGATCGCGATCTTGTCCATCCGGTCGAGGATCTGGGCCTTGACCTCGGGGTTCGGCATGGCTTCCGCGAAGTCCGTACGGACGAAGCCCGGTGAGACGACGGTGACGCGCAGGCTGTCGCCGGCCTCCTGGCGCAGGCCCTCGGAGAGGGTGCGGACGGCGTTCTTCGTGGCGGCGTAGACCGACTGGAGGGGAACGACGCGCAGTCCGGCGGTGGAGACGGTGTTGACGAAGTGTCCGAAGCCCTGCTGCC